>JAXHOA010000098.1:0-2274 GCA_034520035.1 Mycobacterium sp. | reverse complement strand
AAGGCGGCGCTGCGCGCGACGTTCCTCGTTCCCGCGCAGGAATCACGCAAGAAGCCCAGCCACCGGGCCGTCCACCGGGAGGCCTTCATGGCGGACGCCGCCATGGCACGGGAGATGTACCGGCTCTAGCCTGATGGCTCACATCCGCAGCGTGATCGCGAGCAGTGCCAGCACCCCGAGTCCGGCAATCATCGCCGCCACGACGGAGGCAATGGAATAGCGCATCGGGCCGAACTCCGCACGCAGCGCGGCCAACTCCTGCCGGTGCTGCACCCAGGCCAGCATCAGCGCCGCGATCCCGATCACCACCATGACGGCGCCGACCAGCTGCGGGCTGACGTAGGGGTCGGCCAGGCGCTCACTCTCGGACAGATAGCGGAAGATCTGAAAGATGGTGAACCCGAACGCGATCAGCGAGGTCGCCGTTCGGGTCCAGGCCATCAGGGTGCGTTCCAGCGCCAGCCGGTTACGCTCGGCGGCAAGCCGGGTGTTCGGGTCCAGCGGCCGGTCGGTCATCGACATCAGCATGACACCGTCGCCGCCGCTCACCCGGTCGGCGCGCCGACCACCGACAACAGTTGCAGCTTCTCGTAGCTTTCGCTGCCGGGCGCCGCGGTGAAGACCAGCAACGTGTGCGACTCGTCGGGGTCCAGCAGGACCTGGCAGTTGAGCTCCAGCAGACCGACCTGGGGGTGGTTGTAACGCTTGATTTCTCGCGGCCTGACGCCGACCTCGTGTTCTTCCCAGACCGCCCGGAACTCCGCACTTTCGGCGGACAGCAGTTCCTTGAGCCGAGCCGCTTTGGACTCCGGACCGCGCAGCGTCAGTATTCCCCGGAGCCCGGAAACGTACATCCGCGAATAGAACTCGTGATCCTCGGGCGGGCACAGGTCGCGCGCCGAGGGATCGGTGAACCAGCGGTAGCCGATGCTGCGTGACGGCCCGGTGTATCGGCACAGGTCACCGAAGATCGCGACGCCCAGCGGGGTCTGACGCAGCGCCTCCCCCAGTTCGGTGACGATCTCGGTAAGCGTATCGGCGAGCCGGTCGAAGATCCGCAGCATTCCGGGGCTGATGTGGTCGGTGCCCGACCCCCGCGCCGGCGGGCGATGTCCGGCCAGCCGGAACAGGTGATCGCGCTCGTCGCGGGACAGATGCAGTCCCTGGGCGATCGAGGCGATCATCTGCTCGGAGGGCTGCGGGCCGCGCTCGCGTTCCAGGCGCGCGTAGTAGTCGGTCGACATGTGGCACAGCGCGGCGACCTCTTCACGGCGCAAACCACTCGTGCGGCGCCGCTGCCCGCGCGGGAGCCCCACGTCCTCCGGCTGCAAGGCGCTGCGCCGGCGGACCAGGAATTGCGCCAGTCCGGCTCGATCGATCATGGCTGCCATTGTTCCCCGCGGCGGACTGCCCAGCCACGGATCGTCAGACCGTGGATGCCGCCCTGGATGCCGGGCAGTCTCGAACGTATGACACGCCGACAGTACGACATCACCATTCCCGACCTGACCGGACAACGCGCGGTGGTGACCGGGGCCAGCGACGGAATAGGGCTGGGTATCGCCGCGGGCCTGGCGCAGGCCGGCGCCGAGGTCGTCATGCCGGTGCGCAACACCGGCAAGGGCGAGGCGGCGGTTGCGGCCATCCGCGCCCGGTACCCGCAGGCGAAGCTGTCGCTGGAGGCGCTGGATCTCTCCTCGTTGGCGTCGATCGCCGCGCTCGGCGAGAAATTACGCGCCGGTGGTGCCCCGATCCACCTCCTGATCAACAACGCCGGGGTGATGTCGCCGCCCGATCTGCAGCGCACCGTCGACGGGTTCGAGCTGCAGTTCGGCACCAACCATCTGGGCCACTTCGCCCTCACCGGGCACCTGCTGCCGCTGCTGACCGCCGGACGTGCGCGAGTGACGTCCCAGACGAGCGTCGCCGCGCGCAGTGGCTCCATCAACTGGGACGACCTGAACTGGGAGCATCGCTACAACGGGATGGCCGCCTACCGCCAGTCGAAGATCGCGTGCGGGCTGTTCGGCCTGGAACTCGCCCGCCGCAGCGCCGCCGCGGGCTGGGCCATCACCAGCAATATCTCGCATCCCGGTGTCGCCCCGACCAGCCTGCTCGCGGCGCGCCCCGAACTCGGACGGGCCAAGGACACCACCGGGGTGCGGATGATCCGGTGGCTCTCGAAGCGGGGGCTGTTCACCGGGACTCCCGAGACCGCCAAGCTCCCGGCGCTCGTAGCGGCGACCTCGACCCCACCCGGGGTGTTCTACGGCC
>JAXHOA010000115.1:0-3126 GCA_034520035.1 Mycobacterium sp. | reverse complement strand
GTAGCCGCTACCGTTCGGTTACGTATTGCTCAAGTTCGTCAGCCTGTCGGACCGGCACGGCACGGCCGGGCTGGGGCTGTGGATTGTTGCGCAGATCGTCGATGCCCTGGGCGGGACCTTGCTGTTCGGCGCGCGTGACGGCGGCGGACTGACCGCCTCGTTCACCGTTCCCGTCTCCTGATATTGCGGCGCGAAACCCACTGCCCAGACGTGGCCCGCACGGGCCGTGGGTTGGCCCGCAGGTCGGCACCAATCTCCGGCCCGGTATCCAAGACTGGCATCAATCCGCCACGTGACCTGGACCACACGGCGGGCACGGCCCGAAAAAGGACACCACCCCTCATGACGACAACGTTCCCTGCCACCACCCATGGCGATATCGACCTCAGCGCCGGCGAGTTCTGGGCACTTCCGCACGAGCAGCGCGACGCGGCCTTCGCGGTGCTGCGCCGTGAGAACCCGGTGGCGTGGAGCCGGCCCGCCGACACCGAGCTGTTGCCACCGGAACTCAACGTCAACGGGTTCTGGTCGCTGACCAAGCATGAGGACATCCGGTTGGCGAGCCGCCATACCGAGGCCTTCTCCTCCGCGCAGGGCATCACCATGGAGGACTTTCCGCCGGAGCTGCGCAGCATTGCGCAGTCGTTCATCGCGATGGACGCACCGCGGCACACCCAGCTGCGCGGCATCACCCTGGATGCGTTCAAGCCGCGCAATATGCGCCGGTTGCAGGACTGGATCCAGGGTCACGCCCGCGACCTGATCACCGAGATGTCCCACCTCGGCGAGGGTGACTTCGTCGAGTTGGTCTCGGTCAAACTGCCCGGACGCATCTTCGGCAGTTTCTTCGGCCTGCCTGAGGGCGAGATCCACGAGAAGACCATCAACGCCGCGCAGCGGCTGCTGGGCTGGACCGACCCCGAGGTTCGCGGCGACCAGAGCGCCCTGGAGCTGTTCGGCGGCGCCGTGATGGACCTGCACGACGTGGCGTCGATCCTGATTCCCCAGCGTCGCGCAAACCCGGGTGAAGACCTGCTGACCTGGATGGTGCAGGCCGAGTTCGACGGCGAGAAGATGACCGACGACGAACTGAAGGCCTTCTTCGTACTGTTGGCCGTCGCCGCCAACGACACCACCCGGCACGCGTCGGCACACGCGATCCTGGCGTTCTCGCAGTTCCCCGCGCAGCGCGACCTGTTGGTGTCCGATATCGAGGGCACGGTCGATTCCGCGGTCGAGGAAGTGCTGCGATGGGCATCGCCGCTGGTGCACATGCGCCGCACCGCCATCAAGGACTTCACGGTGCGCGGGTCGCAGATCAAGACCGGCGACAAGGTGGTGCTCTGGTACTGCTCGGCCAACCGCGACGAGGATATCTTCGAGGCCCCGTTCACCTTCGACATCTCGCGTGCCTCCAACCCACACCTGGCCTTCGGCGGTGGCGGACCGCACTACTGCCTGGGTGCGGCGCTCGCGCGCACCATGCTGCGGTCGTTGCTGGTCGAGGTTTACAGCCGGATCCCGGACATCTCCGCACCCGAGCCGAATTTCCAGGTGGCCAATTTCATCAACGGCATCAACAGCCTGCCCGCCACCTGGACGCCCGAACGCCCCTGAAACGAGTTGGGAGAACGACGCCATGAAGACGAAAGCCGCTGTGCTGTGGGGACTGCACCAGAAGTGGGAGGTCGAGGAGCTCGAGCTCGACGGGCCCAAGGCGCAGGAGGTGCTGGTCAGGCTGACTGCCAGCGGCTTGTGCCACTCCGATGATCATCTGGTCACCGGTGATATGCCGATGAACCTGCCGGTGGTCGGCGGGCACGAGGGTGCCGGCGTGGTGGTCGAGATCGGCCTGGGGGTGTGCGAGGTCGAGGTGGGCGATCACGTCGTGCTCAGTTTCATCCCGGCCTGCGGGCGTTGCCGGGAATGCGCACGCGGCAGCAGCAACCTGTGCGTGTACGGCGCGGCCATCGTCGCCGGACCGCAGCTCGACGGCACCTTCCGCTTCCACGGCCGCGGTCAGGACATCGGCCAGATGTGCGTACTGGGAACGTTTTCCGAGTACACCGTGGTCCCGGTCTCCTCGGTGGTGAAGGTGGACAGCGACATCCCGCTGGACAAGGCCGCGCTGGTCGGCTGCGGTGTCACCACCGGATACGGTGCCGCGGTCCGTACCGGCGAAACCCGGGACGGCGACACCGTCGTCGTCATGGGAGTCGGTGGACTGGGCATCAACGCGGTACAGGGTGCCAAGATCGCCGGCGCACGGTACGTGGTGGCGCTGGACCCGGTCGCCTACAAGCGGGAACGGTCATTCGAATTCGGTGCCACCCATGCGGCCGCCTCGGTCGGGCAGGCTCAGGCGCTCATCGCCGATCTGACCCGGGGAACGATGGCCGATGTCTGCGTCGTCACCACCGACAGCGGTGAAGGTGCCTACGTGGCGCAGGGTTTGAGCCTGGTCGGCAAGCGCGGCCGGGTGGTGATGACCGCTATTCCGCACCCCACCGATACCACCGTGGACATGTCGCTCTTTGACCTCACCCTGTACGAAAAGCAGGTCAGGGGCTGCCTTTTCGGATCCTCGAACCCGCGCAACGACATATACCGATTGCTTGATCTCTATCGGGCGGACCGGCTCAAGCTCGATGAGCTGATCACCCGCGAATACACCATCGACGAGGTCAATCAGGGTTATGAGGATATGCACGGTGGGCGCAACCTGCGTGGCCTGATCAGGTTCTGAAGACGCGTACCCGGGTACCGTGCCCGGTCGTCGGCCGTCACGTGAATCCCGGCTCGCGAAGCGGTGCGTCGGTGCGGCAACTGGCATCGCGGTAGACCACCCGTGCGGTCACGATACCCCGACCCGTATTTACGGGCGAGGTTGTGCGTTTCACATACCCGTGCGTCGGTGGGCCGGTTTGGATCCACCCAACTGGCCGGTGAGGGCGTCCGCTGCGGTCACGAGCCCGCGGGCGTGCGCGGTGATCTCGTCGTTGCTCAACGCCGAGCCGATCTGCAGTGTGGCGACCATGATCTGACGTTGGTGGTGGTCATACACCGGGGCGGCGATGACGCTGATGTCATGGCGGCTCTGCGCGCTGTCGCTGCGCAGTAGAACCC
>JAXHOA010000034.1:0-6202 GCA_034520035.1 Mycobacterium sp. | reverse complement strand
CGTGCTCTACCAGCGTGGCCACGCAGACCCGCACGGCGGCACGGATGCCCGCGATCAGGGGGTGGGGGCCCAGATCCTCGCCGACCTCGGGGTGGGGCGCATGCGACTGCTGACGAACCACCAGGTCACCCGGACCAGCCTTGCCGGCTACGGTCTCGAAGTCGTCGAAACGCTGCCGCTACCTGCCTGACACAAGAAGTGATGTAACCCCGGCGAAGCACTGACGGCTGACCGCGTTTACAAACCACTGCTTCTATCGGCGAGCGGGGGTTTGTGAAGATCGGAGCACAAGGTGTCAGCAGGCGAACCGCATGGAGTGTGCAGGCCGAAATTCCGCCACGCCGGGTCGACCCGCCCTGACGTGCTCTACCAACGACAGCGCCACAGCCCCGATCGGCTGAACAACTCGCAGCGGCGCACCTATGACCTCCTGCGGTCGACCCTCATGTCGACCAGCAGGAATCTGCTTCTCGTGGAACACGAGCTCACCGAAGCACTTTCGGCGAGCCGTAGCACGGTCCGGGCGGTGCTGCAGCAATTGGCGCGTGAGGGTCTGGTGACCCGCGAGCCCAAGAAGGGCACCCGAGCCGCTGGTTCGCTGCTGTTGCCCATAGACGAGCTCAAGACGATGGATCAGCTCGCCCGCGAGCCGTCTGCCCCGCTCGAAACCCGCACGATCGAATGCCGGCCGGTTGGCCGCCCGCCGGTGGTGCGCGACCGCCTGCGGCTGCCCGCCGGGTGGGACGTCCTGATGATCGAAAGCCTCATGGTGCACGACGGGATCACGATCGGGGTCACGGTGGGCTACATCGCCATGAGCGAGGGCCAGTCGCACGACATAGATGTGGAGGGGCAGGACGTCATCGCGATATTGGAGCGGCAACTCGGGATTCGCATAGGCCCCAGCCGCACCACCGTCGGCGCCGTCACTGCCGACGAACAGACCGCCGACCTGATGAGTGTCGACGTCGGCGCCCCGCTGATCTGGCTCGAGGACGTCCTCGAGGACCACAACGGACAGCCCAGGGCACTGTCACAACTCCGGCTGCGCGGTGACCGAGTCGCGTTCAGCGCCATGGCCCGTCGCACCACGTGAATGTTCAGAAGCTCGACAGGTTTCCCCGCAGCTGCGTGGATTCGTAGGAGGTCCGCGCCAGGCCGAGTGCCTGTAGCTCCGGTACCAGCCCGTCGGTGATCTCGGCAACCACGCGCCGGTTGAGCGGGCCGGCCACGAAAAGCACGCCGTCACCACCGACTTCGCCAATGATCTTGCCCAGCTCGTCAGCCACCTCGGCGGGAGTACCCACCGGCTCGATGGCATGGGTCTGGGCCGCAACTTCTCGCAGGGTGCGCAACGGATCCCCCAGACGCGCAGCAAGCGAACTCTGATGTCCGTTGGTCTCGAATGTCGCAGCCAGGTCCCGCAACGGGGTGTCCACGTCGTAGGGCGAAAAGTCGATGTCGGTGATGAAGCCCAGACCCGCCAGCCCGGCCTCGGGGTTCTCCCACACCTCGTCGTCGTGGCGCTTCTTGCGGTCCACCGCTTCGGCGTGGGTCTCCCCCAGATATGGCGTACACAGGAACAACACCTTGACCTCTGCCGGGTCCCGCCCCGCTTCCGCCGCGCGGGCGAGGACGTCGTCGCGGTACTCCTTCATCTCCTCCACCGATGTCGCAGCAGCGATGATGCTGTCCGCATTTTTGGCCGCGAAGGCACGCCCGGCTGACGATCCACCGGCCTGGACCAGTGCCGGCCGACCCTGCGGCGGCGGCGCCGTGTTCAGCGGCCCACGACTGCGGAAGAACCGGCCGTTGAAGTCCACCGGACGGACCTTGGTGTGGTCGGCGAACATCTCGGCCTCCAGATCGGCGACCACGGCGTCGGCGTCCCACGAAGACCACAGTGCGCACACGGCATCGGTCATCTCCTGGGCCATCTCATAGCGCAGATCGTGGGCGGGCTGGCCCTGCTTGCCGTAGTTCTGGGCCGCCCGATCCGAGCTGCCCGTCACGATGTTCCACCCCGCCCGGCCTGCGGACAGGTTGTCCAGCGTTGCGACCAATCGGGCCAGCTGATACGGCTGATACTCGGTCACCGCGAGCGTGGGTACGACGCCGATGCGGCGCGTCGCGCTGAGCATCACGGTGGCCAGGACCGCCGGATCGTGTTTGGGCACCGCCCGCGCATTGTGGAGGTAATACCGCATCGAGTTCTCGTATCCGTCGGGCACATAGGCGGAGTCCTCGATGATCAGGTAGTCGAAGCAGGCACGTTCGAGCGCACGGATGAAGTCGACGTGGAACTCGCCGTTCATCCAATCCGTGGCGGCCGTGCCGCGCCATTGACTCTTCCAGTCGTGCACACCAAAACCGTTGCCCAGGAACCAGGCCAGGTGCATCCTCCGGTCACCATCCACGTCGGGCCTCCTCAATACCGTTCGACGCCAACGATTCCAGCGCCGGTCATGCCGCTTCCGGTCACTCAACGCGGTCCGGGTCATCGCCCGATGTCGAATGCCGAACGCCACCATTGCGCCACTGCACATGCGGTTCGACGGCAGGTGCCGGCTCGGGTGATGGCGATCACCCGTCGGCAACACCCGCGTAAAGCCCCCGACTTCTCAGCGGCGATGAGTTGAAACAAACCGTTTGTTAATTGGTGTCAGACGATTCCCCCAACCGCTTCAGCAGGAGGTTGTCATGAGGATCTGTATTCGCCAGTTCCGTTCCGGCGGTGCGCGATGAGGCAGGGCCCGCCCCGGCCCGAGCGGCCGGAGACTGTCTACCAGCGCAACCGCCAGACTCCGGACCGACTCAACAACTCGCTGCGACGGACCTACGACCTGCTGCGCTCAACGCTGCAGAACGGACAGGGCGATCAGTTCCTGGTCGAGGGCGAGCTCATCGATGCGCTGTCGGCGAGCCGCAATACGGTCCGTGCGGTGCTGCAACAACTGGCCAAGGACGGCCTGGTGACCCGCAGCCCCAAACGGGGTACCCGCTCGGCGGGGGCGGTGATGCTGCGCATCAACCAGCTCGCCCCCGTCACGGAGTTCGGCGGCGACGCCAGTATCCGGACCGAGCTCAAGAACCTCGAGTACCGCCCGCTCGGCGACCTCCGCATGGTGCGGGAGCGGCTACGGTTGTCCGCGGATTGGTCGATGCTCATGATCGAGTCGCTGCTCGTGCAGAACACGCAGCCGCTGGGCATCTCGGTGAGCTATATCGCTGTGCACCCCGACCAGTCCCCCAGCCTGGAGTTCGACGAGCCCGACCCGATTCTCTTCCTGGAGAGGCAACTCGACGTCAGGATCACCAGCAGTCGCACCACGATAGGTGCCACCGCGGCCGACGAGCAGTCCGCAGCGCTGGTCGGCATCGAGCCGGGCGCACCGATGATCTTCTTGGAGGACATCCTGGAGGATGCCAGCGGGCAGCCACGGGCGCTGTCCCAGTTCCGGATGCGCAGCGACCGCATTGCGTTCACGGCGAGTGCGTCGCGCTCAGCCTGACTCGCAAGTCAGGCCACTGGCTGGTGCTCGGTGTTGGCCGACCACAGGGCGGCGTACCGGCCACCGAGGGCGAGCAGATCCTCGTGCGAGCCGTCCTCGACGATCAGCCCGTTGTCCACGACCAGCACGCGTTGGGCGGCGCGGGCGGTCTGCAGCCGGTGGGCGATCACGATCGTGGTGCGGCCCTGCGAGACCTGATTCATGGCCCGTTGCACCTGCGCCTCGGTGGCCAGGTCCAGGTTGGCTGTTGCCTCGTCCAGCAGCAGGATGCGGGGGTCGACCAGCAGGGCGCGGGCCAGCCCCAGCAGTTGTCGCTGGCCGGCCGACAGTGAACCGCCCTGTTCACTGACGGGAGTGTGGTAACCGCAAGGCAGTTCGGCGATGAAGGCGTGCGCCCCGACCGCGCGGGCCGCCTGTTCGACGAGCAGATCCGGTGCATCCGGGTTGCCGTAGGCGATGTTGGAGCGGATCGTTCCGGAGAACAGAAACGGCTCCTGCGGGACGTAGCCCAGTTGGCGGCGATATGCCACCAGGTCGAGCTCGCGGAGCGGCAACCCGTCGATCAACACGGTGCCTGAGGTGGGGTCGTAGAACCGGGCGATGAGTTTGACCAAGGTCGACTTACCGGCCCCGGTGGTGCCCACCAGCGCCACCGTCTGTCCCGCCGGGATCTCCAGCGAGACATCGTTCATCGCAACCAGGCCGGTGCTCGGGTAGACGAACGTGACGTGATCGAGCTGGATCCGGCCGTCGAGCCGCTCCCGGCGGGCGCCGGACGCGGCCGCAGGCGTCGCGCTCGGCGTCCTGAGCAGCTCACGCAGCTGGGTCAGCGCAACACCGGCCTGCAGCCATTGGTCGAACACGAAGGACAGCTGCTGAATCGGTGCGAAGAACAGATCCAGGTAGAGCAGGAAAGCGATGAGCACGCCGTAGCTGAGGTCACCGGAGACCAGGCGCGGTGCCGCGACCGCGAGCGCGATCGCCTTCGCAACGATGCTGAGCAGCAGCAGGAAGGGAAAGAACCGGGCCATCAGCTCGGCCGAGCGCACCCGCGCCGTGCAGTAGGAGTCCGCGAGCAGCGCGAAGCGCGCCTCGTTGGCCGGTTGCTGGCAGTAGGCCTGGCTCACCGCAACGCCGGCCAGGCTTTCCTGCATGTTGCCGTAGAGCACCGAGACCCGCTCGCGGGCCAGCAGATACGTCCGCCCCGACTCGCTGCGGAACCACAGCGTCGCGGCGATCAGGAACGGCAGCACCGCTGCGGTCGCCAGGGCCAACTGTGGATCGAAGATGGCCAGCGCCACCGCCACCCCGGCGCAGGACAGCAGGCTCACCATCGCCGTCAGCAGGCCCTGCTGCAGAAGCTGGGCGAAGGCCTCCACATCGGAGGTCATCCGGGTCATGATGTGGCCCGCCATGAACTGCTCGTAGTAGTTGAGCGCAAGCCGCTGCAGGTGGGCGAAGGTGCGCACGCGCAGACCGAACAGCACGCGCTCCGCCGTTCGTTGGGTGTAGACCACCATCACCCTGGTGTTGATCCAGATCAACACCTGCACCGCCCCGAGTACCAGGCACACCACGACCAGCGCCCGGTGCGAGTTCTTCAGCACGCCATGGTCGAGCCCGTACCGAATCAGCACCGGCGCAGAGATCCACAACATCCCGTCGAACACCACCAGCAGGCTCGCGAGCAGCAGTGGCCGGCGGAACGGTCGGAAAACGCTGGCCATGGACAGTTCTCGGACCGGTGCGGTCGCCTCTGCCATGTCGATGTCCGGTGTGTCCCGCAGCGGTGGCAGTGCCCGTACCGCGTCCGTCAACTTCGGGGATACGCTCGACAACCCGGCCAGCGTCGAGGCATCCCCACTCATGCCGGGCCCCTGCGATCCCGAGGCCGCCCGGGTGGCCGCCTCGCTGGTGAAACTGCTCATCTTCGGCGCGCCCAGCCGGGAGACACCCTCGGGCCAGGCCACCGGGTCGAGCGCGGCCACCGGCGGCTCTGCCGACACCGAACCGGCGACTGTCGCCTCAGGACCGGTCAGCAGCTCGCGGAACAGCTCCGAGCGCACCAGCAGCTCCTCGGTCGTCCCACTGTCGACGATCCGGCCGCGGTCCAGCACGATCACCCGGTCGGCGAGCATCAGGGTCGATCGCCGGTGCGCGATGAGCACCGTGGTGCGCCGGTCGCGCACCTCCTCCAGTGAGCGGTGCACGGCGTGTTCGGTGCGTGCGTCGATCGCCGAGGTGGCGTCGTCGAGGATGAGCACGGTCGGGTTGGTCAGGGCCGCGCGAGCCAGTGCCAGGCGCTGCCGCTGACCACCGGACAGCGTGAAGCCGCGCTCTCCGACCACCGTGCCGTAGCCCTCGGGCAGACCCGCGACGAATCCGTGGGCGTGGGCGGCCACAGCGGCGTGCTCCACCTCGTCGTCGCTGGCATCGGGTCGGCCGAACGCAATGTTGTCCCTGATCGTCGTGGAGAACAGAAAACCTTCCTCGAAGAGGATGCCGACGTTCGCGCGCAGCGAGGTCAGGCTGTAATCGCGGATGTCGCGGCCATCAAGCCGGACCGCTCCGGCGGTCGGGTCGTGGAAGCGCGCCAGCAGATGGGCCAACGTCGACTTGCCGGACCCGGACGCGCCGACGATGGCAACGGTCTCCCCCGGCGCGATCCGCAGACAGATGTCGTGCAGGAC
>JAXHOA010000032.1:0-6157 GCA_034520035.1 Mycobacterium sp. | reverse complement strand
TGTCACTGATTTCAGTTACGTATTGGCACTAGGTAGAGCAACCCGGCGAGCCGCGCCTTGCGCACAATGTCGTTGGTGAGTGTCAGAGCAGTCATTCGGAAGGTCCCTTCTTGAATGGTGATCAGGCTGTCCTTGCCGGGCTGGGGGCCGTAGGCAGGGTGGCGACTTCGGCGGTAGGGCGGTTTTGCTCGCTGTCCTGTCCAGACCGAACCAAGGACGATGGCTGCGCCGAGTCCCTGCAGCGGCGACAGGGACTGGCCCAGCACGACCCAGCCAAGGGTCACGGCCGTCATGGGACTCATCATGCCGAGCATCGAGACCGCGCCGGGCCCGAGGCGGGCGACACCCCGGAACCAGAGCACATAGCTGGCCGCAGCTCCGATTGAGGCCGAGCCAGAGGCGAGTCCGACGAGGTTCGTCGCCGTCAGGGGTGGCAGCGCGGGTTCCATGATCAAAGCCAGCGGCAGCAGGATCAGGCCGCCGGCGATCCAGACAGGCCGCATCGCTGGAGATGCCGATGCGCAGGGTGCCGCCGGACTTGGGTGGTCCGTCTGCGGCGCCGCCACTGTTGGCGCCCGTTCCGCCGGAGCCACACGCGACGAGCGTTGCAGCGAGCAGTGCCGCCACGGTGAGCGCAGCCGGCCGGGAATGTCGCCGGGCATGTGTTTGTTGACGGGGTTCTGACATGTTGTCTCCTAGGGTGGTGGTCCGAGGTACCGGCACTGCGCGTCGACCTCGAGTTCGATCTGTCATCTGCCGACGCTGCCGATCGACACCGATCGGTCACGGTGGAACATTGCGACTACGCCGGAGGCACTCACAGCTGCCCCGCGGTGACGACCGCATCAAGCACGTGGAGACCCGAGGGAAGAACGGTCACCGGGTTGAACTCCACCTCGGCGATGCGCTCATCGAGCGTTTCTGCCAAGTGATTCATCTGCATCAGGAACGACACGAAGGCGGCGCGGTCTGCCGGTGGCGCGCCGCGTACCCCTGCAAGAAAATCCGTTGCCCGCGAAGACCTCAGTAGCTGGTCCACGTCCTGCTCGGTCAGCGGGGCGAGGGCGCTCGCCGTCGATCCGATGAGTTCGACCAGGATGCCCCCCAGACCGACGGTGATCAGTACGCCGAACGCCGTCCTGCGCAGCGACACCAACAGCTCGACGCCAGCCGGCACCATCGCTTCGACCAGATACCCGTGCACATGAGCGGTCGGCTCGGCTGCCTCGACAGCGGCCACCATGGTGTGGAACGCGCTGGACAACTCCGCGGCGGAGGTGATCCCCAAGGCCACACCGCCGGCCTCCGTCTTGTGCACGATGTCCGGTGATGACACCTTCAATGCGACGGGGTAGCCGATGCGCTCGGCGGCTCCCACGGCTGTGCGCGCGTCGTTGACCAGCTCGCTGCCGGGAACCGGCAGGCGATACTCCTCGACCAACGCACGCGCGCTCAACTCGCAAAGAGGAATGCCAGCCTGTTTCGGGACATCGAGGGTGATCTGCCTGGCCAGCGCACGTTGCCGAAGTCGCGGATAGGCCAGCGCAGCGCGCGCGGCCACCATGGCTTCCCGGATTCCTTGGAGCCCCGGGACCGGGCCCAGTGCAGCGCGTATCAGTGGATTGATTTCGGCCCCCACGCTGGACAGAAAGAAGATCCGTGTGTCGGTGTCGCCCGCCACCAGCGCGACATCGGCCGCGATTCGGGCATAGTTATGCGCATGCGGACGGTCCAGGCCCGTGGGAGCGTCCAGACCCACTCCGACGAGACCGACTCCCGGGTCGGAGACCAACGTACGCAACGCGGCGCGGTACATTTCGCCATCGTGCACGGCAGTTCCGGTGGCATCCAGTGGATTTCGCGGGTTTGCAAAGTCAGGCAGGATGGTGCGCAGCCGAGCGATGGTCTCACCGGTCAGTTCTGGAAAGGCGATGCCCGCGTCGGTCGCCAGGTCCGACACCAAGGAGTTCTCTCCGCCTGAAAGGCTGAGGATCGCCAGCCCACCATCGGTGCGGATGGTGCCATGTGCCATCAGGTCGACCGTTTCAGTCAGCTCATCGAGGTCGCCGACGACCAAGACGCCCAAGGACTCGGCGAAAGCCAGGAACTCGTCGTGGCTGCCGACAAGCGCACCGGTGTGCGCAGCAGCAGCTTTCGCGCCGACGTCGGTCCTCCCGAGCTTCAGACACACCACCGGTTTACCGGCTGCCGCGGCGGCCAGTGCCCCCGACCTGAACGACGCGGCGTCCCGGACTGTCTCGATCACCAGGGCGATCACCTCTGCGTCAGGATCCGCAGCGAAGTGGTTCAGGAATGCACCGGCATCCAGGACGGCCTCATTGCCTGCCGAAACCACATGCGAGAAGGCAAACCGGCCGCTGCAGATCATGGCGATACAGATCGAGCCCGAATGGGACAGCAGAGCGACGTTGCCCTCCGGCATATCGTCGGGCAACGTCGAGTAGTACAACGCGGACCGATTGGCCGGTGAGAACACGCCCATGCAGTTCGGGCCGGCCAGTGCGACGTCGTTGGACTCGCACACCTCGGCGAGACGGTCCTGGATTGCATCCCCGCCATCCACCTCGGCGAACCCGGACGCGTAGGTCACCGCGGCACGCACTCCGAGCTTGGCCGCCTCTTCGGCAACCGTGACGACGCTCTCCCCGCCGACACAGATGACCACCGCATCCGGAACCAAGGGGAGATCCGTCAGGGTGGGATGGCATGGCACGCCAGAGATCTCGTCTCGTTTCGGATGCACGCCATAGATGTCACCCGTGAAGCCGAACCGCCGCAGATTGGCCAGTGAGCCTGCACCGACGGAACCTTTGCGATCGGACAGCCCGACGATCGCAACAGACGACGGCTGAAAGAGCGCAGCGAGATTCTTTGCGGTCACTGCTCGGCCTTCTTGGCCAGGCGAGTGACGAAGGGCTCCAACTCGATCACAAAGCGGTCATGAGTCCCGTGCCCGATCACCTCCGCGTCATCTCGCGCTTCCACGGCGAAACTCACGCGGCGACGGTCGACCGCCGTCACCGTCGCTGTCGCGGTCACCATCATTCCGATCGGTGTTGCGGCGACGTGCGCGATCGCGACGGTGCTGCCGACGCTCTCCTCGGTCGAGCTCAGGTAGGGCGCAAGTGCCTCCATGGCCGCCTCCTCCAGCAGAAGGATCATGTTGGGAGTGGAGAAGACCTCTACCGGACCTCTTGTGATGGTTCGGGTCTCGTCCACGGTCCAGGTGCGGGTGCCGATGGCACCCACCGGGATGGCGCTTGTCATTCATTCCTCTCAATCGGTGAAGGCCCGCGGGGGCAGTCGTCGGGGACAACAGTGTTGCGGTCAGATGCGAACCAGCGAACGGACATTGACCCGCGGGTCTATGACCGAATACAGGAGATCGACGATCAGGCTTGTGATCACGAAGATCAACGCCGACAGCACGACCACGCCGAGTACCACCGGGATGTCCTGGCGATTCACGGCCGAGACCGTGAGTCTGCCCAAGCCACTTCGCGAGAAGACAGTTTCTGTGATGACGGCTCCCGCGACGAGTTGGCCCACGAGCAATCCCATCATCGTCAGTGGCGGGATGGCCGCATTCCGGATCGCATGGTGGTGGACTACCCGTAGGCGCGATGCACCCTTGGCGCGGGCTGTCACCACATAGGGCTGCGACATCGCGGTGCGAAGGCTGCGAGCCAGAATCTGCGCAATGGCAGCCCCGACCGGTAGTGACAGTGTGAGCACCGGCATGACGAGGCTTCCCCACCCGGCGTTCCCCATCGGAGGGAACCAGCCGAGCTGGAAGGAGAACAGCTGGATGAGTAGCAGACCCAGCCAGAACGCGGGTACCGATGCGCCAATTGATGGCAGTGACAAGAGGATCTGCCGTAGCCAGCCCATCCTGGTATAGGTGCTCAGAACTGCCAGCAGAGTTCCCCACATCACGGCGAAGATCAGCGCCAGCGCCGCGAGGGTGAGCGTACTCGGCAACACCGCCGCGATCTCGGCGACCACAGGTTGGCGACTCTGCAACGAGCTACCGAAATCCCCCTGGAGTGCATTGCCCAGTGCCGAGAGATACTGCACGATCACGGGTCGATCGAAGCCGAACTCTGCGTTGATCGCGGCGATCTGCTCGGGCGAGACGGTCGCCGCGACATTGCCTGCCCCACCTGAGTTGAGCACAAGGCGAACAGGGTCGGAGGGCATGATGAAGAGGATCAGAAAGGCCAAAGTGAAAGCCGCCCAAAGGACGAGCAGTGACTGGCCCAACCGCCGGATCACGTAGAGAAGCACGTCGTCAGTTTAATCACATTGATATTCCCGGCGCTAGATTTAGTTGGAATGAAATAGTTAAATTCTCGTGAAGCGGCACAGGCTTCGAGTTGTCCCTGTTATGTGATGTGGCCGTTGATGTTTCGACAATCACGGCGCGTGCGTCCAGAAGTTGCCGCGCGCCACGACAGGTGGGTGCAGATCGAAATCAGTTGCGCAGCAATCAGTTGCAGCTTCGATCGCTTTTCTTGCGCGCGAAATCGTCTATTTTCCAACATGATCAACTGACTCTTCAGCGCATCATGTCGACGTATCGCCAATCGGCCTTGGCCGACCACCGCGCAAGCGCGACTTCGGACCGGAATGCTTGTCGCGGCCCGGGGGTGCACGAGTCCTTTCTGCCCGTGCGGCCGAACTCATACGGACCGCGTGTCCGTACCAAACGAGGGATTCGTCGAGATCGGCACGCAGAATGCACCGCCGGTCGCGACGCCTCCCTTGGCGGACTGACAACCCGCCACCCCCCAAAGAATATATTATAGTTTGATGCAACCCGCCACCGGAATGCTCGATCCCGTCCCGCGCCCCTCACCCCGGCCGCAGTCCCGGTTTCCCGGGCACCGTGGCACGGTGGTGGGCGCGGCCACCGATACCATGCGCCCATGACCGCCACCGAGGACCTGCGCCGGCCAGGTGCTGCCGAGATCGACGGCACCTCGACGACCGTCACGCAGAGGCTGGTGTCAGCCCTGCGCACTCGCATACTGGCCAATGATCTCGAACCGGGATCTCGGATCGTGGTCGACGATATTCGTAATCGTTACAAGGTCTCTCACATCCCGGTCCGCGAAGCCCTTCGCACCCTGGAAGGTGAGGGTCTGATCCGAAGCGTGCCCAACCATGGGTCCCGCGTCACCGAGCTCAGCGGACCTGAGATCGACGGCCTCTATGAACTGCGGCTGATACTGGAGACTGCGCTCATCGCCCGGGCATGCGCAGTGAAGACGGCCGAGGATGTCGACGCAGCCAAGCGCGCGCTGGACGCGAGCGAGCCACTCGATCCCGTTGGCGATCCGATTCGCTTCCAGGATGCCCATCGCGATTTTCATGCGGCGTTGATACTGCCGGCCACCACCGAGGTGTCCCGCCGGACGCTCGAACCCATCTGGCAGAGCGTGCAGCGCTATCTTGTGCGCATGTACCGGCTGCCAGTAGTGGCCCCGCGGGGCTCGGTGCAGCACCCGCGAATCTTCGAGGCCTGGGCGGCGGGGGACCCCGAGTGCGAGGAGTTACTCGCGCATCATCTACGCGGTGGGCGGACCCAGATGGCGAATGCCCTGGCCGCTGATTGCTGCGGCGAGCAGCGCTAGCGGCGGCTGTCGACACCGCCCTTGCCCTATAACGCAACGCGCCGTAGCGTAACTGCCCGTGACGCGCAGCTTCCACGCCGGACAGCCGTTTGACACCTCCGACGCCGACATCGCCGCGGCGCTCGAAGGGGTCAACATTCCCCACCCTGCTGCTGTCGCTGGTGCACATCACCGGTGACCCCCGCTTCATCCGCGAGTACAAGCAGGCGGGGCTGTTCCTCAACGAGGTGCGGGGCTTCATGTCCGAGGTGCGAGGACAAGGCCCGCGCCCGCGCCGGGCGCGCCGATCATCGCCGCCCACCGCGACCGGGGCTGCCCGATTCCCGAACCACTGTCCCCGGAGCTGGTCCGAAGTGCTCGACTGGGCGGCCTGCCGAAACCCGTCGGCGAGGACAACCTGCCGCTGGTGCTCGAAGAACGCTGGACCTGGACGAGCGCCGACCCAGCAGCCAAGCCCGCCACGCTCGAGCACACCGGGGACTTCCACGTCAATGCGTGAT
>JAXHOA010000092.1:0-10586 GCA_034520035.1 Mycobacterium sp. | reverse complement strand
TGGGGCACTGTTCGCCGAGGTCGGCTACCGCGGGGTCTGGGCCCACTTGATCGCGGGCTTGGATTCGGCCACCGTGGCTACACCAGGCTCCTCGGCACTGTCCCAAGCGATGCGCCGGGTCGGGGTGGCCCCGCTACGTGAGTTGTTCAGCCTGCTGGCCGGCCCGGCCGCCGGTGCGATCCGCTGGCGCGGCTTGCTGGTCTGCGCAATCGATGGCACCTCAATGTTCGTGCCCAACAGCGCGGCCAACGCCGCAGAGTTCGGCCGCCAAACCGGGCGTCCTGACGCCGAGTCCGGGTATCCGATGCTGCGTCTGCTCACCGTCGTAGCGTGCGGCACCCGCACCGTCATCGATGCCGTGTTCGGCTCCTACCGTGTCGGCGAAACCACCTACGCACCGAAACTTCTGCAGTGCATGAAGCCAGGCATGCTGTTGCTGGCCGACCGCAACTTCGCCGTGGTCGCCCTGATCGAACAGATCGCCGACGCCAGAGCGGACCTACTGATCCGCTGTAAAGATGTCCGAAACCTGCCGGCCATCACCACGCTGGGCGACCGCAGCTGGCTGACACGCATGGGGTCAGTCACCGTACGGGTGATCGACGCCTCGATCACCGTGCGCTTGAATGCCACAACGACTCGAGTCGGCCACTACCGCCTGGTCACCACATTGACCAACGAAAAGCATTACCCTGCACACGAACTCGTCGATCTCTACCATCAGCGATGGGAAATCGAAACCAGCTACCTGGAAGTGAAATCGACCATCCTGAGCGGACGAGTGTTACGTGCCGCGACGCCCGCCGGTATCGCCCAAGAGGTCTACGCACTGTTGATCACCTACCAAGCACTACGCACCGCAATGGCCGATGCCACCCTGGGCCGTACCGACATCCGCGCCGACCGGTTGAGCTTCACCGTCGCCCTGCACACCGCCCGCGACCAAGTGATCCACGCCGTCGCCACGATCGCCGAAACCACCGTTGACCTGATCGGCCGCATCGGCGCTGCCGCGCTCAAACACCCCCTACCAGCACGGCGCGCACGTTCATGCCCACGAGTCGTCAAACGCGCCATCTCCAAACACCGAGCCAAAGGCAACATCGACCGCACCAACTACACGATCACCATCACCATCGAAATCCTCGACGGTTGACAACCACGCACAAACGCTAACTGCGCGGCATTGGCGCTAACGGCCCAAGAGCGCGGGCAACCGCTGTAGCAGCTGGGGCAGCGCGGTCGCCGAGGTTTCCCGCACCACCGCGGTGGCGGCCTCCGACAGCGGAGTGGGCTGCGGATTGACCTCGATCACCGGGATTCCGTTGGCCAGCGCGGCTTCCGGCAGCCCCGCAGCGGGATAGACCACCGAGGACGTCCCGGCCACGATCACCACATCGGCCTTCGCGACCGCCTGCACCGACAGGTCCCAGGCGTCATCGGGCAGCCCCTCGCCGAACCACACCACGTTCGGCCGGACAAGGCCGCCGCATGAGCAGTGCGGCGGATCGATGACCTCCACCGGTTCGGGCATCGCGGGCAGTTCGCCGGTGTACGGCGATCCACACCGATCGCAGCGGAACTCGAACAGGCTGCCGTGCAGGTGGTACACCCGGTTGCTGCCGGCCCGCTCGTGCAGGTTGTCCACATTCTGGGTGACCACATGCACCTCGGCGTAGTCCTCCCAGGCCGCGACCGCCAGGTGGCCGGGGTTCGGGTCGACCGCGCCCATCATGTAGTGCCGCCACAGATACCAGGCCCACACCCGTTCCGGGTGGCGCTGCCAGCCGTCACTGCTGGAGATCTCGTAGGGGTCGACGTTCGCCCACAGACCCGTCTCGACGTCGCGGAACGTCGGCACCCCGCTCTCGGCGGACATGCCCGCACCGCTCAGCAACGTCACTCGCACCTCACCAAACTATCGTGTGTGCGACATACTGGGCACGTGGGAGGTCTGGGGGAGTGGGTACGGCTCGATCAGCAGGCGGGAGCCCCGCTGTTCGATCAGTTGCGGACGCAGATCATCGAAGGCGTGCGCGACGGCAGGCTCACGCCCGGCATCCGGCTGCCGACCGTCCGTGATCTTGCCGGTCAACTCGGTCTCGCGGTCAACACGGTGGCGCGGGCCTACCGCGAGTTGGAGGCCGCGGGTGTGCTCGAAACCCGCGGCCGGTTCGGCACTTTCGTTGCGCGTGTCGATCCCGCCGACAATGCGATGGCCGCCGCCGCGCACGCGTTCGCCGAATCCGCACGCGCCCTGGGCATCGGCAAGGATGAGGCGTTGCGCTATCTGGACGCTGTCTTCGATTAGACGCGGTTTTCCGTCAGCCCTGTCCAGCGCAGCACGTCGAGTGCCACGGCCACGCTGACGCTGTGTTCGGCCAGCGGCTGGGGCAGCAGTTCGTCGGCGCGCGCCAGCCGCCGCAGCAGGGTGTTGCGGTGGGTGTAGAGCCGCGCCGCCGCGCGCGAGGCGTTGCACTGAGAGTCGACGAATACCCTTACCGTGTCTTGCAACTCGGTACTCGCGGCGGCGAGATCGCCGAGTACCCGGGCGACGAACTCGGCGGTGCGGTCGGGATCGGCGGTGATCAGCGAGACCAGCTCGACATCGGTGAACCGGGCGACCTGCTGCCGGGAATGCAGGCGCGCCATCATCTGCTGCGTGGTGATCGCCTCGAAATGGCTGCGCCGGAACCCGTCCACACCGTCGCCGGTGGTGCCGACCGCGACCCGGATGTCGGCGGTATCGGCCGATGCCGCCATTGCGTCGAGATCGATATCGCCCGGAGTCCAGACCCACCGGGTGGCGCTGCTGGCCAGCACGCTCAGCGGCCGCCCGCCGCCGGCGCGCGCGATCGCCTCGGCGGCCCGGTCCAGCCGGGCCAGGTCGCCGTCGTGGGTGTCGGTCCAGATGACGGCCGCGGTGTGGCTGCCGGTCAGCGCGTACCCGAGGCGTTGCTCGGCGCGAGCACGCGGGATGGGCGCGCCGTCGAGCAGCAGGGCGACGGTCTCGCGCCGTTCGGCGTGGCTGCCGTGCGTGAGCTCATCACGCTCCAGCTCGATCTGTGCGGCGATACCGGTCAGCGTCGCATCGACGAACGCACTGATCGAGCGCGAGCACACCTGCAACAGATCGTGCAGTTCGGCTGCATCGGAGGTCAGCTCGAAGGCGATCTCCATCAGCCGGCGCCACGCCACCCCCTCGCCGACCCGGTAGGCATCCAAGGGGAACGCGTTCACCCCGCGGCGCACCAGTTCCCGCGCGATGCTCAGCGGTTCGGGTCCGGTGTTGGGCGGCACCGGCGCGCCTGGATCGCGGACGTTGGCGGTGGCCCAGAAATACAGGTTGGCGCGGTTGCTGCGGCTGACGGCGGCGGCCAGTTCCGGGTCGGCGGCGATGGCCGGGCTGGCGGCCAGCACGGCCTGGTCCAGTTCGTCGAGCCATTCGGGGCGGGCATTCACGACGATCTGGGCGCATTGCCGGATCAGGTCCCTGACCCGTGGGGACGGTAGCTCTTCGGCCATCCGCGCAGCCTAGGCCCAAGGTGCACTCTGCACCATCAATACGTCGTTATGGGATTTTTTGACCTGGTTGGGGCCCGCCCCGGGCGGCACGATCAACGCATGGAAACGGTTGATGTGCTCATCGTCGGAGCGGGGATCTCCGGTATCGGAGCCGCCTACTATCTGCAACGCGAACATCCCGGCCGCAGCTTCACCATCCTGGAGTCCCGCGGTGTCACCGGTGGCACCTGGGATCTGTTCCGTTACCCCGGGATTCGCTCGGACTCGGACCTGCACACCTTCGGTTACGAGTTCAAACCGTGGCGCGACGAACACGCCATCGCGACATCGGACAAGATCCTGGCTTACCTGCGCGAAACGGTGGACGAGAACGGCATCGAACAGCACATCCGGTTCCACCATCGGGTCCTCGGCGCGGCCTGGAGCAGTGCGGACGCCCGCTGGGTCGTCGACGTCGAGCACGACGGCGAGTTGACCCAGCTGAGTGCCAACTGGCTGTTCTGCGCCGGCGGCTACTACCGCTACGACGAGGGCTTCACCCCGGAGTTCGAGGGACGCGAGCGGTTCGCCGGCCAGATCATCCACCCCCAGCACTGGCCCGAGGACCTCGACTACACCGGTAAGAAGGTGGTGGTGATCGGCAGCGGCGCCACCGCGGTGACCCTGGTGCCGTCGATGGCCGCGACGGCCGGGCACGTGACGATGCTGCAGCGTTCGCCGACCTACGTCATGCCGGTGCCGGCCAAGGACGGCTTCGCCAACGCCGCGCGCAAACTGCTCGGTGAAGATCGCGGGTACGCGCTGGCGCGCCGCAAGAACATCGCCAAACAGCGTGCGGTCTATACGTTCTGCCAGAAGTATCCGACCGCCGCGCGCCGGCTGATCCGCCGGATCAACGCAGCCAAACTGCCCGCCGGGTACCCGGTCGACGAGCATTTCAGCCCCACCTACAACCCGTGGGATCAACGGTTGTGCGCGGTACCCGACGGTGATCTGTTCGAGGCCATCAGCAACGGCAGCGCCTCGGTGGTCACCGATCGGATCTCGACCTTCACCGAGAACGGTGTCCTGCTGGAGTCCGGTCGTGAGCTCGACGCCGACATCATCGTGACCGCCACCGGGTTGAACGTTCAGCTCTTCGGCGGGATCAGCCTCACCGTGGACGGGGAACCGGTCGACTTCGCCCGGACCGTGGCTTACAAGGGCATCATGCTCAGCGGGATCCCGAATTTCGCGTTCGCCTTCGGTTACACCAACTCGTCGTGGACGCTGAAGGTCGGGCTCTTGTGTGAGCACTTCTGCCGGCTGCTCAGCTACATGGACGATCGCGGATTCACCCACGTACGTGCCGAACTCGACGATCCGGCGATGCCCACGAAGCCGCTGCTGGACTTCGCGGCGGGGTATGTGCAGCGTGCGATCAACGAGATCCCACGCCAGGGTGTGCACGGTCCGTGGCAGATGACGATGAACTACACCGTCGACGCCGATGTGCTGCGCAACGGGCCCGTGCAGGATGCGGCGCTGAAGTTCGGCGCCGTCAGCCGAATTCCAGCCGCGTTGTGACCCCGCGCAGCTGATCGAGCACCGGGAGTCGGTAGGACGCCCAGATCAGCGCGTTGAGCACCGTGCCACGGCCTTCGGGCAACTCCACATCGTGCGCCGCCCGCACGCCGGGGATGCTGTGCGCCAGTTCGGCGGCCTGCGATACCGACAGGCTGAACGGCATCGGTGGCACCGTGTACCGCAGCGAGGGGCGCAGCAGACCTTGACGCGCCCACCAGGCGAACCAGTGGGGCGGCAGGTCGAACATCATCTGTCCGCCGGGAAAACGCTTGGCGCATTCGGTGATCAGTGCGAGCGCTTCGGTGGGCTGCAGGTACATCAGCAGGCCCTCAGCGGTGATGAAAACGCCCTGGGAATCGTCGACGTCGTCCATCCAGCTGAAGTCCAGTGCGGACTGGGCGCTCACCGAGATGCGTTCCGAAGGCGGCAACAGCTTCTCCCGGACCGCTACGACGGGTAGGAAATCGACCGTGTGCCAACCGAAGTCGTGACCGACGTCGCCGGTGTCGAGGCGGTAGAAGCTGGTCTGCAGACCCTCGGCGAGTGCCACCACGGTTGCCGACGGATGCTCGCGCAGATAGTTCTTCGTCTCGCGGTCGAACGCCAGCGCGCGTAACGCCATGTCCTGACGTTTGGCCGATCCGAACTTCCCGAAATCGAAGTCGATGGCGTCCACCAGGTCGACGGCCACCGGGTCGTCGATGATCCTGTCAGCCCGGCGGGCTTCGGTCGCGCGGACCAGCAGCGTCAACAGTGCGGTCTCGGAAACTCCGGTCAAGGTGCTGGCATCGGCTCGCGGGGTAGTCACGGTGTCGAATGTACCGATGCGAGGACTTTGTCCAGGGTGCGCAGGTTGCGGGTGGTGGTCGAGGACTTGTAGCGCTTCCTGCCCATCGTCTTGCCGATCGCAGAGTTCAGCGTCGACGATCGGGCCACCTGCCAATAGAGCACTCCGTCCCCGCGGGCGGCGGATTCCCCGGCCGCGCCGGCCAGCGTCGTCAGTTCTTCCAGCACATCGGCGTCACTGACGAAGGTGACGTAGGAGTGGTGCTCGGGAACCTCGCGCTCGAAGGGATAGTTCTCCGATATCTCCCGGACGGTGTCGACCGGATACGCGAGCACCCAGGCGTCGTAGCCGAAGCTCGCCCGCAGCGCGGCTTCGGCGTTCACGCGGACTGCGTCCGCCGACGATGAGCTGTTCAGCAGCACGTTCCCGCTCGCCAAGATCGTCTTCACGTCGGTGAACCCGGCCGCGGTGAACACCGCCGCCACCTCGGCCATCTTGAGCGTGACGCCGCCGACGTTCACGCCGCGCAGGAACGCGGCATACCGTGTCATCAGCCGAACTCCAGCAGGGTGACGCTGGGCCGGGCGCGCCGGAAGGCGCCGATACGGTCCAGCGTCGGCAGGCTTGCGAACTTCCACAGCCCGCGACCGGGCGGCAGCGAGATATCGCGGGCCCTTCGTACCCCGTCGATGCTGCCGGCCAGCGCGAGCCCCTCGTCGGCGGTCATCGCGAACGGCATCGCCGGGGTGAGGTAGCGGTCGGACAGTCGCAGCCCGGTCAGGGTGCGGCGACTGAACCAGTGCGGGATCGAGTCGAACATCAGCTGCCCACCCGGGAAGCGGGCCGCGCAGTCGGCAATCAGGCTCAGTGAATCCTCGGGCTCCAGGTACATCAACAGGCCTTCGGCGGTGATGAACACCCCGTCGTCGGTCTTCACCTGGTCCATCCAGCTGCGGTCCAGCGCCGACTGCGCCAGTTCGACGATCCGGTCATTGCGCGGCAGCAGTTGGCGGCGCAGCGCCATCACCGGTTCCAGATCGATGGAATACCAGGTCAATTCGTCGGCGACACCGGCCCGGGCCAGCCGCCAGAAGCTGGTCTGCAGGCCTTCCGCCAGCGCCACCACCGATGCCTTCGGGTGCGTCTTCAGATAGTCGATGGCCGCCGCGTCGAATGCCCGGGCGCGCAAGGCGTGCGACTGGTTGGGTTTCCCGAATTTCCGGTAGTCGTATCCGATGGCGTCCAACAGGGTGACCGCCCACGGGTCGCGTATCACGCCGTCGGAGCGCTTGGCCTCGGTGCCGCGATTGTGCAGGGTCCAGAGCGTGGTCGCGGACACGCCCTCCAAACTTGTGCCGTCGATACCAGTCAGACCACTCATGTCCCCGATCGTAGAGTCGTACTCTCGTGTGATGGGGCGCCAGGTTTTCGACGACAAGCTGTTGGCATTGATCAGTGGGAACTCGCTGGGGGTGCTGGCCACGATGAAGAAGGACGGCCGACCACAGCTGTCCAACGTCTCGTACTGGTTCGACGCGCGCAATGTCGCCCTGCAGGTATCGGTGACCGAACCGCGCGCCAAGACCCGCAATCTGCGCCGCGACCCGCGTGCCTCCATCCATGTGTCCGCCGACGACGGCTGGGCCTATGCCGTCGCCGAGGGGGACGCCGTACTGACCCCACCTGCCGCGAATCCGGCTGATGACACCGTCGAGGCGTTGATTACCTTGTACCGCAACATCGCCGGTGAACACCCGGACTGGGACGATTACCGCCGGGCAATGGTCGATGACCGGCGGGTGCTGCTGACCCTGCCGATCAACCATCTGTACGGGATGCCGCCCGGGATCAGGTGAGAGGGCTAGGCTGCCGGTATGGCCGACGAGACTCCCGAAGATGACACCAAGCGCAAGTTCCGGGAGGCGCTGGAGCGGAAGAAGACGCAGACCGCGGACGGAGTGTCACATGCCGAAGCCGGCCGCAAACAGCCGCGCGGAGCGCACGGGCCGGTGGAGAACCGTCGGGAGTTCCGCCGCAAGAGCGGCTAACGCGCCAGACTGCGGGCACCGACCAGTGCGCCCAGCATCAGCGCGACGCAATACAGGCCGAGCCCCTTCAGTCCCCAGCCCACCGAGGCCAGGTTGGCCGCACCCGCGAGGCACAGCAGCGCGCCCACCGTGGCGCTGCGCACCCCGGATTCGCCGACCGTGCCGCCGTCCCAGTACGGCAGCGGGTTGTTCTCCAGCGGGCGCAGGGCCACGAACAAGGCAGTGACCAGTACGGCCATCACCACGAGCTGGACGATGCTGAGCGCGAGGAAATGCGGTTGCCCCGGGTAGCGGGGCAGCCCCATCAGATCGAAGGCCAGGTGCATACCGAGCAGCGCCGGGATGTGCCACAGGTACAACGTCATGGCGCCGCTGTTGCCGATCGCCGTCAACCACCACACCCGTGGTCGCCGGGCCCACCGGCCGATGCCGGGCGCTGCGGCAATCGCGAACGCGCACATCATGATTGCGTGGCCGGCCAGTAGTAGTGACGGCGGCGCCATGTTCTTGAGCTGCTGGCCCTCGATGCCGACCAGGCTGGGTTCGTACGGTCCGAACCGCACGAGCGCGAGATTGATTGCCAGCATCGAAACCCCGAGGATGGCCGCGTTGGATGTGGTGAGTAGCCGGTACCGGTAGGCGACACCGAACATGCCGGGCACCAGCCACACCGCAAGATTGGCGTAGCCCAGCCAGTTCCAGCTCGGGTCGTTGATCCGGATGACATCGATGACGGCGACTGACGCGTACAGGGCGGCGACGGCGGTGACCAACCGGCCCGTGGTCTTGATCCGGGTCAGCAGCGGAACCGCAGCCAGTACAAGGACATAGGCGCCGAGGAACCAGAGCAACTGGATCGAGATTCCTGCGATCGGTTCGTACACGTGCACCGGGAGCGCGCGGTGCGCGACCATCAGCGCCACCGTCCAGAACGCCAGGTAGTAGAACACCGGACGGTACAGCCGGGTGCAGCGCTTGAGCAGCCAGCCGCCCCAGGCGCCACCGTAGGTGTGCGCAGAGGCCGCCACCCCGGCGAAGAAGAACAGCGGCATGATCTGGAATACCCAGGTCAGGGCCTGGAACACCACCGATGTGGTGAGCAGGTTCTCCCAGTAGAAGACGCCGTCGCGGATGACGCTGGTGGCCATGACGGTGTGCCCGACGACCACACCCACCAGTGCGGTGATGCGGATGACGTCGATGGCACGGTCCCGCTCGGGCGGGGTGTTCGCCGCCACCTCGGCGACCGTCGGGAACGCTGCGATGGCCATGATCCGAATCTAGCTGCGGCGACCGATGTCAGGCCTGAGTAGAACCACTCAATCGGGCCGGGCGCCTGCCCTGCAGCAGAATCGCGACCAGGCAGCCGAGCGACAGCACCGCCACCGCGGCGGCAAAGCTCACCCCGGCGGTGCGTAGCCCCCAAGCCTGCGCGGCAAACCCCACGCCGACCACCGGCACCGAGATCGCCACGTAGCCCACTACGAAATAGGTGGAGCTGATCTCGCCGCGTTGCTCCGTAGGCACCTGCTCGACCACCGCGGCCAGGCCCCGGCTGAAGCTGATGCCCTGCCCGGTGCCGGCCACCACGGCCGCGACGATGATCCCCACCAGCGACGAAAACGTCAGGGCGACAGCCAGAATGACCATGCCCATCACCAGGATCGCGCAGCCCCAGGCGACCGCTGTCGCCGGGACGATGCGGCGGCCGACGAGCTGAGCGACGGCGGACGCCAAGAATATGGACCCCGCGATGGCGCCGGCGACGGCATGGTTGGCGATCCCGACGACGTCGGCGACGAAGGACGGTGCGATCGCGGCGAAAAGGCCCGTCACGGCGAAGCCGGCGAACGCGGCGGTGGCCGCTGTCAGGAACACTGCGCGCACCTCGGCGGGAACGGTGAGACGCTGCAGGCCGATTCGGCCGGTGCGCGCCGAGGTCTCCGGCGCGATGAGTACCGCCGCCACCGCCAGCGCAGCCAACACGATGTGCACGACGAACGGCAGTGTCAGCGGGTGCGGCACGTATTCGGCGAGCGCGCCGGCCAACACCGGACCGATGCCCAGGCCACCGATGTTGACGATGGTGGCCACCATCGCGGCGCGCTCCCGCTGCGCGGCCGGCAGCGCCTCGACCACCGCGGCGGTGGCGGTACCGGTGAACAGACCCGCCGACAGACCTGACAGCAGGCGCCCCACAAGCAGCAGCGCCACGCTGTCGGCGGTCAGGAACACCGCCGCGCTGGCGATCGCGAAGGCCAGGCCGGCCAGCAGCACCGGCCGCCTGCCGAGGGCGTCGGACCACCGCCCGAAGAGCAGCAGTGCTCCCAGCACACCCAGCGCGTAGACCGCGAAGATCACCGTCGTGGTGACGACGGAGAAGTGCATCTGCTCGGCGTAGATCGCATACAGCGGAGTGGGAAGGGTGGTGCCGACCATCACGGCGGCGAAGGCATAGGCCAGCGCTACGAACGCAAAGGACCGGCGGCGGGTGCTCACTCGCGTGAACAACACCGCCGCCGGGCCTGGTAATCCTCGTGGCTAGTGCGCAACAGCCTTCTCGGCGCCCACACCCGTCAGCGACCGCACCTCCATCTCCGCATTGACCGCGGGGTCACCGGAGTCCTTGGAGGCGAGGGTGCCGATGATGCCGAGCGCGA
>JAXHOA010000023.1:0-4759 GCA_034520035.1 Mycobacterium sp. | reverse complement strand
GTTACGTGCTGCTTAACCACGTGCGGAAATATCAGGCAAGCTTGACGGTGTCGATGCGTGCTCGGTTCGCCTGGCGACCAGCGAGCCTGCGATCGCCGCACCGGCGAACGCGGCTGTCAGTGGCCAGTTCCCGCCGAGCCCGTCGGCCTGAGCGATCAGTCCGGCGGCGGAGTTGGCGACGATGACCACCAGCGACGTTCCGACAGCGACACTCATCTCGATTCCCAGCAACAGCACCAGAGCGGGGATGATCAGAAATCCTCCGCCGACGCCGAACAGTCCGGTGAGGACACCGACCCCGAACCCGGTCGGTATGGACCGTGGTGCGCATCGCCGCCAATCGATCCCGGAACTTCCTGTCTTGCAAGCGGTTCCGACATCGTCGGTGCTGCGCAGCATCCGCGCCCCGGCGATGATCATGACGATCGCGAAGCCGATCATCACTGCGGCCTCGGGCAGATGCCTGCCCAGGACGCTGCCGACCAGCGTGCCGACGATACCGGTGGCCGCGAAGATCGCCGCCAGTCGCCATTCGACGAGCTTCGCCCGCACCTTGGGGATGGCCCCGGTCGCCGAGGCGACACCGATCACCAGCAACGATGTCGGTATCGCCTCCGACAGGTCCATTCCCAGGGCGTAGACGAGAACCGGGACGGCGAGGATCGACCCGCCGCCTCCGAGGAGACCGAGCAGGATGCCGACGGCGACGCCGAGGACCAGGGCCAGCGTCAGGGTCATCAGCTGTGGGCTGCGTCCTGGCCACCGAGTGCGTCGATGGCGGCCTGGAGCTTGGTGGTGGCCTCGGCCGCGACGTCGGAGAGTGCTGGCTCGCCGGTCGCTTGGACCATGATGTCGGGGTTCATCGCTTCGACAATGACCGATCCGGAAGCGGAGGTGTCGGCGCGGACGACGACATTGCACGGCAACAGCAAGCCGATCTGGCGCATGACCCCGACGGCGCGGTGCGCGAGGGACGGATTGCAGGCACCGAGGATCAGATACTGCTCCATGTCCTCGCCGAGCTTGGCCTTCAATGTTGCCTGCATGTCGATTTCGGTGAGAACACCGAAGCCCTGATCTGCGAGGGAGGCTTTGACGGCGTCGACTGCGGTGTCGAAGTCGGTGTCGGTCAGAGTGGTCGAGAGTGCGATGTTCATGAGGGAAATTCCTTTCGATTATCAAACTGCGGTGATGTAGGTCTACCCGTTCAGGGGCCGACGAATACTCGGCACGCCGACCCGGCTGAGGAGTGCGCTCGCCGGACACCAGCCGACCGCTGCGTAGAGGGCGAGGTTCGCGGCAGCGAACGCGCTCAGTAGTCGCCACTGCGGTGCGTGTAATTCGCCGAGTGCCAGACCGGTGGCGGTGACACCGGCAGCAAGGGCGGGGACGATACGTTCGATCGGCCATCCTGTGAATGCCGCCGAGTGGGTTGTGTTCGGATCGATCATCAGTGCTCCGTTCGGTGTGGTGAGGGTGTCAGTGAGAGAAGCTGATCGACGGCAGCACCTTGCGCAGCCAAGCCGGTGACCACCATGCGGCGTGACCGGTCAGACGCAGCAAGACCGGCAGCAGGATCAGCCTGATCAGGAAGGCATCGAGCAGTACCGCGACACCGAGAATGATGCCCATCTCTTTCGGTGGGAGCGGATCGGACAGTGCGAAGGTGAAGAACACGGCGACCATCACCGCGGCGGCGGCGAAGATGACCCGGCCGGAGCGCGCGAGCCTCGTCGACCTGAGCTGCCTTCGGGTCCCCGGCCCGTCCTCGCCTCGCTCGATCCCGAGAACGCGGGCGTGGTGATGGATCTGCTGCAGCGGGTGTGCAGCGAGGAGAAGCTGACCGTGGTGTGCACCCTGCATCAGGTCGATCTCGCACTCGGCTGGGCGCACCGGCTCGTGGGACTTCGGGACGGCCGAGTGGTGCTCGATCGCCCGGCCGCCGGTCTCCGACGCGAGGACATCATGCCGATCTATCAGCGGATCGCGCCCGACCCCGGAAACATGACCACGGTGGCACCGATATGACCGTCACGGTCGAACCGAAGCCCACGAACACTGCTGCACAGAACGATCCGCGTCGACGTCGATGGCTGTTTCCGGCGTTGGGCGTCGCCGCACTCGTCCTGACTGTGCTCTCGGCGGGGTACATCGATTTCGCCCCGACCACGTTGCTCGACGGTCTCGACGATGTCGGTAATCTTCTCGAGCGCATGCTGCCGCCGCGCGTGGACGACACCGGCAGGATCGTCTCCCTCGCACTCGACACATTGCTCATGGCAGTACTGGGCACCGTGCTCGCAGCGATCGTCTCGGTGCCGTTGGCGTTTCTCGCGGCGCGCAACACCTCGCCGCATCCGGTCCTCTACAGCGTTGCTCGCGCCGTCATCACGTTCTGCCGGGCGATGCCGGATCTGCTGTTCGCTGTGCTGTTCGTCAGGGCGCTGGGGATCGGAGTGTTGCCCGGCATCCTCGCCCTCGCACTGCATTCCATCGGCATGCTCGGCAAGCTGTTCGCCGATGCCATCGAAGAGACCGACGTGGGCCCGCGAGAGGCGATCCGTGCCGCCGGTGCCGGCTACTACCGGGAGATGATCAACGCCGTTGTTCCGCAGGTCGTTCCGGCGTGGATCGGAGCCTTCGTCTATCGAATCGACATCAACCTGCGCATGTCGGTGGTTCTCGGCTTCGTCGGGGCAGGCGGTATCGGGTTCGCCCTGCAGGACGCTCTGCGGGGCCTGATCTACCCGCGTGCTCTCGGCATCGTACTGGTGATCCTGGTGATCATCGCCGCGATGGAATTGGCGGCGATGGCTCTTCGCCGCATGTTGCTGGTGCCGTCCGCGGCCGGCCCGCAGCGCGATCGACTGATGCGCATCGGAGCGTCGGCCGTGCTCGTCGTCGCGGTCGTGGCGTCGTTCGTGGTGCTCGAATTGGATCCGCGCTCGCTTCTGACGTGGATCGGGCCGTCGATCGAGGTGTTCGGGCGTATGGTCCCACCGGACTTCTCCGCGCTGGGAGCGGACCTGTTCGACGCCGCCGTACAGACCGTTGCCATCGGAGTCGTGGCCACCGCCATCGGTATCGTTCTGTCGATACCCGTCGGAGTTCTGGCCGCGCGCAACGCAACTCCGCATCCCGCGGTGTACTGGGTCGCGAGATCCTGGATCCTGTTGGTCCGCGCCGTCCCCGAACTCATCCTCGCTGTCGTATTCGTCGCGGCGCTCGGACTGGGCCCGGTGGCGGGAACCTGTGCACTGGCCATCGGGTCCGTAGGATTCCTCGGCAAACTCGTCGCCGACGCGATCGAGGAGATCGATCCCGGTCCCATCGAGGCGGTGACATCGGTCGGTGGCGGTTGGTGGAATCGGACACTGAGTGCCGTTGTTCCTCAGGCTGTTCCGTCGATGGTCGGTTCGAGCCTGTATCTGCTCGACGTGAACATCCGCACCTCGACCATCCTGGGGATCGTCGGTGCAGGCGGTATCGGCTTCCTGCTCTTCGAGTCGATTCGTACTCTCAACTTCGACGTCGCCGGTGCGATCGTTCTCGTCATCTTCGTCGTCGTGTACATCGTGGAAAGGATCTCCGGATGGATCAGATCATTGTTGGTCTGACACAGGCCGCCGTCTGGACGGGGAGCGGAATCGAACGACGCGACATGGAGATTCCCACTCTCGAATCGGGTGAGGTGTTGGTGCGCGTCGATCTCGCCACGGTGTGCGGAAGCGACCTGCACACCGTGTCGGGACGCCGTACCGGAGCATGCCCGTCGGTGCTCGGGCACGAGGCCGTCGGTCACGTGATTGCCATCGGCGATGCGGTATCGGCTGTCGAGGTGGGAGATCGGATCGTCTGGTCGGTCACGGTGTGCTGTGGTCGGTGCGCCCGATGTGTCCGCGGGTTCACGGCCAAATGTTCGGCCGTGCGCAAGGTGGGTCACGAGTCTGCCGAGAGCGCATGGGCTCTCAGCGGCTCCTATGCTCGACACATCGTGCTCCCACGCGGAACCGCAGTGGTCCGAATTCCCGACACCATGCCCGACGCCGTCGCCGCACCCGCAGCGTGTGCGACGGCGACGGTGATGGCCGCCCTCGACGCCGCCGGTGCGCTCGACGGTCGACGAGTACTGATCGTCGGGGCAGGGATGCTGGGGGTGACCGCCGCTGCGGCGGCCAGGGAACGAGGTGCAGCGGTGTCGGTCCTCGACCGAGACCTGCAGCGGCAGAGACAATCCCGTGCATTCGGGGCCGTGGAGGACGACGGTGCACGCACCGATGTGGCCATCGACTTCTCCGGATCGTCCTCGGCTGTGCAGGCGGCCTCGGGGCGACTCGACGTCGGTGGGCGGCTCGTCCTCGCCGGCTCCGTCGCGCCCGGTGCCCCGATCACCGTCGACCCCGAAGCGGTGGTCCGAAACTGGCTGACCATCACAGGAATCCACAACTACGAGCCGCGGCACCTCCACCAGGCCGTTGCCTTCCTCCGTGATACCGGCGAGAAGTATCCGTGGGAATCCCTCGTCGAGGCACCGGTTCCATTGGCCGAACTCGAATCCGTATTGCGGCCGACGCCGTCGGGGATTCTCCGGTCGTCGGTCGCGCCCTGGGCTCACGGTCTGTCGACGAGGTCCAACGACTGTCCGGCGCGTCCGGCCGGTGTCGCTTCACGGTGATGTCGGCGTCGGCGTCGGCGGAGGCGCTCATCGTACGAGCGGGCCGAGCGTGCGATTACGGTTGTGCCGAGCGGGATACCCAGA
>JAXHOA010000030.1:0-5653 GCA_034520035.1 Mycobacterium sp. | reverse complement strand
GGGTGGCGGGCCGCGTGCATTGGCCTGTGCGGCAGTGCTGCCCGGGCGGTGCTGCTCGCTGCCGCCTGCTGCGTCGGGATCGCACCCGCCGCCGACTACGACGGCGACATCCGCGACGGAATGGCCGAGGAGAATATCGACGAGTACACGGCCGTGTTCGCCGGCGTCGAAGCCGCGGGTCGTTTCTCGATGTCGAAAAGGGTTCTTCGGTGTCACCCCGGACCAGGTAGCGGCAGGATTGGGAGCGTTGGCTCCACCGGTCGACCGCGCCGCGCTGACCGAGGAACTCACCGAGTACCTCGCCGCATCGGTCAGCGCGGCCGGACGTCCAGGCATCGTGGGCTGGCGTGACGACGACCTGACCCACACGCGCCCATGGGAAGTTCGGCCTGACCAGGCGGATCAGCGCACCGGTGTCGATATGGCAGGGCAGTCTGGACACGATGGTTCCGTTCGCCCATGCTCGTTGGTTGGCGGCGAACGTCGCAGGAGCGCAGGCCCATCTGATCGAAGGAGGAGGGACACATCTCTCCTGATGAGCCGGGTCAACGACATTCTGGACGATCTCCGCCGACTGGGCGGGGTGTTCTCGGAAGGTTAGGCGTGTTGGGCCGTCGCAGCATTTGCTGCGATGGTGCGCAGCATCTTTCTGCTCATGACGAATCCGATTGGCTCGACGAAGTAGCGCCCGAAGACCAGGCGACTCTTCAATGTTGCGGCGATGCCGAATATCGTCGTCGCGCTCGATCAGTCGAGTTCTTCCACCGGGCAGGGCGCGCAGATGAAACGACCAGAGCGCTCCGGGATCGGCCGAGTCGGGGTCTGCACCCAGCAGCACGAAGGCGGTGCCGTCGTCGATCAGCGTCACCGCCAGAGGTGGTGACTGCGGATGCAGGAGCACGGAGTCGCCGACCTCGAGAGTCTGGAATCGAGGGTCGATCCCCGTTGCCGAGGTGATGTTGCAGCCGACCAGGTTCTCGAGTCCGCGATAGCTGTAGAAGCCTGCACGTTGCTGACCGAGGCTGAATCCAGCCATGGCCACACGAGATCAGGCGTCGTGCAGCCTGGGCGACATCGGTTGCATGGGTGTATGTCCACGCCGGGTGTGGCACGCTCTCGTCACCGGGCAGTGTTTCGTTCACCTCGGCCGGCGTCGCGCCCCACGTCGTGCGCCACTTGCGCAGAGGAATCGAGGCCAGGACGTGGAACGCGATGAGGCCTGCGCCACCGGCCGATTCGGCGAGTTCGTTCATGGTGATTTGTCCCCCTGTTGTGAGATCGATGTCAGGCATCGCGTCGGCGAAGGAGATATGCCGCGAGGGCGAGCAGCAGGACCGTCCACAGCGCTGCGACTCCGAAACCCTGCCAGGGAGTGAGCAAGTCGGAGGGAGCTTGCCGGGGTGAGGCGATCAGACTGCCGGCCTGCGAGGGCAGGTACGCCTGGATGTGCCGTCCGACGGTGCCGGGGATCAGTTGGGTGAGCGGTGCCAGTACGAGAACGAATCCGATCATGCCCGTGATGGCTCCCGCGGTGTGTCGGACGATGGCACCGACGGCGACCGCCATGGCGCCGAGCAGCGAAAGGTACAGGCCGGCACCGATCACCGCTCGCAGCACGCCGGGATCGCTCAGCGACACAGATGCTTTGGAGTCCATGATGGCCGAACCGAGGAAGAATGTGGGGAATGCCGTGATCTCGCCGATGACGAACACGACGGCCATGAACACACCGGTTTTGGCCGCCAACATCGGTATTCGTGAGGGCACCGCCAGCAGGACTGGCCCTGATCGTGCCGCTCGAGTATTCGCTCGTGACCACCAGGACGCCGAGTACGCAGACCGCCAACTGGCCGAGTTGGAACCCTGCCCCAGGATCTGGCGTGCCGGGTCTGTGACGATCTGAAGCTGGGAAACCGGATCGACGTTGTCCCAGTAGGCGACGGTGAACCAGGTGAAGAAGCCGGTGAAGCCGATGGTGAGGATCACCAGTGCGGCCAGGGACCAGATCGTCGATCGCAGTGAGATCAGCTTCGTCCACTCCGATGTCACCAGTCCGAGGACATCGTCGCGATGGTGTTCTCGCTCGGGGGGCTTGGTTGCGGTGCGCGGTGCGGTGATACTCATGATGTCGCCTGTCCGCGAGAGTGAGTGACGAGGGGGCGGTCGTGTTCGACGTCGTCGAGGTGGGTGAGGGTCATGAACGCTTCTTCCAGCGATGCCTCCTGCGGGGTCAGCTGATAGATCGCGATGTTCTGCTGTTGGGCGAGCTCCCCGACCCGGTGTGCCGAGAGATCGTGGACGGTGAGTCCGTCGTGGCCGAGTACGTCGGTGGTACCTCCGGCTGCGTCGACCACGTTGCGAGCCGCGCAGAATCGGAGGACGAGACCAGCACCGACGCTCGACTGCTGCGGGCTATCAACTCCGCGGGCGTGCATTCGGCGATCAGCTTGCCGTGATCGATGACCACGAGATGGTCTGCGGTCTGCGCCATCTCGCCCATCAGGTGGCTGGAGACGAGGACGGTTCGTCCCTCTCCCGCCAGGTTCTTCATGAGGTTGCGCATCCAGTAGATGCCGTCCGGGTCCAATCCGTTGATCGGTTCGTCCAGAATGAGCACCGCTGGGTCGCCGAGCAGGGCTGCAGCAATCCCGAGTCGCTTCCGCATGCCGAGCGAGAACGATCCGGTACGTTCGCCGCTGACGTCGCGAAGCCCGACCAGCTCCAGAACATAGATGATACGAGACGTTGGAATGCGTTGCGTACGAGCCAGATACAGCAGATGGTTGTAGGCCGATCGCCCTGGGTGGACGGCCTCGGAGTCCAGCAGGGTTCCCACGGTGAGCAACGGCTTGTTCAACTGGGCGTACTCGACGCCGCCGATCAGTGCAGTGCCGGCGTCGGGACGATCCAAGCCGACGATCAACCGCATCGTGGTGGACTTGCCGGACCCGTTCGGTCCGAGGAATCCTGTGACAGTGCCGGGTTCGACAACGAACGACAAGTCGTCGATGACGAAGCTTGTCGCCGTAGCTCTTGCTCAGTGCGCGTACTTCGATCGGATAAGGCATGGTGTTCGTTCCCCTGTGGCGGCGAGTCGTTCGGGTGAGCAGATGTGCGCTCAGGCGGCGGGACTGTGTTCGTCGACGCGGTGGACCTCGATGGTGCAGTCGTCCAGCACTGCGGCGATCGCAGCGACCGCGACGAGGACGGGTGCGACGATCGCGACCGCTACACCTGCGGTCACCGGTATCTCGATGACGGTGTGCCCCTGATCGTTCTTCACCACGATTCGCCGAATGTTGCCGTCGTGCAGCAACTTCTTGACCGTTTCGGTCAACTTCTCACCGCGAACCCGGAGAGTGTCGGTGGTCGGGGTGGATGGGGTGCTGTCGGATTCGCTCATGGCTACAGCCTGCAGTTCCAGGCCTTCGCTCGCGTAGGGCATTTGTACCCTCGTTCGTGGGCGAACGACAGTCCGCGCGCGTTATCACTCGGGATCTGCCGCTGCCGTTGCGGTGATCCGCGCGAGGCGGCGGCCGGGCGACGGAACGACGGTGACCGGGCAGTGCGCACGCGCCAGCACCGACCGGCTGGTGGACCCGAGCATCATCTCCGTAGCCGCCGCGCCCGTGACTGCCGATCACCAGAAGTTGAGCGCCCTGCGCGTGATCGAGAAGAGCCTGCACCGGCCGGTCCTTCACCACCACGGTGCGCACCGCCACCGTGGGATGACGACGTGTGTGCGGCTCGAGCATCCGGGTCAGTTGATCCGCCGCTGCGGGCCGATTGGCCGGCCATTCCAATCCTCGAATCGGAAGTCCGACCGTCAGATCCGCGTCGGACCAGCTGTGCACTGCCGTGAGCGGAGCCGACCGCACGGAGGCCTCCTCGAATGCCAGCGCCACCGCCGCCGCGCTCGCTCTCGTTCCGTCCACCCCGACGACCACCGGATGCGTCGTGTCCAGGCCGTCGCCCGACCAGCCAGGACCACCGTGACCGGGCATCGAGCATGGGTGGTGACGGCGAAACCGATCGACCCGAGTGATCGTTGCTCGGCCCCGCCGAGACCGCGGGTGGCGATGACGACCATGCGGGCGGTGGTCGGCAGGTCGAGCAACGTGGCAACGGCGGGGTTCTCGGACGAGACGGTGTCGATTCCGATCGGACCGGCTGTCGCGCTCACGCGGGACGCCAGCGCCCTGGCCTCGTCCAGAATCGCTCTGATTTCCGATCTCGATTGTTCGACAACGGGTTCGGGGAGTATCCCCCCCGTCAGCGCCTTCGGAAGTGACATCGCCGAGACGAGAACCAGATCGGACCTGTGTAGGTGTGCGTCGAGAACTGCCCAGCGCACTGCATCCAACGCTGCAGCTGATCCGTCGACTCCGACGACGGTCGGTGGTGAACCCATCGTGCGACCTCCTCGGTCGTGGTGTCGGAACATCCATCAGACGCCTCGCACAGCCTCGGGCGCGGCAGGACAACAACACCGACACGAAGGACTTTGGTCCATTGATTCGGTGACGAAAGGTCGGGCCGGCCGTACCTGCGACCCGTAGGCTCGGAAGTCGAGGCGCCCAACGTGGACGCAGGTGAGGGGTGTCGCCGTGGTCACGGTGTTCTTGGTGGACGATCACGAGATCGTGCGGCGCGGTCTGATCGACCTCATCGACTCCGATCCGGACCTCGAAGTCATCGGTGAGGCGGGCAGTTGCGCTCAGGCGCTGGCCCGAATCCCGGCCCTGCAGCCGGACGTTGCCGTGCTCGACGTGCGCCTGCCCGACGGCAACGGCATCGAACTGTGCCGCGAACTCCTCGATCGCCTGCCGCTCCTCAAGACCATGATGTTGACCTCGTTCACCGAGGATCAGGCCATGCTCGACGCCATCCTCGCGGGCGCGAGCGGCTACGTCGTCAAGGACATCACCGGCATGGAGCTCACGCGCGCGATCAAGGACGTCGGGTCCGGTCGGTCGCTACTGGACAATCGTGCGGCAGCGGCGCTGATGGACAAGTTACGTGCCGGAACGGCGACCCCCGGACCGATCGACCACCTGACCAGCCAGGAGCGCACGCTGCTGGACCTGCTGGGTGAGGGGCTCACCAACCGGCAGATCGCCGCCAGGATGTTCCTGGCGGAGAAGACGGTGAAGAATTACGTCTCTCGGCTGCTGGCCAAGCTCGGGATGGAGCGCCGTACCCAGGCTGCGGTGTACGCGTCGAAGCTCGCTGATACCGCTCCGTCGGCCGGACAACCGGGGTCGCGGGATGGATGACCACCGCGCGGAGACCACGTCCTCGTTGCCGCAGTTGCGACTCGGTGAACTGTTGGCCGAGGTTCAGGACCGGATAGGCCGAATCGCCGATGCCAGAGTCCAGGCCGACGGGCTGCTCGACGCCATGCTCGTCATCACCTCCGGCCTCGATCTGGAAGTGACACTGCGCTCTATCGTGGAATCGGCCGTCGAACTCGTCGATGCTCGGTACGGCGCACTCGGCGTCCGCGGCGACGGTCCACGGGTTGAGTGCGTTCATCAATCACGGTATGGACGAGGACACGCGGGTGGCGATCGGCCCGCTCCCCACTGGGCGCGGGGTGCTCGGACTGTTGATCGACCAGCCGAGTGCTGCGCCCAGGACTTCGGCGGGCGGC
>JAXHOA010000016.1:0-43969 GCA_034520035.1 Mycobacterium sp. | reverse complement strand
TGCGCCCGTTCGGTTACGTATTACTGTCGACTCAGCGCTCCTCGTCTGTCGCTAGAGCAGGCGCACGATCTCGTGAGCCATGCACTCAGACTCACCGCACGGACGACGACGACGGGTTGACGCGCTCCGCACAGCGGCCTAATATCAGTGAATGTCACATTCACTGCTGAGCCATTCCGAGAGGGGACACTATGACCACCGCCATCAAGGTCACGCCTGCCGGCGAGATCACCACCATTCACGTCGCCGAGCTCGCTGACTATCAGCGCGAGATCGGCGGATGGATCGCAGAGCTTCGCTTGACCAACGGCCACGCCCTTCTCGTCGACGAGGAAGCGGGCGTCAAGAACACCGAGCCCAATCTGCTCGCGTCGCTCTACCTGACCCAGAACGGCCGCGGCACGCTGCTGTTCAGCAGCGTGCTCATCGTGGGACTGCACGCCAGGACCGGGGAGTGGGCAGACGCTGCCCCGACGTCGCCGAGCAGCTACGCGCGATCGCCACTCGGGTCTGACCCGATGCCCGCCATCACGGCTCGACCGATACTCACGCTGGCCGAGCTGCCCTCCTCCCCCGCAAGCGAGCACTGCCAGCGCTGGTCCCGAGGTCGACACTCCTGGCGCCACGCTTCCGAGGGCGGCTTCGACCCCGAGCTGTACCAGGTCACCCCGATAACCGAAGCCACCGCGCGAGCCTTCGTCATCGACGAGCACTACGCCTCATCGTTCCCTGCCGCACGCTTCTCGATCGGGCTCCTCACCCGCGACGACCGCTTCCCGATCAACGGCACCATCATCGACGGCATGGCGCGCTCGTCGGAGTCGCCACCTTCTCGACGCCCATGGCCAGACGTGTACTTTCGAGCGTTTTCCCCACGCTCGAGCCGTATGAGCAGAGCATCGAGCTCGGCCGTTTCGTCTTGACCGACACCCCGCGAACGCCGAATCGTGGTTTCTCGCACGCGCGTTCCGTCACGCCTACGACCGCGGCATCCGTGGCGTCGTGTCTGGTCGCGGATCCGATGCCGCGACACCGACAGGTCACCGAGGTTCTCGACGACGGCACCATGATCGAACGCACCGAGCGGACGTCGCCCGGTCACTGCGGCTGATATATCAGGCCGGGAACGCGGTCGCCCTCGGCCGCAGCACCGCACGCACCCTGAACTACCACGCCCGCCAGGGGCATCGTGCTCTCCGAGCGGTCCCTGTCGAAGATCAGAGGACAAGAGCGAGGCGCCGACGCCGCCGAGCGGCACCTGGTCTCTCTCGGCGCTCCTGTGCGGCGAGCTAGCCAGGATCCTCGATCTTGGCCGCGCGCGGCACTCGGCCGCGCTCGAGGTCACGAAGATCCGCCACCCCGGCAACTTCCGCTACGCCTTCCCACTCGGCAGCAGCGCTCGCAGCGCCGACGCCTTCCGATCGGTCTGCCTCGCACCGCGTACCCCAAGCCAGACACCGACATTCTGCAGGACTGACCACGCATCGAGCGACGCCTGCACATCAGGGGTTGACTCACGCCTGCGCCACCCTTAGAGTAGTGAATGTCACATTCACTACTTGTCCAGTCTGAGGGAGGACACCATGACCACCAAGACCCGCCGTTCCAGCACCGCTCGCCGAACCCCGGAAGAGCGTCGGGCGCAGGCCGAGGCGCTGCATGAGCAGCTCACCGCTCAGGTCGCCACACTTGCCGAGAGCGAGAACTGGAAGGCTTGGCTGCGCTTCGCCGGACTCGTCCGCCGACGCTCTTTCTCCAACCAGATGCTCATCCTCGCGCAGGGTGGCACCTACTGCCTCGGCTATCGCCAGTGGGAGGGCCTCGGCCGTCACGTCGTCAAGGGCGCGAAGTCGATCAAGATCTTCGGCTACTCGACCAAGCGCATCGTCGAGGTCGACGAGACCACCGGCGAGGAGTCCACCAGCAGCCGGGTCATCTACCCGGTGCTCTCCGTCTTCGACGTCAGCGACACCGAGGGCGAGCCGCTGCCCGAGCAGCCCGCCGTCTACCTCGAGGGGGATGACGTCGCCGGGTTGTTCGACAAGCTCGCCGAATACATCACCGGGCAGGGCTGGGACGTCGCGCTCGAGGACATCACCCAGGACGCGCTGAACGGATACACCGATGGCACGACGCGGCAGATCCGCGTCGACAGCAAGATGGCACCGGCCATGCGGGTCAAGACCCTCCTCCACGAGATCGGCCACGCGCTGCTTGCACTTCGACGAGGGCAGCACCCGCGAGCACCGCGGCGTAATCGAGACCGAGGCCGAGTCGGTCGCATACGGCGCAGGCGCACTGCTCGGCATCGACACCAGCTCGTGGTCGATCGGGTACGTCGCAGGCTGGGCCGGCGGCAACGTCGACCTCATCCGCAGCGTCGCCAGCAACGTCCTCCGCGCCGTCAACTTGCAATCGCCGACGCGATGCTCGGCGACGAGGACCAGGCCCCGGCCGCGTAACAGCTTCGGGGGCGGCGCGACCGGCCCGCCCCCCGAACTGTTCTGTCCGCGAAGCCCCCCAGCCGCGGCCTATACCCGTAGACGCACAACCCGGAGGAGCCCATGGATCTCGCCCTGACCACCGCACGCGACTTTGCTCCCCTCTTGCTCCGCCGGCGCCGGCGGCATCGTCCACGGCTTCCATCGTCGCCGAGTCGACGCAGCCCCGCGCCGCACCCGACGCACCGTGCGGCGCACCCTCAAGCTCCTCATCACTCTCGCCGTCAGTGCGACCGCGATCGCCGCGGCCGTCGCCCTCGGCGCCTTCCTCTTCCTCTGAACGGATCAAGCATGCCCACCACATCAAGCCACCGCCATCCGCCGCCGGCGCCCTCGTCATCACATTCCCTCGCCGGTGCGATCGCCCTCACAGCCAACACCGCCGACCCTGGTGCGGCGACGACGGTCGACTCGACGACATCGGGGCCAGCCGTGCCGCCCCTGGCGCCGGCGGAGATCTCGGCGGATGCGGCCGAGACTCTCTCGCCGCTCGAGCAGCTCGTCGTGGCCGAAGCCGATGACCAGGACCGCTACCAGCGAGACGAGTTCGGGCAGCGATGGGCCGACATCGACCGCAACGGCTGCGACCAGCGCAACGACGCACTCGCGGCCGCGCTCGAGAACATCACCACCAAGCCCGGCACCCACGATTGCGTCGTCCTCTACCGGCACGCTCCACGACCCCTACACGGGACTCACGATCGCCTGCTAGCGCTGGCCAGGGCACCAGCGAGGCCTCGTGCAGATCGACCACATCGTTCCCCTCGCATGCTGACCTGGCGGCAGGGCGCCGACGAGTGGGACGAAACGCGGCCGCGAGCACTTCGCAAACGACCCGATCAACCTGCAGGCCACGGACGGCAGCGCGAACCAGTCAAAGAGCGACCGCGGTCCCGCCAACTGGATGCCACCGAACGCGGACTACGGCTGCATGTACGCCGCTCGCTTCGTCGACGTCCTCACCACCTACCAACTCACGATCAACGCGGCCGACCACACCGCGCTCAGCGCGCAGCTCGCCAGCTGCACCGCCTGACCACACCCGAAAGGACCACCGCCGATGAGCACCCTGCGCAACATCATCATCACCGACGACACCGGCACCCGATACAACGATCTCTTCGTCGACATCCCTCTCGACAGCTACGAGATCACCCGATCCTCGGTCGGGTTCCATTCCGTCGACGCCATTGTGCCGGCCGACCCCTTCTCGCCCCGCGCATCCGAAGACGGGCCGCTCGGCGCGCTCCTGCTCGGTGGGCTCAGAGCGCACGTCCGCGGAGACCTGCTACATCATCAGCTGGCAATACATCGACGCACCACGACATCCACACCGTGGCGGTCGCCAACACCACCACCCGCGAGCGCACTTCGTATTGAACCTGTTCGGCCATGCCATCGCCGGCCGGCGACGGCTACGCGGCTCCGCCGACTGCTCGACGCGCTCGACCGCCTCCCCTCCTCGACTGCTACCTTCCGACTGAGGGACCGGCGATGCTCTCCGACGAGGTCGCACGGACGATCGTCCGGCGACGACCCCGAGGTGCAGACCTCGAGATGCCGAGCCTCGCGCGGACGCACCAACCACCACCACCCCACTCGCGACCTGCTACCGCCGCCGCCATCGCCGCCCGTGACGACTGGAACCTCGCCAAGGCGCCCCGCAACGAACCGCTCCCCAAGTCAGCTCGACGCCTTCGCCGCCAGCCGGCCTCGACGAATCGGAGGAGCGCCCTCACTGAACGACCACACGCTCACCGCATGGCCAGACAGCGCGCCATCGAGGACCCGTGCCCTCGGCATCCAGGAGCACGAGGAAACCGCGCGCGAGCTCCTGATCACCGTCGTCACCCTCCTCGATCCACTCGAGGGGCGAGGGCGACGGGTTCGTCGACACCACACCGCGGCCGCGTCATCCGGCACCACTTCTACCGATGCCCGGCCCGATCGCGCCAGATCCAGAACTCACCGACCAGCGCGACGTCGACGACCGCTTCACCCAGCTGACCGCCGCTCTCCTGAACGCGAGGACACGATGACCGCACCACTCACGACCGGCGAGCTCCGCCTGCTACACAAGGCGCTCGAGCTCGCCGCCGAGACCACGCGAACACCGGGCAGGACTGATCCGCAGGTCACGCGAGCTCGCGCACATCCGCCGAGCGCAGAAGACCATCCCGTCCGCGCCGGACGCGCACACCACGGTGCTCGCCACAATCGACGCCGTCAAGCGCGCCGGCCGAAACGAGAAGCTCACCCCGGAGATCCTCGACCGGATCGCTGATGAGCTCCTCCGAGAAACCCCGCTCTGACCGCCCTGCGCGGTACACTAAGGCGCGGCACCCGGCTGTTGAGCAGGTTCCCTCCCGCCCCCTCGGGGCGAAAGTTCCTCCTACCAGTTGGATCGTTGGTGAGTCTTGACAATGTTCCACGCTCCGGCCAGGTGCCGGTTTCTGCTTCGCCCCGGCGGCCGCGCGATCATCGACGATTACCAGCACCGGAGGGCCGGTCGCCCTCACATCCTCAGAGCAGATTGCACTCAACCGCGAGACGCATCGCATCGTCCGGGAAGTAGCCGATCAACACTCCGCCGATCGGGATCTTGATCGGGCCAGTCACCGACCTGCAGCAGCCTGCGTCCGCCGGATCTCGACATGGCGGATGATCGCGATCCTGCTGCTGTGGTCGAACGCGACGCAGATCCCCCGGCTCCGGCGAGCGCCTGCCGACTGAGACATCGGAGACCAGTGCTGCACCACAACAGCGAACCCTATGCTGGCGCGCCGACAGCCCGTGCGCTGTGCAGCTGCCGACGACCGCGTGACCTCAGCTCGTCAGCGGCGCGCCGGATCCGTAAGCGTCGTGGTTATACCGCCGCAGCGCAGCAATGAACTCGGCGCTCGTGATCTCATAGCGGGCCACCGCCGCCGCGGCACCCTGGAACAACGCAGCGTTGGGATACACGCGGCCGCACACCGGGCACACCGCGAACTCGTCAGGATCGGACGAACCCGCCGCATCGAAGGTAAGGCACCCGTGACGATCGGCACTTCGCCAATCCTGAGTAGCCGAATCATTGCCGCAAGCGCAGACCTGGTTCTCCCCCGTCCTCATCAACCGTCGCGATCCCGTCGACGCGGACGGTCGGTGCAGCCAGTTCACGACGCCGCGCTCACGGCTCTCGCCTTACGGGGACGCTTCTTCGGCATCGCGAGCTCGATTCGCTGTAGTGAGCTTCGCGGCGCCGGCGACAGCGCTCGCAACCGGTCAGCTTCCGTTGCTGCTCCACGCAGCCCCAGAGTCTTGTCGACAGCAGCGTCGAGTTCGCGGTGGGCACGGAGCAGCTCGGGCGACATCGCCAGGGGGTTGTAGTGGTCTACGAGCAGGCGTTCTGGGCGTGGCGCTCTCGCATCAGAACGGCTCGGCCGCGGCGACGATCGCGGCACGCTGTGGATCCGGTGATGGCGAGCCGGCGGAAGGTGTTCCACGTCGGGTGCTCGAAGCGCAGACGAGACTCGAGGCGGCCTCCGATGGTGCTGCGCCAGGTGATGAATGCCGAAGACGAGATCACTGCAGGCCGCGAGGCACGTCCAGGTCATCTGCTTTGAAGTTGGCGTCACCGCAGATCACATCCGGGGTGAACAGGGCTGTCGGGAAGAACTTGCGGGTCTCGCTCGCATGCCGCGGCGCACGACACAGGAGCTATCGAGGGCACCTTGCGATGGCGGTGACCGAATCGGTGCGGCGTTTCCGCCATCTGCCGGTGGACTCGGCCCTCGATCTTGCGCGGAACTGGCGCACGGCATCCAGCCGCCGGCGGAGTATCGGTGAGCGGGCAATGTCGCTGGGGTCCAGATCGACGAGCCACAGACACCACCGGGGCTCGTTGTGGATGGCTACCGGGCGCCGACGAACGGTCGGACGTACTTCGCGGCGATCGGATCCGCCATGACCTCCGCGTAGTCGCCTGGCTCGATCAGGAGGTTGCCGTCGTCCGAGCCATGTTCCCGAACACCATTGGAGGAAGCGCCGAGGCCAGTGGGCTTCGGCGCTGATCGACCAGGACAATCGGGCCGTCCACCAGGTAGCCGTTGAGCTGATCCACCACGGGGATCTCGACGGGCTCGCCTTTGAGGTTTCCGGAGTAGTCAAACAGCCGCGCCCTCTTCCTCGACGGCCGGTCGAATCCGATCACCGAACAATGCACTGCCGCGGCACCGGGCGCCTCACTGGACCAGGCGAATGTCCGATGTGCGAACTTGACTCGCCACCCTGCGGCGAACACAGGGCCGAAGAGCGCCGGCACAGGCTCCCCCTGCGCGATCGAGTTCGTCGAGACGAAGGCGAACTCGCCCCGGTAGCCGGGACGGCCGAGCAACTCGAGCGCCTTCGCATACCAGCCGGTGACGTCCAGCCGGCGCCAATCGATACCGCACGCCATCGTCGCAGTTCCTGCGCTTGCTCTGACGAGCGGGTGGCGTGGCCGAGGAAGGGTGGGTTTCCCATGATGTACAGGTGCTCGGTCGGTCCTAGGACGGTTGCCCAATCGACGCGCAGCGCGTTGCCGACGACGATGCTCTTGATCTTGTCCAGTGGCAGCGGATCGGGCGCAGATCCTAGCGCCAGCTCCATCGCCTGGTTCGCCTGGTGCTCCACCAGGGTGCGAAGGTGCCGTCGGCCGCGATCTGGGCGGGCCATTCCTCGAGCCAATCCGTGCGAGGCTCTCGATAGCACTGCACGGCCAGGTGCTCCTCGATGAAGAACCGCGCTCGGTGCGAGGCGGTCCTCGCCGGACAACTCCTGGATCCTTGCCACGGCAGAACCTCAAAGATCGAGTGCTCGCATCTGCAGGCCAACCAACCACCAGAAAGTTGCCGCTGAAGCCCGCGCTGGATCGAGGACGCATCAGCCCCATGTCGGCACGCAACTTCTTGCAGGCGTGGCGGTGTCGTGATATCCGTCCAATGTGACCAGGCGCCGCAGAAGTTCGTCAGGAGCATCAGGCCGATGACCTTCACGCGGTGATGTTGGTCTCGGTTGTGTAGTGTTCACCGAGCTCAGCGCCGAGCACGCCTTGTACTTTGACAGCCTGGAAGGGGAGGCGCCGAAGATGGCCGGCGAGATCACCAGACCAGTTGACCATCGCCGCCGAGATCGGCGCGGTCACACCTTACCCGGCATCGAACGACATGGGGATCGACTTCGAATTCCTCCAAAGACCCCACTAACGATTGACGTAGAGGGAACCGCGAGATTAGCTGTCGAGGGTTCCAGAGCAGCTTAGAGCAATGCAAGACTCGCACGACCTGAAGTACAACAACGACAGCTGAGGCCCGAGGTCGGAACCATCCGTCGCGGTGCGAGACTCGAGGAACTCGAGGAACAGATCGCGATCTCACACTCTCCGGCGTCATCGGCGTAGAGGGCAGGCCAGGTGCGCACCAGGAACACCGACGCCTCGTGATCGTCGTACCCAGACCCCTCGAGAGCCTCGTAGAGGGCACCGGCACCAGCTTCGCCGCTTTGATTGACGCCGACTCCTGCGCCTTCGATCCGAAGGTGCGCTCACCGTACCCGGCGAGGAACGCCAGCGCGTCGGCACGACCCCGCATCTGGGTCAGGGTGAACTCCTGCACGCCCTCGCTCTCAGCGTGAAGGTCGAGCAGGCGGAACCGGCGGAAGTCGCTCGTGATGACCCACCGAGGAACCTCCGGGTCGGGAAGGTCGTCGATGTAGTCGAGCGCCTCTTCCCCATCGGCCGCAACGGGAATCTTCGCCGGCCGACTACGGCATCTCGATAAGTGCGAGAACCAGGGGGCAGCACGTGTCGATGCCATCCGCGCAGGCGATCGATGAGCGCTTGACGCGCTTCTCGTAGAACGCCGCGCGGGTCTGGGTGATCCCGTACACGCCGAGCAGATCCCGAACGAAAGATTGCGCTTGCTGTCGCTCGTCGCCGGGCTCATCCTGCCAATCGCGGGTGGAGTACGCGAAGCGCGGGCTCGGATCTCATTCATCGACAGTGACTTCGGCACGATCCCAACGGTATCCGCCCAGGCCCCTCTCGCCTCATACCACCCACCCTGCCCGGCGGCGCCGGGGATGCTTGCGGCGGCATCATCATCATCATGCAGTCGACATGGGTGACTACCGGCCCTAGGGTAGTGAATGTCACATTCACCACTACCGAGGGGGTCTCATCATGCGCGCGTTTACAGCTGAACCACGACACCATCGACCTCCTGGTCACCGCCGCCTACATTTCCCACGCCCGCCTACCGCAGCAACACCATCGCAGAGCTCGCTGGAGAACGCCGACGCAGGATCGGGTCGAAGACCTCTGGGACGAGAACTACGCGAGCGTCAGCTACGCGATCAAGCAGCACATCGCCGCACCGCGCTACGAATGGCAGCCGGTCGCCGAGATCGTCCCACGAGCTGAGCAGGTGACGAAACAGCTTGAGCGGGCAAGCTGCTCTCACTCGCCGAGAAGTCTCCTGCCACCACCCCGGATGGGATCAGGACCCCCTGCTGCGTGGCCTCGTCGAACGCCTCGGCGACGACGATCGCACGTGGCTCAGTCCGCACCACCGGACGCTCGTCGACTCCCCCGACCACCTGGGCGTGAAGGAGTACGAGGGCCTGCACCGCGCCGCGGAGGTCTGGGAACGGGAGATCGGGTTCCGTCACCCGCTCGCCCCGCGACGCGGCCGCGCGGGAAGGGAGCCGGCCACGGCGCTCACTGATCATCCACGCAACACCCTGCGGCGGGCACCCTCATCGAAGGGACCAGCTTGCAGGGCGACGGCACGGCCGATGCTCTCAAGGCCGGCAACTGGCGGTGGAGCCGGGCGCTCGGATCCTGGTACATCCCCCACTCCCGCGACGCTGGCGAACCGAAGACCGCGATCATCAACCGCACACCGCCAGCAGCTGACCTCCTGCCGGGTTCGTTGTCGAGTTCGATCGACTATGAACGCCGGTCGCGGCCGTCGTCGAGGCTGACCTTCGTCGACCGCAGGGACGGCCGCCTTTGCGCCACGCACTGTCCGGAGCTGGCGCCGCTCGGCAACGCCAACAGGACGCGCACAGAAGGAGGCCAGGCCCCTGCTGCGGCGCGCGCGCCGACGATCTGCTCCCTGAAAAGGTGGCGAGCCCATCAAGGTCGGACACCACTCGGAGGCCGGCCACCGCCGAGCGATCGCGAAGGCGGACGCGGCGATCCGCCGCTCGATCGACGCCGACGCGGAGGCACGGCGCGCCCGGGTCGCGTTGCCGACATCCGCGGCCGCGCTCGAACTGCGCGAGTACCAGTACCGCGCCGATCATAGTGGCGAACCGGCGGATCCGAAGCCGTGCGAGACCTTGCCGGGATCCGTCGACGTCTCGACGGTTCCCGACGCACCCTCCCCGGCGGGTATGTCGAGGTCACGGTCGCAGCGACCGGCGCCTACGCCGAGCGGCTCGAGCGAGGCCCTGGCCGCGACCCGATGATCGAAGCTCATCTACTGGCAGGAGGTCCGGGCCGAGGCAGATCGCGAGCCAGAGTGTCGCCACCGACCACAGCAGGGACACCATCAACGTCGGGGACCAGATCAAGCACTTCGGTAGCTGGTGCACCGTCACGCGCACAAACCCGAAGAGCGTCACGATCGGTACGTCGACGCCTACGGCCACCGTGGCACCGTCAGTACATATCCGCGAGCACCGTGCCGGCCAGAGCGGGGCGAGCTCATGACCATCGCCGCCCGTCCCCGCACGATCCCGGAGCCCACGACTCGTTGGCTCCGCCGGCTCGCGATCGCGCTGCTGTACATCGCGGCCGCGGTCCTCGCTGGGTGGCTCGGGATCCTCGCCGCGCCGATCCTTGATCGCATCATCATCACCGCTGTAGCGGTGATCCTCGTCCCCCTCACCATCGCGCTCGTGATCGACTTCTTCCGCAATCCTGATTGAGCGTCCGATGCCCGCCTACAAGGTTCAGTGGCAGCAGCGCGTTGACGTCACCGCCACCGTCACTGTGGAGCTCGACGAGCTCGCAGCATGGGCCTGCGAGCATCTCGGGCTGCGCACGCTCGACGTCGGCACGCCGACGGATGCAGCGCCGGTCGGGGTTCGGCGGATGCTCGAGCTGAACAGGCCTCTCCGGGAGGAGCTGCTGCAGCGGTGACGCGCGCACATGCCGCACAGATGATGTCCCACTCGGACGAGCAGAGCAGAGGCCCCGCCGGCGAAGAGCGCCGGCGGGGCCTCTGCTGTCAGTCACGCGAGCCAGCTTGCGCGGGCTCGTCGATCTTGTCGGGACGGAAGCCCGACCAGTGATCCTCATCCGTGATGACGACCGGCGCCTGCAGATAGCCGAGCGACTTGACCTGCTCGAGCGCCGCGGCGTCCTCGCGAGGTCGACGACGTCGTAGTCGATGCCCTCGCATCCAGTGCGCGACCGTCGCGGTGCACTGCACCCCGATGGCTTCGTGAACAGCGTGATCGACTTTGTCGCGCGTCAGACTTAGTGGCAGGGCTGTTATGTTGAGTCCTGAACGGAGAGTCCGACATGGGAAGACCACCAGTGATCCCGGTGGAGAAGAAGACGCGGATCGTGTTGAGCATCCTCGCTGGCGAGGTCTCGATCGCGGAGGCCGCTCGTCGCGAGAAGGTGAGCGAGCAGTCGATCGGTCGGTGGAAGGCGGACTTCCTCGAGGCCGGGAAGACGGGGCTCGCGGCGGGGAAGTCTGGCCTGTCGACCCGTGAGCAGCAGCTCGAGGCGGAGGTCGCGGATCTGACCCAGGCGCTGGGTGAGGCCGCGGTCGAGATCCGGGTGTGGAAGAAGAGCGCGGAGGGCCGGCTGGGCCCTTCGAGGACCTCGAGGTGATCCGCCGGGATGCGGGCATGCCGACCGCGAGGTTCGTGGAGCTGATCGGTGTGCCCGAACGCTCGTATCGGCGCTGGCAGGCCAAAGCGAAGCTGGACCGCCCGCCGAAAGGGCCGTGGCCGCAGCCGGCGCGTGTCGCGGTCCGCGACGTCGTCGTCAAGCACGCGTCGGCGCATCCGGCGTGGGGGCACCGGAAGGTCTGGGCGATGACCCGCCACGATGGTCACCGGGTCTCGCAGGCGACCGTGCTGCGGATCCTCCGCGACGAGGGGCTGATCCTGCCCGCCGAGTACCAGCGGGAGCGGCGCAAGCGCGCCGAGCGGCGCAAGGCCGCGTTCGCGAAGGACCCGACCGGCCCGAACCAGGTGTGGCAGCTCGACTTCTCCGAGTACGAGACCACGACCGGCGGCACGTGGCGGATCGCGGCGTGCCGGGACTACTGGTCGAAGTACGAGTACGACTGTCGCACGTGTCTCCGACGGCCGAACAAGCACGACGCGATCGAGGCCGATCGCAGAAGGCTCTGGCCGACCGACCAGCGGCTGCTCGGCTGGCCTGCTGATCGATGACGCTGCCCGTGGACACGGACACGGGTGAGATCGAGCCCGTCGTGACGATCGTCACTGACAATGGTGGCCCGTTCCGGTCGTTCACGTTCGAGGCATTCATCACCGCGCACCCGGAGCTCAAGCACGTGCGCACCCGGGTGCGCACGCCCGGGCAGAACGGGTCACGCGAGCGCGGGTTCGGGTCGATGAAGTACGAGTGGCTGTTCCGTGAAGAGATCGGCGACGCCCTGCAGCTCGTCGAGCACGTGAATGCGTACCGGGCCGACTACAACCACGTCCGCCCGCACGAGGCGATCGCCTGGAACCGGCCCGCCGACGTCCACCTCGGGCTCGCAAGCCCGACCATCCCCAACTTCGAAATCGAAGAAACCCTGCCAACTTCTTGACGCGGGACAACTTGTCGCCGTTCGTCAGTGTGGTTGTCATGGGTGATCTCTCCTCCTTTCTGGGTCTCGTTTGCTGAGCATGGCGGACAGCTCAGACACGGGCAGCCGCGCGGCGCTTGAGCCACACGATGAGCGCGATCGCACCGATCAGGATCGCGAGAATGACGAGGATCTGCCCCCAGCCGAGCCCAACGCCGTCGACGACAGCGATCGCCACGGCATCGCCCTGCTCGAGCAAGTGGTACTGCAGCATCCACGCGCGCAACCGGATCGAGGAACATCCCCAGCGACACGGCGCCGCTAGCCAGGACGAGCACGGCGATCAGCAGCAGCGAGATCCAGTCGTCTTCCGACACGCTCTGGTTCGACATCCGGCTCATCCCTTCTCTCGGGGCCAGGTGGCCCGCAGCGTCATGGCGGCCACGATCACGCAGCCTCGGGTCGGCGGTAGCTGACCACCGAGTTGTCGAAGACCGTCAGCAACCCGTCCTCGCCGTTGTCGAGGTCGCGGTACTCGATCGCGAGGTACTCGTCGTCGACGACATCGGGCTCCACACCCTCGATCACGGCCCACAGGCCCAAGGCCGAGTCGACGAGCAGGAGATCTCCGACCTCGAGCTCCACCGCGGGCCCCTCGAGCGATTCGCCGTACCCGTCGCCGTCCGCGGCCGCGTCGACGTCAGGTGTCTCGTCGTCGACATCGGGGACGAACCTGACTCGCTCGCGCGGGTCCAGCGGAGTGACGTTCGCGGGGCGGAGGGGTTCGTGCTTGCTCGTCGACGAGGCCGCGGGATCCCACGGGACGATCTCGGCCGAAGCCCACTTGGAAGTAGTCGGGCTCGATCTCCTCGCCCTCGCCATCGTCGGTGAGCTCCGCTTCCGGGTCGCGCACCATCATCCGCTCGTAGTCCGCGACCTCGGGGCGCAGCGCCGCCAGGTGATCCCAGTCGCCCTTGTCGGTGGAGTCGAGCTTCGCTGGATCCGGCGTGTAGAACGCCTGGATCTCAACGGGGAGGGACTCGGCGTTCAGGGTGACGCCACGGCCGCGCTTGTTGCGCGGGATCGCGACACCGACCGCGAAGCTGTCCCACATCATGTTGGCGCCCTGCGGAGAGAGACGGCCGAAGCTGACGCGGGCGCCGAAGTTGTCTCGCATCTCACCGCCGAGGAACTCGACGTCGGGACGCTGCAGGCCCAGCAGGATGTGGATCTTCGCGGATCGCGCCAGGCGGGCGAGGTCGGAGAGCAGATCGAGGACGGGAGCCTGCGCTGGCGCCCCCTTGGGCTTGACCGTCTTGTACCACCGCTGCACGCGCGCCTTGAACGTCGCGTACTCGTCGATGATCAGGGCGAGCGGGTCGAAGTCCTCGAGACGGGCCGTGCCGTTCTCGAGCTGCGAGTACCGCTCCTCCATGAGCTCGTGCGCGGCATGCAGCATCCGCACCTGGTGCTCCACGCGCGCGCCGACGAGCTCGACGTTGGGCCAGTCCCGGAACCCGGCGAACTCGATCCTCTTCCCATCGAGTACCCACACCCGCCAGTGCGCGTGCGCCAGGTGGGTGAGCACCGTGTGCTGAAAGCTGGTCTTGCCCGATCCGGTGCCACCGATGACGAGGCAGTGCGGAGAGAGACCGCCGGATGCCACGACTGGATCTGGCCGTCCTCGTCGGGGCCGATCGGGATCCTGAACGCCTTGTAGGCGGCATGGGTGAGCGCGGCTGCGGGCTCCACTTCGTGCAGGACCATGTCTGGCATCGTCGGCCGGACCTCGAACGTGATCTTGTCGCCTTCGAGATCCCAGTGCGCCCGCCACCGGCCGGGAAGCATCGAAGAGACCACCTTCTCGACCTGAGAGCGTCGGGCGGCGATGGCCATCTTCGGCCCCACGTTGTGCTTGACCTCGATCTTCGAGACCGATCCGTCCTCGGCGCTCTTCACAGAGACGTTCGCGCTCGGGTCGATGACCAGCTTTACGACCTCGATCGCGCGCTGCTGCTCGCGGGAGATCGGATCGCTGGCTGGGGCGAGCTCGACGACGAGCACGCAGCGCCTCGAGTTGTGCTTGCGCACCCGGTACTCCGCTCCGAGCCGGCGGGCCAGGCCGGCGAGGATCTGATCGACGAAGCGAGGATCGGTGTCGTCGACGTGTGAGGCGTATCGGATCTTGATGCGCTCCGGGAGTCCCACCCATCCGCGGGTCCACTTCACCGGCTCGACGAGCGCGCGCGTCGGCTGCGCCGCGCCGAGCAGTGGAAGCACCGCCTCGATCGCCGGGTCCATCCGACCCTCACGCTGGAAGGTGCGCACACCGGACACGACGGCGGCGGCGGCGAGCAGCACCGCGACGACCCACAGCAGCGGAACCAGATCGGTGAACGGCCGCACCGCGTTCAGCCCCGTCACTGCCGTCGCCAGAGCGATGCACAGCAGCGCCGGGATGATCCCGGTCAGCTGACGTCGGGGAAGAACACCCAACGCCACCGCCGCCGGTGCGGGCGGTCGTGCCGGCGGACGTGATGCCACACGAGTTGCCATTCGAGCCTCCTGAGCGGGCCGAGTACTTCACGACCCTCTTGCGAGGTATAGGCCGGCGATCGGCTCCTTCGCGGACATCGCGGATTCTCCGCGTGCCCTGACGCACTCGTGATGTCCCCTACGCCAGAGTGAGCCCGAGGAGATCGAGACGGTGGACTGGAAACGGGTATTGCGCCACATCGCGGCGCGCATGAGCGCAATACCTCCGCTACACCCGCGCTTGACACGGGTGATAGGATCAAGCCCGATCGGCGTTCTGCCGCAGGCACGGTTGTCGAATCGAGCTTGACCCCCTCCCCCTGGGATATATTTCCAGCAGCAACCCTCGCGCAGGTATGGCGCAATATCGCGGCGCATATCGGCGGCATACTGCGGCGCATACTCCCTGCAACACCCCGGAGCTCGCCGGGGTGAGGTCAGTCGTCGGTGGCGTCGGGCGGGGTCTGCGCCTGCCGCCGGCGCTCCCATTCGCCGCGGAGCCACTCGCCTTGACGTTGCGGGCCGCGGCACGACTGATGCCCCGTGCCTTGGCCGGCGCCGGCGGGAACGGGACGCCTTCGTTGTAGAGCTCGCCGAGATGGCTCGCTTCGCGCTCGAAGGCGACCTCGACGAGACCGGCCAACGCTGGGGCGCCCTCCGGCTTATCCTTCGTCGCCCACCACGCAGCCTTGAGCCGCGCATGCAGGGCAACCGGCAGGTAGTAGGTCTGGTGGCGGTACCCGGAAGCCCCCTTGGGGTTGACCCCCTGGGCGCGGGTGGGCGCGGCTTGGAACGGGACGCCCTCGTTGTAGAGCTGCTCGAGACGGTCGGCCTCGTGGCCGATCGCGACCTCGACGAGACCGGCCAACGCCGGCGCGCCCTCCGGTTCGTCTCTCGTCGCCCACCACGCAGCCTTGAGCCGCGAGTGCAGGGCAACCGGGAGGAAGTACCGCGATTGAGCGGTAGCCGGTGGCCGAGACCGACCCTGCGGGTCGGTCGGCGTCGCCAGTGGCGCTGACATCTGTTGAGGGCACGAGTCACCGTCTGAATGGGGGGGAGGCTTCGGCCCCGTTTCGGGCCGGGGCTGATCCCCACACTACAGGCCGGTTTCCAGGTCGTCAGTAGGGCGCAAACCGTGATATCGCGCGGGTTTCCAGGGGGCTAGAGGCGCCGGCAGGTGCCGTCTGTGGGGCAGATCTCGATGCCGTAGAGGCGGAGGAACTCTTCGGGGTCCACGAAGCCGGCGTACTGGGCGGGAGCACCCAGAGCAGGTGATGGTGCCTACAGTGACGTCACCGACGCGGACCCGGGAGTTCTCCTGAACGTTGGTGATATCGGGCATCTGGGCCTGGATCGAGAATGACCCGCCGCCGGTTCCTTCGGTGCCCGGTAGGGGCAACGAGTTCAGACCGCGCCAGCCGCATCCCGACATCGTGGTGGCGACGAATGCGGCAATGGCCACCGAAGCTGCACGTTGGAATCGGCTCACGGCTGTCCCTCCGCTTGCGGCGGTGCCATCAGACCGAGCAGGCCCTGCCCAGGATCCGTCGGCTGTGCGGCGGGCGCTGGTGGGTCCGCCAACGGTGCTTCGGCGAGCAATGGGGCTGCTGCCGGCGAAGGTGCTGGGGCTGTCGGTTGTGGGGGCACGAAATCGGGACGCAAGCGGTCCTCGCTGTACGTGATCTCGTTCGGGCGCGCAGTTGCGCCGACGATGGGGTTCATTCCGAGCGGGGGGAAGTTGTACTGGCGGTTCTTCACGATCGGGGCGAGGTACTGCACGCACAGTTTGGCCGACTGTTCGGCGTTCATACGTGATGCCGCTTGAATGGCGCCGCACACAAAGGAGATCGGGTCGGCGAAGTTGGTGATCACCGGTGCTCCGGTGACAGCGCCTTGAGCGGGTTGGTAGAGATTTGCCCCGTTGGCCAAGGTGTTGGGCAAGATGTGCAGTGTTTGTTTGATGTCGTCGAGGCTTTCATGCAATGTCTGGGATACTGCGGTCAGCTTGTCGGTCGTGGTGCCGACTGTCTCGCGGTTCTCGGCCACGAATGTCTGCGTCTCGCCGACGACTTCGTCGAGGTCCTTGATCGCATTGGCCACTTCGCCCGGAGTGTTGCTCAACAGGTGCGTGACTTGGGCAAGGTTGACGTTGAGTTGACGCATCAGGTCGCTGCTGTCGCGCAGCGCCGACACCAGTGTGGCGAGGTTCTTCACGGAGGTGAAGGTGTCATCGCTGTGGTCGCCTACCGCCGAAACCGCCTGTGCGAGCTTGGTGAGCGTGTCTCGGATCTGACTTCCCTGGCCACGCAGGTTGTCGGCCGTGGTGTTGATCAGGGACCCCAGGGTGCTGACACCTCCCGGCTGGGTGGGTTGCAGCGTCTCTGCAAGCTTCTCCAGCTGCGTGCGGGAATCGTCCCATTCCATCGGGACTGCGGTCCGGTCCTCATCGATCACGGTGCCGTTGGCCATGGTTGGGCCGCCCAGATAGGGCGGGGTCATTTGAATGGCGCGGGCGGTGATGAGCGTCGGCGAAAGGATCACCACCTTGGCATCCGCCGGCACGGGGTGCTGCTTGTCGAACCAGAACGAAATCTTCACCCGCTCGGGCTGAGCCTCGATCTGTTCGATCCTTCCAACTTTGACGCCCCTGATGCGGACGTCATCGCCGACGAAGATTCCATTGCTGTTCTCGAAGTACGCCACGACGTGGACGCGGTCGGCCATCCGGGTGAGCTGCACGACTGCCACTGCGGCGCACGTCGCGAGGAGCACCAGCGCGGTCACGAGTCCGAGGCGTAGTGCGCGGGAACGGGTCATCGTCCAGAGTCCTCAGTAGTTGGTGGTGCGCCGGGCTCGCCGGGCGCCGGCACGAATACCGGCATCGGGTCCGGCTGAGGAGGTGCGTCCTGACTGGCAGCAAGTGCCGGAGGTCCCGGCGGCGGCCCACCGGGCGGCGGCGCGGGCAGCGGCTCGCGATACGGATAGCAGCCGGTGGGGCCGGGCAGCGGAATTCCGGGCGGCCCACAGCCCAGATCGCCGGGGTTGCCGGTGATCGCGTCGGGCAGCGTCAGACGCGGCTCGCCGCCTTGTCCCGTCCGCGGATAGGGCATCGGTAGGGGCGGGGTGCCCGGCTGTCCGATCTGCGGGTTGGTGCGTTCGGAGGGCAGGAGGACCTTGGGGTCCAGCCCCAGATCGGAGAACGCCGCATCAATGAAGGGTTGAACAAATTGTCCAGGAAGCAAGTTCGAGATGTAGGCCTTGAAGAACGGACCCGATGAGATCGACTCGCCGAACGACAGCGCGTAGGTGTTGAGGGCTCTGATCGACGCTTGGATCTCGGCCTTGCGGTTGTCGAGTGTCGCCAGAACGCCGTTGAGCTTCTCCAGGGCGGGCTTGAGCGTGGACCGGTTGTCCTTGATGAACCCGGTGATCTGTTGCGCCAACGCCGACACGTTGCCCGAGATCTCGTCGAGCGCAGCGCTTTGACTACGCAGGCTGTTCAGCAGCGCATTGCTATCCCTGATGAGTCCGACGATGTTGTCGGTCCGGTCTGCCAGCACGGTGGTCGCCTTACGCGCGTTGGCGAGAAGCGTGCGCAGTTCGCTGTCGCGCTGGTTCAGCGTGTCGGAGAAACGTGCGACACCGGCCACCGCAACCTTCAGTTGCGGCGGGGTGTCCTGAAACGTCTCCGAAAGCGTTTGCAGCGAGCTCGAGAGCTGATCGGTGTTCAGCCCGCTGATGGTGGCCGTGAGATCGCCGATCGCGTCCGACAGCTGGTACGGCGACTTGGTCCGAGCGATCGGGATCGTCTGCTGGAGCTGGCCTGACCCTCGGGGTGTCACTTCGAGGACCTTGTTGCCGAGCAGCGCAACCGTCTTGATCTCCGCTTCGGTGTCCGCGCCGAGCCGGATGTCCGAATTTACGCTGAACCGCACGAGAACGCCCTGCGAGTCCAGGGTGATGCTGTCGATGCGTCCGGCGTCGTAGCCCAGAACCTGCACGGGCGCACCGGCGGTCAGGCCACCGGACTCCTCGAAGTACGCCGAGTACTCGTCGTCGGTGAAGAAAGACGCCAGCATCGCGTAGTTGAGCGTGCCGATGGTGATTGCGGCGATCGTGGCGACGGCGACTGCGCAGATGACGAGGGGGTTTCGTTCGCGGAACGGCTTCACTTGGGTGTGCACCTGCCTGAATCTTGGCCGGCGACCTTGATGTAGACCGGCTGGCCGCCCTGGCCATTCACCTTCAACATGATGTCGCAGAGGTAGAAACTGAAGTAGTCCCCGGTGAGGGCCTGACGCCCGATCTTGCTGTAGGCATCGGGCAGAGTCTTGAGGAAGCTGTCGAAGTAGTCGCGATCGGACAGCACTTGTGCTGTGGTGCGGTCAGTTTGGTGGATTACCGGCTGTATCGGTGGCCGCGCCTGGGCCAACAGGTCGCTCAGCGATGCCGCGGCGGCGTCGGCGTATGCCACCGAGTTCGCGATGTCTTCCTTGCGTCCCTCCAGGCCGTGGATGAGTTCGGCCAGCGAGTCGACCGCCGAGCCCAGCTGCTCGCTGTTGTCGCCGAGTGAACCGAGCACCGTGCTGAGGTTGACCACCACCTGGCCGATGAGTGTGTCGCGGTCGGCCAGCGTGTTGGTCAGGGTTGCGGTCTGCGCGAGGACCGAAGCGATGGTCGGTCCCTGACCCTGGAACGCCGCGATCAGTTGGCCGCTGAGCGCGTTGACCTGATCGGGATCCAGAGCGCGAAACAACGGTCGAAACCCCCCGATCAGTGCATCGAGATCCAATGCGGGGGCGGTCCGGTCCAGCGGAATGGTGGCACCGAGCGGCAGTGTGCGGGTGCTGGCGGCGCCTTCCTCCAGGGCGAGGAAGCGACCACCGATGGTGTCGTCGTATCGCACCACCGCCTTGGTTTCGTCGGTGAGTACGACCGACTCGTCGGTACTGAAGGTCACCCTGGCAGTCGCATCGTCTTCGATCGTGATGCCCTTTACCTGGCCGGTCTCGACTCCGGCAATTCGGACGAAGTCGCCGCTCTGCAGTCCACGGACGTTGGAAAAAATTGCGCTGTAGGTCTTTTCGGAGTCAAAGCGCAACTGGCCGTAGATCGCGATCAACGCAAACGCACCGAAGGTGCATACGACCACGAATGCGCCCAACCGAATCAACGTCGCAGAAAGGTTGCGGCGCATCGGTTCACCTACTTTCGTGTCATCTCTGTGGAATCGGGCGTGGATCTGACGGAATCACGGCGGGGGAAGCCGGCCACCGGGGGCGGCACCGCTGTCGGGCACCGGGGCAGGGGGCACACCCGGGTACAGCGGAGTCCCGTCAGGGCCGTACATCGGAGCGCCGTACGGTGGAGCGCCGGGATAGGGGATTGGGCCCGGTGCGGGACCGCCCTGGGTGTTGCGGATGACGGGGGGCTCGGGAATTCCTCGTGTCACCGGTAGGTAGTTGGCGTAGCCGGGGAATCCGATACCGGGATTCGGCCGGTTGTCCAGGCCGGTGCCGAAGCCGGTGTCGGTGACCAGGTTGCGCACGGGCCAGTTCTTGGCCACGTCGGGCAGCGACCCACAACCGGGCTTGCCGCCCGGCCCGCCCTTTGCGTTGACGACCGGGAGGTTGTCCGGGTATTTGTACGGGTCATCGGGCAGCAGGAGCGCGGTATCCATGATCAGCGACTTGCCGTTGAAGCCACCTGCGGCCGCCTCGTGAAACGGCAGGGCGATGTTGGCGCCCACCAGGAGGCACGTCAGTGATGGTTCGTACTTCATCAAGAGGTCCGTCGTCGGGTTCAACAGATTGACGGCCCTGATCAGGTTTTCCTTGGCCGGAGCGAGAGTCTCGACGCCGGTACTCGCGAAGCCCGTGACGGACAGCAGAAGAGCGTCGAACTGCTTGCTCTGATCGGCGATCGTGGTGCTCGTGGTGCTCGCTGCGGACAGGAACCCGACGATGTCGGTCGCAGCCACGGCAAAGGCGTCGCTGGCGTGCTTCAACGCCCTCCAGTCCTCGCGCACGATGTCGCTGCGCGGATTCAGCGCCAGCAGAACATCATTGGCATCGGCAATCGACTGTCCCATCTGCTCGCCCTGGCCGCTGAAACCCTCGTGGAGCGCGGATAGCACGGAGTTCAACTTGGCGGGATCGATGTGTTTGAGGAGATTCACCAGGTTCTGAAAGACGGTGTTCACCTCGACGGTGACGTTCTCGGACCGAATCACCGCGCCCGCAGCCAAACGCTGTGGACTGGGGTCTTCGGGGTAGACGAGGTCGACAAACTTGGAGCCGAACACCGTTGTCGCATTGATCCGCGCCTGCACATTGGCCGGTATGTGGGCAATCTGGTCGGCGTCGATGTCCAGACGCAGGCTGACGTCGCCGAGTCCGCTCGATACCGTTTCGACATGGCCGACCTGCACCCCGCGCATCTTGACCTTGGAGTTGGGTTCCATCACCAACCCGGAACGGTCTGACGTCAAGGTGACCGGAACGGTGGAGCTGAGCGAGCCCGTGAAGGATGCGTAGCACAGCGCCACACCGCCGATGACGATGAGTACGAGAGCGGCGGCGAGCCACCCCGACGACACCCGCGGTGTGCCGGCTGGCCGCGACTTCGCTGAACTGGCATGGGATCTGGTCATCGTTATCCCGAGAAGTTGAAGTTGCCGGTCTGGCCGTAGAGCGCCAGCGTGACGAACAGGATGATGAATCCGGCAGCGATGAGCGATGCACGGGTCGCACGGCCGACTGCTTCCCCGACACCGGCGGGACCGCCCGCGGCGGTGAATCCGTAGTAGGTGTGGATGAGCATGATCACGATCACCTCGGCGATGGTGACGATGAAGGACCGGATCGCATCGCCGGGAATGAAGAAGGTGTCGAAGTAGTGGGTGTACACGCCGCCGGACTGTCCGTACAACACGGTGCTGATGAACTTGCCCGAGACGAACGCCATCAACAGTGCGATGCAGTAAATCGGGATGACCACGATGACGCCGGCGGCGACACGCGTGGATGCCAGGTAGGCGATGGCCTTGATTCCCATCACTTCCAGCGCGTCGATCTCTTCGTTGATCCGCATGGCGCCCAGTTGCGCGGTCGCACCGGCACCGATCGTGGCGGCGAAGGCCACTGCGGCGGTGATCGGTGTGATGATGCGGGTGTTGGCGAACGCCGCGGCGAACCCGTTGAGTGCTTCGACGCCGACCTGGGACAGCTGGCTGTAGAACTGGCTGGCTCCGGCGGCGGCGGTGGACATGGTCATGAAGGCGACCACCGCGACCGTGCCACCGATGACGGCGAGCGCGCCGGTGCCCAGGCTCATCGAGGCGACTTGTCGGAGAAGCTCGGCCCGGTATTTGGTGAGCGCGTCCATGATCGAGCCCACCGTCGCGCCGAAGAATCGGGCCTGCTCGCCCAGCGTGGTCCAGCCTGATCCCACTTTGCGCAGTGCCCGTGCGGTGCGAGGGAAGGTTGACTGAACCACTGCAAGGGAGCTCATCAGGCCACCTGAAATCCGACCGCGGTCAGGACCGCGTTGATCACCAGCAGGAAGACGAAGGAGAAAACCACTGTTTGGTTCACCGCGTTGCCGACCGCTGCGGGTCCGGAGCCGACGTTGACGCCCTTGTAGCAGGCGATCAGGCCGGCGGTCAGTCCGAACAGCGTTGCCTTGACCATCGACACGGCGACGTCGGTCAACCCGGTCAGGATGGTCATGCCGCCGATGAAGGAACCTGCCGTCACGTGCTGGATGTATACGGCGAAGAAGAAGGCGCCGACCAGGCCGGTGAGCGTGACCAGCGACGACAGCAGAAACGCCACCACGGTCGCCGCCAGAACGCGTGGCACCAGAAGGCTTTGGACCGGATCGATTCCCATGACCCGCATCGCGTCGAGCTCTTCGCGGATGGTCCGGGCACCCAGGTCGGCACACATCGCGGTGGCACCGGCACCGGCGACGACCAGCACGGTGACGAACGGGCCGAGCTGGTTGACCGCCGACACCGACGCCCCCGCACCCGAGAAGTCAGCGGCGCCGAATTCAACGAGCAGCACATTGACCGTGAAGACGGCCAACACCACGAACGGCACGGCCAGCACGAGAGCCGGCAGAACCGAGACCCGGGCCACGAACCACGTTTGCTCCACAAACTCTCGCCACGCGAACGGCGACCGGAACAACGTGACGAAGATATCGAGCGTCAGGGCGAAGAACTTCCCCGTACTACGTGCGGGACCCAGTAGCGGGGTGTCGGTCCAGGACCGACGTTGCGTAGGCGCGGCGTCGGCGGTCATGGGATCAGCACGCTCTGATGAGCAGCGACCGCCCGGGCAGCACAGATGCTCATCTCACGGCGAACGGGGAACCTCAAAGTCCTGTCGCGCGAATTCATTGACTGAGGAACCGTCGTGCGGGATGTGCCGGAGAGTCCGGCAGTGCCGTGGCCAAGGCAGACGATTCGCGTTCTGTCCGAGTGACTCGACTGATGAAGCAGACGAAGCATGTGTGACCCATCTCCTTCGCAGCAATGAACAGTGACCGCAGTCACCACATTGAAGTGTAAGCAGAACGTAAAGTCAACCTCGCGCCAAGTGTGACCTACATGAGGAGCCCGAGGGGTGCCAAAGATGCTGCAAAACAATATAAATAAGGAAATCGCGGCGTCAATTTCACACGACAGGTAGTTAGATCGATCTTGGGAAGAGTGCCAGACTGCTTACATATAGGTGTGGAGCCGGCGAATCTGAACACAAATCGCCGAGGAGGCAATCCTGGGCACGGGTGGGACCGACGGTGGCGGAGGTGCTCGCTTCGGACCGAAGCGTCCACCGTTGGCCATTGGGCGCTACGCCCAAAGCGACAGCCAAAGTCTTCACTCAGAGCGCAAGAGCGGCCGGTCTGTGGTAGCCGATGATGAAGTTCGGAAACCAGAGCGAATGACGCGCCGCCTGATACAGCGTCGCGTCAGCAGTTCCTCCGCGAAAAGAGATGTTGAAGTGCTGGGCAATTCGGCTGTAGTCACTGACGACGCGGTTCGACCCGTGATAGCCCATGCCTGGAAGCGTGCCCGCTTGAGTGGGCTCAATCCGGGTATGGCGGTTCGTAATTCACACGTTGTCGACGTCGACCAACGAAGCCGGTTGATGCAGGCGGCGACGCCAGTCCTGGATCTGATGAATGTCGAGCTCCGCGATACGCCTTTCACGGTGCTGCTGGCCGACCGCGATTGCGCGATCGTGGCGCGCCGGCTGGGGCAGACGAAGTTGGGCAAGATCCTGGATCGCGTGTCAGCGGTGCCCGGCATGCGCTACATCGAAGACAACACCGGAACGAACGCCCTGGCGACCGCCTATGAATTACACGAACCCATAGCCATCAGGGGTGCGGAGCACTATCTGGACGAGCTGAAGGTGTTCACCTGCTACGGCGCGCCGATCGTCAACCCGGTGACCCGACGTGTCGAGGGCGTTCTGGACGTCACCGGCCCCGCAGCGGACAGCACTTCTTTACTCGGTCCCTTCGTGCGCGCCGCGGTCCGGGAGATCGAACTGCGTCTGTTGGAGGCGGGACGCAGTACTGAACGCCGCCTCCTGACGACGTTTCAGGAGCATGCTCGTCGCCGCAGCCACGCGGTGGTAGTACTGAGCGACTCGGTCGTCCTGACCAACCCGATAGCGGAGGATCTGCTCAGCGGAGACGATCACAGCCGGTTGCGGGCGGTTACCGACGGCATATCTGTGGAGCGCGACATGGTGCGTTCACTGACTCTTGCTTCAGGCTCGGAGGTGACAGTCCGGGCACGGCCCATTGTGGGCACCGATGGGATCCTCTACGAAGTGGTTCCGCGAGCGTCGGTGGCACATCACGCTGCTATACCCCAGATCAGCTGCGGGCCGGCCCCGGTGACACTGGTAGTGGGGGAACCCGGCACAGGCCGATCGCAGTTTGCCGCCGAGCTGGCCGGCGTCACAGCTCGAAGGCTCGACTGCACCGCTTCGCTCACAGACGATTCGTGGATTGCAGAGGCACTGCGACTGCTCTCCGAGGTGACCGACCGGCCGGTGATCGTCGACGACGTCCATGTGCTCGGACTCCGGGAGGCCGCCGCACTGGGACCGGCGTTGCGCCGTGTTCAGTCACCGGTGGTCATGACGTCGACACCGGTCACCGAACCTGAACCCGAACTTGCAGCGTTACTTTCGGTGGCGCTGTGTCGCCACGAGCTGACGCCGCTGCGCATGTACGGAACCAAGTTTGCGGACTTCGCACACAAGGTCCTCTTCGATGTCGTGGGCGAACACTCCCTGCGCATCACACCCTCGGCAATGCGCATACTGACCGCTCAGCCGTGGGCCGGCAATATCAGCGAGTTGCGGGCAGTACTCGCGGCGAGCGCGCGCGAGCGCCGGGTCGGTGACATCACACCCGCCGATCTTCCCGAACACATCGCCGCCAGGGGTACGTCAAGTCGCACGTTGACCATTCTCGAAAGCGCCGAGCGTGACGCGATCGTCAAGGCCCTGGCGAGCAACGGGGGCAACAAGTCCGCGGCCGCGGCCGATCTCGGTATCGGCCGCACGACTCTCTACCAACGCCTACGGTACTTCCACCTATGAGAAGGCCCGCACCGCCTGCCCGTCCGACGACCAGGCTGCGGTGTTCGGTTTCCGAACAATGAGCGACGGCACCCAGGGGTCACGATTGTCACAGTCGGCCTGCCGGTCGACGGGGACTTGACGACCAACCAGCGGCGATCCCGAGGTGCGCCGTATCGGTGCCCACAAGAGATATTGGAGATGGCACGAGATGACCACAGAGCAGGACCGCGAAGCAACCATCGCAAGAAATCTCGCGGTGGTGCAGGAGCACTTCCACAATGAGAACCCCGAGGACGTCGACAAGGCGATCGCGCTGTATGCCGACGAGATCGTCTGGGAAGCCCCGTCGCGCGGGGTAGTCCACCGCACTCACGCCGATGTCAAGGCGGCTTACCTCGACATCTTCGACACCATCCACATCACCAGAATGGTGCTACTGCGCGAGACCGCCACGGAGACATCCGTATTCACTGACCACATCGGCGAGGGCGTCGTGATCGGGAACAAGATGCCCAACCTGCCCTTCGGCCCGGGAACCCAGCTCAACGCGAGACTTGTCCACAACTTCGAGTTGAAGGACGGCCGGATCACCCGCGAGACGGCCTACGAGATCTGGCGTGAAGCGGGCAGCGCGGTCGACCACGACGACATCCCAGCAGGTGCCACGGAAGTGCAACTCTCGTAGGCGTCTGCGCGGCAAGTTGGACGTTCGTGCCGTCGACCCGGCCCAGTGTTCGGTTTCCGAACAGTTCACCTGCAGCACGTTGAGACCACGATTGTCGTAGTCGGCCGGATGGCCGACGGAGATCCGAGGAGCCGATAGTGACCATCGAACTGTCCTCCCATGTGGACATCGCCGCGAACGCCGAGTTCGTGATGACCATCAATGGCCAACCGGCGGTGTCCACAGCCGCCGAGCCGGTTTACAACCCGGCCACCCGACGCGTTATCGCCAGCGTTCCTTCGGCCACGCGTGAGCAACTGGATGCAGCGGTGAAGGCGGCCAAGGCTGCTTTCCCGGCGTGGGCGAAAACTGCTGTGGCGCAGCGCCAGGCCATCGTTTCCTCGATCGGCGACCGGTTGGAGGCGCATGCCGAGGAGTTCATGGCCCTGCTGACCGCTGAGCAAGGTAAGCCCAGGGCGATGGCGGAGTGGGAAGTGCTGGGTTCGGTGGCATGGTTCCGCGAGGTAGCCAAGCAGACATTGCCGGAGGACGTAGTCGAGGACACCCCCGACCGGCGCGTGATCAGCCGTCACACACCGCTGGGTGTGGTCGCCGCGATCGTGCCGTGGAACTTCCCCATCCTGTTGATGGTCTGGAAGATTGCGCCCGCACTCGTCGCGGGCAACACCATGGTCGTGAAGCCATCGCCCTTCACACCGCTGTGCGATCTCAAGCTCATCGAACTGGTGCAGGACTTGCTGCCCCCCGGTGTGCTGAGCGCGGTATCGGGCGGCGATGAACTCGGCAAGTGGATGACGGCCCATTCCGATATCGCCAAGGTGGCCTTCACCGGAAGCACCGACACCGGCAAGCACGTCATGCGTTCGGCCGCGGACACTCTCAAGCGGGTCACGCTCGAACTGGGTGGCAACGACCCCGCGATCGTGCTCGGCGATGTCGACCCGCAGAAGGTTGCGCCACAACTGTTCTGGGCGGCGTTTCAGAACAACGCCCAATTCTGCAACGCCGCCAAGCGGATCTACATCCATGACAGCGTCTACGAGCCGGTACGCGACGCGCTCGTCGCCTTTGCCCGCACCGTGGTTGTCGGCAACGGTGCGAACGCCGACACGCAGCTCGGCCCGATTCAGAATGAGCCCCAGTACGACAAGGTCGCCGAGTACTTCGAGGACTGTCGATCGCACGGCTACAGGTTCGCGCTCGGCGGTGACATCGACACCGAGGCCGAGGGCTGGTTCATCCCGGTTACGTTGGTCGACGATCCCCCGGAGGATTCGCGGGTGGTGGCAGAGGAGCCGTTCGGCCCGATCCTGCCGTTGCTGCGCTGGTCCGACGAAGTCGACGTGATCCGCCGCGCCAACGACACCCCGTGGGGGTTGGGGGCCACGGTGTGGGGGGCCGACCTGGATGCTGTGCGCAGGATCGGCGAGCAGATCGAGGCGGGCACGGTGTGGCTGAACGAGGTGCACCAGTATTCACCGCATCAGGTGTTCGGCGGGCACAAGCAGTCGGGCATCGGCGCGGAGAACTCGCTGCACGGGCTGGCCGAGTACACCAACCATCAGACGATCACTCTCAACAAGGTGCCGGGGGCGGTGTCGTGAAGGCCCGGGCAGCGGTGCTGCGGGCGCCGTCGGCACCGCTGGAGATCGTGGAGGTCGACGTCAGCAGCCCTGGACCGCACGACGTGGTGGTCCGGCTGCGCGGCGTCGGCATCTGTCACACCGATCTCGGTGTGATCGCGGCGCCGGGTGACGGGCAACTGCCGATCGTGCTGGGCCACGAGGGATCCGGTGTCGTCGAGCAGGTCGGAAGCGATGTCGTCGGCCTGGCCGTGGGGGATCACGTCGCCCTGTCGTACAACTCGTGCGGCGACTGTGACAACTGCGGGTCCCGCCTGCCGATGCACTGCCGGGACTTCATTCCCCTGAACCTGACCGGCGCGCGCCTGGACGGTTCATCGCCGTTCAGCGAGGACGGTGACCCGATCTTGGGCCACTTCTTCGGCCAGTCGTCGTGGGCCACGAGGGTCGTGACCACCGACCGCAACTGCGTGAAGGTCGATGCGGATCTGCCGTTGGAACTCCTCGGACCGCTGGGCTGCGGCATCCAGACCGGGGCGGGTGCGGTACTCAATACCCTCAACCCGCCGCCGGGTTCCTCGATCGCGATCTTCGGCGTCGGCTCAGTTGGTCTGGCTGCGCTGCTCGGCGCCGTCGTCGCGGGATGCGAGACGATCATCGCCGTCGATATCGACGACGCGCACCTACAACGCGCTACCGAACTGGGCGCGACCGCAATCGTGAACTCCGCTCGTGTCGACGCCGCCGAGCGCATCAAGGAACTGACCGGAGGTCGCGGCGTTCACTTCTCGGTGGAGTGCATCGGGTTGGGACCGGTGGTGCGTGCCGCGCTGGAATGTCTTCAGACGCCGGGCATCTGCGCATCAGTGGGCTTTCAGGGCCTGCCCAACCAGATCGCCATCGATCAGGGACAGCTTTTGTTCGGCAAGACCCTGGTCGGGGTCATCGAGGGTGATGCGGTTCCGCAGCAGTTCATCCCCAGAATGCTCGAGCTGTATCGGCAGGGACGCTTTCCGTTCGATCAGCTCATCGACACGTTTCCCTTCGAATCGATCAACGAGGCGATCGCGGCCATTCACACAGGCAAGGCGATCAAGGCGGTGTTGACGTTCGGATCTCCGGACCAAGCGGACGGTGCTGGTCGTGGCTAGCGGTCCTGCACTGACTCCGACAGCAGGTCCCGGCGAGATCCTGCCGTTGACAGGGTTGCGATTTCCGGACAAGGTCGCACTGATCTGCGGCGACGTGCGCCTCACGTACCGTCAGCTCGACGAGGCATCCGGAGCGTTGGCGGTATCGTTGCGCAGCAGAGGAATTCAGCCAGGTGACGTCGTGTCGCTGTACGGGCAGAACAGCTGGCAGTGGATCGTCAGCTATCACGCTGCGCTGCGCGCCGGTGCCGTCGTCAACCCCGTCAATGTGATGCTGACACAGGCCGAATTACAGTACGTGCTGGCGGACTGTAAGGCCAAGGCGCTCTTCGTCGGTGCCGAGCAGCTGCCGACGGCGATGGCTGCCGTCGAGAGCAGCGACGCAGGAGTCGAGCTGGTCGTCACCGCCGCGCAGACCGCAAGCCGGGGCGCGCACACGCTGACCAAACTGGTGGACGAAGGCGCCGACGCGGAAACCCTTTTCGCGCTGCCGGGACCGACCGAGTTATGCAGCATCGCCTACACGTCCGGCACCACCGGACATCCCAAGGGTGCGATGCAATCACATCAATCGGTCTTGCTGAACTGCGCGCTGACCGCAACGATGCACGGCCGCAGCTCTGATGACGTCATGGTTACGGCCCTACCCGCCGCGCACGTCTACGGCAATGTGGCGATCAACAGCATCTTCCTGGTCGGCGGCACCGTTGTCCTGATGGAACGCTTCGACGCGGAAATCGCGTTGGCCCTGATCGAGTCCGAGCGGGCCACGATGTTCGAGGGTGTCCCGGCCATGTACTCGATGATGCTGGCGCACCCGGGTTTCCCTGCGGCAACGCTCGACAGCCTCCGGTGCTCGACTGTCGGTGGACAGACGATCGCCACCCATGTGATGCAGCGGTGGCAGGATCGCACGGGGGCGCCGCTGCTGGAACTGTGGGGGATGACGGAGATGGCCGGGCTCGGTTCGACCCATGCGTTTCACGCCCCGACCGTCCCCGGGTCCATCGGAGTGTCACTGCCCGGCGTGCAACTGCGGGTGGCCTCCTTGGACGGCGGCGATCGAGAGATTCCGGTCGGCGAACCCGGTGAACTGCAGGCCCGCGGTCCGCTGGTGATGATGGGTTACTACGGTCGACCAGATGCGACCGACGAAGCGGTGCGATCCGACGGCTGGCTCCGCACCGGCGACGTTGCTTACGTTGATGATTCAGGGCATTTCTTCGTGGTGGACCGGCTCAAGGACATGATCATCACCGGGGGGTACAACATCTACCCGGCGGAGATCGAGCGCGTCATCGCCGCCCACCCCGATGTGGCCATGGTGGCTGTCGGCCGACGACCGGACGAGACACGTGGCGAAGTCGCTGTCGCCTTCGTCGTTATCCGGGATGGGGCAACGCTCACCGAGGAACACGTCCTCGAGTTCTGCTCCCGCGATCTGGCTGCCTACAAGCGGCCGCGTGCCGTGGTCTTCACCGATGCGCTGCCGATGACCTCTTCGGGAAAGATCATGCGGCGCAAACTCACCGAACTCGACAAGTCACCCGTTCCGACCGACGCCACGCTGTAGAGAGGATCACATCATGAGCACACCGACGAAGACCGTGGAGGCCACCCGGCGCGGAGTCGACGAGATGCAGCTCGGTCACATCAAGCGCTTGCAGCAGATCGCCGACTACCCGCCGGGCGAGTGGTCGGGTATGGGCCGGGCCGCCCATCAGGGCGATGACTTCAGCGGCTATCGCTTTCAGTTGGCCTTTGGTGCATACGCATTGGCGCTCGGACATCGGCACCGATTGCCCAACGCCCCGGTGATGTTCAAATCGGCGTTCTCGGGTCTGGTCGACAAGTTGTTGCGTGCCGACGTCTGGATGTACTGGAAGGATGTCAGTCAGGGCGGGTCGATGTTCAACGCTCACCTGGGTCGCCTCTCGGAGGAATGGGATCCGGTTGCCCGCGACAACATCATGTACAGCGCGTACCTGCAATCGGCGGCCACGATGTTCAATGTGCTGTTCGACGACGACCGGTATGCCCAGCCAGGCGCACTGTCATTCCGCTTCAACGCCCTGTTCTGGGGACACGGCGACAAAGACTTTACCTACGACCAGAATTCGCTCACCGATGTGCTCTATTGGCAGATGGTGCAGAACGGTTATCTCGGAATCGCCTGCGAACCGAACTGCGTGTTCCAGCCCTGCAATCAGCCGGCGATCCTGGGTTTCCGTATGCATGATCAGTTGACGGGCGGCAACATCGCCGACGATGTGGTCGCCGGATACAAGAAGGCGCACGCTGAGTACGGGCACGTCGGCGAGAACGGGCACTACAACATGCTGGTGCTCGAGGACTCGAAGATGCTGGTACAGAACGCCGAGAAGTACGCCTGGGTCGACGGGTGGGTCGGCGCGATGATGAATGCGTGGAACCGCGAGTTCGTGCGCGAGCACTACGCAGCACAGGTTGCGGACGTCCTCGTAGAGGAGAGTTGCGGCTGGCACGCTGTCGGTGGCGTGTCAGGCCGTGTCGATCGGGGTGGATCCCGATACCGGGGAGGAGATTTCGGTCGATATCGACGCCGACGACTTCGGCTGGGTTGCGGCGTGGGTCTCGGAGATGGGTGACGAGAAGACGCTGGCCGGACTGCTCGCCCATGCCGATCGTTATATGAACCCGACCTGGACCGACGGCGCGCTGATGTACAAGCGCAACGACACCAAGTATGACGCCGACGGTCATTATGTCCGAATGGGTCCGATGACCGGCAACAGCCTGCTGGCGTACGCGCGACTCAACGTCGAGGATGGCCTGTGGGGTTTGTACAACGAGCCCTGGGATCGAACCCACTTCTCCGAGCCTCTCGTCGTCGGGCGCAGCGACGATGTCGACGTCACCACGGCCTACTTCGACCGTGACACCAAGCAACTGCACCTGGTGGTGTCGTCTCGAGGCGACGGTCCGGCGCACATCGACATCAGCAACGTCGGCGAATTCGAACTAGACACCGACCGGGTCTCGGCCGGAGCCGACCGTCACGACGACCTACTGCGAGTTAACTTGCCCTCCGGCACAACCGCAGTGACGCTGTCCGTCCCGGAATGGACACCCGCGTCGTGAGCGTGCCGGGACGCCCACACTTCGATCTGGTCGACCACGATGGCCGGCCTGTCACGATCGACAGCTACGCGGGCCAGTACCTATTGGTCTTCTTCGGCTTCACGAACTGTGCCATGGTGTGCCCGCGCGCATTGGCGCGGCTCACCGGGGTACTCGACCGCCTGGGACGCGGCGCGGAGCTGATCCGACCGCTGTACATCACCGTCGACCCCGAGCGTGACACACCTGCGGTGATGAAAGAGTTCTTGGCCAGGACGGCTCCGGCGTTCACCGGCCTCACCGGCACCCAGGAACGAGTCGACGCAGCCAAAGAGGCCTTTCACGTCTTCGCGCGGCGCAAGGCCGATCCGTCAGCACCCGACGGTTACTCCATGCCCCACACGGCATTCACCTACGCCGTCGATCCACGGGGTGCCTTCGCCGCACACTTCGGTGACGCGGTACCCGACGTCGAGGTCTACGAGAGTCTGCACGAACTTCTCACGACAGCCGGATCCACTGGATAGGGTGGGGCTTCCAGTGTGAGGAGGCGCCATGTCCACGGTCGCCTCAGGCTCGTGGATCCGCCAGATCCGTCCAGACTCAGCGGCCGTGGTGAAGCCGGTTTCCGCACCGGAGCTGCTGGCCAGAGCCACTGAGCAGCTGGGTTCTGAACCCGTCGCGTGGGCAGTGGAGTTCGGCTACGATCTCGCCACACAGAGTGTGGAGAAGTTTCCCGAACTCGGCTCGGCCGCCGCGCAGCTCAATCGGCTACGGCTGGGTTGCGAGTCCATCACGATCACCGCGATGCTGATGCTGGACAGTGGCGGTCTGGTCCGGCCGGAGACACCAGCGGATACGTTGCGCGGGTTGCACGACTACGTGTACCGCGGCATTCCCCTCACCACGGTGTGGAAGTCGATGCAACTGGGGCACTCGCTGCTGTCGAAGGCACTGATGGCAGCCTGTCGTCTCCTGACCGAGGACTCCGACCAGCCACGCCTGCTGCAGCGTGTTTCCGAGATCTTGTTCGACTACGTCAACTCGGTCTTCGATGACATCAGCGAGGCCTACACCGCGGAACACGAACGCCGCATGTTGACGACGGCGGAAGCACGCGGCCGAGCCATCACGGCCCTGCTGAATCACTCGGCAGTCGACATCGGTGCTGCCGAGGCGTTGCTGAGGTACTCGTTGGCGCACCGCACGCATCTCGGCACCGTGGTGTGGCTGGACGAGGCGAGCGTCGCCGACGAAATGCCATTGCACGAGGTCGCCCGAATGCTGTTGGACGGAGCAGGTTCCAAGCAGACCTTGGTCATGCCGCAGGGCCCGCTGACCGTCCATGGTTGGGGAAACTCCGCCGGGGAATTCGACCTGGACGGGCTACGTGCCGTCCTGGACGGCCACCCGGGCGTCCGGTGTGCTTTCGGCCGGGTCGGTCTCGGGGTCGACGGTTTCGTCCGGTCACATCACGAGGCCGCCGACGCGCGGCAGGTGGCGGATGCGCTGCCCGCCGTGGCGGCTCCGACAGTCCCCTACGTCGACGTTCGGCACCTGCGACTCGTAGTCGACGACGTGAGCCGGGTGGACCGATTCGTGACCGAGGTCTTGGGGCCGCTGGCCGACGACGACCGCCACCATGCGGAGCTGCGCACCACCGCATCCGCCTACTTGCGGTTGCGTCGAAGTCCGCTCGCCGTCGCCAAGGAACTACACCTCGTTCGAAACACCGTGGGGTACAGGCTCAAGAAGGTCGAGGAGCTTTTGGGCCGCAGCCTCGACGATTCGACGCTGCAGACCTGGTTGGCTCTCGAGCTGAAAAACGCCTCGGGCGAGCCACATCCCTGACCGGGCGGACGCGCTCGCGAACCGAGTGTGTCACGCGCACTGTTCGGTTTCCGAACATCCCGAGAGGGTCCGCGACTGGTTGCCTTGGTTCAGGCGCACCCGCGCGATGACGAAAGGCATGCCATGACGATTCTCGAAACCACGACCGCCGATGCATTGACCGGTGGTACCGCACCAACCACGGAGCAGTTGCTCGAATTGGCGCGTGAGATGCGACCGAGACTGGTCGAGCGGGCCGCGTGGGTGGACGAGAACCGCCGGATTCCGGAGGCAACGCTGGAGGAACTGCACAGCGCTGGGTTCTTCAAGTACTGGGTTCCTCGCCGCTTCGGCGGATCAGGTGGATCGCTGAAGGGGTACATGCAGATCTCGGCGGAACTTGCGAAGAGTTGTCCCGCCACGTCGTGGGTGTGGGCGTTCTGCACCGGCACCATTGGCTTCACCGGCATGTTCCTCTCTGCCGAAGGTGCGGGGAAGGTCTACGGCTCGTCCGATTGCACCGTCGTAGCGGGCGGCCTGACCTTGGCAGGTACTGCGACCAAGGTCGAGGGCGGTTACCGGGTCACCGGATCGTGGGGGTTCGTCAGCGGGCTGCTGCACTCCAACTGGGTCATGGGCAACACGATGGTGCTCGGTGAGAACGGCGAACCGGTGGGCCCGGCGATGGCCTTCTTCCCGGTGTCCGACGGCACGATCAAGGAAACCTGGAAAGTCGTCGGAATGCGCGGGACCGGGAGCAACACGTTCTCGGTCGAGGACGTGTTCGTGCCCGATGAGCTCATGTGCCTCGACATGAATGCCAATGGGAAAGGCATTGCCGAGGCCGACCGCGATCCCCTCGACCGGACACCGCTTGCCCCGCTGCTCTCGGTGGGGATCTGTGGACCGCTGTTGGGCATCGCAGATGCCATTGTGGAGATGGTCGCGGCCAACGTCCACACCCGCGGTATCACGCACTTCGACTTCACCAAGCAGGCCGACTCCGCGGTGGTGCTCGAACGTATCGGCGAGGCGAAGATACGCATCGACGGAGCTCGGCTGCTCGTCGAGCGCGCTGCGTATGAACTGGAGGAGACCACCAAGACGACCGAGCTCTCCCTGGAGCGCCGCGCGTGGTGCCGGGTGGCAGGTGGACAGGCCGTCGAGGAGCTGCGCAGTTCGGTGGACTCGCTGATGACGATCGCAGGAGCTTCGGCGTTCGCCGAAGCCAGTGTGCTGCAGAGGTTCTGGCGTGACCTGTCCGTTGGTTCGCGGCACGCCCTGGTCAATACGCGGCCGCTCTACGAGGTGTACGGCCGCGCCTACTGTGGCGTGGAACCCAACATCACGCAGTTCCTCTGAGTGCTGGGCCTGCCGCGCCCTCCTTGGTAGCGGGTCCCTCGGCATGAGGGGCATTCCCCGCCGGACCGATCCTGACCGCCGCCGTCCACTCAGAATGCGTACGGGCCGAACCGACCCTATGCGACGACTGCCGCCACGCAGAGGAGCGCGACCGGCGCGACGAGTCCGGACCATTCGCGACGCTGCATGTGGACGACGACGGCCCCAACCATCACGAGGGCACAGCAGCTGGCAGCAATGGGTACCAGGATGGGGGCGATATTGACTACAGCGGGCAAGATCACGCCGACTGCACCGGCAACTTCAGCGGCGCCGAGTGTCTTGACGAAGCCTGGCGACACGTCCCCGACGAAGGTCATGCCCTTGTCGACCAGCTGCGGCGGCTGGGGAACCTCAAACCTACACCAACTGTAGATTCTCAGAATCCAGCGTCATGTTCTCGCGACGAGCGGCACATCTATTTCATAGACGACACCAACCTGAGATGGGCTGTCCGTCGGAGTCAACAGTGAAATGGCTTGGCAGATATGGCGGTATGCCCTACTAGTAGGGTCAAGATTTGCGCGTGGACCAAGCTGATGGAGGCAATAGGATCTTGTAGCGTGAGCCGGTGGCGCGGGACTTTCGACGCAGCGGCGTCGTGACATCGGCACTCGTATCACCCGCCTTCGCGAGCAACGCAAGCTCAGCCTGGAGGAGCTGGGTCAGCGGGTCGGGCTACCGGCCGGTGTCCTCAAGTTTGGCGAAAGCGGTAGACGGGAGTGACCTTTGAGTGCTTGATTGACGTGGGTCTGCTGCACGAATAAGTGCGAGTGTCGTTCTCAGCATCCTGAGGCCGTGTGCAAGGGGGAGTCCACCAGCCCCGCGGTGACCAACTTGCATGGTGAAAAGCCCATGTAGAGGCATGTAAGCCGATATGAACACGTAGAAGACGGTTCGGCCGGAGCAACGTCGAATGAGGTGGCGGACGCACCCGCCTCCTAGAGCTCAGTTCTGCGGGCTGTGATTGATCACCGGGGGATTGCGCGGTATGTCTGAGCGTAGGTCGCCGGGGTAGCACGGTGAGGTGCCGATGAGCAGCGGCGCAGCGCCGGCGTCGTTTCTCGCTTCCAGGTGCAGCACGTAACCGTCCGGTGTGTAGCCGAACCGGTTGGGCTTTTCGAAGCCATCGCGTTCGATGACCTGCCAGCCCCATTGTTCCCAGGTCTGTCCGGTTTGGGCGATGATCTGGTTGAAATCGGTTCCCGGCGGAAGCTTGAGATCTCGCCAGTCCTCGATGTGTACCGGGGAATCGGGTCCCGCAGGGTCGTCCTCGCAGTACTTATCCATCCGTCCGATGCGGTACCGCGAACCGTCCAACGTCGTGCCCGGAGGAAGGACGTTGGCGGTGTCCTGCAGTAACCGCAGAACGCTATCCTGGGCTTCTTGCTGACTGGTGGGGATCTTCGGGTTCGGCACGGTAGGTGTGGCCTCCATCGGTCCTCCTGGGATCGTCGTGGCACCGGATGGTGACGCCGGCCCGAGGGACGGCGTTGGCTGGTGCGACGGCGTAGCGCATGAGACGGCGACGCCGGCGGCGAGAGCGATAACTGCGATACGCATCATCATGGTTAGGAGGTCGGTGGGGTGACGTCGGTTCGACCGGCAATGATCTTACCCATGTTCAGCAGCGCGGGATTGCCGTCAGACCAGTAGCTACTGTGTGCGTCGACCGACGGCAGCCCGAACGGCCACGGTTTGCCGGGCGCTGCTTCGAAGGGGATGGCGCCGAAACTCCCCGACACCGGGTCGGGCCCCAAGGTCATGCCGGTGGCGACCGTGATGATGTCATTCTCAGCGCGCGCCGCGAAGACGTTAGCGCCGTCGGGAAGATTGAGATCGCCGGCACTACCCGCCAGAATGCCTGGGCTTCCCACCGCGACAACGTTGTTGGCATCCAGGTGGCCGTCAAGCCCTGCGGCCCCCATCAGTGTCGAGCCGTAGCTGTGGCCAATGATGGTGTTGGTTGACGGCCCCGCCGCTCCGTCATACGAGGCGCGGAGCCCGGACTGGAAATCCTGCAGTGCGTCGGCGCCGGCGTGGGCATGACTTGGTGAGGCCGCTTGCATGAGATTCATCGGTCGGTCGTAGTCCATCCATGTCGTCACTGAAACGTCCTTGATGTCGAGATTGGGGTCGGCGGCCAGTGCCGCCTGCAGCATGGCCTCGGACTTCTCGGTACTGAATTCCAACCGTGACAGATCCTGTCCGGTGCCAGGCACGAACGTCGCGTGCCGTATCGATTCGTCGGGATTGTTGATCGACACCGCTGCGTGCCCCTGGTCATCGAGAATACCGAGATGGCGCGGCAGCCCGTCCGGCGACTCCAGAGCTTTATGGACCTGAACGTATTGCTGGTCGACTTTGAGTGCGGCATCGAGTCGCTGACGCCACTCTCGATAAGCCTTGGGCGGGTTCGGATTCGCGGTGGTCGGTGGTCCGGAAGCCCACTCTGGATGCTCGGCAGCTATCCGATCAACCTCGGCCTGCGCAGCCTGCGACAACTCGTCCAGATGAACGCGGTTGTACTGGTCTCGATCCTCGAACGGCATTCCCGGATGGTTGCCGATAAACGGGTCCTGCGCGTAGAGCCACTCTTTCTGTTCATCGCTGAGTTGGTCCCACGCCTCGCGGAACTGATGTGGATCTTCCGGCAGAGAGTCGGACAGAATGTTCTGAATTTCGGGGTCGTTGGTGTGCGGCCCCTCTGGAAACGGCGCCGCGCCGGTGGCCATCGCAATCGCGCGCGCTAACTCCTGATCGACGCCGGCGGCTTCGGCAAGAAGGCCGGTCAGACGAGCTCGTAACGCTTCGCGGGTACTTTCGGCGGCCAGCATCTCAATCATGTTCGCCTGCAACGCCGGACCAGGAAGAACCCGGTTGCCGATCGGATCGATCTCGAAGCCTGCACTGCTCGCGTCGGCGCGAAGCTGCGCCAAATTCTCTTTGACTGCTTCGATTTCGTCGGCTGCTTTGCGTGCGGCCTGCGCTACGGCGATCGCTTCGTTGCCATGCGCGTCGAGGTCTTTGCGGGTCTGGTCGATCGATTGCTTGGCCGCTTCGCTCGCCTCGCCGCCCCAAGTCCCGAAAGCGGGCAGCTCAGCGATGCCGTTGGAGGCCTCCGCTGCGGCCTCAGCACGGCTGCGGGCGGCATTGAACACCTCGCGGACATCGCCTGCATCCCAGCGGTCAATATCCTCGATGGAAACACTCATTGGCGCAGCCGGCTAGAGGCCCATGTCCTCGGGCCGGATCCGGTTGCCCGCCGACTCCACCGCTGACGCGGCGTCCTGATCGGCGGTGGCGTACGCCGCGGCACCCGACCGCAGACCGGTACCGTCACCGACCATCCGGCCGACCATGGCGCCGCTGTCAGCCTGCCACTTGGTCACTGCGGCGCCGAGGACGGACGCCGCGCCGGCAGGCAGACCCTTCTGGGCGCCTTCGATGCGAGCGTCCGCGGCAGCATGTTTGGCACGAACACCGTCGGCGTGCGCATCAACTGTCGCCGCAGACACCTGAAGGTCCTCCGGAACGACCCGTACCTCAGACATCTGACCCCCTCAACGGACCGTGCAACTGGCCCCAGGTCAGTCTAGTAATTGCAGGATGCCCGGCAGCGCACCAATTTCTCAGCCGAGAATCGCGCACTTCACGGCACACAGAGCTGAGCTCGCGACGCCACCGGGTCACCGGCACGATGGCGGGCAAATCCGAGGCCACGGTAGTCGAACGTCAACTATCGTTCGGTCACGCCCCGCTGCCCGCCACGAAGGGATCCGCCGTATGCCGATCGACCCGAACGCCGTCGGTGCCAGAACCGAATCCCAGACCTTCAGCTGGACCGACCGGGAGACATTGCTCTACGCGCTCGGGGTCGGCGCCGGCACCGACGACCTGGCCTTCACCACCGAGAACAGTCACGACATCGAGCAACAGGTGCTGCCCACCTTCGCCGTCATCGCCTGTTCGCCGTTCGCGGCTGCGTTGCAGATCGGTTCCTTCAACTTCAGTCTGCTGCTGCACGGTTCGCAGGCGATCCGGTTGTTCACGCCGCTGCCACCGGCGGGCAAGCTCAGCGTGCATTCCGAGGTCGCCGACATCCAGGACAAGGGCGAGGGCAAGAACGCCGTGGTGATGCTCAAGGGTGTCGGCGCCGACCCGGACAGCGGTGAGGTGCTGGTGGAAACCCTCACCACCGTGGTGATCCGCGGCGAGGGCGGATTCGGCGGGCAGCCCGGCCAGCGCCCGGCGGCACCCGCGTTCCCCGACCGGGCCCCCGATGCCCAGGTGGCCCTGCCGACCAGGGCCGATCAGGCGCTGCTGTACCGGCTCTCCGGCGACCGCAATCCCTTGCACAGCGATCCCTGGTTCGCCCAGACGCTGGCCGGCTTCCCCAAGCCGATCCTGCACGGCCTGTGTACCTACGGCGTGGCGGGCCGGGCATTGGTCGCCGAACTCGGCGGCGGCGATGCCACCAAGGTCACCGCGGTGGCGTCGCGGTTCAGTTCGCCGGTCTTCCCCGGCGAGACGCTGACCACCTCGATCTGGCGCACCGAATCGGGTCGCGCGGTGTTCCGTACCGAGGCCGCCCAGCCGGACGGGTCCGATGCCCGCGTCGTGCTCGACGACGGGACCGCCGAATACAACTGATTTCGTAGGGCCAATCGCCAGTGCGCACCGCCGCGCGTTGACAGGATGGCCCGATGAGACTGGTTGTCGGATACCTTGCCATCCCCGGCGGTGCGGACGCGGTCGCCCTCGGCGTCCGGTTGGCCCGTAGCCTCGGCGCCGAACTGGACCTGTGTCTGGTGCTGCCGCAGGACCGCGGCATCCCCGCGATGGTGCCGGAGGACGTGCTGGCAGAACAGGCGCAGGAATGGCTCGCCCATGCCATGGCCGAGATCCCCGACGATGTGGTGGCCCACCCACACGTCATCTTCAGCAACTCGCCCGCTGACGGGCTGATCCGCGAGGTGCGCCGCCTCGGCGCCGAGGCGCTGGTCGTCGGCGGTTCGGGCGGCGGTCTGGTCGGCAACTTCTCGCTGGGCTCGGTGGTCAACGAACTGCTGTACTCAGCCCCAGTTCCGGTGGCTGTGGCTCCCAAGGGAACTCGCCTCAAGACTGTGCCACGGGTGCGGGGGGTGACCTGCGCGATCGGTGAGCGCGCCGGCGCCGATGCGCTTCTGGATGCGGCGTTGCGGGCCGCGAGGGCCGCGGATGTGCCGTTGCGGTTGGTGTCTCTGGTGGCGCTCGACCCGATGTACGGGTCATTGCGCAGCGATACCGAAGCACTGCGCGAGCGGGCGATGGCGCACGCCCATCACGTGTTGGAGGAGGCCAAAAGCTATCTTCCCGACGGCTTCTCGGTTACCTCGACGGTGGTCGAGGGTTCGACGGTGGAGGACGCGGTGAGCAGACTGCCCTGGCACGATGGCGATCTGATCATGGTCGGTTCCAGCAGGCTGGCCGCGCCGCGCCGGCTGTTCCTGGGATCCACGGCCGCCAAGATGCTGCGCGTGCTCGACGTTCCGATGATCGTGGTCCCCAGAACCGCCGACGAGGAGCCAGCATGACTGCACAGGATGCCGGCACTGTCTCCAAGGGTCTGGCCGAAGGCAAGGTCGGCACACTGTCGGGCGCCATGCTCGGGATCTCTTGCGTGGCACCGGGCTACACACTGACCGCAAGCATCGGCGTGATCGTCGCGGCGGTCGGTTTGAAGATGCCGGCGATCTTCATCGCCGGGTTCATCCCGATGTTTCTCACCGCCTACGCCTACCGCGAACTCAATTCCCGGACCCCGGACTGCGGGGCGTCGTTCACCTGGTCCACCAAAGCATTCGGACCGTATGTGGGCTGGATGTGCGGCTGGGGCATGGTGGCGGCCTCGATCATCGTGTTGTCCAACCTGGCGGCGATCGCGGTCGAGTTCTTCTATCTGCTCATTGCCCGGGTCGTCAGCCAACCCGGAATCGCGGACCTCGCGGGAAATAAACCCGTCAACATCTTCACCACATTGGTGTTCATTGCGCTGGCAACCTTCATCGCCAGCCGCGGTATCACCACCAGCGAGCGGGTTCAGTACGTGCTGGTGGCTTTCCAACTCGTGGTGCTGGTGGCGTTCGCGGTCACGGCCTTCGTCCACGTGGGCCGCGGCGCTGCACCGGCCGGATTGAGCTTCGACCTGGACTGGTTCAACCCGTTCACCGGGCTGACGTTGGCGGTGTTCGCCGTCGGGCTCACCGGTTCGATCTTCGCGTTCTGGGGTTGGGATACCTGCCTGACCCTCGGCGAGGAGTCCAAGGACCCGACCAAGGTGCCGGGCCGGGCCGGGTTGCTGTGTGTCACCTCGATTCTGATCACGTATCTGCTGATATCGGTCGCGGTGATGATGTACGCCGGCATCGGCGAACAAGGCCTGGGTCTGGGCAATCCGGATAACTCGGAGAACGTGTTCGGCGCGCTGGCCGACCCGGTTCTGGGGCCGTGGTTCGGGCCGCTGCTGTACCTGGCGGTGTTCGCCTCGTCGGTGGCCAGCCTGCAGACCACCTTCTTGCCCGCAGCCCGCGCCATGCTCGCGATGGGGGCGTACAAGGCGTTCCCGGCCCGCTTCGCCGAGGTGAGCCCGCGCTTTCTGACTCCGGTCTACTCCACCGTGATGGCCGGGGTGATCACCGGTGGCTTCTACACCGTGGTGAAACTGTTGTCCGACAACGCACTCTGGGACACCATTGCCGCGCTGGGCATCATGATCTGCTGGTACTACGGCATCACCGCGTTCGCGTGTGTCTGGTTCTTCCGCCGGGAGCTGTTCGACAGCGCTCACAACATCGTGTTCAAGTTCTTGTTCCCGCTTATGGGCGGGCTCATGCTGGCCACCGTCTTCGTCATCGCGATCGGCGAGAGCATGAATCCGGAGAACGGCAGCGGCGCGGCGATCGGCGGTATCGGCCTGGTGTTCTACATCGGGTTCGGGATTCTCGCGCTCGGCGCGGTGCTGATGCTGGTGATGCGGGCGCAGCGACCGGACTTCTTCACCGGGCAGACGTTGCGGCGCGATACTCCGGCGTTGAAAGAATAGCCAAGCGCTGGTCCGTCGAACGGTGACTGCCTAATTCACCGATGTCGGTGGTGGTGTGAAGGGTGTGTACCACCACCATTGGGCGCGTTCGCCTTTCGGTCCGGGGCACGGTGGCACATCCGGTGGTGGTGTCGTGGGTGGGCGGGCCAGTGAGCTGTCGGTCATTGGCTCGCCGTCGCTGTCGGTGACTTTCAGGGTTTCGGCGGGGAGCAATGATCAATACCTGTGGATGAGGCTCGGCGAGGTGGCGTGAAAGTGGGCGCACCTTCCCGAGGATGATCATCACGGAATCAGGTATTCGATCAAGACCGGCGTTGGCGCGCTGGTTGGGAAGGTACGCCCATGCTCACGGTAGTTCACGATCCGGAATCAGCCAACGACACGGCCGGCGGGCGGTCGCTGCTCGATGAGATCGTCCGCGACGGTGCACGGCAGATGTTGGCCGCAGCGTTGCGGGCCGAGGTGGCCGCATACATCGACGCTCACGCCCACGAGGTTGATGACGACGGGCGCCGGCTGGTGGTGCGCAACGGGTATCACCACGAGCGGGATGTGCTGACCGCCGCGGGGGCGGTCACGGTGACCGCGCCGCGGGTCAACGACCGTCGGGTGGACCCTGATACCGGTGAGCGACAGCGGTTTTCCTCGGCGATCCTGCCGGCGTGGGCGCGCAAGTCGCCGCAGATGAGCGAGGTGTTGCCGCTGCTGTACCTGCACGGGTTGTCGACCAGCGACTTCGGGCCGGCCTTGGAGCAGTTCCTCGGATCCGGTGCCGGCTTGTCGGCCACGACGATCACCCGCCTGACCAGCCAGTGGCAGGATGAGGCCAAGACGTTCGCCGGTCGCGATCTGTCGGGCACCGATTACGTCTACCTGTGGGTCGACGGCATCCACCTCAAGGTCCGCCTCGAGCAGGAGAAGCTCTGCTTGCTGGTGATGCTCGGGGTGCGCGCCGACGGCCGCAAGGAGCTCGTCGCGATCAGCGACGGATACCGCGAGTCCACCGAGTCGTGGGCCGATCTGTTGCGCGACTGCAAACGTCGCGGGATGGCCGCACCTGTGTTGGCCGTCGGCGACGGCGCACTTGGGTTCTGGAAGGCGGTGCGGGAGGTGTTCCCGGCCACCAGGGAACAACGGTGCTGGTTTCATAAACAGGCCAACGTGCTTGCCGCCCTGCCGAAGTCAGCGCACCCAGCCGCGTTGGCGGCGATCAAGGACATCTACAACGCCGAGGACATCGACAAGGCTCAGCTCGCGATCAAGGCCTTCGAGATCGACTACGGCGCCAAGTACCCCAAGGCAGTCGCCAAGATCGTCGACGACGCAGACGTCCTGCTGGAGTTCTACAAGTATCCCGCCGAGCACTGGATCCACCTACGCACCACCAACCCGATCGAGTCGACCTTCGCGACCGTGCGGCTGCGAACCAAGGTTACCAAAGGACCCGGATCCCGCGCCGCAGGTATTGCTATGGCCTACAAGCTGATCGACGCCGCACAAGCCCGCTGGCGCGCGGTCAACGCCCCACACCTGGTCGCCCTCGTCCGTGCCGGCGCTGTCTTCCACAAAGGCAAACTACTCGAACGCCCCGTCGACATCACACCGCCCGAACCCGGTGCCGAATCAACCGAAACGGAGGTCGCCTGAAACACCTCGATCCACAGGTCTTGACAATATCTCT
>JAXHOA010000101.1:0-2413 GCA_034520035.1 Mycobacterium sp. | reverse complement strand
AGTTACGTATTGCTGGGGCGGTGTGATAGAGCGGCGCCGGGCTCAGGTAGATCGCCTCGGGGTTCATCCAGAACGACACCAGCGCGGCCATCATGCCCGGGGTCTCCGAGGGCGGCAGGTGCGGCAGATCGCGCTTGATGCCCTTGGGCCGGCCAGTGGTGCCCGACGAGTACTGGAGCAGATCACCGTCCCACTCGTCGGCGATGGGAGTGGTGGGCAGGTCGGCGACCGCGTCCGGGTACTTGGCCCAGCCGTCGAGGTCGCCAGTGGTCAAGAGAACCGCGGGGAGCCCGTTCGGTAGGTGCTCGGCCAGCCCCTCCAGCACCGGGCGCAGCGCCGCCGAACCGACGATGGCCTTGGCCGCGCTGTTGTCGACGATGTAGGCCGCCTCGGCCGCGGTCAGATGGGTGTTGATCGGCACGTAGTAGAGCCCGCTGCGGCGCGCGGCCCACATGACGGTGTGCATGTGCTCGTTGTTCTCGATGAGGATCGCGACCGCGTCGCCCTCGACCAGTCCGTGCTCGCGGAAGTAGTGCGCCAACTGATTGGCGCGGGCCTCCATCTCGCCGAACGTCACCACCGTGCCGGTGGGATACAGGATGACGGCGGGCTTATCGGGCGTGGCGACGGCCGTTTCACGGATCTGCATGAGGCGACTTTACGATGCCGCCACCGCGCCCCGGCAGCCAAGCCACCAAAAACTTGACATCCGTCAAGATTGGCCCGGTTCGCGTCGCGTTGCGCCGGTCAGCAGCGCAGGTCGGCGGCCGGCTGAATGCGATCGATGAAGAAAGCCTCCAGCGGTGTGTCGATGCAGCGTTCACCGCTGAACGCCACCGTGTGCTGAGCACCGTTGAAGGTGATCAGTGGGGCACCCAGTTGGGCGGCCACATCGACTCCGACCTGATAGGGCGTCGCCGGGTCGCCGGTGGTCGAGACCACGACAATTTTGCCCGGCCCAGGGCTAGCCACCGGATGCCGCAGGGCGTCCGGCTGCACCGGCCAGAAGACACAAGTAGGCCGGGGCGCGAACCCGGTGAACTCGCCGTAACTCTCGAAAGGGGCGGCCAGCCGCACTTGGCGATCCACTTCGGCCCACACCGCCGGATCCGTCGGGTAGGTGTCATCGGCGCACCGGATCGCATCGAACGCGTCCCCCAGGTTCGTGTAGTGCCCATCCTCGTCGCGCTGCAGATACTCGTCGGCGAGCTCGAGCAGGTCGTCGGCATCCTCGCCACGCGCCAGCGCGGCGAGACCGTCGGTCAGCTGAGGCCAGTCCTCGGAGCTGTACAGCGCCTCGTCGAAACCGGTGATGGCATCCGAATAGCTCAGTCCGCGCGGGTCGGAGGTGCGGGCGGGATTGTCGGCCAACGGGTTGACCAGCTGGTGGAACCGGTCGATGAACTGTGCCGGGTCGTTGCCGAGGGGGCAGTCCGCCTTTGTCCCGCAGTCGGCGGCGTAGGCGTCGAATGCCTGCTGAAATCCAGCCGCCGACTCGACCGCCTCGGCGAGCGGGTCGGTGAACTGATCCACGACACCGTCGAGCATCATGGCGCGCACCCGATCGGGGAACTGTTCGGCGTAGGCGGTTCCCAGCCGGGTTCCATAGGAGTAGCCGAAGAAGTTGAGCTGCTCATCTCCCAGTGCGGCCCGCACCGCGTCCATATCGCGCGCCGTGTTCTCGGTACTCAGGCCTGCCAAGAACGGCGCGCCCACGCGGTCCAGGCAACCCTGCGCGCGGGCGCGTTCGTCATCTTCTATGCGCGCGACACCGGCCGGGCTGAAGTCGACCCGCGGGTCGGTGCGATCTTCGTCGCGCTCGGCGTCCGTTTCGCAGCGCACCTCGGGGGTGGAAAATCCCACCCCGCGTGGGTCAAAGGCCACCAGGTCGAATCGACGCCCGATATCGGTCTCGCCGACCTTGGGCGCGAACCGCGTCATGACGTCGATCGCGGATACTCCCGGCCCGCCCGGGTTCGAGATGATCGAGCCGAGTCGATCACCAGTGGCCGGCACCCGCATCACCGCCAGTTGAGCCTGTGGCGCTTGCGGATTCGCCGCGTTCCTCCAATCAACCGGAACGGAGATGGTGGTGCATTGGGCGGTTGGCAGCCTGCTGGTGTCCACCCAGTCATCACAGGTCGTCCACACCGGCGCCTGGTCCGCCGTCGCGGCTTCCTCCGGTACGGCCTGCGCCGGCTGCGCGCCGGTCGTCACCACCAACGCCACCGCACAGACAATCCCTGACGCCCTGAGGATTTGACGGCTGCACCACCTCGACATGGGCGTCATGATCGCACGCCGGGCCACCGCTGCTCCGACACTTGCGCAGCCGAGTCGAAATCGAAAGGTGCCGGCGCTCCCTGCAGAGATTGACAGGCTGCGCGACCGGGTAGCCACACTGTCGGCAACA
>JAXHOA010000122.1:0-3376 GCA_034520035.1 Mycobacterium sp. | reverse complement strand
AGTTACGTATTGCCGAGAAGTCGAGCAGGACTGTGCGACTGGCATATTGGGGGCAAGCGGAGGTGGTCGCCATGGCGACCGACCTCGCCGAAATCGTCGGCGGTGCGATCGCTCTTTACTTGCTCTTCGACCTGCCGCTCCTGATCGGCGGCCTCATCACCGGAGCCGTATCGATGATCTTGTTGCTGGTCCAGGATCGCCGGGGCCAGCGCCCGTTCGAGTTCGTGATTCTCGGTCTACTCGGTGTCATCGCCGTCGGATTTCTTGCCAGCGTCGTCGTGGAACCGCCATCGTTCACCGAGGCCGCGGCCGGTCTGATTCCGCGGTTCGACGGCGCGGAAGCGTATTGATAGCCGCCGCTATGCTCGGTGCGACGATCATGCCGCACGCGGTCTATCTGCACTCCGGCCTTGCACGTGACCGGCACGGACACCCCGAGGCAGGGCCTGTCCGGCAGCGGTTGTTGCGGATCACCCGGATCGATGTCGGGTTGGCGATGCTGCTGGCCGGTGCAGTGAACATGTCGATGCTGCTGTTGGCGGCCTCGACGCTGGGAGGCCGAGAGGGCGTCGATTCCATCGAAGGAGCTCACACAGCAGTAGGAGACACTCTGGGGCCGGTGGTAGCGCTGCTGTTCGCGGTGGGCCTGCTGGCCTCGGGCCTGGCATCGACATCGGTCGGGGCATACGCCGGCGCGATGATCATGGACGGCCTACTACGTCAGCGCATTCCGATTCTGGTGCGACGACTGGTGACACTTGTTCCCGCACTGGCAATTCTGGCCGCGGGGGTCGACCCCAGTCGGGCACTGGTCGTCTCGCAGGTCGTGCTGTCGTTCGGTATCCCGTTCGCGTTGATTCCCTTGGTGCGGTTCACATCGGACCGCATCCTGATGGGCGGCGATGTCAATCACCGGATCACGGCATACGCGGCATGGCTCATCGCGGGAATCGTCGTCTCACTCAACATTGCATTGATCTATCTGACCGTGGCCTGACTGCGCGCGGGTAAACGTGTCCTGCACGCCTGTATTTCAGGACGATCACCGCTCGTGTGGTGATGGTGTTGTGCACGGTGAATCAGCATGAGTGGGTTCTGCCGCCGAAGTCGGGGTCTAGCAGGACGAACCGCCGCACACCGATTGCCCCGCCGTAGAAGCAGTCGACCGGACGTTGCTCGACACACGCCTTGTCCATGACATCGATGCTCGCTCGGCGCGTGTGATGACGTCCCTCACTGCGTCGACTGTCCTGTCGCGGCGGTGGTCTCGCCCGGCACCAGACGCGGCACGTAGCGGACGTAGAGCACCATTCCGATCAACTCCACGAGGGTTTGCGTCACGACCACCACGGCGGCCAGGCTCAACGCCGGTGGTAGCGCCAGGGCGAGTGGCAGCACGACCAGCGAGTTACGGGTGGCGCCGGAGAACACCAGCGCCCGCGTCGCCGGCACGTCCTGACCGAACACCTTCCCGGCACCGACACCGACGAACGCCATCACGATCAGAAACACCACGAAGATGGCTGCAGCAGCGGCGAGTTGGTCGATGCGGCTGCGGACTGAGTCGATCTGGGAGGCGACGACGACCGCGAGTGTCACCATCATCACCGGCACCATCGCTGCTGCCATCGCCTCGATGATTTGCTCGCCCAGACGTCGACGTCGCGCCCACAGCTGCGTCGCCGCAGCCAGCGCCAGCGGGATCACGATGAGTAGAACGAACGCCTCGGCGAAGGGGGCGATGTCGATGATCGAGACAGTCTCGGCCCCGACGAACAACCACAGCCACAACGGCAGCAGGGCGATCTGCAGCAACATCAGCAGCGGTGCCCCGGCGAGAAGGCGTTCCGACGCCGCGCCGGCCAGTCCGCTGAAGACGATGACGTAGTCGATGCAGGGGCGAGCAGCACCAGCACCACACCGACGAGGACAGCTTCGTTCCCGGCGATGATGCGGGTCAGTGCGAACACCACGATGGGGACGGCTGCGAAGTTCAGAACGACCACCGCGGTGGTGAACCGGGCATCACGTAGGGACCGGCCGATCGCGGCGAACGGCACTGCGAGGAACGTCGCGTAGAGCAGAACGATCAGCACCGGATTGATGGCGTGCTCGAACGTCGGTGCTGCGGAGGGGAAGGACAACCCCACCCCTGCGCCGGCGACGAGTGCGAGTAGATACAGGCCGATCTGGTGGGTGTCCCACCATTGCACCGCCGACGTTCGCGCTGTTTCGGTCATGACGCGCTCACGGGTGCGGTCAAAGTCGACGCCAACCAGCTGCATTGCGGGTCGCACGGTGTCGACGCGTCGGGGGTCTCGTCGAGACGATCCAGTGCGGCGGTCAGCGCGTCCCGCAGCACGGTCAGCTGCGCGATCGACTCCTCTGCTCGGGCGATGTGTTCGCGCAGTGCCGGTCGCAGCCCGGACTTCACCGCGGCGCACGAATCGTTCTCCCATACGCAGCATCGACTTGATCTGCGGCAGAGTGAGATTCAGGCTCTTCGCGGCGGTGATGAACGCCAATCGCTGCTGTGCTCGTTCGTCGTAGACACGGTATCCGTTCGGGGCTCGGTCCACCGGAAGTAGGCCCTCGCTTTCGTAGAAGCGCAGCGTTGTCGCTGGCACCCCGGTTGCCGAGGACAGTTGCGAGATCAACAGAGGAGGCATGACCGCAGACTAAAGGTTCGAGTCGGCTCGAAGGCAAACCGGCCGAGTCCGGCCCGCCATCGAGTCCGCGGCAGCACGAGGGACGTCGGGCTCGTTGCTCCTCGAGGGGGGTGGGGTCAGGGTGCGCCGTCGCCTGGAGTGTTGGGCTCGTGTTGCCTCTTCTCGGTATGGAACGTGATCAGATTGCCGTCGATGTCGACAGTTGCGAACTCCGTCGTTCCCCAGCCTGTCGAGACGGGACGGCCCACGTCTGCGGGGTGAAGCACCCCCGCGCGGGACATCTCGGCGTAAAGGTCGTTGATCTCGTCCACGGCGATGCGGCAGCTGGCGGTGCCGGCAAGGAACGTCTCGGGCTCCGCTGCACACCGGCCATGCCGCGTGGTCTGAACGGGTATCCCAGCTGTCGTCGTCGGCGGCCCACAAGTGGATCTCGACGTCGTCGCGGGTGAGCCTCGCGAAAGTCGGGTCGGTGTACCGGGTCGTGAAGCCGAACGATGCGGACGTATATCTCGGCAGCGGTGTCGATGTCTCGTACCGGCAGCGCAGGTACCACTTTCGACATGCCCATAGGCAACACTAACGCCGACGAGCCGGAGGAGGAGCCGAACCCACCTCAATTGCTGGCGCTCAGTGCATTCGACTTCTGACACAGTGAACGCGACTCCTGAAACTGACAATCGGTGCCAGTTTCAGAAGACGGCTGCACT
>JAXHOA010000096.1:0-219960 GCA_034520035.1 Mycobacterium sp. | reverse complement strand
CATGAGCTGCTGGAAATGATTCTGTCGAGCTTGCGTAAAGTTCAGACGGTGCAGATCATTCGAATCGACACGCATGCCGGTGGTTCTGCCGATGCGGGATAACCGATGCACTGGTTAATATGCTCAAGAAATACCCGCTGTGGATCAAATGTACTTAACCACCCCAACGAGATTACACCCGAATCCACCGAGGCCTGCCGCAAGCTGGCCGACGCTGGGATTCCGGCTGGGCAATCAATCGGTTCGCCGCGTAATGTCAATGACAACCCCAAAGCCTGGCGAACAGCTTGCCGGTCACTGGTGCGATGCGGGAAAGCGCCCGCAATATTTGTACCAATGCGACCTGGTCCGGGGTGTCAGCATTTCCGCACACCGGTCAGCAGGGGCATAGAGATTATGGAATACCTCCGCGGCCGCTTTCGGGTCTGGCGATACCCACGTTTGTGGTGGACGCCCCCCATGGCGGCGGTAAGATTCCGATTCTGCCTGGCCGCAGGTCAGTTCTGACCAGTCCGACACATACGGTATCTGCAATTTTGAAGGCATGCTGATTTCGTATCCGGAGCCGGCCCATCGGGATACTCCTGTACCCAGCACTGAGCTGGAGCCGCGATTAAGAATATTCTCGGCGTATGGGTGCTGGCAAACGGTCAATACAGCCATATCTGCGCCGGAAGCGACCGTCCGTCAGACACGCCGCCAGGCCTGCTGTCACCATGTTGACTCCAATGAATTGATGGGCCAATAGGAAAATAAATCATTTTTGTCCACGGTCTGCCAACAGGCCGTGGACTTTTTTTGCAAATCTCATATACTGTCTTTACCCTGACTCTGTAAATATCTGGTAAAGAAGTCATCATAGAAAGCGGATATATGATATATCTACCGTGTTCACAGTTCCACTTATCTGTGAGTGGAACGCATTGAACAGGTTAAGGAGATTTTCCGGGAAACTTCGGCAGTGGTGGGTTACGCTGAAAAGATTTCGTGGATATGCTGGAACATCCGCTGGCAAGCGTCATTCATACCTTTTTGGTCAGCGAGAACGGTTTTGGCGTAACGTACCAGTTTCTCCCGTTTTTTCTTTTTCCCGAAATGAACAGCGGGCTGCTGGATTTTTATCGCGCGCTATTCGACGCGCACGATTTTGCGGCAGCGGCATCGGCAGCGCTTTTATTTGAGGCGACCGAAGAGTATCTCCATGCCGCCGGTAAGGATTGTATATGGGTTCCGACCTCTCAACTCATAAAAGATACTGAAATTCCTTGAAGAAAACTGAAACGCCTCGGTTTTATGAGCATTATGGTATCATCCGGCCGATTATCAATACCGAATATGAAACACCGTTGGGGCCATCCCTGGCCCCTATCTCTTGTTTGACGGCCTGGGTCGCGAGCAGCCTTACGGCGGTCGGAATGCCGGTTGCCGTCCGCTTGATTCTGAAACGGAAATACTCATTTGCTCAGCCTGGATTATATCGAACGAGTGGTCGAATCTATTGTGGATGACCCCGTCCAAATAAGGCCGCCTCGCTATGTCAAACAGGAACCGCCGGTCAAATTGGCTGGCTGCGACAAACTGGAAAAATCCCTTTTGCCGTCTGGTGGCGAAAAACATCTCTCCATGAAGGCGATCATGAGTATGTTGAACGGCCGGCTCGTGTCGGCGCACCGTGACAAACGTGTACTTGACTCCGCGCAGCCACATCGGGTCGGCACGCCGCGCAGCCTCGGCCCGGGCCTCGCGCCTCAACACAGCCAGATCGTCGGTGACGGACCGCAGGAGGCGCAGAACCCGCGTTCTATCCACCACGGCGGTGCAGAACCGTTTCCGCGAATTCGCTGTGGGCTCGTTGCATCCGGGGCAGCTCGTCGAAGTAGACCTTGCGTGTCGTGGCTTCCCACCGCACACGGACCGAAGGGTCCGAGTCGAACAGCAAGACACCGCTGACGGCGATCCGCCCACATAGTTCCAGCGGCGCATCGTTGAGTACAACGAGATCCACCCTTGGCGGCAGCAACACTTCGAAAGACTTTGGCGCAGCGCCGGGAAAGTACGCGGCGATATCGACATCGGCGTCCGGGGCGGCTGTTCCGGCGGCGCGGCTGCCGTGCAGATAGGCGAACACCGCGCCGAGACTCCGCAGCGTTTCCACCGCGTCCTCGATCCGCCGCTCCACTTGATCCACCAGCCGATTGTCCCACGATGCGATCACGATGACGGCTCGGCGCGAATTCTCAGCCGAAGAATGCCAAGGCCGCGGTGACGACGACGTCGAGGTCGTCGCCCAGGGCGCCGGAGAGCCATTGCTGGGCCAGCTCGGCCATCGCCCCGGTGTACAGCGCGGCGCCGATGCGCGTCGCGACCGGATTCGAGCCCGGGTGCAGCCGCGAACCCTCCTCCAGCACCGCGGCGAGCAACGCGTCCTGCAGGGCGTCCCGGCGCGCGGTCAGCACCGGGTTCGCGCGAGCATCGGTGAACAGCACCCGGCCCCGCCTGGGGTCGGCGGAGCTGAAGCCGAGCACCGCCGCCATGCCGGCCCGGGTGCGCGCGGTCGGCGACTCCCCGACCGCAGCGGATCGCCGCATCCACCACGACCGCGAGCTCGGCGGACACCTTTATCGAACACCGCACCCAGCAGCGCGTCGGTGTCGGCGAAACTCTCGTAGAAGTAGCGGGTGTTCAAGCCGCAGGCCCGGCAGACCGAGCGCACCGTCAGCGCGGCCTCACCGCCGTCGCCGAACAATGCGTAGGCCGCATCGATCAGGAGGCCACGCCGCTCGGCGCGCCGGTCATCGAGTGGCACGCCCGCCCACCGCGTCGGCATCGACATGCATGCAGCCTACGTCTGGTCACACCCGTGACCAAAATGTATTCTGGCTACAGATGTGACCAGAAAGACGTGACCAGAGATTAGGGGCTCGACGTGGACATGCCGCACCAGGCGCTCGAGCAGATGCTGCAGCGCAAGTTCGACCAGGACATCCGCAAGCACTACTTCCGCGGCATGGAGTTCGCCGAACCGGCGGGCGATCCGGGCTGGTTCGGGCCGGGCAGCGCGGTCTGGCACGTGCACTCCCACACCGAGGCGCTGATCTTCGGGCTGCAGTGCGCGGCCTACATCGAGCGCCTCGACCCGTCCATCTACTGGATGGGCATGCACCATTCGCGGTTGGTGAAGCGCGATGACCAGGGCAACGCGATCCCGGTCATCGACCCCAAGGGCGCCGCGGTGCGGCTCGGGCATTCCATCGCGTTCTTCATCGGCACCGCGTACGGCAACACCGAGACCGCCGAGCGGATGGCCAAGATCGTGCGCTCGATGCACCACACCATCAAGGGCACCCGCCCCGACGGCGCGGTCTATGACGCCGACGATCCGGACTGGCTGCGCTGGAACTACGCCACGGTGGTGTGGGGCATCGCGACCGCGCACGAGATCTATCACCCGAACCCGTTGCGCGGTAAGAAGCTCGACCGCTACTACGGAGAGTTCATCCGCGTGGGGCACGCCCTGGGCGGCACCGATCTGCCCACCACCAAGGCCGAGACCCTGGAGTGTCTGCACTCGTATCTGCCGCGCCTGGCGCTCACCCACGGGGCGGCGATGGCCACCGGCTCCAACCTGCCGATGCCGCAGGCCGCGGTGGACTGGGCCATCCGCGACACCATGCCCACGTGGGCCAAGCAGCTGATCGGGCACACCAACCCGAATCCCCTCGAGCGGGCGGCCCGGCGTGCAACGGTCTGGTCGGTCATCAACGGCCTGCATACGGCGGCGGGCGCCACCCCGGAGTTCCGCCAGGCCCAGGCCCGGGTGGCGGGCGGCACCACCTGCGAGCACACCGAGCCGGCATACGTGCTCGGTAGTGACCCCACACTCAGCCGCGACGCCATCGAGCACAGCTTCGCGTAAGTGTGATGCGGGACACATTCTTGGGTGGTACCGCGGGTTTTGAGACACTGCAGGGATGAGTTCTACGCCGAAGACCAAGCACCGTGAGCCCGCAAGGCTGGATCGGGTGCCGCTGCCGGTCGAGGCCGCCCGCATCGGCGCGACGGGCTGGCAGATCACCCGCACCGGCGCCCGCGTGGCCGGAAACCTGATCGGCAAGGGTTCACTGCAGCAGAAGATCGCCAAGCAGATCCCGCAGACCTTCGCCGATCTGGGCCCCACCTACGTCAAGTTCGGGCAGATCATCGCGTCCAGCCCGGGCGCCTTCGGAGAGCCGCTGAGCCGGGAGTTCCGCAGCCTGCTGGACCGGGTACCGCCGGCCAATCTGCAACAGGTGCACAAGCTCTTCAAAGAGGATCTGGGCGACACCCCACAGAACCTGTTCAAATCGTTCGACGAAAAGCCGTTCGCCTCGGCGTCCATCGCGCAGGTGCATTACGCGACGCTGCATTCCGGCGAGGAGGTCGTGGTCAAGATCCAGCGCCCCGGTATCCGGCGCCGGGTGGCCGCGGACCTGCAGATCCTCAAGCGCGGGGCGCGTCTGGTCGAGTTCGCGAAGCTCGGGCAGCGGCTCTCCGCCCAGGACGTGGTGGCCGACTTCGCCGACAACCTGGCCGAGGAACTGGACTTCCGGCTGGAGGCCCAGTCCATGGACGCCTGGGTAGCGCATATGCACGCCTCGCCGCTGGGTGCCAATATCCGTGTGCCCCAGGTGTATTGGGACCTCACCAGCGAGCGGGTGCTGACGATGGAGCGCATCACCGGGGTGCGGGTCGACGATGTCGCAGCCATCCGGAAGAAGGGCTTCGACGGCGAGCAGCTGGTGAAGGCCTTGCTGTTCAGCGTGTTCGAGGGTGGGTTGCGGCACGGCCTGTTCCACGGCGACCTGCACGCCGGCAACCTGTATGTCGACGACGACGGCAAGATCGTGTTCTTCGACTTCGGCATCATGGGCCGTATCGATCCGCGGACCCGTTGGCTGCTGCGCGAACTCGTGCACGCGCTGCTGGTGAAGAAGGACCACGCGGCGGCCGGGAAGATCGTGGTCATGATGGGCGCGGTGGGCACCGTGAAACCAGAGGCCCAGGCCGCCAAGGACCTGGAGCGCTTCGCCACCCCGCTGACCATGTCGTCGCTGGGCGATATGAGCTACGCCGATATCGGCAAGCAGCTCTCGACCCTGGCCGACGCCTATGACGTCAAGTTGCCCCGTGAGCTGGTGCTGATCGGCAAGCAGTTCCTCTACGTCGAGCGGTATATGAAGTTGCTCGCCCCGCGCTGGCAGATGATGAGCGACCCGCAGCTCACCGGGTACTTCGCCAACTTCATGGTCGAGGTCAGCAGGGAACACAAGGCGGGCCAGGAGTGATTGCCCGTACCGGCACCGCCAAGTCCGGTGATCTGGACATCGCCTACGAGGACTTCGGTGACGAGAACGACCCGGCGGTCCTGCTGATCATGGGCCTGGGCGCGCAACTCGTATTGTGGCGCAAGGATTTCTGCGAGAAATTGGTCAACCAGGGCCTGCGCGTCATCCGCTTCGACAACCGCGATGTCGGGTTGTCCTCGAAGCTGCCCGGCGCGCACAGCGGCGCCCCGCTGATCCCCCGGATGGCGCGCTCCCTCGTGGGCGTCAAGAGCCCGGCCGCCTACACCCTGGAAGACATGGCCGATGACGCCGTCGCGCTGCTCGACCACCTCGGACTGGACCGGGCGCATGTGGTGGGCGGCTCGATGGGCGGGATGATCGCCCAGGTGTTCGCCGCCCGGCATGCCGCCAGGACGCGGTCCCTCGGGGTGATCTTCTCCTCCAACAACCGGGCGCTGCTGCCACCGCCGGGCCCCCGTCAGCTGCTGGCGCTGCTGCAGAAGCCCGCCGACACCAGCCGGGACGCGGTGATCGCGAACACGATCCGGATGACGCGTATCATCGGCAGCCCCGGTTTCCCGGTGCCCGAGGACAAGGCGCGCGCCGACGCCATCGAGAGCTACGAGCGGTGCTACTGCCCGGCCGGGGTGGGCAGGCAGTTCGCGGCCATCCTGGGCAGCGGCAGCCTGCTGCCCTACAACCGTCAGACCAGCGCGCCGACGGTGGTCATACACGGCAAGGCCGACAAGCTGATGCGCCCCTCCGGGGGCCGCGCGATCGCCCGGGCCATTCCCGGGGCACGGCTGGTGCTCTTCGACGGCATGGGACATGAACTGCCAGAACCGCTCTGGGATGACATCATCGGCGAGCTCAAGTCGAACTTCTCGGTCTGAGGGGCCGTCACCCCGGTCCCCGGTTGGCGTCGGTGAGCGTGGTCAGAGCGAGCGCGCAGGTCTTGAGGGCAACCGTCGACACGTGCCTGCCGAAGAAGGTGGCCACCACCGCGTCGACGACCGGCTGCGCCCGGTGGAGCACATCGCGTCCCGCGTCGGTCAGCTCCGCCCACGTCGACCTACGGTCCTCCGGCACGGATTCCCGTCGCACCCAGCCGCACTTCTCCATCCTGTCCACCAGCCGAGTGGTGCCGCTGCGCGAGATCATCAGCTCGGCGGCCAAGGTGCCCATCCGCAGCCGTCCGCCCCCGCGGTGCAACGCATCCAGAACCTCGCGTTCGACATAGACGATGCCCACGCCGGCGCGCAGGTGCTCGTTGAGCGCGGCGACCAGCAGCGAATCCGCGCGGTATAGCGCACGCCAGGCCGCCAGCTGATCCGTGGTCGCCGGGAAGCTGCTGCTCTCGGTCACGGGGCGCCTCGCACACCGGCGGTGGCGTGCCGACGGGCATGCGCGACAGCCTCTTCCAGCGTCTCGATCAGGTGGTTCTCGTGGCGCAGCGAGGCGATGATGCCGATGTTGGCGAGAAGGTCCCGGTGCTCGGGCCGGACACCCTTGATGATGACGGTGATTCCCCGCGATTCGAGTTCCTCGGCGATGCAGGCCAGCGTGTGCGCTCCGGTGGCGTCGAGCATGCCGAGCTGCGACAGCGCAATGATCACCACCCTCGCCTCCGCGTGGGAAGCATCGAGGATCTCGGTCGAGATACGTTCGGCCGCACCGAAGAACATCGCACCGTCCAGCCGTAGCAGCACGATGTGCTCATCGCCGGGCTGATGGGGGAACGGGAGGTCCTCGCGGCGGACACCGCTGCGCCGCGCCACGGCGGCCAGCGCGAAGACCGCCGTCACGACGATCCCGATCTCGACGGCCTGCACCAGGTCGAAGCAGACGGTGACGACCGCGGTGATCGAGAACGCGGCGGCGGCGGCGCGGCTGGACCGGATGATCCTGACGATGACCCGCCACGAGATCATCCGGACCGCCGTCACCATCAGCACCGCGGCCAAGGCCGCCAGCGGAATCGCGCCGACCGGGCCGCTGACGAGGTACACCACCCCAAGCAACAGGATCGAATGCGTGATCGCCGCCATCCGGGTTCGCGCACCGGATCTGACGTTGACCGCGGTGCGCGCGATCGCGCCGGTGGCCGGCATGCCGCCGAACAGCCCGGAGGCCACCGAGGCCAGGCCCTGCCCCACCAGTTCGCGGTCGGGGTCATAACTGCCGGCCTCCGACATCGTGGCCGCGACCCGCGCCGACAGCAGCGATTCGATGGCCGCCAGCGCCGCGATCGCCAGTGCCGCCCCCAGCAGAGTGTGCACCGTGGCGATATCGGCCTGCGGCCATACCGGGGTCGGCAGCTGCGAGGGCAGCACCCCGATGCGGGCGGTGGTCAAACCCGCCACCGAGGCCAGGACGGTGACGGCCACGACCGCCACCAACGACGCCGGGATCGCCGGATGCAGACGCGGCAGGAGCACCATCGCCACGACGACGACGGCCACCACCACGAGGGCGGGCCGGATCGTGGCGGCGTCGGCGTCCATCACCACCTGCGCCGCGGCGATGAGGGGGCGTTGGCCCTCCGGCACGGATTGTCCGATCGCCGAGGGGATCTGCTGCAGGAAGATGATGACCGCGATGCCGAGGGTGAAGCCCTCGATGACGGGCCACGGGATGAAGGTCACCGCTCGGCCCAGCCCACTGACGCCGGCAAGGACGACGATGACGCCCGCCAACGCCGTCACGACCGCGACACTGCCCACCCCGTATTGGGCGACGATGGGGGCCAGCACGACCGCCATCGCGCCGGTCGGCCCGGACACCTGGACGTGTGAGCCACCGAAGACGGCGGCCACCACTCCGGCCACCACGGCGGTCACCAGACCGGCCGCCGCTCCCACGCCGGAGCTGATTCCGAACGCCAGCGCCAGCGGCAGCGCCACCACCCCGACGGTGACACCGGCGAGCACATCGCGTCGCCAAGACCGTTTCAGCCCGGCGTAATCGCGGCGGTGCGGCAGCAGCGGCAGCACCCGGTCGCGGAGGGCGCGGGGTGTCACGGGGAGGTGCCGATGGGGGGCAGCAATCCGATGACATCGAGCTGGTCGCGTCGCGCGGAGAGCGTGTCGGTCAGGAAGATCCGGGCGATGACGAGCAGCTCGGCGATCTTGGGATGGGCGAGCTCGTAGAACACCGCGTTACCGACGCGCTGTCCGCGGACCACGTGGTGGCGCTTCAGGACGGCCAGATGCTGGGAAAGCTGCGTCGGTTCGATATCGCTGTCGGACAGGATCGCACTCACCGGTGTCGGGGTGGGGCTGGTGGACAGGATCTCGAGCACGCGGATCCGCGCCGGGTGCGCGAGCGCCTTGAACAGATTGGCCTTGATCTCGTACAACGGCTGTTCGGGACCACCGGACAAGCTGTCCATCACCCGTCACCACTCTCACAACTTGATGGATTGCAACAATTCGCAATCCATCATACCAAGAGCTAGGCTCGCCGAAATGCGGACCGATCAGCGCTCCCCCACGACGCCACGGCCGTGGCAGTACATCACCTACTGCTACGGCAGACGCCTGCCCGACTCGATGCGCCAATGGGTGGCCAACGACCTGGCCGGCCCGGGAGCCACCATCCGCATGATGTGCCGGGTCGCCGTGCCGGCCATCCTGATCCTGGCTCCGATCTGGTTCATCCCCATGTCGCTGTACCTGCATGTGAGCATGACGTTGCCGATCTTCATCCCGTTCGTCTTCTTCTCGCACGCCCTGAACAAGGTGTGGCGCCGGCACATGCTGGCCAAGCACGGACTCAATCCCTACCTCGTCGACGCGATCTCGCGGGAACGCAATGCACACGTGCACCAGGCCTACGCCGAACGCTACGGGCCGCGATCGGGGCCGGCCGGCAGCCACGACATCTGACATCGCTTTAGCCGTCGATCGCGAAGGGCGAGGCGCACGCGTCGTCGGCCGGCTTCGGGTTCACCGTGACCGGTCGCGCCGGCACTACGCGCGAACGCTGGAGCGCTGGGCCGAGGCGCTACAGTCTCTTAGGAGCGAAGTCCGGGAACGGGCTTCCGGGCGCTGTATCGACGACGATCGGCTCACGATGACGACGCATTAGACGACAACTGAAGGTTCGATTCCACCGACGGTCAAGACGTGGCCCGAGCTGGGACTTATGACACGCTGCAGGCGTCCCGAGTGACCGGGGTCACTACAGGTAGGGTCTCCACCGAGTGGCCACCCGCACCCGGTGGACGCCGCAGTGCACCATCGAGAAGGGCAATCGCTTCCATGTCTGACAACTCAACCAGTACTGCGGATATGCGGCCTCACTTCGAGGACATCCAGGCTCATTACGATTTGTCGGACGACTTCTTCGGCGTGTTCCAGGATCCGACCCGCAAGTACAGCTGCGCCTACTTCACCGGGCCCAACATGACGCTGTCCGAGGCTCAGATCGCCAACGTCGACCAGCACCTCGACCAGCTGAATCTCAAGCCCGGCATGACGCTGCTGGAAGTCGGCTGCGGCTGGGGACTCACCTTGCAGCGCGCGATGGAGAAGTACGACGTCAACGTCATCGGATTGACGCTGAGCAAGAACCAGCAGGCGTACTGCGAGCAGCTCCTGAGCAAGATCGACACCGACCGCAAGTTCGACGTGCGCCTGGAGGGCTGGGAGCAGTTCGTCGGCTCCGTCGACGCGATCGTCTCCATCGAGGCGTTCGAACACTTCGGATTCGAGCGCTACGACGCCTTCTTCCAGACCTGCTTCAACAGCCTGCCGTCCGGCGGCCGGATGACCATTCAGAGCAGCTGCGGCTACCACCCCAACGAGATGGCGGCCCGCGGAAAGAAGCTGACTTTTGAGCTGGCACGGTTCGCCAAGTTCATGATCGACACGATCTTCCCCGGCGGACGCATCCCCAGCACCCAGATGATGGTGGATCACGGGGTCAAGGCCGGCTTCACCGTTCCCGAGGTGGTGTCGCTGCGCAACCACTACATCAAGACCCTCGGCATCTGGGCCGCCCGCTTGGAGCACAACAAGGACCAGGCGATCGCCGCGGCCGGCGAGCAGCATTACAACGACTACATGCGGTACCTGACCGGCTGCCAGTACTACTTCGTCGACGAGGCGATCGATGTCAGCCTGGTCACCTACGCCAAGCCATAGCTTTTCCGTTGCGCGGCAGCGGCATTCGCATTTTTCGTTGTGAAACGCGCTGATGCGCATCGTCGGCGTGCTGCTGCTCCTGCTCGCGGCCGGCGCCCTGGTGGCGCGGTACGTGCCGGCAACCAACCGCGCGTTGCTGGCGGTGGCCGCGCTGTCGCCGTATCTGATGTTCGGTGCGCCACTGGCCGTGCTGGTGTTCGCGCTGTCGCGGCACTGGACGCTGGTGTCGGTGGCCGCGGTGCTGACGGTCGCGGTGCTGGCGGTGCAAATGCCCTGGTACATCGGCAGCCCCGACCCCGGTACCGGGACCACGCTGCGGTTCGTCTCGGCCAACCTGCTGCTCGGTGAGGCCGAGCCCGCGGCGGTGGCCAGCCTGGCGGCCGAGCAGGCCGACATCCTCGCCGTGCAGGAACTCACGCCCGAACTCGCCGCGGCCCTGTCGTCCGCCCTGGCACGAGACTTCCCCTATTCGGCGCTGCGACCGCGGGAGCGGGCCGCCGGCGTCGGGCTGTGGAGCAGGTACCCGATCGTCACGTCCGGAAGCGACGAGAGTTTCGGCCGCGGGTTGATCTACGCAGCGGTGCAGGTGCCCGACACCGACGCCGCGACGACGGTGGTTTCCACCCACATGCCGCCGCCACGCTCGGCCTTCGACTCCTGGCGCAGCGACATCGCCCGGCTGGGGTCGGTGCTGCGCGAGTTGCCGCCCGGTGGCCCGGTCGTCGTCGGCGGCGACCTCAACGCCACGCCCGACGTCCGTGAGTTCCGCCAGTTGCTGCGCGACGGCTACCGCGACGGCGCAAAGCAGGTGGGGGCCGGCCTGACCCGCACGTACCCGAGCGACACGGTGTTCCCGCCGGCCCTGGCGGTCGACCACATCATGACGCGGGATGCGTCCGTGACGTCGCTGCGGACCGTGCAGGTGTCCGGTTCCGATCATCTGGCGCTGGCGGCGACCGTGGTGTTGCACTGAGTTCAGCGAATGTCGTTGGTGGGCAGAGCTAGTCGGCGCCGCAGCGCCGGTGCGGCCATCGAAGAGTATCGACAGCAACGTCAATATGGGTCGTGGTGACGAACGAACGCGCATCGCTGCCGCCACACCTGGCCGCCACGGCGAACCAGCCAATAGCCGATGCGGGTTGAGCCGATCGCCTGCCACACAAGCGTTGTAGCTGCACTAATCGACGGATCTGCCAATTCAAGCAAACACGACACCGCCCGCTGGCGGCCTCGACCGGCAGCCAGCGAACAACCTTCGATCGCGACGGACACGCACCCACGCGCCGGTTTCAGCGAATTCGCGCCTTTCCGGCGCGCAATTCGAACGCGGACAATGCGCGCCGATCAAAAAGGTGCACGAGCCAAGAAGGTCTTGACGAAATCGCGCTGTACTGCGGAAACATATGGATAAAAGGCTTCGAGCCGGTAACCTCCAGACCACGCTTCAGCGCAACAAGGGGGGAATATGTCGGCCATCGCTCTGAAAATCAATTCCGGGGTTGCTGCCGGTTTCATCTGTGCCGCAGCAACGCTGTCGCCGGTGACCACCGCCAACGCGGACACCGGCATCGCCACCGCGGGCACGCTGGGCTCGCAGGTCGGGTCCGCGCAGTGCGTGCCGACGGCGACCACGCCGTGTGATCCCATCGGGTTGCCCATGGCCGCCGCCGTGGCGGCCGCCGACCCCACCTTCCCGGACAGCCTCATCCAGAATGACTTCTGGTGGCTGGGCCGGGCGAATCCGAATGCGCCTCCGCGGTCCGACATCCTGGTCTTCACGCCGATGAGTCTGGTGCCGGGTTTCCTCAAGCCGCTCTACGGCTGGTTCACCTCGAATTTGGATCTGGAGGTCTGCGTCTTCGGCCTCACGGCAACGCTGGGGCCCTACGGGACGACGACGGTCTCCGTCGGCCGCGGCTGCAACTAGCCGGCAGCCTCGTCGCGGGCCACCACCTCGCGCCAATACTGTTGGCCGGTAGCTGAACTCACGCTCCTAGTGAGCGCTCTTCACGATCAGTCCTTGTCGCTGCCTGGTGCGCGCCGGCTGGCGGACGACAACGATCGCCACCACGCTGCGCGCGCACCCGTATAGTCGCGACACTGCCCGGCCGCGCACAGTGCGCAATCCGACCCCGGGCGATAGTGCTCATGCGCGGCTCGGTCATGACCGCACTGACATCCCTCGCTGGACACGTGCTGAATGGACGCCGTTCACACCGGGACTCGCCGCAACCGCCCCGAGGCGTTGCGGGATGCGTCCTCGCAGGGAACTTTCCGATCGTTGCGTCCCCGACCGTCTATCTACAGCAACGTCAATAAACCGATCTCCAGATGTCGCGCCACCGAGTTTGGCGCTAATTGTGAGACTGCGGCGCAGCTGATCGCCCTTTGCCGCCAGCGGGCACTACAACCTCGCAAAATCCGGAATGCACCCACACAAAGCACCCGTAGACGTTCAACTACAGCTACGAACCCAACTATCTGCCCCGCGAACGCATGCCACCAATCAGCAAACTTTGGCAAACAACGCTATCGACCATGGCCAGCGCGCGAACTCACGCCCATTTGGAGGGTCAGATTTGCGCGAATCCATTGCTCGCACGTGAACGTGGCGTTACTCCCGCCGGAGGCAAAACATGGCCCACTAGCTGCGACGATGTTATTGACAGCGACGTCACAGCGTGCAATGCTTTCCTCAACTTCAGGCCCGTTCTAGGGGGAAAAATGTCAGTGATCGCCCGCAAGATAAATATCGGCCTTGCCGCCGGCGCCATGGCTGCCGCAGCAACGCTCACGCCGATCACCGTCGCCCAGGCGGACACCACCACCTTCGCCGTGAGCACCGTCGGCTCGCAGATCGGGGCGGCCCAGTGCGTGCCGACCGACACGGTGTCCTGCGCCCCGCTCGCCGCCGCCAACCTGCAGGGGGCAAGCGCAACCCCTGGCCAGATCATCCAGAGCATCTTCCAGAACGATCTGTGGTGGATCGGCCGGGCCAACCCGAATCCGCCGCCGCAGTCCAACATCCTCGTGTTCACCCCGATCAGCCTGGTCCCCGGGTTCCTGAAGCCGGTGTATGGCTGGTTCACCCAGAACCTCAACTTCGAGGTGTGCCTCCTGGGCGGGTCCGTGAAAATCGGACCGTACGGCACCACCACGGTGTCCGTCGGGCGAGGCTGCAACTAGCTTGACCTCTGCACCGAATCTGATTTCATCGGCGCGGATCCGTTGCCCGGGTCCGCGCCGATTTCATAGGGAAGCCCACTGAGTGCAGAAGATTCAAGACTCCGACGGTGACGACCGTCGGCCCGACACCGACGATCAGGACGAACACCACCCCAAGCTTGGGGTGGTGTTCACTCGTCGTCGGAAGCACATACTGATCGGCAGTCTGCTGGCAGTGGCGGTGGCGGCCGCTCTAGGCGGCTGGCTCGCCAAGAACGGCGTGGACGCCAAGGGGAGCCTCGAAGAGGCGCGCACCAACGCACAGCAGGCCAAAGATGCTCTAGAGCAGGGCAACTCCCAGGATGCGATGCGCTTCGCCGATCATGCGCAGTTCAACGCGCAGCAGGCACGCGATGCCACGCACTCGCTGCCATGGAGCATCGCGTCGGCCATTCCTTGGCTCGGCAGCCCCTTCGAAACCGGGCAGCAGATCTCCAATGTGGTCCTCGGTCTGGCAACCGACGTCCTCAAACCCGCTGCGGAGGCCGGCACGGCGCTTTCGCCAGATCGTTTGATCGACGGCAGCCGTGTCGACGTGCAACTGCTGCGCTCCGAAGAACCCAAACTCAGCCAGCTCGCGGAGGCTGCGACCAGACTTGATGCCGAAGCACAGTCCATCTCAGATCCCAGCTATGTTGCGGTTCTCCGCGATGCACGCACCCAATTGCAAGACCAGACCGCCGAGATCACGGGACTGTTGGAGAACACCGCGTTGGCGGCGCGCCTCGCTCCATCCATGATGGGCGCCGACGGCCCACGGACTTACTTCATGGGCTTTCAGACTAATGCCGAGGCGCGTGGAACCGGCGGGCTGTTAGGCGGTTTCGGTGTCCTGCGCTTCGACAACGGTGCCGCGACTGTGGACACACTCGGCGCCAATACCGAACTCGACATGCAGTTCACCCCCGTCGATCTGGGCACTGAGTTCATCGAGACGTACGGATACGCCAATCCGTTCGGGGATTTCCGTAACAGCAATATGAGCTCTCACTTTCCGTATGCCGCGCAGATCTGGAGATCGATGTGGGCGCAGCAGACTGGGATGAACGTCGACGGCGTGATCGCGCTGGATCCGTTCACCCTGAGCTACATACTTGGTGCGGTCGGCCCCATTACTCTTCCGGATGGTGAGCAGGTCACCAAAGACAATGTGGTCGAGTTGACCGAGTCCACGGCCTATTCGCGCTTTCCCACCGATCAGGTAGCCCGCAAGCAGTACCTGCAGGATATTGCCAGTGCCGTCGTCCAGAAGATGACCGCCTCAGTGGGATCCCCGCGGGCAATGCTTGAAGCACTGGGCAAAGCAGTTGGCGAAGGCCGTATCGCAGTGTGGAGTTCAGTGCCGGCCGAGCAGGAATTGTTGGAGCAGACACCGTTGGCGCACATCGTTCCCAACGACGCCGCGCCGTACGCCGAAGTCGTCATCAACAATCTGGGCGGCAACAAGATGGACTACTACCTCGAACGAGAGATCGAGTACGTGGCCGACAGTTGCGATGGAGATACCAGGATGTCCACCGTCACAGTGCGGTTGACCAATGCAACACCGGATTCGCCGCTTCCCGACTACGTGGCGGGATCGCCGGGCGTTAATCCAGAACTTCCGCTTAGCGTGCCGAGCGGCACCATGATCACCTCGGTTCGGCTCCTCGGAACCACCGGAGCAACGCTTGAGAGCGCGCTCTCCAACGGGGAGAAGATCGCCGTCTTCACCGGAACAGAACGCAACCATCCCACCTACGAGGTCCAGGTGGCGATTCCGCCGGGCCAGTCCGGTGAGCTGATTTTCCGGCTCTCCGAGCCGACGTCACCCGGCGAACCTCAGGTGCCGATTCAGCCCCTTATCGACACCGTACTTCCCGTAGTATCGGTCCCCCAGTGCTCGGGCTAATTCAGGGACCCGTTAGTCGAGTGTCTACGTTGGAGGGCTGCGCATTTGGGCCGTCCAAAACAGTCGTGGAGGCGTGGAATTGACTCTGCAAGATTACTTGAAGGTACTACGGTCCCGTTGGGTGACCATCTGCGTGACGATAGTGGCCACGGTGGCAGCAGCAGCAGCCGTTTCATTACTTACCACGCCGATGTACCAGGCATCGACACGACTCTTCGTGTCCACCACGGCTGGTGCTTCGCTGGCAGACACGTACCAGGGGAATCGGTATTCGCAAGAGCGCGTGGTCTCGTATGCCGAGCTCCTTCAAGGCCAAACTCTTGCGCAGCGGACCATCGACAAACTCAGCCTCAACATGAGTGCCAGCGAGCTGCAACAGAATATTAAAGCGAGCGTTAGACCAGACACAGTCCTGATATCGGTAGATGTACTTGACGAGTCACCCGTACAGGCACGTGACATCGCGAACACGATGTCTGATGAGTTTGTCAGTATGATCCGAGAGTTAGAGACCCCGGAGGGGGGCACAACTCCCGATTCGCGAGTTGTCGTGGAACAAAGAGCGACGATCGTCGACGATCCAGTCGTACCAAAGACTCAGCGCAACATTGCCATTGGACTTGCGCTCGGCGTACTTCTGGGGCTTGCTCTTGCCATCCTTCGCGATTTGCTTGACAACACTGTTAAGGGACGCGAGACCGTTGAAGCCATCACCAGCAGCGGACTCGTGGGACAAATTCCACTGGACAAAGATCGCCGCACAGAGCCGGCGATCGCATTCGACATCGACAACTCGGCTATCGCCGAAGCATTCCGCAAACTGCGAACCAATCTTCAGTTCCTCGCAGTGGACGATCCGCCTCCGGATCATTCTCTTGACTAGTTCTGTGCCAAGTGAGGGCAAGTCCACGACCTCCATCAACCCTAGCTCCCTCGCGTTGTCCGAATCTGAACACAACGTGGTGTTGGTCGATGGAGACCTGCGTCGACCGACATTGCACCGGTACCTCGACTTGGTGGGCACGGTCGGGTTTAGCACAGTCCTCAGCGGCCAAGCGTCGCTCGAGGACGCGCTGCAGAAAACACGCTTCCCCGGATTGACCGTCCTCGCATCGGGGGCGATACCTCCCAACCCGAGCGAGTTGCTCGCTTCACAGTCGGCCAGGCGAGTGATCAATGATCTGCGTGACAGATTTGACTACGTAATCGTCGATTCGACTCCGCTGCTAGCTGTCACCGACGCTGCGATTTTGTCCACCGCCGTCGATGGTGTACTCATGATTGCGAGATTCGGCCACACCAAACGTGATCAACTCACGCAAGCCATCAGCGCGCTGGAGAACGTGAGCGCACGACTACTCGGAGTCGTCCTCACCATGACTCCCACCCGAGGCAGTTCGTACCATAACTACAGCTACTACGGACCTGATGCTGGCCGCGCAAATCACTCATCGACCAAGTGATCGCTCAGCCGACTTAGGCCTGCCCCGTGGCATTTCCATTCGGGGGGAGAGGTGGTTTCTTTGCAAACCAATACCAGACTCAACGGGCCTGCTCCTGCGCTAGGTCAGACTCGACCATTGCCGCCACAATCTGGTGGAATGACATTGTTGGCCGCCAACCGAGAACTCTCTGAGCCTTATTCGCATCACCAACCATGACCTCGCTATCCACTGGACGTACGAGGTCGTTGTCAATCCTCACCTTTCCCTTCCAGTCCTGAATGTCGACTGCGGCGAACGCCGCGGCGACGAAGTCTGTAATCGAGTGCGCCACACCGGTAGCCAGAACAAAATCATCACCTTCGCCGCGTTGAGCCATCCGATACATTGCGTCCACGTAGTCAGGCGCCCATCCCCAGTCACGCTGCACGGCCACGTTGCCCAACGTCAAACAATCTTGCTCACCTTTGGCTATCGCCGCCACAGCGGCAGTGATTTTCCGCGTTACGAAAGTAGTTGGCCTTCTTGGTGATTCGTGGTTGAAAAGGACCGCGTTTGAGGCGCACAAGCCCCTCGTTCGATAGAGGTGGCACATCTATGTGGCCAAATGCCTTCGAGGCACCGTATGGCGAAGTGGGACGTATGGACGTCTGCTCGTCTTGGCGCTGCACAGTAGATCCAGCGAATATCTCAGCACTAGACGCGTTGACCACACTGATCTTCCGGCGCGTGCGATCTTGTGCTTGGAGACACGCGTCAAGGACGGCGGCCGTCGAAACTGCGTTGACCTGTGACGCATAGACCGGCATCTTCCAGGACATCGCCACTGACGACACCCCCGCCAGGTGGAAGACATAGTCCGGCGAGACTTCTGTCACCAGATCCAGAACTGCGTCAGCGTCCATCAGATCTATCGCGTGTGCGTTCACGCCTTCTACCTCGACCGACTCTGCCGTCTCATTCCGGCCGACGACCCCATGAACCGCAAGTCCGGACTCAACAAGCAGTCGTGAAAGGTAGTAACCGTCTTGCCCTGTAACCCCCGTGATCAAGGCCGTGGGGTTCCCTGAGCTACTAGATCGCATCAGGGCGTCCTTACCGCGCGCCGGAAATCTCGGAGCCAGACTGTAGCGCAACGTCATTGCGAACCATCATCTCTACAAGCTCGCGGAACGTCACTGTGGGACGCCAACCGAGCCGTTCACGCGCCTTACTCGAATCACCGACCAATCGGTCGACCTCCGCCGGCCTCAGCAACGACGGATCCGTGCGAACGTAAGACGACCAATCATCAATTCCGACCGTGGCGAAGGCAATCTCCAAGAGGTCGGCTATCGAGTGAGTTTCGCCGGTAGAAATCACATAGTCATCAGCTGTGTCCTGCTGCAGCATCATGTACATCGCTTCGACGTAGTCGCCGGCAAAGCCCCAGTCCCGCTCTGCATCGAGGTTGCCGAGCGTAACCGAATCCTGCAGACCCAAAGATATCCTGGCCACGGCACGAGACACTTTGCGCGTAACGAATTCGACTCCACGGCGCGGTGATTCGTGATTGAAGAGAATCCCGGAGCTCGCATGCATGTCGTACGACTCGCGGTAGTTGATGGTCAGATAGTGTCCGTACACCTTGGCCACACCGTAGGGAGATCGAGGCCACAGCAACGTCGCCTCTGTTTGTGGCACTTGTTGCACCTTGCCGAACATCTCTGAGCTTGACGCCTGATAGAAGCGAACGCGCTTACCCGACACCTCCTGATAAAGCCGAACTGACTCAAGCATGTTCAGCACACCTCCGCCGGTGACATCTGTGGTGAGCCGTGCGTTCTGCCATGAGTAGGCCACGAACGAAACAGCACCCAAGTTGTAAACCTCATCGGGCCGCGAGACGGTCATCGCGCGCATCAGACTAGACAAGTCCAACAGGTCGCCAGTGATCACCGTGACCTCCGGGAGAACCTCCGCGATCATCGCGGCTTTGGGGTTGTTCTGCCCCCTCAGCAACCCGTACACCTCGTAGCCCTTCGATACGAGGAGTTCCGAAAGGTAGATGCCGTCCTGCCCAGTGATGCCAGTAATCAAGGCACGCTTTCGACCACCCGAATCGGGGGATTCCATCATCGTCATCGTGATACCTCCGTAAGATCCTGCAGAAGCGTTGATACGCGCGTGTCGAAGTGCGCTTGAGTAGATGCTTACACGTCTAGCCCAACGCCACCCCGCCCTTGGCCGTTACTGTCCGAACACCTTCGTCCACCACGACATTCATCGGTGGCGCGCCCGACCCCTTGTTGTCAGCAATGACGTTGTTGATGCTTGCGCCCTTTATGGCCAGCCACGAATAGCCGCGGTCACCTCGGAACACATTCCGCAAAGTCACGGTGTCATTGCAGTCGTCCACAAGCAGATGGTCGATTGACCCTGAGGAGCCCTGCACATTGTCGAGTAGCCGATTGTCTCGCACGATTGTCCTGTCGGATCGGTAAAGGACGATACCGTGAAATATATTATTTTCCAACGCAATTCCACTCAACTCGGCCGCATCACAGTCTGAAACAAATATCCCGCGCCCACGACCGCCCAAGATCTTCCCTCCCTTGATCACTGGATGATTGGCCCCACGCAGATAGATCTGGCCGGAAGTGCCGTGCGGATCGCCATCGTATCCAGAACCACGAACGATGTTGTCGGACAGCACAGGATAATCAACGTGCGCAATGTGAATACCGTTGACCTGATAGGTCGTCAAGACCTCTGATGTGAGTCCGCAATCGATGACCTCGTTGCTGCGTACGACAAGATTCGTCACCGGACCGGGATTGGCTGCCACATAGATGCCGCACCCGGATGTGCCTGAAATTCGATTGTTTTCAACAGTGAGGTGGTCAACAAGCTCTCCTGAGTTCGGCTCGCAGTCAATACCTGAACCAGGACCTCCGTGCCCGCCCGCTGCCGCCACGTTCAGTGTCCGTCCGGTGTTGAGCACCTGACAGTTGCGTATGGTGCAGCCATCAACCCAGAACGGAGCGATGCCTTCACGGCGGCAATCGTCGACAATGACACCGTCGATCAGCACATCGTGGTTCAAAGCTCCGCCGCCGATGTAGATGCCATCCCCCCATGCGTGCTTAAGCAGCATCGGTCCGACGATCTGGATGTCAGCTGAGCCCTGGGTGATATTGATGAGATGACCCCACTGACCATCGGTGCCGATATGGGTGAGCACATCGCCGATCAAACTCCCCCCACCCTCGACCGTAACCCCCTGGACGGCTCCATCCCGGCCGATGTCGATCAGACGCCCGTGAGGATTTGCATTGGGTTTCGTCCAGAGTTCGGCGCCATCCTCGATAATGATGCGGGTGTTCGAGCGCGGCGCAATTCCGCCGGTACCAACAGTCGTGTCGATCAGCCAGTTTCCGCCGGAGCGAAATACGACTTCACCCGGGCCGTCATCAAGAAGCGTTTGAATCATCTCGCGGTCGTCGACGCCGTTTGTGGGTGGGACGGTGCGAACGCGCCGAAGAGAAGTGTCTGTGTCGCCGATATCAGATGAAGCGATCGCCGCCCTGTCCAGCCCCGCCGATGCCATCCCGGCAGCGCCCAAAGCGGCGTACGTTATGAACGTTCGACGGGCTACGCCCCCAACCATCGGGCGTCCCGCACGATCTGAAGATCCTGTTGTCAACTGCCCAGCCACCCCATCACGTCATGACGCCAACAGCGATCTCGGGCAATCCAAAGGTCGCCTCGCCTACGCCTCAAACTAGTCGCCTACACCGAGACTAGCTGGCCCAGCCGGTGGGATATCAGATGCGCGAGATTAATTGAGTTAACTGGCACCAGGTCTGGTGGGGAGAAGTCGGCGTGCGCGAGGCTAGGCGCCTTCATCAGCCTCTGTTTGCTCGCGGAAAACATCTGGCATGAAAGGGTATTGGCGCTCCTAGTGGTTCGGTGCCGCGTGTTGCAACATGACCGACGCGGCGACCGCACGAGGGCTAAGATCGCGTGGTGTACACCACATTGCACTCTTTGTTTCGTAAGCTGCCGCCGTCTTGGCGGGCAGGGATGAAGCAGGTCGTCGGAACTCAGGGACACGGCCACAGCACATTCGATTGGCTTTCGGCACGGAAGGACGCAACCGGTAAGAAGCGACTGGATCACGCGCTAGAGGGTGTCATTCAGACAATCGGACACGACGAAATCGGTGAACTCCCAGGCAAGGTGTGCGTCGACTTCGGCGCCGGCTATGTGCCCACCGACGGAGTCGCAATGTGGCTACTCGGTGCGCGCGAAGTACACGGAATCGACTACAACCGGATCGCCAAGCCAAAAGAGGTCGCGCGCGCAATCACTTCTGTTCACGCCAGTTCGGTTCACCAGATACTGCAGGGCCTGCAGATTGACTCTCAGTGGAAAGACCGGCTAGACAACTTGACAACGTGGGCGCAGGAAGGCGCCGGCGGATTCCCGCCTGGCTATATCTACGTCGCGCCCGCAGACATCATCGAGTCGCCGACACTGCTACCCAAGTTCGACATCCTTCTGTCGACCAGCGTCCTAGAACATATCCGGCCTTCCCAGATGGCCGCTCTGCTCGATGTCCTCAAGGCGCGCGAGAACAGCCGCGCGACGCAAATCCACCGTGTCGATCTGCGCGATCATCGCGATTTCCTGAACAACCCGTACGGTTTCCTCGATCCCTCCGACGGATTCGATTGCGAGTCCGACGCCGATGCCCGCGGGAATGGCATGACCCTCCGCGACTGGGAGATGCTGCTTGCCGGCCGTCCCGAGTGGAACCTCGGGGTGAACAGCTACGAGCTTGGGCGGCCAGATCTCATCCCCCTATCGTCAGCAACGCAAGGCCCTCAGGTCATCGCCGACACTGTCCTGCTTCGGACAATTGCGAGTGCGGACAGAACCCTCGGCGGATCAAACCAGCGGTGACCGCGCAGTCGGATTCAAAGCCTCGCAGCCTGCTCGTACGGCAGATGGTGAAGGGGGCGCTAGGTCCCGTAACAAGCGCCTTACCGCTTTTCGCCCTGCCGTTGATCGGTGCGGCGTTCCTACCGAATGGGCAATTCGCCATCTGGAGCATCCTTGCCTCCATCTCGACACTGGCGTTGTCGGTCGACTTCGGAGGCCCGGCGTATCTTGCCGCCCACCTCGACCCCAGGAATCGAAACAGGCCGTTTATCGCCGCCACCGCAATGTCATGCGGCGGCACCGCAGTCGTCGGGCTGGTGAGTATCTGCGCATGGATTCCCTTCTCCCACACAGATGCGGGCGGCTCATTCACGCTGCTAGCTGGCGTTGGGGCCATTGCAGCAATTACCTGCGGTTCAGCCTTGCGGAGTGTGGTGCAGCTCCAAGCGCAAGTTGCGCTGTTCGACCAGCGATTCACACTTCGAAATGCGATCCTGCTAACCCATGGGGGCACCGCACTGGTTGTTGTACTGATAGTGCTCCCGATGGAGCGCACCGCCTGGGCGCTACCGATCGCATGGGCAGCCGCCGGTCTCGCAGGAGCGCTCGTAGGGTGCGCCGCGTTCCGAAAATCTAATGTCCTACCCCGACAGGATTGGGCGGTAGAGAAGACGGCGGTCGCGTCTGGCGGAACCTATGCTTGGGCGCGCACTGTAGCAGTCGTATTTCGCGGATTTCTCATGCAAGCCGATCGCTGGATTGTCGGCGCATTAGGGGGTCCTGCAGTCCTCGCAGCCTACGAAGTCGCGTGGCGCGTAGCGGCTCTGCCCAGATTCCTAGCCGAGAATCTCACGTTCATCATCGGGCTCGATGCGGCACGCGTGCGAGCATCGACGCCGGCTGAACTGACGGAGCGTGTCAAATACTGCATCCGCTTTTCGTTTATCATCTTGATATCGGGTGCCGTCGCTTCATCAGTGTTCTACGCCGTCCTGCCGGCGTTTGAAGGTATCGAAACGGCCTGGTGGGCGTTCGCCCTTCTCCTGATCACACACAGCGCAATCGCCGTAATGGCCCCGATATCTTTCGTGGGAAACGGCATCGGAATTCCGAAAATCGATCTGCCGTACCTCGCACTGTCCGTCACCGTCAGCGGGTTTGCAACTTTCCTGGCATTCCTCAACCATAACGTCTACTTCTTCATAGCTGGCACAACAACTGCCTTAGTCCTCGGCAACGCGTGGTTTTGGCGGTACGGGCTTAGAGTCATAAGTAAGAGTGCCGCCCTGAGCACTTCCGGCAGCGCCCTCTAAAGCTGCGGCGGGGCTGATGCTCTCACCGCACGCTCGACGCGCGTTCCAACAGAATCCTGCCAACAGCCACATCATCGGCGACACCAAATCCGCGAGGGAAACAAGCGATGTGAACAGCAGAACTGCCAAACCAGCAGCCCATGGTCGGCGCATGCGATCGCGAATACCGTCCCTGATCGCCGTACCCATCGTCAAGAAGAACAGCGTCGCACCTACCAGACCTACCGTGCTGAGTAATAAAAGAAGCAGCGAAGAGGCCCTATTGGACCCTAGTCCTACACCGACAGTTGCGGAGTCCAGAAACACTCGCAAACTACTCAAGTCGGCTGCAGTACGGCCCCGGATCGAAAAGCCGGTGGCCAGTTTGTATTCAAGCACGTCAAGGGCATACCGAACTATCAGTGGCGATAGGACTACGAGAGTTCCTACTGCCGCGATCACAACCAGCGACACGCCTCTCGACACTCGCGCGCCTGTCGCGACCATTCGGTAAATAGACCAACCTACAAATGCCATTGCAAAAATGGCCGCTCCCGCTAAGGCAGTTGCGGAAGCAGATTCAACGATTAGCAGAATATCGAAGGTCGCCGTCAGGAGTAGAAGTAGCTTCAACGGAAGGCGAGGACGATGCACGGCGACGGTAACGATTAGAAGCACGGCCGATGTCAACGCGAACACTGCCAAGTGCGATGGTTCGGAGAACTGACCACTCAACCGCGCCGTGTCGACATATGCGTAGGCATTCCGAGTGTTGTTGTGAAACAACTCATCGGGCCACGCCCACCCTGCTCTGTGAAACCACCACGCAAGAACTGCTATCGCCGTACCTACGACAGCAGGCACCGGCGGAATCCACTTCTTTGTGTCGTTCGAACCTGCAAGCGCCATGAGCAGCGCCAGATTCAAAATCAAGTAGACGATCTGTGCGAAATTCGAGCTTGAGTAGTCGAGGTCAGCTAGGCGGTTCACCTGTACGTCTAGCCCGAGACCGGACGCGACCACCGGCATCCCGGTGAACAGCGCCGGCCCTAGTAGCGTTATTGCGCAGGACCAAAACGCCAACAAAAATGGCAGGCTCGACCCTGGACGCGGAAATCCAATGCGTAGATAAACCAATGGAAGATATACAATCATGCCGACATAGAATGGCGTGATTGGGATAGATCCAATAATGATCGCTGCCGAGTCATTGAATGGAATCGCGGCGGCCGCTACTGCTAGAACCCCAATACGCCGATTGACACAAAAAGCGATTATGTAGCCAGCTAGGAAAATAAATCCGAGGGTCGTCACCATGCCCCGTACCCCGACACCGGATTGGCCACGCAGGGAGTCGGCCACTGCCACGCGGATGACACCGCATCAAATGTCCACTTCATCGCGCTACATCGCTGACGGATATCTAACACTACTTACCCCGCTCCGCGATTTCGAACAGAGTCGCCTCGACTGCCTCGCCGAATTTCTTCCAAGAAAAAAGGTCCGCCTGAGCGGCTCGTAACGCGCTCGGGATTGCGGGAGGATGTCGAAGCTGCGATGCGACCTCTGCAACTCCGCCAGGGGCTATTAGATGTCCAGCGTCGCCGACAATCTCGCGCGCCAAAGGGTGATCAGTAGCAATTACCTGGCAGCCTGCAGCGAGCGCCTCTACGAATGGCAGGCCGAAGCCTTCATCAGTTCCTAGCATGAGGTAGAACTCTGCCCGGTGATAGAGATTCAGCAGTTCGTCGTCGGGTATATTATGGAACCACTCACACGGAAAGATATCTGACAGAGTATCCCGCACTTCCGCACTGACACCCACGCCGAGGATTCCGGTGACCCAGGGCGGGCGGGCGGCCCTCAAGGCAGCCGCGGCATCTTCATTTCGCTTATGCGCCGCGCCGCCAATCATAATCAAAAGGCCGGTGCGGCTTTCCTTGAAAGATCCGTCCGGCACCAATCCGGCACCAAGCAACTGGGCGATGGAGATTTTCGACGCCCTTGCATCGAATTCAATAAGGCTTCGACGGGTGCTGTCGCTGATGCACACGAGGGCATCGCTACGGGATACCGTTCTGCGAAGGTCCCATGAGCGGTACATGGCACCCAGTCTCGACCTGGTGCGGAGCCAGCGCAGATCGTAGACAAGGGTCAGCAAAGGCACTTGCACACCAAGAGGCAGGGGCGGTACTGCAGAGAGATACACATCGACCGGTCCGCGCACCTGCCGAAGGCCTAACGCCAGGCCACGGGCTTTATCCGTCGCCGAGGTACCGACGTCCCGCGCCTGACTCTGTACAAGGTCGTGCCCGGCGTCCGCAAGGTACGAGTAGACGTGCTTCTGAACTACTCCGATACCCGAACGCTCGCTTACCTGGCCACTGCAGCCAACTCTCATTTGCGCGTCGCCCCTACTGCCTCCCACTCGAGTAGCCGACTGACAACTGCCTGCAATGAAAACTCCCTCGAGACGTGCTCGCGCGCGGCCTGGCCCAACGACCAACCCAGCAAGGGATCAGAAGCCAGCTTCTCAACAGCGGTTGTCCAATCGGCGGATGACGCTGTCTCGCAGACGATTCCCGTGACGCCACCAACAACGACAGCACGACATCCCGCGTGCCGCGGAACTACTGAAGGGAGGCCGGATGCCCCCGCCTCGATAAGGACTTTCGGCGTGCCTTCGGGATGCCTCGTCGGAAAAACGAACATTGTGGCGTCTGCAAACACGCGGGCCATGTCTGTGCGCCGACCGAGCACCTCAACTGCCCCATCACGACGCCATCGGTCGAGTTCCCCTTCGGTCACAGTGCTCTCAACACCAGGGTCCGGGTCACCCGCAATCTGGAACCGCCAACCCCGGCCGCGTAGGTTTTCTGCCATTGCCACGAACTCGTGCACGCCCTTCTCTCGATAGAGCCGTGACGCAAAGAGAATCACGGGTTTCTCGAAATTCCGTTCGCCTTTGCAATCCCACGCATTGACGTCGATACCCGTTCCCGGGATCACCAACGACCGCTCTGGGACAGGAAGCAACCCATGCATACGAAAGGTATCGCGGTCCTCCTCGATCTGGAACAGCGTAAACACGTTCTTCAACCGACCGGCCAAGCGTGCAGACAGACGCACCACGCGACTCGCACGTGTATGCAGAACCGATGGGTCCAAGGCGCGACCCACACCCCCTGCGACCCGCACAAATCTCGTGTGCCGAAGGAATATTGCCGCCGGCCATCCCAATGTGTAGGCAACTTGTGCACTCAAAAAGACAGTGTTCGGCCGAATCCTCAGCAGCGCGATCAGAATGAGCACGGCCGACCTGGCCAACGCGATGACGCCCGAGGCCTCTCGGCCAACATGTAAACCGACGAACCCGAATCCCAGATCTCGAATGGCGTCGGCCTCCCCAGTATCTTCGGCGATCACCGTGATTTCGGAGCCAGTTGCCTGCAGAGCGGCACCCCATGTAGCCCGATGGCTCAGAAATGAGCGGTCATTGTTGACTACGAAGACCACGCGCTTCGGTCCTTCGTACGCCCGGCCGATCTGCGTCGCTTGGTCGACCTCTGACACGGAAGTGTGCACTGCAATCGTCTTATCCATCTCGACGCAAACTTGCTAGCCAGTCATACTCCAGCGCCAAGCCATCCTCGATCGCTACCGTGGGCTCCCAACCAAGCAGAGCCTTCGCCCGCTCCGTACTTCCGCCGGTTTGAAAGACATCACCGAGCGCACGTTCACCATGACCTACGTTCAGGGGCTCGCCGTGAATCTGCTCCAGCAGGTCCAACACCTCGTTGACGGATATCGAGGTGCCACCGGATAGATTGATAACTGTCCTGGGGCCAATGACGCACACCTGCGCGCACATTGGCCTCGACAATGTCGTCAACGTAGGTGAACTCGCGGATTTGCTTGCCATCGCCATGCACCGTCAATCGCGAGCCACTCAAAGCCCCCGAGATGAAGCGATTAAAAGCCATGTCGGGCCGTTGCCGGGGTCCGTACACAGTGAAGTAGCGAAGGCTGACCGCAGGTAGCCCGAAGTTTGCCGCATACAAGCTGACAAGGTGCTCCGCGGCAAGTTTCGTTACGCCGTAAGGACTTCGAGGCTGCGGACAGTCGGATTCCCGCGTTGGATAGTTCTCCGCATCCCCGTACACAGATGAAGACGATGCATACACGAAGCGCGTCAGTTTTGGCGCCGAGTTGCGGGAGGACTCCAAAAGCCTTTGCGTCGCAGATATATTCGCTTCGACATAGCGCACAAAATCGGCGCCCCATGACTTTCGGACGCCAGGCTGGCCGGCCTGATGGTAAATCACCTCGACGTCAGCGAGAAGCGCAGACAGGTCCACCGTGTTGAGATCAGCCTCTAGCAACGTGAATTCGCCTGCGGTACTGAGGCGCGCGAGATTCAACTCCTTGGTCTCACGGTCGTAGTAGTCGCTGAAGCTGTCTATGCCTATGACTTTTTGGCCGCTGCTCACAAGACGCTCCGCGAGTGTGCTGCCGATGAAGCCAGCGACGCCGGTCACCAATGCGGTCACCTAGTACCCCCCTACTAGGTTGAGCCCTGTGCTGCCAGGGCGCGCTCGACAGCCCTGCTCTCCGACTGACCGTCGGCCGCACGGATGTGGCCAAGCGGCCGCAGCAGAAACGAGCGCTACATCTCGTTGTCGCTGCGGGTGCGAGATTGCTTGTGCACCTTCGGATAAGTCGGCCTGTCCCGCTAGTCGCCGGGTGCAGCCTGGGTGATCCTGCACCACCGCGCCGTCGAACTTGGGTTCGATGTTGTTCTCACCTTCCACGGTAGAAAACCACTTCACGAAAAGTCCTGAGAATGATCTTGATGTCGAGCCACAACGACCAGTTTTCGATGTAGAAGTTGTCGTAGCGCGCTCGGTCTGCGATCGAGGTATCGCCGCGAAGGCCGCTTACCTGCGCGAAGCCCGTCAGGCCGACCTGCACGCGGTGACGATAGGAGTAGCGGTCGAACTGAGTGGAGAACTGCTCGACGAAGTGCGGTCGCTCAGGCCTGGGACCTACCACGGTCATATCTCCGCGGAGGATGTTCCAGAGTTGCGGCAACTCGTCAATTGACGTGCAGCGGAGGAACCGGCCGACTGGACCGACCCGGTTGTCGGTGGCGACGCTCCACTGGGTCTGCGACTCGGCTTCGTTCGCTGGCCTCATAGATCGGAACTTGAGCAGTTCAAATTGCTTCCCGTCGCGACCGACCCGGATCTGCCGAAAAATGATGCCGGGCCCGCCCTCCAACCGCACAGCCACCGCAGCCACCAGAAGCACCGGAGACAACACTACTAACGCTGCGACTGAACAAACAACATCGAAGAGACGCTTGATCAAACGAGCTGGTCCTCGCAGATTCGGATTCCTGATTCGCATAATCGGAATCGAGCCGACATGGTCTGCCATGCCGGTCAGCGTGTGAAAGTGGTGCATCCGCGGAACAACCAGTAGTTCGGCAGTCAAACACACCTTGGTGCGCACTGCGTCGACCAACGCATGTTCTTCGAAGGCCCCATCGGCCACCAGGACGGTGTCCGCGCCCATTGCCACCACCGCCATATCGAGATCGGCTAGCCGACCCAACCTTGGAACAAATTCCGCTGCCGGGCAATCCTGTTCGTCGTCGACGAAACCTTCGACCTGGAGCCCGTACTCGCGGTGCCCAGCCAACGTTCTGGCTAGCTCTGCGGCCACCGGCCCACCGCCGATGAGGACGGTCCGATGTTTGGCAATGCCACGTCTACGACCCCACGCGCACAGGCGGGTCGTGAAAACGCGACCAACGACCACCAGTGCAACCGCCTGGCACGCCGTCTCCAGAAAGACCCATACCTGGGACTTCTCGTGCATGTAAAGAATAACTGCGGCGACCGCTGCGACAGCGGCGAGCAGACGCGTGATTATCGTCGGAAGCTCATCCAGCACACTCAGGTGCAACGGAGCAACGTACCGGGCCCCGCCCGTTAGCAGAAGCGTGGCCACAACGGCCATCGTCACCATTGCGTACAACTGCAGAGGCCGCCAGGCCATAGGCGCGAGCATCATTGCGAAGTCGACGGCCGGGACGACCATCCACGCCCGTACACGACTTAACGGGCTCAGGACAGCGCGATCATGCGTCCTCTCACTGCGGCGAGACTCCTGCGGGAGGCCAGCCGTCTGAGAATGCCCGACCGCCCCGGCCAATAGACGGTTGGCGACGTCACGGGCATCTGCCGAATAGTTTTCAGCCTGTGGTTCAGAGACTCCGACGTCGCAGGATTCAGCATCAGGCTGCCGGAGAGAGGCCGCAGGAGAGGGATCAACAACGGTCATGACTCGCTACCGGCCCAACCTGTTGTACTATTTACGGTCCCGTAAGTTGGCAAACACGATATCTCAACAACGACCGTGGTGGATTCCGCCGCCTCAAGCGCAATACCGCCGAACCTGCAGTTGGACGTACGTACCATTCGCGGACCCATGAACCCTCCCAAAACCGTCCGTTTGGTGTTTGCCCTCTGGACCCGAGCCTCGTTGCCCAACGCCGGTCCGAGCCCGTTCGCGCTGTTAGGTGCATCGCCCCCGCAACTATCCATTGATCAGCATGTTAGTGCCAAATTGACGCCACTGGCAGTTGGATTCCAAATTTTTCTAAGACTTAACCGCAAGTCCTACCAGCGCGAGTCACTGCACGCAGAAAAACCGCAGCTGGAAGCCTTATTGACCGATCGATGCGTGGCGCAAAACACCCAATTTGGCCACCGATAACCGGTACCCTCCCCGCCTTGCCACCCAATGCTCCAAAAAGTTTGCTGTATCTAAATACTACGGAGAAAATTGACGGCAACGACATTGCATCTCGGTTGCCATTTCAAAGTCGCAACGCCCAGGTGATGATCCCGCACTAGGCACGGCCAGCGTTTTCTAGCAAACTTATGGCTCAGAAGGAGCTGATACGTGCGCTGCACCCAAAGATCGGGTTGCGCTTCCCACGCTGGAGTTGACCGCATTGTTGCCGGACATCCAACGCCGACACTTTTGACGCTTGACCAACCATCGGGATACAACCTGCAGTGTCGGCCAGCCGGCATTGCCGACCCGCCACCCCGCCACGAACGGTTCCGCGAAGTGGCATTCAGAAGTGTCGAACACCGATACTGGAGGCCATTCGGCGGAGAGACCGTACCCAAACTTCACCCCAAAGCGGGGTCGACGCAAGGAGCCTGCCCTGCACGTTTTGTTTGTGTGTACTGGGAATATCTGTCGGTCGCCAACGGCCGAACGTATAGCCATCGCATATTGCGCTCAAGCCGGAATCACCAATTTCCTGGCGTCCAGCGCGGGAACCCATGCGGTAGTCGGGCACCCCATTCACTCAGATGCAGGACCAGTGCTCGTGGGTCTCGGCGGGGACCCCTCAAACTTCGCTGCCAGACAACTCACTTCGAAGATGGCTGCCAGTGCCGATCTCATCCTCACAATGACCAGAGCACATCGCGACAGTGTTCTCGAACTTGCCCCACGTCAGATGAAGAGAACTTTCAGTCTGATGGAGGCCTCCCGCCTGGTGATGGCACTTGGCGCGCGCACTGTCGCAGATCTCGCTAATCTTCGGCCTCAACTGATCATGAACGACGTGCCAGACATTCCCGATCCGATCGGCCAGAGTCCGGAGATATTCGCAACCGTCGGCCAACAGATCGCCGACCTGCTGCCACCAGTTCTCGAACTTTGCCGTCCCCAGTGACCCGCGACGTGCGCCCGCCGCGACGCCGCACCCGCCGTTCACCACTGGTCTCGATTCCCGTCACGCTGGCGGTCGTCGCACTGCTCTACGTGGTCGCCGCGCTGATCGCGCGCACCATTCCGCTGACCAACTTGGCGGCCCTGGTGATCGCCGCGAGCTTCGCCTACGTCCCGCTGCTCGCCCTCTGCGCGGTGATTCTTGCCGCGCTGTGCCGAAAGAAGCTGCTCTCCATGATCGGCGTCGCGCTGCTGGCGATCTCGGTGGCCGTCCAGGTGCCCTGGCACGACCTTGGACGCAGGTCGGATCCCGGCCCGCCGAGCACCGAACTGAGGATCCTCTCCTCCAATATCCAGAAGGGTGAGGCGCACACCGCGGCGTTCGTCGGCCTCGCCGTCGAGAGCGCCGACATCATCACGATGTCCGAGCTGACGGCCGAGGCAGCGGCTCGCTTCCGGGAGGGAGGCCTTCGCAAGACCTTCCCCTATTCGATCCTGATCCCGCGTCCCGGCGCCGCAGGCATGGGCCTGTGGAGCCGCTACCCCCTCGTGGCGTTACCCACCTCCAAGTACGGCAACAACTTCATCGCCGCACGCGTACGCGTCCCCGACATCCGCGACGATCCGGTGGTCGCCAGCGTGCACCTGATGTCTCCGCTCGCCGGCGGCGCCAACACCTTCGCAGCAGTGGAGACACCGGATCACCGCGGCCAGGTCCGAATTCGCCGACTACGCCGGAATCGCGGGCCCGGCCGCGGTGATCATCGCCGGCGACTTCAACGCCACACCCGACATGCGCCAGTTCCGTGACCTGCTGGACGTCGGCTACCGCGACGCGGTCAACCAGACCGGAGCGGGCTTCTCCCCCACCTACTCACCGCACCCCGCGATCCCACCGCTCATCACCATCGACCATGTGCTGACCCGTAACTCGACGGCGCAATCGATCCGCACCGTCGACATCCCGGGCTCCGACCACCGCGCGCTGCTGGCCACCGTCGCGGTTCCCCTGGACCCGTAGAAACGCCGAAACCCCGCCACATAGGGCGGGGCAACGGGGTTGAAACTCTGGGTCAGGCTAGGCCTGATCCTCCGTGAAGTTACGGGTGACCGCCGGGTCGACCGGGATGCCCGGGCCGGTGGTGGTGGAGACGGTGACCTTCTTGACGTAACGCCCCTTCGACGACGACGGCTTGGCGCGCAGGATCTCATCCATCGCGGCACCGTAGTTCTCGGCGAGCGCCTTCTCGTCGAAGGACGCCTTACCGATCACGAAGTGCAGGTTGGCCTGCTTGTCGACGCGGAAGTTGATCTTGCCGCCCTTGATGTCGTTGACGGCCTTGGTGACGTCAGCGGTCACGGTGCCCGTCTTCGGGTTCGGCATCAGACCACGCGGGCCCAGCACACGCGCGATGCGGCCGACCTTGGCCATCTGGTCGGGGGTGGCGATCGCGGCGTCGAAGTCCAGGAAACCGCCCTGGATCTTCTCGATCAGGTCATCGCTGCCGACGATATCGGCGCCTGCTGCGACGGCCTGCTCGGCCTTCTCACCCACGGCGAACACCGCGACACGGGCCGTCTTACCGGTGCCGTGCGGCAGGTTGACGGTGCCACGCACCATCTGGTCTGCCTTGCGGGGGTCCACGCCCAAGCGGATCGCAACCTCGACGGTGGCGTCCTGCTTCTTCGAGGAGGTCTCCTTGGCCAACTTGGCGGCCTCAAGAGGGGTGTACAGATTGTCGCGGTCCACCTTTTCGGCGGCTTCGCGGTAAGCCTTGCTGTTCTTGCTCATTGTGAATCCAATCCTGTTACTGGACGGTGGTCTTGGTTAACGCTCTTCGCGCGAGCGCTCATCGTCGAGCCGAAGCGGGCTCTCCCACGCGTTCTGACTACTTGACCGTGATGCCCATGGAGCGGGCGGTGCCGGCGATGATCTTCGCCGCAGCGTCGATGTCGTTGGCGTTGAGGTCTTCCTTCTTGGTCTCGGCGATCTCACGCACCTGGTCCCAGGTCACCGAGGCGACCTTGGTGGTGTGCGGGGTGCCGGAACCCTTCTGCACGCCTGCGGCCTTGAGCAGCAGCTTGGCGGCGGGCGGGGTCTTCAGGGCGAACGTGAAGGAGCGATCCTCGTAGACACTGATCTCCACGGGGATGACGTTCCCGCGCTGCGACTCGGTCGCGGCGTTGTACGCCTTGCAGAATTCCATGATGTTGACGCCGTGCTGGCCGAGCGCCGGACCCACGGGCGGAGCAGGGTTGGCCTGCCCGGCCTGGATCTGGAGCTTGATCAACCCGACGACCTTCTTCTTCGGGGCCATGCTCTGGTTTTTCCTTCTCTCGATGGGCCCGGCCGATATCCGGGCCCGAAAACTAAATCTTGGCGACCTGCGTGAACGTCAGCTCGACCGGCGTCTCGCGACCGAAGATCGACACCAGCACCTTGAGCTTCTGCTGCTCGGCGTTGACCTCGCTGATCGAGGCGGGCAGCGTCGCGAACGGGCCGTCCATGACGGTGACGGACTCGCCCACCTCGAAGTCGACCAGGATCTCGGGACGCTCCAGCGTCGCCTCCGACGATGCCGCGGCACCCGCGGTGCTCTTGGCGGGCTTCTTGGCCGCCGCCGGCGGCAGCAGGAACTTCACCACGTCGTCGAGGCTCAGCGGGGACGGCTTGGACGTCGCACCGACGAAGCCGGTGACACCCGGGGTGTTACGCACCGCGCCCCACGACTCGTCGTTGAGGTCCATGCGCACCAGGATGTAGCCCGGCAGCACCTTGCGGTTGACCTGCTTGCGCTGGCCGTTCTTGATCTCGGTGACCTCTTCGGTGGGCACCTCGACCTGGAAGATGTAGTCGCCGACGTCGAGGTTCTGCACGCGGGTCTCGAGGTTGGCCTTCACCTTGTTCTCGTAACCGGCGTACGAGTGGATGACGTACCAGTTGCCCGGACGGGTACGCAGGTCCTTCTTCAGCGCGACCGCGGGATCCTCGTCCTCGTCCTCAGCCTCGGCCTCGGCAGCCTCGGCCGCGGGAGCCTCGTCGGCTTCCGGAGTTGCGGCGGTTTCGTCGATCACATCGACGACGGCTTCACCCTCAGGCGTGTCGGCGTCAGAGTTCTCAGTCGAATCTGAGACGCCGTCGAAGCTAGTCACGGTTGTCAGTCCTCTCTCATACTTCCCGGGTCAGCCGAAGATGATCGCCACGAGCTTGGCCAGCCCGAGGTCGGTGAATCCGATCAGCGTCACCATGAAGGTCAGGAACACCAAGACCACGGTGGTGTAGGTGACCATCTGCTTGCGGTTCGGCCAGATGACCTTGCGCAGTTCGCCGATGACCTGCTTCAGGTAGTTCCAGACGAACTGGAACGGATTGACCCGTCCCTCGTCCGTCTTCGCTGCCTTGGCCGGTTTCGTGCGCTTGGCCGGCTTGTCCTCGGATCCGGCGTCATCCGCATCCTCAGCGTCGGACACCGCGACGGCGCCTCCGGCCGGTTCGGCTGCCGTGCGTCGCGACCGCTTTCCGGTGGGCCGCATCGGTCCGGCGGGAACGGCGGCGGGACCGCTCGTCTGGCCGTCCTCGGGCCCTTCGCCTGCCGAAGGCCCCAGAGGCGGTTGATCGTCGCTCACCGCATGCCTTTCGTCTGTGTACGTGTGGTCACCTTCCAGTGTCCACACTTGTCGAGTATTCAGTTGAGCAGGGGCGACAGGACTTGAACCTGCAACCTGCGGTTTTGGAGACCGCTGCTCTGCCAGTTGAGCTACGCCCCTTCGTTCGAGGCTTCACATAACTGCGCGCTCTCCGATCGGTCGATTTCCGAACCGACGGACAGCGCGCTGTAGTGGGAAAACCCCGAGGACCGAGTGTACATCGGCCCACATGCGAGTTACTAATCCCCTGCTGGCTACTCCCCTACCGCTGCCCGGAGCACCTGTCCGGTCTCGCGGTCGTAGCGCACCGACACCGAGTTGTCGCCTTCGTGGCCCATCAGCGTGGTGAACGCCTCCATGATCAGCCCGCCGTCGTCGTCGGTCAGCACGTTGCGGGTCACCACGATGTCGGCGTTGAAGCGGTTCTCGACCGACTTGATCTCCAGCTGCGCGTGCAGACGGTCGCCCACCTTGATCGGGCGGTGGTACACGAAGCGCTGGTCGACCTGGATGATCTGCATGGTCTCCATGCCGACGTCGACATTGCGGAAGAAATCAGCCTGCACCAGCAGCGCCACGATCGAGACGAACGTCGGACCGGCAACCAGCGTGTCGTGGCCCAGTTCCGCGGCGGCCTCTTCGTGCAGCGACGCCGGATCGGGCGATTTCACCGCCAGCGCGAACTGCTTGACCTGCTCGCGGCCCACCACGAAGACCTCGGGGTACGTGTAGACCATCCCGAGGATGTCTGCCCTCAATGCCATGTCAGGCCAGCTTCGCGGTCGCGATGGCGCGGCCGAAGATCTTCTTGCCGCCGGTGGTGGCGGAGATCGCGATCGTCACAGACTTGGATTCGGGCTCCACCGATTTCACGCGACCGTTGAACACGATCTCGGCGCCGACACCGTCATTGGGCACCGGCACCACGGCGGTGAAGCGGACGTTGTACTCGGTCACCGCGGCCGGGTCGCCGACCCAGGAGGTGACGTAGCCGCCGCCGAGGCCCATGGTGAGCATGCCGTGTGCGATCGCGGTGTCGAGGCCGACCTGCTTGGCGATCTCGTCGTCCCAGTGGATGGGATTCAGGTCACCGGACACGCCGGCGTAGTTGACCAGATCCTGACGGGTCAGCGGGATCACCTTCTCGGGAAGGGTGTCGCCGACGCTGACCGAACTGAACTCACGCAGTGCCATCTGAAAAGCCCTCTTCTCCGTCACCTGCACGCCCGGCGAGGGTCGTGTAGGTCTCCTGAACGACGTCACCGGTGTCGTTGGTGATGATGTTCTTGGTGACGATGATGTCGGTGCCGTGTGCCTGCCGGACCGAGTCCACGTAGACGTCGCAATACAATTTGTCCCCCGCCCGGATGGGGCGACGGAACTTCAGCTCCTGATCGACCTGGACGATCTGAGCGTCGTGAATGCCGATGTTCGCGCTGTCGAAGAACGCCAACTGCGCCGTCAACCCGAAGATGCAGATGAATGTCAGCGGCGCCGGCAGCGAGTCATGCCCGAGCTCGGCGGCGACAGCCTCATCGAAGTAGAAATCATCATCGTTCTTGACGGCGATGGCGTGCTCGCGGATCTTCTCGCGGCCCACCTCGTAGGCGTCGGGATAGCGGTAGTGCATCCCGACGATTTTCTCCGACAGTGTCACGACGAAGGGCTAGCGCGACTCTTTGTGGGGCTGGTGGTGGCCGCAGTTCGGGCAGAACTTCTTGATCTCGAGGCGATCGGGATCGTTCCGCCGGTTCTTCTTGGTGATGTAGTTACGGTGCTTGCACACCTCGCAGGCCAAAGTGATCTTCGGCCGTACGTCGGTACTCGACGCCACGTCTCTTGCCTCTCGTTGTTCTACCTGTAGCGGTGGGGAGGCTCGATCTCCCGACCTCACGATTATGAGTCGTGCGCTCTAACCAGCTGAGCTACACCGCCCCGATCGACGCGGCGGTGTTTCGCCGAGCGTCTACCGAGCCCCCTAACGGAATCGAACCGTTGACCTTTTCCTTACCATGGAAACGCTCTACCGACTGAGCTAAGGGGGCCTTGCACTACCTGCGGCCGTAGGGCCTTAAAGAGGGTACATTCTCCCTGTTCCCGGCTCCAAAACGGCTGGTCTTCGGCTCATTTTCGGCGCCTCTCCCGGCCTTGCCGCCACGATACTGAAGCCACGTACCCAAATCTGCCCCGCTGTCTCCCTGGCCGCAGTCAAGTTCCGTCACTCGCTGCTTGGCTGTACTCAGGTAGATAAATCGGGGTTCTGAGGTGCCTGGTGTGAGCCGAATCAAAATTCGTCGGTGGTCGGCTGTACTCACGTAGACGTCACGCGGCCCGCCATCCTCGGCGGAACAATGCCGCGGCCACCCGCCCGACCACATCGGCGTCGGAGTCCTCCGAGATCACCCGGATGACGATCCAGCCCAAGGCCGCCAGATCCCGATTGACCTTCTGGTCGCGGACATAGGTCGCCCGATCGGTCTGGTGGTGTCCGCCGTCGTACTGCACGGCGATCTTGAGGTCCGCCCAGCCCATGTCAACCTTGGCGATGATGCGTCCCCGGGCGTCACGGACGACGATCTGCGTGCCAGACGGCCGCATACCCGCGTCGGTGAGCGCCAGCCGGAGCCGGGTTTCGCGGGGCGAGTCCGCACCGGCGTCGACCAGACCGAGCGCCGTCCTGAGACCAGTCATCCCACGGGCATGGGGATAGCGGGTGATCAAGGGCAGCACGTCATCGACCGTCACCTGCCCGCGATTGAGCAGGGCATCGATGCGTGCGACGGCGTCGTCGCGATCCAGATGCCGTCCCAGATCGAACACCGCGCGGGCGGCCGTCGTCACCGGGATGTCGTGAACCGTCGTGACTTCATCGCCCGCGATCGCTTCGGCCCGCACGATGAGGTCGGCCGGCGGTCGGGTGTTGCGTCCGAGCAGCTCGATCGGGACGTCGTCGTCCACCCATTTCGCGTAGTGCAGTGCCGACGCAGCCACCCCGGCAATGACCCCACGGCGGCCCGACCAGAGCCACGCGCCCAGCGCCCGATCACGAATCGTGGGTTCAGGCGGGCCGTACACGTTGGGGAAGAGTCGCCGATAGCGCGTCCTCAGCTCGTGCCGGGTCACCGTGCCCGCTGCCAAGGCTTCGCTGCCGACGACCACCCTCATGATCGGATGCTGGCACGGGCTGCGGGCGAAAACACCCCCTGCCTGGGCACCTGTGGATAACTCCGCACCTACCTGGTGTCAGTTGCCTGCCGACGAGCACCCTGTCGGCTCACGCCAGGTAGGAAAATCCGCTCAGATACGTACCTGGCTTCAGTCTTGCGACAACATTCGCCGCAAGACTGAAGTCAGGTAGGTCAAGGGTCAGGACAGCAGCCAGTCGTTCGGGCTGAACAGCTCGCAGTGCACCCGGGTCACCCCGCGCTCGACCAGCTGGTCGCGTACCGCGCGCACGAAGCCGTCGTTGCCGCACAGGTAGACCTCGGCGTCGGCGGGCAACTCGACCCCGTCCAACGACAGCAGGTCCTCGTACCAGAGCTGCAGCGTGGCGTTGGGCAGCTTCTCGACGAGTTCGCGCTGACGTTCCCGCAGCGGGTGGGTCGCCTCGCTGCCGTCGGCATGCAGCACCTGCACCCGCGCATCGGCCGGCAGCGCTTCCAGGATGCCGAGCATCGGGGTGATGCCGATGCCGGCCGAGATGAGCACCAGCGGGACACCCGGCTGCGGGGCAGGCAGATCACCGAACGGGACGGTCACGTCGATCAGGTCACCGACATGCAGGTGGTCCCGGATCCAGCCCGACACCTCACCGGCCGGCTTGACCGCGAACGTCAGCTCGCCGCCGCCGGGGGCATTGACCAGGCTGTACTGCCGCAACTGGCGGGCGCCGTCGGGCAGCGTCACCCCGACCGACACATACTGCCCCGGCTCGAAATTCGCCTCGAGGCCGCCGACGGTCACCAGGATCGTCCCCGACGGATCGTCGACCCGGCCCGTGACCCGCCCGCGCCGGTAGACGTCACCGGCGGCCACCCCGGCCTCTTCATAGAGCGCACGCTCCATGTCGATCAGCGTCTGCGCCATGATCCAGTAGACGCGGTCCCAGGCCTCGGCGACCTCGGCGGTGACGGTGTCGGCGCCGAGCACCTGCACGATCGCGGCGAACAGGTGCTCGTGCACGATCGGGTACTGGTCGGCGGTGATGCCCAGCGACGCGTGCTTGTGCCCGATCCGCGACAGCAGTTCGGCCGGATGCGGCAGGTCCGGATTCACCAGGTGGGTCGCGAAGGTCGCGATGGACGCGGCCAGTGCGCGCTGCTGAGCGCCCTGGGCCTGATTGCCCCGGTTGAACAGATTGCGCAGCAGCGACGGGTGCGCCTCGAAGAGCCGCCGATAGAACTCCCGGGTGATCGCGTCGATATTGGCCCCGACCAACGGCAGCGTGGCCGTGATCAGGTCGGCGTGCGCGGGCTCGAGGTCCTGTGCGGGGGTCGTGAGGGTCATCGGGTGGTCCTTTCCAGGGTCAGTGAAACGACGGGCAGCAAGCCGCTGCCGGCCAAGTCTTCGAGGGTGTGGTTGTCGAGTTCGCGATAGAAGGCCTCTTTGGCCTCGGCCAGCACGCGGCGCAGCCGACACCCGGCAATCAGCGGGCACGGGGTGGCGCCGCCGTCGCAGTCGATGACCTCGGCGTCGCCTTCGAGGCGACGCACCAGCCAGCCCAGCGACACGGTGCGGCCGGCCTCGGTCAGCGAAAGCCCGCCCACCCGTCCGCGCCGCGCGTTCACCATCCCGAGGTCAGCCAGGCGCGCGACCGCCTTGGCGATGTGATGCTCGGAGGCGTCGGCGCCGACGGCGATGGTGCGGGTGGTGATGCGGCGATCGGCGGCGTCGCCCGCGGCCAGCAGCATCATGGTGCGCAGCCCCAGATCGGTGAACCGGGTGAGTTGCATGGCTGTGACGCTAGTAATCCTGCATCTGAAATACCATATTTGGCGCCTGTGCCGTCAAACACGCGCTGACGTGCGGTTTTTAGACCTGCGGTTATGAGCGGTACGAGGCGTACCCATAAGGTGTTCTTCCATGGCTTCCGACGCAGATCGCCTGTACTTCCGCCAGCTGCTCTCGGGTCGCGATTTCGCGGCCGCCGATCCGATTGCTCAGCAGATGCGCAATTTCGCCTACCTGATCGGCGACCGGGAGACCGGTGACGCGGTGGTGGTCGACCCGGCATATTCGGCAGGCGAACTGGTCGACGCGCTCGAGGCCGACGGCATGCGACTGTCCGGGGTGCTGGTCAGCCACCACCACCCCGACCATGTCGGCGGCACCATGATGGGCTTCACGCTGGCCGGTGTGGCCGAGCTGCTGGAGCGGGTGAGCGTGCCGGTGCACGTGAATTCACTTGAGGCCGAATGGGTTTCACAGGTCACCGGAATCGCGATGAGCGATCTGACCGCACATGAGCACGGTGACAAGGTCAACGTCGGCGATATCGACATCGAACTGCTGCACACCCCCGGGCACACCCCGGGCAGCCAGTGCTTCCTGCTCGACGGCCGGCTGGTCGCCGGGGACACGCTGTTCCTGGAGGGCTGTGGGCGCACCGATTTCCCGGGCGGCAACGTCGACGACATGTTCCGCAGCCTGCAGGCGCTGTCGACGCTGGCGGGCGATCCGACGGTCTTCCCAGGCCACTGGTACTCCGCGGAACCGAGCGCCCCGCTCTCGGATGTGAAGCGCTCCAATTACGTCTACCGCGCCAGCAACCTGGACCAATGGCGCATGCTGATGGGCGGCTGAGCGCGCCGCACGACTCGCAATACTCTCGCGGCATACCTGTGCCTGGACTATTCTGCGAGGTCACAGCGCCCCGGTGGCGCACATAGGGAGGAAACCCCGCATGACGACACCGCCGACCACGGCCGGCTGGTACCCAGATCCCGACGGATCCGGAGGTCAACGCTATTGGGACGGTGCCGCGTGGAGCGATCACGGGCCCGACGCCACCGAGACATCTACGTCCACCGAAGAAACGTCGGCCTGGCCGAGCGAACTGCCGCCGTGGCCCGAGGACATGACGATGCCGTCCTGGGACGAGGCCGGGAAGGCCGAGCCCGTCAGTGAGGTCGAGACTCCCGAGGACGACCCGGCACCAGAGCCCGAGGAGCCCGTCGTCGACGAGGTCGAACCCGCCGCCGCCGAGCCGGAGGCGTCCGCGGATCAGCCGACGACCGTCGTCGAGCTCGTCGAATTCGTCGAGCAGGATCAGCCCACCGCCGTCGTGCAGCTGCCCGAGCCGCCCACCGCGGTGGTGTCGACGCCCCCGACCGAGCCCGTGGCGTTCGCCACCACCGCACCGCAGACCGAGGCCGGTTCGTCCGGTCCGCTGAAGGGCTATCTCATCGGTGTCGGCGGACTGTTGGCCGTCCTGGTGGCGGTGCTGGTGTGGGCGTTCGCCTTCGCCGATCCCGGCACCGGTTCCACTGAGGCCACCGGGGCTGACGAGACCTCCGAGGCTGCTGGGACGACGGCACCGGCAACGGATTCCACCGACCCGACCGGGACCGCCGAGGGCGAGGTCATCGGGACCGGCGGACAGGTCTCCGACGGCGACGTCGCGATCACCAGCAACGGCGTGGAAATCACCCCGACGGTCTCGGCGGCCGATAACGAGATGCTCACCAAGACGGCCTCCGGCGAGTTCGTCGTCGTGCGCCTGACCCTGCTCAACAACGGTGAACTGCCCGCCACGTTCCTCGCCGACCAGCAGGTACTCACCGCCGGCGGGCAGACCTTCAACACCGAGACCGAGAGCACGTTCTACCTCGGCGGCATCTCGGCGGTGCTGTACCCCGGCCAGCCGGTCGATGTCGCGTTCGCCTACGACGTGCCGCCCGGTACCGCTCCGGAGTCCCTGGAGGTCCACGGTGACCTGGCCAGCCCGGGCGCGGTTCTGCCCCTCTCCTGAGCCATCGTTGCTTGCAGACAATTGACGCTGTACGTCATTTGGCGGATAGACAACTGATTTCGTGGCGAGATAGCCTTTACACGCCGAATTTCGTTGAGGACTGTGGGGTTTTCAGCGAGATTACGCCTTGGTAGCACCAAGGCATGTTGGCAGAATTGTTCGCTAGAGGTTGTTTGCGTCGCAGCGCCGGGGGTGGCCATGAAGAACATCGTGTTGTGTTTCGACCATTCCGGGGAAAGCAACGCCACAAGCCTCTTCCGGCTCGTCGATCAGGGCGGACAGTTCGGCTGGCGGCAGTACACCAACAGCCGGCCCGAAGATGCCCGCGCATCGGTCGCCGCCGCCTACACACACCTGGTCGATCACTGGCATCCCGGTGACGATGTCTATGTCTTCGGCGCCGGTAGCGGTGCGGCCTGCGCTCAGGCGCTGACCCGCCTGCTGGGCACCATCGGTGTGCTCGACGGCGATCTGCGCAGCTACATGCTGGCCACCTACGCACTGCCGCGGACCTCGCGCACCGCACAGGAATGGCGGCACGTCACCGAGGTCGCCGCCGGCCTGGCCGAGCACGACGACATCACGCTGCCGGTGCGTTTCCTGGGGTTGTGGGATGCCACCCGCATCCGCGGGACGGCCGGGCCGGTCAACGTCATCGCCGGCCGCCACGCCGTCGCCATCGACGGCGCGCCGAACCTGCAGCGCGTCGAGGGGGTGGACGAGGTGTGGTTCCGCGGATCGCACCGTGACATCGTCTCCAGCCCGCTGACGCTGGAGTGGATGCTCGACGGCGCCGCGCGGGCCGGGCTGCGGCTGGACCGCACGCCGTCGGTGCATGCCGAGCCGGAAAGCTCGGCGCTGAACGTGGGGCTGCGCCGGTTGCCCGCCGATGCCGTCGTACACGCCAGCGTCCAGATGCATGTGCGGGCGCATCCGCGGTACTGGCGCCGGCTACCGGCCCAGGTCGAATGGGCCGATCAGGACTGGCTGGACCGCGGTGAGCGCTTGCTGCCCGGCACCTCGGCCCCACCGCTGCAGCCGCGGGCGCTCGCCGCGGCCTCCTGAGCTCACCAGCTAAACCGCGCGTGGCGGTTTACGCGATCACCAGCGAAGCGCTAGTGTCCGAGGCGCAATCGGATGATCAGGTGAGGTCGCGGTGGAATGGTTTAGGGATCGGTGGGCCGATCTGAGCGGCCTGGGTTCGGCCGGATGGCTGACGATCGCAGCGTGGGCGGGGCTGGCACTCGGGCTGAGCGCACTGCTGTTCACCGCGCGTGCGCTCAAGCGGAATCGCCTGATCAAGAGCGATGAGCTGCGGCCACACGTGGTGGTCTACATGGAGCCGCATCCCGCGGACTGGCATGTCATCGAACTCGTGGTGCGCAACTTCGGGAAGTCCGCGGCGCACAACATCAGGTTCGAGTTCACGCATCCGCTCACGGTCGGCCGCTACGAGGACACCCGCGAGGACGGGCTGCCCGAGATCGCCGAACTCCGGTTGCCCAGCGAACTCACGCAGCTCGCTCCGGGGCAGGAGTGGCGAACTGTGTGGGATTCGGCGATCAGCCGCGAGGAGTTCGGCGGGCAGATCCGGGCCCGGTTCGAGGGCACGGTGCACTACCGGGACCAGCCCGCCGGCGGGAAGGGTCGTGAGTTCGACGCGGAGGTGGTGCTGGACTGGGCGACACTGCAGCCGGTGCAGCGCCTCGAGCTGATGACGACCCACGATCTGGCCAAGCGGGAGAAGCAGAAGCTGGAACTGCTGCGCAGCGTGCTGACCTATTTCCACTACGCCTCCAAGGAGACCCAGCCCGAGGTGTTCCGCGCCGAGATCGACCGGATGAACCGGGCGGTGCGCGAGACGCAGGACCGTTGGCGGACACGGCAGTCCGATGAGACCGCCGAGCTGGAGTTCCCCTGGATCGGCCAAGAACAGGTGGCGCCGGAAGCGTCCAACGGGCGGCACCACTCCAGCCCCGCCATCGGAATCAAGCACCGCGCTCCGTAACATCCGGGCCCATGACCGCCACTTACGCCGCTCACGAAGCCGTCGCGACCATCACGCTCGACGACGGCAAGGTCAACGCGTTGTCGCCGGCGATGCAGGCCTCCATCAATGCCGCCCTGGATCAGGCCGAGACCGATATCGCCGCGGGCACGGTCAAGGCCGTCGTGCTGGCCGGCAACGATCGGGTGTTCAGCGGCGGATTCGACCTGAGCGTGTTCGCCAGCGGTGACGCCGACGCCGGGCACGGGATGCTCTCGGGCGGTTTCGAATTGGCGATCCGGACGCTGACGTTCCCGGCGCCGGTGGTGATGGCCGCGACCGGGCCCGCGATCGCGATGGGGTCCTTTCTGCTGCTCAGCGGTGACCATCGGGTGGGGTCGCAGCGATCGCGCTGCCAGGCCAACGAGGTCGCGATCGGGATGACGCTGCCGCTGGCGGCGCTGGAGATCATGCGGGCGCGGCTGACTGCTGCGGCGTTCTCGCGGGCGGTGTCGGTGGCCGCGGTGTTCGCCGGGGACGCGGCGATCTCCGCCGGCTGGCTCGACGAGATCGTGGAGCGCGAGGCGGTGTTGTCGCGGGCCCAGGAGGTCGCCGCGGAGTATGCCGGGACGCTGCACCTGAAGGCGCACGTGGCCAGCAAGTTGAAGGCCCGCTCGTCGGCGCTGGAGGCGATCCAGGCCGGGATCGACGGGCTGGCGGCCGAGTTCAAGATGTCGCTGAGCTGACTTCCGGGAGCGGTCGCGCCGGTCGGTCGCGCCGGTCGGTCGCGCCGGTCGGCCGCGCCGGCAGCGCCGGCAGCGCTGAAAAAGTCGGCACTCGAGTTGCCCACCTATGAGCGACAACCGAGCGACAACGATACCGGCGGTGCGGCTCGCAGCGTGTGTGCTCCACTGGTCGCGACTGCAGCCCCTGTCGGCGACGCAAAAAAGTCGGCACTCGAGTTGCCCACCTATGAGCGACAACCGAGCGACAGGCCTCAGAGGTAACCGGATAGCGCGGCCCGCTCGCCGGCCAGAGTCCCGGCCTGCACGCGCAGCCGAATAATCCGCTGGTGTATTCGGTACTCGGTGGCGCGCGGAGTCGGTCCCGGCCCGTAAAGGCCCCGACCGTGCTGCAGCACCCGCCCGTGCCGCAGCTCCCACCGCAAGGCATCAGACACCGTCTTGGACGGGCGGCCGTCGACACCGAATCCGTGCATCGCGAGCCGATCCACCAATTCCGGCACGGTCGCGGACCCCGAGTCGGCCAACAACCAGCTCAGCAGGTAGCGCAGATCCAACCCCTTCACCCGCATCAAGGCTTCCATGCCGACACGATGCCCGAGACGTACGACAACCGCTTCACAGACTGACCGCTCCGACCGGAGCCACCCCGGCTGTCGCTCGCCTGTCGCTCATAGGCGGGCAACCCGAATGCCGACTTTTCTCGGCGCCAGCGCTTTGACCGCGACCGGAGCCACCCCAACTGTCGCTCGCCTGTCGCTCATAGGCGGGCAACTCGAGTGCCGCTTTTTCCGGCGCCAACGCTTTGACCGCGACCGGAGCCGCCCCGATTGTCGCTCGCCTGTCGCTCATAGGCGGGCAACCCGAATGCCGACTTTTTTCGGCGCCGCGTGCGGCCGATACCGCCGGAGGCTGTCGTACCCGCCCACTACGCTGACCTCGATGGCTCTGCACCTGCACCGCGCCGAGCGGACGGATCAGCTCGCCGACGGCCTGGGCGCGATGCTGGCCCGGCCCCTGGCCGACCCATTCGCCACCGAGCTGGTCCTGGTGCCTGCCAAGGGCGTCGAGCGCTGGCTCAGCCAACGACTGTCCAACCGTCTCGGCATCTGCGCCGGTGTGCAGTTCCGCAACCCGCGATCCTTGATCGCCGAACTGACCGGCACCACCACCAGCGACCCGTGGGCCGCCGACGCCATGGTCTGGCCGCTGCTCGCCGTCATCGACGACAGCCTCGATGAACCCTGGTGCGCCACGCTCGCCGCCCACCTCGGCCACCACGCCGCCGGCGAAGAACGCGAACTCCGCCAGGGCCGCCGCTACGCCGTCGCCCGACGGCTCGCCGGCCTCTACGCCTCCTACGCACGGCAACGCCCGGCGCTGCTCACCGACTGGGACGGCCTGCCCGACGACCTTTCGTGGCAACAGCCATTGTGGGACAAGTTGATTCAGCACATCAACGCCCCCGCCCCGCACATCCGGCACGCCGCGACGCTGGCCCGGCTCCGGGACGCACGCACCGACCTGCCGGAGCGGATCTCGCTGTTCGGGCACACCCGACTGCCCTCCACCGAGATCGAGCTGCTCGACGCCCTGGCCGCCCACCACGACCTGCACCTCTGGCTCCCGCATCCCAGTGACAACCTCTGGCGCGCACTGTCCGGCCGCCGCGGCGCCATCCCCCGCCGCGACGATATCGGGCACCGCGACGTCGGGCACCCACTGCTGGCCACCCTGGGCCGCGACCTGCGCGAGCTCCAGCGCGCGCTGCCCGAACCGAAAACCGACGAATACCTATCCCCGGCAACGTATCCCGACACCCTGCTGGGCTGGCTGCAATCCGATATCGCGGCCGACGCGGTGCGCCCCGAGGGCCGGACCCACCGGGCAACCGACCGCTCCGTCCAGGTGCACGCCTGCCACGGCCCGGCCCGCCAGATCGACGTCCTGCGCGAGGTGCTGCTGGGACTGCTCGCCGACGACCCCACCCTCGAACCGCGGGACATCCTGGTGATGTGCCCGGACATCGAGACCTACGCACCCCTGATCACGGCCGGGTTCGGGCTCGGTGAGGTGGTGCGCAACGCCCACCCGGCCCACCGGCTGCGCGTACGGCTCGCCGATCGCGCTCTGGTACAGACGAATCCGCTGCTGTCGGTGGCGGCACAGCTGCTCACCCTCGCGGGGGGCAGGGCCGGCGCCAGCGAGGTCCTCAACATCGCCGCGGCCACCCCGGTGCGAGCCAGGTTCGCGTTCACCGACGACGACCTGGACGCCATCACCGGGTGGGTGCGCGAGGCCAACATCCGGTGGGGCTTCGACCAGCCGCACCGGGCACCCTACGGCGTCGAATTCCTGCACAATACCTGGCGATTCGGCGTCGACCGGGTGCTCGCCGGGGTCGCCATGTCCGATGACTCCCGCGCCTGGCTGGGCACCACGCTGCCCCTCGATGATGTCAGCAGCAACCGGGTGGAACTGGCCGGCCGCTTCGCCGACTTCGTGCAGAAGCTCACCGACACCATCGGTGCCCTCAGCGGCACCCGCCCCCTGGCCGACTGGCTGCAGGCACTGAACGACGGTATCGAGGCGCTGGCCTTCGACGACGAGGAATGGCCTGCCGCCCAGGTGCAGCGGGAGTTCGCCGACATCGCCGAGCGCTCGGACGCCGGATCGATAGCATTGCGGCTCAGCGATATCCGCGCACTGCTGGACCGGCACCTGGCCGGGCGACCGACCCGCGCCAACTTCCGCACCGGCACCTTGACGGTGTGCACGATGGTCCCGATGCGCTCGGTGCCGCACCGGGTGGTGTGCCTGGTCGGCCTCGACGACGGGGTGTTCCCGCGCCTCGGTGCCGTCGACGGTGACGATGCGCTGGCCCGCAACCCGATGACCGGCGAGCGCGACATCCGCTCCGAGGATCGCCAGCTGCTGCTCGACGCGATCGGCGCGGCCACCCAGACCCTGGTGATCACCTACACCGGCGCCAACGAGTACACCGGTCAACCGCGGCCCCCCGCGGTGCCGATCGCCGAACTGCTGGACACGCTGAAAGCCACCGCCGCCGACCCCGTCGACGACCTGCTGACCCGGCATCCGTTGCAGCCCTTCGACGTCCAGAACGTGCAACCGGGCCGGCTGATCCCGGATTCGCCGTTCACCTTCGACCCGACCGTCCTCGACACCGCCCGCGCGATGGCGGGCACCCGGGCCCCACAACCGGCCTTCGTGTCCGGGCCGCTGCCGGCGCCGCCGACCGGTGATGTGTCGCTGGCCGACCTGATCGCGTTCTTCAAGAATCCGGTCAAGGGCTTCTTCCGGGCATTGGACTACACCCTGCCGTGGGATGTGGACGGGGTGTCCGATGTGATGCCCGTCGAGATCGACGCGCTGCAGGAGTGGACCGTCGGTGACCGGATGCTCAACGACATCATGCGCGGGATGACCCCGCAGGACGCCCAGCAGGCCGAGTGGCGGCGCGGCACGCTGCCGCCGGGAAAACTGGGCTGGCGGCTCTCCGTGCAACTACGCGATCAGGCCGCCCTGCTGGCGGCCGAGGCCCTGCGCTACCGGCGGGCCGACGGTGCGGCGTTCGACGTGGACATCGACCTTGGGTCGGGGCGGCGGCTGACCGGGACGATCAACAACATATTCGGCGATCGTCTGGTGCCCGTGCCGACCTACTCCAAGCTCGGCGGTCAGCACCTGCTGGCATCGTGGATTCCGCTGCTGGCGTTGACCGCTCAGCGCGGCCAGCGGTGGTCGGCGGTGTGCATCGGCAGGGCGCCGCGCGGCACCACGCCCCGCGTGCAGGGCCTCGACGGACCGAACGACGCCGTCGGTCTGTTGCGCGATCTGGTGACGATGTACGACGAGGGCAGGCGCCGCCCGCTGCCGCTGCCGATCAAGACCTCCTTCGCGTGGGCCGGCGCCCGCGACGCCGGCGATGACCCGGCGCAGGCGGCGAACTACCGCTGGCGCAACGAGCGCGACGACCCGGCCATCGAACGGGTGTGGGGCCGCGACCCCGACCTTGCTGATCTGGTCGGCCTGGACGACTACGCGCAGCGGCTGTGGCTGCCGCTGCTGCACGCCGAGGCAACCGCGTGAGCGAGGACGTGCGCACCTTCGACCTCACCGGTCCGCTGCCCGCCCCGGCGTCCACGACGGTGCTGGAGGCCAGCGCCGGCACCGGCAAGACCTTCGCGCTGGCCGGGCTGGTGACCCGGATGGTCGCCGAGGGCCGGGCCACGCTCGACGAGATGCTGCTCATCACCTTCGGCCGGGCCGCCAGCCAGGAGCTGCGCGAGCGGGTGCGCGGCCAGATCGTCGGTGCGCTGGCCGCTTTCGCGGACCCGTCGCACGCCGACACCGACCTGCTGCGGCATCTGATCGCCGCGGACCGCGAGGCGCGGCAGCAGCGGCTGCGCGACGCGCTGGCCGGATTCGATGCCGCCACCATCGCGACCACGCATCAGTTCTGCCACATCGTGCTGAAATCCCTCGGTGTGGCCGGCGACAGCGACAGCGGCGTCACCCTGGTGGAAAGCCTCGACGAGCTGGTGTCCGAGATCGTCGACGACCTGTACCTGGCCCGGTTCGGCAACGATGCCGACGCGCCCTCGGCTGAGTTACCGCGACGCCCAGAAGCTCGCGGCCCAGGTGGTGCGCAACCCGGCCACGCAGCTGCGGCCGCTGGATCCCGACCCGGACTCGCTCACCGCGGAATGCCTGAGCTTCGCGCGGGATGTGCTGGACGAGTTGGAGATCCGCAAGCGCCGCCGCGGCGTGCTGGGCTATGACGACCTGCTGACCCGGCTGGCCGACGCGCTGGCCGACCCCGGTTCGGCGGCCCGGGTCCGGATGCCGCAGCGCTGGCCGGTGGTGATGGTCGACGAGTTCCAGGACACCGACCCCGTGCAGTGGCAGGTCATCGAGCGGGCCTTCGCCGGGCAGTCGACGCTGATCCTGATCGGCGACCCCAAACAGGCCATCTACGCCTTCCGCGGCGGCGATATCGACACCTACCTGCGGGCCGCGGCGACCGCCGGGGACAAGCAGACCCTCGGCATCAACTGGCGCAGCGACGCCGCCCTGGTGAACCGACTGCAGGTGGTGCTGGGCGGCGCGCAACTCGGTGGGCCCGGCATCGTCGTGCACGACGTCACCGCACATCATCAGGGCCACCGGCTCGCCGGCGCGCCCCGCAACGATCCGTTCCGGCTGCGGGTGGTGACCCGCGGCGGCAAGGGCACCCGCACCATCGGCATCGACCGCCTGCGCGAGCACATCGGGCGCGATCTGGCCGCCGATATCGGCGCGCTGCTGGCCGGTGGCGCCACGTTCGCCGGGCGGCCGCTGGAGGCCCGCGATATCGCCGTCATCGTCGAAACCCACAAGGATGCCCGGGCCTGCGACAGCGCACTCGCCGAGGCCGGTATCCCCGCGGTGTACACCGGGGACTCCAATGTGTTCGCCTCGGCGGCCGCGCAGGACTGGCTGTGCCTGCTGGAGGCGTTCGAGCAGCCGCACCGTCCCGGCCTGGTCCGGGCGGCGGCGTCGACGGTGTTCTTCCGGGAGACCGCGGAAAGCCTTGCCGCCGGTGGTGACTCGCTGACCGACCGGATCGCCGAGGAGCTGCGGAGCTGGGCCGGGCATGCCAGGGAACGCGGGGTGGCCGCGGTGCTGGAGGCCGCGCAGTTGGCCGGCATGGGCAAGCAGGTGCTGTCCTGGCAGGGCGGTGAACGGCTGATGACCGACCTGGCGCATGTCACCCAGCTGCTGCAGAACACCGCGCACCGTTCAGGTTTCGGGCTGCCCGCGCTGCGGGACTGGCTGCGCACCCAGACGACCGAGGAGACCGGCTCGGCCGAACGCAACCGGCGCCTCGACAGCGACGCCGCCGCGGTGCAGATCATGACGGTCTGGGTATCCAAGGGGCTGCAGTACCCGATCGTGTACCTGCCGTTCGCGTTCAACCGGTATTCGCCGGACCCGAATCCGGTGCTGTACCACGAGGACGGCGCCCGCTGCCTGTATGTCGGCGACCCCGATCCGGTGGTGCTGCGGACCGGCAAGGCCGAGGCCGCCGCCAACGACAGCCGGCTGACCTATGTGGCGATGACGCGCGCCTGCTCGCAGGTGGTGGCGTGGTGGGCGCCGTCCTGGGACGAGCCCAACGGCGGGCTGTCGCGGCTGATGCGGGGCCGCGCGCCCGGCGAGGCCGAGGTGCCCGCGGTGTGCAGCCCCGCCAAGATCTCGGACCTAGACGCGCTGGCCCGGCTGCGCGCGTGGGAGCAGGCCGGCGGCCCGGTGCTGGAGGAATCGCTGATCGAGCCGGTCACCCCGGCCCCGGCGCCCCCCGCGCCCACCGCGTTGGCGGTGCGGCACTTCCACCGCGCCATCGACACGTCGTGGCGGCGCACCTCGTACTCCGGTCTGCTGCGGGCGGCCGAGGAGTCCCCGGTGTCCAGCGAGCCGGAGGTGGCCGAACTCGACGACGAGGTGGCCGACATCCCCTTGGTGGCACCGGCTTCCGGAGCGGATGTGCCCTCGCCGATGGCGGATCTGCCGTCCGGTGCGGCGTTCGGGTCGCTGGTACACGCGGTGCTGGAGACCGCCGATCCGTTCGCCCACGACCTGACCGCCGAGCTGGCCGAGCACGTGCGCAGCCATGCCGCGCGCTGGCCGGTGACGGTGAGCGCCGAGGAGCTGGCGGCCGCGCTGGTCCCGATGCACGACACCGATCTGGGCCCGCTGGCGCCCGGGGTCACCCTGCGCCAGATCGGGTTGTCAGACCGGTTGCGGGAGTTGGATTTCGAGTTTCCGCTGGCGGGCGGCGACACCGCGACCGGGACGTTCGCGCGGCTGTCGGATGTGGGTGCGCTGCTGGCCGAGCATCTGAGCGCCGAGGACCCGTTGGCCTCCTACGCGGGCCGGTTGTCGGCGGGCGCGCTGGGCCGGCAACCGCTGCGGGGTTATCTGTCCGGTTCGGTGGACGCGGTGCTGCGTATCGGTGATGGACTTGGCGCGAAATACGTGATCGTGGACTACAAGACCAACTGGCTGGGCATCGCCGATGCGCCGCTGACCGCCGCCGACTACGGCCGCGAACGCATGGTCGAGGCCATGCTGCACTCGGACTATCCGCTGCAGGCGCTGCTGTACAGCGTGGTGCTGCACCGCTACCTGTCGTGGCGGCTGCCCGGCTATGACCCGCAGCGCCATCTCGGCGGGGTGATGTACCTGTTCGTGCGTGGCATGTGCGGTGCGCTGACCCCGGTACAGGACGGCCACCCCGCCGGCGTGTTCAGTTGGGACCCACCGGCCGCGCTGACCATCGCACTCGCCGACCTGCTGGGGCGCACATGATCATCGACGATTTCGCCCCCGCCGATATCCAGGTGGCACAACGGTTGACGGCGCTGGCCGGGGAGACCTCGCAGGACGTGGCGTTGGCCGTGCGCCTGGTGGTGCGGGCGCTGCGCGGCGGATCGGTGTGCGTGGATCTGCGGGCGGCCGCACCGGAGGTGGGACTGCAGGCCGACGAGTGGCTGGCGGCGGTGGCGGCGAGCCCGCTGGCCCAGACCCCGCCGGTGCTGCGCCTGTTCGGCGATCTGCTCTACCTGGACCGGTACTGGCTGGAGGAGCAGCAGGTCTGCACCGACGTGCTGACCCTGGTGGGCACCGTCCCGCCGGGGAGGGCACCGGATGTGCTGCGGCTGTTCGACGACAACTATGCCGAGCAGCGGGCCGCGGCCAATATGGCGCTGTCCCAAGGGCTCACCGTCCTGACCGGCGGACCCGGCACGGGGAAGACGACGACGGTGGCGAGGCTGCTGGCCCTGCTGGCCGAGCAGGCGGCCCTGGAGGGCAGGCCCTCCCCGCGGATCGCGCTGGCCGCGCCCACCGGCAAGGCGGCGGCCCGATTGCAGGAGGCCGTGCAGGCCGCCGTCGACGCCCTCGACGCGGCGGACCGGTCACGGCTGACCGGTCTGCAGGCCACCACGTTGCACCGGCTGCTCGGGTCGCGACCGGACACCTCGTCGCGGTTCCGGCATCACCGCGGCAACCGGTTGCCCCACGATGTGATCGTCGTCGACGAGACCTCGATGGTCTCGTTGACCATGATGGCCCGGCTGTTGGAGGCGGTGCGCCCGGATACCCGGCTGCTGCTGGTGGGCGATCCGGATCAGTTGGCGTCGGTGGAAGCCGGTGCGGTGCTTGCGGATCTGGTGCAGGGACTGGGTGCGGCGCGGGTGGCGTCGCTGACGACCTCGCATCGGTTCGGCGCCGACATCGGCGACCTGGCCGCCGCGGTGCGCGATGGCGATGCCGATACCGCGTTGCAGGTGCTGCGGGCCGGCGGTGCGCATATCGAGTGGCTGCCCTCGGCGCAGTCGCTGCGCGATGTGCTGCTGCCGCAGGCACTTCGGTTGCGGGAGGCGTGCGTGCTGGGTGATACCGCCACGGCGCTGCGGACGCTGGAGGAACACCGGCTGCTGTGTGCGCACCGGCGCGAGGTGGCGCACTGGAACCGTCAGGTGGAGCGGTGGCTGACCGAGGCGACCGGCGAGCCGCTGTGGTCGACGTGGTATGCCGGGCGCCCGATCCTGGTGACCGCCAACGACTATGGGCTCAAACTGTACAACGGAGACACCGGGGTGACGGTGGCGACACCGGACGGGCTGCGGGTGGCGGTCGGAGGTCCGTCATTCGGAACGCTGACGTTCGCCCCGGGCCGGCTGGCGGAGGTGGACACCATGCACGCGATGACGATCCACAAATCCCAGGGCAGCCAGTCCGCCGAGGTGACGGTGCTGCTGCCACCGGAAGACTCCCAGCTGCTGACCAGGGAGCTGTTCTACACCGCGGTGACGCGGGCGCAGGCCCGGGTGCGGGTGGTGGGATCGGAAGCCGAGGTGCGCGCGGCGATCGACCGGCAGGCGGTGCGCGCTACCGGACTCGGGCGGCGGCTGAAGGTCTAGCTAGACCGTCTTGGCGGCGAACGCCGCGCTGGAGATGATGCCGATCGCCAGGGCGATCGTGCCGTATCCGAGGATCGCGGCGGCCACGACGGCGGCGATGGAGCCGGCGCCCAGCAAGACCATCACTATGCCCAGAAGTACACCGCTCATGACCGCGCCCTTTCGTATGACTGCCGTCACAATGTAGCGCATACCGTGCGATGAATCACACTCAACCCGGCGACGATTTGAGCACGATCACTTACGCGCATTTGTGCAGCGCACGGGCGGATTCAGCGGGCGCGGAACAGATATTTTGTTAGCTCGGCGCAATACCGGCCGCCAACTGGCTCAATTAGATGAGCTATCTCTTCTGCTCGCGGCGAAACCGTCCCGCGGGTAAGACTTGCGCGAGCATGCGTCGCGGAGGAGATCAGGCCTCCCCGCCGACGTCGAGGAGTTCCAGCGTCAGGTCAGGATGGTGGCGGTGGATCATCTCCAGGCGCCACTTGTCACTGAAGAGCGCCAGCAGGGTGCCATCGCTCCGGATGAAGACCTCGGTCCCGGCTTGCGAGTTGAGGAAATCGACATCGGCGGTGACGGTGCGGCGGACGATGCTGTAGTTGAGGTGTTCCATGGAGATCTGGGTGTTCAACTCGCTCTCCATCCGGTGGCTGGTCACCTCGAATTGCATCGGCCCGACAGCCGCGAGCACCGGCGCCTGGTCACCGCGCCTGTCCGAGCGAAGGATCTGGATGACGCCCTCCTGCTCGAGTTGCGAAATGCCCCGCCGAAACGCCTTGTGCCTGCTGGGGTCGACGGCACGTGCGACGGCGAAGTGCTCCGGTGTGAACTGCGGAATGGCCGGGAACACGACAGCGTCGCCGCAGTACAGAGTGTCACCGACACGAAGTGCGGCAGCGTTGACCAAGCCTATGACGTCGCCCGGCCATGCGGTGTCGATAGTGGCGCGCTGCTGCCCGAACACCGACTGCGCGTACTTTGTGGCGAAAGGCTTTCCAGTACCGGCATGGGTCACGACCTCGCCGCGATGGAACACCCCCGAACACACGCGCGCATAGGCGAGCCGGTCGCGGTGGGCGCTGTCCATCCCCGCCTGCACCTTGAAGACGAACGCGCTGAAAGCGTTGCCGAGAGGGCGCGGTTCACCGCACGAGTCGAGCATTGCCGCAGGCGACGGCGCATGCCGGACCAGGATCTCGAGGAGTTGATTGACACCGAAGTTGAGAACCGCGGACGTGAACAGAATGGGCGTGCTCTTCCCGATGAGGAAGTCCGTCGGCTCGAAAGTCAGGCCATCCGCAGTCAGCAACTCACATTCCTCGACGGCATGCACCCAGTCGACCCCGGCAATCTCCTCAGCGCGGGCCGATTCCAGATGCTCCTCGGGAGCGAGAGTCGCGCCACCCGCGGTGCGCGTGAACCGGATGAAATGAAGGTCACGGCGATCGAGAACCCCATGGAAATCCCCGGCTATCCCCACCGGCCACGTCAGCGGCGTGGGTCGCAGACCGATCCGCGATTCGATCTCATCGAGCAATTCCAATGCGTCGCGGCCGGGACGGTCCCACTTGTTGATCACGGTGATGATCGGGATGCGCCGTTGTCGACACACCTGGAACAACTTCAGAGTTTGTGGTTCCAGACCTTTCGCCGCATCTATGAGCATGACGGCACAATCCACGGCGGTCAGGACCCGATAGGTGTCCTCGGAGAAGTCCGCATGCCCCGGAGTGTCGAGCAAGTTGACGACACAGTCCGTTCCGTCCGCAGCCGTGTAAGCGAACTGCAGCGCGGTCGACGTGATCGAGATTCCGCGCGCCTTCTCCATGTCCATCCAGTCCGAGACCGTGGAGCGCCGCCCCGCCTTGCCGTGGACGGCGCCGGCTTCAGCGATGACTCTCGCGTGCAACGCGATTGCCTCGGTCAGGGTTGACTTGCCCGCGTCAGGATGGCTGATGACCGCAAAAGTCCTCCGCCGCGCGGACTCGGTTTTCACGCGTGGAGCCAATGCGCCCCTCGCGTTGTCCGCACCGAAATCCATCTAGCCCACTTCTACCGTGTGAAAGCTGCCACGGGGCAACGCCACCAACCATACTCTTACGTAACGGTAGTTTATCCCACCGGCGCGCTGGATTCGCCGGCCAACCTGTCGCCGGAGGCTGACGGCTCCCCTGGCCGAGGGGCGGGTGCCAGGACGGCCAACAGCGCTATCGCAAGCGGCAGAGGCGCCAGGACGAGGAGCGCGGTGCCGTAGTTGCCGGCCAGGTCATGCCCCAGCGAGACCACCAGAGGACCGAAGGCGGTCGACCCGACGCTGACCGTGGTCGCGATTCCGCGGATCGCACCGATATTGCTGATTCCGAAGTAGTAGGCAAAGGCGGCGGCTTCGATGGTGCGCATGGCGCCGCCCGACAATCCGAGCACCAGACCGTAGGCGATCGCGGCGCCCCCTGGACTGACAACCGTTGCACAGACCATGGCCGCCGATAGCGCGATCATTGCCAGTGCCACACCGAATTTCGGTGCGACGATATCGGCGAATGCGCCTATCAGCAGAGTGCCGGCAATCGCGGCGACCGTTTGCGGGATGAAGTTGGCGGCGGCCTCAACGGGCGAGAGTCCGCGTTCGCCGAGCAGCGAGATCTGATGGAAGTTAAGGCCGGTGGTGATCATTCCCGAGGCGGCGAGCCCGGCGCAGACGGCCCAGAACATCGTCGTACGCGCCGCGGTACGGGGAGTCCAGACACCACCGGTAGCTCGTGGTGTGGCCGTGTCAACGACATCGTCTGCCGACAGGGGCCGTGGCCGAGGCAATCTGCGCAGTCCCAGCAGCGCGACGGGGACAACGATCGCCCACACCGCGAGCCCCTCGATCACCCAAGCCGTCTGTGGGCCGTACCCCGAGACCAATCGCTCGATCAACAGCGGGGCAAGAGACACCCCGGCCGAACCGATGCCGGCAGTGATGCCCAGCATCAGACCGCGCCGCCGTGTCGTGTGCACGGCGACCAGGGTGGTCGCAGCAAGCCCCAAGGCGCCCTGTCCGCACATGCGAATACCGACAAATCCTGCGGTGAGCGGCACGATGGACGTGACAAAGCCGAGGCCGATCAGCACTCCGCCGAATACCAGGCCGATCGCGGCCATCACCGGTCGCACCCCATAGCGGTCCAGTGCGCGCCCCACCCACGGCATGGCCGCCGCACCGAGCAGCGTGCCGACAAGGTAGCTGATCGACAGCTCCGTGCGAGTTATCCCCAGCGAGACGATCAGCGGGTCGGTGTACACCGAAACGGCGGCGGTCTGACCGGGCGCGGTCATCACCGCTGCCACGCTCGCCCAGACGACCACGGCGGTAGCACCCAGCCCCGGTGGGCGGGTAGGGCGCGTCGCCCGCAGACCCACGACAACACCTCCTCGATACGGAATCTAGGTGCCGGTCCTCGCCATCCATGTGGCCACGACCGGACATGGGCGCGTCGAATCGCCCGATTCGATTTGCAATGGCAAATCGGGGTTTAGCCGGCAGCGCCGCCGCGGCACCTAATATGCCACCAGATCAGCACTTCTGCAGAGGCCGGCATCCAAGCCGTTCGGGTTATCCGCGACCCGCCGCAACCTTCGCCTCGGCACGCTCGGCGAGCAGCTGCGCCAACTCCTCGGCGTAGGTCAGTTGCGTGCGAAGCCGCTCGGCACTCTCGTCGGTCTTTGCGCGATACTCGCGCAGCCGCTGCAGCGCAGCCTTTTTCTTGGCAGCTGAAATGTTGGTGTCGTCCAGCGAATCGAGTGCGGCGAGAAGCTCCTTCGTCTCGGCCAGGGTGAAGCCCAGCGGTTTCATCCTCCTGATCACCAGCAGACGGGCGACATCGGCATCGGTGTACAGCCGAAAACCACCCGGACTACGCACCGAAGGTGTCACCAATCCCACATCGTCATAATGGCGCACCGTGCGCACCGACAATTCGGTGCGCGTCGCAACCTGTCCGATCTGCATGTGCACATCGTGGTCATCACTCATCGCGACTCACCTCCCGTCCAGCTCACCGAAAAAAATCTACCGCAACGCGCAATGAGATTCGGGAATCTAGTTCATCCATGTACGGCGGTCGGCCCGTGCGCAGACAACCCGGAAGCGGAATTGTTGGAGACTTCTACTCTCACGTTACAGTAGTGTCATGCAAGCAAGCTTCGACACGGCAGCACCGAACCCGCAAGACCGAGACGAAGCGCAGGAACGCCGCCACCTCAACGAGACTCTGAGCCTCTTGGAGGCCGAACTCGAAAGCCTCACCGAGCACATCAGTACGGCGGCTCGGTCTATCCAAGAGCGCAAGGAGCACCTCTGGGAGAACCGGCGGGACATGGACTTCGTCGAGAAGGCCGACTACCGCTCGGCGGTCAACCTGTCGGTAGCACTCGGTGAGCGTGCGGTGTTGACCCGAGAGAGGGTCGCGCGACTCTTGCAGACCCCCTATTTCGCTCGTGTCGACTTTCGCGGCCGAGGCGATGCCCGTCCGGATGTCTACTACATCGGCGTCCACACGTTCTTCGATCCAAAAACCCGGGAGATTCGCATTTTCGACTGGCGGGCTCCCGTTTCCAGCCTCTTCTATGACTTCGAGTCAGGTGAAGCCTCATTTGTGGCGCCGGCCGGAACCACCTATGGCGAAATTACCCGCAAGCGCCAGTACAAGATTCGGTCCGGACAACTCGAGTTCATGTTCGAAAGCTCACTGAATATCGGGGACGATATTCTGCAAAGGGAACTCAGTCAGTCTGCCGACGAGAAGATGAAGAACATCGTCGCAACCATCCAGCGTGAACAGAACGCGGTGATTCGTAACGAGACGGCGGAAGTGTTGATCCTGCAGGGCGTCGCCGGATCCGGGAAGACGTCGATCGCGTTGCATCGCGTGGCGTTTCTCCTGTACCGCTTCAAAGAGACACTGTCGTCTGACGACGTGATGATCCTCTCACCCAACAAGGTCTTCGGCGACTACATCGCCGATGTGCTCCCCGAGTTGGGTGAGCAAAAGGTGGCCGAGACCGACTTCAGCAAGATCGCAGACAAATTCCTGTCGAAGGTCACCGACTATGAGACATTCAACGAACAGGTGGCGACGCTGCTCCATCGCGTGGATGACGCTGCTAGTCAACGTATCCGATATAAGGCGACTCCCCAGTTCGTGACTCAACTCGACGACTGGGTTACCTCATGCACCGATGAGTTCGTTGCTCGTGAGGTCACTCAGAAGTACAAGCACCTCTCGGCTCAGTGGGTTGCCGATACGTTCGACGAATGGCCGACCCTGCCGATTTTTGCACGACTCGACCGCGTCGCGAATACCGCCGCCGAGATTCTGAAGAACGAGGTAGTGGACCGAGGCGGCAAGTGGTCGGGCGCTGACACCACGAGCGTTCGAAAACAGGTCCGCGCCATGTTCCCGCACAAAGATGCCTTCGGTATCTATAAGGCCTTCTATGGAGAACCCGAGCGCCGCAAGTTGTTCAAGCCGCTGAGTCGCAGAAAGATTGAGTATGCGGACGTCTTCCCCCTGATCTACGTGATGCTCACGACCGGCAGACTCGAGACCTACCAACACATTCGCCATCTGGTCGTGGACGAAATGCAGGACTACACAGCCATCCAGTACGCGGTTCTTCGACAACTTTTCGACTGCAAGATGACCATCCTCGGCGACTCCAGTCAGTCGGTCAATCCATTCAGTTCGTCGACTATGGCGACGATCCGCAGCATGTTCCCGGAAGCCGACTGCCTGGAACTGCTCAAGAGCTACCGGTCCACCACCGAGATCACCGAATTCGCACAGAACATTTCCAGAAACAACAAGCTCGTTCCCATCGCGCGCCATGGGCCCACTCCCGGGATCATCGCCGCCGACGGTGCGCGATTGGCGCACATCGTGGCCCTTGCCGAACGCCACGGCCACAGCGAACACCGCTCGCTGGGCATCATCTGCAAGACCGTTGAGCAGGCGGCAACGCTGTATCGCGAGCTGGCGGCGGCGGGTGTGGACCTCACGCTGCTCGACTATGACAGCACCGTATTCCACGGCGGCATAGTCATCACCGGGGCGCATCTCTCGAAGGGCCTCGAGTTCGACTCCGTGATCATCCCGGATGTCGATGATCTCAACTACTCCACCGAGATGGACAGATGCATGCTCTACATCGCGTGCACAAGAGCGATGCATGAGCTGCACCTGATCCACGACGGTCCACTCTCGCACCTGCTCGAATTCGCCGCTGGGGCAGCAACGACAGCGCCGGCACGCGCGGGCTGAATCTCGGCTCAGCGGAAATCAAACAGCTACCCGTCAAGAGGAGCACACCACGTCGTCCCACCTAGCACAGACGCTCGGGGGGGTCTTGGACTCGATCGACACCGCGATCCTCACCACCGTCGACGGTTCGAATCGATTGGCAAGTCGCCCAATGACCCTCTGCGTCGACCGATTCGACAGCACAGTCTGGTTCTTCGCGCCGATGCAGTCACGGGTCGTCAGCAACGTCGCCGCGAATCCGGCAGTCAACGTGTCGCATTGCGGACCTCTGGCGTCGTTCTCCATGGCCGGAACTGCAATCCTTGTGCCGAGCTTGGCGCCGATCTCAGCGCGGTGGAGCCATCGGATCAACGTGTGGTTTCCCGACGGCATGGACGACGCCGCCATGATTGAGGTGAGCACCTTCAACGCTCGACTATGGCGCCACCGTCAGGCCGCGATCATCGCAGGACTAGAGTCTCGTCGGTGAGCGGCAGATTTCAGGAGTTGGGTTGGCACGACACCCCGATGGGTGAGCTCAGCCTGCGGCGGCGCTTCGATCTATCGGTGCGCCACGACGTGTACGAGATCAAACTCGACGACGAATACGTGATGACAAGTCTCTTCAACGTCGCCGAGCGAGAACTGGCCACACTGGGATTGGCGCGGACGCCGGGAACCGATCTCGATGTGGTGGTTGGCGGCCTCGGCTTGGGCTACACCGCACGAGAAGCTCTGCTGTGCAATCGGATTCGATCACTGACGATCATCGAATACTCCGAGGCCGTCATCGACTGGCATCGGCGAAATCTGCTTCCCGACACTGCGGGGCTGGCCGCCGACGACAGGGTTACCGTGGTGCAGGCGGACTTCTTCGCCAGCGCCGCAAGCACCGAAGGATTCGAGCCCGCCACGCCCGGCAGGACGTTTGACGCAATACTGCTCGACATCGACCACTCGCCCCGCCACGTACTGCACGTTCCTCACGCCCACTTCTACACCCCGGACGGAATCCACGCCGCCGCAGCTCACCTCACCACCGGGGGCACCTTTGCGATGTGGTCCGACGACACGCCGGACGATACCTTCTGCTCGGCCCTGGAGTCCGTGTTCACCGACGTCGACGCCCGCCAGATCTGGTTCGACAATCCGCTGACCCATGGTCAGTCCAGCGCCACCATTTATCTTGCCACTCGGCCTTAGTCGCAACGCATGGTTGCTCGCAGAGCACGCTCCTAACTGTGCAGGATCGCCGCGCCCACCGTGGCCAGCCAAACCAGACCAAGCACCTGCAGCACTCTGTCGCGGAGCGCGATGTCTTCCGGTGCACCGGCCAGCCCGCTGTCGATGTCAATGGCGTAGCGCAGAATCGCCACAGTGAACGGAATCATCGACACCACGAACCACGCTCCCGTGCCATCGTCGCGCTCGAAGGCCCAAAGCGCGTAGCAGACGACCACGACGATCGCCGACAACGTCCAGACGAAGCGCAAATAGCTGTCTGTATAGCCGTTGAGCGATCTTCGGACGATCGCGCCGGTCCGCTGTGTCAACTGCAACTCGGCGTAGCGCTTGCCTGCCACCATGAACAGCGAGGCAAACGCCATCACCAGCAGGAACCATTTCGACAACCGGATATCGGTCGCCGCGGCGCCCGCGATCGCCCTAAGGAGATACGCCGAGGACACGATGCAGATGTCCAGCACCGCATGGTGTTTCAATCCGAAGCAATAGGCCAGCTGGGTCCCGAGGTAGGCAGCCATCACGACGGCCAGTGCGGGTGCGGTGGCGAGCGCGATGACGATGGCCGCAACAGCCAGGACGGCGGCCAAGAAGTATGCAAATGGTACGGAAACCGTTCCTGCCGCGATTGGACGGTGTCGTTTGACCGGATGCACACGGTCTTCGCCAATGTCGCGAGCGTCATTGACGAGATAGATCGCCGACGCCGCAAGGCAGAAGACCACAAATGCGATCGAGACGCGGAACGCGATCTCGGCATAGTCGTGGCGAACCCCGCCCCCCAACGCGACGAGGGGCGCCACCACAACCAGAAGGTTCTTGACCCACTGCCGCGGCCTCAACGCAGTGAGTACGCCGGCGAAAGCGGAGGTGCTTCGCCCAGCCATAGATCTCAATCGTCTACCCGTAAGTGTTGGACGGAGGGCCATACCAGCGAACATCGTTGAGCGCCGATCGGACACCCGATAAGGTCGTCGGCCACTGCGCGCTGATTGTCAGCCAAGCCGCTCGCAACAGCACCTGCTCGGCCAATACGTAGATCGGACCGCTCCCCCACACCGAAGCGACCACGCTTCCTGCGTGATCGGGCTCGCCGACCGGCGGCACCCCGCCCGGGAGGAAGTCGATACTCATCTGCAGGCCGCGCTCGATCACGTCGTCCTGCACACCCAGTCCCGCGGCATCGAAGCGCCGCATTTTGGCCCTGTCTGACGGATGTGCAGGAAATCCCGCGTCGGGATAGGCGCAGTTGTACGCGACCAACGATGTATAGGTACAGGGAAGGGTGGTGCTGCGGTCGTCCCGCGTGTGGTTCATTGCTGAGTCTCCTTGCCGCGCTGCGGCCATCGACACGTGGACGTTGTTGCGCGCATATCGGGACGCGACTGCGGATGCAGTCCGGCTCCAACAGTACTCTCTTCTTACGTTAGAGTAGTCGACGGCGCCATCGCGGATACCTGACCTACTCTTACGCAATGGTAGACTTGCCCCCAGAAGCGGCTGCAGCATCACAGCGCCAACGAGTTTTCGACTCGGAACCCCGATCCCAGATGACGACCGGAGAATATCCTTGACCAAAGAGAACGTTGAGAAACTCGGTGACGTGCTGCGCACACTGGATTGCGTCATGCTCGCCACCCAGGACCAGCGTGGACACTTGGTGAGCAGGCCGATGGCCCTGCATGTCGACACGTTCGACGGCTCTATATCCCTTTTCGCGCCGGTGAATTCGCGCGTGGTAGCCAATATCAAGTACAACCCCCGGGTCAACATCTCCTATACCGGTCCGATGACCTCGCTGTCGGTTGCCGGAACCGCAGCGCTGAACTTGAATCACGATCGGGTGGCCGCCGGTTGGCATCGCGACTTCGATCCCTGGCTGCCGGACGGACCCGACGCCGCTGTACTCATAGCAATCACCGTTGACGAAGCGCGGTTCTGGACCTTCACGGGCCGGAGCCGATCGCCGGTGCGAATCCACAATGGTATTCGCCAAATCGACGTCGCTGACCTGGTGTGATCGCGTCCTTCTCCTGTGTGGCAGTTGGGGAGGCGTAGTGATCATGAGCGCGCCATCAATCGCCGAGCGTCCGATCGCCGCGACGGTAGGGCGTTTGGGTGCTGCAGCGGCTGTGCTGTTGACTCTCGCCGTGTCCGCGAGCTTGGTCGCTCAATCTATTTTTCTGTTTCAGCTGGATCTGTCCGTATTCCGTGACGCCGGTGGCGCGCTGCGCCGTGCACTTCCGCTGTACTCCGAGCAGTTTCCCAGTTCATCCGGTTTTCGCTTCATCTACCCACCGATCGCGGCCGTCCTCTTTGCGCCGATGAGCTGGCTGTCTCCCGTGCTGCTGCAGATCGTTTGGACGGTTCTGAACATCTTGCTGGTGTGGTGGGTCCTGCGACTGTGCCTGTCGGCGCTGAAGGTGAATCGACCCGGTTATGTCGGAGTGCTGCTGCTCGGACCCACGCTCCTTCTCGAGCCGGTCCGTTCCAACTTCGCCTTCGGCCAGATCAACATCGTCCTCATGGCCCTGGTCCTTGCGGATTGCCTAAGAGCCGTGCCCCGATCCCTGCGTGGTGCCGCGATCGGGCTTGCCGCTGCTATCAAGATCACGCCGGCGGGTTTCGCGCTGTTCCTCCATGCGCGACGCGACATCAAGGCGATCGGCGCCGCCGTTGCCGTCGTCCTGACGACCATCGCGGCGGGATTCGCGATCAGACCACAGGATTCGACGTGGTTCTGGATGACTGAGTTCTTCCGCGACGACCGCGCCGGTGGCCACGAGTTCAGCCGCAATCAGGCGATCACCGGCCCTCTCGCGCGGCTCGGAGTTGAGGGCACCCTCAAGGACACCCTGTGGTTGATCGCCGCGATTGCGGTCGCGATCGTGGCGTTCTGGGCAGCACGTCGTTTTGCGGACAACGGCGAGCACGTCGTGTCCGTCGGCGTGGTGGCCTTGGCAGTTCTGTTGGCCGCACCGATAGCAGTCACCCACCACTGGGTGTACTGCATCATCCTCGCGCCGCTGATGATTGCGCCTCAGTACCGTTCGTGGCGGCCGTTCCTCATCGTAGCGGGAGCAGTGTTTCTCATCGGCCCGCATTTCGTTCTGGAGAATCCGGGATCGCCGCCGGTATGGCAACAGATTGGCCTGCACATCATCGGCAGCTCCCAATTCCTGGTCGCAGTCGCATTGTTGACCGCGGCAGCCCTGGTTGCGCGTCGGCGACCGAGCAGAGAAGCCCGTTCCGACGATTCTCCCGGATCGGTCGAACCGGTCCTCGCCGATGCGCGATGACCACCACACCGCTTCTTGACGCGCCGACGCCACCGCCGAGAGCAGGATTCGGACGTGCCCGCACCCTGCACCGGTATGTGCTGAGCAGTCTCGTTGTTGCTGCTGTCGGCGTCTGGGTGCTGTGGCGTACCGGGCCCCGGGAGGTGCCCAACCTGCACGGCTTCGCCGCCGTCGCCGGTGATTGGCCTTCTGCCACGATAGATCCCGGCTTCGCCTATACCTTGCGTGTGCCGCTCGGGCAGATGGCGTATCGCCTTCTGCCTCAACAAGACTCGACAACCTTCTTCGCGCTGCACGCTGGGTGTCTGCTGCTCGTCGCCGCACTGATCGGGATCTGGCTGTGCAAGCGCATCGGCGCTCACCAGGGCATTCTCGCGGGATGCATCTTGCTGCTCGCCCCGATCACTCCCGTCCTCCTTTTGTGGGTCGGGATGTACGACGCCTTTTCGATGTTGGCGTGGACGCTTTTGTTGATGTCACTGGATCGCGGACGGCGGGCACAGTTCGCCGCGGCGGCGCTGGCGGGGTTCCAGAATTTCGAGCAGTCCGTGGTGGGACTGCTGATACTGCTGCTGATACCAGCGCTATGGCGCGGCGCTGGGTGGGCACCACGCGCGTCGGCTCTGCTCGGCGGCCTGGTGGCCGGGAAGGTGTTTCTGGAGCTGCTGCTGTCCCGGGCCGGCGCTGCGACCGGAGATCGTGTCTCATACCTGTTCGATGAGGGCAAGGGAGTCGACCTGCTGACTTCTGCCTCACATGCGCTTCCGACGCTGTTGTGGTCGGCGCTGGGCGGCTTGTGGATCTTTGCCATCCTCGGCCTGCGCAGTGCCTGGGGTTCGTGGGATCGGCGTTCCCGAGCCATGCTGATCGCCGCATGCGGACTGTGGATGTTCAGCGGCGTGCTGGCCGAGGATCAAACCCGGGTGCTTGCTGTGACGTCATTTCCGGCCGTCGTGGCCGGTGCGATCATGATGGCCTCGCGGTACCGGGACGTACTCGCCTTCGCCGGCCAGCCGTCGGCGTGGATTCTTGCGATCGCACCGCCACTGGTGCTGTGGAACAACAACTTTCTGCCATTCGGGCGCGACGTATGAGGGATGCCCGGGCGCCCTGCTTGTCGGTCTACTCCCGCCGAGCGGACAGCAGCCCGATCAGTTCCTCGGCGTAGGCGAGTTGCTTCCGCAGGGTCGCAGCGCTTTCCTGCGCCTTCAATCGGCAGTCCTGCAGGTAACGTGCCGCGTCTGATCGCTGCTTCGGTGAGGCACCGGCCCCATTGAGGATCTGGAGGGAGTCCAACAGGTCCTTCATGTCGACGAGCGAGAATCCCAGCGGCTTCATCCGCCGGATCACCAACAGCCGCTCGACATCGGCATCGGTGTAGAGCCGGAACCCTCCGGTCGATCGCGCTGACGGCGTCACCAGACCGACCTCGTCGTAGTGGCGCACGGTGGCAATCGACAACTCGGTACGCGCGGCGACCTCGCCGATCTGCAGGTGCGCGTCGCCGCTCAATGTTCCGCACCCATGGATCCGGACAGCCGGTCGTGACGATCCGCGGAATCAGTGTTCAGGCCCACGATTTCGACGTTCTTACCTTTGGCGTGGTACTTGGTCGTCACGGCATCGAGTGCGGCGACCGTGGAGGCATCCCAGATATGCGAGGCCGACATGTCGATCACGATGTTCACCGGGTCGTCGATGTAATTGAACTGGTAGACAAGGTCGTTACTGGAGGCGAAGAACAACTCACCGGTCACGCGGTAGACCACCGTATCGGTGGTGCCGTCATGGTCATCATCGGTTTCGTCGATCTTCTCGACGGTGACGAGATGGGCCACCCGACGCGCGAAGAGCACCATTGCGGTCAGGGAACCTACGATCACACCGTAGGCCAGGTTATGGGTCGCCACAGTGACCACCACGGTGGACAGCATGACCAACGTTTCGCTACGCGGCATCCGGCGCAACGTTTTCGGTGAGATGCTGTGCCAGTCCATGGTGCCGACCGAGACCATGATCATCACCGCCACCAGCGCGGCCATCGGGATGAGTGCGACGATATCACCCAGCCCCACCACCAGACCCAGCAGGAACAACCCGGCCAGGAACGTCGATATCCGGGTACGCGCACCCGACACCTTGACGTTGATCATGGTCTGGCCGATCATCGCGCAGCCGCCCATGCCGCCGAAGAAGCCGGTGACCACGTTGGCCACACCCTGGCCCCACCCCTCACGGGTCTTGTTGCTGTGGGTATCGGTGATGTCGTCGACCAGTTTGGCCGTCATCAGCGATTCGAGCAGGCCGACCAACGCCATGGCCAATGCGTACGGAGCGATGATCGACAGGGTCTCCCACGTGAACGGCACGTCGGGGAAGAACAGGGACGGCAGGCTCGAGGGCAACTCGCCCTCATCACCGACGTTGGGGATCTGGATGTGGAACACGATGGCAGCCGCAGTGAGCAGCACGATGGCGACCAGCGGTGCGGGAACAATGGTGGTCAGCTTCGGCAGGAACACCATGACCAGCAGGCCGATGGCCACGAACGGGTAGACCAGCGCCGGTACGCCCAGCAGGTGGGGCAGCTGCGAGGTGAAGATCAGGATGGCCAGGGCGTTGACGAAGCCCACCATCACGCTGCGCGGGATGAACCGCATCAGTCGAGCCACACCCAGCACGCTGAGCAATATCTGGAAAACGCCCGCGAGCAGGACCGCCGCGATGAAGTAGTCCAGCCCGTACTGGCGGGCCAGCGGCGCAATGACCAGGGCGATCGCGCCGGTTGCCGCCGAGATCATGGCGGGACGCCCGCCGACGATCGCGATCGTGACCGCCATCGTGAACGAGGCAAACAAACCGACGCGCGGGTCGACGCCGGCGATGATCGAGAAGGAAATGGCCTCCGGGATCAGGGCGAGTGCCACCACCAGACCGGCGAGCACTTCGGTCTTGAGACGCTTGGGTGACCGCAAAGCGGCCATCACCGACGTGCTGGGATCGCCAGCTTCCCGCACCAGCGGAGCAGGCGAAGTCGATTGAGAAGACACAGTTTTCCGTTCGAAGTCTCGGCACCGCAATGCCGGTGATCATCAGGGTCGGCCGTCGCATCGATGCGAGAGCCGTGAACCTTGCAACCGATTCGGTGCGGGTCACCCCGGCTTCAGCCGAAGATGACCCTACTCTCACCTGAGCTGAGAGTGTAATTCTGTGTCGGGCGTCACCACGACACGGAATGCGGGGCCAACGCGAACGCCGTTGCCAACCAGTTTGAGAAGCGACAGCAGCGTGTGCTGCGGACTGTCCCTAGCGTTTCACCGCGATGATGAGCGCGTAGCCCAGCAGTCCGTCGGATATGGCGCCCCGGACGGTATCCACGAAATTCAGCACTCCGTCCACGTCGATGCCGGCAGCGACGATCCGTTCCTTCTGAGTCATCCGTACCAGGTGCAGACGCGCCTCGACTTGGTCGAGCATCCGCACCAAGGCGATGTGATGCAACTCGACATGAATGGTCGACAATCCAGCGCCGTCGAGAATCGCTCGATACAGGCCGACGCTTCGGGCGTCGGCGACACACGCCACCCAAGCCGCCAAGGTGCTCAATTCGTCGGGTAGTCCACCGTCGCCAACGGTGACGTCGGCCAGTCCGATACGACCCCCTGGTCGCAGTATCCGCGCAAATTCCCCGGCCGCGGCCGCCTTGTCCGTGAACGTGCAGAACGCGCACTCGGTGAGAACGGCATCGAAGCCATTGCCGGGTAGGGGGATTCGCTCGGCATCGCCGAGGTGGAACCGGACTCTGTCGGATAGCCCAAGACGTTCGGCTGTGTACCGGGCCCGCTGCACGGCCGGCGCTGCGAAGTCGACTCCGTCGACGGCGACGTCGTACTCGGTGGCCAGCAGCCGTGCGGTGGCACCGGGTCCCGAGGCGATGTCTGCGACACGCTCACCGGGACGCAACTTCATCAGTCCCGCCAGCCTTCGGGTCAATGCCGCGCCGCCGGGATGGTATGAATCCCCCAGGAGCAGAGCAACGGCATCGGACGAGTAGACCGCGGCGCAACACGACTTGACGTCCTCCGGAAGGCTCATCGACGAACGGCTTTCCGACCGATGTTGGTGGTATCGGGTGCCACGGCGTCACTGCGGCCCGGATCGGCCAGTTTCGAGCCGTGCGGTGATCGGCCCAGGATGGGCTGCAGCGAGGTCGCGTTCGGGACTACGTCGGGAACCGGCACCCCAGTCATGTCGGATCGCACCTGTTCCCGGTAGCCGACGGAGTTGTAGGCGCAGAACGGGATGAGCCGACCGTCCGGTGTGATCTCCTCGACACAGCACTTCATGAGCTGTCTCACGTTCAGGGTGTAGGGATCCTGGAAGTCCTGTACGACGATCATGAACGCGGAGTCGGTGATGTTCGCGAGCGCTTCAGGTAGGTTCACCCCGCACGCGTCGGCGCAGTCCAGGGCCTGCGCGGCCCGGCTCAAGTGTTCGGAGGTGGCGTCGGTACCCATGAACGCTGATGCACTCCAGAGCTTTTCGAGGGCTGTGCGGATCTCGTAGTCGGGGACCACCCGGTTGCTCACGTAGTCGAGATAGTCCTCGACATCGAGGAGTCGCGGGATCGGGACCACGTGCTCACCGTCGGTGATCAGGTAGGTGACCGAGCGGCAGGTGGGGAAGCAGCACGGCACGGGGAAGAAGTCGTCGGCGCGAAACCAGTCGGGGAGTTGCGCGGCGATGCCGTGGATGACGTCAGGGTTGGTCAGCCTGGTCATGGGGTCGAACTCCAGGTGCCGACCGGCATGGGTGACAGGTTGAAACGCCACTGAACGCACGGCGGGATGCGCGACGCCGTATCGGATGATGGCGCCCAGTTCGTGGTCGTTGACGCCGCGTTCGACGGCGGCGACCAAGGTAACGGTCAAACCTGACTCGGAGCAGTTGTCCAGGGCCCGGCGTTTGATGTCGCGCAGGTCTCGTCCTCGGATGTCGAGGTGGGTCTTGGCATCGAATCCGTCGAACTGGAGGTAGATGTTGACTGGACGTCCTGGGCGGTTGCGGGCGCCGAGTTCGGCAACGAAGCGTGGGTCGGTTGCCAGCCGAATCCCGTTGGTGTTGAGGTTGACGGCTTTGATCGGCCGAGCCTGTGCAGCGTCGATGAATTGCAGGATGTGCTTGTGGATCGTGGGTTCACCGCCGGAGAACATCACCACTTCGGGCTCGCCTTCGGCCTCGACGAAGGTGTCGAGCATTCGCTCACATTGTTCGATTGTGATCGAGTAGCCATCGGACTGGTGTCCGGAGTCGGCGAAGCAGATCGGGCAGTCCAGGTTGCAGTTGGTGTTCACTTCGATCAGACCGAGGCAGGCGTGCTGTTTGTGGTCCGGGCACAGGCCACAGTCGGACGGGCAACCGTCACGGACCTCGGTCTGAAATCGCAGCGGGATGGTGCCCGGCTTGTTGAACTTCAAGGAGTCCATGTACATCTGCGCATCGCCGTAGATCAGTGCCTCGAATTCGCCGTGCTCGCGGCATCTCTTGCGCAGATAGACCTTGTTGGCACGAATGTTGACCTGCGCGTCGGTCACGACCTTGCACACCGGGCAGATCGACTTGGTGTACTCGACGAATACCTCGTCACGGTCCTTCTTCGCATCGATCACGCCATTCACGCCCTTCGCTCGGTCAGCCGTTTCCTTGGACCGGATTCTCGACCAGCCGATGCCGCTGTGGGACGCAAAGGTCAGCGCGCTGACACCCTTGAGTCGTCGGACACAGCAGGTTCGATCCGCGGTTGGCCGCCTACGACGTGCATCGCGTGTTTCCCAATGCTGCAACGGATGTCTGAGTTTCATCACGACATCATGTGACGTTGGGCGGTCGACGATGGCTGCGGGCACGCAGGATGCTCAGCATCGGAATCCATAGCGGAGGGGTGCGTGCACCGAAGCGGTGCACGAGTACGCCGAGCATGGCCCCGAATACGGCGTGCGCGGCGTAGACGGTGATGTGGAATTCGGCAACGGTGACTGAGGAGAACACACCGCCGATGCCGAGAGTGCGCGGCAGGGGCCCGGCGACGAACCCGGAACCCAATGATGCGTACGACTTCCAAGCCGAGAGTGGCGATGGTGCCTGCGACGCCTCCGAGGATGATCGCGTGCCCGAGGCGGCGAAAGCGCAGCAGCGGCGCGGTGATCAGCATCAAGGCGAGCACTCCCGCCGCAGGCACGCCGATGTGAAGCACCAATGTCTGGAACTCCCAGCGCCCCGTTGCCGCCACCGCGAGAAGTGCGGCCCCCGAAGCCCCGGCGGCGGCGAGGACGACCCCGGTGGCGACGAGTTCGAGTCCGCTGCCGACCCTGGTATGCCCGGAAGGGGTGGCAGTGGTGAGTACGTTCTGAGTCATTGCACCGCGTCGGTGATCATGGTGAGTGCAGACGCCATTTTCGCTCCCCCGCTGGCCAACTGGGGGTCCACAGCGCTGAACAACGGCTCGGGGTTGAAGTAGCTCACATGGGTCTTACCGTCCTGGTCCGCCCCATCCCCGGCGTTTTCGCCCCGGTGGAGATCGACGGCCGCGACTTCGTCGACGGCGGCGTTACCGACAACACGCCTGTCGGTCAGGCAGTCGCTCTGGGCGCATCCCATATCTACGTGCTGCCGACCGGCTACGCATGCGGTCTGCACGATTCACCGCGCAGCGCATTGGGGGTGGCCGTGCATGCCGTGACGTTGATGATTCAGCAGCAGCTGGTGCGCGATATCCGAGCGGTGCCCGACCACGTTGGGTTGACGGTCATGCCGCCGCCGTGCCCGCTGCCCGTCGCCCCGACCGACTTCTCGCACGGCAGCGCACTGACCGAGCGTGCGCTGAAGCTGAGCCGCGACCTCCTGGCACAGTCAGCCACGGGCCACACCCATACAGTGCCACCGGCAATGCGGGCGGCGGTCCATCTGCACACCCCGGATGCCGGTCTCATCTCAAGGATCGGTAGCCCGCCACCATCCGTTGCACCGCACTGATCGCCACGACGCCGGCCCACAGCACGGCAATCTGCCATGCCACGGCGGAGAAGATCAGCCACAGGCTGTGCACGACAATGGTTTCCGCACCTTCGGCCAGTCCGCCGAGGAAGGACAGCGATCGTCCGTCGTCCAGGGGCCGGCCTGATCTCTCGGCGACGGACGAGAAGGCGAGGAACGCCGTTCCGTTGATGTAGTACGCCAACAGCACCAGCAGGAAGGGCCACCACGGCGCTCCGTAGGCCGCGTTGGCGCCGAAGGCGACGCCGACCACGGTGCTGCCGTAGACCAGAAAGTCGGCGGTGATGTCGAAAAAACCCCCTGCACCGGAGTTGGATTCGTCGGGGTTGCGCGATTTCCGCGCCCGCGCCACCGGTCCGTCCAATCCGTCGGCGAGGCGGGACAGCAGCCACAGCGCCAGCGACGTCCACCACCAGGTGGCCGCCGCGGCCGCGGCGCTGCTCAACCCCAGCACCAACCCTGCGGTGGTGAGCTGGTCAGCGGTCAGCGGGGAACGTCCGGCGACACGGGCGAGCGGTCGTTCCAGGTGCCTACGCAGGTAGCTGTCGAACATCGGTCGGGTCGCCCTCTGTGTGGTCGTCGCCTGACTCCAGCGGATCGCCGTCGACAGCGGAGCTGTTCTTGAGCCGTCGAGCAGCGTATCCGGCGACCACAGTGAGGATCACGACCGCGAGTACCGCGGCGGCGAAGGGCCAGGACAGCGGCGACGTCCCGTAGGCGCCCAACGCGGTGTAGCCGACCGTGGCGGGGACGATGCCCACGGCGGTCCCGAGAAGGTAGTCGCGCTGGCGCACTGCGCTCAGACCTGCCGCGTAGTTCACCGCCATGAACGGAAACAGCGGCACCAGGCGCACCAGCAAGACCGAGATCAGACCGCGACGTTCAAGCATGGCATCGATCGTGGCGATGCGGGCCCACCGGATGCGTGACACCCCGTCGCGGCCCAGGGACCGGGCCAGCAGAAACGCCACCCACGCGCCGAGCGTCGCGGCGAACACCACCACCGCGGCCCCGACGGCCAGGCCGAAGAGGAGCCCACTGGCGATGGTCAGGGCGCTGGCCGGAAACGGTGTCAAGGTCGCTCCGGCGTAGACGGCTACGAAGCCCACCACCCCCCAGGCACCCGCGGCGGCCACCTGGTCGCGCAGCGAGGCGGGATCGGGCAGCTCGGCGCTGAGTGCCAGCACAATCCCGCCCCCGATGAGAAGGGCCAGGATCGCCGCCTTGATTCGATAGTCCATTTGCGTCCGCGGTGTCGCTGCGTCGCGCTCTGGTGTCTGCATCACGCTCCATCGTCGTCGGTATTCACGATGGGAAGGCTGCGAGAGCCTCACTGTGTTCCCGTAGGGGAAGATTGCGTCGAAACTGCGCGGCCGTTCAGTGGGTGGCCCGCCCGTCAAGAGGAGTTCTCGTGTCTCACCTGCCAACATACCGCCTATGAACCTGCGGCGGCGACCATCCACGGCGGCATCCCTCCTGACTGCCGTGTGCACGCTGGTCGCGTGCGCCGCCCCGGATCCCGACGCCGTTCAGGCAGCGCCCGCGTCGTGGTCCGAGATCCAGGACGAGGCGAGGGGCCAGACAGTCTCGCTGTGGATGTACGGCGGCGACGAGCAAGGCAACACCTACGTCGACGACGTCCTGGCACCGGCCGCCCAGCAGGCCGGAGTGACATTGCGACGGGTACCGATCGCCGACACCGGCGACGCGCTGAACCGCATCCTCGCCGAGCGGCAGGCCGGCGTCACCGACGGTGATGTCGACCTGGTGTGGGTCAACGGGGACAACTTCGGGACCGGTAAACAGGCTGGTGCCTGGCTGTGCGGGTGGACGGAATCGCTGCCCAACATGGCGCTGACAGATCCCGACGACCCACTGCTGACCAACGACTTCGGCACACCCGTCGACGAGTGCGAGTCACCCTGGCACAAAGCGCAATTCTCCCTGGTGTACAACGCCGGAACAGTTCAAGATCCGCCGACCGATTTCCTCGGCGTGCTGGACTGGGCGCAGGCCAACCCTGGACGGTTCACCTACCCGGCGCCTCCTGACTTCACCGGATCGGTGTTCATCCGCGAAGCGCTCATCGCCGTCTCCGGCGGCCCCCGGAACGTTGCCTTGGAATTTTCTCAACAGGACTACGACCGGTTGGCGCCGCGCCTGTTCGAACGACTGAATGCGTTGAGGCCGTTTCTGTGGCGTGCGGGGGCCACCTACCCGCAGACGTCCTCGGAGCTCAACGATCTCTATGCCGGCGGTCAGGTCGACATGACCATGACCTACGGACCCGCGACCCTGACCGAACTTGTCGCCGACGGCACCTATCCCCCGCAAACCAAGATCCTGACGCTGACGGACGGGACGGTCGGCAACGCCAGCTTCCTCGCCATCCCGTCCACCTCCGGCAGCAGTGCAGGCGCGCGGGTCGTTGCCAACTTGGCCCTGTCGCCGGAACAGCAACTGGCGAAGGCCACACCCGAGGTGTGGGGTCAGTTCACCGTCTTGGACCTGGAACGACTCTCCGCCCCGAACCGCGCCGCCTTCGATGCGCTGCCCGCCTCACCGGTGGTGCCGCCGTACGACGTGCTCGCCCGCAACGCGCACGCAGAACTGGCCGCCGAGTGGGTAGCCCCGCTCGACGAGGGATGGCGCCGCAGTGTCCTCGCGGCACGCTGAATCCGCAGCGTCCTGGCGTGCGGCGCTGTGGGCGCTTCCGGCGGTGGTCCCGGTTGTGGCCGTCCTCATCGGCGGCCTCGGTTCGGCGGTATTGCAGAGCCTGGGCCTGATGCCGCTCGTCGGGGCGCCGGCACTGACAGTCGACGCCTACAGCGCCTACGCCGAAGACATGGCGACATCCGCAGCATTGTCGGTCGCGATCGCCACCGCGTCGACGGCGATCGGGGTGCTGGTCGGGGTGACCACAGCCCTGGTCGCGGTGGGCGGTCGGCGCGCCGCACTGTGGGCAGGGACGGTGACCGTCCCTGTCCCGCACCTGATCGGCGCCGCGACCATGGGTCTGCTGCTCGCCGACTCCGGCCTGTTGGCGAGGGTGTTCGGCTTGTCCGACGGCGGCTGGCCGGCCCTGGTCGGCGGCCGGTGGTGGATCGCGGTGATCCTCGAATACGCCTGGAAGGAGTCGGCATTCATCGCGTTGGTGGTGGCGTCTGTGCTGGCGACCCGCGTTGGCGGCTATGACGAGACCGCCGCCATGCTCGGAGCCTCGCGGCGTGCCCGGCTGCGGTTGGTGACGTTTCCGCTGATCCGTCCCGCCGTGGTGGCCGCGGCGACCATCAGCTTCACCTACGCCCTGGGCTCCTATGAGGTGGCTCTGCTGCTCGGCCGGGCCTATCCGGAACCGCTTCCGGTGATGGCGATCCGACTGTTCACCTCGATCGACCTCGCCACTCGGCCCCAGGCGGCCGCGGCGGCCGTTGTCACCGCGGTGCTGGCGCTGCTCGCGGTGGCCGGTGCACTGACGATGTTGCGGCGATCGGCGATCTGGCGGTGACCGCGTGGACCCGGACCGCCACGGGACGAGGGGTGCGCGCTGCGCTGGTGTTGTGGTTCCTGCTTCCCCTGGTTCCGATTCTGTTGTGGGCGTTCGCGAATCGATGGCCCTTTCCGGATCTGCTGCCACAGCAGTGGGGTCTGGACGGGGTGCGTAGCGGGCTCACCGCGGGCGCCCCGCACGCGTTCGTCGTCTCGACGGCCATCGGGCTCGCGGTGGCGGCCATCGCCACCCCCGCCGGTGCACTTGCGGCCCGCGCCTTGGCGTCGGGCCGGCTGCCGTTTCCGCGTCTGACTGAAGCCGTGCTGTTCGCGCCGCTGGTCCTGCCCGCGTTCGCGGTGGCGATGGGCTTGGACGTGCTGGTCCTGCGTACCCGCGTTCCGAGTCCCCTCGCCGTCGTCGCCGTGCTGGCGGTGGCCGCGATTCCCTACACCACCTATCTGATGCGGGCCGCCCTCGGCGCCTACGACATCGGTTTCGAGGAGGAGGCCCGTACGTTGGGCGCATCCCGCACGACCGTGTTGCTTCGGGTGCAGATCCCGCTGCTGGCGCCGGCGCTGTCCGGCGCGGCGTTCCTGGCGTTCCTCGTCGGATGGAGTGACTACGTGGTGACGCTTCTCATCGGCGGTGGACAACTGGTGAGCGTCCCGATCCTGGTGGGGTCGTTCGCCGCGGGTACCGGAAACAATGCCGTCGTCGCGGCGCTGTCTCTGGCAGCGGTGATTCCGCCGTTGATCCTGCTCGTGGTGGTCTCCCGCGCCGGGCGCCGAACGCGGACCCCGACATGAGTACGCGACTGGAGTTGCGGGACCTCACTCGCCTGCACCCGGGCCAACCAGCGCCGGCGCTCCGGGGCCTCGATGTCGACGTCGAGGGCGGTGCCTGCTTGGCGCTGCTCGGCCCGTCGGGTTCGGGAAAGAGCACGGCGCTGAGGCTGATCGCCGGACTTGATTCGCCCACCCGTGGCAGCGTGCTGCTCGACGGTGACGATGTGACGAGCACACCCGCTGAGAAGCGCGGTATCGCGATGGTTTTCCAACGGCCACTGCTCTTTCCGCATTTGTCGGTCATCGACAACGTCGCCTTCGCTGCGCGCGCGGCGGGGCTTTGCCGCAGGGACTCCCGGTCGGCGTCGCGGAAGTACCTCGATCTGGTCCAATTGGGCGACTTCGCGAGCCGTGCTGTCGGCGATATCTCCGGTGGGCAGGCCCAGCGGGTGGCCCTGGCCAGGTCGCTGGCCGCCGAGCCCAAGGTGCTGCTCCTTGACGAACCGTTCGGCGCGCTGGACAGCGCGCTACGCAGCGATATGTACGCGCTACTGCGAACGATCCGGGATGAACTCAATCCGACCATCGTTCTGGTGACCCACGATCAATCCGAAGCGGCGGCGGTCGCCGATTCCATCGCCGTACTCATCGGCGGTGCGCTCGAACACCACTCGGACGTGCCCACCGCGTATGTGCGACCGGCGACCCTGGCGGTGCACCGGTTGATGGGGGGCCTCAATGAGATTCACGGGTGCGTCTACGCCGGGGTGCACCACTCCGAGTTGGGTTCGCATGCGCTGCGGTCGGACGCACGCATGCCAGACGGACCCGCCGCGTTGGCATTTCGGCACGAGATGGTTCGCCTGACATCTGCGACGGACTCCGCCCTCACAGGCACCATCGCGTCGATGCAGCCGGCCGGTATCCGACGCCTGGCATGCGTGCGCATCGGTGCAGCGTCGGTGTTCGTCGAACTCGAACCGCAGATGAACCTGAGCATAGGTGCCGACGTCGGGGTGGAACTGCCGACCGATGCGCTCCATGCGATCAGCACGACGCCCTAGCTCGACATATCCGGCCGCCGTCTGTCCGCAAGACTGTCAGCATGCTGACCACTCGAGTCAAATCCTCACATGCCGTATCTAGGGTGGCGTCGACCCTGACGACCGGAGGATCCGATGGCACGACGGCTCGACGAATCCGATTGGCGGCCCATGCACACCCGCATCGCCGCGGCGCTCGGTATCGGATGGATGCTGGATGCATTCGAGGTGCAGATCATCGGCTCGGTCATCCCGGGAATCCAGGCCGAGTTCAATCTCGACGGCCGGCAGGCCGTGCTGATCAACATCGTCTGGTTCGCCGGGATCGCGCTGGGCGCGCTGGGATTCGGCTATCTGGCGGATCGTGTCGGACGGCGCAAACTGTTTGTCGCCACCCTGATTTTGTACTCGCTCGCCGCGGTGGCGACCGCGACCGCCCCGTCCTACGAGATCTTCGTGTTGTTCCGCTTCATCACCGCGCTAGGCGTGGGCGGTGAGTACTCGGCCATCACCTCGGCGATTGCCGAGTTCACCCCGTCCCGCAGTCGGGGCCGCAGCAATGGGCTCGTGATGAGCTTCTGGGCTATCGGCGGGATTCTCGCGAGCCTGGTCTCCATCCTCGTCATCTCCACCTTCGGACTGAGTTGGCGCTACACGATGCTCTTCGGGGTGCTGAGCGCTGTCTACGGGGTCATTGCCCGCAGGCTCATACCCGAGTCGCCGCGTTGGCTCGCCGCACAAGGGCGCCTGGATGAAGCCGACACGGTGGTCACCGCGATCACCGGCGTGACGAGTGCGGATGGCTACATCGTGGCAGGTCCGCCTCGCGGGACCCGTTCGGCGCTCAGCGAACTGTGGGTCAATCACCGGCCGAAGTTGTTCTTCGGGATGGCATTGGACTTCTCCGAGGCGGCCGGCTACTACGGCTTGTTCACCGCGATGAGCATTTTCGTGTTCTCCTCGGCCACCGGTGCGGTTCCGGTCAGTGACAGCGCGCTGCCATACTACTTTCTGACCGCCAACGTCGGCGCCTTCTTCGGCGGTCTGTTGGTGTCGTGGGCGCTGGACGCCGTCGGGCGGCGCCCCACGGTCACGGTCTCCTACGCCGCTGCGGCCGCAAGCATGTTGGGATGCGCGGCAGCCGCCTCGACGGGCTCCAAAACCCTTGTCCTGGTGGCCTTCACCGTTGCAGCCTTCGTCGCGACCTGCGCGTGGGTGTCCGCCTATCCCACCTTCTCGGAGATCTTTCCCACCGAGTTGCGGGCCACGGGGATCGGCGCCTCAGTTGCCGTCGGCCGGATCGGCGCGGTCATGGGGCAGATCCTGCTCGCCGAGGTCGCGGTGCTCTTCAACCTGACCACGGTGTTCGTCGTGCTCGGACTGTTCTGGTTGATCGGCGCGGTTGCCGGGGCACTGTGGTGGGTCAAGGGGATCGAGGCACGCGGACTGTCGGTCGATGTCCTTGGCGTGCCGAGCGCCGAGGCACGCAGTGGTTTGTCGAGGTGAATCGCAAACGGACACTGTCATCGCGATGACAGTGTGACGGCACGCGCAGTCTGGGACCGCTTGAGTGCGCAGAAGGGTGTCGATGGTGTCGGCGCCGAAACCTACCCGCGAGCCGCGAATGAAGGCGAGACTGATCGTATGACTACGGCGAGCCCACGCAGAGCGCTCGACCTCGTCTTCTCACCGACCCCTCCACCGGCGCGGGCGGGCGGTATCGGCCTTGCGGTGCTGCGGATCGTGGCGGGGCTGTTGTGGTTGGCGCACGTGTGGTGGAAGGTGCCCCCTGATTTCGGCGAGAGCCGCCGCACCGGGCTCTGGTTTTGGACGCATCTGGCGGTCGATCATCCTGTGTTTCCGCCGTACAGCTGGCTGGTCGAACACCTCGTGCTGCCGAACTTCACACCGTTCGGGTGGCTGGTGCTGGTGGTGGAGACGCTGCTACCCGTGCTGCTGCTGACCGGAACCGCTGTTCGTCTGGCTGCGCTGATCGGCATCGGCCAGTCCATGGCGATCGGGTTGTCGGTGGCGCAGGCACCCAACGAATGGCCCTGGGCGTACGCGATGATGCTCGGCATTCACCTGGTGCTACTGCTCGCGCCGAGCGCGCAGTACGCCGCGGTGGACGCGATCCGGGCCGCCCGCAGGGACGGAGAGCCCGCGCCGATCGCCAGGCGGCTACTCGGCGGATGGGGTGTGCTCCTCGCGCTCGTTGCGATCATCGCCGCAACCAAGTCGCTCGGTGAGGAGTTCCTCGCGCCGCGCGGCAAGGGGGTCGGCTACCCACCACTGCAGTTGTTTCTCGGCGACTACAACATGCTTGCCGCACTGGCGCTGCTGGTCGTGGCGGGCCTGATGCTTACCGCAGCAGTCGCGTGCATCCGGGCGCTCGCTCTGACCGCGGCGGCGCTTGCTGCGGTGGCGGCGTTGTCCATCTACGTCCAACTCGGACATGGGGAGGTTTGGCTGGGTGGAAATCCCAGTACTGCGGCGGTTTTCGTGTGCGCCGCAGTAATCGCCGTCGGCTCGCGCCCTCTTCGCGTATCGTCCTGAGTCATGTATTCGACGGAGGCGTTGAATCACGTCATCACGGTCGCTGCGGCGGGCGCCGATCAGGTCGACGCCGAGGGAACGTTTCCCGCGGCGGCGGTTGATGCGTTGCGCGGCAGCGGTTTACTGGGTTTGGTCGTACCGAAGGAGGCCGGCGGTTCGGGCGCTGGCCCGCAGCAGTTCGTTGAGGTGATCGGCAGGTTGGCATCCGCGTGCGGATCCACCGCGATGATCTTCCTGATGCACAACGCCGCGGCGGTCACTGTCGCCGCGGCCCCGCCGCCTGGCATGCCGGATGTATTGTCCGCCATGGCTTCCGGCGATACACTGGGCACCTTGGCGTTCAGCGAGAAGGGCTCACGCTCGCACTTCTGGGCGCCGGTGTCCACCGCCGCGTTGTCCGACGACGGTGCGACGGTGAAGTTGCGAGCTGACAAGAGTTGGGTCACCTCAGCTGGCTACGCCGACATCTACATCGTGACCGCCGGATCCACCTCTGGAGTCGCCGGCGAGGTGGATCTCTACGCTCTGCGCAGATCCGAGGAAGGCCTCTCCGTCGTGGCACCGTTCGCCGGGATGGGCCTGCGCGGTAACGCATCATCGCCGATGACGGTCGATGCGACGATCCCCGTTGCCTCCCGGCTGGGGGCAGAGGCCGCCGGATTCGGGCTTCTGATGGAAACGGTGCTGCCGTGGTTCAACCTCGGCAATGCCGCCGTGTCACTGGGGCTCGCCGGCTCCGCCTACGCCGCAACCATCTCGCACGTCGGCGGTGCCCGGCTGGAGCATCGCGATGAGGCGCTGTCGGCACTGCCGACTATTCGCTCACAGATCGCAAGAATGGGAACGACTCTCGCGGCCCAACGGGCCTACCTGCACAGCGCCGCCGCAAGTGTCAGCGCTCCCAACGAAGAGACGCTCAACCATGTCCTCGGTGTCAAGGCATCCGCCAACGACGCCGCGCTGGCCATCACCGAGTCCGCCATGCGGGTGTGTGGCGGCGCTGCTTTCTCCAAGCACCTCCCCATCGAACGGGCCTTTCGGGACGCGCGGGCGGGCGCGGTGATGGCACCGACCGCCGACGTGCTCTACGACTTCTACGGCAAGGCCGCCACCGGCCTGCCACTCTTCTGACCCGGAAGGACATGATGAGCAACCCACTGATCGTCGGCGCTGTGGCCTACACGCCGAACGTGGTTCCGATCTGGGAGGGCATCCGTGAGTACTTCGACGATCCGGGCGAACCCGATACCGCCATGGATTTTGTCCTCTACTCGAACTACGGGCGGCTGGTCACTTCGTTGATCGCCGGGCACATCGATGTCGCGTGGAACACCAACCTGGCCTACGTACGAACGGTGATGCAGACCGACGGGCACTGCGTCGCTCTGGCGCAGCGCGACACCGACGTGGGATTCACCACCGTGTTCGTCGCACCGTCTGGCAGCGGGCTGTCGGGCTCGGCGTCGATTGCGGGCAAGCGGCTTGCGCTCGGCTCGGCCGATTCCGCGCATGCGGCGATCCTGCCCCTGCATTACCTGGCCCGCGCCGGCGTGCCCGCCTCGGACCTGCAGGTCATCCGGTTCGACACCGATATCGGTAAGCACGGCGACACCGGCCGCAGCGAGCTCGACGCGATCGAAGCAATGTTGGCCGGTGAGATCGACGTCGCCGCCGTCGGCAGCAGCACCTGGGAGGCGATGGGGCGCGACGAGCTGATGGCCGGCACCCTGGAGGAGGTGTGGCGGACCGACGGATACTGCCACTGCATGTTCACCGCGCTCGACACCCTGCCCGCCCAGCGTTACACCCCCTGGGTGGACAAGCTGTTGGCAATGGACTGGGACAACCCTGAACACCGCAGAATTTTGGAACTCGAAGGATTACGGCGCTGGGTGAGGCCGCACCTGGACGGGTACAAGCCACTGTTCGCCGCGGTGAAGGAGCAGGGAGTCGACCCTCGGTGGTGATCCTCGACCTGATGAGGTTGATGGCGACCCTGGCCGACGGAGCCGTCGGCGAGGTCGCCGTTGGGTCCGCCGCCGAGCTGGAGACTGCCGAAAAGTGGTGTGAACGAAGCGGAAATACCGCGTTGCAGGCCGACCTAGACGAGACGGGAGCGGGAACGCTGATGGTGCGGCGCGGCCGCCCACCCGATCCCCTTCTGGTTTTGGGCCCGGAGCGGATGCCGGGCGCGCGGCTGTGGATCTACACCAACTTCCACTGCAACCTTGCTTGTGACTACTGCTGCGTGGAGTCCTCGCCGCAGACCCTGCGACGAGAGTTGGGTGCCGATCGGATCGCCCGACTGGCCAAAGAGGCGGCGGACTGGGGCGTGCGCGAGCTCTTCCTCACCGGCGGAGAGCCGTTTCTGCTGCCTGACATCGGCACCATTGTCCGCAGCTGCGCCGCGCTCCTCCCGACGACCGTGCTGACCAACGCAATGGTGTTCCGGGGCAGGGGGCTACGCGAGCTCCACGCCATTCCGCGGGACAACGTGGCGCTGCAGATCAGCCTGGACTCCGCGACGCCGGAACGGCACGACCTCCATCGCGGACACGGCAGCTGGGCCAAGGCGGTGGAAGGAATTGGCCTGGCGCGTGGCCTGGGCTTCCGTGTGCGGGTCGCAGCCACAGTCGCGGCGCCCGTTCCAGGCGAGCTGCAAGCCTTCCACCAGTTCCTCGACGAACTCGGCATCGCGCAGGAAGACCAGGTGGTGCGGCCGGTCGCCCGCGAGGGCGTGGCATCCGAGGGCGTGGACATCACCCGCGAGTCGTTGGTGCCCGAGGTCACGGTCACCGCTGACGGCGTCTACTGGCATCCGGTGGCGGCGACCGATGACAACGCCTTGGTCACCCGCAGGATCGAACCCCTCGCCCCTGCGCTGGACGACATCTCCGTCGCCTTCGCCGAACTCTGGGCCCGCAAGGCCAGCGCCGCGCAACTGTTTCCCTGCGCCTGACACAGCCTCGGCGCCGACAGGCCGGGAGCACGTTCGCCTCCCTTCACGGTTTCCGACCAGACGGTGATCCTTCACCGAAATAGGCTCGCGCTGAACAGGGTGGATGAATCGCGCATCCGGTCGCGGCGAATGGGAGTCGGTGCGCGGTCGGGCGGGTCTGTCACCGTGCTGACAATTGCCCGCGCGCCGGCTCTCGCGTGACGTCTGATGTGCAGAGGATCCGAACCAAGGGGGTCGCCGCGATGATCCGAGCCGTGTGGAACGACGCAGTGTTGGCCGAGGCGGTGCACACCGTGCGCCTCGAGGGCAACGACTACTTTCCGCCGGAGGCGCTCCGCCGCGAATTCCTCACGGAAAGTTCGGCGACAACCGTGTGTCCGTGGAAAGGTACGGCCCACTATTACTCGGTGACCGTCGGCGGTGAGGTGAACCCAGAGGCAGGGTGGTACTACCCGAGTCCGAGTCGACACGCGCGCCAGATCAAAGATCACGTCGCGTTCTGGCGCGGAGTGCGGATCGAGAGGGACGAGGCCGCCACGGTCGCCGACCGCCTGCGAGCGTGGCTGCGCGGCAAGCCATGAGAAAATCGTCGCCGAGCGCACCTTCCCGAGGTCCACGACTCGTCAAGTCGGACGGACTGCCGATGTGGGGCATCGGGTTCGCAAGCGGGCTAGCGGGCATTCTGTGCTGTGCCGGCCCCACCGTCCTCGCGATGTTCGGAATCATCAGTGCTGGAACGGCATTCGTATGGGCGAACGACCTGTACGACAACTACGCGTGGTGGTTCCGCCTCGGCGGCGTCGCCGTCCTCGGCCTGCTCGTCTGGGTATCGCTGAGGCGCCGCAATCAATGCAGCCTCGCCGGCGTGCGTCAACGGCGGTGGCGACTGCTGGGGGTGCTTGCGGTCGCGGTCGGCACATACGTAGCGTTGTACGCCATGACCACCTGGCTCGGCGGCTTCGCATGACACTCGATTTCTCGCCGGACCGCGACCTCTACCCCTTCACCTCGCGTTGGTTCGACAGTTCGCAGGGTCGGGTGCACTACATCGACGAGGGCAGTGGCCCACCGCTGCTGCTCTGTCACGGCAACCCGACGTGGAGCTTTCTCTACCGGGACGTCATCGCCGGCCTGCGCGACCGGTTCCGGTGCATCGCCTCGGACTACCTGGGGTTCGGACTGTCGGAGCGTCCGAGTGGATACGGCTACACCGTGCAGGAGCACGCCCGCGTCGTGGGCGAGCTGGTGGACTTCCTGGATCTGGACGGATATCTGTCCATGGGACAGGACTGGGGAGGCCCGGTCACGATGGCGGTCGACACGGTCCGCGCTGACCGGGTACGTGGAGTCGTTCTGGGCAACACGTGGTTCTGGCCGGCTGACACACTGCGGATGAAGGCGTTCAGCAAGGCGATGTCCAGCCGCCCGATGCAGCGCGCGATCCTGAATCGGAACTTCTTCGTCGAGAGGCTCATTCCGGTGGGGACGAGTCGAACGCTGACCCCGCTGGAGATGGACCATTACCGGGCCGTCCAACCGTCACCGGAGGCGCGACGGGGCGTCGCAGAGCTGCCCAAGCAGATCCTGGCCGCCCGACCACTGCTGCAACGCCTCGAACACGACGTGCCCGAGACGCTGGGGTCCAAACCAGCGCTGTTCGTGTGGGGCATGAAGGACTTCGCGTTTCCGCCGGCGCAGACCCTGCCGCGGATGCGCGCCGTGTTCCCCGATCACGTGGTCGTCGAGCTACCAGGAGCCAACCACTTCATGCAGGAAGACGAACCCGGCCGGATCGCCGCAGCGATCATCGACCGTTTCGGCTGACGTAGTGGCGTCGGCCGGTCGAACGTGGAGTCGGCCGCGCGATGCGGTGGCGATGTTCCTGCGCGGGTCTACGGTGCGAACCGCAGGACCCACCGCGCTGCTTGTCGGGACGGTCCTGTCGTTGGTCAACCAAGGTGCGGTCATCACGCACGGGGATGGCGACGGAGGGACGTGGTTTCGGGTTGCGGTGAATTTCCTGGTGCCGTTCTGCGTCGCCAGCGTCGGATACCTCTCTGCGCGGATTGTGCCGCCCGGCGGGGATACTCTATAGGCCGATCTCGGACCAGCCGTGATAGAGAATGTCTGCGGGCTGACATTGTGTCGCCGTCAGGTCCACCACGCTGATTGTCTTGAAGCTCAGGACAAGTGCTAGAGGAAGGTCAGTGATGCCGCGAAACCCGAGCAGGATCGCACCGGGCGACAGCGTTGACGTGCGCCACGTGGACACGGTCAGCTCCGGGCTCGTAACGCTACCCGACCCGCGACGTCTGACCCATCTGCAATTCCGGCGCTACGCGGGCTGCCCGATCTGCAATCTGCACCTGCGCTCATTCGGCCAACGCCACGACGAACTCGAGGCCGCAGGGGTGCGGGAGATCGCGGTATTCCATTCGACGACCGAGGCGATGACGCCATATCAGGACACGTTGCCCTTCGTACTGATCGCTGACCCGCAACGGAAGCTGTACCGCGAATTCGGGGTGGAGAGATCAATGCGATCAATCGCCGATCCGCGCGCCTGGGCCGCTGCGGCGCGCGGCTGGAACCGCCATCTGCCACCGCAGTCCGACACCGGAGACGGTGGCCATACCGGGCTGCCGGCCGACTTCCTCATCGCCCCGAATGGCCGAATCCTGGCCTGCAAGTACGGCTCTCACGCCAACGACCAATGGACCTTCGAGGAGGTACTCGACCAGGCCCGGCATCACCGGGTCTAACGCGCGGTCCGGTCGGTGCTGACCTCGACGCCATTCCAAAAAGCCACTCGTCCCTTGATGCGCCGCGCCAACGGGGACGGGCGCCGATAGGTGAACGCTGCGCTGCGCAGCGTGGCGCCGTCTGCAGCCACGTCGTAGTAGCTGGCGATCCCCTTCCAGAAGCACAGACTCTTCGCCTTATTCGCGACGAGAACGCCTTCGGCGATATCGCTTTCGGGAAAGTACACGTTGCCTTCGACGATCACTGGGTCGTCGGTGGTGGCTATCACGGTGTCTCCGACACGTGCGGTGGCGCTGGTCATGAGCGTCCTCTTCCTCATCCGTTATCGGCACGTTGTTTTCAATGCGGGATCGGGGCGAGAGGGGGTGCGCTTCGACCCCCCGCCCCGACCCGCTACCCAAAGATCCGGCTAGGCGCTGCGGTTCCGGGTGAACGGCAGCAGCGCGAACGCCGTCGCGACACCGAACATGATGTGCTCGACGAGGAACGTGGGGTAGCCCACCATGGAGGCCATGTTGGTGATCGGGTCCCCGGCGGAGAGGATCGTCGCGGCCAAGGGGAGTCCGACCCACGCGCTGACGGCGAAAACAACGGCACCGTAGATCATTCCAGCCAGGAGCAGCGTCACGCCGCGTAGCTTCGCCATCCGGACGATCACTGCGAACAGGACGCCGTACATCGCGCCCACCATCATGTGGATGAGTGCGCCCACCACGGCGGGACCAAACACGAAGTAGAAGTTCGAACCAGCCATGCCCCGCTCCATCGACGCCATCATCGTCGACGGATCCAAGAGCAGTGAACCGATGTGGTAGAGCGGTGTGAAGAAACCGGTGCGCTGGTAGGTGGCGGCGGCCATCATGGCGAACATCGCCATGACCAGAGAACCGATCACACCGGCGACAGCGCCGACGATGAGCGTTCGGCCGAATCCGGCCTTGATCTCGACCCGCGTTGAGGTAGTGGATGACATGGTGGTGCTCCCTCGTGGTGTCTGGTGTCGGGGGAATTCATCCCCTCGTGGAGGAAACCCGGTGATGGCTGCCGGCCCTTCCCGACTGGCCCCAGTGTTTTTCGCTAGTTGCTTCGGAAGCGGAGCCAGGTCCGTCGCAGCCGGACGAGGATCCCGATCAGCCGGGCTGTCGTCGGGCGACCCAGTTGTGATCGGACGTCGGCGATCGCGGCGTTCCACGGTCCGTCGTTGTAGGTCGGGTATGGGTGTGTGGCGCCGGCGAGGTCGCGCGTGCGCATTCCGTGCTTGACTGCCAGGACCATTTCACCGATCGTCTCGCCCGCCCTCGGTCCGACGATGCTGGCGCCGACGATGCGGTGCTTGCGGTCGAGCACGAGTTGGGTGAGTCCGCCGGTGTCAGCCTCCGCGATGGCGCGATCGAGGTGGCTGTGCGACAGGGTCTGCACGCGCAATCCTGTTATGCGCCTGGCGGTTCGGGGGTCGATTCCGACGACGGCGATCTCGGGGTCGGTGAACGTGACGCGGGGTTCTCCGGTGGTGTTGACGGTGCGGCGCAGGCCCAGGATCGCGTTGGTGGCGGCGATGCTGCCGTGCATTCCCGCCGTGTGGGTGAATTGGGGGTGGCCGGTGAGGTCGCCGGCGGCCCAGATCCGGGGGTTCGACGTGCGCAGATGGGCGTCGACGTGGACGTAGCCACGCTCATCGAGGGAAACTCCCGCCGTCTCGAGGCCGAGTGCATCGGTCCGGGGTGTGCGACCGACGGCGACCAGCGCACGGTCGAATTCGACGCGGCGACCGTCGGTGAGGGTGACGGTGTGCTCGCAGATCGACTCCGCGGTGGCAGCGGTCAGCACCTCGACTCCGTCGGAGCACATTGACGCGGTCAGCGTGGCGGCCGCGGCCGGGTCCTCGCGGGGGACGAGGGTCTCGGCTGACTCGATGAGCGTGACCGCAGACCCCAGCCGCGCAAAGGCCTGGGCGAGTTCGCAGCCGACACTGCCGCCGCCGAGCACCAGCAGCCGGCGGGGTAGTTCAGTCATATCCCAGACCGTGTCGCTGGTCAGGTAGTCAACGGTCTCCAGACCCGGTATGCGTGGCACGGTCGGGCGGGCACCGGTGGCAAGCACCGCCTGAGCGAACGCGATGACGTGCTCCCCGACCGCGACGGTGCGGTCGTCGGTGAAGCGTGCCGATCCCTTGACGACCGTCACGCCGGCGCCAGCAAGCGCCTCGGGGGAGTCGACCGGGGCGATGGCGGCGATAGCCTCTCGCACGTGCTGCATCACCTGTTTGAAATCGATGGTCACGTCCGTTGCGGTGACCCCGAATGCGGATCCACGCCGAACTGCTGTGGCCGCCGATGCCGCGGCGATCAACGACTTCGACGGCACGCACCCGGTCCACAGGCAGTCCCCGCCGGTGCGATCGCGTTCGACCAAAACGACTTTCGCACCGAAGCCGGCGGCCGTCTTCGCTGCCACGATGCCCGCGGTTCCGCCGCCGACCACCAACAAGTCGGGGTGGCCTGCACGGGTCACTGCAGCTCACCGCGGACGAGGCGGTCAACGACATCGTGCATATGGGACACGCTTTGCCGATCGGGCATCCGTCGCGATGCCCAGCGTGACAACGCCGAATTGATCTGACGGAACTCGGCCGCGGCGGTGCTGCACTTGTCGCATTGGGCCAGGTGCGCTTCCAGCCGTCGGATTTCGCTCGGGTCGAGGAGCGCGGCGGGATCAGAGTCCAGATACCGCTGGATTCGGCGAGCCGACCAGTGGCACGTCACCATCATCCGAAGGGCCCTGATCATTGTTGCCTCCCCGCGCTCGCTGCCTCAAAATTCGGCTGCAGATGCCGACGAACACGTTGGCGTGCGCGACTGAGTCTCGACATCACCGTTCCTACGGGCACACCAAGGGCCTCGGCGGCCTCGGCGTAGGTCAGTTGGTCGACGTCGACCAAGAGCAGCACGGTCCGGAACTTGGTGTCCAGACTCTGCACGGCACGTTCAAGATCATCCGGCAGGAAGGCGGCCATCACCTGGTCTTCGGTGCTCACAGGGGTGATTCCGAATGCCGGCCTCGCGTCGGCGTAGGTCGAGACATCGTCCACGTTGTCGGGCCGTTGACGCCGGTGCATGTTCATGTTTGTGTTCCTCAAAATGGTCAGCAGCCATGCCCTGGGATAGCGGCCGTCGAATCGGTCCATGGCGCGCCACGCTCGCATGAGGGTCTCCTGCACCAGGTCATCGACGTCTGAGGACCCCACGAGGGTGCACGCAACTCTGAGGAGCACTTCGATTTCGGGTTCGACGTAGCGTCTGAATGCGTCTGCTTGCATGTCGCGCTCGCCGATCTCCGGTGGGTCCACTGTGAGGGAACCCGGTGAGGTGCTGGTGGTGTTCCCGTATCGGATAACTTGCCAGAGATTCTGACGAACGGACTCCCGATGAAAAGAACAGGCCGCTATCGCTCCTCGGCGAGGTTCTATGACCTGATCTCCGCAGAGCGGCCCGTCTACCGCGCGGGTCGGGTGGCCGCGATCGACCTCATGGCGCTGCGACCGGGCCACCATGTCCTCGACATCGGCTGCGGTACCGGGCTGAACTTTCCCCTCATACAGGAGCGAATCGGACCGAGCGGATCGATTGTCGCCGTCGACGCCAGTGCGCAGATGCTCAAACAGGCGAGGCGCCGCGCGTACTCCGCGGGCTGGGCCAATGTCCGACTCATTCAAGCTGACGCCACCGTGCTGACGGCTGAGGATCTGGACGCAGGCGACGGCTTCGACGCCGCCATCAGCACCTATGCGCTATCCCTCATGCCGGACTGGCCGCAGGCCGTGTCGATGATGCTGGCGGTCACACGGCCCGGTGGCCGGGTGGCTGTGGTGGACATGCAGAAACCAATCGGGCGGGCCCGCCTGTGGTACCCGCTCGCGCAGTTGGCGTGCCTGCTCGGTGGCTCGGACATCGATGCACACCCGTGGGTTCCCGTCGAGTCGACTCTTGTCGACGTGCAATGCAGGTCGCTACGTGGTGGGCACATTCAGGTCCGGGTGGGGTCGGTCCCGACGTGCACGACTGATGCGTGCTCGACAGGGCGTTAGCCGCAATGCCGCGCAGTTAGGGATGTGACTGGTGTGGCAATTGTGACACGCCGGGTGTGTGCAGATAGGACAGCGGAACTCTCAGGTATCGATGGATTGTCCTAGCAAGACATCCTTCTCAACTGGGAGTTCCGCTGTCTGTCCAGTCTGCCATCTGTCCTGTCGCGTCGGCGGTGGAGGGCCCTTTCGGTCCCGGTCACCTGGGCGAGTTGACCCGGATCGTGTCCCATGACCTCGTCGATGCCGCCTTGGAAAACACCGGCCGCGTGCAACGTCGGGTTCGAGTGCTGCCCTCGCGGGTGGTGGTGTACCTGCTGCTGGCTGGGGCACTGTTCGCCGAGGTCGGCTACCGCGGGGTCTGGGCCCACTTGATCGCGGGCTTGGATTCGGCCACCGTGGCTACACCAGGCTCCTCGGCACTGTCCCAAGCGATGCGCCGGGTCGGGGTGGCCCCGCTACGTGAGTTGTTCAGCCTGCTGGCCGGCCCGGCCGCCGGTGCGATCCGCTGGCGCGGCTTGCTGGTCTGCGCAATCGATGGCACCTCAATGTTCGTGCCCAACAGCGCGGCCAACGCCGCAGAGTTCGGCCGCCAAACCGGGCGTCCTGACGCCGAGTCCGGGTATCCGATGCTGCGTCTGCTCACCGTCGTAGCGTGCGGCACCCGCACCGTCATCGATGCCGTGTTCGGCTCCTACCGTGTCGGCGAAACCACCTACGCACCGAAACTTCTGCAGTGCATGAAGCCAGGCATGCTGTTGCTGGCCGACCGCAACTTCGCCGTGGTCGCCCTGATCGAACAGATCGCCGACGCCAGAGCGGACCTACTGATCCGCTGTAAAGATGTCCGAAACCTGCCGGCCATCACCACGCTGGGCGACCGCAGCTGGCTGACACGCATGGGGTCAGTCACCGTACGGGTGATCGACGCCTCGATCACCGTGCGCTTGAATGCCACAACGACTCGAGTCGGCCACTACCGCCTGGTCACCACATTGACCAACGAAAAGCATTACCCTGCACACGAACTCGTCGATCTCTACCATCAGCGATGGGAAATCGAAACCAGCTACCTGGAAGTGAAATCGACCATCCTGAGCGGACGAGTGTTACGTGCCGCGACGCCCGCCGGTATCGCCCAAGAGGTCTACGCACTGTTGATCACCTACCAAGCACTACGCACCGCAATGGCCGATGCCACCCTGGGCCGTACCGACATCCGCGCCGACCGGTTGAGCTTCACCGTCGCCCTGCACACCGCCCGCGACCAAGTGATCCACGCCGTCGCCACGATCGCCGAAACCACCGTTGACCTGATCGGCCGCATCGGCGCTGCCGCGCTCAAACACCCCCTACCAGCACGGCGCGCACGTTCATGCCCACGAGTCGTCAAACGCGCCATCTCCAAACACCGAGCCAAAGGCAACATCGACCGCACCAACTACACGATCACCATCACCATCGAAATCCTCGACGGTTGACAACCACGCACAAACGCTAACTGCGCGGCATTGGCGTTAGCCGCGCACCGCTGCTGACCATCGGCGAAGCTCGCGACTGATCGCGTGCAGGCCCGCGCGGGCCGCGGCGGCGTCGCCCGCACGAGAGGCCGCGAATGCGCCGAACAGCGCTGCCTGGATCAGCCGGGCGCGGTCCCGCGATGATCCCGATTCGATGTCACCGTCGGCCTCCGCCAACTCGAGAGCGCGGTTGAGTGCTCGCTCGATCCTGCGGCGGTAGGCCGCTACGCGCTGCTGCACCTCGGGAATACCGTCACCGACCTCCACCATGGTGTTGACCATGAAGCAGCCCCGTGGGGAGTTGGGGTCATCGAGCACGGCACGCACCCGGCGGACGAACCGTTCGATGTCGGGTAGACCGCGGCGAGGCGATTCGAGGTCAGCGATGATGGCGCTCATTCCGTCTTCGTAGCGCGAGAGGGCGGCGTCGAGCACGCCCTGCTTGCTTCCGAATGCGGCGTACAGGCTCGACAGGCTCAGCCCGGCGTCTGCAGCGAGTTCCTCCACGCTCGTCGACCGGAAGCCGCGGCGCCACAAGGCCTGCTCCAGCGCCGCGGTAACGGCATCGAGGTCGAATGCGCGCGGACGACCGCGCCGTCGTGGGGTGGCAGAGTCCGTTGACATTTCGGAGTAAATACTACACAATTCGGATTTATGGAGCATTCACTCCTGAAATCGAGTAGAAAGCGATCCGCGATGGTCCACTCCGAACGCGCCCTCACGCTGCCGTCCCGCGACATCGACGACGCCGACCCGGTGATCGCCGCGGTGCTGTCCAAGGCCCAGGCCAAGCAGGGTTTCCTGCCGAACATGTACCGCAACATGGCGAATGCGCCGGGACTGCTGGAGACCTATATGGCCGGATACGAGGCGTTTCGCAGCGGCTCCGGACTGAGCCCCGCCGAGCAGGAGACCGTGCTGCTGGCGATCAGCCGCACGAACGGCTGCGAATACTGCGTCGCCGCCCACAGCATGCTCGCGGATATGTCCAAAGTGCCGACGGAGATCACCGACGCGCTACGCGACGGCCGCACCCTGCCGGATGCCCGCCTCGACGCACTGGCGACGTTCGCCACCGCGATGGTCGAATCCCGTGGGCTACCCACGGGCGCCGACCTCGACGCCTTCCTCGCCGCGGGGTTCACCGAGACCGACGTCCTGCAGGTGCTGCTGGCGATCTCGGTCAAGACGATCAGCAACTATTCCAACCACCTGTTCCACACTGAAGTAGACAAAGCGTTCGCGGGCCGCGTCTGGGAGGCGTGACCGTGAACGCGATCGGCACCGATGCCGGCTACCGCTTTGGACCATCCCACCGTGGCAATGGCTCTGCACGACATGCGGATCCCCGACTCCGACCCCGGTCCGGGTGACACGATTCCCGCATTCGGCATCACGACCACCGAGGGCATCGCCATCGACAACGACAGCCTCCGCGGCGACGGCCGCCCTCCTCTGGCCGTGTTCGGACCGTTGACCTGCCCGGTCACCGAGAGCGCCGGCGACGGTCTGCGTGAACTCGCCACCCGGTACGGCGACCGGGTCCGCTTCATCATGGTCAACGTCCGCGAGGCACATCCGGGCACGTCGACCCCGCAACCTACGACCGAGTACCAGAAGGCCGAACACGCGGCACAACTCAAGGCGCACCACCGGTTGCCGTTCGAGGTCGCCACCGATGACCGCGACGGCACACTGCACCGAGCCTTCGGCCCCCGGCCGAGTTCGGCCTACCTGGTGGACTCGGCCGGCTGGATCACCTTCCGCGCCCACTGGTCCAACATCACCCCCGCCATCGAAGAAGCGGCAGCAGCCGCGGCAGCCGGTCAACGACCGCCCCGCGCTGAGGTGGGCCACACCATTGCGGCAATGGCCCGGATGACCGGATACGCCGAGCAGGCGCTCGACACCGCCGGCCGGGGAGCGGCCCTGGATACGTGGAAGGTGGCACCCCCGTTCGCCGCGATGATCGCGATGGCGGTGCTGACGGCAGCACTGATGGCGGTGCTCGCAGTGCTGTTGTGACCCTGGGTGTCAACCCGATTGGCGCCCGAACAACCGTGACCACCACGGCCGTCGAACGGACTCCGGATCGCTGCCCAGCAATTCCGTTGCTCGCGAACCGAATTGGTCCCTGACGGTGTCGACCACCTCACGCACGCTGGGATTGACCAACGCCGCAGTCCCCACGAACACCGTAGGGACGGTCTCGTCACCACCGGTGACGGCGCGCACGCGCTCCGCGGCGCCGCGATCGTCCCAGATGTTGATCTCGGTCGTCTCTATCGCGCGTCGCCGCAATCCTCTGCGAAGACTGCTACAGAACGGGCAGCCCGGCCGCCACAACACCTCGATGCCATCGACGTAACCCGTGGAATTCATGCATCGTCCTCCTTCACCGACATGCATACCGCTCAGCTCTGCTCGGCGTCAGCTGGGCGGCGACGCCGACCGACCACCCGCCACCACCCGAATAGCGCTGCGGCACCGACGATGCCCACCAGAATCGCCACGATCGGCAGAATTCCGAGGGCGCCGACCGCTGAGGACAGCGCCTGCTGAACGCGCGCGGCGGCCTCGATGATCGGATCCGCGGCGCCACCGCCGCGGATCACGCGCAGCTCGTAGAAGCCGTAGTAGGCCACGTAAGCGCCCGCCGCGAGCAGCAGAGCCCCGCCGATTCGTGTCAGATAACTTGTCGCTCCCCGCAGCCAAGCCGTGACCGGCGAGGCCGCCAACGCGATCGCAGTGGCCAGTACCCCCACCAGCAACGCCATGCCCGCAGCATAGGCCAGATAGGCGACGACACCGCCGAGAACCGAACCGGTCCGGAACGTCGAACCGGTGACCGCCAGGAACGGGCCGATCGTGCACGACAGTGAGGCCACGGCATACGCCACTCCGTAGCCGAACATCGAGCCCAGCCGCGCCGTGGGCGCACCTCGTCGAGACTTGGGGAGCAGCAGGGTCACCTCCCGTCCGCTCAGCATCCAGACGCCGAGCAGGACCAGGGCGGACCCGATCACCACGGTGACGACCGGCAGATACTGCTGAATCACCGCGGTGAACGGCGCGAGGATCAGCGCGAACGATCCGAAGACGACCAGAAACCCGGCCGCCATCACCACCGTCGCGGTCAGCGCGCGACCCACCGCAGCGACGCGGCTGGGAGGCGCGTCGCCCTCGCCGGCGACCACCAGCGCGAGATAGCCTGGGAGCAAAGCGAAACCGCACGGATTCAACGCCGCGACAAGACCAGCGGCCATCGCGAACGCGATCGTTTCACTATCCATCGGGGTTGACGAGGGTCGAAACCCGCGTGCTCAACGCAGGCTCGCCCAGCGTGCCGCGCACCACGTCGACCGAACCGTCCGCACCGACGAACGCAAACGCCGGCTGTGCCGTCACACCGAACCGCTGCCATACCGCGCCGTCGACATCGGCGATGTTGGTAAAGCCGAGATCGTACCTGTCCACGAACTCCTGCATGGCCGGCTCCTGATCGAGCGCAGCGACGCCGACGAACGTTGCGTCGGGAGTGGTCCGTGCGACTTTGGCGACGTCGGGTGCCTCACGCTGGCAGGTCGGGCACCACGGCGCCCAGAACCAGAACACGACGGGCTTGCCAGCCAGTGACTGCCCGGAGAACTCCGACCCACCGACGGTCTTGGCAGTGAAGTCCAGTTGCGCTGGGACCGCCACGGCGCTCGAAGGAACCGGCTGTCCCTCGTGGGCAGCACTCGACGTCGCCGAGACGGCGTCGCCGCCGGTCCCGCCACACCCTGCGACCACACCGACCGTGCCCAGCAGCGCCAGCGCGTACCTGATTCTCACTCGTAGCACCTTTCATTTCTCGGGTAGATGCTGCCAGCCAAGCAGCACAAGCGACGCGGGCGCCAGCGATCTGTCATCGAAATGACAGTGTCGCACCGCTCCAGGGCTACCCGGCCTTGGCGCCGAGACCTTCGGCATCGAGAATGTCGATGCCGGCGTAATGGATGGCGATGAGTCGATCGCGTTCGAGTTCCTTCAGAATCTTGTTCAACGAGGGCCTTTGCACGCCCAGCATGGCGGCCAGCGTGCGCTGCGCGAGTTCGACTGAGCCATCGACAGATTCGTCGAGCAGTAGCTTCGCAACCTGGGCCGGTAGGGTTCGGCCAAGCATCGCGACGAGTCGACCCTGGCCGGTCGATACGCGTTGGGCCACCGATGACAACCAGCGACGCGCAATGTTGGGATGCGATGCGAGCAATGCTTCGAAGGCGTTGCGATCCAGGCACAAACAGGTGCTGTCATCGAGCGCGCGGGCGGTGTAGGCCAAGGGCATCTCCAGCAGCAGCGCGATGTCACCGTCGACGTCTCCTGCCCTCAGCACGTCCACGACGACGCGCCGACGCCCCGAACCAACGGTGAGTTCGATCTGGCCCTGCCGCACGATCCACACTCCAGACGGCGGTTGTTGGGCTGCGAACAACACCGTGCCGGCAGCGAATTCTCTTGACACCAGGGTCTCGGCGAGGGCAGAGAGGTCCGCGGCCGACAACGGAGCGGCGGCACCGCGACCGACACACCGGGCCACCCAGGCGGCATGCCTGATCTGAGCGTCCTCAGGGCTTTCGCCGCCCGTCAGGGCGCGAATGGCGTGCCGGAACGGATGTTCAGTCATCGTCCTCCTGTCCTAGGGGCACTAGGGTGGCACTGCTGCAGTGATCGCCTGCCACAACTGTCATCAGCCTGACATTCTCGCGACGCGAGCGTTCGCCGTATGGAACGAAACGGCTCTCGACGCTCACCCGAGGTCAGAGTGCGGACTTCGTGGCGCACGTCTCGCCGACTATGCCGCCGCGCCCGTGTCGGCGACGCACCGGAAGCCGATATGGGTGGTCGAGCTGTCCTGCGATTGCGGGGACCTGGCCGCCGGCCGGTAGCGGTGGCAGTACTCGGGTGCGCACAGGTGTGAGCCACCCTTGAGCACCTGATTGACCGACGGGTCACCGCCGGGTGCCGGGCAGCACCCGGACACCTCGGGGTGGGGGCGGTGCCGCGGGGCATAGCGGGTGGCACTCCACTCCCACACGTTGCCGATCATGTCGATCAGCCCGAATCCGTTGGCGGGAAAGGTACCGACCGGCGAGGTGCCGGCCCAGCCGAGGGCGCCGTCGTTGCGGTACGGAAACGCGCCCTGCCAGGTGTTGGCCATCAGCGCGCCGCCGGGATGGGCGTCGTCGCCCCACGCGTAGACCGACGTCGCACCCGCGCGGGCGGCGTACTCCCACTGCTCCTCGGTCGGCAGTCGCCGGCCCGCCCACGCCGCGTACGCGGCAGCGTCGGGATAGGCAACCTGCACCACCGGGTGATCGGGCCGGTCCTCGAACGTCGAGCCCGGGCCCATCGGGTGCTTCCAGGACGCCCCGGGCACCCAGGTCCACCACTGCCGCCAGTCCCGCAGGTCGACGGGACCGGCGGTCGGCTGGAAGACCAGCGAACCCGGTACCAACTCGTCGGCGGGAACACCGGGAAACGCCGCCGGATCGAGTTGCTGCTCGGCGACGGTGACATGACCGGTGGCGGCCACGAACTCGGCGAACTGGGCATTGGTCACCGGGTGCCGCTCGATCGCGAACGGTGCGACGGTGACGTCGTGCACCGGCGCTTCCTCGGGGTAGAAGTCCGGCTGACCCCATGCGGTAGGTGCCGCCGGGGAGCGCCGCGAGTTCGGTGAGCATGCCGACAGACTATGCACAGACCGCACGTCGGGTCCGCTACGCGGACGCCAGCTCGGCCAGCAGATCGGGCAGCGCCACGGTGGCGATGCCGATCCGGGCATCGCCGATCCCGTACGGCAGCACCAGGGTGTCGGCGTGCACCAGGGCACCGCAGGAGTAGACGACGTTGGGCACGTAGCCGTCCTGCTCGTCGTCAGCGGGCGACAGCAGCGGCCGGCGCAACCGGCCGATGATCCGGGTGGGGTCATCCAGGTCGAGCAGGATCGCCCCGATCCGGTAGGTCCGCATCGGGCCCACCCCGTGGGTGAGGACCAGCCAGCCCGCCGCGGTTTCCATCGGCGGACCGCAATTCCCGAGCTGCAACGTCTCCCATGCCAGCAATGGGCGCTGGCATGGCAGTGTCGTCGCCCACACCGAGAGGTCATCGGTGAAGGCGATGGCGTTCGATTCCCGGTCCGAGCGCGACAGTGCGGCGAAGCGCCCGTCGATCCGGCGCGGGAACAGCGCCAGACCCTTGTTCGCGGCGGCATCGCCCACCAGCGGCACGGAGGTGAACGATCGAAAATCGTTGGTGGTCAGCATCTGCTGACTGATGTGCGAACCGTTATAGGCCGTATAGGTGGCGTGGTAGATCACCGATCCGTCGTCCTCGACGAACCGCACCAGGCGCGCATCTTCCATGCCGACGGCCTCGGCGGCCATCGCCGGCCAGAGCACCCGTTCGGACAGCTCGGTGTCGGTGGGGAATTCGACGGTGTAGCTGCGGTCCGCGATCTCCCGGATCAGTTCGATCGTCTCGGGTACGTGCATCCAGGTTGCACGGTGCCGGTACAGCCGCTCGAGTCGCTCATCGAGATCCGCCCGAGCGAACCGCTCGCCCAGCCCGGCGAGGACGTATTCGGTCGCCTCGGCGGCGTGCACACCGAATAGCTCGTGGCGGAAGATCGTTGCGTCCAGGAGGAGTCGACCCGACCGTCCCGTCGGTGGCGAACGGCGCCGGTTCATCGATGACCGCAACGCCCGCGGCGTCAACGGTCCCGGTGCGGAAACCGATGGAGGACCGGTGCCCTTCCCCGATTCCCCGCACGCTCATCACGAATCGCAGGCTGCCGTCGGATAGACCGCTCTGGTCGGGATGCGCGACGATGCTCGGGTTGCACAGGGCGGCACCCTCGATCGCCACCTCGCTGGTGAATGTCGCTCCCAGCAACAGCATGCGGTCCGCTGACAAACCAATACCGGGATCCAGCCGATCGGTGAGCTCACGCGCATGCTTGCCGAAGGTCACCACCAGATCGCGGTGGCGACCACCGAATCTCGTCAGCACATCGTGCATCGAGGCACTCACCTCGTCCTCGCTCAAGGCCAGCACCCGCTGTAGCGCCGCGCCGGCGCGGGACTCCTGGTCCTCGAATCCCTCCTGCCCGGGCACGAACAGCTTGGTGATGACGCGGGACCTGTCGGCCACCAGTCGCTGCGGGCTCCGGGTGATCAACGCGTCCCGCACCACCGTCACTGAGGCACGCCGACGAATCGCCGAGCCTGCTGGAAGGTCGACAGCAGTGCCAGTGTCGATTCCGCGCCCTGGTTGAGGTTCACGCCGTCCACGTGCAGACCGTCGAATCCACCACCGGTCTCGGTGTCCCACATGAGCGCACCGGCATCGTTGTCCCCCTGGAACCAGGCCGCCGCCGCCCGCACCGTGTCGGGCCAGATCGCCGCAGCATCCACCGATGCGGCGCGCGCGCAGGCATCCGCCAACGAGGACACCTCGATGGGCTGTTGGTCGAACCCCGGCCGCGGTTCACCGGCGGCCCAGCCACCGACCGGCGTCGGCGACAGGTGGCCCCCGGATGTCTCCTGCTCGATCAGCCAGCCCAGCATGTCCAGCCCGCATTGGCACAACGCCTCGTCGTCGAGCGCGGCACCGGCGGCGATCATCGCCTCGGCGAGTACCGCGTTGGCGTAGCTGAGGCGCGCCTCCGGCCACGGCCAGGCGCTGTCGCCGTTCGGAGCGGCAATTCCGTCCGCGTAGTCGCCGATCAGCTTGCGCGCGGCGGCATTTCCGGGTTCGACGCTCAGCAGTTCGGCCGCACCGATGGCCGCAAAGGCCATGGCCCGCGGCCATGTAGAACGGCCGTGCGCGGCCCGCTCGAACTGGATCACCGCCAGCCTGCGGATCAACCCGTTGTCACTGTGCGCGGCGGCGGAGCCCAGACCCCACAGGCATCGGCCCCAGCAGTCGTCGAAGGCGTGCGTGTCGGTCCAGCGCCCGGTCTGGTCCATGCGGTTTCGGCAACCGCCGAGATAGGCCTGCGCCTCGTCGAGGAACCGCACCGCGACCTTCGCCAGTCCGCGCACGGCGTCGCCGGCATCGGGTTCCCGGGTGGTGACCACCAGCACCCTGGCCATATCGTCGGTGCAGTAGCCGTGCTCGCGCCGGGGCTGCGCACCGCTGGCGTGCTCGAAGGTGCCGCGGTGGTCCGAGAGCGCGAGCAGGTGGTCGAACGTGGGTTCTAGAACGACCATGTGCGCTCCCGCGGCTTCGAAATGCTCTGCGCCACAGCTTGATAGGACCTGGCGACCAGGGACCACGCCATGGTGGGCGCGAGCCGACGCGCCTCGGCGGCCATGCCACCGGCCAGCCGGGGGTCCGACAGCACGGATCGCAGCGCCGCGGTCATCGCGTCGGGATCATCGTGAGCGACGATCAGACCGGCGCCGCTGCCGAGCAGCTCCACCGCGTGCGGGAAGGCGGTCGCGACGACAGGACGTCCACTGGCGATCGCGTCCACCAGCACCCCGGAAGTGACCTGTTCGGTGGAGTCGTACGGCAGCACCACCACCGCCGAGGTCTGCGCCAGCGCCGACAACGCCGCCGTGCTGCGGTAGGTGGCGTCGAAGAACACCGAGCCCGCCACCCCGAGGCGCTGCGCCTGTTCGACACGTGCCTCCCGGTAGGCGTCGCCCTCGTGTGCCAGCACCTTCGGATGGGTCCGGCCGGCGATCAGGTAGCGCGGGTTGCCCCGCAACGTCTGCAGCGACGGCATCGCATCGATGACCCGCTCGATGCCCTTTCCGGGCCCCAGTAATCCCCAGGTCAACAGGGTCGGTCGGCCCGCCCGCTTGCTGGCGGCGACGGTCGGGGCTGTCGATCCGTGCGGGATCGTGGAGATCTTGCGTCGTTCGACGTCGAACCCGGCCCGCAGCAGGGCACTGGCCGAATCAGACATCACGACCACGTGGTGGGCCAGCCGCATCACCGCTTCGAGCACCGAGCGCTGATGCGGAGTCGGGGTTGTGGGCACGGTGTGCAGCACAACGATGGACGGAACGTTCAGTCCGCCAAGGATATCCACCACCTCGTCACCGTCGGCTCCGCCGTAGATGCCGAACTCGTGCTGGATGACGGCGACATCACTGTCGTTGAGCAGGTCCGCGCAGGCGGCCACCGACGCCGCAGACCCGTTGATGAGTTCGCCGACGACGCGACCACTGGGACTCGGTGGTCCGTCGGCCACCCGCACCACGCTGACCCGTGAGCCGTTCGCGGACAGCCCATCGGCCAGTGCCGCGCTGAAATTGGCGATGCCGCACGGTGTCGGCGGATAGGTACTGAGCAGGCCGACGGACGGATTGCGGCCGCGCGGGCGCTCCAGCACCGGAGTGCCCGAGAAGTGAAAAGTGGGTGCGCTGGTAACTGCGGTCAAGGGTGATCCAAACAGACGGATGTCACCTGAGTGTCCGGCGCGAGCTGGCGCTCGGCGAGTGCAACGGCGGACGGCTGACTCATCCCGGACTGGCTGGGTTCCCAACTTCCCCCACGTTACACCCCGTGACCTGTGCCTGGGGTATCAGCGCCGGCGGGCACGTGCCCGGCGGACGGCCTCGTCGACGACGCGTTCGGCCACCGCGGCCAGCTTGCGGTGCTCGGCCTGACTCATCGCCCGCAACTGGTCGAACGACTCGGCGGCGCTGCGGCCGGTGCGCGACCGGATGATGCCGATCGCCTGGTCGATGATCGGCCGGGTCACCAATGCCGCCTGCAACTGATCGGTCAGCGTCAATGCGTCGGCGAGGATGCGCGCGTTGTGCACCGCGACCGCGGCCGGCTTGGCGAACAGTTCCCCGAACCGCGCGGCATGCTCGTCGAAACTGTCCTTGCCGTAGGCGTAGGCGGTGATCGCCCCGACCACCCGCCCGGAGACGGTCCAGCGGTAACGCCAGTGTGCTGTGCACCCCCAGGCGCCCGGCCCGCGGGCCGAACCGTGGCCACGACTGGTCACCGCCGAGTGACCCCGACCACACGGTGCGTCCCACGTCGGCGGCCGTGACGCCCGGGCCCTCCTGCAGCGTCCGGTACTGGATCTCTTCGAGCTCGGTGACGAACGGCGCACTGTCCGCCACCGCCACCGCAATCCCGTCGCCGGGTGCACCGTGCATCAGCGTCACCCCGACGCCGTCGGCGCCCGGTATCGCGCGGACCGCCGACGCGGCCACCTCGGCGAGCACCTGCGCCAGCCCGAGGCTGTCGGCCACCAGACCGGCCAGCCGGCTCAGCCCGGCCTGCAGGTCGGCGGCGGCAGAGCTGCCCTCGTCGGGTGCCGGGGACTGCGCCATCGTCGACGTCTACACCAGTGCCGGGTCGGCGCCGTCGGGTAGCGCGAGTCGGAAGTTGGTCCGCACCGTCTGCAGGTACTGCCGGGGCAGCGACCCGGTGATGTAGGGAATGTCGTACTTCTCGCACAGTTCTCGCACCCGGACGCTGATCTCGGCGTAGCGGTTGCTGGGCAGGTCGGGAAACAGGTGATGCTCGATCTGGTAGCAGAGATTTCCGCTCGACATGGCCAGCACCGGGCCGGCCTTGAAGTTCGCCGCGCCCAGCATCTGGCGCAGATACCACTGAGCCCTGGTCTCGTGCTTGATGGACTCCGGGGTGAACTGCTGCACGCCGTCGGGGAAGTGTCCGCAGAAGATCACCACGTACGCCCACACGTTGCGCAGCAGATTCGCCGCGGTGTTGGCGGCCAGCGTGCGCCGCCACCGGCGCAGACTCAGAGCGGGCCAGACCACGTAGTCCTTTGCCACCTGACGAGCCATCTTCGTCAGCATGGTCCGTTTGACCGTGCGTTTGGCATCGTCGGTGTCGGCGCGCTCCATGTCGGAGTGATAGCCATGTCGTGCAATGCCCCACTCGAAAATGACGGCCAGCAGAAGGTTGCGCAGGGGCTGGAACAGATGCTCGCGTTTCCATGGCTGATCGCGCGTCACCCGCAGCACCCCGAACCCGAGATCATCGTCGACCCCGAGCACATTGCTGAACACGTGATGCCGGTAATTGTGCGAGTACCGCCACTGGGACGACGCACCCGCCATATCCCATTCCCAGCTGGTCGAGTGGATCTCGGGATCGTTCATCCAGTCCCATTGGCCATGGCTGATGTTGTGGCCGAGCTCCATGTTCTCAACGGATTTCGCGTACGCCAGCGCGGCGGTGCCGATGATCCATCCCGCCTTCGAGCGGCTCCCGACGATGAGTAGCCGCGCCGCCACGTCAAGGGTTCGCTGGGCGATGATCACCCGCCGGATATAGGCAGCGTCCTTGGCGCCCAGGGATCTCCTCCACATCACTGCGGATGCGGTCCAGCTCTGCCCCGAACGCCTCGACGTCGGCACTATTCATGTTCGCGTACGCCGCGATATCGCTGATTGCCACCTGAGTTCCTGGTCCGATTGTGAGCGGCGGCGGCAAGAGTCCGGACCACCCATGGAGCACTCTCAGCCTAGGCGTCCATCGGGATCTGCGCCAAGTCGGCGCGCCGATGCGCAAGACTGGAGTCATGACAGAAACCGCCGCCACCCGCGTCGCGGTCTACCTCGACTTCGACAACATCGTCATATCGAGATACGACCAGGTCAACGGCCGCAACTCGTTTCAGCGGGACAAGGCCAAGGGCCTGGACACCGAGAAGCTGACCCGCGCCACCGTCGACGTCGGCGCGATCCTGGACTTCACATCCTCGTTCGGCACGCTGGTTCTCACCCGGGCGTACGCCGACTGGTCGGCCGAGGTCAACGCCGGGTACCGCCAGCAGGTGGTGGGCCGCGCGGTGGACCTGGTGCAGCTGTTCCCCGCCGCCGCGTACGGCAAGAACGGCGCCGATATCCGGCTTGCCGTCGACGCCGTCGAGGACATGTTCCGGCTGCCCGACCTGACCCACGTGGTGATCGTGGCCGGCGACTCCGACTACATCGCCCTGGCGCAGCGCTGCAAACGGCTGGGCCGCTACGTGGTGGGTATCGGCGTCGCCGGCTCCTCCAGCCGCGCCCTGGCCGCCGCCTGTGATGAGTTCGTGGTCTACGACGCGCTGCCCGGCGTGCCGGTGTTCGAGCCCGAGCCGGTCACCGAGCCGCCGAAGAACACCCGGCGCAAGAAGGCCGAACCCGAGGAGCCCGACCCGCAGACCGCGGCGACCGCACTGCTGACCCGCGCGCTGCAGATCGGGCTGGAGAAGGATGACGTCGACTGGCTGCACAACTCGGCGCTGAAGGCTCAGATGAAGAGGATGGACCCGTCGTTCAGCGAAAAGTCGCTGGGATTCCGGTCTTTCAGTGATTTCCTGCGCTCACGCACCGATGTCGTCGAGCTCGACGAGAGTTCCACGACGCGGATGGTGCGACTGCGCGGCGCCGACTGAGACACGAAAAACCTAAATTCACAAGAAAATTCGCGCAGTCCCAGCCGTGCCGCGCGGGTGTATGGTCGAAGAACAGGGACCATCTCAGGCCCCCTCATCGAAGGGGCCACCATGGCCGACAAATCTCCGCGTCAAAGCATGACGAAGAAATCCGGTAAGTCTCTCAAGGAGAAACGCGCGGCCAAGCGCGGAGATTCGTCCACCAACACGACCGACGACGTCTTCAACAACAAGAAGCGCTGACGCCGAACGATTTCCGGCTCGGTCCCGCCCCGGCGCCCCGAGGGTGCACACAGATCGCGATAAGCACCCCGATCGAGATCTGAGCGCACCGTCGCGCCGGCAGCGAGCGACAGAAGCGGCATGACGGCGCGGAGATCCAGCCGCTACCGCGCCGCGCCGTTGATCTGCGGCGCGGTGATGATCCCGCGTTCCACACCCCACATGGTCGCGATGGTCTTGTACTCCCCCGTCTCGATCAGGTGCTCGAGCGCCTGCAACAGGGGCCGCGCCAACGGTGAGCCCTTGGCGACCGGCCAGCCGTACGGCGCCGAGTCGAACACCTCACCGGCCGGCACCAGCGCCCCGCCGCTGAGCTTGATCGCGAACCCGGTGACCGGTGAGTCCGCGGACATGGCATCGACTTCCCCGGCGATCAGCGCGGCGGTCACATCGTCCTGCCGGGCGAAGACCACCTTCTCGATCGGCGCCAGCCCGGCCGCCACGCACGCGTCACTCTTGGCCGGGATCTCCACCGTTTCCTGAAGCACGCTGTGCGCCACGCCAATCCGCAGCCCGCACGCCGCCGCCGGATCGATCGCGGAGTCCCGCTGCTGAGCCCAGAGCGTGCCCGCCTCGAAGTAGGTGACGAAGTCGACCAGCTTCTGACGATCGAGGGTGTCGGTGAACGACGACATCCCGACATCCAGTGAGCCGTCCCGCACCGCGGGAATGATGGCGTCGAACTCGCTCTCGCGGTACTCCGTGGCCAGCCCCAACGTCCGCGCGACCGCATTCATCAGGTCCACATCGAAGCCCACGATCTCGCCCTCGGAGTTGGTGAACTCGTTGGGGGCGTACGGGACGTTGACCCCGATGGTCAGCGTGCCGTCCGCGCGGATGTCCGCGGGCACGCTGGCCGCGATGGCCGGTACCGCACCCTCGGGGAAATCCTGCGTCGACCGCGCATCCCACCACTTCCACGCCCCGAGCGCGCCGGCGCCGACGAGCACCAGCACCCCGGTGATCACCAGCGCGCGCTGCGGCAGCCGGCGTCCCCCACCGGAGCGCGCCGCCGTGTGCCGCCCCGAACCGGTGACCCGCACCGGCGCGGACAATGCCCGCCTGGCCGCGGCCGCCAGCTCCGCACCGGTCTGGTAGCGCTTTTCCGGCTTCTTGGCCATACCCTTCGCGATGACCTCGTCGAAGGCGCCGAGGCGCGCATTGGATTCCGACGGCTTGGGCGCCGGTGACACCATGTGCCCGGCGATCTGTTGCTCCAGGCTGTCCGCGGGGTAGGGCCTCGCGCCGGTCAGGCATTCGTAGAGCACGCACGTCAGCGCATAGGTGTCGGCCCGGGCGTCGGCGAACCCGCCGTCGAAACGCTCCGGCGCCATGTAGGCCAAGGTGCCCAGCGTGCTGCCCGCGGTGGTCATCCCGGACTCGCCCGCGGTACGGGCCAACCCGAAGTCGATCAGGTAGGCGAAGTTCGACCGCGTCAGCAGGATGTTGGACGGTTTCACGTCGCGGTGGATCAGCCCCAGCCGATGGGCGGCATCCAGTGCCGAGGCCACCTGCTCGACGATCTGCACCGCGAGCGCCGGATCGACCGGCCGGTCGGTCTCGGCGAGCAGCGCGCCCAGGGTGCGGCCCTCGATGAGGCGCATGTCCAGGTACAGCCGGCCGTCGATCTCACCGTAACCGTGGATGGGCACCACATGCGGGTCGTTGACGCCGGCGGCCGCCTGGGATTCCCGGCGGAACCGCTGCTGGAACACGGAGTCCTGGGCAAGCTGGGGCGGCAGCACCTTGAGGGCGACGACGCGGTCGGTCTTGGTGTCGTAGGCCCGGTACACCTCGCCCATACCGCCCCGGCCGATCAGCTCCTGGAGCCGATAGTGACCGAAAGGTGTCGCGTCCACCGGCTTTCCTCTCGGCGCGGGCCCCCTGGCGGCGATATGTCGATCGAAGTTACAGCACGGTTGGCAAAAATGTCATGACGGGACAGTCAGGCGGGCGGCAGCTGACGTGGGGCGTCGTCCGCTCGGGCGTCCGCGACGCGCTCGTCGATCTGTCGCTGCTCGTCGGATCCGTCGAGCACGACGCCGCGGCGCGACTCGATCCGCGGCCGGGACAGATCCACCCATTCGCGTTCCGTCGTCACCTGCCGGGGCTGCTCGCCACCCTCGGATTCCACCGTGACCCGGTGCGTGCGACGCATCGTGAAGTGGAACTCCTCGGTCTCCTCGAACACCTGCCGGATCGGCTTGGTGGCGGTATCGATCGCTCCGGCGACGAACGGCGGCACGAACGGCCGGATGAACCGGACGGCGGCCCTGGTGACGTCGGGAATGATCGGCAATCCGCCGCCCCGGTGCGGCTCGAGTTCCTTGGACGCTTCGGGGTCCCTGCTGGAGGCGACGGGCAGCGCCGGCGGCGCCGGGTCGGTGGCCTCGGCCGGTGCGAGAGCCTCGGCGACCCGGCGGCGCTGCCGCTCGGCGTCGATCGCGTTCTGTGCCTCGATCGCCATCCGCGCGCTGGCCAGTTCCTGCTCGGCCCACAGCTGATCGACCTGTGCGCGCACCTCGGCGCGCTTCACCGCGATCGCGGTGTCGGCCGCGGACTCGGCCTCCCCGGTGGTGGCGCCCTGCCACCTCTTCATCAGCAGCGGCAAGATCGTCAACAGCACGAAGAACGCGGCGATCAGGGCCCGCAGCACCAGCGGACCCGGATGGTCCAGCGTGTACGCATTCATCCCCTGCCACCGGGCCCCCAGACCGCCGGTCAGCGCCGCGTCGCGGGCCTGCGCCAGCGCCTGCTCCCGCACCGCCACCTCGGCGTCCAGGCCGGCGGCCCGGCTCTCACGTTCGGCGATCGCCGTGTCCAGGGCACGGTCTGCCGCACCGAGGAAGTCGTCGGCGGTCCGGGCCCCGGGCCCGGCGCCGGGTAACCCCGTGATCCGGCTCTGCGGGCAGTCCACCGCCGGGTTGACCTCGCAGCGCGCCACCACCAGCGCGTCATCGCGGCGCTGCTCGGCCCGCACGACCGCGTCGTCCAATCCGGCACGCGCCTCGCGGGCCTGCTGCAGCGAGGCCGCCGCCAGCTCGGTGCGCGGGGAGGCCTGACTGGCCAGCTCCGTGTCGATGGACCCGCTGAAGACCACGACGGCGGCCAGCTCACCGAGCACCAACCCCACCGCGACCCCCACGGCCAGCCGGGCAGGCAACGCCGAGCGGCCGGCGGACACCGCACGTCCGACCACACCGGCCAACACCCCGACGACCATCCCGCCCGCGATCACGGCCGCCGTCGGCCACGTCGTCGAGGCGGCCAGCGCCAGCGCGAAAACCACCGCGGCCACCGCCGCGAGCAGGACTTCTACGATTCGATCGGCACGCATTGAGGCTCCAAAGTGGGGGGTTCTGTGCGGTGCGCCATGCGGAATCCCTCACGCCGGCTGCGAATACCGGGATCATCTCACAGCCCCGAACGTTGCGCTTCGCGCGTACAAGGGCCCGGCATGGTTACGTTGGTCCCCGTGCGAGTCGACGGTCGTGACATCAGCGTCACCGGCAGCCTGCTGCAACCGCTCACCCGTCGCACCAACGAGATCCTGCGGGTGGTGCTGTCGGCGGCGTTCCTCGGCGTCGTCATCACCAGTTCACTGATCACCCGCAACGAGTGGGTGAGCCTGGAGCGGTCGGTCTCCGAGATCATCGGCGTGCTCACCCCGACCCAGTCCAACCTGGTGTATCTGGCCTACGGCGTGGCCATCCTGGCGCTGCCGTTCATCATCCTCGTCCAGCTGGTCGTCGGCAGGCACTGGACGCTGCTGGCCGCCTACGCCGCCGCCGGTGTGCTGGCCGTGCTGGCGTTGTCCATCAGCGGCCGGGGCATCGCCGCGCCGCAGTGGCATTTCGATCTGCGTGACCGCCTGGACACCCAGCTGTCCCAGTTCCTCGACGATCCCCGCTGGATCGCGCTGCTGGCCGCGGTGCTCACCGTGTCCGGGCCGTGGCTGTCGCGGCGGCTGCGCCGGTACTGGTGGGCGCTGCTGCTGGCGTTCGTGCCGATCCACCTGTTCGTCAGTGCCGTGGTGCCGGCCCGCTCACTGCTGGGTCTGGCCGTCGGGTGGTTCGTCGGCGCGCTGGTGGTGTGGGTGGTCGGCACGCCCGCCCTGGAAGTGCCGCTCGACGGTGCGGTGCGGGCGCTGACCCGGCGCGGTTTCGTGGTCTCGGCGCTGGCGGTCATCCGCCCGCCCGGGCCGGGCCCGCTGGTGCTCGCCGCGACCGGCCCGGACAGCACCGCCGTCGTCGAGTTGTACGGACCGAACCAGCGCAGCGGTGGCGCGCTGAGCCAGTTGTGGCGCAAGTTCCGGTTGCGCACCGATGAGACGGCCCCGCTGCAGGCCTCGATGCGCCGCGCCGTCGAGCACCGCGCGCTGATGGCCATCGCCATCGATGATCTGGGGCTGTCCAACATCTCGTCGGTGACGGTGAGCGCGCTGGAGCGCGGCTGGACGCTGTACGCCCGCAAGCCCGCCCGCGGGACGCCGCTGAGCGCGGACGCGGCCCCGGTGGCCGATGTCTGGCAGGCGCTGCACACGCTGCACCAGAGCCAGATCTCGCACGGCGACCTGTGCTGCGGTGAGATCACGGTGCACGACGGGCAGGTGCAGTTCGGCGGATTCGACAATGCCGAATACGGCGCCACCGACGCCCAGCTGCAATCCGATATCGCCCAGTTGCTGGTGACCACCTCGGCGCTCTACGACCCGGCCTCCGCGGTGTCCGCGGCGATCGACGCGTTCGGCCGCGACATCGTGCTGACGGCGTCACGGCGGCTCACCAAGACCGCGGTGCCCGCCCGCATCCGCGAGTCGGTGACCGACGCCAAGGCCGTCATCTCCGCGGCCCGCGAACAGGTCCAGCATCAGACCGGCGCCGACAAGATCACCACCGAGACCATCACCCGGTTCACCCGGGTGCAACTCATCCAGCTGGTGCTGCTGGTCGCGCTGGTCTACGTGGCCTATCCGTTCATCAGTACGGTGCCCGCCTTCTTCGACGAGCTGAGCAACGCCAACTGGTGGTGGGCGCTGCTCGGCCTGGCGGTGTCGGCGTTGCGCTACCTCGGTGCCGCCGGTGCGCTGTGGGCGTGCGCCGACGGCCTGGTGCGCTTCCGCCACCTGGCGATCATGCAGGTGGCCAACACCTTTGCCGCGACCACCACCCCGGCCGGGGTGGGCGGGCTCGCGCTGAGCACCCGGGTGCTGCAGAAGGGCGGGCTTTCCACCATGCGCGCCACGGCGGCCGTGACACTGCAGCAGAGCGTGCAGGTGCTGGTGCACGTGACGCTGCTCATCCTGTTCACCGCCGTCGCGGGCACCTCGGCGAACCTGCAGCATTTCGTACCGAGCGCCACCGTGCTGTACCTGGTGGCCGGTGTCGCGCTCGGACTGGTCGGTGCGTTCCTGGCGGTGCCCAAGCTTCGGCACTGGCTGTCCTCGGCGGTGCGCCCGAGGCTGCAAGAGGTCAAGACCGACCTGTGGGAGCTGTCCCGGGAGCCCAAACGGCTGGCGCTGATCGTCCTGGGCGCCGCCGGAACGACTCTGGGCTCCGCACTCGCGTTGTGGGCGAGCATCGAGGCGTTCGGTGGGGACACCTCGTTCGTCACGGTGACGGTGGTGACGATGATCGGCGGCACCCTGGCCTCGGCCGCGCCCACCCCGGGTGGTGTCGGCGCGGTGGAGGCCGCGCTGATCGGTGGCCTGGCCGCGTTCGGCGTGCCCGCGGCGGTCGCGGTGCCCTCGGTGCTGCTGTACCGGGTGCTTACCTGCTGGTTGCCGGTGTTCGTGGGCTGGCCGGTGATGCGCTGGCTGACCCGAAACGACATGATCTGACGTGTGCCGGTCCCGGCGTCTGGATACTGGAGGGTGACCCTCGACACCCTGACGATTCTGGAGCGCTCCTGTGCAGATCCGCACGTTCGTCCCGACCGCGCTGGCCGTCGCCGCCACCGCCGCCGTCGGCAGTCTCGCCAGCAAACCGGCCGTGGAGTCGGACTGGTACGCCACCCTGCGCAAGCCGAGCTATCAGCCGCCATCGGTCGCATTCCCGATCGCCTGGACATCGCTCTACACCGATATCGCCGTGGTGTCGGCCCAGACCCTCGATGACGCTCCGCCGGAGGTACGGCGCACCTACATCCGCTCCCTGGTGGTCAACCTCGTCCTCAACGGCAGTTGGTCGTGGTTGTTCTTCAACCGACGCCGGCTCGGCGCCTCTGCCGTCGCCGCCGGACTGCTGACCGCGAGCAGCGCCGACCTGACCCGCCGCGCCGCCGCGGTGCGTGGGGTCAAGGCTGCGCCGATGGGCCTGTACCCGCTGTGGTGCGCATTCGCCACCGCGCTGTCCACCCATATCTGGGTGCTCAATCGACGCTGAGCGCGTCCTGCCGGCGCAGCGCGGTTCGTCATGACCGGTTCAATCCCTGCCAGAAGCACGTTCGCCCAGTGGTGGAACGACCCCGTCGACCACTACTGGGTGCTGAACTTCCTGCAACCACGCGGCTACCTGAGGTCGCTGCGGAGACTGATCGCCCTGGGCGGCGTCGCCATGGGTATCGCGCTGGTGCTGGTGCAGTTCACCGAGCTGACGGAGCCGGTGGCGGTGTCGCGCGCCGTGGTCGCGGTCCTGACCGTCGCCGCGTTCGCGTGGCCGATCTACTGGCTGTGCTGTCCGTGGCCGTCGCCACGCACATCGATCATCCTGTTCATCCTCACCGACGTCGGCATCGCCCTGGCATGCGCGACGCACGGCGACCCGATGTCCGCGATGGCCACCACCTCGTTGTTCGCGGTGACCGGGATCTACATCGTGTTCTTCCACGGCCCGCGCGCGGCGGCGGTACATCTGGTGGTCGTCACGGCCACCGTCCTGGGGGTGGCGGTGTGGCTGGGCGCCTCCGGAGAACCGCACGCGGTGATTCTCGCCGTCTGCAAGGGCCTGGTGTCGCTGCTGGTCACCGTCGGCATCCTGCCCTTCGCGCAGTTCGGTTTCTGGCTCATCCGCAACAGTTCGGTGGAGTCGCTCGTCGACGAGCTGACCTCACTGGCCAATCGGCGCGGGCTGCAGGACTACGTGTCGCGCCTGACCACATCGGCCGAACCGCTGCCCATGTGTGTCTTCGTCATCGACCTCGACAAGTTCAAGGGGATCAACGACCGCCACGGCCACGTCGTCGGTGACCGGGTGCTGGTGCGGACGGCCCACCAACTGCGCGACGTGCTGGGCAAGCGGGTGTTCCTCGCGCGGACCGGTGGCGAGGAGTTCGTCGTCATCGCTCAGCTGCCGTCCACCGAAGCGGCCGCGGTGGGCGAGCGCCTGCGCGCCGCGGTGGCCGCCGCCGGACCGCCCGCGGTGACGGCCAGCGTCGGGGTGGTCTGCGGGCACCTGGCCAACGCCGCCGATTTCGAGCGCCTGCTGCACCTGGCCGACACCGCGATGTACGCGGCCAAACGTGACGGCGGCGATCGGATGGCCGTCGCGCAGCCGTAACAAAACGGCCATATCCGCCGATCCACTGAGATAGGTCATCTATCGTGGCACGACACAACCCAGGGAGTTCCAAATAGTGAAAACGCTTGTAGTGGCCGGTGCCGCAACGCTTCTGATGTCCGTGGTCACCGCGCCGACCGCGGCGGCTGCGACCATCTGGCAGATGCCGTCACTGGTGGGCATGAATCTGGCCGACGCCCAGGATCTCTACGAGGAGACGGTGGGCGAGGAGGGTCCGTGGCTGGACATCATCAACAGGGCGCCCGCGGCGTCCGGCGCGATCGCCGCCCCGGTCATGTGGGAGGTCTGCCAGCAGGCGCCCAGCGCCGGCGCCAAGATCGCGGCGAAGTCCTACACCGCGGTCGCGGTCAACCGACCGGGTAAGTGCTAGCACCACCCCGCTCGTAGTTCGGGGCGCGCCGAGCCCGGTTATGCTCGGGACGGCGACACGCGCGTGCCTGGGTTCGGGCCGGCGACAGGCCAGGACCCTCCATCTTGCAGACAACACAGCACACCCCAGTCACCGTTGCGCCGGTCGCACAGCAGTCCCGGCGCGACCTGGACATCGTCGCGACGGTCGCCGTCACCCTCGTCGTCCTCGGCCATTTCTGGTGGGGACGGGTCACCGGCGGAGTCGACGTGCTGCTGGTGCTGGCCGGCTACTACGTGGGCGTCCGGGTGCGGCGCAGTCCCTCCGTCTCGGCCGAAATCTGGTGGTGGGCGCGGCGGGTGATCCCGGCGCTGGTCCTGACGCTGACGGTGTGCGCCGGGTTGACGCTGGCGGTGCAGCCGCAGACCCGCTGGGAGTCTTTCGCCGAGCAGACCCTGGCCAACCTGGGCTTCTATCAGAACTGGCTGCTGGCGACGACCGCGGGCGACTACGTGCAGGCCGGCGAGACCGTCACCCCGCTGCAGCATCTGTGGGCGGTGTCGGTGGCCGCGCAGGTGCTGCTGGCGGTCCTGCTGCTGGCGTGGGTGATCCGCCGGCGAGCCGCGCTGATGACGGTCCTCGCCGCCGCCGCCCTCGCCTCGCTGGTGTGGGCGATCATGCAGAACGCCGACGAACAGACCGTCGCCTACTACAGCAGCTTCACCCGGGCCTGGGAGGTGCTGGCCGGTGTGCTCGCCGCCTTCGCGGTCGGGCGCGTGCGGTGCCCGGCGTGGCTGACCCGGCCGGCGGTGGTGGCCGGGTTGATCGCGATCGTGGTGTCCGGATTCCTGGCCGACGGTCTGGCCGACCACCCGGGGCCGTGGGCCCTGGTGCCCGTGCTGGCCACGGTGTTGATCATCGTCGGCGGCACGGAGACCGCAACCGTGCCGTACGCCGGGTGGGCCTTCGCGCTGTACCTCTGGCACTGGCCGCTGCTGATCTTCTGGATGGCGCACACCAACAACGACACCGTGGGCGTCGGCGAGTCCGCGGCAATCCTGGCGGTGGCCGCGGTGGCGGCATTCCTGACGTGGCGCTGCGTCGACACGCAGTGGTGGCCGTCCTGGCATCCGCTGCTGACCGGCAGCGTCACCGCGTGTCTGGTGGTGGCACTGGCGGTGGCCTCGGTGGGGTGGCGGGACCACGTCCAGCGGGTGCGGGACAGCGGATCCGAGCTCACCGCCCTGTCGATCCGTGACTATCCGGGTGCCCGGGCGGTGCTCGAGAACCGCAAGACCGCGCGCCTCCCGGTCCGGCCGACCGGACTGGAGGCGCCCGATGACGTCCCGCCGACCACCATCGACAGATGCCTGGCGGACTTCGGCGGCGAGGAGGTGGTCACCTGTGTGTACGGCGACCCGCGCGCCGACCGAACGATCGCGCTGGCCGGCGGCTCGCACTCCGAGCACTGGCTGACCGCGCTGCACACCCTGGGCCGCGAGCACGGTTTCCGGGTGACGACCTACCTGAAGATGGGCTGCCCGCTGACCACCGCGGAAGTGCCGATCATCGCCGGACCGTTCACCCCGTATCCGTCGTGCCGCACCTGGTCGGACAACGCGATGGCGCAGATCATCGCCGATCGTCCCGACTACGTGTTCTTCACGACGACGCGGCCGGTACTCGACGGCCCCGGCGATTACGTGCCGGACTACTACCCGGGCATCTGGGAGGAGTTGTCGGACAACGGCATTGCCATGCTCGGCATGCGCGATACCCCGTGGATGTTGCGCGAGGGCCGGTTCTTCTCCCCCGTCGACTGCCTGGCGGCCGGCGATGACGCCGACACCTGTGGGCTGGCCCGCGACGAAGCGCTGCAGGAGCGCAATCCGACGCTGGATCACGCGGCCGACTTTCCGATGATGCAGCTACTCGATCTCAGCGACGCGGTGTGCCGGCCGAACATCTGCCGGGCCGCGGAGGGCAATGTGCTGATCTATCACGACGCGCATCATCTGTCCGGGAACGTATGTGCGCTCGATGACCGGCGAGCTGGGCCGACAGCTGGCCGACGCCACCGGGTGGTGGTGACCTCGACGCAGCGCCGAATATGGGTGCCATGCACAGTTTTTCGGGGGAATCCGCGCACAGCACCCACACTCGGCGCCCGATCCGGGCTATGAGCAGGCGTTGGCGACCATGTCGTCCCAGGTGTTGCGGGCCGCGTCGAATTCGCGCACCACACCGAAGTCGACATCCGCTGCGCTGGTGATCTTCTCGCCGGCCGCGGGTGACTGGTCGCATACCAGCCAGTCGGCCAGGCTCAGCTGCTTCTGCTTCATACCCTTGAGGTTGTGTGAATGCATCTGCAGCGGAACGCCGTTCGCCGCCGCGGTCACCGCGTCCTCGGCTTCCTGCAGGTTCATCCCGTCGATGCTGGGCATCACGAATCCGGCCGCGGCCTGAGCCGGCGCGGCGAAGCCGATGACGGCCGGCAGCAGCAAAGTCGCCGCGCCGATGGCCAAGGAGCGTTTCTTCAACATGGTGTGTCCCTAGATGTCGTTGCCCGCGGTAACCCGGGCCATGCCAGTGGGGTCGAAATAATCTGAGGCTGAGCGACGTTCACCGTTGTAGGCTTGGTCTGTCGCGGCTACCGCGCTGTAGGGCCGACGATTCGCACAGCGTCACATCCCGAACCTGTACATACCAGTGCGACGTACTGTGAGGATTCTGGCTAACCGCTGTCACGCGATACAGCGACCTCGCAGCGGGCGCACAGAATCTACCGGGACCCGTACTCCAGCGCCCGCTCCGCAGAATCGACGCGCCCGTTGCTCAGGATGGTCAGCGTGTCCGGGCGGACCTCGTATCGGGCGCCGTCCGCCGGGTTGACCGCGTCGAATCCCCCGCCGGCGGGGACGGCGTTCGCCAACCGCACGTTGGCGCCGTCCCGCAGCCGCTCGCCGTGGTAGTAGTAGCCGCCCGACGACTCGTCGCAGATGACCGCCAACGATGACGCGGTGCGGATCGCGGCCACCAGCGCATCCCCGGCCTCGCAGCGCGCCGCGTGGCCGACGAAGCCCTGCGCGTCGGCGCCCGACACGCCGGCCAGGGCAGTGGCGCTCGTCGTCGCCGTGGTCGAGGGCGGTGCGGAGGATGACGGCGGCACCGTGAGCGGGCGCTGCGACCGCGAACCGTCACCGCCGGTGAACACGATCGCCGCGGCCAGCCCCGCGGCCACCGTCAGCGTGCCGATCGCCCCCAGCAGCAGCCCCGTCTGTGAGCGGCCGAAGCGGGCCTTCCCGGCCTGGGCCGGCGGGCGCGGAACGTGGGGGTGGGGCGCAGCAGCCTGCAACTGCCGGGTGGGCGGCGGTACCTGTCGGGCGGGCGGACCGTGCAGCGCCGCGGCGGCGGCGCGGCCGAGTTCGCCGGCGGTGCCGTACCGATCGGCGGGATTCTTCGCCATCCCCCTGGCGATGACATCGTCGAACGCGGGGCTGATCCCGTGCCGCTCGGTACTCGGTCGGGGCGGTGGCGCGAACATGTGCGCGCTCATCACCTGCCGGATGTCGTCGGCCTCGAACGGCGCGCGGCCGGTCAGGCACTCGAAGAGCAGGCACGCCAGCGAATACACATCCGAGGCCGGGCCGCCGGGGGTGCCGTTGAGCCGTTCGGGAGACATGTACGCGCACGAACCGATGACCAGCCCGGTCTTGGTCACGGTCGCCTCACCGCCGCCATAGGCGATGCCGAAGTCCACCAGGTAGGCGAAATCGTCACCGGCGAGCAGCACGTTCTCCGGCTTGATGTCGCGATGCACCAGGCCGACGGCGTGCGCGGCGTCCAGTGCCGCAGCGATCTGCGCGATGATCGCGACCGCACGGGCCGGCGCGAGCACCCCGTTGACCCGCACCAGCTCGCGCAGGCTGGGCCCCTCCACCAACCGCATGTCGATGTAGAGCACACCGGCGATATCGCCGTAGTCATGCACCGGGATGACGTGCGGCTCCTGCAACCGGGCCGCGATGCGCGACTCCCGTCGGAAGCGGGCCTGAAAGCTCGGATCCGCCGCCACATCGGTGCGCAACACCTTGAGCGCCACCATCCGCTCCCGCCGGGTGTCGTAGGCGCGATACACCTCGCCCATCCCGCCGATACCGATCACCGACCGCAGCTCGTACGGCCCGAACCGGGTCCCCACGCTCGGGTAGCCCATGCCTGCCGTTCACCCCTTCGCGGCCGCCCCGGCGCAACCGAAGTCACACCGGTACAAGCCAATTGCTTCCCGTGCAGGCTACACGCCGACGCAGAAGCGGCCGCAAATCTCGAACGTGTGTTCTAATGACTCCCGAACCGCGAGCCCGCGCCGTGCGGGCGATGATGACGAAGGAGTTCGCCGTGACGATGACACTGACCACTCCGGTTGACCGAGACGTTGCCCACCACCTCCGAGCCCACCACCTCCGACGATGCGCAGCCGCCCGTGGGCGAGGCATCCAAGAAGCCTGCGGCCAGGAAGACGGCCGCCAGGAAGGCCAAGACGATCGAACTGGTGCTGACCGTGACCGGCACCGCCGACGGCGAATGGCGGGCCGAACTCAAGCAGGGCGCCAGTTACCTGGCCCGTGACCTCGCCGTCGCAGCCGCCGCGGTATCCCGCGCGGCCAGGGAACTGCACCAGGATCTCGCCACGCCGATCGATTCGATCATCGAGGAGGCGCGAGTTCAGCAGGCCGCCAAGGTTTCTGCGCTCGAAGCCGAACTCGAGGCCGCCCGCAAGGTGCTCGCCGACCTGGACTGACGGCGAAGATCGGGATATAACTCCCGGTCACGCGCAGGCCATTCCCCGCCCGACCGGTGAGATGGATCACTGCGCGTCACCGGAATCCCGCCCGGCCATCCCGGCTTGTAGCAGGTAACTGCCACCTCTACACCGAAGCGATGGCACCGCGGATCCGGGAACGGGGAACCTCATGAGCACATCGCCACAGAGCTGGGGCATCAGGGCCGCACGGTCGGCCCTCTTCGCCGCGCTGGCGGTATTCGCCGTCGTGGCGGGGCTGTTTGCCGGCCCGGCCGCGACCGCCAACGCCGCCGACGATTCCTGTGTGGATGTCGCGGTGGTGTTCGCCCGCGGCACCTTCGAGGGACCTGGGGTGGGCGCCACCGGCCAGTCCTTCGTGGATGCGCTCAATGCGCGGCTGCCGGGCCAGTCGGTCAGCGTGTACGGGGTGAACTACCCCGCCTCGCTGGACTTCGGGCGGGCCGTCGACGGTATTGCCGACGCCACCAACAAGATTCAGCAGATCGCGGCCGACTGCCCCGACACCGAGATCGTGCTGGGTGGCTACTCCCAGGGCGCCGCCGTCGCCGGCTACAGCACCAGCAGCAGCGTCCCCGCCGGCTTCGTCCTGCCCGCCGGACTGGCCGGCCCGATGCCCGCGACGGTGGCATCCCATGTGTCGGCCGTCGTCCTGTTCGGCACCCCCGACAACTGGGTCCTCAACGTCGCCGACCGCGGCGCCCCGCCGATCGCCATCGGCGATCTGTACGCCGGCAAGACCCTGCAGCTGTGCGCCGTCGGCGATCCGATCTGCTATCCGGGCGGGCTGGACCGGTCCGCACACAGCTCCTACAAGAGCAACGGGATGGCCGTGCAGGCAGCGGACTTCGTGGCCGGCCGCCTGGGCGTCCCGGCTCCCGCCGCACCCGTCGTGCAGGCGGCCGCGCAGGTCGGTTGATCCCGGCGACATGAATCAGGCCCCCTCCTGCGAGGGGGCCTGATTTCTGCGTGCACTGCTACTCGGAGTCGGTGCCGGTGTCGCTGTCGGCGGACGGCTTGGGAGCGGCGGCCGACGGCGAGGACGTACCGGCGACCGCGACGGAGCGCGGAGAGACCTTCGCCGATCGCGGAGACGTCAGGCGCGTCCGCCGGACGGGTGCCTCGTCCACCTCTTCTTCGACGGCCTCGAGGGCGGCGGCCGTCGCCAACTCGGCGACGGCTTCCGGTTCGTCGACCTGGACCTGCGCCGTCGCGACCCGGGCGTTCAGCGCGGGCGCGCCGTTGAGCTCCGCATCGCGATCCTCCATGGCGTCGATGACCTCGGTCGTCGTATCCGGCGCGGTGACGACGGGCGGTTCGCCCGGCTCCTCGGGGTCGGGGTAGTTGCCCGCGAGGATCTGGCTTGCCTTCTCGAATCCCGCGGCGACGGCCTGCAACTGCTGGAAGATTTTCTGCGGGGACGGCAGGAACCCGACCTTGCCGGTCTCGTACATGCCGGTGCTCTCGACCATCGGCTGCAGGATCGCCTGGAAGGCGTCGATGATCCGGGTCGGTGCGCCGAGGATCTTCAGCGGCATGAGCAGCGGCATCACCGGGCTGTTCACCCGCACCGTGACGACATTGCCGTCGACGGTGACGATATTCTCGGGATCCTCGAAATCGAAGTTCTCCAGCCGGGAGTGCTCGAAGATGAACCCGGCCGCCAGCTGAACCCAGCTCATCGGGTTGAACAGGTATTTGGGGAAATAGGCGATCGGGTCGTACTCGCGATTGACGCGCAGATAGGTCCCGTCGGGCAGCTCGATGGCACCGCCGAGGACATCGGATCCAAAGGTCGGCTCGTCCGGACCGTAGCGGGCGAAGATGCCGGTGCCGGGGGTGTTGGAGTCGCCGTAGAAGACCCCGAACACGCTGGACATGTCGTAGCCGGTGGCCGCCACCCGGGTCAGCGCCTCGGCGGCGACGCGGCCGCCGAAGGACCCGGTGTTGATCCCGCTGACGATGGTCGACGGATCCCGCGCCAGGATCAGCTCGGTGAGCCAGGTGGCGCCCGCATCGACCGAGGCGGCCGTGACGGTTCCCGGATAGCGCGTCGGATCGTTGAGCACCGTGAGGTCCTGGATGCGGCGCCAGATGCCGCCGTCCTGGGTGTCGAGCGCGCCCGGCGGGAACTGGACCCCCGCGCCCGGCACCGCGAAGAGCGCGAACGCGGCCAGCGCGACATCCTGGGCGGAGACGACCCGGTGTTGCTGCTGCACCACGGTCGGCACCGGCCGGCTCACCGGCTGGTCGACGATGCCGGCGGCGAGCAACGCCGCCACGGCGGGCACCGCGACGACCCTTGCTGCTCGGCTGTGTTTCTTGGCGCGATGACGTGCACTCACGGCGGCTCCTCTTCGGGCTCGGTCGTCGCTGAAAGGGACCAGACGGGTTGATGATTCGCGTTCCCCCGCGACGCCATACCCAATCAGCCAGGCATTTTTCCGTGTGACCATACGTCATGTGTTGCCGTTGTTCTCGGTGCGAGAATTTGCCCAAATCACCGCCTCGTGTTCGCTACCGCGCCGCAGCGATTCGCGTGTGCCCCGCGATGTCAGGGCGGCAGACCGGGGCCGGCGCGGTAGCGGGCTCGCCGCGCGGCCGTGTGCGAGAAGCGTTCGCTCGCAGCGTTGATCACTTCCGCACGCCGCGGGATAGACGCTGTGCTCACCGCGGTGCGGGCGGGCAGACCCGCCGCGGACCGGCCGTTGCCAGCCGCTGTCGCGGCCGCCGGCGATATTGACGGTCGAGTTAGCGGGGGCGGCGCCCACTGTCGAACGGACGCGCAGCGTTCTCGACCCCTCCGGCGCCCGGGCCCTCGTTGCTGCAGCCACATACGAGTGGCACCGGACCCCGGAAGATTCACCCGAACGACGGACGACGCCTGGCGATGGCCTCGACCCGGCGTCGGCGGCCCACGGCGCGAAAGACCGACACTGAATTGTGCGCCAGCTGGCTAGTTCAGCAACAGCTCGCATCGCCACCGCGGGTGCCGTCCGGCATTCGTCACCGCTGCCGACCCCACCAGCGCACCCCGGCGACGGGAGCAATATTTACGCAGGACAGTGTGGGGATCGACGCCCGCGATAATTGGTTGTCCCGTTCGTGCCACGCCCGCCGTCGCGATCCCGCACAATCAGCAGGCGGTGACACCAGCAATCCCACCGCCTCAACGGATGGGGATTTGCATGGATCATGCACGGTACGTCGGGCGCGTCGGGGCACTGGCAGTTGCGCTCGGGGTGGGAGCGGGCATCGTGTGGGCGCCGGGCGTCGCGCTCGCCGATCCGTCCGACAGCGGTGGCCCGGCCAGTTCGAGCGCCGACGGCGCAGGCGCCGGGGTTTCCGACACACCCGGCACCTCGTCCACCGGGGATGATGCGTCGGGCCCGCAACCTGACCGGGAACCCGCCGGCGAGGACGACTCGGACGGCAAAAGGACCCTCTCGGTCATCACGACGAGATCCGTTGCCGGCGTGGGTCGCCCGCAGGCGACAGGGTCGTCCACCCGCACCTCGCGGGTGACGGAGAAGGACGCCCCCGACGCGGCGGACATCGCCCCGGCTCGCGCGGGCGTCGCGTCTGCGATGACAGCGCCAGACCCGCGGGACGTCCCGGCAGCCGCCGCGCCCGAGGCCGCGCCCGCCGTACCCACCGTGCGAACCGTCACCACCATTGATGCCGGCCCGGGCCCGCGTCCACTGCAGGTGTTGCTGGCCGCTCCGGTGCGTATCTTCGATTCGATCGTCAGCGCGCTGCTGGGGCCGGCCGGGCCGCGCACGCCGGCGCCGACCACACTGTGGGCGTTGCTCGCGTGGACCCGCCAGGAGCTGCACCGGACCTTCTTCAATCGCGCGCCACGTCTGGCCGCCGCGCCCGTCGACGTCGAACAGGTCGACGACGTCGTCACCGGCACCATCGTCGGCACCGACCCGGACGGCGACCCGCTCACCTTCTCGGTGACACCGGTGACCGCGCAGGGTGGCACCGTCACGGTCGACGGTGCCGGCAGGTTCACCTACGTCGCACCGGCGGGCTGGAACGGCGCCGATCCACTGACGGACAGCTTCACGGTGTCGGCGGTCGACACGGGGTTGCACATCCACGGGCTGGCCGGGCTCCTGTTCGGGGCGGGACACGTCGCCAGACGCGTCGTCACGGTTCAACTCATCGGCGGTATCGCCGGGGTGACCGAGACCATTCCGGTCGCGGTACCGCCGAACTGGACCAGCCCGCGCACCGTCGTCGGGCCCGGCGGGACCGTCGCGATCACCCAACGGTTCGGATCCGGCACGCCGGACGACCCGTTCACCACACAGATCTACGTGCAGGGCCCCGGACGGCCGCCGGTGACGGCCACCGCGGCCGGTCTCGTGTACTTCGGCGCGCCGCTCATCGCGGGCGATGGCACCGTCCACCTGACCACGGTGGTCTACGCGGCGGGCACCCCCACCATCACCGAATTCACGGTGACCACGCTGCGACCCGGCGCGTCGCCGGTGGCGTGGACGGTGACCGGAGCGCCCGTCGGTGGACCCACCCTCACCGGTGCCGGTGACTTCGTGCTGACGACGGCGACCGGAGGCGGCGCCCCCGAGGACACGCAGACGACGGTCACGATCATTCGCGACGGCCAGCGAAGTGAGGCCCTGACCATCGCGGGCGTCGCCCAGGACCCGGCGGCCATCGGGGCGGACGGCACCATCGCGTTGGCCGTGACCAACGCCTCCGGGGGCGCGACCATCGGCGTGCTCCGACCGGGAGCCGCCGCCGAGTACCTCGAGCTGTCCGCAGCCCTGCAGGGGGCCGTCACGGTCGCCGACGACGGCACCATCGTCTTCACCACGACAGGCGTGGCGGGCTTCGCGGCCCGAGCGGCATCGACGACGACGCTCTGGGTCTGGCGCGCAGGGGAACAGGCCGTGCCGAACACCGCCGCGGGCACTGTCCTCCAGGTGGTCACCGGCGGTGGCGGCACGGTCGCGTACGTGACGACCACGGGCACCGGAACGGAAGACGACCTCGTCACGACAACCGTCACCGTGCTGCGTCCGGGATCGCCCGACCGGGTCTCGACCGTCGTCGGCACACTGGTCTCCAGCGTGGTCGCCGGCGCCGACGGCACGGTGGCCTTCCATACGTACGCGGGGCCGGCGAGCGCGTTCGTCACCGACGTGACGGTGACGATCATGCGTCCGAATGGAACCGTCGAATCACTCACGAGGACGACCAACCAGATCTACCGCATCCGGCCGGCCATCGGACCCGACGGCACCGTCGCCTCGATGTGGGGCAACAACGGCATGACGATCGCGGTGTTCCGGCCGGGACAACCCCCGATCGTCGTGACCAACCCCAACGGCATCAGCATCGACCCCCGGATCGGCAGCGACGGCACCGTCGCCTTCACCGTTGGCGTCGCCGCGCCCACGGGAGAGCAATACAGTCAGATCGTGGTGTTGCGCCCCGGGCAGGACACCGCGACCGCCTCGACGATCGGCAACGCGTGGGGAGAACCCACGATCACCGGTGACGGCACGGTGGTGATCTCCACGCGCGTCGACAGGAACCTCAGCTACATCACGGTGCTGCGCGCCAACGGAGATTATCTGATCGTTCCCGCGCCCGGTTTGATCAGCAACGCTGCGCAGGTCGGACCGGACGGAGTCATCTACCTTCCGACCGATGTGGACGGCACGAGCGTCAACATCACCATCGTGAATACGGCCAACCGTTCCGTGACGCTGAATCTTCCGGGACGGGCGTCCGGCTTCTCGATCAACGCCAACGGTGGCGGAACGGATTTCGTCACCGTGTCCCTGGATTCCTCGGGGTCGGTGCGGTACATCATCAATCGGGTATTCGTGGCCACGGTCGCGTGATCTCGCAGCGGCGTGCGTTCACCATCTGATAGCGATCCGATGGTGCCGGACACACACGTCAGGCCCCCCCGGCCCCCCCCACCCCCCCCCCCTCCCCCCTCTCTTCCCCCCCCCCCTTCCTTTCTCCCTCCCCCCCCCCTCTTCCCCCTATCCCTATTATCCCCCCCCTCTCCTGTTTCTCCCCATATTTTTTTTTCTCTCCCCCTTTCTCTCCTCCTCTCATTTCCCCCGAGATCCCTCTCCTCCTCTCCTCTCTGCCCTCCCTCCCCCTCTCTCTCTCGGCGACGCCCCCCCCCCATACTTATTTACCGGTCTGTCCTTGCCCCATCTCTGACAGCCGCTCGGCCTCTATCAATTTTCTTGAAGTATTATGAAACGACCTTTTATTCTCCCCCCCTCTTCCTCGATTTTCTCTATATCAGCCCCCCCCCCCCCCTCTCCCCCTGTTTCTTTTTGTCTCTTATTCATTTTCTTCCCTCTCACTCCTCGCGTTTTCCCCTCCCCTCCACCCTCTTTCCCTCTATTTTCTTTCCTTTTCCCCAGCTTGAATTTAGTCCATCGCATAGAAGTCCAATTTTAGCACCAGACCCAGGCATCAAGAACACCCATCCTATCTCACTCCCCTTCCCCCCCCTATTCATCATCCCCTCCCCCTTCTTCTTCTCCTCCCCCCCCCTTGCATTTTTTTCTTTCTCATAATTCATGCTTCACTCCCCCCCTCCCCCCCCGGATTCTCCCCCCCAATTTTTCCATAACACCCCAGATCTCTCCAAAACACTTCCCCCAGGACCCTTCCTTCCCCTCCATAATACATCCCATTCAGGAAAAACTCCCTCTTTTTATCACCCCCCCTTTAGACGCGACCCCTTCAAAAAATTTTCTTTCACACCCAAAAAAAAAAAACCACTAATTCCCCCGCTTAACTACTCTTCCTTACAATCCCCATCCTAAACCCCCCCTCGAAGAGGGGCCTGACCAGTGTGGCAGGTACAGGATTCGAACCTGTGTAGGCGTAAGCCGACGGATTTACAGTCCGCTCCCATTGGCCGCTCGGGCAACCTGCCGGAATTTGGTGCGAGTAGCAGGGTACAACGAGGATGTACTGAAGACGAAAACGGCCAGCACCATGAGGAGGCTCCAGTGGCGGATTCCAGCTTTGACGTCGTCAGCAAGGCAGATCGGCAAGAGGTCGACAACGCGCTCAACCAGGCAGCCAAGGAGCTGTCCACCCGGTTCGACTTCCGCGGCACCGACACCACCATCGAGTGGCAGGGTGAGGAAGGCATCATTCTCGTCTCCTCCACCGAGGAACGTGTGAAGGCCGCCGTCGACGTGTTCAAGGAGAAGTTGATCCGTCGCGACATCTCGATGAAGGCGTTCGACGCGGGCGAACCGCAGCCGTCGGGCAAGACCTACAAGGTGATCGGCAGCATCAAGCAGGGCATCGACAGCGAGAACGCCAAGAAGATCACCAAACTGATCCGCGACGAAGGCCCCAAGGGCGTCAAGGCGCAGATCCAGGGCGAGGAGATCCGGGTCAGCTCGAAGAAGCGTGACGACCTGCAGGCCGTGCAGGCCCTGCTGCGCGGCGCCGACCTCGAGGTCGCGTTGCAGTTCGTCAACTACCGATAGCGGACGCTGGGGCGACACCCCGGTGGCGCGGGACGGTTGTCTGCGGCTACGGAGGCCCGCGGAGCCCAGAAACGCTCGGTCTCGCCACTGGGCGGAAGCCTCCCCAGCTAGCTCCCGCCGTATTCGGGCCGCAGGATCGGGCTCAGCGCCGACAGCGGGATCCGCGCCTGCACCGTGCCGCCGTCCATCGACCACTGCATGACACCGGGCGTGAAATCGGTCGGGGTGTCCCGGGCCACCGGGTAGTCCGGCATGTAGAGGATCAGCTCATCCGGTGTCAGCGCCCACGCCCGGTAGCCGCCGGAGTACACCGTGTCCGGAACCCACCGGTCCGCGACGAACGGGTAGCTGCCCGGTTGGTGTTCCGGCGGAGCCTGATTCAGCGCCTGCTCGACGAACGGCCGCGCCAGCGGTTCGATGGCCGTCAGCGGATCCACCCCGGGCCTGGTGAGATCGGCGAGCTGCAACTGCCGGCCTGCGCCGAAGGTGAAGGTGCGGTAGGCGTTGTTGAAGTCGGGACCGTCGGCGTGGTAGGTCTCGCGGAACACCACCGAGACCGTGTCGCCGCGGCGGAACACCTGATAGTTGGCCTCACCAAAGCTGTTCGCCGCCATCGAGCGCCCGACTCGGGTCCAGTTGTCCACCAGCGTGGTCAGGTATCCGCGCAGCACCGGCCCGACGACCGGGTCGTCAATCAGCCCGTCGGGCACCGCGATCTTGATATCGCGCACCGCATTACGCTCCGAGGCCACCGAGGTCTGGCAGTACCGACCGTCCCACTGGCCGGCCAGCTCATCGCAGAATATCGCCGGCGACGCCACCGCCACCGGAGCGGTGACGGCCGCGAGGACCGCCGCGCCGAGCACGCCGGCGAGGCGCCGCATCAGGGCAGCTCGACGGTGGCCGCACGCCACTGCCCGTCGACCTTTTCCATGGTCATCTTGATGCGGCTGCGATCGAGCCGCGGATCCGGCACGTTGGCGTTCGACACCGACTGGTCGACGAACAGCAGCACCACGACCCTGTCCTTGGCCGCCGACTGGATGGCCGACTCGACGACGACACCGTGCGCGGTGGCCTTGTTGTCGATCAGCAACTGCCGCAACTGCACACTGGACTCCGAGTACATGTCCTTGAACTCTCCGGTGGCGCCCGCGAGCACCTGGTCGAAGTTCTCGTCGACCTTGTCGGAGTCGATGCTCGTCAGCACCTGCGCATACGACACCGCCGCGTCACGCGCCTGCTGCCCGGCCTCGGTCACCTGCTGGTGCTGCCAGAGCCGCCAGCCCAGAAAGCCCGAAACCGACACCAGCACCACGAAGACCGCGAGGACGGCCGCGGTGATGCCGCGCCGTCGCCGGATCGGCTCCGGGGATTCGGGTTCGGTCGCCTCGGCATCGTCGATCACGTCGTCGGCCGCGGGCTGATCGTCGTCGGTCTTGTCGTCGGTCGTCACTGTCACAGTTGCTCCTATCTCAGCGGGGCGGTTCGATCGGCAGTACCGGGCCGCCATACGGTGTGGGAATGGTGAACCGGCCCTTGGGCGTCGGGTCCGTCGTGCGGCCGAGGTCCGCACCGGGCGGCGGGCCGGCGGTGTCGTCCCCGGCGGGGCGGGGGGCGTTCTTGGCCCCCCGCACCAGAACGCCGGGATGGTCGTCGCGGCAGTAGGTGTACATGTAGGGCTCGGGGTAGTCCGCCGAGGACGGTGGGCGACGCGGCGTTCCGTAGTCGCAGGCGTACCGCGGGTAGATGTCGCCGGTCGCCCACAACCCGTTGTCGTGCATGACGCTGCCCAGCGCGTCCAGTACCGAGGTGCGGTGGTCCGGGAACAACGCGTTGAGCGCCGGCACCCGTAGGTACAGCAGTCGCGTGGTGGTGGTGAGGTTGCCGAGTAGCTGCACCATGGTGTCGGAGTTGTCGGCGAACAGGTTGTCGATATCGGTGAGCGCGCCCGGCGCCTGATCGGTGAGCCGACGGTAGCCCTCCCGCATCCGGGCCACCCCGTCCAGGGTGGACGCCAGATTGTCTGCTGCGGAGTCGATCCCGGCATTTTTGTCGGCGGCCAGGGTGAATACCGATTGGCTGGTGCGCAGCAGGCTGGTGGTTTCCGGCAGCACCGAATCCAGGGTGGACAGCAGGAACGTTCCGCCGTCGATGACGTCGGCGAGCTTCTGCGGGCCGTCCTCGCTCATGCTGAGTTCCCGCCGGATGATGTCCAGCTTCGCGGTGTCCACCTGTGCCAGTGCGCCGTCGGCGTGTGCCAGCAGATCGGCCAGGCTCACCGGTACCGTCGCGCGGCCCTGCTCGACGACGCTGCCGTCGCCCAGGAATGGCCCGTCGTTGGCGGAGGCCACGAAGTCGATGTACTGCTCACCGGCCGGCGACAGCCCGGACACCCGCACGTCGCTCGACATCGGGATGGGCACCGACGATGTCACGGTGATCACCGCGTCCACACCGGCCGCGGTGATGTCGAGGCGCTCGACCTTGCCCACCGGCACCCCGCGCAGCGTGACATCCTGGTTGGGCAGCAGCCCCGCCGATTCGGGTAGGCGCACGGTGACCCGGTACTCCGAATCGAACGGATTGACCTGCAGCGCACCGATCAACAGATAGCCGGTGGCGACGACGAACGTCATCGCCAAGGCCCCCGCGGACAGCCACGCCCGTTTGCGGTGTCCGGCGCGCACCACACCGACCAGGACGTCGGCCAGACCGGCGATCACCGGGGCCCCGGCGGTCCGATTTCTCCGGCTGCGGGTGCCGGAATGATCTGACCCGGTTCGGTCGGACTCGGGATCACCGGGACCTGCGGAACTCCCGGCCCGCGCCCGACGACGCGTTCCTGCAACCGGAGCAGGGTGTACTGCAGGGAGCCGACCAGTTGGTGCCAGTTGTAGCGCTTGGGACCGTGCAGACCCGGATCACCGGCGAACCCGATATCGGGGATCGAACCCAGCACCAGCCGGTCGATGCTCGCTCTCGTCGAGATCGCGTTGCTGGCAGTGGCTTTGACCAGGGCAGGCATCAGCCGGTTCAGCGAGTACAGGCTGGCATCGGGCGCCAGCGCGACATCGTTCCATGCACCCGCCACGCTGTTGATATCGGCGATCGCGCTGCGCCCGCTGGTATCGGTGCCCGCGATCGACGGGAACTTCTGCAGCTGCACCGATGTGTCACCGATCAGCTGGACGAGATCGGTGATCTGGGTGGTGTGCGCGGCCAGCGTCTCGGTGGCCGGGCCCGCTGCGTCCATCAGTTCGCCGATGGTGTCGTTCCTGGTCTCGATCTCACCCAGCAGCCCCGAGGTCTCGGTCAGCGCCGTGGAGATCTGGTCGGAGCGGGCGTTCAGGGTGCCCAGGGTGTGGTTGGTCTTGGCGATCAGATCGCCGAAGGCCTGCCCCTGATCGCCGGTCGCCTTGCCCGCGCCGTTGATGATGTTGGTGAGGTTGCGCACCGCACCCCCGTTGACCATCACCGCGGCGGCACTCAGCAGCGACTCCACCGTCGCGGCCGCGGTCGTGGAATCCAGACCGATGGTGTCACCCTCGCGCAGCAGCACGGCGCTCGGCGCCGTGGGCGTGGGCGGCTTGATCGCGACGAACACATCGCCCAGCGGTGTCGCGGACCGTAATTCGGCGGTGCTGCCCTGTGGTAGCTGCACACCGTCGAGGATGCGCAGGGTGGTGACGGCGGTGTAGTTGCGGGCCACCATCGACTCGACCTGCCCGATATCGGCGCCGGCGAGCTTCACCTTCGCGTTGGCGGGCAAGTTGAGCGCGTTGCCGAACACGGCGGTCAGCTCGTAGCCGCCCGCACCCACCCCTGGCGCCGGAAGCGGCAGGCTGGCCAGCCCTTCCGTCGCGCAGCCGGCGGCGGTCAGGCAGGCGGTGACGGCCAGCGGCAGGACGGACCTGGGCAGCCGCGCGGTCATTTCTGCCCCATCGCGGCCATACCGTCGAGCATGTAGGACAGCCCGAAGTCCGGGCCGAAGTCCTGCATCGTGCCGGTGCTGCAACCCAATTGGCGCAGGCCCATCATGTTGCACATCTCTTTGACCGTCTGGGAGTCGAACAGCACCTTGTCCACCAGGACGTGCACCCGTGCCGAGCCGTTTCGCTGATCGACGATGTTGTACAGGTTGTCCAGGGTCATGGGGGTCAGATCGAGGAACTCGGCGAGGTCGCGCCGATGGTCGACGGTGGTGGTCACCGCGGTGTTGCCGTTGAGGATGATCTGCTTGACCGCATCGCGATGGGTGGCCAGCACCTCACCGACCTGGGTGATGACATCGTTGAGTTTCCTGCCGGTGCTGCCGGTGCCGAACTGCTCATCGGCCAGGATCTGGCTGAGCTGGTTCACCGACGAGCCGAACTCCCGCAGGGTCGCGTCGTTGCGGGCGGTCGCCTCGAACAGCGAACTCAGGTTGCGGATGCTGGTGGTGAGCTGGTCGCGGGTCAGGGCGCCGCGATCGGCGCTGAGCCGCAACGCGTTCGACAGCTCCCCGAGCGCGTCCTTCATCTGCTGGCCGTTGCCGTCGGCGATGGCGGCGGAGGCGTTGACCAGATCGGCGACCGGGCCGTTGCCCGCGCCGTCACCGTGCAGCGATGCCGACAGCTTGTCCAGGACATCGAGCACGCGGGCGAATTCGACCGGCGTCTTGGTGCGGTTCAGGCCGATGGTGTCGTGGTTGCGCAGGGTCGGCCCGCCCCGGTAGGGCGGGGTCAGCTCGATCTGCCGGTCGGTGAGGATGGAGTTCGAGATGGTGACGGCCTGCACGTCGGCGGGTACCGCGACGTCCTTGTCCACGCTGAACTCGACCTCGACATACCCGCCCTTGGCGGTGATCGTCTCGACCTTGCCGACCGGCATTCCCAGCACGGCAACGACATTGCCCTCGTAGAGACCGGCCGCACTGTCGAACTGGGCGGTGACGCGGATGGTGTCGACCTGGTCGCGGACGTAGGACCAGCCGACGCCGACGGCCACCGCCGCCACGATCACCGCAATGGCGCCGCCCGCGAGGACCGTGACCGATGGCCGCCTCATGTGCAGTCCTGGAAGTACTCGATCATCCCGAACTGTTCGGCCCGGCCGCTGATCGCGCACATCCACGAGTCGATCAGCAGCCCGTTGGCCACATGGAGGTCCACCGCATTGCCGGTGCCGGTGGCATTGGTCAGCCCGCGCAGCGCCACCGGGCCGGCCTGCAGGGTGCTGCGCAGCAGATCGTCGTGCTGGCCCAGCATGTCGGACAGTTCGCGGAGGTTGACGAGCAGGTTCTCCAGTTCCGGACGGTCGTCGATGACGATGCCGCTCAGGGTTTCCACCAGATTCGTCAGCGAGGCCATCAGCGCGCGGAACGACGCCCGCCGGGCGACGAACTCGCCGACCAGATCATTGCCCTGGGTGACCAGTTGCCCGATCGCCGACTGCTGGCGCCGTAGCGTGGTGCTGACCAGTTCGGTGGTCTTGAGCAGCGAACCCAACTGGTCGCGGCGGTCGGCGATGATCGTCGACAGGGTGTGGGTGTTGGTCAGCGCCTGGGGCACCACCTCGGGCAGACCTTGCATCTGCTCGCCGAGAATGCCCAGTGTCTGGGCGAATTGGTCGGTGTCCACCTGTTCGTAGGTGGTGGTGACATCGGCCAGCGCCTCCTGCAGGTCATAGGGAACCTCGGTCTGGCTGAGCCCGAAGGTGTTGTCCGGCAGCGATCCCGGCCCGGCCGGCTGCAGCGCCAGGTACCTGGACCCGAGAATGGTGGTGACCTTGATGATCGCCCGGGAGTCCTGCCCGAGCGCGACATCGTTGCGCACCTTGAGCTTTGCTTCGACATGATCACCGGCCAGCTTCATGGCGGTGACCTCGCCGACCGGGATGCCCGCCACGGTGACCGGGTTGCCGGTCTTGAGCGCCGCGGCCTGCAGGAAGTGCGCGGTGTAGCTGCGGTAGCCGATATCGGCGACCTTCACGGCCAGCATCGCCCCGATCAGCACGGTGACCACGGCGATGGCGGTCACGCCCAGCCAGGTCCGGTCCCAGCTGAGCAGCGGCCGACGCCACCATCTCCGCCCGTCAGCCATTGGCCATGTTCCTGCACCTCGGTGTGTAGTGGGCCCCCTCGCCGGGGGTCGCCGCGTCGACGATGATCGGTGTCACGTCGTTGAGACCCGGGAAGAAGCCGGTGGCGTTCAGGTCGCACGCGTAGCTGTTGGCGTAGGCGCCCTCGTTGGTGATCCGCGCAAACCCTTTGAGCAGCAACGGAAGATTGGCTCCGGTGAAGGCGAGTTGCGGTTCGATGCTCACCAGATGCTGGGCGAATCCCGGCTCGCGGACCACCAACTCGTTCAGCGAGGGGTACACCTCGTCGGCGATGGTGGACAGCTGGCGCACCACAGCGGTGATGGATCCCATCGAGTCGACGAGTTCGGGGCGCCGCGCATCGAAGGTGGACACCACCCCCCGGGTCTGGGTGATGACCTCGTCCAGGCTGTCGTTGTGCTGGGCGAGATTGGTCACCACGACGTTGAGGTCGGTGATCACCTGCCCGAGCTGCTGGTCCTGCCCAGCGAACGAATCGGTCAGTCGCGCAGTCTCATCGACGAGGGTGACGACCGAGGCACGGTCGCCCTGCAGGGATTCGATGACGCCTTTGGTGAGGTTGTCGGCGTCGGTCGGGTTGAGCGCACTGAACAATGGCTCGTACCCGTTGAGCAGCGCCCCGACATCGAAGGACGGATCGGTACGCTCCAGCGGGATCTCGCTGCCCGGCGGCAACGCCTGCGGCTCGCCGGTGTCACCGCGCGACAGGCCGAGATAGCGCTGACCGACGATGTTCTGGTAGGTAACCGACGCGACGGTGGTGCCGAGCAGTTGCTGATCGCTCTGCACGACGAAGGACACCTTCGCCACATCGCCCTGCAGCTCGATCTTCTCGACGCGGCCCACCCGCACGCCCGCCATCCGGACGTCGTCGCCCTCGCGCAACCCGAACACGTCGGAGATCACCGCGGTGTAGCCGACGGTGTCGCCGGCGACGTCGCGACGCAGCGTGACATAGACCAGCCACGTCAACGTGATGGCCACGGCCATGAACAGAGACAGGCCGATCATCGGTCCGCGATAGGTCACCGGGCACCCCCTACTGACACGGTGGTGCCGCGGGCGACCGGACCCAGCAGCAGTTGAGTCGCCGGGCTCGCGGGTTGACCGATTGCCGCGCTCAGCACGTCACGTTCCTGCGGACCACCGACCGGCCCCACGTTGCCCCCGAACGACGCGGGTGCGGCCTCGGCCGCGAGCGGCGGCCCCGGACGGGGTGCGACCGGCGCCAGGGGTGACAGCGGCACCGGCGGCGGTGGGGTCGGCGCCAGCGCCGGATTGGCGGTGCCGGGCACCGGCGCAGCGGGTGCCATCCATGGCGGCAGCGGCGGATTGGGATCGGCGAGGCTGGGGTTCGGCACGACCAGCGGCGGCCCGACCGCGGCGAGGTTACCGTGGGCGCCCGGCACCGTCCCGGCCGGTGGCAACAGATCCGCGGGCGGCCGATAGTTCTGCGGCAGCAGAACATCGGGCAGCTCGGGGCGGGTCGGCACGAGTGGCGCGGTGAAACAGCTGGGCCCCTTGAGCCCGGCGTACTGCGGGCAGTCGGCGCGGGTATAGGTGTGCGACGGCGTGAACGACAGGTTCACCCGCATGTTGCCGGTGTCCAGATCGGAGATCCACACGTGATCGAAGAACTTGTCCGACAGTTGATTCAGCTTCACGAACGCCGGCACCCAGTGATGGGAGGTGTCGGCGAGCTGGCCGAGCACCGGGGTGAGATCGGAGGTGATCTGCACCAGTCGGTCGGTGTGATTGCCCAGCGCCGTGTGCGTGGTGCCCATGGTGTTGAGCCCACCGTTGACCAGCGACGTGAGCTGCGCCCGCTGCTCCACCAGGGTCTGCATCGGCGCCACCGCGACGTGCAGCGCGTCGACCAGTTCGGGTGCCGTGCTCTGCAGACCCGTGGCCGCGTCGATGAGCGCCGACACCGTGGAGGGCCCCGGCTCGGTCGCCACGATGGCGTCCAGCTGGTCCACCAACCGGTTCAATTGTGCTCCGCTGCCCAGTAATTCGGCACGCCGGTGCTCGGTGGCCGCGTTGATGGCGGCCAGCACGCCGATGGTCTTGTCCTCACGCCCGCGGCCGGTGGCGGCCAGGATGTCGCGCAGCTTGCTGATGGTGGTCTGGAACAGCACTGTCGGCAGCTCGGTGTCCTCCGGGATCTGCGCCCCCGCGGCGATCGCCGGTCCGGGGCCACGGTCCACGAGCTGCACCGAGGAGACCGCGAACACGTTGCTGGGCACCACCCGCGCGGTCACCGTGTTCGGGATCGAGGCCGCGTATTCGGGTTTGAGGTCGATCCGCACGAAGTTCGGGTCGCCGTTGGCCGCCGGCGTGACATCGTCGACCATGCCGACGAGCACCCCGTGGTACTTCACGTCGGAACGTTGCGGCAGGCCGTCACCGACGTTGATCAGGGTGGCCACCACCGGCACCCGGGCGTCCATCCGGCCGGTGGCCTTGACCAGTAGAGCTGCCGAAACCATCCCCGCCACAAGCAGGATCGCGATACCGGTGGCGAGCAGCTGGCGGTCGGAGAGCCCGCGTCCGTCGGTCTCGATCGAGTTCGGCATCTACCCACCGAACCTGGCGCCGGAGTCGACCGTCCACAGTGCCATGGTGAGCAGCATGTTGACGATGATCACCACGGTGATACTGGCCCGCATGGCATGTCCGGCGGCGACGCCCACCCCGACCGGACCGCCCGAGGCGTAGAACCCGTAGTAGCACTGCACCGTTGACGCGATCCACACGAAGATCACGGTCTTGAGCACCGAGAAGAGAATGTCCTGACCGGAGAGCATCAGGCTGAAGTAGTGCAGATAGGAGCCGGTCGATCCGCCGCTGATCAGAAAGACCACCACCTGGGTGGTCAGGTAGCTGACCGCCAGCACCACCACGTAGAGCGGGATCACCGCGATCACCGAGGCCATCAGGCGGGTGGTCACCAGATACGGGATCGGGCGGATCGCCAGGGCGTCCAGCGCGTCCACCTCTTCGGCGATGCGCATCGAACCCAGTTGCGCGGTGAAGCGGCAGCCGGCCTGCGTCGCGAATGCCAGCGAGGCGGCGATCGGCGCCAGCTCGCGGGTGTTCACCAACGAGGAGATGATGCCGGTCGCCGGGCCCAGCCCCAGCAGGTCCAGGAAGTTGTAGCCCTCGATGCCCACCAGCGCCCCGACGGTGACGCCCAGCACCACCGCGACCCCGGCGGTGCCGCCACCGACCACCAGAGAGCCGTTGCCCCAAGCGATGTCGGAGAGCAGCCGGACGAACTCGCCACGGTAGTGCCGCAGCGCCACCGGGACGCCGGCCACCGCTCGCACGAAGAACACCAGCATGTGCCCGATGCGGATCACCGGAACGGCGCTGCGTCGCAGGCCTCTGGCCCACGGCCCCATGAAGGTCGAGACCGTCACAGCCCGACCCTCGGGAACAGCATGATGTAGAGCTGGCTGACCGCCACGTTGACCACCATGAGCAGCAGGATCGATTCGACCACCGCCGCGTTCACCGAGTTGGCCACACCGGTCGGCCCGCCCGCCGTGGACAACCCCTTCTGACACGAGACGATGGCGACGATGGCACCGAAGATCACCGCCTTCACCAGCGCGATGACCATGTCACCGGTGGTCGCGAACGAGGCGAAGGTCGCCACGAAGCTGCCCGGGGCGCCGTTCTGGAAGTACACGTTGAACAGGAAGCTGGCCAGGAAGCCGACGAAACACACCACGCCGGTGAGCGCGACGCCGATCATGACGGCGGCGGCGAATCGCGGCACCACCAGTCGCCGGATCACCGAGACTCCCATGACTTCCATCGCATCGGTTTCCTCGCGCATGGTCCGCGAGCCGAGGTCGGCGGTGATCGCCGACCCCACCGCCGCGGCCATGAGCACGGCCGCGGTCAGCGATGCGGCCTGGCGGATGACGGCCAGACCGCTGGCCGCGCCGGCCAGGGACGTCGCGCCGACCTGCCCGGCCAACAGCGCGAACTGGATGGAGAGGGTGACCCCGATGGGCAGCGCCACCAGCACGGTGGGAATCACCGCGGTGCCGGCCATGAACGCGCCCTGCCGGATGAACTCCTGCCACTGGAACTGTCCGGTGAACAGGTCGACGAACAGATGCTGCAGGGTGCGCACGCCGAGCACGAACTGATCACCGACGGTGCGCAGCGACGCCGCCGGATGGCGCCGGACGTAACCGTCGGTCCAGTGTTCGATGGCAGCGAGCCCGTCGGTCGCGCGCTGAATGGGCAAAGCGCTTCCCTCCCGGTAGCGAGCCGCGACCACCCCCGGGCCCGATCACTCGCAATGCTTGGCACGGTATCGCCGCGGTTCCATCGGCGTCAACGTTTTGAGAATTCTCATTCACATATTTGGCGCGTGCAGCGTAGCACCGGCACCGAACGGGAAGCCATCATAGGCTCAAGCTGCACCGCGGTGGCCCTGCCATCACATCTCTCGCCTTGCCGCTATAGCGGACGGCACGTTAACTTATCCCGAGCAGGCAGATCTTCGGGGCGGGACGCCGCCCGCGCCGACACACCCGCGCGCATCCGAGCCAGTTCAGCAACTTGCGGTCACCGGCACGATCGCGGCAATACGCTGACCCGATGGCACCTGCACAACGCGAACCGAACGTCGTCGTCCTGGGCGGAGGATCCTGGGGCACCACCGTGGCCACCATCTGCGCGCGGCGTACGCCGACCCTGCAGTGGGTCCGATCCGAGGACACTGCCAAGGACATCAACGACAATCACCGCAACTCGCGCTATCTCGGCGACGAGGTGGCGCTGCCGGATGGCTTGCGGGCCACCACCGATTTCTGCGAGGCCGCACAGAGTGCCGACGTGATCGTGATGGGCGTTCCGTCGCACGGGTTCCGCGGTGTGCTCGAAGAACTCGCCCGGGAGCTGCGGCCGTGGGTTCCGGTGGTCTCCCTGGTGAAGGGCCTGGAGCAGGGCACCAACCTGCGGATGAGTCAGATCGTCGACGAGGTGCTGCCCGGGCATCCCGCCGGAATCCTGGCCGGGCCGAACATCGCCCGCGAGGTCGCCGAGGGCTACGCCGCCGCCGCCGTGCTGGCCATGCCCGACCAGCATCTGGCCGCCAACCTGGCAGACCTGTTCCGCACCAGGCGCTTCCGCACCTACACCTCCGATGATGTGGTGGGTGTCGAGATGGCCGGAGCGCTGAAGAACGTGTACGCGATCGCCGTCGGAATGGGCTACTCGCTGGGCATCGGGGAGAACACCCGCGCCATGGTGATGGCCCGCGCGGTGGCCGAGATGTCCAAGCTGGGCGTGGCCATGGGCGGGCATCGCGACACCTTCGGCGGCCTCGCCGGGATGGGCGACCTGATCGTCACCTGTACCTCACAGCGCAGTCGCAACCGCCACGTCGGCGAACAGCTCGGGTCCGGGAAGACCGTCGAGGAGATCATCGCGGCGATGAACCAGGTCGCCGAGGGCGTGAAGGCGTCATCGGTGATCATGGATTTCTCCGAGCAGTACGGGATTCCGATGCCGATCGCCCGCGAGGTCGACGGGGTGATCAACCACGGCTGCACCGTCGAGGACGCCTACCGCGGACTGATGCTGGAGAAGCCCGGCCACGAGGTGTACGGCGCGGGCTTCTAGCGTCCCGCGTCAGTTGAAGTAGGGGTTGGTGCCCTCGGGCCGGTCCAGCAGCGGGTTGCTCGGATTGAGGATGTAGCTGCCTGCCGGGCTGATCACGAACCCGGACTGGTCGAACGAGTTCTGGCACGCGGTCACCACGCCGTCGGTGCCACAGCTGACATTCTGGAAACCGATGCGCGAGTTGGCGGGCAGCGGCTGGGCCGGCTGATCCCCGACGTAGATCGCGTTGGCGGCGTTCGCGAAACCGGGGGCTCCCACCTGACCGCCGGACACCACGTTGGCGCCGTTGGGGGCGGCCGGGAACGGCCCACTGCAGCCGTAGCCACCGGTGCCGCGGCTCATCACGCAGGTGATGTCGCCGGGCACGGTGAAGGCGTACATGGTGCCGTCGTTCACGGCGTAGGCGGAGGGCTTGACCAGTTCCCAGGCATTGATGTTCGGGCCCGGCGGCGGTGGGGGCGGCGGCGCAGGTTCGGCACCCGCGATCGCCGGGGCGCTCAAGGCGGCAGTCGCCGCCGTGACGAAGAGCAGACCTCGCATACGCATGGCGACACCCTAGCCAACCTCCGTGATTTCGGCGCGCTTGCGTACGAAACACGTACGTAGCCGCTCCGCAATCACAGGGGTCCGCGACCGGCCATCGCCTCCAGACGCGCGATGCGGTCCTCCATGGGCGGGTGGGTGGAGAACAGCTTGCCGATCTTCTCCCCCGCCCGGAACGGGTTGGCGATCATCAGGTGCGCCTGGTCGGCCAGTTGCGGCACGGGCGGCAGCGGCGCGGCCTGCACGCCGTAGGCGATCTTGCGCAGCGCGCTGGCCAGCGCCAGCGGATCCCCGGTCAGCTCGGCGCCGGACTGGTCGGCCTGGTACTCCCGCGAACGCGACACGGCCAGCTTGACCACGGTGGCCGCGATCGGGCCCAGCAGCGAAACCAGCAGCAGCGCAAAGGGATTCGTACCACCATCGCGATTACCGCCGAACATCGAGGCGAACATGGCGATATTGGCCAGCGCGGTGATGACCGAAGCCAGCGCACCCGCCACACAGGAGATCAGGATGTCGCGGTTGTACACATGGGACAGCTCGTGGCCCAGCACCGCACGCAGTTCCCGCTCGTCGAGGATCTGCAGGATGCCGGTGGTGCAGCACACCGCGGCATTGCGCGGGTTGCGGCCGGTGGCGAACGCGTTGGGCGCGGCGGTGTCGCTGATAAACAACCGCGGCATGGGTTGGCGGGCGGTGGTCGCGAGCTCGCGGACGATCCGGTACATCGCCGGTGCCTGCATCTCGGTGACGGGCTGGGCATGCATCGCCCGCAGCGCCATCTTGTCGCTGTTGAAGTACACGTATGCGTTCATGCCGACGGCGAACAGCACGGACAGCCACAGGATCGACGGGTTCCCGAACAGCGAACCGATGAAAACGATCAGCGCAGACATGCTGACGAGCAGCACGAAGGTCTTCATCCGGTTGGCATGAGGATGCCAGGTCATCAGAGTTCCTCCTACGAAAGCCTTCGCTGATGTAACGCCGGTCGACCCCCGTAGGTTCCGACTACCCGTGCCGGTTGACGGTGTAGTCCACCAGCGTGGCCAGCGCAGCCCGGCCGGGACCCTCGGGCAGATTGTCCAGCTCCTCGCGCGCCCGCACCGCGTATTCGCGCACCGTCTCCTTGGCGCGCGCCATGCCCGGGGACCGGCGCAGCAGAGCCAGCGCCTCGGCCACCTCGGCATCGTCCTCGATCGGCTGGGCCAGCAGCACCCGCAGTCGCTCGGCGTCGGGGCCGGGCTCGCGCAGCGCGTACAGCACCGGCAGGGTGTGCACGCCTTCGCGCAGGTCAGTGCCCGGGACCTTGCCGGACTCGTCGGGATCGCTGTCGATGTCGATGATGTCGTCGGAGATCTGAAACGCCGTCCCGACGATGCCGCCCAGCCGGGACAGCCGCTCGATCTGCTCCTCGCCGGCGCCCGAGAAGGTGGCACCGAAACGTCCCGAGGCGGAGATCAGGCAGGCCGTCTTCTCGTAGACCACCTTGAGGTAGTGCTCGATCTCGTCGGTACCGCCGGCGGCGCCGCGCGTCTCGCGCATCTGGCCCGTCACCAGCTGGGCGAATGTGTCCGCAATCACCCGCACCGCGTCCGGGCCGAGCCGCGACACCAGCCGCGACGCCGTCGCGAACAGGTAATCGCCGGCCAGGATCGCGATGTTGTTGCCCCAGCGCGCGTTGGCACTGTCCGCACCACGGCGCACCTGAGCCTCGTCCATCACATCGTCGTGATAGAGCGTGGCCAGGTGCACCAGCTCGATCACGGCACCGGCGATGGTGACGTCGTCGTCCTCAGGGCGTGGCCCCAGCGACCCCGACAGCACGGTGAACAGCGGCCGGAACCGCTTGCCGCCGGCCTGGAACAGATGCTGGACGGCCTCGGCCATCAGCTCATCTGCCTTGCCCAGCTCGGTGGCCATCAGATCTTCGACGCGCGCCACTCCGTCGCGCACCTGCGCGGCGAATTCGGGATCCCCGAAGTCCACCCCCGCCACCACGCTCGCCGGTGTCCTCATGCGTCCAACATACTGTGAGGTGTCGGGGATACAGCGGGCAGGAGCGGAGCGACTTGATCAAGGCCGATGTGGTTGTCGTGGGGGCCGGGCCCGCCGGTTCCTCGGCCGCCGCGTGGGCGGCCCGGGCCGGTCGCGACGTCCTCGTCATCGACTCCGCGCAGTTTCCCAGGGACAAGGCCTGCGGTGACGGATTGACCCCGCGCGCGGTCTCGGAGCTGCAGCGCCTCGGCCTCGCCGACTGGCTGGACGGCCGGATCAGCCATCACGGCCTGCGGATGTCCGGGTTCGGCGCCGATGTGGAGATCCCGTGGCCCGGCCCGTCCTACCCCCCCACCAGCAGCGCGGTCCCGCGCACCGAACTCGACGACCGGATTCGCATGGTCGCCGCCAACGAGGGCGCCAAGATGATGCTCGGCGTCAAAGTTGTTGACGTGCGCCATGATTCGTTGGGTCAGGTATCGGAACTGATACTGGACGACGGATCGGTGATCGGTGTCGGCCAGCTGATCGTGGCCGACGGCGCCCGCTCCACGCTGGGGCGCGTCCTCGGCCGCGCCTGGCATCAGGAGACGGTGTACGGCGTGGCGGTGCGCGGATACATCGCGACCCCGCGCGCCGACGAACCCTGGATCACCTCGCACCTGGAATTGCGCTCCCCGGAGGGCAAGGTGCTCCCCGGCTACGGCTGGATCTTCCCGTTGGGCAACGGCGAGGTGAACGTCGGTGTGGGTGCGCTGGCCACCGCGAAACGCCCGTCGGAGGCCGCGTTGCGGCCGCTGATGTCCTACTACTGCGATCTACGCCGCGAGGAGTGGGGTTTCGAGGGCGAGCCCCGGGCCGGGTTGTCCGCCCTGCTGCCGATGGGCGGCGCGGTGTCCGGGGTGGCCGGCCCGAACTGGATGCTGATCGGCGACGCCGCGGCATGTGTCAATCCGCTCAACGGCGAGGGCATCGACTACGGCCTGGAGACGGGGCGGCTGGCCGCGCAGCTGCTGGGGACCGGCGATCTGACCACGGCGTGGCCCGCGGTGCTGACCGAGCACTACGCGCGCGGGTTCTCCGCGGCGCGGCGCCTGGCCCTGCTGCTCACGCTGCCGAGGTTCCTGCCCGCGGTGGGCCCGATCGCGATGCGCTCGCACTTCCTGATGAAGGTGGCGGTGCGGATGATGGGCAATCTGGTCACCGAAGAGGACGAGGACTGGATCGCCCGGGTGTGGCGATCCGCCGGCCTGGCGTCGCGCAGGTTCGACGAACGCAAACCGTTCAGCTGAGACGGGACGAGCTGCGGTTCGCGCCCCAACAGCGTCATTTCCATCAACAGCTTGACGCAGGCGCGGGAGTGCTCGGTGTCCTGGTACTGCACCAGCCGACCGAGGTCGACCACCAGACCGAAGGCGGCGTGCACGGCGAACTTGGCCTGCGCGTGGCTGAACTCGGGACGCGCGGCGGCAAGCAGCCGCGCCCACTCGTCCACCGTCGCGCGCTGGATATTGCGGATCGGCGCCCGGTCGGCCTCGGGCACATTGCCGCGTTCGGCGTAGTACACGTAGGCGATCTCGGGTTCCCGGAAGGAACGGGTCACGTAAAGATCGATCAGGCGGGCCAGTGCCTGCTCCGGATCCGATTCCGCGGCAAGAACGCTCGACACATCTGCGGACACCCGGTCGGCGCTGCGCCGGTAGGACGCGACCAGCAGATCGGCCTTACCCGGGAAGTATCGGTAGATACCGGATGCCTGGATGCCCACCGCCGCGGCGATGTCCTCCATGCTCGTCTCGCGGAACCCCTTCTGGTGGAACAGCAGCAGGGACTCGTGCAACAGCATCTCGTACTTGCCGCCGGCGCCGGAACCGCTGGGCGCCAAAGGGTTCGATTCGGGTGCTTCGAACGGGGCGGGCAGGGTGGCCGCCAGCACGGCAGCGGCCAGGCCGGCCAGCAGCACCCGAACCTCGCCGACGGGCAGCGAGTTCCGGTGATCGGTGATGCTGCCGATCACACTCAGCGCGGCCGAGGACAAGGTCCAGCGTTCGCGCGAGGTCAGCTCCGGCCGCAGCCGGATCAGCGGCTCATGCAGCCGACGGTTCACCAACTCGATCTGACCGGCCAGGACGGCCTGGTCGTCCTCGTTGAGATAGCGCCCCTCCCAGCGGTACAGCCCGCCGGAGCTGCGGTTGGCGATCGCGGTCTCCACGACAGCGTCGACGAGGTCGGCCAGCAGAATCGCCGGATCGCGTTCCGGATCGGCGATATCGGTGCTGTCCACCAGTTGCTGCCCCAGGCCGAAGACGGCGTCCCGGAACAGCCCGTACTTGTTGGGCGAATGCCGGTACAACGCCGCGGCCGAGATGCCGACCCGCGAGGCGATCTCCTCCATGCTGACTGCGTGGTAGCCGAGCTCACTGAAGGCCTCGGCGGAGGCCTTGACGATCTGGGCCTTGCGATCGCGTGGCCGGCGCCGCACAGCAGGTTGCGCGGGAGGACCGGCCGGAGACATACCCTCACGGTAACGCATTCGGCAGGTACCTACAGGTTCCGGGAATGCGTCTTCATTCTTGATCACAGTTGACCATATGCAGGTGGGCATTTCACCCGGGCATTGCCGCAGACTCGAGAGAATAGTCATTCACATAAAGCCTTGCGCGAACGTCAACCCATGTGCCAGGCTCCCTACAACGGTCCAGTGATCGACGTTGCTGATCAGCCCCGAAAAGTTGCCCGTCGCTTCGCCCGCCCCGGTAAGGAGACAGTCGCGATGCCTGCGCACTACCTCGATTTCGGGTCATCCCCGCGGCTCACCAACGCCGACACCCGCATCACCATCGAACAGCGAACCCCGCGCTGGCACCGCGGCGACGTCGCCATCGCCGACGCCCTGGACTTCTGGTCCTTCGCCGGCGCCGCCGCCAACGTCGTCATGCAGTTGTCCTGGCCGGAGGTCGGCTACGGAGTGGCCGAGAGCCGGGTGAAATCCGGCAGCCTGATGGAGCATCCCTGGAAACGGGCCCGCACCACGACCCAGTACCTCGCCGTCGCCATCCTCGGCACCGCGGAGGAACGTGCCGCCTACCGGGAGGCGGTCAACGGCGCGCATCGTCAGGTGCTCTCCACCGAAGCCAGCCCGGTGCGCTACAACGCCTTCAACCGTGAACTGCAGCTGTGGGTGGCGGCCTGTCTGTTCGTCGGGTTCGAGGACACCTTCGAACTGCTGCACGGGGTGATGACCGAGGAGCAGGCCGAGCAGTTCTACCGGACCGCGCAGCCGCTGGGCACCACGCTGCAGGTCACCGCGGACCAATGGCCGGCCACCCGGGCCGATTTCGACGTCTACTGGAACACCGCGTGCGAACGCGTCGCGATGGACGATCACATCCGCGACTACCTGATGGCACTGGTGGATCTGAAGATGGTCCGGTGGCCGCTGCGGGTGACGTTCGGACCGCTGCTCAAGTTCCTGACCATCGGGTCACTGGCGCCGGTGTTCCGCGATGCCATGGGCCTGCATTTCTCGGACGCCGACCGACGGCGCTTCGAGAACCTGTTCGTCTTCGTCTCGTTCGTCAACCGGTTCCTGCCGCGATTCATCCGCCAGGGCGCCAGTCAGCTGCTGATGGGCGATGTCCGGCGCCGGATCCGCGGCAAGAAGGCGCTGATCTAGCGGTACTCACACAGGTAGGCCGTCTCGACGTCCGCACGCACCGTGAACGTGCTGTTCGCAGGGACCGTGAATTGCGTTCCCGCCGCGTAGGTTTCCCAGTCGTCCGCGCCGGGCAGTCGTACCGTCAGCGCACCGGACACCACGCTCATGATCTCCAGCTGGGAGGTCCCGAACTCGAATTCGCCGACGGCCATGACGCCGACGGTGGCCGGCCCTTGCGCGGTCGTGAAGGCGATCGACGCGACATTGCCGCCGAAGTACTCGTTGACCTTGAACATGGCCGCAGGATAACGGAGCACACCCCCACCAGTTTCGTGCACCTCCCTCAGTTCAGCCAAGTCACCGTCGGCGACCGCTCGGCTGAAGCCAGGTACGCGAACCGCGCGCCAGAGCTACCTCAGCTCAGTCAAGGCGATCCCATCGCTGACCCGACTGAATCCACGTACACATACCCGCCGAGAACGCGTCCGACCGGAGCACCGCCCCGGCTCACCGTCGTCCTAGACGATGTACTTGCGCACGCCGAGCATCGCGTTCTCGTCGGCGGGTTCGCGGGTACAGTCCTGCAACGCCGCCGACAACGCCGACTCATCGATGCCGGTGCCGATCAGCACCAGGGTGGTCCCCCGCCCGGCCGCACCACGCTTCTCGAAACGCAGCGAGCTGCCCACCAACTGCACCGAATAGCGGCCACCGTCGCCGAAATCCACGAAACCCTTTGCGCGATAAAGCCCGGCGGGCCGGTCCTGCAGAAAGGCCAGGAAGCGGCGCGGGTTCACCGGCGTATCGGCACTGAACTCCACACTCTGATACTCCGGGTGCTCGTGGTGGTGATCGTCGTCGCGGAGCAGCTCGTCCAGCGACAGCTGCGCCGGGCGCTCCCGCCGCTGCACCGGAGCGTCGATCAGCAGGGCCGGATCGACCCGCGCGAAGTCGGTGTACACCAACGGAACTCGTGGGTTCTCGGCGCGCACCGCGGCCGCCACCGCATCGGCGTCACCGTCGGCCGCCTTGTTGAGCACCACCAGATCGGCCACCCGCACCCCGTGGCCCAGCTCGGCGGGCTGAGCGGCGTCGACCACCAGCACCAGTCCGGCGTAATGGAACCGGTCATCGCCGGCGGTGGCGATGGTGCGCGCCAGCACCGGCGGCTCGGCGATACCGCTGGCCTCCACCACGATCAGGTCCAACGCGGGACGCACCGCGGCAAGCCGGCCCAGCATCTCGGCGGCCTCGGAGGCGTCCACCGCGCAGCAGATGCACCCGTTGGACAGCGAGGCCATCGCGTCGACCTGGCCGGCGACGAACATCGCATCGATGTTCACCGCGCCGAAATCGTTGACCAGAGCCCCGATTCGCACCCCGCGGCTGTTGCGCAGCAGGTGATTGAGCAGCGTGGTCTTACCGGCGCCGAGGAAGCCGGCGAGGGCCAGGACGGGCGTACTCATGGCTCAAGGCTTGACGGCGGCGTGCAGCGCGACGATCCCGCCGGTCAGATTGCGCCAGCGCACGGCTTCCCAGCCGGCGTCGCGGATGCGGTCGGCCAGCTGCGGCTGCGTCGGCCAGGCCCGGATCGACTCGGCCAGATACACGTAGGCATCCGGGTTGCTCGACACCGCGCGCGCCATCATGGGCAGCGCCTGCATCAGGTATTCCTTGTAGGCGGTGGCGAACAGGCCGTTGGTCGGCGTGGAGAACTCGCACACCACCAGCCGCCCGCCGGGGCGCGTCACCCGGGCCATCTCCCGCAGGCCGGCCACGTGGTCGACCACATTGCGCAGCCCGAAGCTGATGGTCACCGCGTCGAACACCCCGTCGGCGAACGGCAGCCGGGTGGCATCCCCGGCCACCTTCGGCACGCTGCGGGACGCGCCGGCGGCCAGCATGCCGACCGAGAAGTCCGCGGCCACACACCAGGCACCCGAGCTCGCCAGTTCGACCGTCGACACCGCGGTGCCGGCCGCCAGGTCGAGCACCCGCTCCCCCGGCCCGATGGCCAGCGCCGAGCGGGTCTGACGGCGCCAGTAGCGGTCCTGCCCCAGCGACATCACCGTGTTGGTGATGTCGTAGCGGCGGGCCACGGCGTCGAACATCGACGCGACCTCGTGCGGGTCCTTCTCCAGCGACGCCCTGCTCATCGGATCAAAACTACCTGGGAGTCTCGAGGTTCCGGGAATGGGGATTGCGTGCCGGCGTTGGTAAGCCTCAGACGAGGAAAAAGAGGAGAACACACATGGCTGAGAAGGTCTGGTTCATCACCGGCACATCGCGCGGCTTCGGCCGGGAGTGGGCCATCGCGGCCCTGGAGCGCGGCGACAGGGTGGCCGCCACCGCCCGCGACACCGCCTCGCTGGACGATCTGGTCACCCGGTTCGGCGACGCGATCCTGCCGCTGCAGCTCGACGTCACCGACCGGGACGCCGACTTCGCGGCGGTCAAGGCCGCCCACGAGCATTTCGGCCGGCTCGACATCGTGGTCAACAACGCCGGGTACGGCCAGTTCGGTTTCATCGAGGAGCTCTCCGAAGTAGAGGCCCGCGATCAGATCGAGACGAACGTGTTCGGCGCGCTGTGGGTGACCCAGGCGGCGCTGCCGTTCCTGCGCGCCCAGCGCAGCGGGCACATCATCCAGGTGTCCTCCATCGGCGGCATCACCGCATTCCAGAACGTCGGCATCTACCACGCCTCGAAATGGGCGCTGGAGGGCTTCTCCCAGTCCCTGGCCCAGGAGATCGCCGGTTTCGGCATCCACGTCACGCTGATCGAACCGGGTGGCTTCGACACCGACTGGGCCGGGTCCTCGGCCAGGCCGCGACACCGCTGCCCGACTACGCCGAGGCGCACACGGAGGCGCAGGAAGCCCGCGCCAAGCGCACCGCGAAGTCCGGTGACCCGCAGGCGTCGGCCGCCGCGGTGCTCAAGATCGTCGACGCCGAGCAGCCGCCGCTGCGGGTGTTCTTCGGGGAGATCCCGCTTCAGCTGGCCGAGGCCGACTACGCCCAGCGGCTGGAAACCTGGCGAGAGTGGCAGCCGGTGTCGGTGCAGGCGCAGGGTTAGGGGTTGCGCACCGCGAGGTAGTGCTCGGAGACCGGCATACCGTCGGTGTAGCGCTCCACGGCCTGCTCGATGAGCAGGTCCTGCCCGGTGAGCCGGGTGTGGTGCTGGTGCATGTGCTCGCCCCAGGACCGCACGATGAACGTCTCGACGAACGTCGACTCGTGTTCGACACTGCGGAACAGTCGCCACTGCGAGGCCCCGGTGCGCTGCCGGGACCGGCCGAGGACGCCCATCGCGGCGAGGAAGTTCTGCTCGTCGGCCGGCGTGACGCGGTAGGCGGTGATCACCAGGACGGGTCCGTCCAGCGGGGCGGGATCGAAAACCAGGTTGGGCTCCGGCCAGTGCGACGACGGCGTCAGGTCGAGGTCACCGGTCCTGGCGTGCAGCGGCCACCACAGCGAGGACAGTCCGCACACCACCAGGAACCCGGCACTGATCAGCAGGCTGGTGACGCTGGTGGTGGCCGCGGCGAGCACACCCCAGATCAGCGAGCCGACCGCCTGCCCGCCCATGAAGACCAGCTGGTACACCGACAGCCCGCGGGCGCGCACCCACCCCGGCAGGCTCAGCTGCATCGAGGCATTGAGCGTCGACAGCGACAGCAGCCAGGAGGCGCCGCCCACCAGCAGTGCCAGCAGCACCGCGACGAAGTTCGGTACCAGGGCCAGCACCACGGTGGTCAGCGCGAAACCGGCCGCCGCGGTGGTGAGCAACGCGTTCTGGCCGAACCGGGACCGCAACCGCGACAACAGGAAGGCACCGAGCACCGCGCCGGCACCCAGGGCGCCCAGCAGCACCCCGTAGCCCGATGAGGACAGGCCCAGCTGGTTGCTCGCGATCACCGGCAGCAGTCCCCACAGCGCGCTGGCGGGAGCGACGAACAGCGCCGCCCGCAGCAGGATTCGCCGCACGATCGGTGAGCTGCGGATGAACCGCCCGCCCGCGCTGAGCGCCGCCAGGGCCCGCTCGGGCGGTTCATTGCGTTCCACCACGGCGGGGCGCCAGCAGAAGAGCACGATGACGATCCCGGCGAACGACACGGCGTTGAGCGCGAAGACCAGGGTCGGACCGGACAGCGACACCAGCACCCCGGCGATCGCGGGCCCGATGGCCCGGGCCAGGTTGATGCTCATGCTCCCCAGCGCCGCGGCCGCCGGAATCTGCTGAGCGGGAACGAGATCAGGCTGGATGGCCTGCCAGGCCGGCGCCACCAGCGCCTGCCCGCAACCGATCATGAACAGCAGCATCAGCAGTACCGCCGGCGTCGTCAGGCCCGCACCGGTCAACGACGCGAGCAGACCCACCCCGGCGGCCATCGCACCCTGGGTGGCGATGAGCAGGCGGCGCCGGTCGATGAGGTCGGCCAGCACGCCGGACGGCAACGCCAGCAGCATCACCGGCAGCGTGGTCGCGGTCTGTACCAGCGGCACCAGCACCGCGGCGCGCGGGTCGCCGACCAGCATCCACTGCGCGCCGACGGTCTGCATCCAGGTGCCGAGGTTGGACACCAGCTGCGCGATCCACAGCGCGCGGTAGACCGGCGATCGCAGCGGCGCCCAGGTCGAGGTGGACGGTGCCGATGCCATCGTTGCCCCCCACCACCGTGTTTTCGACCACTGTAGAGGGGCGGACCGGCAGATTCGCTAGGCGGCCTTGCGGCGTCGCTGACCGATGGCCGATTCGTAATGCCCGAGCAGTTCCTCGCAGACCGCGGGCCAGGTCCGGGCGAGCACGCTGCGCCGGGCGGCGGCCGAGTACCGGGCCCGTTCGGCGAACAGATGGTCCACGGCGCCCGAGAGCCGGGCCTCGAACTCGTCGACACCCAGCAGCAGGCCGGTGTGCATCGGGGTGACCAGATCCCGCGGTCCGCCGGCATCGGGCGCGATCACCGGCAGACCCGAGGCCATCGCCTCCTGGACGGCCTGGCAGAACGTCTCGTGTTCGCCCGGGTGCACGAAGACGTCCATGCTGGCGTAGGCCGCAGCCAGCTCCGCCCCGCGCAACTCACCGGTGAAAATCGCTGCGGGCATCAACGATTCGAGCTTGCTCTGGTCGACACCGGCACCGACGACCACGACCTGCAGGTCATCGCGGGCGGCGAGGGTGGCCAACCGCTCCACGTGCTTCTCGGGGGCGAGCCTGCCGACGAAACCGATGACCGGCTTACCGTCCGGGGACCACCTGGCCCGCAGCGACTCATCGCGTGCCGACGGGACGAAACCGGTGATATCGACCCCGCGCCCCCACTTGTGCAGACGCGGAACACCATGGGCGGCAAGATTTTCCATCGCCGACGTGGACGGCGCCAGGGTACGGTCGGCCTTGCTGTGCAGCCGGCGGGTCCATGCCCAGGACACCCGCGACAGGACGCCGACGCCGTAGCTCTCGGCGAAACCCGCCACATCGGTCTGGAAGACCGCCACCGCCGGGACACCGAGGTGCCGGGCGGCATGCACACCACCCCAGCCGAGCAGCGCAGGCGAGGCCAGATGCACCACATCGGGATCGAAACCACGCAGTACGCCGACGATTCGCGGCATCGGCACGCCGAGCGGCAGCGAGGTCACCTTCGGGAACATGTGCGAGGGCACCCGGTGCACGCGGACCCCGTCGTGCACACGATCGGCGGGCGGCTGCCCGCGCGGGGTGTCCGGTGCGATGACCAGAACCTCGTGACCCGTGCGTCGGAGGTGCTCGATCACCCGGAGCACCGAGTTGGTGACGCCGTTGACGTTCGGGAGGAAGGATTCGGCAACGATGGCAACGCGCACATGAGGACTGTGGCACCGCAGGTTGACAGCACGGTTGCGGGCGGGCATATGGCGTGCGAACACCACGCCAGCGGTACGGTGGCCTCGTGCATCGAATGTTGGCCTTGCTCACCGGTTTGACGCTGCTGACCGCGGTGGGCTGCACAAACCAGATCGACGGCAGCGCCCAGCCCGACCCCGTCAAGCCGTTGACCCAGGTGAGTGAGGACGGCTTCGGCATTCACGCCGGATTCGACGACGCGCCGGTGCAGATCGAGATCTTCGCCGAACCGCAGTGCACGCACTGCGCGGACCTGCAGCAGGATGCCGGGGAATCCATCCGGCGCCACATCGCCGCCGGCCGGCTCGCCGTCACCTACCGTCCGATGACGTTCCTGGAGATGTCGGACCACCACTACTCCGAGCGGGTCAGCAACGCGCTGTTCGTGGCGGCCGAGGACGGCCGCACACCCGCGGTGGCATTCCAGAAGTTCGTCGAGGAACTGTGGGCCGACCAGGACCCGTCCGGCAAGGGACCGACCGATGACGAGTTGGCCGAGAAGGCCCGCGCCGCCGGGATACCCGACGAACTGGCGCAACGCATCGCCGACGGCGAGGCCGCGGTGGACGCCGCCGAGATGGACGAGACGAACTACGAGTTCCTCTACCTGGTGGACCCGGTGAACACCGGAACACCGACGGTGTATGACCTGGTGAACGACGAGAAGGTCGACATCTACGACGAGGACTGGCTGGACAAGCTGATGGCGTCTTCCTGATCTGTGCCGGCCTCGTCCTCGATCCGCCGGGCAATCACCGCCACCACCAGCAGTGCCGACCCGGCGATCAGCCAGCCCAGTACCGCGATCGACCCGGCCGGGATGATGGCCAGCGCCGCGTTGCGGTGCTGCACCCGCACCAGATTGGGATCCGAGCGGTCGTACTCCACATAGATCCGCATCCCGGTGTCCAGTTCCGACGGATAGAGCACCCCGAGTTCCGGCCGGTAGGTCACCCGGTCCGGGGTGACGAATTCGATGGTCGAACGCCGCGGGCCGGCGTCGAGCACCTCGGCGGCCGCCACGCCCATATCGGCCTCGATCCGGCGGTCGTTCTCCCAGGCGCCGAGCACCAGCAGCACCGACTGGAACGTCACCAGGCACGCCCCCAGGATGATGCCGACCCGCACCCGGCGGATGATCCGCTCAGACCGGGTCTCGGTGCCGTCCCCGAACATCCGCGGGACCCGTAGCCACCGGTCTTTCAGCGTGGTGAACAGCCGCACTAGAGCGCCGCCCGGATGGACGCGTGCAGCGCACGAAGCGATGACCGGTCGGCCTTCACCTCCAGCACCCGCATGCCGTCGAAGGGTTGGCGCAGCGCGTCGGCCAGGCCGTCCACCTCGATCTGCTGGTTGTCCACGTGATACGCCCGGCACAGCGCCGCGATGTCCACATCGTGGGGGGTGCCGAAGATGCGCGAGGACACATCGGAGAACCGCGGGTCGCCCTGCTCCAGCAGTTCGAAGATGCCCCCGCCGTTGTCGTTGGACACCACGATGGTGAGGTTGCGCGGCCGCGGCTCGGTGGGCCCGATCAGCAGCCCCGAGCTGTCGTGCACGAAGGTCAGGTCGCCGATCAGCGCCACGGTGCCCCCTCCGTCGGAGCGTTCGTGGGCCAGGGCGGCGCCGATCGCCGTCGACACGGTGCCGTCGATACCGGCGACGCCGCGGTTGGACCGCACCTTGACCCCCGGAGCGCTCAGGCCGACCAGGGCGATATCGCGCACCGGGTTGGAGGCGCCCAGCACCAACTGGTCCCCGTCACGCAGGCCGGCCACCACCGCCGCCGCGACGTGCAGGCCGGTGGTGTGCGGGTGCACGTCGAGCTGGCTGTGCACGGCCGCGCAGGTGCGCTCGTTGAGCGCGGCGCAGCGCTGCAGCCACCCCGGATCCGGCGTGCCGGAGGTCACCGCCCGGGTGCCGGTGGCCTGCGAGTTGCCGGACACGTCGGGCCAGCGCGGCCCGGTGGTCAACGCGAACACCGGCACCGAGGAGTCGGCCAGCAGCGTGGACACCGTGCGGTGCAGGGTCGGGCGCCCGGCCATGATGACCTGCTTGGGGTGCAGCAGCGACAGCGCCAGCGGGTGTAAGGGGTTGGCCCCAACAGCGGCGGCCGGCGCCGTCGGCTCGGAGACGGTGGGCAGTCCGGCCAGGTTGGGATGCGCGCCCGCACCGTGGCCGGCGATGACGACGGTGTCCGGGGTGAGGTCGATGTCCAGCGGCTGGTCGAAGCTGACCGGCGGGGTGTAGGTCCAGGACCGCCCGTCGGGACGGCCGTCCGGCGTCTCGCCGTCGCTGTCGGCGTCCGGGACCAGCGGCTCGCGCAGCGGGATGTCGAACTGCACCGGGCCCGCATTGGCGGTACGAGATCCCTTGGCCGCCACCACTACCCGGCAGGTCGCCGAGCGCCACTGCGCGTTGGCCGCGACAAGGTCCCGGTCCTCGGCCAGTCCGAGGCTGATGCTCTCGCGCACCTGACTGCCGAAGTAGCCGAGCTGTTCCATGGTCTGGTTCGCCCCGGTGCCCAGCAACTCGTAGGGCCGGTTGGCGCTCAGCACGATCAGCGGCACCCGCGCATAGTTGGCCTCGACCACGGCCGGACCCAGGTTGGCCACCGCGGTACCCGAGGTCATCGCGATGGGCACCGGAGCCTGCCCGGACACCGCCAGCCCGATGGCCAGGAAACCCGCGGTGCGTTCGTCGATGCGCACGTGCAGACGGATGCGTCCGGCCCGGTCCGCGTCGTGCAGCGCGAAGGCCAGGGGGGCGTTGCGCGACCCGGGACACAGCACCACGTCGCGGACGCCACCGCGGATCAGTTCGTCGACGACGACGCGGGCCTGGGTCGTCGAGGGGTTCACCCCGACAGCCTAGTGCTTGGCTTCAGCAAAGAATTCCAGGATCGCCTCGTTGACCGCGTCGGGGTGCTCGATGAAGCCCAGGTGACCGGCATCCGGGATCTCCAGGTAGCGCCCGCCCGGAATGGACTCGGCCACCTCGCGGCTCAGGTGCGGGGCCATCAGCACGTCGTCGCCGAAACCGATGACCAGCACCGGTGCCTTGATGTGCGCGTAGGCGGGCAGCCGGTTGCCTTCCGGGGACACCGCGAGCTGACTGCGCAGGCCCGGGGTGTATTTCGTGGGCCACATGGTGAACATCTCGGCCCAGTCCCGCACCGCACGGTCGTCGTTCAGGGTCTTCGGCGAGAAGTTCTCCATCAGCCGGATCTTCGCGTCGTAGCTGGGTGGCAGCGTGATGTTCGCGTCGTGGAACTCGCGTTCGGCCTTGCTGAAGAAGTCCCGCGCACCGTCGTGGCGGCCCCGGGTCGCCATCAGTACGGCCTGGCTGACCAGCTCGGGCCGCGACACCATCAGCTCCTGGGCGATGAACGAGCCCATCGACACCCCGACCACCCGGACCGGGCCGCCGACCACCTTCTCGATCAGGGATGCGGTGTCGGCCACCACCTGCTCGGTGGTGAAGCCGCTGGCGTTCTCGGTGGCCCCGACACCGCGATTGTCGAACGTGATCACGCGGTAGCCGGCCCGCTGGAAGGCCGGGACCTGATGCAGGTGCCAGGTGCGGCCGGCGCCCCCGCGGCCGGCGATGAAGAGCACCGGTTCGCCGGTGCCGCCCTTGTCGACGTAAGCCAGATTCACCCGCTCGAGCCTACGTGCGGGCGCGGACCTTGCGGATCGCCTGGTCCCACAGCAGCCCGGTGGTGGCCTTGAGCTGGGTGGGCTTGAGCAACTCCTTCGACATCAGCGCGGTCGCACTCGCCTTCGTCGCCGCCGACGCCTTCGACATGTGGCCGGAGTCGAACGGCGGCTGCGGGTCGTACTCCATCGACAGCTGAATGGCCTTCGCGCGATCGTCGCCGGCAATCCGGCCCGCCAGCCACAAGCCGAGATCGATACCGGCCGACACCCCGGCGCAGGTCACGATCCTGTTCTCGGCCGAGCCCTCGGCCGCGACGATCCGCTCATCGCCGACGGGCTCCACCCCGAACGCCTTCAGCAGCGGCACCGCGGCCCAGTGCGAGGTCGCACGTTTGCCCCTGAGCAGACCGGCCGCCGCCAGGATCACCGAACCCGAGCACACCGACGTGGTCCACGTCGCCGTCCGGTGAGCCTGCCGCACCCACTCCAGGACCTTCTCGTCGCGGGCGTGCTCCATCGTGGTGAACCCACCGGGCACCAGCACGATATCGGGCGCGGGTGTCTCGTCGAACGAGTGCGTGGCGCCGATGACCAGCACACCCGAGTCGGCGGCAATCGGTCCCGGCTCATGCCACACGAACCGAACCTCTGCGTCGGGCAGCCAACGCAGCGACTCGTAGGGCCCGATGAAGTCCAGGGCGGTGAATCCCGGGTACAGCACGATGGCGATCTGCATGATCTCTCCTTCAGGCGAACGTTTTGCGGTAGTGGTCGGGTGATACGCCGATGCGTCGAACGAAGTTGCGCCGCATGGTTTCTGCGGTGCCGAAGCCGCACCGCGCGGCGATGACGGTGACGGTGTCGTCGGTTTCCTCCAGAAGGCGGCGGGCGGCCTCGGTGCGGATCCGTTCGACATAGCTGCCCGGGGCCTCACCGACCTCGTCGGTGAACACCCGGGTGAAGTGCCGCGGGCTCATCGCCGCCCGGCGGGCCAGCTCGCCGATGCTGTGCGCGCCGCCGGGTTCGGTCTCGATGTATTCCTGGACCTCGCGGATCGGTGCCCGCTTGGCGCGCGGCGCCCACACCGGCGCGGCGAACTGGGTCTGGCCGCCGGGGCGGCGCAGGTAGAGCACCATCCAGCGGGCCACGGTCTGCGCGACCTCGGTGCCGTAATCGTCCTCCACCAGCGCCAGCGCCAGGTCGATGCCCGCGGTGACACCGGCCGCCGTCCACACCGTGTCCGAGCTGCGCACGAAGATGGGATCGGGATCAACTGACACCGCCGGGAATTCGGTGGCCATCCGGTCCGCGAAGGCCCAGTGCGTGGTGGCCCGACACCCGTCGAGCAGACCGGCCTCGGCCACCAGGAAGGCGCCGGTGCACACGCTGACGACCCGCCGCGCGGTGTCGGCGGCGCGACGGATCCAGTCCAGCACATCGGGGTTGGCACGCAGATCGTCGATCCCGGCGCCGCCGGGCACCAGCAGGGTGTCGACGGGGTGCTGCGGCAGTGGTTGCGTGACGATCTGCAGACCGTTCCAGGTGCTGGCGGGGCTGCCGTCCGGGGAGGCGATGATGATGTCGTAGCCCTCGTCGTGGCGGCCCTGACCGGCCAGGGCCATGGTCGCACCGGTGAACACGTCGAACGGACCGACCAGATCGAGTGCCTGCACGCCCGGGTAGCCGAGCAGCACCACTGATCGCTTCACACCTCCATGGTGGTCGCGATGTCCGATGGCGTCTACGCCGGGCACCCCACAGATCAGGACATGTCGGAGGTGCGCGCGATCCTGGGGTATGCCCGAATACACCTACCGCGCGATGTGGTCGCCCGGCGATCGGTCCTATGTCGGCACGTGCATCGAGTTCCCCGGGCTCCGGGGACGCGGGCAGACTGCGGGCGAAGCCATCGCCGCTGCCGAGAACCTGGTGAACGAGGACGTTGCGGCGGCCGCGGGCACCGGCTGGACACCCCCGGAATCGCTCACCGACCGCGAGTACAGCGGGAGATTCGTGCTGCGGATGTCGCCGGAGTTGCACGCGCACCTGGCCGTCGAAGCGGCGGAGCAAGGAGTTTCCCTCAACCACTGGGTGCTACAGAGACTGACGAACCGGCGGCGATAAGACCCCGCGAAATCCAGTACTACCGGTGGTACTACCAGCCGGCAGTACTGCGGGTAGTACCACATTTCGAAAAGTCTTGTCCCCTCAGATTCTCGTCTCGCCGACCCGGCACACAAACGGGTAACAGTCGCGAATCCGGTCGATCCACCACTGGCGACGGACCGCAGGCGCGGCCAGCGCAGCCAACCGGGCCGGGTCCGGGATCACCGGTCCGACCGGCAGCCGGCCGTCCACCGGGGCCACCGCATCGACGACGTCCTCGACGAACAACCCACCGGTACCCAGCCCGCAGGCGTACGGCAACTCGGGCAGGCAGGCCGCGGCCAGCAACCCGCGGGACATACCGACCGCGCTGTCCAAGGCACTCGACACCACCACCGGGATGCCGATGCGGGCGGCAATACTCAGCAGCGGGTACACCCCACCCAGCGGCGCGACCTTCACCACCGCGATGTCGGCGGCACCCAGCGCGACCACCCGGAAGGGGTCGGCCGCCTTGCGGATCGATTCGTCCGCCGCGATCGGGACATCGATCTGGCGCCGAAGTGCGGCCAGCTCTTCCACTGTGGCACAGGGCTGTTCGAGATATTCCAGCTCCCCCAGCGCGCCGGCCGCGGCCACCGCCTCGGCAACGCTCCAGCCGCCGTTGGCGTCGACGCGCACCTTCGGCACCGCCGCACGCACCGCCTCGACGCGCGCGACGTCATCGGCCAGCGTCTGCCCGGCCTCGGCGACCTTCACCTTCGCGGTCTGCGCCCCCGGGAAGCGGGCCAGCACCTCGGGCACCCGCTCCGGTTCGACGGCGGGAACGGTGGCGTTGACCGGGATGCGATCACGCAGCGGTACCGGGGGCTCCCGGTAGGCGGCCTCGACGGCCGAGGCCAGCCAGTGCGCCGCCTCGGGCGGCGCGTACTCACCGAAGGCCCCGAACTCACCCCAGCCTGCCGGGCCGTCGAACAGCGCCACCTCCCGCACGGTGATACCGCGGAACCGCACCCGCATGGGCAGCGCGACGACGTGCAGCCGATCCAGCAGGTCGCTGCACGGCGGACACTCAGATGGTGGCGCGATCGCGACCCTCCCAATGGGGTTGTCTCAGATCCTTCTTCATGATCTTGCCGGTGGGGTTGCGCGGCAGGGCATCGATGATATCGACGGTCTTCGGGCACTTGTAGGCGGCCAGATGCTGACGGGCCCAGGCGATCAGCTCGGCCTCTGCCACACCGTCACCGTCGAGCGCCACCACGGCCTTGACCGCCTCACCCCACTTCTCATCGGGCACACCGAACACCGCGACCTCGACGACGGCCGGATGCTCGGCCAGGATCCGCTCGACCTCGATCGAGTAGACGTTCTCGCCACCGGTGATGATCATGTCCTTGATCCGGTCCTCGACGAACAGGTAACCGTCGGGGTCCAGCCGGCCGATGTCACCGGTGCGGAACCAGCCGTCCTCGGTGATCGATTCGGCGGTGGCTTCCGGCTTGTTCAGGTACCCCTTCATCAACTGCGGTGTGCGGAACCAGATTTCACCCTGCGTACCGGCCGGCGCGTCCTGCAGGCTGTCGGGGTCCACGATGCGCACCTCGACACCCTGGATCGGGGTGCCCGCACTCACCATGCGCTCCTCGTTGCCGCCGCGATGATCCTCGGGGCCCAGCAGGGTGGCCACACCGCACACCTCCGTCAGCCCGTACACCTGGATGAAATCGGTGTCCGGCCACGCCGTGAGTGCCTCCCGCAGCAGCGGCAGCGGCATCGGCGACGCCCCGTAGGCGAAGGTCTTCAGCGCGCCGAACAGCTTGACCGCATCGGGACCGGCCTCCAGCACCTTGGCCAGCACGGCGGGCACCAGGAAGGTCCGGTTGGCGCCGGCCAGGATGCCACCGGCCAGCGCGGCCCCGTCGACATCGCGGGTCATGTAGCTCGGGGCTCCGTTGTGCAGACCGAACTGCATATAGGAGGTGCCGCCCACATGGAACAGCGGCATCGCCACCAGGTTCTTGTCGCCCTCGTCGAACGGACCAGTCGTCGAACGCATTCACGGTGTGGGCGATGAGGTTGGCGTGGCTGAGCGCTACTCCCTTGGGCCGGCCGGTGGTGCCCGACGAGTACATCACCACGACCGTGTCACCGGGATCCACATCGGGTGAGCGGTCCACCGGGGTCGCCGCGGCGAGCAGCTCCTCGTATTCGTCATCACCCTCGGGCTTGACCTCGATGACATCGGTGACCGCCGGCAACCGGTCCCGGATCGCGGTCACCGCCGGCAGCAGTTCCTCCCCGACGAACAGCATTTTGGCCCCGGAATCGTTGAGCACATAGTCGATCTCGTCGGCCGCCAGCCGGAAGTTCACGATGGCGGTCGCCGCACCCAGCGAGGCCGCGCCGAGGGTCACCTCCACACACGCCGGGTGATTCTTGTCCAGGAAGGCGACCACATCACCGCGGCCGACGCCCCGGGCGGTCAGCGCGCCCGCGACCCGGCGAATCCGGTCGTCGAACTGCGACCAGGTCCAGGTCCGACTCAGATAGGTGATCGCCTCGTCATCGGGTTTGGTGGCCGCCCAGTGGGCGACGCGCTCGTCGAGGAACCGTGGGGCGGTCAGTTCAGACATGTCCGACAGCCTGCCACGACGCCAACCCCCTCACGCCGGTTTCGGATGAACCTGCCGACCCGCCATATAGGTGGCCTCGACCTGCAGATCGGCGATCTCCTCGGGGTCCACGGTGCGCGGATCAGCCGACAGCACAACGAGATCGGCGTACTTACCGACCTCGATCGAGCCGATGCGGTCATCGGCGAACAACTGGTAGGCGGCGTCGAGCGTCTGCGCCCGGATGGCCTGATCCACCGTGAGGCGCTCCTGCGGCGCGAGCACGCGTCCGCTGGGCGTCCGCCGCGTCGCGGCCACGCTGATATTGCGCAGCGGCTCCTCGGGAGTGACGGGCGGATCGTTGTGCAGCGAGATGCGCATCCCGGTCGCCGCCGCCGACCCACACGGCATCCACCGCTCGCCGCGCTCCGGACCGAAGAGTCCGTCGACGATGACGTCACCCCAGTAGTGCAGCTGGTCGACGAACAGGCTGCAGGTCACCCCGAGGGCGTGGGCACGGGCCAGCTGGGCATCGGTGATGGCGCCGACGTGCTCCAGCCGCAGCCGGTGGTCATCACGCGGGTGAGCGCGCAGGGCCTCTTCATAGACATCCAGGATGGTGTCCACCCCGTTGTCGCCGTGCACGTGACAGGCGAGCTGCCAGCCCTGCGGGTAGAAGGTCCCGACGATCTCGGCGAGCTGCTCGCGCGTGTAGTTGGCGTGCCCGCAGGAGCCGGGAACCACCCCGATGGTGCGGGTGGCATCGGTGTCCAGGTAGGGGAAACTGAGGTCGATGTTGCCGACCCACGGTGAGCCGTCCACCCAGATCTTGATCCCGACCTGGCGGACCACATCGTCCCCGTCGAAGGGGCTGGCATCGGTGTGCAGGTCGGCGGTCGACATCTCGTAGGTGCGCAGCCGGACGGTCAGCTGATCGTGCAGGGCGGCCAGCATCGGCCGGAACATCGGGTCGAACGCCATCTCCGAGCAGGTGGTCAGGCCGGCCCGGTTGAGCCTTTCGCACTCGGCCATCAGCATCGCCGGGTAGTCGGCCACCGAGATGGCGCCGCCGATCAGCGGGAACACCGCGGCGGATTCCTCCGCGCTGCCGTCCAGGTCTCCGTGGGCATCACGGCCGTAGCGGGCACCCTTGGGATCCGGGGTGTCCCGGGTGATCCCCGCGACCCCGGCCGCCGCCGAGTTGAAGAACGCCTTGTGCCCCGAATTGTGGATGATCACCAGCGGGGTGTCGGCGACACCGTTCAGCCACTCCAGGGTCGGCTCCGGTAATCCGTTCTGCAGCAGCGGGTCCCAGCCGTTCAGGTAGGCGCCATCGGCGCCGCGGCGGGCCACTTCGGCGTGCACCGCCGCGACCACGTCATCGGCCGAGGGCAGCGTCACCGGCCGGATGTCCACCATCCGGTCCGACAGCGCCACCGCCTCCATCAGCGGATGGCCATGCGCCTCAACGAAACCGGGCAGCACGCAACCCTCGCCCACCGAGGCCACGGTGGTGTCCGGCCCGACCCAGTTCGCCAACTCGTCCTCGGGCAGGTCCACCGCCGCGATCCGTCCGTGCGAGACGACCAGATTCCGCGCGGTCGGCAGGGTGTCGTCGACGGTGAGGATGGTCCCCGTGAGGATCAGATCGGCCGGTTTCGCTGGACTGGTCATGGCGCCAAGGCTAGTTCGCCGCCGACGGCCCGGGGTACGCGATGAGAAAAGTCCGCGGCGCGCAGGTCCTGGTTCACCTCGACCAGTCAAGCCGAATCGGGCGGGCCTTGCCAGCAATTCTGTAACACGTTCTAATCTGTTGCTATGAGTGACGAGCAGCTCCGCCATTTCCTGCACTCCGGCCACCTCACCGTCGGCGCGCTGAAGCGCCACAAGGACCGCCCCCTGCTGTTCCTCGGGGACACCACGCTGACCGGCGGCGAGCTCGCCGACCGCATCAGCCAGTACATTCAGGCCTTCGAGGCGCTCGGGGCAGGAACCGGCGCCGCCGTCGGCCTGCTCTCACTGAACCGGCCCGAGGTGCTGATGATCATCGGCGCCGGCCAGACCCAGGGCTTCCGGCGCACCGCACTACACCCTCTCGGCTCACTGGATGACCACGCCTATGTGCTCTCCGACGCCGGGGTCACCTCGCTGATCATCGATCCCAACCCGATGTTCACCGAGCGCGCACTGGGATTGCTGGAGAAGGTGCCCTCGCTCAAGCAGGTCCTGACCATCGGCCCGGTGCCGTCCGAGCTCGCGGATGTGGCGACGGACCTGAGCGCCGAGGCCGCCAAGTACGCGCCCCAGCGGCTGGTCGCCGCGGACCTGCCCGCCGATCACATCGGTGGACTGACCTACACCGGCGGCACCACCGGCAAACCCAAGGGCGTCATCGGCACCACCGGATCGATCACCACCATGACGACGGTGCAGCTGGCCGAATGGGAGTGGCCGGAGAACCCCCGCTTCCTGATGTGCACGCCGCTGTCGCACGCCGGCGCCGCGTTCTTCACCCCGGTCATCGTCAAGGGCGGTGAGTTGGTCGTGCTGACGAAGTTCGACCCGGCCGAGGTGCTGCGGGTCATCGAGGAGCAGAAGATCACCGCGACCATGCTGGTGCCCTCGATGATCTATGCGCTGATGGACCACCCCGACAGCCACACCCGCGACCTGTCCTCGTTGGAGACGGTGTACTACGGCGCTTCGGCGATGAACCCGGTGCGCCTCAAGGAGGCGATCCGGCGGTTCGGGCCGATTTTCGCCCAGTACTACGGGCAGTCCGAGGCCCCGATGGTGATCACCTACCTGTCCAAGAAGGATCACGACGAGAAGCGGCTGACCTCCTGCGGGCGGCCCACCCTGTTCGCGAAGGTGGCGCTGCTGGGCGAGGACGGCCAACCGGTGCCCCAGGGCGAGGTCGGCGAGATCTGCGTGGCCGGGCCGCTGCTGTCCGGTGGCTACTGGAACCTGCCCGAGGCCACCGCCGACACCTTCTCCGGCGGCTGGATGCACACCGGCGACCTGGCCCGCGAGGACGAGGACGGCTTCTACTTCATCGTCGACCGCACCAAGGACATGATCGTCACCGGTGGCTTCAACGTCTTCCCCCGCGAGGTCGAAGATGTGGTGGCCGAACATCCTTCGGTCGCCCAGGTGTGCGTCATCGGCACCCCCGACGAGAAGTGGGGCGAGGCGGTGACGGCTGTGGTGGTGCTGCGACCCGACGCCGACACCGCCGAGGCGGCGGTGGCGACGATGATCGCCGAGATCCAGGCCTCGGTGAAGGAACGCAAGGGGTCGGTGCAGGTGCCCAAGCAGGTCGTCGTGGTCGACTCGGTGCCGATCACCGCGCTGGGCAAGCCCGACAAGAAGGCCGTGCGCGCACAGTTCTGGGAGGGTGCGGGACGTTCGGTGGGTTGATGTGCGGCGCAGCGGGGTACAGAAGCACTGACCCCGTAGCTTCGCCCAGATAGGACCGCCCCGATGGACGACCGCACCGCCGTCGCCGCAGCACCCGCCCGCACGTCCGAGGCGCTCAGCACCTGGGCGCTGTTCCTGAGCATGATCGCCATCGTCGGGTTCGCGATGTCCGTCGGCACCTTCGGGTTCGACAACATCGGGCTGTCGATAGGGGCCGGTCTGCTCTCCCTGACCAGCTTCGTGGCCAGCATGTTCTTCTTCCACGCCGACGCGCAGGACGCCCCCGACGCCTGACGGGCGCTAGTTTGATCACGTGCCGGACACCGATCTGCGCGACACCGTCGACGCCGTCTGGCGGATGGAAGCCGCCAAGATCGTCGCCACCCTGACCCGCGCCGTCGGCGATGTGGGCCTGGCCGAGGACCTGGCGCAGGAAGCCCTCGTCGATGCCCTGGCACAGTGGCCGTCCGCCGGAGTCCCCCGCAATGCCGGGGCCTGGCTGACCACCGTCGCCAAACGCAAGGCCATCGACCTCTGGCGCCGGCAGGACACCCTGGACACCAAGTACGCGGTACTGGCGCGCGAGCTCGAGGACGGCGTCGATGATGCGTGGGATCCCGACCGTATCGACGACGACGTGCTCCGTCTGGTGTTCATCGCCGCACATCCCGCCCTGACCCGCGAATCGCAGATCGCGCTGACGCTGCGGGTCGTCGGCGGCCTGTCCACCGACGAGATCGCCCGGGCCTTCCTGACCTCGAAGGCCACGGTGGCCGCGCGTATCACCCGCGCCAAGAAGACCCTGGCCGGCATGGCGTTCGAGGTGCCCGAGCGCGCCGACTTCGGCCCGCGGCTGTCCGCGGTGCTGGCGGTGATCTACCTGATCTACAACGAGGGCTATGCGGCCTCGGCCGGGCAGCGCTGGATCCGCGACGAATTATGCAGTGAGGCTTTACGTCTGGGGCGGGTGCTGCAGGCGCTGACCCCGGACGAACCGGAGGTGCACGCCCTGGTGGCGCTGATGGAGTTCCAGTCCTCGCGGTTCGCCGCACGCACCGACGCGCACGGCGATCCGATCCTGCTGGAGGATCAGGACCGCACCCGCTGGGACAGGGCCCAGATCCATCGTGGCGTCGCCGCCCTGGAGCGGGCCGAGCGCGCCCGCGGGCCCAAGGGGTGGGGACCGTACGCACTGCAGGCCGCGCTCGCGCAATGCCACGCCGTCGCGGCGACGGCCGCCCAGACCGACTGGGCCCGCATCGTGGCCCTCTACGACGCGTTGCTGCAGATCGCCGGATCCCCGGTGGTCGAGCTCAACCGGGCGGTGGCCGTGGCCATGTCCGACGGGCCGGAGGTGGCCCTGCGGGTCGTCGATGCCATCGACGGGCTCGACGGCAGCCATCTGCTGCCCAGCGTGCGCGGTGAGCTGTTGGCGCGGCTGGGCCGCGACGCGGAGGCCGCCGCAGAGTTCACCACCGCGGCGTCCCTGACCGCCAACCAGGCCGAACGCGCCGTGCTGCTGAAAAAGGCCGCGCGCGCAACCGGTGCGCCACGGCGGGCTTGACCGATCCGAACCCCGCTCGACGCCGAATACCTCTGTGAAGGAGAGGAGCAGCGTCATGAACCGCGTCATCAAGCTGGCAGGCCAGGTCGGGGAATCCGTGTTGTCGATCGTCGGCATCCGTACCGTCGAGGAACCGCACTACATCGGTCGACCGCTGTCCGGCGACGTCGAGATCCGGCAGTACGGCCGCCGGATCGCCGCCGAGACCACCATCACCGGCGACAAACAACGCGCCCTTTATGAAGGCTTCCGCAAAGTGGCGGCCTACATCTTCGGGGGAAACCACCGAAACACCGACATCGCGATGACGGCACCGGTGAGCCGGCAGTCGTCCGCCGAAGAGATCGCCATGACGGCTCCGGTGTCGCAGACCGGCAGCTCCGAGAGCGGCTGGACCATCCGATTCTTCATGCCGTCGAAGTGGTCGATGCAGACCCTGCCGACCCCCGACGACGAGGACGTGCGACTGGTCGAGGTGCCGCCGGCAACGATGGCCGTTGTCCGGTTCACCGGCGATCGCAGTCCGTCCGCGGTGAACCGGCGGACCGAGGAGTTGGTGCGGACGCTGCGCACGAACGGCATCGAGCCGGCGGGCGATGCGGTCGCGTGGTTCTACGATCCGCCGTGGACGCTGCCGTTCCGGCGCCGCAACGAGGTCGCCATCCCGATATAGCGCGCAGAAAAGGCCGCGCGCGCACGGGGTGCGGCACGGTAGACATGAGTATGTGGTTGAACTGACCCTGCGCACCGTCCGCGATGATGACGACTTCACCTCCTTCAATGCCGCGCTGTACTCGGTGTTCCTAGAGGACCCGCAGGACGACGAGACCGAACTATCGCGCAAGATCACCGATTTCGACCGGATGTTCGGCTTCCACGACGGAAGCCGGTGGGCCTCCACCGCGGGCGACTACCGCAAGCAGGTGATCCTGCCCGGCGGCGCGCTGGTTCCCGTGGCCGCCGTCACCGCGGTCACCGTGTCACCCGCGCACCGCCGCCGGGGTCTGTTGACGCAGATGATGCGGTACCAGCTCGACGACATCAGGGCCCGCGGAACCGAGGCCCTGGCCATGCTGTTCGCGTCGGAAACGATGATCTATGGGCGGTTCGGGTACGGATTGGCCAGCCAGAACGCCGTGCTGACCGGGCAGGTGCGCGATCTGGGCTTCCGGCCGGAGGTCGACCTCGGTGACGGATCGGTGTCCGAGACCGATGCCGCGACGCTGCTGGCCCACGGGCCGGCGATCTTCGACCGGGCGATCGCGGATCTACCCGGCCGGATGGACCGGCCACGGGGGTGGTGGGACAACCTGATCCACGACAACGCCGAACGGCGCAAGGAGAGCGGCAGCATCCGGTTCGCGCTGCATCACGAGGCCGACGGCACCCCCAGCGGATTCGCCATCTACCGGCCCAAGTCGGACTGGTCGGCCACCGGACCCACCGGCGAACTGCACATCCACGAGGTGCGGGCCACCAATCCACGTGCCTACGCCCGGATGTGGCGTTTCCTGTTGGAGATCGACCTGATCCGCACCCTCAGGTACGACGGGGCCGCCGTCGACGAGCCGTTGCGCTACCTGGTGGCCGATCAGCGCGCACTGCAATGCGCGGTGAACGACGGCATCTTCGTACGCCTGGTCGAGGTGGACCGTGCGCTCGCACTGCGCCGCTACGCCGCGCCGATCGATATCGTGCTCGACGTGCGCGACGAGTTCTGCGGGTGGAACACCGGCCGCTACCGACTGCGCGGCGGGCTCGACGGTGCCGAATGCGAGAAGACCGGCGCACCAGCCGATATCGCCATCTCCGCGCGTGACCTCGGCGCCATCTATCTGGGCGGCACGAGCGTGGCGCAACTGGTCGCCGCGGGCCTGGTCGACGAACTGACACCGGGGGCGGCGCAGCGGGCCGCGGTAGCCTTCGGCTGGCCCGTCGCACCCGCGATCCCCGACCACTTCTAGGAAGGAAGGCACCTTGACGCGCAGTCCTCTTCGATTTCTCCGGCACCCTGTTCCGGCTCGAGGAAGACGACAGCTGGTTCGACGGCATCACCGTCGACGAGAAGTCGGTCGACGGTCACGTGCAGGCCGAGTTGATGCGCCGGGTGACCGCCCCCACCGGCAGCTCGGTGCCGATGTCGGAAGAACAGCAACACAATTGGGCCAACCGCGATCTGGAACCGCACCTGCACCGCGAGGCGTACCTGCATGTGCTGCGCGAGTCGGGGCTCACCGGCGCGGATGCCGCCGCGCTGTATCCCAAACTGGTCGACCCGGCGTCCTGGACGCCGTATCCGGACACGGTCGCCACCCTGAACGGGCTGCGCGCCGCCGGGATCAAGACGGCGGTGGTGTCCAACATCGCCTTCGACCTGCGGCCCGCACTCGCCGCCGCCGGTACCTCGGCCGACGAGTACGTGCTGTCCTTCGAGGTGGGCGCGGTCAAGCCGGACCCGGCCATCTTCGAGACCGCGCTGACGCGCCTGGGTGTCGAGCCCGCCGACGCGCTGATGGTCGGGGACAGCGAGGAGGCCGACGGCGGGGCCCGCGCCGTCGGTTGCGCCTTCTCGCTGGTCGATCCGCTGCCCACCGCGCAACGCCCCGACGGTCTGATCACGGCCGTGCGGGCGTACGGCCTGGAGGTCTAGACGGCCATCCAGGTGTGGGTCTCGCTGCGGGACACCACCACACCGTCGTGCAACACGATGCGATCGCCGGGCGCGTTGGCGATCACATCGGTCACACCGGTGCCGCGCACCGCCAGCAGTTCGGCCCGGGCACCGACCCGCGGGCCCGCCGTCGGGAGCCCGAGGACCGTCCGCGCGTCATCGGTGACCAGCGAGAGGGCGACGTCCGGCTCGACGTGGCCGGCGACGACGGCCAACATCGCCGTCTCCAGTGCATCGCTGCGGCCGAGCGGGTTGAAGGGGTCGCGGACGTTGTCGGCGCCGGCCGCCACCGGCACGCCGGCGGCGCGCAGGCGCGCCATCGGGGCGATCCCGCGCGGTGTCGCGGTCTCGATATCGCGGCCGTGGATCGACAGGTTGGTCAGCGGGTTCGCCACCACCCCCAGGCGCGCCGAAACAATGTGCGGCAGAAGCTCATCGAGTTCCGCCGGTGTCATCATCGACAGCCGGGTGCAATGGCTGGCGGTGCGGTGGCGATCGGCAGGCCAGTCCCGTACCCGCGCGGCGTAGCCCGGCAGTGTGTGGTGGTCGCCGACCAGGAATTCGTCGGTGTGCAGATCCGCGCCGACACCGCGGTCCTCGGCGACACCGAGCAGACGATCCAGTTCGGCCAGCGGTTCCGGTGCGCTGTGCGGAGAGCCTCCCACCAGGTCGGCGCCCGCATCCAGGGCGCCGTACAGCAATTCGACGTCCGAGTAGGCCTTGATCAGGGCGACGATCTGAATATCCATCACACCGCGCAGTTCGCGGCGCACCGCATCGACGGCGCGGATGCCGCGCAACGGGTCGTCGCCGTAAAGCACGTCGACGTGGGTGCGGACGGCCGTGGTCCCGTTGCGCAGCAACGCCAACGCCGCGGTTCGGGCGCGGGTCCGGAATGACGCCTCGTCGAACCGCAGCGAACCCTCCTTCCAGGTGGCGATGGCGTGGTGCAGATCGCCCGGCGCGGGGCGCAGCTCGTCCCAGGACAGCGCCTTGTCCAGGTGGGCGTGCGGCTCGGCGGGCGCGGTCAGCAGCACGAAACCGGCGAGATCCAGCACGCCGGGGTCATCCCCCGGACCGGCACCGCAGGCCGGACGCACGGCAGCGACAACGGCATGCCCACCGTCGCGCACCAGACTCAGGTCCACCACCGAACCGTCCGCCAGCGTCGCATTGGTCAGCATCGAAAGCGGTTGTCCCGCTGAGATGGACGTCATCCTCGGCGCGTCCGCACGTACAGCCCGGACACATGCGCGCACGCCGCGGCGCGGGCCCCCTCGGCGTCGCCGGCCTCGATGGCCGCCACGATGCGCTCGTGCTCACCCACCGCCAGTCTGCGGTTCAGCTCCGCGGTCCACATATCGGACCGGTAGAGGTGGGACTGACCGTCGAGGCGCGCCAGCGCATCGCTGAGCGGACGGTTGCGCGCGGTGTCCCGGATGAGGGTGTGGAACTCGAGGTCGAGCTTCGCGTCGCGGAACCGGTCCGGTGCCTCCTCGAGCATCTCGCGCTGCACCTGGACCATCTTGCGCAGCTGTTCGACGGTGCCCCGGCTGGCGTTGAGAGTGGCGTTCTGGGCGGCCAATCCGTCGAGCACCTCCCGAACGTCGAAGACGGACTTGACCGTCTCCTCGTCCAGCAGGGTCACCCGGGCGCCGGCGTTGCGGGTGTGGGTGGCCAGCCCCTCATAGATCAGTTGTTGTACGGCCTCGCGCACCGGCGTGCGGCTGACGTTGAGGCGGGCCGCCAGCGCCGGCACACTCAGCGGGCTGCCGGGCTGCAACTCGCCGCTGAAGATCAGCTCCTGCAACGCACTGTGCACCGACTCGGTGAGCAACGCACCCTCCGAACTGGTCATCGTGGTGCCCTCCTACTCGGCCGCGGCGGACACCCGGGCGGCTTCCCGCAACGTTATCGGTGGTGGGGCACCGGTACGCAGACCGGCGACCTTCATCGCGATGTTCTCCGCGACGGTGATCGGTGGATACCCGGTCTCACCGTCTGCCACGGTGCCCGGTAGCGGGGCCAGCACCGCATCGTGGTTGCCGTCGAAGAAGAAGGCCGCCGACCGTCTGCGCTGAATCCGGCCGTCGACCACCGGCGGGTCCACCCGGTGCACGGTGGACAGCCAGCGGTCGTTGGTCCAGCGGGCCATCGCGTCGCCGAGGTTGATCAGCAGCGCGCCGTCGGCGGGTTGCACATCGTGCCAGGTTCCGGCGCGGTCCAACACCTGAAGGCCGGGCACCCGATCGGCCCACAGGATGGTCAGGATGCCGAAGTCGGTGTGCGCGCCCATGCCCTGCAGATCACCGGAGAAGCGGTCATCGCCCTCGGGGAGCGCGAAGTTGTTCATCTTCAGCACCTCGATGGAATGGTCGATCATCGAGTCGAAGTAGCGGTGCGGCAGGGCCAGTGCGTCGGTGACGGTGACCATCAGGGTCCGGGCCAGCGCCTGCACCTGGCCGAAATAGTGCTGGACCCGCGGCCGGAACCCCGGGGCGGTGTCGGGCCAGTTGTTCGCCGCGTAGCTGGTCTCGGGCAGATCCAGCCCGGGAAAGGAGGTGACCTCGGTGCCGATGGTGAAGGCCTCGTAGTAGTCGTTCATCTGGTTCGCCGAGATGCCCAGGCTCATGCTCAGCGATTCGCTCTTGGGCGGCGAGTAGCCGCGATTGGTCGACGGGTCGCGCCGGTAGGCCTGCTTGACCGCCAGCGGCAGCCCGAAGAATTCGTCCAGCGCCGCCGTCAGACCCGACACGGCGTCGAGATCGATCCCGTGACCGACGATCTGGATGAAGCCGACCTCGCGGCACGCAGAGTCGAAGGCGGCGGCCACGGCCGCGCATTCGGGATCTGACGCGGCGTCACCGCCGGCCACGTAGGGGCTGACGTCCAGGACGGGAACGACGAAACGGCTCACAGCGGACTCCCTGACTCGTGCCAACGACCCACGGCCATCCGCGAGATCACGCCCATCACGGCGAACACCAGCACGCCGAAGACCGATGCCAGCACGATCGCGGCGACGAGGTCCTCCGACTGCAGCCGCGCCCGGTACACGTCGAGCAGGGTGCCGATGCCGGGCTGGCCCTTGGCGAAGAACATGTCACCGATGATCGCGCCGACCACCACCAAACCGGCTCCGGTGCGCATGCCGGTCATGATGGCCGGAAGCGCGGCCCGCAGTTCGAGTTTGACCATCCGGTCCCAGCGGGAGGCGCCCGACACGGTGAACAACTCGTGCATACCGCGGTCCACCGACCGGATACCGAAATGTGTGTTGGTGATGATGGGGAACACCGCGATCAGCATGCAGACCAGGGTGCGGGCGGCCATGCCGTAACCCATCCACAGCCCGATCAACGGCACGATCGCCAGAATCGGGATGACCTGGATGACGACCGCGTACGGGTAGATGATCTTCTCCAGCCAAGTCGCCTGGCACATCAGCACTCCCGTGCCGACGCCGACGACCGCTGCCACCGCGAAGCCGATGAGGGTGACCTCCGCGGTGACCGCCAACGCATCCAGCATCGGCTTCAGCCGCGTCCAGTCCAGCAGCGAATTGCGGAAGACGTCGATCGGCGGCGGCAGCAGGAACCGGCGGTGAGGTTCGAGGACCAGGTAGCTGACCGCGGACCACAACGCCAGACCGAACCCCAGCGACAGCAGCGGATAAAGGACTGCGCCGCTGACCTTTCGGCCGCGCCTGCCCGTGGCCACCGCCGGTGCGGTGTCACCCGCCGCCGCCCTGCGGGTCAACAACCTGCCCGGCCCGTCCAGCGCGGTCCCGAGAACGGTCATGACACCCTCCCGTGCAGCAGTGCCGAGATCTCGGCGACGTGGTCGACGAACCGCGATTCGAAACGCAGCTCCGGAGAGCGCGGGTAGTCGAACCCCACGTCGACGATTCCCGCGATGCGACCCGGCCGCGGTGTCATCACCACGACACGGTCGGCCAGATACACCGCCTCCGAGACCGAGTGCGTGACGAACATCGCGGTGAAACCCCGCTCGGTGTACAGACGTTGGAGTTCGACCTGCATCTCCAGCCGCGTCATCTCATCCAGCGCTCCGAACGGCTCGTCGAGCAGCAGCACCTCCGGCGAGAGCGTCAGCGCGCGCGCCATCGACACCCGCATCTTCATACCGCCGGACAGCGACTTGGGCAGCTGATCGGCGAAGGCCTCCAATCCGACCGCCGAAATAGCCCCCGCCGCGCGCTTTTTCGTCTCGGACCGGCCGGTCTTGCTGAGTTCCGCGCACAGCTCGACGTTCGCCCGGACACTCCGCCACGGCAACAGGGTGGGCTCCTGGAAGATGAAACCCACCGACGAGGTGGCCAGCTGCACCGATCCCGAGGTGGGCGCCTCCAGATGCGCCGCCATCCGCAGCAGCGTCGACTTGCCACACCCGGACGGACCGACCACGGCGACGAACTCACCGGGCCGGATGGACAGGTCGATACCGTCGAGTGCCACGGTGCCGGTGTCGAATCGTTTGGTGATGCCGCTGAACTCGATCTGCGCGGCGGCGAGGGTGACCCCGCCGGGCGGGTGGGTCCGGTCCGGTTCCACGAGAACTCCCGAATATTGACGTTACATGCAGTACGACTGCTGATTGACTGTTCCCAGCGTCGATTACATGTATTACGTCGGTGTTTCTGAGCGTAAACCGCAGGTAAGAACTCCCACTGAAAACCCAGGAAAGCTGGGCCGATCTGGGGCCGGGCCGATTCGTTTACACAGCCGCAATAGAGATCATGATTGCATGTAATTGCCTGCGCTCTAGCGATGCAGTGCAACCGCTCCTTCCCGTCACGTTACCGACGAAGTCACCGAGGAACCCATGAACCGATCAGCTTTGTGGCGTGCGGCCGCCGCCGGCGCCGTCGCCTCCTTCACCTTCACCGCCTGTTCGTCGGCCTCCGAGTCGCCCGGCGAAACTGCGGCTTCCGAGGCGGCGGCACTGGCGCCGGCCCCCGAAGCACAGCAGCTCGCCGACGTCTGCCCCGCCGATGTCGGCATCCAGCTGCAGTGGCAACCGCAGTCGGACATGGGCGCGGTCTTCGGCATGCTCGGCCCCGGCTATCAGGTCGACACCGAGGACAAGTCCGTCACCGGGCCGCTGGTGGCCGGCGGCCTGGACACCGGCGTCGACATCACCCTGAAATCCGGCGGGCCGGCCATCGGCTTCCAGTCGGTGCCCTCACAGCTGTATCTGGACGATTCGCTGCTCCTGGGCATCGTGCACGGCGACATGCTGGTGGCCGCCGCCGCCGAGCAGCCGGTCACCGGGGTCACCCCGCTGCTGAAGTACAGCCCGGCGATCCTGATGTGGGATCCGGCCACCCACCCCGACTTCAGCACCGTCGCCGACATCGGCAAGACCGATGCCACCGTGGTGACCTCCGAAGGCCAGATCTACCCGGACTGGCTGGTCGCCAAGGGCATGCTCAAGCAGTCGCAGATCGATCCCAGCTACGACGGGTCGCCCGCGCGGTTCGTCGGCGATCCCGCCATCGTGCAGCAGGGGTTCGCCAACTCCGAGCCCTACGTCTACGAGCACGACACCCCGGCGTGGAACAAGCCGGTGGGCTACGGGCTGGTCAAGGACGTCGGCTATGACATCTACGCGTCCAACATGTCGGTGCGCGCCGACCGGGTCGACGAACTCGCGCCGTGCCTGGAGAAGCTGGTGCCCATCATCCAGCAGTCCGGCGTCGACTACGCCGCCGCGCCCGAACCGGTGAACTCCGTCATCGTCGACATCATCTCGCAGGACAGCACCTACTCCCCCTACACCGATGGCGAGGCCGCATTCGGGGCCCAGACCCTGGTGGACAACGGCCTGCTGGCAGCCGAGGACGACGGGTCGTTCGGCGTGTACGACACCACCCGAACGGCGCGCAACGTCGAGGATCTGCGGGGCGTGCTCGCCACCACCGGCAATGTGGTGCCCGCCGAGATGACCGCCGATGAGCTGTTCACCAACCGGTTCAGCGATCCCTCGATCGCGATGAACTGACGCAGACAAGGAGACCCGGACATGGTCGAGATGACCGAACTGCAGCGCGAACGTGCCATGGGTGCGCTGGGCACCGAGAGCGACCGGGAGGTCAGGCGGATATCGCTGTCCGACCTGCCCAACCGTCGCGACCAGATCGCCGATGAATTGTGGAGTGCGGCAACTGATATCGGCTTCTTCCAGGTGGTCGACCATGGCATAGACCTGGCGGACGTGCGCGCCGCGTTCGCGGTGTCGGAGCGGTTCTTCGCGCTGCCCGACGAGGTCAAGGCCCGTTGGCCCAAGCGGTACAACTCCGGCTGGGAGCAGCTGACCCAGATCCGGCCGTCGGTAGGGGTGCCCGATCAGAAGGAGTCCTATCAGGTCACCCTGTCGAACATGGACGGATTGTGGCCCAGCGAACAAGAACTCGCGCAGTTCTCCACGACGATCCGCGATTTCGAGCACAAATGCTGGGCGCTGGCCATGGAACTGCTGTCCCTGTTCGCCGGCAAGCTCGGGTTCGACCGGGACTTCTTCACCCGGGCGCATGACCCGTCATCACCGACCTACCAGAGCACGCTGCGCCTGCTGCACTATTTCGCGCTACCGGCCGATGCCGACCTGACCGGTGTGTGGCGCGCCGGCGCACACACCGATTTCGACTGCCTGACACTGCTTTTCCAGCGCGACGGCCAGGGCGGACTGCAGGTGTGCCCGGGCAAGGAGCGCGAGGCCCAGGAGTGGACGTCGGTGCATCCGTCGGAGGAGGCCATCACCTGCAACATCGGTGACATGCTGATGCGCTGGAGTGACGATCTGCTGCCGTCGAACTTCCACCGGGTCCGCAGCCCCGGACCGGCAGATCACCGCGGCGCACGCTACAGCATCGCCTTCTTCGCCCAGGCCAACCATGAGGTGATGATCGCCGGGCCCAACGGGAAGTACCCGCCCATCAGCGCGAAAGATTATCTGCAGCAACGGATCAGTGCGAACTTCGCGAGGTAGCCTACCCTTGGGGGCATGGCTGAGCAGCGGGTACGGCCACCATGGTGGCTGAAGTACGTCAACAAGGTGTTCATCGGGCTGTCCACGCTCGGCATCGGCGGCGACACGGGCCCACTGGTGCTGACGGTGGCGGGCCGCAAGACCGGTAAACCGCGTTCCACACCGGTCACCCCGATGACGGTCGACGGTGCCCGCTACGTGGTCGGCGGCCTGCCCGGTGCCGACTGGGTGGCCAACGCCCGCGCGGCAGGGACGGCCACCCTGCATCAGGGCCGGCGGGCCCAGCAGGTCCGGATGACCGAGATTCCCGCCGAGCAGGCTCGCCCGCTGCTGCGCCAGTTCCCGACACTGGTGCCCACCGGCGTCGGCTTCATCCGCAATGCGGGGCTGGTCGACAAGGGCACCCCCGACGAGTTCGAGGCGCTGGCCGGCCGGCTGCCGGTGTTCCGGTTCGACGACATCTGAGACCTACCGGTCCCTTACGGTTTGGCTGGCGACGCATGGAAAATTGTTGTCTGCGTTCAACTTCAACCGGGGCCGAGCCGTGGTGGCGGGTCCGGCGGCGTGTTCTGTCGCCGGACCCGCCTGCGTGGGCGGTGTTCTCTGTGGAGTTGTCAAGGTGCGGTGCGGGTTTGGTTATGCGGCGGTGGGTAGGTCGGTCATGGTGCGGCGGGCGTGGGATCTCAGGTGCGCCGGTTGGGGGCCGGTCGGGTCATGCGGTGGGATGAACCAGGGGTGGCGGTCGGGGCCGAGGTAGACCTGCCAGCCGCCGTGGTGGATCGCGGTGTGGTGCAGTCGGCACAGCAGCACACCGTTGTCGATGCAGGTGTGGCCCCCGCTGCTCCAGGGTTGGATGTGGTGGGCGTCGCACCAGGACACCGGCCTGCCGCAGCCGGGGTGCGCGCAGCCACGGTCGCGGACCGCCGGTGGTGTTGCCGCCGCGCCCCGGAGGCCTCCATGATTCCCCTTGGTCCCCCCCGGGTCCCCTGCCTTTCTGCCTCCTCCTATCTCGCGCTCCCTCTCGCCGTCCTCTGCGCATTCACCTGGGTATCTCCCCCGATTTGTTCCCCCTCCTGGTTCCCCCCCTCTATTCCCCCTACTCGGCCCGCCTTCTTGGTGCCGCCTTCCCGCTGCTCTCTTGGCCTTGCTCCCGGGGTTCTTTTGCAGATCTGCTCTTGCCACTCTCCGCCGCTTGGCCCCGGCCTTCCCCCCCCCCGGCCCCCCCCCTTCCCCACCGATTCCCCGATCGGGTCGACCACTAAAAATTTTTCCCCCCCCCCTCCACCCGCCCCCCCCCCCCCCACGGCCCGCTCTCTGCCACCGACCACCCCCCCCCATTTCCCCCACCGCCCCCCCACCCCCCCCGCCCCCCCCTAACCCCCACCGCCCCCTCCTATCCGTTCCCCCCGCCCCCCTCTTCCCTCGCGGCCCCGCCCCCTCCTCCCCCCCCCCGCCCCCCCCTCCGATCCCTCATATCCCCCATCCCCTTCCTTTTTTAATCCTACATCCTACTCTCCCCTCCCCATCCCCCCCCCCCCCGCTATAACTCACCCCCCCCCCCCCCCTATCCCTCAAAGACAGTCCACACTCCCGTGATCAAACAGTTCCGACCGACCTGCTGGCGCGGATGGGCCCCCCCCCCTCCCCCCCACCCTCCCCCCCCCCCCCCCCCCCCGCACCCACCCACGCCCCACCCCCCTACCACCCCCCCATAAAAACTTACTCCCACACAACTCTCACTCTACCATCAGCGATGGGAAATCAGACCAGCTACCTGAACTGAAATCACCATCGGAACGGACGATTCCCGCACCCACCCCCCGGCCCCCCACCAATCTACCCCCCCCTTCTCTCCACCTACCACTCCCCCCCCCCCGCCCCCACTCCCCCGCCCCTCCCCCACCCCCACCCCACCTCCCCGTCCCCCCCCTCCCGCCCCCACCCCCCCTCGCCCCCACCCTCGGCCGCCCACCACCCCCACCTCCTCACCCCCATCGCTCCCCCCCTGACCCCCCCACCTCTCTACCACTCTACGCCCATCCCCCCCCCTCCCACACCATCTCCCCCCCCACCACGACCCAATCGCCCCCCCCACCACCTACTCACCCCCCCCTCCCCTAAATCCCCTACCTTTAACACCCCCCCCCCCACTCCGCGTCCAACCCTTTCCGGATCAGCGGGTGTGAACAGCCGCTCGGCGCGCCCCACATCCAACGGGGCGCCCGCACCGTCGACGGCCACCGCGGTCAGGGTGCTGTCGCAGCTGACGAGGTCGGCGGTGCGGGTGCTGACGGGCCCGCCGAACCCCAGGGAGTCCACGAACCCCGATGCCTGTGGGCGGATGAGAGTGACATGGGGCAGCACACCACCGCTCATCGGGCGCTGTGAGTGCGACAGGTAGGTGCGCATGATCTGGCCGAATGCGTCGGCGCGACGCCGCCCGCTGGTGCGGGGGTCCGGGGATCCGTCGGGCAGCGGGACGGGCCGGCACAACGGGTCGAGTGCGGCCAACAGTTCTTCCGCCGTGAGTGCGTCGAGATCCAGGGCGGCACTGGCCCGGCCGTCGTCGGTGTGCACCAGGGTCATGTCGTTGAGGTCGGTGTTCTCCGCGACCGGCACCGCCCCGTCGTCGTGAGGTTCGGCGGCGGCTTTATCGATGGCGATCGTCCGGGCCTTCTTGGCCACCCGCGAGGGCGTGGTCTGAATCATCAACGTCGTCACCACCTTCGCCCGGTCCTCCTCGGACAGGGCGGCTCTGGCGTTGATGTGGGCGACGCCGCGTCCGACGGCGTCGGCGAACTCGATGCCGATCCCACCGAGGCGCTGTGCCCGGGTCAGCGCGGGCAGGGTGTGCGCTGCCCGGCCCACCCGCGCGGCGCGGTGCGCTGCACCCGGGGCCATGCCGCAGCTGGTGAGCAGATCGGCTCCCGTGCGCAGGTGTTTGCGCGCCGGGATCCCGGCACGCTCGGCGGCCGCGACCGCCTGAGCGATCACATGATCGACCAGATTGCGCACGGTCACCGCGGCCGCCAACACCGCGAGCAACCGCTGTTCATCAACGATCCGGCGGGGACTATCGAGCAGATGGAACAGCGTGCGGTCGGCATCTGCCTCGGGCACAGGCGAGGGGGTGAGGTCATCGATGAGCGCATCAACAAACGTGTCGAGATCGGTGGCGTCCATATGGATACCGGCTTTCACAGAAGGCGCCCCAAGCGGGCACGATCAGGCAATACGGTCCGCACAACCCCACAGGGGCCATCGAACCTCGCGGCGACCGAAGTCGCGGTCTGTGCTCACCGGATGACGATGGGAGCAACGTCGCATTCGAACTTGTGTGCGACTACCTACCCCAAGCCCTGCGCGGAGACGCCCGCGAGCACGGTGGTGATCTGCATCAGGACATCGGTGACAGTTCGGATGGCCCGGTGGCCGACCTTCCGCCTCGCGGAGTGGGTTGTCGCGCCCCACGAAGCACACGCGACGGGCCTGCAACAGCGCAGCCGACCACTAGCCGGTATCGGGGAGATCCATCTCGGGCAGGCAGATGCGGGCGAGTTCGTCCAACGGGATCCCCAGCACGGCGGCCAGTGCCGCGACGGTCGTGAAGGCCGGCGTGGCCAGACGTCCGGTTTCGATCTTGCGCAACGTCTCCGGCGAGATCGACGCGGCGTGCGCGACCTCGGCGGGCTTGCGGTCACCCCGGCTTTCACGCAGGAGCGCGCCCAGGCGTTGACCGGCGGCGCGCTGTTGTGGCGTCAGGGGTGATCGGACCATGCCACGAGAATACGCCACCCCGGTATGAAAATACCGGGAGCTCCGCTAGGCTGGTATTTCTATACCGCCCTACGGACAGGAATGCGCATGCTGGAACTCAAGACGCCCCACGAGGTCGAAGCGATGCACACCACGGGTGCCTTCATCGCCGGACTGCTGGACGATCTGCACTCGCGCGCGGCGGTGGGGGTCAACTTGCTCGATCTCGAATACCGGGCCCGCCAGATGATCGAAGACCGGGGCGCGGTGTCCTGCTACTGGGATTATGCGCCGTCCTTCGGACGGGGCCCATTCCGCAACGTCATCTGCCTCTCGGTCAACGATGCTGTGCTGCATGGCCTTCCACACGACTATGCGCTCCGCGACGGTGACCTGCTGAGCATGGACATCGCCGTCTCGATCGACGGCTGGGTCGCCGACTCGGCGCGCAGCCTGATCGTCGGCACCCCACGGCCCGAGGACCAGCGGGTCATCGAGGCCACCGAACGCGCGCTGGAAGCCGGCATCGCCGCTGCGCTCCCGGGCGGACGGCTGGGCGACATCTCCGCGGCCATCGGCGCCGTCGCCGACGCATACGGCTACCCCGTCAACGTCGAGTTCGGCGGGCACGGCCTGGGCCGCACCATGCATGAAGATCCGCACGTCTCCAACCGGGGACGTGCCGGACGCGGGCTGGTGCTGCGACCCGGGCTGACGCTCGCGCTGGAACCCTGGTTCGCCCAAGGCACCAACAAAATCGTCTACGACCGGGACGGATGGACCATCCGATCGGCCGACGGGTCACGCACCGCCCACTCCGAACACACCATCGCCGTCACCGACGGGTCACCCCTCGTGCTGACCCGTCGGGCGGCCTGACCCCCACTACAGGTGCGGGGCCTCCTTGATGGTCGAGTCCGGGGTCCCGGCCGTCTGGCACCAGGTCTGCACGGCCAGCCGGGTCCCGGTGACCTCCAACTGCGCTGCGTCGGTGCCCTTTTCGTCCTTGAGCATCTTGGCCACCGCTTCGTTCTGCGTCTTCTCGTCCTGGCCGATGAAGTCCTCGCACTTGGTGTCACCACCGGTGACCGCCGGCGAGCATCCGACCAGCGCGGCACTCACTGCCATCCCCGCCATCAATAGACCTGCCGAACGCTTCACTGTGCTCTCCCACCTCGTGCGTCCCATACGCATCGTCGCACCGTTTGTACCCGATGCCCGACCCGCCGAAACCTGCCGGTGGCCGCCGGCGCGCTCGCGCCTAAAGTCTCATGCGTGACCACTGCGAACCCCTTCGATCCGTCCCGCTGGCAGCCCGTCGACGGCTTCGAGCTGACCGACATCACCTACCACCGGCACGTAGTCGACGGAGTGCGCCAGCCCACCGTGCGAGTCGCCTTCGACCGGCCCGACGTGCGTAATGCGTTCCGCCCGCACACCGTCGACGAGCTCTACCGGGTGCTCGACCACGCCCGGATGTCCCCCGATGTCGGCGTCATCCTGCTGACCGGCAACGGCCCGTCCGCCAAGGACGGTGGCTGGGCGTTCTGCTCCGGCGGTGATCAGCGCATCCGCGGCCGCAGCGGCTACCAGTACGCCGAGGGCGAGACCGCCGAAACCGTGGACCCGGCCCGGGCCGGCAGGCTGCACATCCTGGAGGTGCAGCGCCTCATCCGGTTCATGCCCAAGGTGGTCATCTGCCTGGTCAACGGCTGGGCGGCCGGCGGCGGGCACAGTCTGCACGTCACCTGCGACCTCACCCTGGCCAGCCGTGAGCACGCCAGGTTCAAACAGACCGACGCCGACGTCGGCAGCTTCGACGGCGGGTTCGGCAGCGCCTACCTGGCCCGCCAATCCGGCCAGAAGTTCGCCCGCGAGATCTTCTTCCTGGGCCGGGCCTACGACGCGCAGACCATGTATCAGATGGGGGCGGTGAACGCCGTCGTCGACCATGCCGAACTGGAGGCCGAGGGTCTGCAATGGGCGGCCGAGATCAACGGCAAGTCCCCGCAGGCCATCCGGATGCTCAAGTTCGGCTTCAACCTGATCGACGACGGGCTGGTCGGCCAGCAGGTGTTCGCCGGTGAAGCGACACGGCTGGCCTATATGACCGATGAGGCCGTGGAGGGACGGGACGCGTTCCTGGAGAAGCGAGACCCGGACTGGAGCGGGTTCCCGCGCTACTTCTGACCTGTGATTTCGGCGCGGATCAGGATGGCAGGCGGACGTGAACGCGCCCAACTCTAGGATCGAGCGGTGAGTAAGAACCCTCTGCGCCGGCTGTCCGACGCCGTGCTGCTGACCAGCATGCGGCCCCCGCTGACCGAGTACCTGGGGCGTGGCCCCGAGGTCGAGTTGCGCGGTAAGCGCGTGCTGATCACCGGGGCGTCCTCCGGTATCGGCGAAGCCTCGGCGGTGAAACTGGCCAAGCTGGGCGCCAGCGTCATCGTGGTGGCGCGGCGCGAGGATCTGCTCGGCGCGGTGGCCGACCGGATCCGCGCAGGGGGCGGTATCGCCGAGGCGATCACCGCCGACCTGTCCGACCTCGACGCCGTCGACGCCTTGGCCGCCCGGGTCATGGAAAGCCATGGTGGCGTGGACATCCTGGTCAACAACGCCGGCCGCTCGATCCGGCGTCCGCTGATCGACTCGCTGGAACGCTGGCACGACATCGAACGCACCATGGCGCTGAACTACTACGCCCCGCTGCGTCTGATGCGCGCCCTGGTACCGGGCATGATCGCCCGCGGCGACGGGCACGTCATCAACGTGTCCACCTGGGGTGTGATGAACGAATCCTCGCCCCTGTTCGGTGCGTATCAGGCATCCAAGGCCGCACTGACCGCGGCGAGCCGGGTGGCCGAGACCGAATGGTCGGGCAAGGGTGTGCATTCCACCACGCTGTACTACCCGCTGGTGAAGACGCCGATGATCGAGCCGACCAAGGAGTTCGTGGCGATGCCGGGGCTGTCCGCCGAGGAGGCCGCCGACTGGATGGTGACCGCGGCCCGCACCCGGCCGGTGCGGATCGCGCCGCGGATGGCGGTCACCGCCAAGGCACTGGACAGTGTGGCACCCGGGCTGCTCGGCGTGATCATGAAGCGCGGCGTCGTGGAGCCCTCGTAAATTTCAGCGCACGGCACATACCATCAGCACTCATGCTGACCCTGGACTGGATCCGGCAGCGAGACCCCGAGTACGACGCGCTGCGCCGCGCCGCCCGGGCGGCCATCGTCCTCCCCATCGCAGCGGCAGTCAGCTTCCTGCTCGCCGGCGGCACCCAGGCGCCGATGTTCGCCATCTTCGGCTCGGTGGCGCTGTTGATCATCGCCGACTTCCCCGGCAACCGGTCGGCCCGCGCCCTGGCCTACGCCGGGCTCGGGTTCAACGGCGCGATGCTGATCAGCATCGGCACCCTGGTGGCGCCCTACCCGTGGCTCAGTGTCGCGTCGATGTTCATCCTCGGTGTCACGGTGATGTTCTCCGGGGTCCTCAGCGAGACCGTCGCCGCCGGGCAGCGCGCCACGCTGCTGACCTTCGTGCTGCCCGCGTGCACGCCGCCCGGCCCCATCGACGAACGGCTGACCGGATGGCTGATCGCGCTGGCCGTGTGCGTGCCGGCGGCGCTGTTGCTGCTTGCACCACGGCATCACGACGACCTGCGACGGCACGCCGCAAGCGTGTGCCGTGCGCTCACGGACTGCCTGGAAGGTGTCGCGTCGACCAAGGACGTCACCCGGGCCATGAACGCGTTGTGGGCCAACTTCGTCAACGCCGATTTCCGTCCGGTCGCCCTGACCGCGGGCAGCCGGGCGTTGGTCCGCGTGGTCGACGATCTCGGCTGGCTGTCCGACCGGATCACCGACCGGACCGGCGAGGCCCTCGGCGATCTGCTGCCGCCCATCGTCGCCGTCCTGCGCGACAGCGCGGCGGTGCTCTCCATCTCCGATCCACGGCTGCGCGCCACCCGCGGCACCGAGCTCACCTCTGCGCTGACCGACCTGCGGGCGGTCGCCCAGGGCCGCTACCGGGAGGACATCGAGCAGATCCTCGCGGTGCCCGATGACGCGACCGCCGTCGAGGTCGGCCGGGTGCTGTTGGGGCGCCGCACCTTCTCGGCCACCGTGGGGGTCACCGGACGCATCATCCGCAACGCCGCGCTGGCCGATGCCCGGCCGGTCTGGGCGCGGGTACTGGGGCGCGGCCTCCCGGAGACCGGTGCCGCGGACTGGGTGATGCCCGAGACCACCGCCGTGGCGGCCATCACCAAGGGTTTCCTGGATACCCGGGCGCTGGTGTTGCGCAACAGCCTGCGCACCGGGCTGGGTCTGGCGCTGGCCGTCGCGGTCACCCACGTGTTCCCGGTGGAACACGGGTTTTGGGTCGTGCTCGGCGCGCTGTCGGTGCTGCGCAGCAGCGCGCTCACCACCGGGACGCGGGTGCTGCGCGCGGTGGCCGGTACCGTACTCGGGTTCGCGCTGGGTGTCGCGGTGATCGAGCTGGTCGGCGTGGACCCGGTGGTGATGTGGCTGCTGCTGCCGGTGGTTGCCTTCGGCTCGGCCTTCGTGCCCGAGGTGGCGTCATTCATCGCCGGGCAGGCAGCGTTCACGATGATGGTGCTGATCATCTTCAACCTCATCCAGCCCTCGGGGTGGGCGGTGGGACTCATCCGCGTCGAGGACGTCGTGGTGGGGGCGCTGGTGGGCGTCGCGGTTTCGCTGTTGCTGTGGCCCCGCGGCGCATCAGCGCCGACATCGCTGGCGGTCGACAAGGCGCGCGCGGCGGGCGCGGCGTTGCTCAAGGCGGCGGTGCGCCGTGTCATCCGCGGATCCTCCGAAGCCACCGACAACCAGGTGTTCGCGCTCAGCCGCAGCGCGCTGGAAGCCAGCCGGAGCCTCGATGATGCAGTGCGGCAGTATCTTTCGGAGAACGGTGGGCACAACGATGTGCGGGCGCCGATCGTGCGGGCGGCCAACCGGGCGGTGCGCCTGCGGGCCGCGGCCGAGTTGGTGGCCGACGTGGTGCCCCCGCCGCTCGGGGTGTATCCGCGAGCGCGCGAACTGCTGGAACAGCACGCCGAGGTGGTGTGCGCGGAAAAAGGCAGCGTCGGGACAGCCGATCAGCGACGACTTCGTGCTGGCGCTGCGCGCCGAGGCGGGGGCCGACGCACTCGCGGTGTCCGCGGCGTTGCCGCTGCTCACTGTCGCGGCCCATCTCGGTGAACTCGAACTGCTGTACCCGGGTGGCTGATTCCAGCGAGCGCGCGCAAACTTGCGGCCCGCGGCGGCGTGTTGGCCCGCGGACACGCACACTCGCGAGAGATGGGTCAGGGCCGGGTGATGGTGCGCGGCGGCAAGCCGAGTGAGCGCACGTGTTCGGCGATCGCGCCCAGGCTGGTGGTCCACACATCGGTGTGCTCGACGACGTAGCGCATCAGGTCACCGAGTTCGGCGGCGCGGGAGGCCCGCCCGCTCAGGAACGGGTGACTGGTCAGCACCCAGCAGGCGCCCACGTCGCGCAGCGCGTCGAACTCCAACTGCCACAGTTCGCGGGCCTTGCGCGGGCTCTCGATCAGCCCGCTGCCGGCGATATCGGGCAGATAGCAGTACTGCTCCCAATCGTCGAGCGCCCACTGGATCGGGATCTCCACCAGTGACTGCGACACCGACCTCCAGCTCATACGGATGGTCGGCGTCCATCAGGCTGGAGTCGTAGAGAAAGCCGCGTTCGGCGAGCAATCCCGGTGTGCGCCAGGACAGATCCCACATGGGCGCGCGATAGCCCGCCGGTCGCACCCCGGCCACCTCGGCCAGTGCCTCCAGGCCACGGTCCAGCGCCTCGATCTCCTCGTCCAGGGTCAGCGCGGTGGGCTGCTCGTGCAGATAGCCGTGGTGGGCGATCTCATGACCGGCCGCCACGATGGAGCGCACCGCTTCCGGATAGCGGTGCGCGGTGTGCCCGGGCACGAAGAACGTGGCCGCAATCTGGTGGCGGTCGAGCAGATCCAGGATGCGCGGGATGCCCACCAGTGGCCCGTAGGCCTGATGGCTCATCACACTCATTCTCGCGGCCACGGTGCCGTCATCGCCCCACAGCACCGCGGATTCGGCGTCCACGTCGAAGGTGAACGATGCGGCCGCGACTTTGCCTTCCGGCCAACGCAATTGCCCGTCGCTTCGCTCGCCCCAACGCAATTCCCCGTCGCTTCGCTCGCCCCAACGCAATTCCCCGTCGCTTCGCTCGCCCCGGGTGAACTCAGACATTGTCGGCCATCAGGGTGATCAGTTCGTAGCCCAGGTTGGCCGCCGCGACCGCGGTCACCTCGCCGCTGTCGTAGGCCGGGGCGACCTCGACGACGTCGGCGCCGACGATGCGCAGACCACGCATGGCGCGCAGGATCGCCACCAGTTCCCGGCTGGTCATCCCGCCGATCTCCGGGGTGCCGGTGCCGGGGGCGAACGCCGGGTCCAGCACATCGATATCGACGGACACGTACACCGGGTGCTCCCCCACCCGCTCCCGGATTCGCTGCACCACACCGTCCACGCCGATGCGGTCGATATCGCGGCAGTGCACCACCGTGAAGCCGAGGGACTCGTCGTCGAGCAGATCAGCGCGGTCGTACAGGGATCCACGGATCCCGATGTGCGCCGAACGGTCCTTGACCAGCAGACCCTGCTCCGCGGCCCGGCGGAACGGGGTGCCGTGGGTGCAGGGTGCGCCGAAATAGGTGTCCCAGGTGTCCAGGTGCGCGTCGAAATGCACCAGCGCCACCGGTCCGTGCACCCGATGGACGGCCTGGAGTGCGGGCAGCGCGATGGTGTGGTCACCGCCGAAGATCAGCACCCGCTGCTCGGGCGTATTCAGCAGTCCGGCAACACCTTCGCGCACCTGATCGACCGCGGTCTCGATATCGAACGGGTTGGCCGCGATGTCTCCGGCGTCGACCACCTGCGCCTGCGCGAAGGGGCTGACATCCAGCGCCGGGTTGTACGGCTTGAGCAGCCGGGACACCTGGCGGATCGCGGCAGGCCCGAACCGGGCGCCGGGCCGGTAGGTGACGCCGCTGTCGAAGGGCACTCCGACGACCGCGATGTCGTAGCGGTCGACCTCGTGGCGCTGCGGCAGCCGCGCGAAGGTGGCCAGGCCGGCGTAGCGGGGTACCTCCATCGCATTGATCTGGCCGACGTTTCCCGACGCCGATCGCACATATGGCTGGTTCGGCACCTGCTCATCTCCTGTCATGCTCTGGTCCTGGTGGATCCGCCGTTGCAGGAGATCACCTGTCCGACGATGGCGGCCACCGCGAAATCGGCGAGCAGTTCCACCGCGGCGGCGATCTCGTCGGGCCGCCCGATCCGGCCCAGCGGGATCGCCTCGGCGTAGCGGGCGTGTATGGCCTGCACCCCGATTCCGGCGGCGTCGGCATCGACCTGCAGTTGCGGGGTGTCGGTCACCCCGGGCGCCACCGCGTTGACGATGATGCCTTCGGGTGCGAGTTCGCGGCCCAGCGCCTTGACCAGCCCGATCAGCCCGGCCTTGGCGGCGCCATACGCGGTGGCCTCCGGCCAGCCGGTGACACCCCATTCGCTGGCGATCACCACGATGCGGCCCTCGCCGCCCCGGCGCATGTGCGGTAGCACCGCCTGCACCAGGTGGAAGGTGCCGCCGAGGTTGGTGTCCACGATCCGCCACCAGTCCTGCTCATCGTGATCCAGCAGCGGCGCCATCGTCATATAGGCGTGGTTGGCGACCAGCACATCGAGTCGACCGGTGGCCTCGGCCACCGCGTCGGCGATGCGCACGCACTCGGCAGGGTCGGCGACGTCGCCGGCCACGGCCAGACCCCCGATCTCGGCGGCCAACGCGTCCAGATCGGCCCCGCCCCGGATGTCGTTGACCGCCACCGTTGCTCCGGCTGCCGCCAGCCTGCGGGCGTGGGCGGCGCCCATCCCCTGCGCGGCGCCGGTCACCAGCACCACCCTGCCGTCCAGCGCCGTCATATCACCGCTCCCGAGTTCACATTGACGACGTCACCGACGCTGAATGTCGCATCGCAGACCAGGTATTCGACGCAGCGTGCCACCTCGGTCGGGGCGGTCAACCGCCGCAGCGGCAGCGTCGACAGGTATTCCTCGGCGCGCCATGGTGAATCGTCGCTGAGCAGCGGGGTGTCGGTCGGCCCGGGCGCGACCGCGTTGACCCGCACGCCGGCACCGGCGACCTCGGCGGCCAGGCTGCGGACGAACCCGAGGATCGCGCCCTTGGCCGCGACGTAGTGGGCCTCCCGGTCCCCGCCACCGACGGCGAGTTCACTGGCCACCGCTACCACCGCGCCCGAACCCGCGGCCAGCATGTCGGGCAGACACGCTCGTGTCGCGTTGACCAACCCGCCAAGGTGTACCCGCAGCATCCGCCGCCAGGACTGCGCGTCGATCTGATCGACCCGCGCCATCTCGTAGTAACCCGCCGAGGTCACCAGCGCACTCACCGGGCCCAGCCGGTCGCGGATCTCGGAGATCGCGGCGGCGACGGCGGCGCTGTCGGAGACATCCACCGCCACAGCATGATCGGCGTCGGCGCCGGGGGTCAGGTCCAGCGTGCCGATCCGGTAACCGCGACGACGCAGAGTCTGCGCGCAGGCCGCACCGATACCGCTGGCGGCGCCGGTGACGACCACTACCGGGCCGGTGTCACCCACGAGTTGCGTCCTCTTCCACCATGCCGTCCTCGATCACCGCGGCCTCGACGATACGGGAGCGCACCGTGGCCAGGATCGCGGTCCCGAGCACCAGCAGCACGGCGATACCGATCCACACCGACCAGTCCAGGTAGCGCTGCTCGAAAGCCACTCGCGGCCAGGCGATGTTGAGGAACTGCAGCACCGCCCACACCACGGCTACCACCGCGACCGGCAGGGTCGCCCGGCCCAGGGAGAAGTTGGCCGGCGTCCAGGCCCGCCGCACCAGCACCACCAGGAACCCGATCAGCGGGAACAGGAAAGCCAGATAGAAGCCGCCCGCGGTGAAGTTGACCATCAGCGAATAGATGTCGCCGGCAACGATGCTCAGCAGGAACAGTGCCGCGCCGACCACCGTGGTGACCCCGATGGCCACCACCGGGATCCGTGCCGGGCCACGCAGTTGGGCCAGCGCGCCGGCGGCGGGCAGGGCGCCGTCGCGCGCGTAGGCCCAGATGACCCGGGATGCCGAGGTCTGCAGCGCCAGGAAGCTGGCCAGGAAGCCGATCACGAACATCACCTCGACGGGCCGGGCGACGCCGTGACCCAGTGCGGTGGTGAGGGTTTCGTACACCGGGTCCGCGACGGCGCCCTGCGCGACCGCATCCAGATCCGGAATGGCCAAGATGATCGCCAGGCTGGAGTACGCCACCACGACGAAGATGAATGCCAGCGAGAACAGCACCGCCTTGGGCAGGTACCGGCGCGGTTCGTGCACCTCCTCGGCGATGGATCCCGCGCTCTCGAAGCCCACGAAGGACCAGCCGATGAAGGCGACCGCCAGCATGAAGGGCCCGGTCAGGTAGGCCAAGGTGTCGGTGTCCGCGCCGCCACCGCCGGAGAAGAGCACCGACAGCGAGTTCTGCCGGTGGAACAACAGCAGCCAGGTGCCCAGCACCACCGAACCGATGACCTCGGCGATGATGCTGCCGATCATGAAGATCTTCAGCGCCTGCCGCCCGGCCAGGTTGACCGCGGTGCCGGCCAGCAGGATCACCAGTGCGATGAGCGCCAGCGTCGTCCCCGAGGGCTCTTCGATCCCGAAGATGTTGGCGGCGAACCCGGCCGCACCGAGTGCGACCGTGGCCATCGCGATCACCAACGTCCACATGTACGCCCAGCCGGCGAACCAGCCGTAGGTGGTGCCCAGCAGGCGGCGCGACCACTGATAGATGGAACCCTCCAGCGGCCAGCGTGACACCAGCATCGCGAAGACCAGTGCGACCAGGAACTGGCCGGCGAACACCAGCGTGAAACCCCACCAGAAGCTGGGGCCCGCCGCGGACAGGGCCAGGCCGAAGATGCCGTACAGCGCGACGATCGGTGAGATGAACGCGAAGGCGAACGCGAACGCCGACCAGAGGGAGAACTCGCGGCGCAGTACCTGTGGCTCGGTCATGGACGAACTATCACGCGCCCGCCAGGTGAGCGCCATCGTTCGCGGCGAAGACGCTGCGAACCCACCGCCGCCCCGTCGCCCCATTGTGCGATCGCACAATGCTCCCGGGCATTCATATGACACCGACGTTACGATCGACCCATGAGCGAGCCGGGGGTCGACCAGGACGGCGCCGCCCCGACGTTCCGTGACCTGACCGAACGGTCCGGTCTCGGCCTGCACGCCCTGACCACCGACGCCGAGCAGCTCGGCCGGAAGATCACCTGGTCACACACCACCGAGCTGCACGATCCCTCGCCATATCTGCGTGGCGGGGAGCTGGTGTGCACGGTGGGCATCAGCCTGCGCAGCGCGGCCGACTGCGACACCTTCGTCGATGCACTGTCCAGGTCCGGGGTGGCCGGCATCTGCTTCGGCACCGGCGATGTGCACGACACCATCCCGCAGGCGCTCGTCGACGCATGCACCCGGGTCGGCCTGCCGCTGCTGATCGCACCGCCGGCGGTGCCGTTCTCCACCGTCAGCCGCTATATCGCCGACTTCCAGTTCGGTAGCGCGATCGCCACCGCGCGGGCCACCAATGCGCTGGTGCCCGAGCTGCTGTCCTCCCAGCGACGGCGCGAGTCGGTACGCCAGCTGCTGGACCGGGCCGGTCAGGTGCTGGGCTGCTACTTTCTCCTGGAACCACGGGACCAGCTGGAACCGCCGGGACAGGCCGCCGACGCCGCGGTATCGGTACCGGTCGACGGGATGGGCACCGTGGTGTGGGTCGGGCGTGGCGACCCACCGGAGCCCGCCGTGCTGGAGGTCATCGCCCGCTTTGTCGCCGCGGCCCAGGGCGAACGCGATATCGAGGCCGCGCTGGCCCGCGAACGCGTCGGGCAGCTGCTGTCACTGGTGGAACGCCGGATGCTGCTGCCCGACGCCCTGAACCAGCTGCTGGACTGGCCTGGGCTGACGGCCCGCGAGATCGACTGTTCGGCGTGGCCGGCCGGCGCCGGGGCGCTGCTGTCGATGGCATTCCCCGACGCGCTGGTTGCCGACGCACCCGAGGTCTGCCTGGTGCTGAGCACCGGTGCTGACCGACTGGCCGAGGTCGCCACCGACCTGTCGCTGCCCTCCGGTCATGCCGCCGCCGGACCGCTCACCGAGCTGGGCGCCTCGATCGGTCAGGCCCGCATCGCGCTGGATCTGGCCCGCCAACGCGGCGGCAGCATCGGACCCGATCAGTTGAGCACGTTCGGCAGCCTGCTCGAAGGGCTGCCGCCGAGCCGGCTGGCACCGTTCAAAGAGCAGCTGATCGACCCGCTCACCGAACTCGACCGGGATCGCGGCACCCAGCATGTGCGCACCCTGCGGGTGTTCCTGGCGGCCAACGGATCGCTCGTCGACACCGCCCGTGAGCTGTTCCTGCACAGCAATACCGTGCGGCACCGGCTGGCCCGGATCGGCCAGATCACCGGCCGCAATCCGCTCGACTTCGAGGACCAGGCGGCCTTCACGATCGGCCTACGGGCAGCGGATCGACTTTAGGTTAGGCATGCCATACTCGCCCGGTGCCGGAGTATGCGATCGAACTGGACGACATCACCAAGTCCTTCGGGGATAAACAGGCCCTGAGCGGCGTGACGTTCCGCATGCCGGTCGGCACCGTGCTCGGGGTGCTCGGGCCCAACGGCGCGGGCAAGACCACCACCATCAACGTGCTGTCCACGCTGATCCGGCCGACCTCCGGATCGGCGAAGGTCGCCGGCTACGACGTCGTCACCCAGGCCGCCCGGGTGCGCAAGAGCATCGGGCTCACCGGCCAGTACGCCGCGATCGACGAGATGCTGACCGGCCGGGAGAACCTGGTGCTGTTCGGCGAACTCAACGGGCTGAGCCGCGCGCAGGCCCGCGCCCGCGCCGACGAACTGCTCGAGGCGTTCAGCTTGACCGACGCCGGCGGGCGCCGGGTCGGCACCTACTCCGGCGGGATGCGCCGCCGTGCCGATATCGCCTGCGGGCTGGTCGCCGAGCCCGCGGTGGTGTTCCTGGATGAGCCGACGACCGGGCTGGACCCGCGCAGCCGGCGCGAGGTCTGGGACCTGGTGAGCTCGCTGACCGGCCGCGGCACCAGCGTGCTGCTGACCACCCAGTACCTCGACGAGGCGGACGCGCTGTCGGATTCGATCGTCGTCATCGATCACGGCAGGGTGATCGCCGAGGGCACCGCCGACGAACTCAAGGAACGTGTCGGCGGCAGCTTCTGCCAGGTGACACCGGTGCACACCGCCGATGGGCCGCGCATCGCGCAAGCACTGTCCGGACTCGGGGACGTCAGCACGGACCCGGACACCGGGGCGCTGTCGATTCCGGCACCGGGCGGTCTGAGCACGCTCAGCGAGGTGTTCCGCCGGCTCGAGGCACTCGATATCGAGGTCGGTGACATCGCGCTGCGCAAACCCTCCCTGGACGAGGTGTTCTTCACCCTGACGGCCCCGGCGCCGTGACCGCACTCGGCGCGCTGACCCGGCGATCGGTGCTCGGCACCCTGCGCGGCGGTGACCTGGTGTTCGCCGTCGGCGGGCCGATCGCATTCTTCGTGTGCTTCGACATCACCCTGCGCAATGTCATCGACACCGGCACCATGAGCTACGCCCAGTACATCCTGCCCGTCATCGTGGTGCAGGCGATGATCTTCACCGCCATGACCACCGCCGACCGGGCAGCGCGAGACAACCTGAGCGGCATGGGTATTCGGATGCGCTCACTGCCGATCACCGCGCTGGCACCGGTGACCGCCCGGATGCTCTCGGCGCTGGTGCGGGCATGCGCGGCGATGGTGGGCGCGATCGTCATCGGATATCTGTTCGGCTTCCGGTTCTCCGGCGGTGTGGCCGCGATGGCCGTCTTCATCGGACTCGCGCTGCTGTTGTCGCTGGCGTTGTCGCTGGGCGCGGACGCCCTGGGATCACAGGCCGGCAGTGCCGAGGAGGCCGGCCAGACCCTGTTGATCCCGCAACTGTTGCTGGTGATGCTGTCCACCGGAATCGCTCCGGCAGGGGCGTTCCCGTCCTGGCTGGGACCGTTCGTGGCGCACCAGCCGGTGTCGGTGATCGCCGAGACGCTGCGCGGGCTGGCCATCGGCGAGTACCGCCACCTCGCGCTCAGCCTCACCTGGTGTGCCGGGCTGCTGGTGGCGTTCGGCGCGATCGCGGTCCGGATGCAGAGCCGATGAGCGCTCGCGCGGAGAGCAACGGATTCCGCGCCGTCGTGTTGTTGCGCCAGACCCGCCTGCAGGCCCGCCGGCTGCTGCTGGGCTGGCAACGCGCCCCGGTTGTGTTGATCCAGTCGCTGATTTTCCCCACCTTCCTGCTGATCGTCTACAAGCAGGTCATCGGCGAATCGGTGCTGCACCTGACCGGCGGGAACAGCCTGTACGGCCTGGTGCCGATGTGCGCGATCGCCGGAGCCCTGTTCGGCGCGATGGGCACCGGCGCGGCCATCCCCGACGAACGTGAGTCCGGCCTGCTCAGCAGGCTGTGGGCGCTGCCCGTGCACCGGGCCAGCGCGCTCACCGGCAGACTGCTCGCCGAGGGAACCCGGGCCTTCGTCGGCACCCTGGTGATCACCGCCGTTGGCGTCGCGATGGGCCTGCGCTTCGGCCAGGGTTGGTCGGCCGCACTCGCTTTCGTGGCGATCCCGGTGTTCATGGTGGTCGGGTTCGCCGCCGTCATCGTGGCCGTCGCCGTGCAGTCGAACGGGAAGAACATCATCACCGGCCTGTCCACGGTGTGCTTCCTGCTGCTGTTCTTCAACTCCGGCATGGTGCCGGTCGACGTGTTCCCGCACTGGCTCGAACCCGTGGTGCGGGCCCAGCCGATGTCCCCGGCGATCGAAGCGATGCGCGGACTGGCCGCCGGCGGGCCGATCCTGTGGCCCGTGCTGCAGTCCGCGGCGTGGGTCATCGGGTTGCTGGCGGTGTTCGGACCTATCGCGGTGCGCGGCTACCGTGTCGCGGCCGAATCCGCCTGACCCGTGCTAAACACGTCATATGGAGATCCTGGCCAGCCGGATGCTGATACGGCCGGCCGACTACCCGGCGTCCGTTGAGTTCTACCGCGACCGGATCGGCCTGGCCATCGCCCGCGAATACGGCGGTGGCACCGTCTTTTACGCCGGACAGTCGCTGATCGAGCTGGCCGGGCACGGCGAACCGTCCGCGGGTGGGACACTCTGGCTCCAGGTGCGCGACGTCTACGCCGCCCAGACCGAGCTGACCGGCCGAGGTGTGCCGATCGCGCGGGCCGCCGCCGAAGAACCCTGGGGTTTGCACGAGATGCACGTCGCCGACCCCGACGGTGTCACGCTGATCTTCGTCCAGGTCCCCGACACCCATCCGCTGCGCCGCGACACCAGGGACTGACGCATGGCCAAATCCGTGTTGGGGCGCGGCACCGCCCGGGCCCGTGTGCTGGAGGCCGCGCTGGCGCAGTTCGCCGAGCACGGTGTCAGCGGCACCACCCTGCAGATGATCGCCGACAGCATCGGTGTGGGTAAGGCGTCGGTCTACTACCAGTTCCACTCCAAAGAGGAGATCGTGGCGGCCGCCGCGCAGCCGATGTTCGACGATATGGCCCGCGTGGTGACGATCGCCGAGGCGGTGCCCGACCCCGAGACCCGGCGCGAGATCACCATCAGCGGTTTCATCGAGTTCAGCGTGCGGCACCGCAGGCTGGCCGCGGTGCTGGCCGGTGACCCGGTGCTGGAGAGCCTCGTGCAGTCCCGGCCGGATCTCACCGATATCAAGGACCGCTTCACGAACCTGCTGCTCGGCGGCGGACACGGCCCGGCGGGCCGGGTCGTCATCTCGATGGTCACCAGCGGCATCTACGCCGCGGTCACCGACAAGTCGTTGGACGATGTCAGCGACGAGGACCTGCACCGCACCCTCTTGGAGGTGGCGCAGCAGCTGACGCGCACCACTTCCTATTTCGAGTGAGCCCGCCTTTTCCCCCCCTTTATGTGTAGGAATCTCTCCCTACTAGTAAATCCCCCTCCCCATCGCGCTAAGTCACGTAGGGATAGCTACCAGGTCCAGACGCCGGGATCGGTGGGCGGGTAGGTCGCGCAGTTCTTCGTGCCGTGCGCGACGACACCCTTGTTGTTGAAGAACAACTTGGCCCAGTTCGGCCAGTTCCAGGCCAGCTGTTCGTAGAACGCGTTGGTCGCGGTGTCCTCGGAGTAGGCGCGCCGGCCCGCGTAGTCCATCGAGAAGAACCAGGTGATGCGGTCCCGGGCCCAGGCGCTGCACGTCGGGTGACTTGTTGTTGTAGTCGATCATGTAGCGCTCGTAATACACCGGATTGGTGTCGCGGACCGCGGCCATGTACTGGTCCACGGTGCAGGTGGTCTTGAGCATGTTGCTCGGGATCGGATACTCGTCGGTGGCATCGGCGGCGGCGATGCCCGGCGTGGCCAGCAGTGCCGCGACGGCACCTGCGGCGGCGATTGATCGGTTGGGGCGCATCATGTTCGGTCCTTTCACCGTCGGTCGGCCGCGCGTTGCAACGCGGGCGCCTGATCGGGGCAGTAGAGCGGGACGGCGGCGCCGACGAACTGCCACGCCTGATCCGTGGTGGACGTCCCGGTTCAGCTGTTCGTGGACGAACTCCGCCGAGGCGAAGGCGTCCGCGTCCAGTGCCCATTGTTCAGACGTTTGCACATCAGCTTTGCGATCCAGGCGTTGAAGTCCTTCTGTCCGTAGATCCCGTAGTCGTGCAACTGATCGGCGAAGGCCTCGTCGCGGTCGGCGTGGGCCACCGGTGCGGTCGCGACGGCCAGCGCCGCGACGCACCCGGCTATGGCCGACTTCATCATCGAAAACCTCATCACACCAACGCATCCTGTGGTCGACGCTGGATCGGCGGCCAGGCTTGCGGTTTCGGCCGCTGGCGCACATGTTGGGGCCACCAGAACCACTTGCCGAGCAGGGCGGCGATAGAAGGTGTCATGAACGAGCGGATCACCAGGGTGTCGAACAGCAGACCGAGACCGATCGTGGTACCGACCTGACCCATGATCGTCAGATCGCTGACGGCCATCACCATCATGGTGAAGGCGAACACCATGCCTGCCGCGGTGACGGTGGAACCACTGCCACCCATGGCCCGGATCATGCCGGTGTTCAGCCCCGCATGTATTTCTTCCTTCATGCGGGAGACCACCAGCAGGTTGTAGTCCGCGCCCACCGCAAGCAGGATGATCACCGCCATCGGTAGCACCATCCAGTGCAGCTCGATTCCGAGCAGGTGTTGCCAGAGCAGCACCGAGACACCGAAGGACGCACCCAGCGAAAGCACCACCGTGCCGACGATCACCGCCGCCGCGACGATCGCCCTGGTGAGAATCAGCATGATCAGGAAGATCAGACCGATGGCGGCGATCCCGGCGATGATCAGGTCGTACTGCGTCCCGTCGGCCATGTCCTTGAAGGTGGATGCGGTACCGCCCATGTAGATCGTCGAGCCCTCCAGCGGGGTGCCCTTGATAGCGTTCTTTGCCGCGGTCTTGACCGGATCGATCCGCTCAATGCCCTCGGCCGACATCGGATCGCCCTCATGGTTGATCATGAATCGCACCGCGTGTCCGTCCGGCGACAGGAATTGCTCCAATCCCTTTGCGAAATCGGGATTGTCGAACGCCTCGGCCGGCAGATAGAACGAGTCGTCGTTCATCGCATCGTTGAAGGCCTTGCCCATCTCGGTCGACGTCTCCGACATGATGCGCTGCTGCTCCTGCATACCCTGCTGGGTCTGCTGCATGGTCTGCATCATTTCTTTCATGTTGACCATGGTCTGCTTCATCTCGGGCATGATCGCAATCATCTGCGGCATCAGTTCGTTGAGCCGATGCATCTGCGGCATCATGTCGTTCATGTTGGTGGTCATCACATCGATGCCGTCGAGCACGTCGAAGACGGACCGAATGGACCAGCACATCGGGATGTTGTAGCAATGCGGTTCCCAGTAGAGGTAGTTGCGCATCGGCCGGAAGAAGTCGTCGAAATTGGCGATGCTGTCCCGCATGTCCTCGATGTCACCGACCATGAGGTCCATCGACGACACCATCTTGGACGTGGTGTCGGCCATCTCCTCGGTGATCGTCTGCATCTTGTCCATGCTTGCGATGGTGCGGTCCATGTCCGCCACCTGATTGGTCATGTCGGCGGTGCGGTCCTGGTTGTACTTCTCGTTCAACCGCTGCAGCGTGCTGTTCTGACTGATCATGTAGGGGATCGAGGTGTTCTCGATCGGCGTGCCATCTGGCCGGGTGATGGTCTGCACCCGGCCGATACCGTCGACCTGGAAGATGGCCTTGGCGATCTTCTCGATGACCAGGAAGTCGGCCGGGTTCCGCAGATCCCGGTCACTCTCGATCATCAGGATCTCCGGGTTCAGCCGGGCAGGTGAGAAATGCCGTTCGGCCGCTGCATAACCCTGGTTTGCACTGATGTCATCCGGTAGGTACAGCCGGTCGTTGTAGCTGGTCTCATAACCCGGCAGAGCCAGCAGACCGATCAACGAGACGGCGATCGAGGAAATCAGGATCGCACCGGGCCAGCGCACCACCGCGGCACCGACCTTGCGCCAACCCCGCACGCGCCCCGCACGTTTGGGATCCAGGAAGCGCGCGCCCACGGTGACCATGGCCGGCCCGAAGGTCATGGCCGTGACGATCAGCACCAGCATGCCGACGGCCAGTGGCACACCGAGGGTCTGAAAGTACGGCAACCGGGTAAAACTCAGGCAGAAGGTGGCGCTTGCGATGGTCAGACCGGAGCCCACGATCACGTGCGCGGTTCCACCGAACATGGTGTAGTACGCCTGTTCTCGATCCTCGCCGGCGCTCCTGGCCTCCTGATATCGGCCGATGAGGAAGATCGCATAGTCCACCGATATCGCGATGGCGAGCGTGACCAGCAGACCGGTGGCAAACGTCGAGAGACCAATGATCTCGTAGTAGCCGAGCGCGGCCACCGCGCCTCGCACGGTCAGCAGGCTGACCGCGACCATCACGATCATCATCACCATCGTCATGAGCGAGCGGTAGATGATGAGCAACATGGTGATGATGACCACGAAGGTCAACGCCTCGATCAACCGCATACTGCCGTGGCTGGCCTCGGTCTGCTCGGCCGTCATCGCTGCGGAGCCGGTGACGAAGACCTCGACCCCCGGGGGCGCCGCCACGCTGTGCACGATGTTCTTGACGGCTTCAATGGACTCCAGCGACAGCGCCTCGCCCTGGTTGCCGGCCAGGTTTGCCGAGACGTAGACGGCCTTGCCGTCCCCGCTCTGCACACCGGATGCGGTAAGCGGATCGCTCCACAAGTCTTGAACGTGCTCAACGTGTTTGGTGTCCGCGCGCAGCTTTTCGATCAACTCTGAGTAGTAGCGACGAGAATCGTCACCAAGCTTGTCCTTGCCCTCCAGCACGATCATCACCGAGCTGTTGGACTCGTATTCGTCGAAGACGCGGCCGATGCGCTCGGTGGCGATGACGGCCGGCGCCTCTTTCGGGCTCATCGAGACCGACCGCATCTCACCGACCGCTTCCAGCTGCGGGACGGCAACGTTCAGTAGGACCGCAATGGCGATCCAGCCGAGGATGAAGGGGATGGCCAACTTTCGGAACAGCCGCGCAATCCTGCCGAAATGGGCGGTTTCGTGCGCAGCGGGCACGATGGCGATGGGCCCGGTGGGCGCATCGGCGCTGTGCGCGCTCACGCAGACTTCACGATGCAGAAGGTCTGGACGTTGGTGCCGCTGATGCTGCGCTCGTCCTTGGTCTCACCGTCGACGAGCACCCGACAACCCAGGAAGCTGGTCTTGCCCTGGGCGACAATGTTGGCCGCGGCGGAGGGTTCGGTCGTCTGCAGCGTGACCGACCACGGCAGGATCGCACCGTCGACGCGCTGCGGTTCGCCCTGCAGGTCCACGTAGTTCACATCTACTGCCGCCCCTTCCGGGCCAAAGATCTCGTAGGTCACCACTTTTGGATCGAACGGCTCAGGGTCGTTGGCGAACTCGATCGGCGTGACCAGTGGCGGGTCGGATGCGAACATGCCGCGGACGCGGTCCACTGTGAAGCCGGCTACCCCCACCACCACGACGATCACCAGGGGCAGCCAAGCCCGTTTGAGCAGTTGCATGTCCGCTTTCCTCCTGCAGTGACGCGCCGGTTGGCTGGTCCGATGAACCCCGCAGCCATCGGTCGCACTCAAGTTATATAATCGGCTTACTTGATACAAGCCGTACGGCTAAGTGTTGCTCATCACAATGCGTAACAATGACTAGCCAAAGGGACAATATAGGCGTGCTTGAGTGCCGCAGCGAGGGAAAGGGCCCCATGGTCAGAGCACGTGGGGCAGCGCGCGACCGCGTGGTGGAGGTGGCCGTCGAACTGTTCGCCGAACACGGGGTGCAGGGCACATCGCTGCAGATGATCGCCGACCGGATCGGCGTCGGCAAGGCCGCGGTCTATTACCAGTTCCGGTCCAAGGACGAGATCGTACTGGCCGTGCTGCGGCCGGTGTTCGACGATGTCGCGCGCCTCATCGAGGCCGCTGAATCGTTACCGCACAGCGAGTCTCGACGCGACGCCGCCATCGTGGGAGTCGTCGACCTGATGGTCCGTCAGCGCAACGCGGCGTTCCCGTTCCGCAGGGACCGCTACATCGACCACCTCGTCGCCCGGCACCCCGAGCTTCAAGCCATCGCCGACCGCTTTCGCGCCTTGCTGCTGGGGCCCGATCACGACTACTCGACACGCGTATCGCTCGCCGTGGCCGTCACCGGAAGCTACTACTGCACCACAGTTTCGACGCTGAACGACATCTCCGCCCCGCAGCTGCGCACGGTGCTGCTCAGCTACTTCAAGCGGTGCCTGGTGCCCGCTCAGCGAGCCGGTGCCGCCAGCGGCCAGCCCACCGAGGCCAGCCGCGACGCAACCTGATGCAGCTCTTCGGGATTGGGCTCCTCGGCAAGGATCATCTGCATGGCGCCGCTGATCTCGGCCTCGGTCACCGGCGTGTCACCGTTGCTGGACCGCAGGACCGCCTGGGCGGCCTTGACCACGTCGTCCTCGGTGAGTGAACGCTTCAGCAACGCCAGCAGCGCGAAGTAGTCCGTCTGAGGAACGCCCTCGGGGTAACCCTGGCGCACCCACGCCAGCACGTCGTCCAGAGAGGTACTTTTCTCCGTCATCTGTCAGCTCACTTCTCGGGAGGGAAGGGGAAGAGGTCATTTCCGGTGTGGTGGATGATCGTCGCCCCACAGACGGCTGGTGGCAAGTCCGGCCAACCGTCTGAACAGCGACTTCACCAAGATCGACGAGCTTTTCACCTATCATTCATCTGACCGCTGCGCCGCGTTGGAGAACGCTCGCCACCCCGCGCAGGAAGCCACCGGCCTACTGGCTCGCACCAACGCGTTTCGCCTCGGGAGTTGACACTGTGAGTGATCCGATGGACTGGGCAGATGGTCGGATGCTCATCACCAGGTCCGCCGAACCGGAGGGCCCGACATCGCCATCCTGAGCACCCTCCCCGTCAGCACCGGCGCTGCGGCCCTGGCGATACTGCCGGATCTGGAGACCGCACTCGCCAAGGGCGGGGCGCGTCTGCCGGTGCCGGCCACCGATACCCGCAAGCGCGACCTGCTGACCGCCACGCTGCGCGCCGACGAACTCATCGACGACGATATCGCGGTCGTCGTGTCGACCTCGGGCACCACCGGAATCCCCAAGGGCGCCATGCTTTCCGCTGCCGCGCTGACCTGCAGCGCCACCGCGACCCACCGGCGCCTCGGCGGTACGGGCCGCTGGCTGCTGGCACTGCCCGCCTATCACGTCGCCGGCCTGCAGGTCCTGGTGCGCAGCGTCGTCGGCGGTAGCGTGCCCGTCGCACTGGACGCGAGTTTCGAGCCCGCCGACCTCGTCGCCGCGGTGACCGCAATGGGAACCGGGCGGCGGTACACCTCGCTGGTGTCCAATCAGCTCGACAAGGCGCTGGCCGACCCGTCGGCCGCCGCGGCGCTGGCCGAACTCGACGCCGTCCTGATCGGCGGTGGCCCGATGCCGGCGGGGGTGCGCGAGAAGGCCGCGGCCGCTGGGGTTCGTGTGGTGCGGACCTACGGGATGAGTGAAACCTGCGGTGGTTGTGTGTACGACGGTGTGCCGCTGGACGGCGTGCAGATACGCCTCGAGGCGGGGCGGGTGTCCCTCGGCGGGCCGGTGCTGGCGTCCGGGTACCGCAACCCGGCCGACCCCGACCCGTTCGCCGAGCCGGGCTGGTTCCGCACCGACGACCTTGGTGCGGTGGATGATTCGGGTGTGCTGAGCATCCTGGGCCGTGCCGATGACGCGGTCAGTACCGGCGGGCTGACCGTGCTGCCCCAGCTGGTGGAGAACGCGCTGACAGGCCACCCCGCCGTCGCCGAGTGCGCGGTGTTCGGGGTGCCCGATGCCCGCCTCGGACAGCGCGTCGTCGCGGCGGTCGTGCTGGCGGCCGGGCAGCGCGAACCGACGCTCGCCGAGCTGCGGGCCCATGTCGGCAGGACCCTCGACCCCACCGCCGCACCGCGGCAGCTGCACGTCGTCGACGAACTCCCCCGGCGGGGCATCGGCAAGCTGGACAGGCGGGCACTGATCCAACGATTCGGGGCATGATGGATCGGGTGAGCACCGAACCAGTCGAGATCACGTCGGTTGACGCCCTGCGAGAGATCGTCGGCCATCCTGCACCGGCGGTGGCCAACAAGGTGGGCGACCGCCTGCTCGATGTACACCGGCAATGGGTGGCCAACTCGCCGCTGTGTTTCGTGGCCACCACCGACACCGACGGCCGGGTGGACGTCTCCCCCAAGGGCGATCCGCCCGGATTCGTGCACATCATCGATGACACCACCATCGCCATCCCGGAGCGCCCCGGCAACAAACGGGTGGACGGCTATCTCAACGTGCTGACCAATCCGCACGTCGGCACCATTTTCGTCATACCGGGTCGCGGGGACACCGTGCGGATCAATGGCCGGGCCCGAATCCTTTCCGACGCCGCCTATTTCGACGATCTCGCGGTGAAGGGAAAGCGGCCCATCCTGGCGCTGGAAGTCCACGTCGACGAGGTGTTCTTCCACTGCTCGAAGGCGTTCCTGCGCTCGGACGCGTGGAAGCCGGAGACCTGGACGCCGGATTCGGTGCCGAGCACCGCCGCGCTGGCCAAGTCGTTCAAGGCCGAGGCGAGCATGGCAGAACTCGAGGAGTACTACAGCGAAGAGAACTACCGCAAGATGCTCTACTGACCGGTGACGCGCCGGGCGGATCCCGACGCGCCGCGAGCGAGCGGCCGCCTGCGCGCGTGGCCCCCGCCCCCTCAGGCCCTCTCCCCCCCCTCCCCCGCCCCCCTCCCCTCTCCCGCCCTCGTCCCCTCGCCCACTCCGGGCTCCTCCTCCCCGCCTTGCCGCCTCCACCCCCCCCCCCCACGCTCCTTTGTTGGTTCGACCGGTCCCCCCCGACCCCCGGCGGCCGGCACGCCCAGCGCCCCAGCCCCCCCAACCCCCCCCCCCTCTCCCTCGACCAGTTCTGCTAGTCCTGCTGCCCCGTGCACGCGCGCCGCCACCCCCCTGCTGCCCCCCGCCACCCCCCCCCCCACCTACTTGCCCGCCCCGCCCCGCCAACCCCCCCCCCCGCCCCCCCATGCCATCCCTATCCCCCACTCATCCCAGAAAAGTTCCCACAGTCACCACAGCGACATCAGCGCCACATACATTCCGGTGCCGACAAAGATGGACAGCAGCGCGTGCCGCCGCCACACCTGCAGGCCCGCCGTCACCAGCACCGCGATGATCAGCCAGAGTTGTTGGCGTCCAGCTGCTTCGGGGACATCTCGCACGGTGTAGAGCGCCAGCATGACCATCACCCCCAACGGCATGTGCAGGCTCAGGTACCGGACCACGGTGCTGTGGCGCATCGGCGCCAGCACCACGAACGGTAGTGCCCGCAGCGCCCAGGTGACCGCGGCGCTGACCGCGACCAGCAGCGCGATGTGGCCGGTGTCAGGCATCGGCGATCCGGTACCGGGCCAGCAACAGCACGGTGAATGCCGCGAAGGCCCACACCAACAACTGCCCCGGCGCCACCAGCCAGGCGACGACGGCACAGCCTACTGCCAGCAGCGCGGTCAGCCGGTCCGGGATGCTGGCGGTAGGCATCGATGGCCAGCACGATGAACAGCGCGGTGAGCGCGAACTCCAGACCGTGCAGCCGCTCGATCGGCAGTGCCGCGCCGAGCAGGCCGCCCAGGCCCGCCGACACCGTCCAGGTCAGGTGCAGGCCCGCCTGCATGGTCAGGATCTGGCGGGAGGTCCAGTCCCTGGCGGCGGGACTGACACCGACCGCGTAGGCCTCATCGGAGATGACGTAGGTGCTGTAGAGCTTGCCGGGCAGCCCGGCAACCCGGTGCAGCGGAAAGGACAACGCGTAGAAGACGTGCCGGGAATTCACGATCAATGTCGTCAGCGCGACCGTCGCGACCGGCGAGCCGGCCGCGGCCAGCCCGACCATCAGGAACTCCAGCGAACCGGCGTAGATCACGGCCGCGAACACCGGCGCCCACCACCAGGCCAAACCGGCGTGCACCACCAGGAATCCCAGCGCCGCGCCCAGCGGGAGGAAGGCCAGGCCGATCGGGGCCGCCAGCCGGAGAACGGACATCCGGACAGTTTGACAGCGCCGTCAACGGGTTATCCGAGACGCCATGAGGACCGAGTTTCACGCTCAACTCGACCGGCTCACCGCCGAGTTGGGTGAGATGTGTGGCATCGCCGCCGACACCGCCGCCGATGCCACCACGGCCGTGCTCGTCGGTGACGCAGCCGCGGCCCGGCGCGTTCGCAGCCAACTGAGCAGCCTCGACGAGCTCAACGCACAGGTGGACCGGCGCGCCTTTTCGCTGTTGGCTCGGCACGCCCCGGTGGCCCACGACCTTCGTCTCGTCATGACCGCCTTCGGCATCGCCGCCAACGCCGACCGGATGGGCGCGCTGGCCACCAACATCGCCGGGATCGGCACCCGCGCGCGCACCGGTGTCGCGGTGCCGGCGGCAACGCTGGGCTTGTTCGCGGACATGGGCCGCCACGCCGTCGATCTGGCCGAGCGGGCCCAGCGCGCGGTGATCGCCGGCGATACCGTCGAGGCCGCCCGTATCCAGCAGGGCGATGAGGCGATGAACGACCTGAACCGGCAACTGCTCGGCACGGTGCTCAACGAGAGCTGGTCCGATGGGGTGGCCGCGGCCACCGATGTGGCGCTGCTCGGCCGTTTCTACGAGCGGTTCGCCGACCACGCCGTGGACATTGCCCGGAAGGTGATTTTCCAGGCGTCCGGAAGGACCCCGGAAGTCGGTCAGATACCGATCTGATCAGCGATTCCGACGCCACAACTAGGTCACAGAATTGGCACAGATGTTAATAGAGTGAATATTGTCAACGATGATGGGCATTGAAGGGGGCACGTAGCCGACCAGACACCCCCTCGAGGAGAACACGTAATGGCCGCCCGAAGACTGGCCGTGCTCATCACTGCGGGGCTGGTGCTTGCCCTGAGCCCGCTCACCGCACCCATCGCATCGGCGGCGCCGGAGTGCTCCGATATCGAAGTCGTCTTCGCACGCGGCACCGATGAGCCGCCCGGTATCGGCAAGGTCGGCAAGGCATTCGTCGACACCCTGCGCCCCATGGTCAAGGGCCAGTCGGTCAAGACCTACGCGGTCAAGTACCCGGCCACCTGGGACTTCATGAAGGCAGCGGTCGGGGCCAACGATATGAGCAAGCGGATCCAGGCGATCGTCGCGCAATGCCCGAAGACCAAGATCGTCATGGGCGGCTACTCGCAGGGCGCGGCGGTGGTGGATGTCGTGGCGACCGCGCCCATCGCCGGCCTCGGCTACACCGCGCCACTTCCCGCAACCGCCGTCCCACACATCGCCTCGGTGGTGGTGTTCGGCAACCCCTCGGCCCGCATCGGCAACCCGCTGACCCGGATGAGCACCGTGTTCGGGTCACGCACCGCCGATCTGTGTGCACCCGCCGACCCCATCTGCTCACTGGGCCGCGACTGGGACTCCCATGTGCAGTATCCGGAGTCGGGACTGGTCAAGCTGGGCGCGGAATGGACCGCCAAGCTGATCAAGGCGGCGGACAAGAAACCCGAGACCACCAAACCCGTTCAGAGCACGTCAGGGTCCACGCCACGTTGACCCGTCCACCGGGTACAGCACATGGGTGCCCCGCAGCCCCTTGAGTTCGACCTCGCGCGGGGCGCCGAGCAGGATGTCGTCGAGACCGGCGACGGCCTCGCCGACCGGTGCGCTGAGCAGGATCTCGCCGCCGTCGGCCTGACCGGCGACCCGCGCCGCCATCGCGACATCCAACCCGAACAGGTCCTCGCCACGACGCACCGAGGTGCCCATGTGCACCCCGATGCGCACCTTGATGCACTCCCAGCGCTGCGGGTTCTCCTCCAACGCGGCCTGCACGTCCGCACTGCAGCGCACCGCGTTCTCCGGATCGGCGAAGGCCATCATGAAACCGTCGCCCTGGTTCTTCACCACATGGCCGCCGTGCTTGCCGACCAGCGATTCGATCAGCGTGTTGTGCTTGCCCAGCACCCGCACCCAGGCCCGGTCACCCATCGACTCGTTGAACTCCGTGGAGCCCTCGATATCGGAAAACACGATGACCACCCGCCCGTCCGCGGTGAGCCGGGCCAGGTCGGGCCGTTCGATCTGGGCCCAGCCCGCGAGGTCCTCGATCGAGTTGCGCACGGTGGCACCGAGACCCTTGTTGATCAACATGTCCGCGGTCTGGAACACCGTCTTGAGCGCCATCGGAGCGACACCACGGCGGCGTCGCCGGCGCTGAACGTCCTGCTCGGCGAGCACCCGGCTGAGTTCGCGGCGGACGTTGCCGAGTTGGCGGCGCGCGACGAGGAACAGCACCAGGAAGGTGATCAGTCCCGCGAGCAGAAGCCCGACGGCGCCCAGCAGGATGAGTTCGGTGCCGGCCACCCGCCGAGTATGACGGCTCAGTCGGGAAGCGAGTTGCTCAGACGCTCGGTGGCGGCCAGGTAATCCTCGATGAACTCGAGCACCACATCGCGGGCCGGCTTGACCTTGTTCATCAGCCCGACCCCCTGACCGACGAAATACGTCGACAGCAGCCGGGCCCCCTCGTGACCCTGATCGGCCAGCGCATCGATGCGGCGCAGCACCGGCTCGGACAGCATGTTCTGCAGGGGCAGCGGAAGCGGCTGCTGACCGCCGGGGTTCGGCGCCCAGGCATCGGTCCAGTCCGAGCGCAGCTGGCGCGACGGCTTACCGGTGCGCCCCGCCGAGCGCACGGTATCGCGCGAACTTGCGGCCAGCATCTTGGTGACGGTGTGCGGCTCGGTCTCGGCCTCTTCGGTGGTCAGCCACACCGAACCGGTCCAGGCGCCCGCGGCGCCCATCGCCACCGCGGCGGCCATCTGCCGCCCGGTGACGATACCGCCGGCGGCCAGCACCGGGGTCGAGCTGCCGATGGCGGCCAACGCCTCCAAGACCTCGGGGACGACCACCAGCGTGGACACCTCACCGCAGTGCCCGCCGGCCTCGGTGCCCTGGGCGACGATCAGGTCCACACCCGCGGCGACCTGCTTGACCGCGTGTTCCTTGGCGCCGACCAGCGCCGCGACCGGGATGCCCCGCTCGCGGCCTGCCTCGATCATGTAGTCCGGTGGCACGCCGAGCGCATTGGCCATCATCGTGATCGGGTGGCTCATGGCGACCTCGAGCAGTTCCTCGCCGTTGCCGCCGGAGAGCACCGGCTTGCCGGTGCGGACCTTCGGGTCGGGCTCGATGCCGTGGTCGGCCAGCAGTTTGTCGACGAATTCCCGGTAGCTGTCCGGGATACGGGAGGCCAGGTCCGCACCGGACAGTGTTTCGCCCTTGCCCTCGAATTTGGCCGGCACGATGATGTCGATGCCATAGGGCTTGCCGTTGACGTGCTGGTCGATCCAGGTGAGCTCGCGGTCCAGCTGCTCCGGTGAGTACGCGGCACCGCCGAGGACTCCGAAACCACCGGCGTTGCTGACCGCGGCCACCACGTCACGGCAGTGGCTGAACGCGAAGAGCGGGAAGTCGATGCCGTAACTCGCGCAGAAGTCCGACGAAGAAGAGGATGCCATCCGCCCATTATCGACAGGTGTCAACTCTGCGGTGAAGGGGCCCCCGTCACCGAATCGTCAGCAATGCTCCAGCCGGCGACCCATAGTGTGAATGGCATGCGCATCGGTCGACGAGAAGAAGTGGCGCTGACCGCAGGAGTGACGCTGCTGGTCGCGGCGTTCGTGGTCCCGCAGCTGAATCTCGGCATCGTCACCCCGATGATCAACAGCACCCCCGAACGGCTGCACGCGTTCGCCGATACCGCGCCGATCTTCGGGTGGTGGAACGCCCACGTCGGCTGGGGCACGGTGCCGGCGCTGCTGATCGCCGCGGCGGTGGTGTGGTGGGGCCCGACCGTGGCCGGCGAACGCTGCGCTGGCGTTCGCTGGTGGGCCTCACCTGGGCCACGTCATTCCTGTGGGCATTCTCGCTGGCCATGATCGACGGCTGGCAACGCGGTTTCGCCGGACGCCTGGCTGCGCGCCACGAATACCTGCGCCAGGTCCCGACCGTCACCGACATCCCCGAGGCGCTACGCACGTTCTCGAGCAGAATCCTGGATTTCCAACCGGATTCGTGGATCACCCACGTCTCCGGCCATCCGCCCGGGGCGCTGCTGACCTTCGTCTGGCTGGACCGCATCGGCCTGGGCGGCGGCGCGTGGGCCGGACTGCTGTGCGTGCTGGTGGGTTCCAGCGCCGCCGCGGCGATCATCATCGCCATCCGTGCCGTCGCCGACGAGGCCACCGCGCGACGTGCGGCCCCCTTCGTCGCGGTGGCCCCGACCGCCATCTGGATCGCGGTATCGGCCGACGGTTACTTCGCCGGAGTGGCCGCCTGGGGCATCGCCGTGCTGGCCCTGGCCGTGCACGGCTCGACACGCTGGTCGATACCCACCGCGGCCGGTGCCGGGCTGCTGCTGGGTTGGGGCATCTTCCTCAACTACGGCCTGGGCCTGATCGCGGTCCCCGCGGTGGCGGTGTTGCTGACCGCCCCCGGGTGGCGCGCGGCGCTGCGCAGCCTGCTGCCCGCCGTCATCGCGGCACTGGCGGTGGTGGCGGTGTTCTACACAGCAGGCTTCTGGTGGTTCGACGGCTACCTTCTTGTCCAGGAACGCTATTGGCAGGGCATCGCCAACGACCGCCCGTTCCAGTACTGGGTGTGGGCGAACCTGGCCTCGACGGTGTGCGCGATCGGCCTGGGCAGTGTGGCCGGACTCGGCCGGGTCTTCGACATCAAGGCGCTGCGCGCGCGCTCCGGCGTGCATATCCTGCTTACCGGGGCCTTCCTGTCGATCGTGCTCGCCGATCTCAGCATGCTGAGCAAGGCCGAAACCGAACGCATCTGGCTGCCGTTCACGGTGTGGCTGACCGCTGCCGCGGCGCTGCTGCCGCCGCGGTCACACCGGTGGTGGTTGGCGCTCAACGTCATCGGCGCCCTGGCGCTCAATCACCTGATCCTGACGAACTGGTGACCGCAAGTCCGCGACGCGCTTGAGGATGTAGTACACCGGCACGCACACCCACACCACGCCCACGGCGATCCAGAACCCGAGTGGATAGTCGCGGTCCAGCACCGTCGGGTTGTCGGGCCGCATCCCGGGCCTGCCGTAGACCGGAATGGCGAGCAGCACCAGCACCACGGTGCACAGGCCGGCCACGGCGACCGGCGAATGCCAGCGCGCCGGCAGCAGCCTGCGCCCGCCCCAGCCGGCCGCCGCGCACAGCGGCGCGAACACGAAATCGTGTACCACCGCGGCGACGACCGCCCACACCAGGATGCGCAGGATGATCACCGGCGGGTTGTCCAGCACCAGCAGCGCGCCATAGCCGCCGAGACCGATCCCCGCCAGGGCCAGCAGAATCCGTATCGGCGTCACGACATCACCTCGATGCGGGACAGCCATTTGGTCTGCAGGACGCCCGGGCGGCTCGGTGCGATCAACCGGCACGGAAAGCCGTGGTCGAGATTGAGGGTCTCGCCGTTGACCTGCAAGGCGATCAGCGTCTGCGCGTCCCGGGCGTGCCGGGCGGGCAGTACCGTGCGCGAATACGGGCCGGGTGGCTCCAAGGACACCATGCGTACGTCGGCATCCGGCGAACCACCCACCGTGGCAACGATTTCGGACAGCACCACGCCCGTCCATTCGGCGTCGGCGCTCCAGCCCTCCACACAGGCGATCGGCAACCGGAAGGTGGCCTGCGGCATCGCCCGCAGGTCGTCGAGGCTGAATTCCCGGGTGCGCGCACCGTTGGCCACCGTCAACCGGTACTGCGGCGATGACGCGGCCCGGCCAACCCCGGCGGCCGCCGCCGAGCGGTTCACCGGAACCCCTTGTGGCCCTTCCCCGGTGCGCGGGGCGAGCACCGATACCCGGCGAAACACCGGGACCGTCTGACCCACGGTGACCACCGTCGCCGCCGCCACCGCCAGCCAGGTCCCGCGCAGCACGGTGCGCCGACTCGGGCCGACCTGACCACCGTCGGCAAGATCGTCGAGTGGTTCACCGAGGGCGCGCCGGATGACCGGGAGCTTCACCGCCAGGTGCACGAGCACCGCCCCGGCCGCGACATAGGCCATCGCGTAATGCGCGGTGGGGAAATAGAATTCGAACGCGTACCACTGGGCGATGTTCAGCAGGCCGGTCGACAGCTCGAACAGGATGGCGGCCACCAGCACCAGGATCGATGCCCGCTCCAGCATTCGGACCGGTCCTCCGATGACGGGCCGCTCGAACAGCTTCGGCCATACCGACCACAGCTTCACCACCACCAACGGGATCGCGGCGATACCGGAGGCGACGTGCAGTCCCTGGGTCAGCCGGTAGAGCCACACCGGCCGGGTGGGCCAGCCGAACCACGGTTGTGGGTGCTGGATGAAATGGCTGATGAGCCCGGTGGCGAAACACACGGCGACCGCGACCCCGAGGGCGATGCCCACCCGTGCGGTGACGGCGGTGCTCCGCAACCGGGTCACCGGGCCACCAGGCTCGCGATCACCCGGTCACCGATCGGGTGCACGGCCCGCATCACAAGTCCGACGTCCGCGGCGATGCGCGCCGCCGCGTCCAACCCCACCGAAGCCCAACGGAACCACGGGCCGATGGCATCGGCCGACTCCAGTCGCACCCACTGGGACTCGACTCCCTTTTTGGCCGTGTCGAATTCGGCCAGGCACTCGCCGCCGCGACGCAGCAACTCTCCGGCGCGCTGCAACACCCGCCAAGGATCGCCGCCCAGGCCGACGTTTCCGTCGGCCAGCAGTGCGGTGTGCCAGCGGCCGGTTCCGGGCAACGGACCGAACAGGTCTCGGCACAACACCGGCACGCCGCTGTCGCGGGCCAGTGCCACCGCGGCGACGGACTGGTCGACCCCGAGCGCCGGCACCCCGCGCTGCACCAGGCCGGCCACCAGCCGTCCCGGGCCGCACCCCAGATCGATGGTGGGGCCGTTGCACAGGTCGACGATGGCGCGGTCGAAGAGGCGATCGGACTCCGCCCCGACCAGCCAGTCGCGTACCGGCAGCCGCTGCAACCGGCCGTCCTGGTGCCGGATCCAGCACCGCTCCCCGTCCAGCGCCCGGTCATACAGGTTTCCGTGCATGTCAGACCCCGACCATGCGGGTGGCCTGGGCAAACCGGCCGGTGGGAGCGCACAACCGCCGCACCTGGGCGATATCGGCCACCGTGTCGACATCGGCCAGTTCGGTGACCAGGTGCACGCGCAGCCCGGCGGCGCGCAGCGCGGCCAGGGTGAGCGCCCCGGTGTCGGGCTGCGACATCGGCACATCCCGCAGACAGCCGGCCATCGCCGCGTCCCGCACACCGAGAACCCACCAGCCACCGTCAGCGGCCAGGCCGAGCACCGCATCCGCCACCAGCGCCCGTCCACATTCGGCGAGCAGATCGGGGCTCACCTGTGGTGTGTCCATCCCGATCTGTACCACGGGCAATCCCGGTGCTGCGGCGTCTTCGTGCGCACCGGCCAGCCGCTCGGCAAAACCGTCACCGCGTTGCGCGATGACGGTGAAATCGGCCAGCCGGTGCGCGATCTCGTCGGACCGACACGCCATCCCGAGGTCGCCGGTGAGTGCCACCACGCGCCGGGACACCGGTGCGGCGGCCACCGCATCCAGCGTGTCCAGCAGCGCGGCCGCCGCGATGTCGGCGGCGACCTCGGCGCCGACATCGGCAGCCAGCCTGGTCTTGGCCAGCCCGGGCACCGGGGCCTTCGCGACCACCAGCAGAGTTCCGGGCCACATCAGATTGCCCGCCAGAAATCCAGCGCGGCAATGGCGCTGCCGCGCACCGAGCCGCTGACCTTGGAGGTGCCGCCCGTCCGCGGGCCGTAGACCACGTCGCGCTCCACCACCCGCCAATCCGCCTGCGCGGCTAGGACCAGCAACTCCAGTGGGTAGCCGGACCGGCGGTCGGTCACACCGAGTTCCAGCAGCGCGTCGCGGCGGGCCACCCGCATCGGGGCGATGTCGTGCACCGGCAGGTGGTAGCGCTGCCGGAGTCGCCAGCACACCGCGGCGGTGCCCAGCCGCGCGTGCCAGGGCCACCTCAGCCCGGGGACGGCCCGGCGCCGGCCGATGGCCATATCGGCGCCGGCACCGAGTTCGGCGACCAGGGCGGGCAGTTCCTGCGGATCCAGCGACCCATCGCCGTCGAGGACCGCCACGATCGGTGTTCTGGCCGCGACCACCCCGGCGTGCACCGCCGAGCCGTAGCCCGGCCGCGGTTCGGCCACCACGACCGCACCGTGCGCGCGGGCCACCTCGGCCGTCCCATCTGTGCTGTTGTTGTCCACCACCAGCGCGGTATACCCCGTCGGGATCGCCGCCAACACTCCGGGCAGTGACTGCTCCTCGTTCAGGCAGGGCAGCACCACCGTGACGGACGAACAGACGGGGTCGGCCATGGCTACGACGCTAGGCGGCCACCGCGCCGCGCACCACGCCAGATCCGTGACGAAACCATGACACCGCCGTTTGGCCGGCGCCCGGACGGCTAGCCTGGGAGGTTGTGACCCGGGTGCTGATCGCCGACGACGACACCGTCGTGCGCGATGTCGTCCGCCGGTATCTGGAGCGCGACGGACTCGATGTGGCGATCGCCCACGACGGCACCCAGGCCCGGCGGCTGCTGGAGTCCGGCCAGATCGACGTGGCGGTGCTGGACGTGATGATGCCGGGATCGGACGGCCTGACACTGTGCCGCGACCTGCGCCGCGACGGCGACTACAGCCTGCCGGTCATCTTGCTGACCGCACTCGGCGAGCAGGACGACCGGATCGCCGGGCTGGAGGCCGGCGCCGACGACTACCTGACCAAACCGTTCAGTCCGCGCGAGCTGGCGCTGCGGGTGCGATCGGTACTGCGGCGCACGAACGGACCCATATCGCCTGCGCCTGTGGAACTTTCGGTGGGCGGTCTGTTCGTCTCGACCACGGCTCGCTCGGCCACCGTGGCTGGCCGGCCCCTCAGCCTGACCAACCGCGAGTTCGACCTGCTGGTGTTCTTCCTGACCCACACCGACACCGTTTTCTCCCGCGCGGAGTTGCTCAAACAGGTGTGGCGCTGGGACTTCGGTGATATGTCCACGGTTACGGTGCACGTCAAACGGTTGCGTGCCAAACTCGGTGATCAGCACCGGGTGCAGACGGTGTGGGGCCGCGGCTACCTGTGGAGTAGCGGCGATGAGCGCCCGCGCGAAGAGCGGAGTACCCGGTGACCGACCTCTGGGAGATCGCCGGGTGGGCACTGGCCTGCTCGCTGCCGGTGGTGGCGGCCGGGGCGGTCGTGATCCGGCTCGCGCGGACCTGGTCGCTGGCGGTCAGCATGGTGGCGCTGGTGCTCATCCCCACGCTGGCCACCTTCACCGGTGTGCTCGGCGCCAGCGGGTTCATGATCACCGAAACCTTCGCGCAGATCGCCGTCGTGCTGGTGATCGTCTCGGTGGTGACGATTCCGGCCGCCGTCATGCTGGCCCGCTACCAGGCCCGGCGCACCGTGTGGGAGCAGGAGATCCGCGATTCGGAGCGGGCTGCCGAACAGTCCCGGCGCCGGCTGGTGGCCTTCGTCAGCCATGACCTGCGCACACCGCTGGCCGGGATCCGCGCCGTCTCCGAGGCCATCGCCGACGGCGTCGTCACCGATGACGAGGTCCGCATCCAGGCCAAACACATCGAACAGGAATCGATCCGGCTCGCCGATATGGTCGATGACCTGTTCGAGATGTCGAAGATCAATGCCGGCGCGGTGGCCCCGACCCACGAACCGGTGGCACTCGACGAGGTGGTCGACGATGTCCTTGCCGCACACCGTATTACCGCGCAGCGGGCCGGAGTGACGCTACGTGCGGAGCTCACCGAACAGCCGGTGCGCATCGTGGGCAGCGATCGTTCCCTGGTGCGGGTGCTGTCGAATCTGGTGGCCAACGCCATCGCCCACACGCCGGAGGGTGGCAGCGTCACGCTGGCGGTCGGCGCCGATGGGGGGCACGCCTGGGCCCGGGTCGACGACACCGGGGTCGGCATCGACGAGAACGACCTGCCGCGGGTTTTCGATGTCGCGTACCGCGGCTCCAATGGCCGTGTGCCACGCGCGGATTCGACGCTGCCCAGCGGCTCTGGCCTGGGTCTGGCGATCGCCGCAGGCCTGGTGCAGGCGCATGGCGGATCGCTGACCGCCCGCAATCTGGACTCCGGTGCCCGGTTCGAGGTGCGGCTGCCGCTGTCGGGCTGATCCAGGGCTAATCCCGCAACGGCGCGAACGCGAACTCGGCCAGACCATCGTGCGGGTCCACCGCCGCACGGAAGCCCAGTAGCTCGGCGGCCCGAGCCGGGTCGGCGACGATGTGGCGGACATCCCCGTTGCGGTACTGCCCGGTGACCACCGGCGCGGGCGCGTTGCGCGCTTCACTGAGGCGGGTGGCGACGTCGAGGATCGACACCGGCCGGCCCGAACTGACGTTGAACGCGGTGAATCCGCCGAGGTTCGCCTCGACCGCCGCGACGTTGGCCGCCGCCACATCGTCGACGTGCACGAAGTCGCGCATCTGCCCGCCGTCCTCGTACACCTTGGGCACGCCGCCCGCCTCGAGCTGCGAGCGGAAGATCGCCGCCACCCCCGAGTACGGGGTGTCGCGCGGCATCCCGGGGCCGTACACGTTGTGGTAGCGCAGCGCAACGACCGAACCACCCACCGAATCGTTGAACGCCAGCGCGTAGTGCTCCTGGGCGGTCTTGCTGGCCGCGTACAGGCTGCGTGGCTTCAACGGCGCGTCCTCGCCGACCAGCCGCCACTGCAGTGGTTCACCGCCGATCGGACAGCGGTGGTCGAAGACACCGCTGTCGAGGTCGGCGCGGCGGCGTGGCAGCGGTTCGACCGGTCCGTGTTCGGGGCAGTCGTAGCCGCCCTGCCCGTACACCACCATCGAGGAGGCCAGCACCAGCCGCGAGCAACCCGCGGCGAACATCGCGGCGAGCAGCACCGTGGTGCCGTAGTCGTTGTGGCTGCCGTAGGACGGTGCATCCGCGGCATTGACGCCGGCGCCGACCACCGCCGCCTGGTGACAGACGACGTCGACACCGTCGAGCAGACCTGCCACGGCGTCGGCGTCGCGGATATCGAGCAGCCGGCAGTGCGGGGGCGGCTCGGCACCGTCGCGATGGGCGGCGGGCAACATGACGTCGACCGCGACGACGTCATGGCCCGCCTCGGCCAGCCGCGCCCAGATCCGGCTGCCGATGAACCCGGCGGCGCCGGTGAGCAGCACCCTCACGGCAGTTCGAACGGCAGCGTGACGCCCTCGTGTGCCAGGCAGTGCGTACAGGTGCGTTCGGGCGCGACTCCCGCGATGGCCTCGTGCACCAGCTGCTTGAAGCCTGCGATGTTGCGTTCGAACTCGGCGAATACGTCGACCGCACGCACGCCCGCACCCGCCTCCACGCCGGCATCCAGATCGGTCACCAAAGCAATTGCGGCATAACACATTTCAAGCTCGCGAGCGAGCACCGACTCCGGGTAGCCGGTCATGTTCACCAATGCGAAGCCCTGAGTGGCCCACCACTGGCTCTCGGCGCGGGTCGAGAACCGAGGGCCCTGGATGACGACCATGGTGCCGCCGTCGATCACCGAGGGCAGCTCCGATGCCGCGGCCCGCAGCGTCGGGCAGTACGGGTCGGCGAATCCGACGTGGATGCCGCCGGAGTCGAAGTAGGTGTCCGCACGCCCACTGGTCCGGTCGACGAGCTGGTCGGGGACCACGATGGCGCCCGGCCCCAGCGCCGGGGTCAGGCTGCCGACGGCGCACGGCGCGAAGATGCGTCGCACCCCGAGCGCCCGCAACGCCCACATGTTTGCCCGGTAGGGCACCGTGTGGGGCGAGAACTCGTGGTTGAGCCCGTGCCGCGGCAGAAACGCGACATCGTGGCCGGCGACGGAGCCGACGGTGATCGCCGCGCTCGGCGCTCCGTAGGGGGTGTCCAGGTTGATGGTTCGGGCGTCCGGACCGAAGAAGGTGTAGAAGCCGCTGCCTCCGATGACGCCGAGCATCAGGCGTCGGGTTGCCCGTCCAGTTCGGCCCGTTCGGCGGCTTGGCGGGCGGCATCACGAATGGCGAAGGCATCGGTGGCCAACCCACCGATCGCGTTGGCCACATCCTTGACCGCGGTCGTGATGATGGTCGCAACCTCGCCCACCGTGGATGCCACGGTCTCGACACCCTCCTGCAGGGCGTCCTTGGTGATTTCGCTCTTGCTGAGTCGGTCAGTCATGTGCTCAGTCTCATGCGGGTCGCACGATGTGACAAGGTGCGCCGCGTCACGCCTGCTCAGTGCGGTTCTTGGCCGTCGCGTAGGCCACCCCCGCGCGGCACATGCAACGATGGCGCGCGTGGCTACCGTTGCACAGTGGATCGAGGGCGCCCGTCCGCGCACCCTCCCGAACGCGGTCGCGCCCGTCATCGCCGGCACCGGCGCGGCGGCGTGGCTCGGCACGGCCGTGTGGTGGAAAGCGCTGCTCGCGCTGATGGTGTCGCTGGCCCTGATCGTCGGGGTGAACTACGCCAACGACTACTCCGACGGCATCCGGGGCACCGACGATGTGCGCAGTGGGCCGCTGCGACTGGTCGGTTCCAAGGTGGCCTCCCCGCGCGCGGTGCTGACCGCGGCGCTGGTGAGCCTGCTGGTGGGCGCCGGGGCCGGACTGGCCCTGGCGATCGTCAGCCAGCCCTGGTTGATCGCCATCGGCGCCGCCTGCATCGCGGGCGCCTGGCTCTACACCGGCGGCGCCAAACCGTACGGCTACCGCGGACTGGGCGAGGTGGCCGTGTTCGTGTTCTTCGGGCTGGTCGCGGTGTTGGGCACGCAGTACACCCAGGCGCTGCGGGTGGACTGGGTGGGCCTGGCCATGGCGGTCGCGATGGGCTCGCTGTCCTCGGCAGTGCTGGTGGCCAACAACTTACGAGACATTCCCACCGACACCGACTCCGGCAAGATCACGCTGGCGGTCCGCCTCGGCGATGCGAAGACCCGGGTCCTCTACGTCGGTCTGCTGGTGGTGGCCTTCGCGCTGACGCTGGTGCTGATGGCGGCCACGCCGTGGACCGCGGCCGGGCTGCTGGCGCTGCCGCTGGCGCTGCGCGCGGCCGGACCGGTGCGGCGCGGACTGGGCGGCCGGGAGCTCATTCCCGTGCTGCGCGACACCGGGCTCACCATGCTGGTGTGGGCGATCGCGGTCGCGGCGGCCCTGGCGTTGGGCTGACCCGCCCCGGAGCCCTCGGTGCGAGATCGATCTGAGGGTCGTGATCTCGCCGGAACTGCCCTGAATCACGACCGTGGAGTCAATCTCGGCCCGAGCACTCCGACCGCACTGCCGCCGGGGCCAGCGTGGTCGGCAGCGGGGGTTCGCGCTCCGCGACCACGGTGACCGATCGCCGGTTCGCCCGCCGGACTGCCCAGAACACCACCAGCAGCGCGACCCCGAGCAGCGGATAGCCCATCGCGATGCGCGCGATGGCCAGCCAACCGGTGTGGCCGCCATCGTAAAGCCACTGCTGGACAGTGAATTTGGTGGCGAACATGACCACGAACGCCAGCGTCGCGATGTCGAATCCGCGCCGCACCACCTTGTCGGCGTGCCAGACCGGGTCGGGTCCACTGCTGCGTAGCAGGTTCCAGATCACCCCGATCAGCGGCCTGCGAATCAGGATGGATACCGCAAAGACCGTCGTCATGGCCAGGCTCGACCAGATCCCCGGCAGAAAATAGTTCTCCGCCGATCCGGTGAAGTACGCGATCAGGGCGGCGAAGACGACACCGAGCAGTCCGGACACTGCAGGCTGGATCGGTTCGCCGCGCATCCGGCGCACCACGATCAGTGCTGCGCTGACGCCGACGGCGACCACCACTGCCACGGTCGAGTCCGGCAATCGCGTTGACGATGACGTAGGCGAACGTGGGGATGGCGGCGTACACCAGCCCCGAGACACCGCCCACCCTCTCCAGCACGGTCGGTTGAGGTTTGTTCATAGCCACATCGGACACTCGGACGTAACGGCACAGTCAAGTCGGTGCCCTGGGCCAAGATGGACCCGTGGCGTGGAGTACCCGTGAGATCGCCGAACTCGCCGGCACCAGCCTGCGGGCCGTCCGGCACTACCACCAGGTCGGCCTGCTGCCCGAGCCCGAACGGCGATCCAACGGCTACAAGCAGTACGGAGTCGCGCACCTGGTCCGGTTGGTGCGCATCAAACGACTCGTCGATCTCGGGTTCTCGCTGCCGCAGATCGCGGCGCTGGGCGACAAAGACGACCATCCCGAACAGGCGCTGCGTGAACTGGACGCGGAACTGGCCACCACCATCGAACGGCTGCAGCGGGCCCGGGACGAACTGGCCGAACTGCTGACCAACGCGGCGCCCACCGATCTGCCGCCCGATTTCGCGGCACCCGACGCCGTCGCCAAGATGACCGATGCGGATCGCAAGCTGATCGTGGTGCTCAGCCGGGTGCTGGGCCCCCGCGGCCGGCAGGCCTACGCGGACATGATGCGTGACACCCCGGAAGATCCGGCCGCCGCAGAACTGGACCACCTTCCTGCCGATGCCGATGAGGCGACCCGCAAGGACCTCGCCGAGCGCCTGGCGCCGCACATCCGGGCGGTCCGAGAGGCCCACCCCGGACTCACCGAAGCCCGTTCCGACGCCCCGCGTGGGGCGCGTTTCGCCGAGAAGGCGATCGACGCTGCCATGGCCGATCTCTACAACCCGGCACAACTCGACGTCCTGCGCCGGGCCGGCGACATCCTGCGCGCCTCAACCACCCAGGGCCGGTAGCGGCAGCGGCGCCAGCCGGTGGCCAGGCGGTTCGGTGCCGTGCAGGTGCCGCACGAAATAGTCCCAGGTGCGGCGTAGGAAGTAGTGCTGCGCGCCGATCAGCGCGTGCTCGGCGCCGGGGATCATGATCAGGTCGAAATCCTTGTCGGCCTTGATCAGTGCATCGACGAGGCGCATGGTCATGTACGGGTGCGCGTTGTCATCGAGCTCACCGTGGATGAACAGCAGCTTGCCGGTGAGATTGCCGGCCAGCGTGGCATTCGAGATGGCACGCCTGCCTTCCTCGCTGAGGTCGCCGTGATAGTGCTCGGCCCACATTGCGAGGTTGATGTTGTTGTCGTGGTTACCCGATGTCGCGACCGCCACGTGGTAGGCCTCGGGATACATCAGCACCGCACGCGCGGCGGCGAAAGCACCGGCGGACTGGCCGGTGATCCCGACCCGTCCGGTGTCCAGCCACCGATACCGGTGCCCGAGTTCCCGGATCGCCGCGACGTGGTCATCCAGGGCGCCACCGTTGCCGAGGTCACGGTAGGAATGGTCATGGAATGCCTTGCCGCGCGCCGCACTACCGCGCCCGTCGATCGCCACCACGGCGAAGCCGAGCGCCGCGAAGGCTCCGGTTCGCCCTGATGCGGCGGATCGAACGACGGTCCGGCCCGGTAGACCTGCGGACCCGGGTAGATGTGTTCGATGATCGGGTAGCGCCGTTGCGGGTCGAAATCGTGTGGGCGCCAGAGCAGACCGTAGATCGGTGTCCTGCCGTCCGCGGCGGTGGTGCGGAAGCGCTCGGGCGGGCTCCAGCCGAGCGCTTCCAGTGCCGCCGTGCCGGGTGATTCGAGCTCGACGGTGACCTTCCCGTCGGCGTCGAGCACCACCGATCGGGGCGCCATGCTCGACGAGGATGCCCGATCCACGATGTAGCCACCCTCGGGTGGGCTGACGGCGTCGTGGTCGAGATGGTCGTCGGTGAGCCGGGTGAATCCGGAACCCTCGAGGTCGATCCGGCAGATCTGCCGGATGTACGGATCGTCCTCGACGAGGCCGCCCGCGATGAACCACAGCTGCCTGCGTTCCTCGTCGACCCACAGCAGCGAGCGAACCAGCCACGGCCCCTTGGTGATCTGGGTGCTGCGCTGCCCGTCCGCCGAGTACAGGTACAGGTGGCCCCAGCCGTCGCGCTGCGACCACCAGACGATCTCGCCGGACTCCAGCACGTGCACCATCTGCGGGTCCCCGAGTTGCACCGCGGGATCGACGCGGGTCTCCCCGGTCTCGGTGATCAGCGTGGTCGTGGCACCCGTCTCCGGGTCGAGCCGGCGCAACTCGAGGGTGCGGGCGTCGCGGGAATGGTGCAGGAAGTGCACGGCATATTTCCCCGTCGCTTCGCTCGCCCCGGCCCCCTCCCCCGTCGCTTCGCTCGCCCCGGCCCCCTCCCCCGTCCACCACGCGTAGACGAGCGCGGTGTTGTGCATGATCGCCGTCGGCGGATCCTGCTGACGAACCACGCAACGATCGGCGACGTCGAGGACGTTCCACGTCATCTGTGCCACCGCGTCCTCGCCGGGCATCGTGTAGCGGGTGCGGTGTTCGACCGGGCGGCCGCCGTCGCGCGGTGTGGACTCGACGAGCACCAGCTCCGGCAGATCGCGTTGGTCGATGCGCTGCACCAGGATTCGCGCGGAGTCCGGTGACCAGTGGAAGAACAGGGGGGCAGGCAGGCCGAGAATGCGCATCAAGGCCTTCGCCCCGGTGGTCTCGGGCAGTCCTCCGTAATCGAAATGCGGTTCGGCGTCCTCGGTGAGTGCGAACTCATCCCCGCCCGCCGTTGGCCGGACCCAGATGTTGCCGTCCCGGCTGAAGGCCACCCACTGCTCATCCGGGGACGGCACCTCACCGGGCCGGGGCATCACATGCTCGGACTCGCGCAGACCCGCATCATCGGACCACTCCCACGTCTTCTCGAATGCGCTGAACCGCATCGCATCACCGCGGAACGCCACCGCGGAGATCGACAGGTCGTCGCCGTTCACCGCATGCCCCGATGCCACCGAGAGCGCCGCGGCCAACCGGTCATGGTCGAACGCGGCGCGGCGGCCGCCCGCGGCCGGATCGACCATCACGTAACGGGTGCCGACCTGGTACCAGAACCGCTTGCCGCCGGAAAGCCACTGCGGTGCCAGCATGCTGCCCGGTACCTTGCGCGCCCGGTAGGGCGCAAGAAGCTGCTCGGCACGTGCGTAATCGGAGTCGGTCAGGATTCGTGTCACACCACCATGCAACACCCGGACGTAGCGGCATGGTCAAAGTCTGGCCGATCTCGAACCGGCGGTCGGCTAGCTTTCCTCGCCGCGCAGCCGCGCCTGCAGCGTCTCCTTGTCCTTGCGGCGGCGCTCGTCGAACTCGGCGATGCTCAGGGTGGCACGGCGGCGCAGCGGCGCGAAGATCCAGATGCCCAGCGGCAGCGCCAGCACCAGCGCGAACAACACCGCCACCACGATCGGGAACTCGCGCAGGCCGACGAGATGGCCCGCACCGATGATCACGCCGGTGAGGACGGCGGCCAATGCCAGCCGGGCGAACAGGTAGGCACCGACATCACGCAGCATCCGGGGACCAGGCCGAGAATCAGACACGGCCCGAGCCTACCCAGGCAACGCGTATATTCGGAGCAAGGAGGTTATTCGCTTGCAGTACTTACTCCTGGCCCTGATCCTGGCCGGGCTCGCATACGCGACATACCGATTGGTGCGCGCCTCGGCCAATCGTCCGAGGCCGCGCGTGATCGGACCGGATGACGATCCCGATTTCCTGCGCAGGCTCCGCGACGGCGACAACCCGCGCAGTTGAGGCGCAGCGGGCGGACGCTACGCGGCCGATTCGTCGGAGCCGGTCGAACCCGCTTCCGATGCCGGCCCTCCGGCGTCCGCACCTGCTTCCCGTTCGTCATCGTCTGACGCACGGTTGGCCGGCGACGACTCAGGCGCGGACGGGCGCCCGGCGCCGACGTGCCCCCCGGATCCGCTGAGGTCAGCACGGAACGTGTCCCGCACCTCGTCCTCGGTCGCGTCCTCCTCGGTCGCCCCGTCCTCGGCCGCGTCGTCCTCGATGGTCTCGTCGGAGGCGTCATCCTCGATCGCTGCGTCCACGATCGCCACGTCAGCACCGGTACCCACGGCCTCGTCAGCACCGCCGTCGCCGGGCGCCGGCTGCCGGGTTTCTTGGGCGTCGGAGCCTGGCGCACTCGCTGCCATTGCGGACCGTCTCGCGCCACGTTGGCCGTCGCCCGGCTCCGTCGCCTCCGAGGCACCCTTCACCGCCGTGATGACGGGTTCGAGCGCGCTCTGCGCCACCTCCGCCGGATCGAGTGCCGCAATCCGATCACCCATCGTTTCACCGGTTTTGGTGGAAAAGGCGTCCCGCCATGTTTGAGCCGACACGACGTTCCTGATCGAATCGACGATGCCCACGATCAACGCGGTCAGCACATCGCCCGGAACCCGCAGCCACTCATCGAAGGTCAGCGGTGCCCGCGAATACAGCGGGGTCAGCGTCGACATTTCGGCGGGACTGAAGGTCCGGTCATAGGGCCGATATCCGGCGGCGACCAGTGCAGGATCGTTCGCCAGATCCATCGGCGTGACGACATCGGTGTAACCGACGTTGGCCAGAATTCTCGCCGCGGGTTCCAAGGCGTCGGCAATCGGAGTGGGCAGATGCCACCCGGTGAGCAGATTGACGATGCGCGACGGCAACCGCAACGGTTCGACCAACGGAAGATCGTTCGGGTTCAACGTGAAGTAATAGGAGCGCCCCACCGGGGCGGTCCCGACGACCGCGCCTCCGACGAAGAGGCCGATGGCCGTCGCCGCTTCGGAGAGGTTGTCACCCGCGATGTTGAAGCCGCCCATCAGATTGGTGGGCAGGGCCGCGAACAGCGAGTTCGCCACCGCGAACGGATTCAGAGTCACCGGAAAGTCCGAGTTGGGTGCGTATGCCCAGGTCAGATCGATCGTGGTGGTATTGAGTCGGATACCCGTCGAGGTGACCTCACCGGCGGGCGGCGTGTAGGCGTCAAACCCGAACACCTTCAGCACCGGAGCGAACCGCGTCAGGATCCCGCCGTTGGGCCGCTCCGGATTGAGCAGGAACGCGAGAACCAGATTGGTCTGGTTGGTCGGGCTCGCCGGCAACAGCGGATCGAACCCGTCCCACGGCCGGCCGGACGCACTCGAGATCAGCGCCCGGTAGGCGCGGTTGGTGGCGTACGCCCCGGCACCGATCCCGGCCACCACACCGACCCGCGTCCGGATGACCGGCCCGACGAACGGCAGACTGATGACCTGGAAATCGAGAGCGTTGATGGTGTCGTTGATTTCCCGCGCGTTCGACGGGATCGTGGTGAAACCGTCTACCCCCAGCAGGTTGATGATCGACTGGATTTCAGGCGGGATCACCCCCGCGATCAGCTGGTTGATGTCCACCCCGAGAGCGTCCAGCAGGCTCGGCAGCGGGCCGGTGATGTAGGCCGCCGTCTCGGCGGCTGCCACCGGCTGCATGGCTGCCGGGGCGATCGCGCCCGCGCCGACGGTCAGCGTGGCGGCAGTAGCCGCCGCCGCCGTCAGCGCCGTCAGTTTGGACATGCTCCGACGGCCTGTTGTTCCGCAGATTCGCATACCGACCTCCACGCGGTCAACGCTTCCCGGCAGCTGACGAGCACTGCGTGTGGGGGACGCTAGCAGGACGACGAGGTACGCGACGCCATATTTGACACCAGCGTAAAAGAAGTGCCGCGACAGCTCACCCGGCGGCTGGGAACCCCGCGGCCACCACCGCTGCCAGCCGCAGCAACGCTTCCCGCGTCGGCGGCTTCAGGCGCTCCAGGCTGATCTCGGCACCCTCTTCGAGGTGTGGGTCGAACGGCACCTGAAGCACCGCCCGGCACCGCCGGGAGAAGTGGTCGACGACCTTCTCCAGGTCGACCTTGCCGGAGCGCGGGCGCACCGCGTTGACCACCGCGACGGCGTTGCGCACCAGATCCTGATGGCCGTGCGCGTCCAGCCAGTCCAGCGTCGCCGACGCCGAGCGCGCCCCGTCCACCGAACCGGAGCTGACGACGATGAGCACATCGGCCTTCGACAGCACCGCGGCCATCGCCGAGTGCAGCATCCCGGTACCGCAATCGGTGAGCACCAGGCTGTAATAGCGCTCCAGCAGTTCGACGGTGCGCGCGTAGTCCTGCGAACTGAACGCCTCGGAGACCGCCGGATCGGATTCCGAGGCCAGCACCTCCAGCCGGCTGGGCCCCTGCGAGGTGTAGCGCCGGACATCGCTGTAGGAGGCGATCCCCTCGGCGTCACGCAGCAGGTGCCGCACGGTGGCCGGGGTCTCCAACGGCACCTTCTGGCTCAGGGTGCCGCGGTCGGGGTTGGCGTCGACCGCGATGACACGGTCACCCCGGGCGGACGCGAAGGTGGCGCCCAGTGTCGCGGTGACCGTCGTCTTGCCGACCCCGCCCTTCAGGGACAGCACGGCGATGCGGTAGCAGCCCCGCAGCGGCCGGCCGACCTCTTCGAGCAGGGTGATCTGGTTGGTGACCTTCGGGCTCTCACCGACGTTGAGCAGCGTGAACGACGCGAGATACACCCAGCGGCGCCAGCCACTCGTGGGGGCCTGCTTGGGCTGGCCGAGCAGCGCGACCGTGGACAGATCGAGGTAGGGCGCCGGCAGCGGGACCGGGCTGGTCTGTGGGGGAAGCTCCAGCTGTTGGGCTGGGAACCCGCGCGGAGGTGTCGGTGCCGTCCACTCCGGCGGGACCTCCTGTGCGGGATCGACAAACCGGTTCTGCTCCCGAAAACTCGGCACGACTCAGACCCCCGCGTACGAGTGCAGACCCACCGTGACCAGGTTGATGAAGAACAGGTTGAAGATCATCGCGATGAACCCGACGACGTTGATCCAGGCGGCCTTCTTGTCGCGCCAGCCGGCGGTGGAGCGGGCGTGCAGGTAGGCGGCGTACACCACCCACGCGATGAACGAGACCGTCTCCTTGGGATCCCAGCCCCAGTACCGACCCCAGGCCTCCTCCGCCCAGATGGCACCGAAGATGACACCGAAGCCGAACACCGGAAAGGCGAAGATGGTGGTGCGGTAGGCGATGCGGTCCAGCAGCTGGGCATCGGGCAGGCGCGCCAGCATCCGCCCGAAACCGTTGTCCCGCTGGGCAAGCGGGGACATCTTCAGCAAGAACAGCACGCTGGCCACACCGCCGACGAGGAAGACTCCCGAGCCCAGGCTGACCACCGAGACGTGGATCGGCAGCCAGTAGGACTGCAGCGCGGGCATCACCGGCGCGGCGTGGGTGTAGAGCCACTTGCCCGAGACCGTCAGCAGGACCAGCACCGGCGGCAGCACGAAGACCCACAGACCGCGATACTGCGGACGGCGCAACACCACGGCGGCGGCGACCAGACCGGAGAAGCAGGTCAGGTTGATGAACTCGTACATGTTGCCCCACGGCACCCGCGAGGTCGCCAGACCGCGCAATACGATGCACGCCGCCAGCAGGGCGATACCGACATAGGTCAGCGCGACACCCGCGCGTCCGATGCGCTCGTCGGCGGTGCGGGCCGGGGTGTCGGTGACGATGCCGGGGGTGGCACTGGCCCGGTCCACCCCGTAACCCCCGGCCGCGCCCACCAGTTCACGGGCCTCGACCTTGCGGCCGCGCGAATACGCCAGTTCGACGGCCAGCATCAGCAGCGCCAGCACCAGGACCACCACCGACGAGGTGAAGGCCCAGTCCGAGTACCTGGCCAGCTCGATATCGATGTCGGTGCTGTTCATGAATGCTTACCTCCGTCACTGAGCAGGCGGTCCGTCAGCCGCTCGAACTCGTCGCCCCACCCGGAGTTGTCGGTGCGGGCCAGTCCGCCAAGCTCGACGCTCACGGTACCCGCAGGTGCGGGGGTCATCCGAACCCAGATGCGGCGGCGGCGCACCACCAGGGACACCACCAGACCGGCCATCATGGTCAGCGAGAACACCAGCACCCAGATCTGGGCGGGATCGTGGGACACCTGCACGTTGATGAACGGGACGGCCCCGTCGAAACGGATGGTGGTGCCGTCCTCGAGGCGCTTCTCCTCGCCGACGTTGAGGTTGACCCGGGCCTCCTTGTTGAGGCGGCCCTGCCCGATCAGCCGGGGGTCCAGGTCGAAGATGGACTGCGGGCGCCCGGTGTCCAGGCCGGCGTCGCCGCGGTAGATGTCG
>JAXHOA010000053.1:0-95926 GCA_034520035.1 Mycobacterium sp. | reverse complement strand
GCGGATCAGCTCGTTGGTCATCCGCACGAGAACCTTGAGGCTCTTGAGCGTGGAGGGCAGCAGGGTCGCCTGATCGAACGCGCGACATCGCCATCGGTGATCTGGGCGCCTTCGGCGACGAATCCGGCGGTGACGCCGTTGACGACGCGGCACCCGGACAGGGCTGGAGCTGTCGAGCACGACCGGGCGGCGGCCAGGAACGAACTGGCCTGCTGGAGCGGCTGCACGGGGCAGGTTGGCTACCGCCGACTGAATGAGGGTGCCCGTTGTCGGCGGTGACTTCGATGGCCACGATTGAGTCCTAACGTGTGTCGGTTGGGGGGATTCGACACGTCGCCAGGACGTCAATCGGGTGAGGGCGCCAGGCCCTACAGGGTTGAGTGTACAGCGCTCAGGTCCGTTCTTTCAGCAACCCGAGCAACGAGAAGGGTTCCGACGATCCACCACGGTGCCCTGCCCGATGTCCCCGGCGGCCGGCGGGTGGCCAGGTGTGGTTGCGGGCGAGCAGGTCATCGACAGCGGCGGTCAGTGCGTCGGGTCGAGGGTGATACTCGTCGGGCGCTCAGGTCTGTCGGATCGGCCAGCCGCCCGGTCGCTTTCACAATCTCGGATGCAGCCGTTGGGCGTAGGTGTCGGCGCCTGCTGGGCGCGTTGGCGGTACCCGCGTTCCTTGCGCAGATCCTCGACGACCTGCCGCGGGGTGAGGTCGGATTCAGGATCTGACCCTTCGGAGGTCGCATCTGGGATGTCACCCTCGGGGGTGCGGACGCGGTGCCCACGACTTCGGTTTCCTCGGTGGGGGTCTCGTCGCTCATGGTGTTTCCTTCCTTGATGTGGTGTTGATTTTGTCGACGGCGTCGGCGAGCTGGGTGGCGAGTTCGATGGCCTCGGCTTTCCATCGAGAAAGTGAGCCCACCAGCGCGCAATCGAATGGGGCGCACGGAGTCGGGCATCACGTTCACGCACGGTGCGGTTCTCGCGCGGTGAGCCTCATGACGCCACCGCTGGCAGAGATGCACCCACCTTGGCGATCATCGTCGGAGTACCCGAGCTTGCCCAGCGCGTAGGACTGCGGCAGCAGACCAGCCTGGAACAGCTTCACCACGGCGTCAGCCTCCTGAGCGACACTGCGGGTTGCGGCGTCGACTGTGCACCCGAATGTCGTCAATCAGGTTCGGGTCACGTCCATCCGTACTGCTGATCATCTGGCCAGGCCACCTGCTCCCACGACCGACCGAACGTGGCCTGTCGTGCCTCGGCGCGGGCGGTGAGGCTGGCCTCCGACGCCCAGGCGCATCAGCCGATGCAGGGTTGTCCGAGAAGATCCCCACATAGTGACTGGGAAGCGTTGACACCGCCATGATCTGGCCGAGGATTACCCGAACGCTGGCCTCGTATCCGGCGAGGTCGGCCGCGCCGAGTTGCCTTCGCTTCGTGGTTCTCCGAGATCATCGCCCGGTGACCCTCGGGGATCGGATTGACCTCGGTCATCACCGGCTGGTCATCCTCGTCGAGGACCGGGTTGCCGTCGTCGTCGAGCACCGGTTCCTCGGTGAGTTCGATTCCTGTGGCCCAGCGTCGGGGCGGTGATGTACTCCGACGTGACCAGCATGTCGGCCAGGCTCTTTATTGAGAGCGTCCACAAGGGGAACAGGGTCTTCGATCTCGCTGACCCCAGTCCACCGACGATGCGGTCGGTGTTGCGCAGATTCACGACCGGGACCACCACCGAGCGGGTTCGCCAGCACCTCCACCGTCTCGTAGCCTCACGTGGTGCGCCGCGCTGATTGGCCCGCAGCCGCACGATCTCATCAGGCAGATACAGGACCGCTTCGGTGGTCGTCTTGGTCTCCCACCTTTTTACTGCCGCCAGTACTTGCCTGCTGCCGGGGTCGGTCTGCACGGCAACCTGTTTCGCCGACTCGACCGTCACCGATGGCCGGCCGAACCGATCGGCCCAGACGATCGCGTAGGAATCGCCGAGCAGCAACGCTTCCCGATGCGCGCTTGCGGACAGCTGATCGGAGATGCCAGCGGGATCAGTCAGACCACGAGCCCCGGCGTCCCCGGAGAACCCCGTGATGCGTAGCCGTTCACTGAGTGCGGTCACCGCCAGTCGGGGATGTTCGATGCCATGACGCCGAACCTGTTGCCGCTGTCTTCGCCTCGGGGCTCAGGAACGCCAGGAGTTGCTTGCCGGTGGCGTAGCGGTCCAGCTCGGCATACGGGCGGCCGGCTCGTTGAGGCGCTGCATCATCTCGATTACCAGTTCATCGCGTGTCATACGAAACTCCTTGCTCTCTTTCGGTTCTTGTGGGTTTGCGCGCCAGGTGGCGCAACTGTAGGCCATGACCAAACAGGCGGCCAGGTCGATCTTTTGGTGCGGTGCGGGACCGGGATGCCTTGTCCAGCCGCATACCTCGGGCGTCACACGGATCACCGCAGCAGCCACATGGGCGGCCAGCTTGGCGTCCCCGCTGTGGGTCCAGCGGCCATTCACACGCGGGTACAGATCTCCGGTCGCGGTCGTCGTCGTGATGGCGAGTGCGGGAACTCAACGATGGGCAGACGCTCGGACTCCAGCACCTGCAACGTCCGGGTCCAGCGGAACAGGTCGGCGATGATCTCGGCGACCTGCCAGCGACGGCACGCCGCCGGATCTCGTCCTCGACCTCGACGACCGGCACCCGGTAGTCCTCATCACCGCAGGGCCGCAGCTCCCAGACCGCGATGACATCGACGTGCGGGGTCGGTGGGGCGGTCGCGGCCAGCAGTGCCGTGGTGTCGTCGGAGACCTTGAGCCATCGAGGGCAATGACCACCTCACGGCCGGGCACGGTTGCCCACGCCGGTACTGAGTCCGCTCCAGACGCCGGCGGGTAGGAACGCGCCATCGGTGTCGCTGGCGAGCTGGCCACAACCGGGCCCGCCGGAAAGTGGACTCTCGCAGTTTTCGGCGGCAACAGGGCGTGACAGCGCATCGCTCGAAGTGCAGGAAGTCATCAAGCGCCGGATTGGCCAGCGACCAACAAGTGCCAACGACAGTCGGGTGGGTGGTCCTCGAATCCGGCCGCTGAGAAAACTCCCGCCACACCAGGCTCTCTTGTCCTCCGGGGTGCTCGGCGGCCGTACTGGCGCAGATCCAGCAAAACCTGATCATCGAGCCGCGGACCCGGTGTCCCGATGCACACCAGCGTCGAACGCTTCCGCTTAGCCTTGGGCCAGAGCTCCAGCACCTCGCTTGGCCGCTCTCGGTTGGCCACACCGCGCCTCGTCGAGAATGGCCAGCGGTGTAGTCCAGAACCCTCAACGCCGCTTCGCCTCGGCGGGCAGAGCAATGGAACTTGCGCGTCACGGCTCGGGGATGACCAAACCGCTCTTTGAATGGCTTGAACCCGGCTGAGATAGTTCGGTCGTCGAGAACCCACCATGCGTCGCGCAATCCCGAAGATGATCCCGGCCTGGCGCTCGTCGACCGCGACGACACACACCGTGGCACCCTCGCCACCCTCGAACAACTCATAGAATCCCCCACGCGGCCATCAGTGACAAGACTTGCCCTGACCGCGCGGCAGCATCCATCCCGCAGTACGAGGCTGTGGAGGTCGGCATCGAGGACCGAACCCACCAGATCCTTCTGCCAGTCCCGCAACCGCAGCAGGTCAGAGCGCTCCCAGAACCCTTCGGCACCTTCACGAAATGCTCACAGAACTTTGGCGAACCGCGCCGAACCCGTCGACCGAGGCCGCCACGGCAATGCAGAATCGAATCAACCGCAGCCTTTGGACCGGCCTTCGCCAGCGCATCAGGGATGAGTTTTCAGGTCAAGATCCACCCTCAACTGAAGCCCGACGAGTACGGGAACGAGGACATCTACGAGTTCCTGCCATCCGAGTACTCAAGATCAGCGGGATTCGCCGATCCAGCCCAGGTGGGCCAGTACTGCGCCTCGTGCGTGGCTTTCAGTGATTGCAGAGGACGACACGGGCCTGGCGATAGGCGGCACCTGGGCCGAAGGACTCCATCCACTAGTTCCATGGCCGCTTCCCCGCCGGTGTGTAACGCTTCTCGGCTCAGGGATGCGACCTGGGCTTTTGCTGGGGGTGTCCCCCTAGTGCGTCGAGATGTGGTGTGCTGCAACGGATCTGGGCGTGCTTGTCCTCGGGCGATGTTGCAAGGTCCGGCAGACGACGGCGATGTCCTTGGAGTCGGATGGCTTTACCACTGCTGCTCGTCGTGCCCATGCTTCGGGTGAATGGTCGGCTTGCAGGTTCTCGGTGGCGCTCGCAGTGCCCTTCGAGCTCACCACGGTTGCAGCTTGCGGGCGCGTTGGCTGAGCTTGGCCCACCGTGAGTCATACCTCAGACCGCTGGGTGCACCAGGTCGAGGCACTCGGCACACCGCAGTCGAGGCAGGGGTCGTGCAGGGTCACTGCTGCTCCTCTTCACCCTCGGCGCGGGCGAGCCTGGCTGTCCACCGGGTGAGGGCGTGAAGTCCTGCGGGTGCGCGTAGCTCGGGCATCAGGTGGAAGTGGATGTCGGCGATGCCTTGGAACAGTGGGCCGTCGCCTCGGCCGTCGTCGAGGAAGTCGTCGACAACCTGGGCGAGGCGCGTGTTGTCCTCGTCGGCGTGGGCGGCGATGGCGTTGGCGGCGGCGCGTACCCAGTCGGGTTGGTCGTCGGCATCGGCGGTGAGGTCGATGCACTGGCGTATGGCGGCGATCGCTGGCTCGGTGCGCAGCAACGGTTGGATGAACGCGAAGACGCCGAGTAGTGCGAGCAGTAGGTGGGGTGCCTCGGTCTTCGGCTGCAGCCTCGTTGAAGATTGGCCCGGATGCCGTCCTGGTCACCGACAGCGTGGTGGCGGATGAGTGCGGTGGCGCGGCGGTAGTCGGCGGCGTCGTTGGTCATGGTGTTCTCCTTGGGTTGGGTCCAGATGTCGGGGTCGGGGAAGATCACGCGGCGCGTCATGATGCGACCTGCCTTGTTTGCTGGGCCTTCACGCAGGCGGCCTTTGCTGGTGTGGTATCCGTACGTGGCGATCGTCGGCGTAGACCAGTTGCTCGTCACTGATTGCGGGCAGTTGGGTGTGGGTTGCCCGCCGATGGTGCGTAGTCGCTGCCGGGGCGGCTTGGACGGGCTTGGTCGAGGGCATTGCAGCCGGGGTTGGAGGACCCAGGGAGCACTCTTCTGCACTCTGCTCCCTGCCCCCTTCTGCACGCTGCTCCACCCCTTCTGACCTCACAGGGAGCAGGGAGCACGCCTCCAGGTGTGTCCGGGGTGCTCTCCTCTTCCGGCTCTGTGCTCCCTGGTTTGTCGTCGGAGGTAGCCTCCGAGAACCACGGTCAGGGGTTGACTGGGCGCTCGGCGAGGATGCCCAGCCGTTTCTTCGCCCGCTTGGCCTGGTCGACGGTGTAGCTGGCCGGCGTGGGGCCGCTTGGTATACCTCGTTGGCCTTCACGGGCCTTCGTTTGCCAACAGATCGGTGAGCCACTCCGCGATATCGTCTTGCGGGCCGGTTTCGGAGGTGCGGTTTGATGATGTCGCCGACCGAGGTGTCGTGGACGATCCGGAGGTCGATGACGCGGGCGACTTCGGTCGGGCCGTCCTCGGTGTTCACCCTGACGTTTTCGAGCCGGAACGCGAACGACTCGTCACCGGGCGGGGCGTAATTCCCCTTATCTTGGGTGACGATCACACGGTCTTCGTCGGCGGCGGAACATAGAACACCGACCGCAACCGCATCCCGGAAAGCGTGGGAGCCGGACATCTTGTCGGAGGCTTGCCCGCCACCTTTGCCGAAGTGGCGGACGAACATCACCACGGAGTCGGTTGCCTCGGCGACACGGGCAAGTGCACGTCCGACAGCTGCCCGGACATCGGCCTCTCGGTTGAGGTCACCGTTCATCGTGGATGCGATGGGGTCGATGAGCACAGCAACCGCACCTACTTCACGGATGACGTCGGCCATCGTCGTGGTGTCCATCGGCACCCTCGGGGTCACTTCCTGGGTGTCGCCGTCGATGTAGGTGTCGATGGCCAGACGGCCGACCTTGGTGAGGTCCGCGCCTGCCGCGATGAGCCGGGGCACGAGAACCTTGTCCCATGCGTCTTCACCGGACCAGATCAGCGACGGCCTGGGGTCTCCCGTGGTACTTGCCCGGTAGCAGGCCGCGAGACAGTTGTGCGATCAGTTTGATGCCGTAGGTGGTCTTTCCGGTGCCACCACGACCGGCCCAGGGCCGACGCCGTGCCGATGGGGAGATCTTCGGTTGTCCCATAGCCATGTCTGCCGGCGCGGCTGAATGGTCGAGGCCCACTGGACTGTGGCCCCTGCGTCCGTATTCAGTGGTCGCCTTTTCGGCGGCATGCTTCTCGCACAGCATGTCCCCCGGGACGTCGAGGCAGTCCCAGCAGATCGCCTGCTTGCGGCTCACGCGGATCTCCGTCTCTCGATGTATGAGGCACCTCGGGGCCGGGTACGCCAGTCCGGTACCGAGGCAACGGCCTTGGATGCCTCGGCCAGCGCCGTCTGTGCGACCTCGATGCGGAGCACGTGGTGCTCACCGGCTACGGCGAGGGCGATGGGCTTGGCGGGGTCGTTGTCGGACAGGGCCTGCCATGCCGGGGTGCCGGCGATGGGCAGGTTGTTGGCGTTGGCGACCAGGGCGGCGATGAACTCGTGGGTGGGCCACCATGAAACTTGTTTGGACGCGGGAGAACCCGCCACGATGGTGTCGTGGCGGGCCTCCGTCTCGTAGTCGTTGTTGTCGGTCACCCGTTGTCCCGATTGCCGTAGAACTTGGTGACGCGTTCGGGATCGAAGTTGGTGCCGCCCTTCGATTGCATCCCGGATCACGCAGCGCCCAGCGCGTTGTACAACAGGACTGCCTCGTCTGGCCGAAGATCGACTTCGGTCTCCGTGCACGGTCGACCCCCGCTGACGTTCAACGAGGATGGTCGCGGAGGGATCAATGTCCTCATCGAAGTGGAGCACCAACACCCACCGAGGGAAACTCCAGCGCATCATGGCTGGCCAAGCACGACCCCTGTCGCCGGGATGCGTTCGATCGCGGCGTAGTGCTCCAACTGGGTGGCAGACCCGTTGTGTGCCCAGGTCGTTCGTACACCAGGTGAATCGGCATCCATGGTTCGTCATCGCGTCACCGCGTCGGCGTCGGCTTCGGAGTGCGTCAGTGGCCTTGTCGAGCGCAACGGCCGCGCGCTTGAGATGGCCGAGCGCGGTCACCAGATCGACTACCGCCATCAGCGGGGCGTCGAGCGGCAGGGCTCGGCAATTCCTCGTTGATGTCGTGGCGCAGCAGGTCGATGCGGTTGACTGCGATGTCGAGCCGCTGGGCGACAGTGACCGGTGGGTGCGTAGTACGGTGCGGCAAAAGGCGCAGGAGGTCGACGCTATTTGTGGGTACCGTGCACGAGCTGCACTGAGTTATCGTGGACATGGACGTTCCTTTCTCGGTTTCCTGCTGAGTGGTGTGTTCAGACGCCGTCCGGGTTGCAGCCCTGACGGCGTCACTGTTTCCGGCACGTGGCCGGAGATCCTCTGTGTGATCCGGAATCGGGATCAACCCGGAGATCTTCATGCGGCGGGCCAGTCCCGCATTACGCTGCGTCCCCGCCGAATCGGTTGGCGGCGAGGTATTCGAGGACGTCCTCGCGGAGATACCTGACGCGGCCGCCGAACTTGACGTAGGGAATGCCGCGACGGCGGTACCGATCCTGGCTAAGCGCGTCGACTGTGGTCTGAACAATCTGGGCCACTTGAGCTGCTGTAGCGACCGGCGGCAAATCCTCCGGCGCAATGAGATCGTCCACTGTCATCTCCGTTCTATTTTCTTGCCATACTTTGGCAATGAGACAGGTCTACCACCTCCTGAGACGTGCTGTCAATAGATGTGGATTTCGCTGACAGAGTATTACAATATGCGGAGGCGTGGCCGAAAAAGAACCCGAGACAGGACCGACCGCGAAGACGGTGGCCGCCAATGTGGAGCGACTCCGCAAAAAGCCGAGGGCTTGAACTTCACTCAGCTGTCAGAGCTGATTACAGTCACGGGCCAACTGGTCGACTTTACCTGCAAGTTGGCATACGCAGGATTGAGGCTCATCGAGCGGCGTGTGACTGTCGATGATCTTATGGCTCTTGCTGTGGCCCTAGGTGTTTCGCCGGCCACGCTGTTGTACCCAAATACATCAGACATCAGAGAAACCGCATTGGTGACCGGTCTTCAGCGGGGCTGGTGGGAGAGAAGCGCGCGGGGCTGTCTGGGAATGGATCCTCCAGCCAGTATATGGGCGTACTGGGTACCAGAACGCGTTGGTGGATTCACAGCGCCGAGTGACTTCTTTAAACGCGCGTGGCCTGAGTGGCTGGTAGAAAGTATTCCCAGCCGGTCGAGGGGGCGTCCGGGACGGCCCTCGATGGATACGACGTGATCTGGAATAGGGCCCGCGACAATGCCCGCCAAAACCTTGCCGAGGCTGGTTGGATAAACGAATTGGAATCCCCCCAATGGCGACGATTGAGCGGTACGAAACCACCTCGGGCACAACGCGGTACAGGGTCCGGTACCGCACGCCGGATAAGCGCCAGACCGACAAGCGCGGATTCAAGACCAAGCGGGATGCTGAGGCGTTCGCCAATCAGCTGGAGGTCGACAAGCGGCGCGGTGCCTACGTCGCGCCGGCAGCCGGCCGGGTGAAGCTCGGGGAGTACGCGGGGGAGTGGTTGGCGGCGAAACACAACTTGAAGCCGTCGACCAGGGCGCGCTACCGGGTGGTGCTGGACACCTTCATCGCCAGTCACGCCGACGTCCCGCTCGGCGACATCTCGCGGCAGCTGGTCCGCGAGTGGGTGGCCGATCTCAGCGTCAGCCACGCGCCCGCCTCGGTGCACAAGACGATCGGTGTGCTGCGCCAGGTGCTCGCCATGGCGGTGTCGGACAACCGCCTGGTTCTCAACCCGGCCGACGGTGTCGAGCTGCCGGCAGTAGGCACGGTCGAGCAGAGGTTTCTAACGCTGGAGCAGCTGCACGCGCTGGCCGACGCGGCCGGAGATCACCGGGCGCTGGTGTACGTGCTGGGGACGTGCGGGCTGCGGTTCGGTGAGGTCGCCGAGTTGCGGTGGCGCGACGTAGATCTTGCGAAGCTGCAGATACGGATCACCCGGTCCGTGATCCTCGTGGACAACAAGTTCGTCGTCGGCACACCGAAGGGTGGCAAGGGCCGCACGGTGAGCATTCTCTGACTTCGTGGCCGATCTGCTGACACCGGGCGCAGCAGATGAGCTGGTGTTCCCGGACACCGCTGGCGGGCATATGCGTGGTACCAACGTGCGGCGTCGGTGGTGGTCGGATGCTGTGGCGGCTGCGATGCTGTTCCCACGGGCCGAGAAGGACGCGGCCGGGGAGAAGGTCACGGTCTACGAGTTCAAGATCCACGAGCTGAGTGCACACGGCGGCGTCGCTGGCGATCCAGGCGGGCGCCAACATGAAGAGCCTGCAGAACATGCTGGGCCACGAGAGCGCAGCGCTGACATTGGACCGCTACGGCCACCTGTACGACTCGGATGTAGAGGCTGTAGGTATCGCGATCAATCAGCTGTTAACTCGTGATTGTGGGCAAAGTGTGGGCACGGACGCCGCCTAACGCAAAAGCAGGCCAGACCATATGCGGCCTGACCTGCTGTATTGATTGTGGAGCCTAGGAGATTCGAACTCCTGACATCTGCCTTGCAAAGGCAGCGCTCTACCAACTGAGCTAAGGCCCCTTTTCGGGGTTATGCGAGGCGGGCCTCGGTGGTGTGCCAGACCTCGACACCGTGCCGGGATCGGTACACGATCACCGCTGCGGCTGCCAGCACCGCCACCAACACCAGCTTCATGGTGCATACCCTTCCGTGGGCCTAGGAGGACTCGAACCTCCGACCTCTTCGTTATCAGCGAAGCGCTCTAACCACCTGAGCTATAGGCCCGTAACAACCTTTACGGCCGAGCGACGAGGTTACCGTAACCACGCCCCATCGCCCAAACCGCGAGGATCAGTCCCGATCCGCCAGGGTCACCTCGACACCGCCGACCAGGTCGGTGATGAGGTTGTAGATGAACGCCCCGGCGGTCGCCATCGCCGTCAGCAGCACGATATTGACCAGACCGATCAGCGTCGCACCGCCGAAAATTGTTCCGCTGGAGATGAGTTCGCCGCCGGTTCCGCTGTCACTGGTCAGCAGGTCGCCGACGTTGCTGTTCAGCTTGGTCCACACGCCCATGCCGCCGAGCACCAGGTACAGGAAGGCCACGGCGATCATCCAGACGAAGAACAGCGCACCGGAGAGCACCAGGGAGACCTTCAGCGTGCTCCACGGATCGATCCGGCGGATCTGCATGCTCGCCCGCACCGGGCCCGCCGACTTCTTGGCCACCTGCACCCGGGCGGCTGGGGCCGACGGACGTTGCTCGGCGGGCGCGGGGGCGTTCGCCGGGCGGGAAGGCCGCGACTGTGCGGACAGGTCCGGCAGTTCGCTGGCGTAACTTTCCGCGCGAGCCTCCGGGCGCGGCCCCTCGGACCGTTCCGGGGTACGGGCCGGGACGACCTCGGTGTCCCGGTTGGCCGTGCTCGGCCCGCCGGCGATGAACTGCCCCAGGCGGGCGTCGGCACCGGGGGAGCGGGCCGGGGGGCGCTGCCCCTCCGGCGGACGCTGTGCCTCGGCGGGCCGGGGCCCTTCGGCGGGGCGTTGCGAGTCCGTGGGACGTGGCCCCTCGGCTCCGCGGGGCGCTTCCGCTGGACGGGGCGGGGTGCCCTGCTCCGTGGGACGCGGCCCGTTCGCCCGGGCGGCCGGTCCCCGTTGCCAAGGGGGAACGTCGCCGGACTCGGCGGCCGCGCGTCCCGGCGGCCCGGCAGGCGCTCCGTTGGCGCTACCGGGGCCCTCGCCCGCACGCGGGTGTCCGGGCTCGTTCGGTGAGGTCACCTAGCGGCTCCTTGTCTCAGGCCGTGCCGAGATGGCAGCGGCGTCGCGTCACGTTGCGTCGGGCTCGGTGCTGTCGGGTGCGGTGGCTTCGAGTCCGGTGCCCTCGACCTCTTCGCCGTCAGACTCGTCGCCGCCTTCGGCATTCCGCGCAATCGCAATCAGTGTGTCGCCCTCGCCCAGGTTCATCAAGCGGACGCCCTTGGTCTGGCGCCCGGCCTTGCGGACCTGGCGAGCGGCCGTCCTGATGACACCGCCGCCGGAGGTGATGGCGTACAGCTCGGTCTCATCGTCGACGATCAGCGCTCCGACCAGACTGCCACGCTTGGGGTCGTACTGGACGGTGAGGATGCCCTTGCCGCCACGGCCCTGCGCGGAGTACTCCTCGATCGCGGTGCGCTTGGCGTAGCCACCGGACGTCGCGACCAGCAAATACGTGCCTTCACGGACGACGTTCAGCGATAGCAGCTGGTCCTCTTCGTTGAACCGCATGCCCTGCACACCGGAGGTGGCGCGCCCCATCGGCCGCAGCGCCTCGTCGGTGGCCGAGAACCGGATGGACTGGCCCTTGGCGCTGACCAGCAACAGGTCTTCCTCCGACGAGCACAGCACCGCACCGACCAACTCGTCACCGTCGCGCAGGTTCACCGCGACGATGCCACCGGAACGGTTCGAGTCGAAGTCGGTGAGCTTGGACTTCTTGACCAGTCCCTTGCGGGTGGCCAACACCAGGTACGGGGCATCCTCGTAGGTCTTGAGCTGAATGACCTGGGCGATGCGCTCCTCCGGCTGGAACGCCAGCAGGTTGGCCACGTGCTGGCCACGAGCCGTCCTGGACGCCTCCGGGAGCTCGTAGGCCTTGGCCCGGTACACCCGGCCCTGCGTGGTGAAGAACAGGATCCAGTCGTGGGTCGAGCAGACGAAGAAGTGATTGACGATGTCGTCCTGCTTAAGCCCCGCGCCCTGGACTCCCTTGCCGCCGCGCTTCTGGCTTCGGTAGAGGTCGGACTTCGTGCGCTTGGCATAGCCGGTCTCGGTGATCGTGACGACGACCTCTTCACGGGCGATGAGGTCCTCATCGGCGACGTCACCGTCGGCCGGGACAATCCGGGTGCGCCGGTCATCGCCGTACTTGTCGGCGAGTTCGGCCAACTCGTCGTGCACGATCGCGCGCTGCCGCTCCGGCTTGGCCAGGATGTCCTCGAGGTCGGCGATCTCGGCTTCGATCTTGGCGAGGTCGTCGACGATGCGCTGGCGTTCGAGCGCGGCGAGCCGCCGCAGCTGCATGTCCAGGATCGCCTGCGCCTGAATCTCATCGACATCGAGCAACTCGATCAGGCCCGACCGCGCCACGTCGACGTTGGCCGACGCCCGGATCAACGCGATGACCTCGTCGAGCGCGTCGAGCGCCTTGACCAGACCGCGCAGGATGTGGGCCCGTTCGTTGGCCTTGCGCAGCCGGTAGATGGTCCGCCGCACGATGACGTCCAACTGGTGCACGACATACAGCCGGATCAACTGATCGATGCGCAGCGTGCGGGGCACTCCATCGACGATCGACAGCATGTTCGCGCCGAAGCTGGTCTGCAGCTGGGTGTGCTTGTAGAGATTGTTGAGCACCACCTTGGCCACGGCGTCGCGCTTGACCTCGACGACGATCCGCAATCCGACCCGGTCGGAGCTCTGATCTTCGATATTGGAGATGCCCGCGAGCTTGGCGTCGCGCACCTGGTCGGCGATCGAGGTGATGAAGTTGTCGTGGTTCACCTGATACGGCAGCTCGGTGATCACCAGCAGCGTGCGTCCCCGGGAGTCCTCCTCGACCTCCACGACACCACGCATGCGGATGGAACCGCGGCCCGTGGTGTACGCGTCGTGGATGCCCTGGGAGCCGACGATCAGACCGTAAGTGGGGAAGTCGGGTCCCTTGACCCGCTCACACACGGCCGCCAGCGTCTCTTCCTCGTCGGCCTCGTAGTTGTCCAGGCACCAGAACACGGCCTCCGCGAGCTCGCGGAGGTTGTGCGGCGGCATGTTGGTGGCCATACCGACCGCGATGCCGCCCGAACCGTTGGCCAGCAGGTTGGGGAACCGGCTGGGAAGGACGGTCGGCTCCTGCACGCGGCCGTCGTAGTTCGGGATGAAATCGACTGTCTCTTCGTCGATTTCGCGCAGCATCTCCATGGCCAGCGGTGTCAGCCGGGCCTCGGTGTTGTGGCTGACGAAACCGTTGGTGATGAACGCGTGGTCGTCAGTCTCGACACGCAGGCTGTAGACCGGCTGGACACCGGCTTCGGTGACACTCGCGACCCGTGCGTAGTAGAAACGGCCGTCGGTGAGGTCGGCTGCAATCGCGCGGACATCCGGATCTGCGATGTGGGACAGAATCTCAGCACTACCATTTCGCCAACGCGACAACCGGTCGATGTTGTGCTTGCGCAGCCACTCCTTGTCGACCCAGCGCCCGCCGCCATGGGTACGGATGAACTCGCCGAGACCGGGAACGAAATCACGATCCAAGCCGGCCGCAACGGTCGGCAGAGCGCCGAGAATCTGGCGGAGCTTCTGCTGCTTGGCGCCCCCGAAACCGATCTGGGCGGCGAAGGTTTCCGCATGACCACGATTGGTGATCACAACCTTGTGCTCGCCGGTCGCGTGCCGACAGCGATGCGAGATGACACCGAACTCGAGGAGCAGCTGCTGGACATCGGTTGCCAGTTGGCGACTGCGCGTCGAGTAGGAGATCTGAACCGTGCTGCGGGGCAGGCTGGAGCAAGAACCGTCACCCTCGAACAAGGCTTGCAGGAATGACCGCTTGACCCCGGTGGTGGAATTCCACAACCACTGCGGCACAACCTTGGCGGCCGAACGCTGATTGCACAGTTCACCCAGACGCGACGCCCGCAAAGCCGAGACATTGTGGATGTCGAGCTCGTGCAGCAGGGACCCGGAAGCGATTGTGCGCGAGGACAGGTACCGCGGACCGCCGATGACGGCGTCGTACGCTGCCACCACCACGTCGAAGAACTCGCGGTCCAGGTTGTTGAACCCGGCCCGGTTCTCCGAGACGAATCCCTCACTGATGAAGGCACCAGCGAGCAGTCCCTCCATCACGGCCAGCCAATCGTCGAATCCGAACTCGGCCGCCGGGGTGCGCTGCAACGCGACCACATCGCCCGGACGAATCTCGTCGGTCAACTTCCACAAAAGCGTCGGCACCCCCGCGACGTCCACCAGGCAGAGCAAGGGGTGATTGGCCGTTCCAGTAACCGAGAATCCTTCATCGGTGGTCACCGTGAAGGTCTCGTGGTCGCCAGAGTGGAAGACGCGGTCCACTGACGCCGGATTGCCGTGTCGATCCAGAACCTTCAGATCCACCACTGCATCGGTGTTCGGACGCTGTCCGGGCACAATGCCATCGATGCGTACCGACTGCCCCATCGGCAACCGGACCAATGCATCGCCGGTGACGCAGTAGCGCATAGCGGCCGGCGGGTCGTTGCCCGGCGAGCCGAAGTTGCCCTGGCCGTCGACAAGCGGGTAGCGCAGCGACCACGGCTGGGCCATCCGGACCAGGGTGTCGTAGATCGACGAGTCACCGTGCGGGTGGTAGTTGCCCATGGTTTCGGCCACCGAGCGCGCGGATTTCGCGTGACCGCGGTCTGGTCGGAATCCCGAGTCGTACATGGCGTAGAGCACGCGGCGGTGTACCGGCTTGAGCCCGTCGCGGACCTCTGGGAGTGCGCGGCCCACGATGACGCTCATCGCGTAATCGATGTAGCTGCGCTGCATCTCCTGCTGGATGTCCACCGGTTCGATGCGATCGGTGGTGGCGCCGTCGTCGCCCGGGGGCAGGGTGGTGTCTGTCATGAGCTCCTCGCTCGTCTATGAGCAGCTGGGAAGGGGAAGGGGAAGGGGAAGGTCAACGGACGTCAGACGTCAAGGAAGCGAACGTCTCTCGCGTTGCGGGTGATGAAGCTGCGTCGGGCTTCGACGTCCTCGCCCATCAGGATGGAGAACAGTTCGTCGGCCGCTGCCGCGTCGTCGAGGGTGATTCGGCGCAAGCACCCGCGCGCTGGGATCCATGGTGGTCTCCCACAGTTCCTTCGCGTCCATCTCACCGAGACCCTTGTAACGCTGGATGCCGTCCTCGGTGTTGATCTTGCGGCCCGCGGCGCGACCGGCCTCGAGCAGACCGTCCCGCTCGCGGTCGGAGTAGGCGAATTCAGGTTCGCTGCGTTGCCATTTCAGCTTGTACAACGGCGGCTGGGCCAGGAAAACGTGGCCGTTCTCGATGAGCGGTTTCATGAACCGGAACAGCAGCGTCAGCAGCAGCGTCGAGATGTGCTGACCGTCGACGTCGGCGTCGGCCATCAGAACGATCTTGTGATACCGCAGTTTGGCGATGTCGAACTCGTCGTGGATACCGGTGCCGAGCGCGGTAATGATGGCCTGGACTTCGGTGTTCTTCAGGACCCGGTCGATGCGGGCCTTCTCCACGTTGATGATCTTGCCGCGCAGCGGAAGAATCGCCTGATACATGGAGTCGCGGCCGCTCTTGGCCGATCCACCGGCCGAGTCACCCTCCACCACATACACTTCCGACAGTCGCGGATCTGTCGAGCGGCAGTCGGCGAGCTTGCCCGGCAGACCACCGATGTCGGTCGCGCTCTTACGGCGCACCAGCTCGCGCGCCTTGCGCGCCGCCATCCGGGCCTGCGCCGACGAAACCGCCTTGTTCACAACAGTCTTGGCTTCGGCCGGGTTGGCCTCGAACCAGTGGCTGAGCTGTTCATTGCAGATCTTCTGGACGAAGGACTTGACCTCGGTGTTGCCCAGCTTGGTCTTGGTCTGACCCTCGAACTGCGGGTCGCTGACCTTGACCGAGATGACGGCCGCCAGGCCTTCCCGGATGTCATCACCGGTGAGGTTCGCGTCCTTCTCCTTGAGCAGCTTCTTGTCCTTGGCGTACTTGTTGACCACAGTGGTCAGCGCGCTCCGGAAACCCTCTTCGTGAGTGCCACCCTCGTGGGTGTTGATGGTATTCGCGAAGGTGTGCACCGATTCGGAGTAACCGGCGTTCCACTGCATGGCGATCTCGACCTCGTGGCCGGGACCCTTGCCGTCGAAGTCGATGATGCTCTGCTGGATCGCGGTCTTGGTCCGGTTGATGTGCTTGACGAAGTCCACCAGACCGCCGGGGTAGTGGTAGGAGCGGTGCTTGACCTTGTGCGGGCCCTTGGCCTCCGCCTCCTTCTCATCCGCGGACTTCGGCGCCTCGGCGGTGTCGCTGACCACCTCATCGACGACCTCATCGGCGGTCACGCGCTCGTCGACCAGATCGATGGTCAATCCCTTGTTGAGGAATGCCATCTCCTGGAGGCGGCGGGCGATGGTCTCGAAGTCGTAGTTGGTGGTCTCGAAGATGTTGGGATCCGCCCAGAACCGAATGGTGGTGCCGGTCTTCTTCGTGGGCTCACCTTTTCGCAGTGTGCCGGGCACCGAGTACTCATAGGTCTGGAACCACTCAGAGCCGTCCGTGCGGATGTCGGCCTCCAGACGGGTGGACAACGCGTTCACGACTGACACCCCGACGCCGTGCAACCCGCCGGACACCTGATAGGCACCCTCTTCGAACTTGCCGCCGGCGTGCAGAACGGTCATGACCACATCGACGGTCGGGATCCCGGTGCTGTGCATCGCGACCGGGATGCCGCGACCGTCATCGGTGACCTCGACGCCACCGTCCTCGAGGATGCGGACGTCGACCTTGCTGGCGAATCCCGCCATGGCCTCGTCGACGGCGTTGTCCACGACCTCCCACACCAGATGATGAAGTCCGCGCTCGCCGGTGGATCCGATGTACATGCCCGGACGCTTCCGGACCGCCTCGAGGCCCTCGAGCACCTTGATCGACTCCGCGCCATATGCGGTAGGGGCATTGTTCTTCTGGGCAGCCACGTTGGACGCGTCTCCTTGGGGTTCGCGGGGGGCGGTTCTATACCGCCGGCAAAGCTCCCCACAGTCTACCGTTACACACTGTCAGGACTGAATCTGTAGCGGCGTTTCCACCTACCTAACCGCGCCGTGCGCGGAATTTCTGGCCTATCGGAGCGTCGGGACGCTCAAGCAACTCGTTTTCCGGCGTATCGACGGCCTGAGACGACCACTATCCGTAGGTGTCCCGCGGGCCGCGCCCCGGGACGCTGCGATTGCCCTTCCGCCACGACGGCGCCACCGGTCCCTGGATCTTCATCGTGGTGACCACTCCGTCCCCGACGGCCGCCGCGATCTTGGCCAGGAGTTGGGTCTGCACCATCCGTAGCTGGGTGGCCCAGGCCGTGGATTCCGCCGACACCGTCAGCACCCCGTCCCGCAGGCTGGTAGGTATCGCATGATCGGCGATCTGATCGCCGACCACCGTGGCCCACTGGCCGAGCACGGAGCCTTCAGCCACCTGTTTCGACCAACCCCGGGATTGTGCGAGATCGCGGGTGGCCGCGCTGAACGACTGTGGATCGCGGGCATCCGGGCCGGGTCCGGACCATCTGCGGCGCCTACCCGTGATCGGGGCCCGCTTCGCCGGCGCCACCCTGCCGCGCCCGACATCTTTACCCTGGCTGCGCGCGGCACCGCGGGCCTCCTCGAGCGCGCGGCGCACCATATCCATTCCGGTCAGACCCGCCAGATGATCCGGCGGTCCCTGCTCCTCGTCGTCCACGGTCACGTGACCACCTCCGAAATGCGTCCACTGTCATCATCGCGCATGGTGACCTCGATTCGGCGCACGTCCCAGTCCACCGGCAGATCCTCCGGCACTGCGGCGGTCACCAGAACCTGTTCCGCCGAGGCCGCCACCTTGGCCAGCGCCCGCCGTCGCGCACTGTCGAGCTCGGCGAACACGTCGTCGAGCAGGAGCACCGGGTCCGAACCCTCAGCACGCAACAGTTCGTAGGCTGCCAGCCTCAGACCCAAAGCCAGCGACCAGGATTCGCCGTGACTGGCGAACCCTTTCGCGGGCTGCTCGCCAAGACGAAGCTCCAGGTCGTCCCGGTGCGGCCCCACCAGGCAGACACCGCGCTCCAATTCGGCGGACCGCTTGCGGCTCAACTCCTCGAGCAATGCGGCCTCGAACACGGCCGGGTCCATGGTGCCTGCCGCGGCCTCGTTCTCGATGATCTCCGCCGAGCTCCGGTACTTGATCGCCGCGGGCCGTGATGCCGGTGCCAGCAACTGATAGGCCTTCTCGACCTCGGGCGCGAGTTGGTTGACGAGATCGACTCGCGCCGAGATGAGCTGCGCGCCATGCGAAGCCAGGTGGCCGTCCCAAGACTCGAGCGTGTCGAGCATCGAGGTGTCACCGCGGTGGCGCGCCGGGCCGGCAGACTTCAGCAGCGCGGTACGTTGCCGGACGACCTTGTCGTAGTCGGCGCGCACGCCCGCGATGCGGGGCCGTCGGGTGGTCGCAACCTCGTCGAGATACCGGCGTCGTTCCGCCGGATCGCCACGCACCAGCGCGAGATCCTCCGGTGCGAACAGCACCGCCCGCAAGACTCCCAGGATCTCCCGAGGGCTGCGCACCGGAGAACGATTCAGCCTGGCCTTGTTGGCCCGCCCGGTGGTGATCTCCACATCCACCCCGAGTTCTCGGCCCTCGTTCACCACGATGGTCGAGACCACCGCACGCTCGGCACCGGAGCGGATCAGCGGTGCGTCAGATGCCACCCGGTGTGAGCCAAGCGTAGCCGAATACCACAGTGCTTCAATGAGATTGGTCTTGCCATAGCCATTGGGGGCGACGAAGACCGTCTGTCCGGGCTCAAGTTCCAGGTCGACCCGCGGCCACGACCTGAAGTCCGTCAATCCCAGATGGCGTACGTACAAAACTAGCCGGATTCCGAAATCCGCTGCACCGCATGTCCGCCGAACTGGTTGCGAAGGGCCGCAACGGCCTTCATGGTCGGTGAATCTTCCTGCCGGGAAAGGAATCTGGCGAACAAGGAAGCGGCGATACCGGGAACCGGGACTCGCAGCCGGATCGCTTCTTCGACCGTCCACCGTCCTTCACCGGAGTCCTCGGTGTAGCCGGTCAGATTGTCCAGACCCGGGTCTTCCTTCAACGCCTTGGCCAGCAGCTGCTGCAGCCAGGACCGCACCACGGTGCCGTTCGTCCACGCCTGATAGACCGCCTGCGGATCCTTGACAAGCTCCTCAGCGGCGAGCATTTCGTAGCCCTCGGCATAGGCGGTCATCAACGCGTACTCGACGCCGTTGTGCACCATCTTGGTGAAATGCCCGGCACCGACCGGTCCGGCGTGCACGAAACCGTCCGCCTGCTCGCCGCCGGGACGCAGGGTGTCAAAGATCGGCATGGCGCGCGCGACGTCCTCGTCACTGCCGCCGACCATAAGCCCGTAACCCTCGGTCAGACCCCAGATACCGCCGGACACACCGGCATCGATGAACGCGATTCCCTTGTCACCCAGAAGTTTTGCGTGCGGTCCGTCTTCGGTGTAGCGCGAGTTGCCGCCGTCTATCACCAGGTCTCCCGGCTCGAGCACCTCGGCGAGTTCGGCGATGGTCGTGCGGGTCACCTCACCGGAGGGCACCATCACCCATACCGTGCGCGGAGCCGGCAGTGCCTCGGCCAGCGCCTCTAGTGTCGGAACGTCTGTAACTTCTGGGCGCGGGTCGTAGCCGACGACCTCATGACCGCCGGCACGCAGGCGTTCCCGCATGTTGAAGCCCATCTTGCCCAGCCCGATCAACCCGAGTTGCATATGCGTCCCTCCGCGACGGTCAGCCGGTCAGCCCGGAAGCCGTACCGGCATCAACAAATAGACATAGTCGGTCTGCGCGGCGGGGAAGGGCCCCGTTGCGCCGGCCTCGACACCATTGTCCCCCGCGGGACGCAACACCGCGGGACGGCTGGGTGTCGTAAAGCCGAATGTGACGCGCTCGGAGCGCAGCGAACCCAGACCGTCGGTCAGATAGGTCGGATTGAACGCGATGGTCAGCGGCTCGCCGGCGAACTCCACCTGCAGGTCTTCTTCGGCGCGGCCGACATCGTCGGCCCCCGCCGACAGCCGCACGCCATCCTCGTTGAACTCCATCCGGACCTGGGCACCGCGGTCGGCCACCAGGGCGACGCGTTTGATCGCCTCGGTCAATTCCGCAACGCCGACCGTGGCGACCGCAGTGTGTTCGGTCGGCAGCAACTGACGGAACTTCGGGAATTCGGCATCCAGCAGACGTGTGGTGGTGCGCTTGCCATTGCTACGGATACCGAGCAGGCCCTCTTTGCCCACGGCCGCGCCGGCTCCGAGCGCGAGATGAACTTCGGTCCCGTCGGTGCCCGTTTTGGCGGCCTCGGACAACGTTTTCGCCGGCACCAGCACTGCGGCTTCGACGCCGGCCGAATCCGTCGACCAGGTCAGCTCGCGCACGGCGAGCCGGAAACGGTCGGTGGCCGCCATGACAACCTTGTCACCGGAGATCTCCACGCGGATGCCGGTCAGCATCGGCAACGTGTCATCGCGACCGGCCGCGACGGCGACCTGGCCGATGGCCTCTCCGAAAAGATCGGCCGACACCACCCCGGTCTCATCGGGCAACGCGGGCAACGATGGGTAGTCCTCGACGGCCATCGTCGGCAGCGAGAAGCGGGCGCTGCCGCAGCTCAGCGATACCCGGGTGCCCTCGACGCTGACGTCCACGGGTTTGGCGGGCAATGACCGGGTGATGTCCGAGAGCAACCGGCCGGAAACCAAAGCACTTCCAGGAGAAGCGATCTCGGCTGCAACCCGCACCTCGGCCGAGGTTTCGTAGTCGTATCCGGAGATGGTCAGGCCGTCATCGGAGCCGGTCAGAAGCACGCCGGCGAGCACCGGGACGGTGGGGCGAGACGGCAGACTGCGGGCAACCCACGCCACCGCATCGGCAAAATCCTCACGTACCAGACGGAACTTCAAATCGGTGAGACCAACATTCGTCGTCACCACGTCCATAACGTCCCTTCGATCTACCGCATCAACCAGCATCAACCAGCGGATTCCCCGTGTCACTCCGAGCGTAGTCGCGAACTGGTCGACGATCGCACCGGCGTATCGAATCACCACCGTAGAGCGTTCGGCGCGAACTTGAAAGCGATTCGAGGGCCGGGTGCCGGGCTTCGCAGGAGCGTCGATCCGAGAGGTCCGTGCTTTGTCCCCAACAGCCTGCTTTTAGAAGATGAGTCTTCTAGAGATAAAAGCAACAGTAATAGGCCCTGTGGAAGCTGTGGATCGAGGAGGCTCCACGCAGGTGGTGGTGGGTGCGAGGGGTGTGTGCAGCCTGTGGAGCAATATAGGACGGATGGAGGGCCGCTGTGGATAACCATCTGATTGTGGAGTGGACCCCGGGTTGACCGGAGGTTTCACCCAGGTTGTGCACAGCAGTTTCCACACCGATTTTGTGTGACGACTGGTGCCAACGGGTCACAAGTTTTTCGCAATTCTTTGTCGCCGGAACGACTCGAGAGTGGGCTCAGCGCTTGGAGCGCTGGCGGATCCGGGTGGTGAGTTCCTTGACGTGATCGAAGATCTCGCGTCGTTCGGCCATGCCGTCGCGGATCTTGCGCTCGGCGTACATGACCGTGGTGTGGTCGCGGCCGAAGGCTTCCCCGATGCGGGGCAGCGACAGATCGGTGAGCTCGCGGCACAGGTACATGGCGATCTGGCGGGACTGCGCCAGTGCGCGGGTCTTACCGGGTCCACGGAGCTCTTCGATGGTGGTCTCGAAGTACTCGGCGGTGGCGGCCATGATGGTCGCGGTGCTGATCTGCATGGTGCTGGAGTCCGAGATGAGATCCCGGAGGACGATCTCGGCCAGCGATTTGTCGATCGTGGTCTTGCTCAGCGAGGCGAACGCGGTGACCCGGATGAGGGCGCCCTCGAGCTCACGAATATTGCGTTCGATGCGGCTGGCGATGAGCTCGAGCACATCATCGGGTACGTCCAGGCGATCCATCTGCGCCTTCTTACGCAGAATGGCGATGCGGGTCTCCAACTCGGGAGGCTGCACATCGGTGATCAGGCCCCACTCGAAACGGGTTCGCAGCCGGTCCTCGAGGGTGGCCAGCTGTTTGGGGGAGCGGTCCGAGGAGATGACGATCTGCTTGTTCGCGTTGTGCAGCGTGTTGAAGGTGTGGAAGAACTCCTCCTGGATACCGTCCTTGCCCTCGATGAACTGAATGTCATCGACGAGCAGGATGTCGACATCGCGGTAACTGCGCTTGAAGGACGCCTTGCGGTCATCACGCAACGAGTTGATGAAGTCGTTGGTGAATTCCTCGGTGGAGACATACTTCACACGCATCCCAGGAAAGAGCCGTTGGGCATAGTTGCCGGCCGCGTGCAGGAGATGCGTCTTGCCGAGGCCGGATTCACCCCAGATGAACAGCGGGTTGTAGGCCCGGGCCGGTGCTTCGGAGATGGCAAGGGTCGCGGCGTGCGCGAACCGGTTGGAGGCGCCGATCACGAACGTCTCGAAGGTGTAGCGCCGGTTGAGGCTGACGGCGTTGGCTTCGGGGGCCGTGTTCTGGGACCGGTTGAAGTACGTCGGCCAACTGGCTTCTGCATTGGCGAGCGCCTCGCCGTCCTCATCGACCTCTTCGCTGTCGGTCGTGGGCTGCTCATCGGTGTCCGACACGACCTCGGGTTCGGGGGTGTCGTCGGGACCTGGGGTGGCGATGCGAACGCCGAGTTCGACGCGCTGGCCGAGTTGTCGGCTGAGCGCCGAGACGATCGGTTCGCGCAGTCGTTCGATCTCGTTCTGCACGAAGGCGGACGGTACCGACAGCAGAGCAAACCCCTCGGTGATGACCAAGGGTTTGACGAGTTTCAGCCAGGCACGTTGCTGTGCGGTGAGGAGTTGCTCACGTGGGCCACCGTTGACGGTCTCACCGAACGGTGTCTCTCCGTTGAGCTCGGAAACGACATTGGTCCAGACCGTGACGAACGAGGAATCGGGGTCCGCAGTCAACGACGCCTACCCCCTAACGGCTTCCTCGGGATGTCCCGGGGGGCGACGATAACAAACTGTCCACATAGTTATCCACAGACTGTGGACAGTAATCAGTAGTAAATCGTCGCGCTATCTGTGGGCGTGGACCCCGTGTCGGAGCTCGGCGCAGACCGATTGTGGTCTGCGGTCTCGCGGCCGGTGTCATCCCCGCTCTGGTTCCGGCGCCGTTCCAAACTTCGGAACGGCATTGCGAAAAGCTAACAGTTTTCTCTCGGGGTGCCAACCGTTCTGCAACATTGCCGACAGGTTCCTGACAGGAACGGCACAGTGGGTGACAGGTGTGGCTTTTGTTACCGGGTGAGACTGAGATCGGGTGGTCTGGCAGCAGGTCTGGCCAGGTTTGACCCAGGCAAATCTCGTCAGTACCCTCGAGCAGTCGCCCGCACGTGGCGATACGGCTGCGACTCGGTGGATCTCTTGAGAACCGCAGAGGTGCCGCGCCGGCAAGATGGATGAGCTTACCAACGGTGGCTGCGTCGTCGACTGCCATGACTGTCATGGTGATCGAGGGTGTCGACACCAGACCGAACGAGGAGAAACAACCGTGGCCAAGGGCAAGCGGACTTTTCAGCCGAACAACCGCCGCCGGGCCCGTGTGCACGGTTTCCGGTTGCGCATGCGTACGCGTGCCGGCCGCGCCATCGTGTCGGGCCGCCGCAGCAAGGGCCGCCGCTCCCTGACTGCGTGATTCGACGCAGGGTTCTCAGGCAGTGCTTCCGGCCCGGTACCGGATGACACGGTCGACCGATTTCGGTGTCACGGTTCGCCAAGGTGTACGGGCGGTTCAGCCCGATCTCGTCGTGCATGCGTTGTACGACGGATTTTCCGACGGCTGTGACGACGGACCCAAGATAGGTCTGGTGGTCTCCAAGTCGGTCGGCTCCGCGGTGCAGCGCCACCGCGTGTCGAGACGGCTGCGTCACGCGGCCTTCCACCTGATCAACGACGAGGCGTCCGATCTCGGCCCACGCGCGCGCGTGGTGATCCGTGCGCTGCCCGGAAGCCGGGACGCCGTGTCGTCCCGTCTCGAGTCCGAACTTCGGTCGGCGTTGAAGAAGACCCGTATCCACAAGCTGAGCCGACCGTGACCCGGTGGGCCGTCAACGGCGTGATCTTCGTGATCCAGCTGTATCGGACGATGATTTCTCCGCTGCGGTTGCCGTCGTGCCGGTTCACCCCCACGTGTAGCGAGTACGCGGTGGACGCCCTGACCGAATACGGGTTGATCCGCGGCGGCTGGCTTGCCGCGGTGAGGTTGGCCAAATGCGGTCCATGGCACCGTGGCGGATGGGACCCGATACCCGAGCGCGGCGACAAGACCGGCGATAAGACTTCAGTAGAAGTCGTCAGGAGCGATTCTGTTGTTTAACTGGTTCAGCCTGGACATCATTTACTATCCGGTCTCGGCGATCATGTGGGTTTGGTACAAGGCGTTCGCCTTCATCCTCGGACCGACCAACTTCTTCGCCTGGGCGCTGTCGGTGGTGTTCCTCGTGTTCACGTTGCGCGCGATTCTGTACAAGCCGTTCGTCAAGCAGATCCGGACCACTCGGCAGATGCAGGAACTGCAGCCCCAGATCAAGGCGCTGCAGAAGAAGTACGGCAAAGATCGCCAGCGGATGGCCCTGGAAATGCAGAAGCTGCAGAAGGAACACGGATTCAATCCGATCCTCGGCTGCCTGCCGATGCTGGCGCAGGTGCCGGTGTTCCTGGGTCTGTTCCACGTGCTGCGGTCGTTCAACAGGACCGGTAACAACTTTGGTGAGTTGGGCCTGGACCTGGAACTGAACAAAGAGCTGCCCAACTATGTGTTCAGCGCGATAGACGTGCAGCACTTCCTGCAGGCGAACCTGTTCGGTGCCCCGCTGGGCGCGACGATGATCCAGTCGGAGAGCAGCTGGCAGGCGTTCATCGGTTTCGACGTGAGCCGCATGGCGATCATCGGTGTGGGTGTGCCGCTGATGATCCTGGCGGGTATCGCGACCTACTTCAACAGCCGTGCGTCGGTGGCCCGCCAGAGTCCAGAGGCCGCCGCGAACCCGCAGACCGCGATGATGAACAAGCTGGCGCTGTACGTGTTCCCACTCGGCGTCGTGGTGGGTGGCCCGTTCCTGCCGCTGGCGATCATCCTGTACTGGGTGTCCAACAACGTGTGGACCTTCGCTCAGCAGCACTACGTGTTCGGCAAGATCGAAGCCGAGGAAGAGCTGAAGAAGGCCGAAGCCCTTGAACGGCGCTCGGCCAACGCACCGGCGCCGGGTAAGAAGCCGAACAAGGCCCGCAAGGTCGCGAAGGATCCGTTGGCAGATGGCGCGGACAGCGCGACCTCCGCGACGTCGCCGCAGGAGCTGACCGAGCCGGAAGCAGCCGAAGAGGCCGCCGGCGAAACACAGACATCTGCCCCCAAGGGCAGAAACAACGATGCGTCCAACGGAACGCCAGGTGGCGCTCCACGGCCGGGCGCACGGCCCAAGAAGCGCAAACGCTAGAAGCCAAGCCGAGAGCCGATCGACCCGGGAACCCACCGGGGGCGGACGTGGCGAAGTAAGGAGAACACGGATATGACTGACGCCGAGACCACCGAGCGCACCGAAGCGGCGCCCGAGGACAGCGAGCTGGTTACCGAGCCAGCGTCTGACGACGCGCCCGCCGAGGACCTGGAAGATCGACTGGTCGCGGAGGGTGAGATCGCCGGCGATTATCTGGAGGAGCTGCTGGACCTCCTGGACTTCGACGGTGACATCGATCTGGACGTCGAGGGTGACCGAGCGGTCGTGAGCATCGACGGTGGCAGCGACCTGAACAAGTTGGTCGGCCGCAAGGGAGAGGTGCTCGACGCCCTCCAGGAGTTGACCCGTCTGGCCGTACACCAGAAGACCGGTGAGCGCAGCCGCCTGATGCTGGACATCGCGCGGTGGCGTCGTCGTCGCCGCGACGAGCTGGCGGCGCTGGGCGACAAGATCGCGCAGCGGGTACTGGAGTCGGGAGAGCGCGAGGAGCTGTCCCCGATGACGCCGTTCGAGCGCAAGATTGTGCACGACGCGGTGGCGGCCGTCGAGGGCGTCCGCAGCGAGAGCGAGGGCGCGGAGCCGTCGCGACGCGTCGTCGTGCTGCCCGCGTGAGTCGACTAGTTACACGCATGTAGTTCGAGCGACAAGTTCAGGGCCGTCGGCCTGGAGCGCAACCGGAGGATGTTTCACGTGAAACATGGCGAACTGAGTCCGGCGCCCCAGTCGGCGGCTCTTTGCTTTGGCGAGGGCTTGGCGGTGGCGCAGCGGTACGGCGAGATCCTCGCCGGGGCGGGAATCGAGCGCGGTCTGCTGGGGCCGTCGGAGGTCGATCGGCTGTGGGACCGCCATCTCGTGAACAGCGCAGCCATGGCCGAACTGTTCGACCCGGGTGAGCGTGTCGCCGACATAGGGAGCGGCGCCGGGTTACCGGGTATACCGTTGGCGATTGCGCGACCGGATCTGAAGGTCACGCTCATCGAACCGCTGCTGCGTCGCAGCGAGTTCTTGCGGGAAGTGATCGACGAGCTGGGACTCGACGTCGCGGTCATCCGCGGTCGCGCCGAGGATCGAACGGTGCGGGACGCAGCGGGCGAGATGGATGCGGTGGTGTCCCGTGCAGTCGCTTCATTGGACAAGTTGTCGCGGTGGAGTCTGCCGCTGTTGCGTGCGGGCGGTCGGATGTTGGCGCTGAAGGGGGAACGTGCCGTGGATGAGGTTGAAGAGCACCGGCGGACACTCAGCTCGCTTGGAGCCGTAGAGGTGAAGGTGGTGAGATGTGGCGTGAACTTTTTGCAGCCACCTGCCACCGTGGTGGTCGCACGACGCGGAGTGGTTGCCTCGCGACCCGGTAGGAGGAAACGATGAAGTTCGGCAGGGGTAATCGCGGAAGCGGGAGTAATCAGCCGTCCGCCCGTGATGTTCCGAAGAGCGACGTTTCACGTGAAACATGGTCACCGGCGGCAGGCACCTGGAAGGGCGATCAGGGGGCCGATACGCCCATTGCCGCCGAAGCCGAGCGGGCGACCCGGCTGCTGCACAAGCGCCACGGGGAACTGCCGCGCCCCGATCGGCAGCGCGTCTTCACCATCGCCAATCAAAAGGGCGGCGTGGGGAAGACCACCACGGCGGTCAACGTCGCGGCGGCGCTCGCGCTTCAAGGCCTCCAGACTCTGGTGATCGACCTCGACCCGCAGGGCAATGCGAGTACCGCGCTGGGTATCGAGCACCGCGAGGGCACGCCGTCGTCTTATGAAGTCCTGATCGGTGAGATCCCGCTCGAGACGGCCCTGCAGCGCAGCCCGCACAACGAGCGCCTGTACTGTGTGCCGGCCACCATCGATCTGGCGGGCGCCGAGATCGAACTGGTCAGCATGGTCGCTCGCGAGGGCCGGCTTCGGGCCGCACTGGCGGGACTGAAGGAACACAGCTTCGACTACGTCTTCATCGACTGCCCGCCGTCGCTGGGGCTGCTGACCATCAACGCGCTCGTCGCCGCGCCGGAGGTGCTGATCCCGATCCAGTGCGAGTACTACGCACTGGAGGGAGTGGGCCAGCTGCTGCGCAATATCGAGATGGTCAAGGCGCATCTGAACCCCGAACTCGATGTCACCACCGTCGTGCTCACCATGTACGACGGGCGGACCCGACTGGCCGATCAGGTGGCCGAAGATGTCCGGGCGCACTTCGGCGACAAGGTCCTCCGCACCGTGATCCCGCGCAGTGTGAAGGTCTCCGAGGCGCCCGGGTACGGGATGACGATTCTCGACTACGACCCGGGTTCACGTGGAGCGATGAGCTATATCGACGCCAGCCGGGAGATCGCCGAACGCGGCAGAACCAAGGGCGGCCCACGCGAATGAGCAGTAGCGTTCTCGACGGAGCGATCCGGGGAGGGTGCCGAGGTCCGGGTGCGCGAACGGACGCCACGTATTTTGGTAGCGAGAGAATCCACATAGGGGGACGGGCAGCATCATGAACCAGGCGAAGAAACGCAGTGGCTTGGGTCGTGGCCTGGCATCCCTGATTCCCACCGGTCCGGCAGAGGGTGAAGCTCTGGGCGGTCCGCGGATCGGCGCGGCCACCGCCGACATTCTGATGGGCGGGGCTCCGGCCCCCGCCACCGCCGACGAAACCCCGGCGGCCGAGGCTTCGGAGTTCGGCGCGGTCTACCGGGAGATCGACCCCGGCTTGATCGACCCCAACCCACGCCAGCCGCGGCAGGTTTTCGACGAGGAAGCACTGGCCGAATTGGTGCATTCCATCCGCGAGTTCGGTGTCATGCAGCCGATCGTGGTGCGCGCGATGCCGGCCGCCGACGGGTTGACCCGCTATCAGCTCGTGATGGGGGAGCGCCGTTGGCGGGCGACCCAGCAGGCGGGTCTGGACACCATCCCGGCGATCGTCCGTGAGACGGCGGACGACAGCATGTTGCGCGATGCATTGCTGGAGAACATCCATCGGGCTCAGCTGAATCCGTTGGAAGAGGCGGCGGCCTATCAGCAGCTGCTCGATGAATTCGGGGTCACCCACGACGAACTGGCGACGCGCATCGGTCGCTCCCGGCCGCTGATCTCCAACATGATCCGCCTGCTGCGCCTGCCGATCCCAGTGCAGCGCCGGGTGGCGGCCGGCGTGTTGTCGGCGGGTCATGCCCGCGCGCTGCTGTCGCTGGAGGGTGGTCCGGAGAAGCAGGAGGAGTTGGCCGCACGGATCGTGGCGGAGGGTCTGTCGGTGCGCGCCACCGAGGAAGCCGTCACCCTGGCCAACCGCAACGGTCCGAGCGATCCGCCGGCGCCGCGGCGCAAGCCGATTCAGATGCCGGGTCTGCAGGACGTTGCTGAACAACTTTCGACGGCCTTCGACACCCGGGTCACCGTCAGTTTGGGCAAACGCAAGGGCAAGATCGTGGTGGAGTTCGGCTCGGTCGACGATCTGCAGCGCATCGTCGAACTGATGAACTCCGCGAAGCAATAGAGGATACGAAATGGCCGATTTTGCGTTGCACGCTCAGGACCAGAGACACAGGCGAATTACGTCACTGTGACACTGAATCCGCGGAAGGTCGCTGAAATATCGGGTGGGAGAGGAGATGTCATGCGTAACAACAGCTTTGATGTCCAACACCGGTTCGATGAACTTAGCCAGGCTCGGTGGGCTGAGCGGAGTGCATTCTCCTATCCTGGAGTGGCATCCGTGCGCGCCGGAACCATGTGAAGGTTGGGGAGTCGAAGTGTCAGCCCGAATCAGCCCGCTGCGGCTCGAGGCATTCGAGCAGCTGCCGAAGCATGCGAGGCGATGCGTGTTCTGGGAAGTCGATCCCTCGACCCTGCGCGGTGATGACCACCTTGCCGATCCCGAATTCGAGAAGGAAGCGTGGCTGTCGATGGTCATGCTGGAGTGGGGATCGTGCGCCCAGTTGGCCATCCGGGGTGCGGTCGAACCGGGGGAGCAGGATCCTGATCGGCCCCGAGGTCTTCAGTGACGAATCCTGTCTCGGCTACGTCTTCTACGCGCCGCCCGGTGCGGTACCGCGGGCCCGGAAGTTCCCGACCGGACCGGTCAGTGCCGATGCCGTCCTGCTGACCTCGATCGGTTTGGAATCCGCCGACGACGGCGACAACCTCTCGCGCGGTCTGATCACCGCGGTGGTGGCCGATCTGGTGCGCCGAGGCGTTCGCGCGCTCGAGGCATTCGGGCGCACCGCGCTGGTGGAGGATCTGTGTCCGGACTCCGGCGTCCCGTCCGATCTGGAGCAGGTGATCGAGGTGCTCGGCGACTGTTCGGCCGGACAGTGCATCATCGACGCAGACCTACTCATCGACATGGGTTTCGAGGTCGTCGCACCGCACCCCTACTTCCCACGTCTGCGGCTCGAGCTCGAGCAGGGACTGGGCTGGAAGGCCGATGTCGAGGCAGCTCTCGAGCGTCTGCTGGAGAGTGCGCGTCTGCAGGCGCCGGTGGGGGCGGGGTCACCGGCACTCGCTGTGTTCACGCCGACCAGTACCAGATAGGACTGTGCCGCTTACTCTTTGGCGGCGGCGGTTCGCGATCCGTAGGCTCGGCCCCGGTGGATGAGAATTGGGACATGCCCAGCGAATTGTCGGGCGCTCCCGTTCTCGACGTGGGATGTGGGGAAGGTGTGGTCATGCTCAACGCACCGAGGCGCTCAGGCCAGCGGGTCATCTGGTCTTCACCGTCCCGCACCCCTGCTTCGACGCACCCAACGCATCCTCGGATGAAACCCCAGGGAACGCTGGTCCGGCCATCCCGGCAGCGTGCGCAGAGCAGGCAACCACCACCGCAGGGTGTCGACCTATCTCCGGCACCCGCACCGCGGCGAGCCGCCGCCGTTCCTACGCGTGCACGCCCGTCGCGAACTGAGGGAGATGGACGGTCAGCGGCCGGCCTGCTCGACCGACAGCTCGTGGGCGAGCAGTTCGGCGAAGGTGAAGGTGCCGGTCGGCCGGTCGTTCTTGCCGAGCAGATACAGCCGCTTCACCGCGGCGAGCATGCCTTCGGCGATCGCATCGCGAGACTGGCTGGTGGCCAGTAGGGCCCGGTCCTGCGGATTGGTCACATAGCCCAAATCGACCTGGACAGTGGGCATCCGGGTCAGCCGCAGTAGATCCCAGGTGCGGCCGTGGACACGGCAGTCGCTGGATCCGGTGCGCGCCACCAGTTCTCGTTGAATGAAGTCTGCGAGGTTGCGCCCGATGGTGGACACCGAGCCGTGCGAATTGCCGAAGTGGAACGACGCCACACCATTTGCCGACGGGCTCTGGTGGCTGGTGCAGCGCAGGCTGATCATCAGGTCTGCGCCAACGGTATTGGCGGTTGCGGCGCGTTCGGCGTCGGTCGGGCAATGCCCGGCGGGCCGGGACAGGAAGGTGTCCATCCCGATGGCCGTCATCCGGCCTTCGAGCCGGCTGGCCAAGTCCCACAGGATATCTGCCTCACTGAGCGGGCCTTCGGGTCCTTGGAGGATGGTACCGATGTCATCACCGCCGCGGCCCGGATCGATGATCACCCGCTTTCCGGACAGCCGCGGGCCCGAGCTGCGTACCAGCTCTTCCTCGCGGATCGCGTGCGGAGATCCGCCGGTCACCCGGGAACCCAGGAAGTACAACGACCGCAACGTTTCCGGGCCGCAGATGCCGTCCGGAAACAGCCCGTACTCGCGCTGGAAGAACATCAGCGAGTTATGAGTCTGCAGGCCGAAGTGTCCGTCGACCAGCTCGGTGTAGAAGCCGAGGTCTTGAAGGCGGGCCTGCAGGGTGGCGACATCGTCGCCGTACATCGGTGCACCGAACTGGTGCGACAGCGTGCGGGCGCCGAGTTGGTAGGAGGCCTCGCGCAGTGCACGCGCGGTCGCCTCGCCCACCATGCCGTCCACCAGCAGACCGCGCTGCTGCTGGAACGCGCGCACCGCGTGGTCGAGATCGGCATCGAAGACGTCCACCGCGACGTGCCTGCCGGTGCTCAGGTCGGCATCGGGGCTGTTGATCAGCCCGAGACCCGCCAGTGCCGACCTGATCTCGATGACCGCGCTTCCCCGGTCGCCGCGACGCAGAATCGACATACCTGGCCTTTCAGACACGCTGCACCGCCCACAGGACGCCGACGGTTGCAGTTCGGACTGTCAGTATTGTCTCAGATGCCCGCGAAAATCCGGAAAACCCGCGAGTGTGATTCGGACGAGTGCGGCCGCCGTCAGGCGTGCTCGGCGATCTCCCGGAGGAGGGCGGCCTTGCCCTTGGCTCCGACGATCCGTTTGACCGGTGCACCGTCCTTGAACAGGATCAATGTCGGGATCGAGACCACCTGGAAGTCGCGGGCGGTGGCCGGATTGGCGTCCACGTCGAGCTTGACCACCTTGAGTTCACCGGCCTTCTCGGCGGCGATCTCCTCGAGGACCGGAGCGATCATCTTGCACGGGCCGCACCAGGTGGCCCAGAAATCGACCAGCACCGGGGTGGAGCTGGTCAGCACGTCCTGGGAGAACGAGTCGTCGGTGACGACGGCAGTTGCGGAGTTCTCGGTCATCGGATCTTCCTAACTGGGGGGGGGCTAATCTTCTGTCGGAGCGGGGAATTCGGTGAGCCAACGCTCGGCGTCGATGGCCGCCGCACAGCCCGAGCCGGCGGCGGTGATGGCCTGCCGGTAGGTGTGGTCCACCAGATCCCCGGCGGCAAACACACCTTCCAGCGCGGTTGCGGTGGTCCGGCCCTGGACCTGTACGTAGCCGTCCTCGTCGAGCGCGACCTGTCCGCGGACGAGATCCGAGCGCGGAACGTGGCCGATCGCGACGAACACACCGGTCACCGCGAGTTTGGATTCCTCACCGGTCACGGTGTCCTGCAAGCGAATTCCGGTGACCTTGGGGTCACCCTCGATCTCGGTGATGGCGCTGTTGGTCAGGAAGGTGATCTTCTCGTTGGCCTTGGCGCGGTCCAGCATGATCTTGGAGGCGCGGAACTCCTCGCGACGGTGGATCAGCGTGACGTTGCGGGCGAACTTGGTGAGGAAGATCGCTTCTTCCATCGCCGAGTCGCCGCCGCCCACGACGGCTATGTCCTGGTCGCGGAAGAAGAAGCCGTCGCAGGTGGCACAGGTGCTCACGCCCATACCGATCCGCTCCATCTCGCCGGGCGCACCGAGTTGGCGGGCCGCTGCCCCCATCGCCAGGATCACCGATCGGGCACGGTGGGTTTCGTCACCCACGGTCACCGTCTTGATCGGACCGGTGAGGTCGACGGCGTCGACGTCTTCCATCCGAAGATCGGCACCGAAGCGCAGCGCCTGCTCGCGCATCTCTTCCATCAGATTGGGACCGGTGATGCCGTCGCGGAACCCGGGGTAGTTCTCCACCTCGGTGGTCGTCATCAACGCACCACCGAACTGGATGCCCTCGAACACCAACGGATGCAGTTGGGCCCGCGCGGTGTAGACCGCCGCGGTGTACCCGGCCGGGCCGGAGCCGATGATGATCACGTCGTGAATGGGAGACGTGACCTCAGAAGTGGTGGACATCCTGGATATCCCAGCCTTTCTGCCGTTTACGCGGCCGTGTGTTCAAACATCAGGGTAGGCCCGGGTGTTCCCGGCTCGCCTGTTAGGGCCGGGCCAACTCCGTCCGGGCCAGCGCCCCGGTGCCGGCCGCCGGACAATCCGGCGCCACCACCACCGCGATGACCGCCGACGGGTCCTGGGCGGGCACGACCAGCAGCACCGCCGGACGCGCGCTCAGTGACACCGGCGCGGCGCCCAGGACCCGGGTCTCGGTCAGGCCGTTCAGGCTGTTCAGGCAGGCCTGCGGATCGAAGAGCGGACCCAGATCGGGCGGGCGCTGCAACAACGCAAGGATCTGCGGGTCGGTCAGCGGCATCGAGTCCGAGCGCGCGGTGAGGTGGCGCGCGCTGGTTGCCGGGGCCCGGGCGCTCCCCGGGGCGGTGGCGTCATCGCCGTGGGACACGGCGTACAGCCCGATGCCGAGGCCCAGCGCGGCGGTCAGCGCACCCGTGCCGGCGGTTACCCGGCGCCAGCCCAGCACGGGCCGGTTCTGCCGGTGGTGTCCGCCGCTCGGGGGGACCACCCGGTGGGGCGGGTTGCGCTGCACCCCTCCATCATCGCGCGGCGGCGCTGGATTCGGCGGCAGCCCCCGGCGCGCACAGGTGGCCCAGCGTGGTGGCCAGCTTGGTCCTGGCCCGCGCGCGCCGGCTCTTCACGGTGCCCTCGGGCACGCCCAGCATCCGGGCCGCCTCGGCGACCGAGAAGCCCTGCATGTCCACAGCCACGATGGCCGCCCGTTGTTCGACCGGCAGCCGCATGAGCGCCAATTCGACGACGATGGCGGTATCCACGCCCAGGCGCCGGGTCGCCGATCGAACCGGCGGACGTCATCGCCTCCAGCGGCGTCGTCGGACGCGCCTTGTGCCGGCGCAGCCGATCCAGGCAGGCATTCACCACGATGCGGTAGAGCCAACTGCTCACCGAGCAGTCATGCCGGAACTTCGGCGCGCCGCAGTGCGCGGACAACATTGCGTCCTGCAGGGCGTCGCGGGCGTCGTCGGGGCATCGGATGGTGATCCGCGCCAGCTGGTAGAGCTGCGGCTGATATCGATTGAACAGCTCCTCGAACGCGAAGCGGTCGCCGGCGACATGCGCCGCCAGCAACTGCTCATCGGTGCGATCGTGCCCCGAGCATCCCCCGAAACTCCCCACCCACCGAACACTATGGCCGGCAGCGCACCCCTGTCGGCACCTCTTTCCGGCGGCACGCTGAACAGCGGTTTCGGGGTGCCGGGGCTGGGGATAACGTCGTCAGGACCCGGATCGGAGCGTGATCTCGGAGATATCGGACCGGCTCTTGCCGTCGACCGTGCCCAACGTGGAGATCCACACCAGCACATACGGGGTGGCCTCGGGATTGGCGATCTCGATGGTGTTGGAGCCCTTCTTCAACGTCGTCGGATCGGTCAGCGCGGTGGTGTCCTCGAGGGCGGCCGGGTTGGCGCTGTCCGAACCCCGGATCTGGACGGCGGTGCCCGTGCTGGAGACGTCGAGGGTGACCGATGCGATCGCGGTCGGCCTGGGCAGCTGCAGCATCAGGCCGACGCCGTTCTTGAAGCCGGGGAACGGGGCGGGATCGGAGTAGGTGTCCGTCGGCCACACCGTGGACGGATTCCCGTCGATCGCCAGGCCCGCGTCCGCGGGTGCGTCGGCCTCGCCCTCCGGGGAGTACACCGTGGCGCGCACCGGTTTGACGGTGTTGCCCGACGCGGCTTCGGCCGAGGTGCTCGGGTTGTTCAACCCGAGTTCGTCGCGGTCCAGTCCGCCCCCGACATCCCCGAAGATGCGGCTGAGCACGGTCGCGAGGACCACCAGGGCGACCACCACGACCGCGCCGCCGGCGGCAAGGCCGATGATCATGCCCTTGCGGCGGCGCGCGGCGGCCTCCGGATCGGCGCCGCCGGGGCCCAGCCGGGCCGCTGACGGGGCGGGCGGTTCGTCGACCGGTGCGATGAACTCGGTGCGGTCGGCGACCGCGGTGGCCTGCTGCAACAGGTTCAGCAGCGTGGGGGCGCTGCGGATGCCGCCCTCCTCCTGCACGGCGCGGGCGGCCGCGGCCGAGATCTGGAACGGGATGTTCCCGTTGACCGACTGAGGTTCCACGGGCTGGCCCGCCGCGTTGAGGTCGGCGGCCTCCAGCCCGCTGTGCAGACCGGACTCGGCCAGCGGCCACCGATTGATCAGCAGCGCGTACAACGACGCGCCGATCCCGCGGATGTCGTCCTCGGGAGTGGCGTCGGGCAGGGTGGCGGGGAAGGCGAGCACCACATCGCCCTCGATGCTCACGCGGACCCGGCTCGGGTCGTCGATGGACAGCGCGACACCGGCGCGGTGTGCGGCCTCGGCCGCGGCGGCCAGCGACTGGATCGCCCGGGCACCGCCGATGGGGGACGGTGAGGTCTCGGCGACTTCGGCCAGCGATCCGCCGCGGATCCACTCCGCGACCACCAGCCCACCCGACCCGGTGCGGGTGACGTCCAGGACGTGGGCGATTCCGGTGGTCTCCACCTTGGACAGCCGCATCGTGCGGGTGAGGATCTCCTGCAACTCGCTGTCGGGCAGGACGGCATCGGGGTCGACGAAGGTCAACGCGACCTGTCGGTCCAGTGCGGTGTCCAGCGCGTGCCAGAACTGCAGATGCGGCGGGCCGCCATGGAACACCAGCAGCCGGTAGCGTCCGGCGGCGATGGTGGCGCCCGGGATGAGGTGGATGTCCTCGTCGGCGGTCGCCGCCTCCAGCGGCGGCTCGTGCGGCGGATCGAACCCCAACGGAGCGCGGGTGGGGTCGCCGCCGTAGTCGGCGGGCGGCCGGGTGCTGAAGCCCCCGGTGTCCGGCTGGAAGTCACCGGCCGAGGGTCGCGAATCGGGGGTCAGGGGGATGCGTGTCGTCGCCCCGGATTCGGGGTCGGATTCGGGTCGCGCACCTGCCCCGGGCGCCGAACCGCTGACGGGTTTATCGCTCACCGCTGGTCCTTTCGGCATCTGCTGCTGCGCAATCCCCGCGTGCGGTCCGTACCGGCGGGCAGCCGGGGGGCGTGGAGGCCGCATCGGATGCGAATTGCTCTGATCAGAGTACGTGACAGGCCGGTCACCAGGCCTGGAAGACGGGGGTGTGACCACCGTGGCGCCGCCCGGCAGCCGGCGCCGGATCACCGCCGCCACCGCGAGCGCGTCGGGCACCTTGGCCGCCCACAACACCCCGCCCAGGACCGGCAGCATGATCGCACCGAGTACCACGAGCCGCAGCAGCGAACCGAGGCCGCCGCCGTGCTCGGTCAGCGACTCGAGTCCGAGCAGCTGGTCGACGATGTGGGCGGCCAGGCCGGCGATCATCGAGGCGACGATCGTGACCAGGATGGTGCGCACGACGTCGAGGCTGATCATCTTCCCGCCCGGGGGATTCAGGTTCGCCCGTAGCACCAGGTAGCCGATGGTGGCGCCGGCCAGGAAGCCCAGCCCGTTGGCCAGCCCCAGATATCCGGCGACCATGCCCGGGTCCGACACCAGGTGGGGTACCGCGACCGATGCGGCGATCTTCACCGCGGTGATCACCAGGATCAGCACGATCGGCGTCCATGGCTGTTGGCGCGCGTAGAACACCCGCAGCTGCAACAGCACCAGGGTGTAGGGGATCAGGGTGAACGCCGACAGAGAGATCGCCATGCCGAGGTAGCCCGCATCGGTCTGGCCGAAGTTGCCGTAGGAGAACAGGGCGCTGCCGATGGCCGGCCCGCCGACGGTCATCATCGCGACGATCGGGATGAGCGTCAGCATGGTCAGCCGGGTCGCGAGGTTCAGATCGGCCAGCACCGCGGGACCGTCGTCGGCGGCGGCGTTGCGGGACAGCCGCGGCATCACCACCGTCAGGACCGTCACGCCGATGATGCCGAACGGTAGCTGCAGGATCAGCCAGGTGTAGTTGTAGATCGCGGGCCCGGATGCGGATGCGGCGCTGGCGATCTGGTTGCCGACGATCAGGCCGATCTGGCTGATGAGCACGTAGAGCACCATCGCCAGCGCCATCATGCCGAACTGCTTGAGCCGGTCGTCGATACCCCACAGCGGGCGCAGGCTGATGCGTTCCCGGCGGATCGCCAGGATCAGCACCAGCGCCTGGGCCACCACGCCGAGGGTGGTGCCGATGCCGAGCACGAGCAGTTTGGCGTTGCCCATCTCGACGGGGTCGATGGACAGCTCGCCGGGTACCAGCAGATAGACCGCCAACGTCAGGATCGCGACGATGTTGTTGAGCACCGGCGCCCAGGCGGGCGGTCCGAACACGTTGCGGGTGTTCAGGATTGCCATGTACACCGAGGACAGTCCGTAGAAGACGACCTGGGGGAGCAGCAGGTAGGCGAACGCGGTGGTCAGCGGCCGGTTCACCAACGGATCGCTGCCGAGCATCAGATCCACCAGCAGTGGTGCGGCCGCCACCGACAGAATGGTCGCGACGATGAGCAGCGCGGTGGCCAGGGTGACCAGGCGCCGCACGAACGCGGTACCGCCGTCGGGGTCGTCGCGTTCGGCGCGCGCCAGGATCGGTACGAAGATCGCGGTGAACGTCGCCTCCAGCACCAGGGCGGCGATCAGGTTCGGCAGCTGGTTGGCCACCGTGAACGAACTGAGCAGCGGCCCGCCCAGGATGAGCGCCAGCAGCACCATCCTGGCGAACCCGGTGAGCCTGCTGACCAGGGTGGCCAGCGCCATCCCCCAGGACCGGGACACCACCGCGGAGTCCGAGAGCTCTTGACGGGGCCGCCGTGCCGTCGGGTCCTGGTCGCGGGGACCACCGGCCCGGCGCCGGGTGTCGTGCCCACGCGGTACCCGTTGTGGAGCGTTCATCGCGGCTCGTCGCCGGGGCGGGCGCGTTCGGAGCCGTGGGCCAGCGCGGTGTCCAGCGGGTCGGGCCGTCGGGTCGGCGGGACCAGGTCCGCGCGGTCGGGTTCGCCGCGGAACCGGTGCCAGAGCCGCCGACCGACCAGCAGCGCCAGGATCGCGCCGCCGGTCAGGCTGATGAAGAACAGCACCTTGCCGTAGGCGTTGGAATGCACCGACAGCCGGACCGGATCGCCCAGCGGCAGCCCGTCGGCGGTGCTCAGGTTCACATCGACGGCGAACCGCTGGGTGAAGTGCACCTCGATCGGCACCCGCAGCGGCAGAAACCCCGGCGGCAGTTCGATCTCACCGGGGTCGGTCACCGTCATGCCGGGCGGGGCGGCGATGTGCAGCCGGACCCGGATCGGCACCGGCAGGTCGTTGCGCAGGGCCAACGGCAGCGGGCTGCGTTCGGTGGCCAGGGTGTAGGAGCCGCCGGGGTTCACCACGGTGACGGCCCCGAACAGATCGGCGACGGTGCGGCTGACGGTGGAAAGACGTTGTTGGGCGGCGGCGTTGCGCTCATCGCCGGGTACCGACTGGCTCAGCGCGCGCAGCATGTCCTCCCGCAGCGGGGCGGTGTACTGGATGCCGGTCAGGCCGGTGCGCTGATCGACGGTCAGCGCCGAGGTCAGGCCCCAGAGCCTGCCGGTGATGGCGGCGATGCCGGACGTCACACCGTTGTCGAACCGGTCGGCGGGTTCGCTCGCAGGTGGGGATGGCGCTGCGGGCGCGGGTGGCGCGGTGCGCGGTGTCTCCACGATCACCGCGCGCAGCGGCCGTGGATAGGCCAGCCCGGCGCCGATGGCGGTCGCCACCGAGGTCAGCACCCGCTGCGCCTCATCGGGATTGAGATCCCAGGTCAGCGGCGGCAGCACGATCTGGGTGCGGGGTTCGGTCCCGGGGGCCAGGCCGCGCCACAGCAGTGACCCGATCGCGTTCTGCAGTCGGGCCGCCCGCGAGTCGTGCTGCAGCGGGATGCGCAGTGCGTCATCGAGGTAACTCGGGGTGATCGGCGCGCCGCCGGCACCGGCCAGCGCGGCCGCCAGGCCGGGGTCGAACGGGGCGGTGACGACATCCAGCGAGTTGCGTTGCGGGGCGAGGTCTGCGGCTCCGGCGTCGCCGGCGGTCAGCGGGGCGGGAGCCACCGCGACCGTGGGGCCTTGCGCGCCGAGCAGCGAGACCGCGGCGGGGGTCAGCGGCCCGTCACCGATGAGGGTGGCGCCGCGTACCGAACGCACCCCGAGAATCTGGTCGACGATGTCGGCGGCCCCGCGGGTGGCGACGGTGCTCAGACCGATGTCGCCGACGCGTTGGAGGGCGTCGAGGTCGGCCTGGGCGTAGACGGTCGCGGTGACGCAGGTGCGCTGCGCCAGCGCCCGGAGCCGGCTCAGCCAGTCGACGGCGGCCTCCTGGCCGTTCCCGGGACGGGTGGGAGCGTTGAGGCCGCCGTTGGGGTCCTCGCTGACCACATAGCCGCTCGTCATCGCGTTGACGGTGATCAGCAGGTCGGGGTCGACGGCCAGGCACAGGGCGTCACCCAGGGCGCCCTCGTCGTCGACCTGGGCGCTGGTGGCGAAATCCGCTGCCGACAGCAGGGTGTCGAGCCGCCCGCCGGACGCCAGCGAGGTGGCCAGGTCATCGTCGAGCAGGCGGACCGGGGTGGTCCCGCCGGGGATTCCGGCGGCCAGCCTCGGACGGTCGGCCAGCGGCCACAGCATCGTCATCGCCACCGGTCGGGACGTGTCCGGCGGCACCACCGCACTCACACCTTCGGCATCCCCGGTCACGGGGTCGGGGGGCACACCGAGGACGGGGAGCAGGAAGCGGGCATCGTCGAGCCGGGCGGGGGCGCCGTAGTCGGGGGTGCCGTTGACGTTCACCAACAGCGGGTAGATGCCGGGCTCATCGATCTGCAGCGACGGCTCCTGGGTTCCGCGCACCGGGTAGGACAGCGTGAACGGCACCTCCTGGCCGCGTTGCAGCTCGGTGGAGAGGGTGATGAAGGGTGCGACGGCCGCGTACTGGTCGAGGTTCCCGGACAGGTCGGTGCGCAGTCCGGCCGACCCGGTGACCGCGGGTGCGTGTTCGAGGCGCACCACGACGTCACGCACCGGGCGGTCGCCGATGTTGCGGACGGCACCGGAGACGGTGACGATTGCGCCGGTGGTGGTCGTGACGGTGTCGGGGGTGACACGGTCGATCCGCAGCTTCAGGAATGTGGTGGCGCCCGGTTCGCCGGCGGCGGCGCGCGGCAGCAGCGCGGGGGTCGCGAAGAGCAGCAGCAGGACGGCGGCGGTGAGGACGCGCAGCACCCTCGCGGAACTCACTGGGCCGGACCGCAGCCGTTCGCACGCCGCGGCGGTGACTCCTCGGGGCGACGGTTGCGGGTGTGCGAATGGGTCTGCGGGCGCCGCCGCGGCGAACTGTGCGGCAGCGGCGGCAACGCGCCCTCGCCGTCGGTGTGAAGTTTGTCGATGAGCTCGCCGGCCACCACGGCCAGGCGGCGTTCGTCGGCATAGGCCAGCCGGGCCGGCAGGTCACGCAGCGGAACCCAGGCCACCTCGGTGACCTCCATGTCCTCGTCGGAGAGGTCACCGCCCAGGAATCGCATCAGATAATGGTGCACCGTCTTGTGGACGCGCCGGCCTTCGGTCACGAACCAGTAGTCGATGCTGCCCAGCGCTGCCAACACGCTGCCCTGCACCCCGGTCTCCTCGGCGACCTCGCGGACGGCGGTCTGCTCGGCGGTCTCACCGACCTCGATATGTCCCTTGGGCAGCGACCACAGCATCCGACCACGTCGGTCGATCCGGCCGATCAACGCCGCGACCTGGGTGTCCTTCGGTCCGTCGAGACCGTCGATGACGAGCCCACCTGCGGAGGTCTCGTGCACGGTGCGCAGCCGTTCGGGAGCGCGCCGGGAGGGCCGGGGCTTGCGGTTCTGGCCGGGCTTGGCCGGCTGACCGGCGCGATCGGAGGCCAGCTGATCAGATGACGAGGAAGCGGTTTCCCCTGATGGGCTGGCGCGTTCGGCGTCGGCTTCGGACGGACCGGCAGCGCGACGGCCGCGGCGACGCCCTCGGCGCCGTCGCGGCTTGGCTTTGTCACCGTCCGACACCCAAGCGATAGTAGTTGCCGCAGGTTTACCTGCCCGCCACACGCGCCGGTCGTGGCCGGGCTGTCGCCGGGTCGTTACCGGGCTGGGAGACCGATTAGGCTCACCGAACGTGCCGACCGACCCGACCCATGACGCCGCCGACGCCGAACTGCTGGCGGGAGCCTGGGTTGCGCTGAACAGCTACGGCGATGTGCTCCGCGATATCGGTGCGGTGTTCGCCGCCGCCGGTCACGAGCTGTACCTGGTGGGCGGCAGCGTCCGCGACGCGTTGCTGGGGCGGCTGTACTCGGATCTCGACTTCACCACCGACGCCCGCCCCGAGCAGATGCAGAAGCTGCTCCGCGGCTGGGCGGATGCGTTGTGGGACACCGGGATCGAATTCGGCACCATCGGCGTGGGCAAGGCCGGGCACCGGTTCGAGATCACCACGTTCCGGGCCGACAGCTATGACCAGGTGTCGCGCAATCCGCAGGTCCGTTTCGGCGACACACTCGAGGACGACCTGGTGCGCCGCGACTTCACCGTGAACGCGATGGCGGTGCGGATCACGGCAGCGGGCCCGGCCGAGTTCCTCGACCCGCTGGGCGGGCTGGCGGCCCTGCGGGACCGCGTGCTCGACACCCCGTCGGCCCCGCAGGTGTCCTTCGGTGATGATCCGCTGCGGATGCTGCGCGCAGCGCGATTCGTGTCACAGCTCGGGTTCGCGGTGGCACCGCGGGTGCTGGAGGCGCTGCTGGAGATGGCGCCGCAGTTGGGCCGGATCACCGCGGAGCGGGTGGCCGCCGAGCTGGACAAGCTGCTGCTGGGTGCCGATCCGGTGGCCGGTGTCGACCTGATGGTGCAGACCGGCCTGGGTGCGGTGGTGCTGCCCGAGGTCGGCGAGATGCGGATGGCCATCGACGAGCATCACCAGCACAAGGACGTGTACTGGCATTCGCTGACGGTGCTGAAACAGGCCGTGGAGCTGGAAGACGCCCCGGCGGGGGAGCCGGACCTGGTGCTGCGGTGGGCGGCCCTGCTGCACGACATCGGCAAGCCCGGCACGCGGCGCCACGAACCCGATGGGGGAGTCAGCTTCCATCACCACGAGGTGGTCGGCGCGAAGATGGTCCGCAAACGGATGCGGGCACTGAAGTACTCCAAGCAGATGGTCGACGACGTGTCGCAGCTGGTGTACCTGCATCTGCGCTTCCACGGCTACGGCGACGGCCGGTGGACCGACTCGGCGGTGCGCCGCTACGTCACCGACGCGGGTCCGCTGCTGGACCGGCTGCACAAACTGGTCCGTGCCGACTGCACCACCCGCAACAAGCGCCGGGCGGCGCGGCTGCAGGCCAACTACGACGAGCTCGAGGCACGCATCGCCGAGCTGGCCGCCAAGGAGGATCTGCAGCGGGTGCGGCCCGACCTGGATGGCAACGCCATCATGGAGATCCTCGGTATCCCGCCGGGCCCGCTGGTCGGCAAGGCGTGGAACCACCTCAAGGAGCTCCGGCTGGACCGCGGGCCACTCGACCATGACGAGGCGATCGCCGAACTTCACAGCTGGTGGAACGCGCAGCAGTCCTGATGCGTCTGAACAGGCATGGACTATTGCCTGGGTGACGGGGCCGGCGGCGCGCAGATCTGGACCGCCGACCCGACCATCGATGTGGACGGCGACGGGGTGCTCGACGCGATTGGGCTGGACCTCGACGGGGACGGCCGTCCCGATGACGCGCTGGCCGATCTTGACGCGAGCGGGTTGGCCGATCACGCGGTGCACGACCGGGACGGCCCGGCGCCGGCCTACTTCACCGATGACGGATCGGGCACCTGGGCGGTGGCGATCGACCGGGCCGGGCAGCTGCGCTGGTTCGGCCTCGACGGGGTGGAGGCCGGCCCGGCAGATGGTTCCGGCCCCATGGTGGATTTCGACGGGGACGGCCACACCGATGACCGGCTGCTCGATGTCGACGCCGACGGGCTGGCCGACCGGGTGCTCGGCCGCCACGACGGAACGGCTACCGCCTACGCCGATCGCGACGGTGACGGCAGCTGGGACGTGCAGTTCACCGATGCGGACTCCGACGGTGTCGCGGACTCGGCTACCGACCTGAGGTGAGTCGGAGCAGTTCGGCCGCCTCGTCCTGGTAGGCGTGCTCGGCCCAGCCCTGGGGTGTCGCGTCGAACCGGCCGTCGCGCAGGGTCGGGTCCGCACCGGCGTCGAGCAACTGCCGGATCAGGGTGAGGTCACCGGACCACGCGGCGTGGTGCAGGGCGGTGGCGCCGCCGGCGTCGCGGGCGTTGGGCTGATCGGGGAGTCGGGGTATCACGGGATCGGCACCCGAGATGTCGATACCGTGCCGGGCGAGCAGGGCCAGCCGGTCGGTGAAGCCGTTCTCGGCCGCCCAGGACACCTGCCGCTGCCACATCTGCGGGCGGCTCTCCATCGCCTCGCCGAGCCGCCGCTCCCACGGGCTCGGACCCGCGTCGGCGAGACCGTGCGCGAACAGGAGCTCCAGGTGCGCATCGTCGGGCCGGAACATCCGGTTGTAGAGGGTCTGCTGGTCGACCGGATGAGCCCCGCGGCGCAACAGCAGCTCGGCCAGGTCGGCGGCGAGCGGATGCCGGGGCTGCCGGCGCGGCCCCTGTTCACCCTCGCCGAACACCCCGGTCAGCACGGTGAACGGGGTCGCCATCCCGCGCCACAGGTAGCCCGCGTTCGGGTCGGCGCCGGCGTCGAGCAGCAGCGCGGCCGCGGCCAGGCTGTCGTGTTGTGGCGTTCGTGCGTACGCCAGATACATCAACGGGGCCCAGCCGTGCGGACCGCCGGTGGCCCCGGCCAGTGCCGGGTCTTCGCGCAACAGGGCGGACAGCGCGCGCGGATCGGCCGCCGCGGCGGCGGCCCACACGTGGTGTGCGGTCAGGCCGGGGTCGGCGTTCAGGAGTTCGGCGGCGGCCTGCCGGCGGGGTGGGGCGTCGGCCTCGTCGTAGCGCAGCGTGGCCAGCGCGCAGAACCGGTCGGCCGGATCGGCGGTGGTCTCGTCAAACCGGGACGGGTCGACGCTCAGTTCCGCGGCGGCCTCGAGATAGTGCACGAGTGCGGGCCACCCGCTGAAGCCGTACTTGCGGGCCACGGTGAGGTTCCTCCTGCCCGCCGCGCGCCTCTTCGGCGAGCGCCGCACGCGACGGGTTGTCGGGTAGCGAACTGGCCATGTCTTGCCCTCTCTCTCGCCGAAATGCGCGAAATGGTCGTTATGCATGCCCTCGGAGCAACGATTGCGCGTATTTCGGCGGGGCCTACCCCCGGCCGGCCCCCGGCGGCCCGGCGAACGCCTGCGCAATGGTCAGCCACTTCTGCGCATCGGGGCCGACGGCCACCACGTCGAGTTCGCGTGGCGGCCTCCGCTGGGTCACCAGCATGCAGAAGTGCTCGGCCGACCCCGTCACGGTCTGGGCGGCATCCTGGGGTCCCCACGACCACAGCTCGCCGTCCGGACCGCTCAGTTCCACGTGAAACAACTCCGCCGGCGGGGTGAGCCCGTGCACGGTGAAAGCGAAATCTCTTGTGCGCACGCCGATATGGGCAACCGAGCGCAGCCGGGCGGTGGGCGGTCGCCGGACACCGAGTGCGTCGGCGACATCCAGCCCGTGCGCCCAGGTCTCCATCAGCCGTGCCGTGGCCATCGACGGCGCGCTCATCGGCGGGCCGAACCAGGGCAGCTTGCGGCCGTCGGTGACGCTCAGCAGCGCGTCGTGCAGCGCGGCCCGGTCACGGCGCCAGGAGGTGAGCAGCTCCGCGGGCGGGGTGAGCGCCAGTTCCTCGGCGCCGGCGTCGACGAACCCGAGTGGATCCTTGGCCGCCGCACCGAGCACCGCGGCGAACGCGTCCTCATCGGTGATGGATTGCAGCGACACCCGGTCGGTCCACCACAGGTGGGCGATCTGGTGCGCAACGGTCCACCCGGGGGCCGGCGTCGCGGTCTGCCAGCCGGCCTCGGGTAGGTCGGCCACCAGGGTGTCCAGGGCATCGCTCTCGGCGCGCAGGTCGGCCACCATCGGCTCGGCTCCAGCCATGGCTGAACTCTAAACCGGGGAGGCCCGCCGTCCGATACCGGCGTGCGCGGCGAAGCCCAGCAGATAGAGCACCGACCCGACCAGCACCAGCGGCACCGACCGCCCGTCGGCCGGGATCACCATCGCCGCTCCCGGCGATGGCGGCCACGAACGTCACCCAGAACAGGGCGTCCTGGACGGTGAAGACATGCCCGCGCAGCGCGTCGTCCACATCGATCTGCATGGCGCTGTCCGCGCACAGTTTCACCACCTGCCCCGCCGCGCCCAGCACGAACCCGCAGCCGATCATCACCGGCAGGTACAGCCACGCGGCGAACAGTTGGACCACCGCGGCCAGCAGCAACGCGCCGTTCGCGGTGCGGTATCGACCCCAGCGCCCGACCGCCGCCGGGGTGATCACCGTGGACAGAAACGACCCGGTACCCGTCGCGGCGACGAAGACCACCGCCGTGCCCAGTCCGAGGCCGGCGACCTCATGGTCGCCGGTGTGCCGGACGATCACCAGCACCAGCAGTGTGTTGATCCCGAACACCATCCGATGCGCGGCCAGCCCGCTGAGCGTGGCGGCCACCGTCGGGACCGCGGCGACCGTCCGGATGCCGTGCACCCAGCCGGTGGACACCGCGTAGGCGGCCGACCCGTGTACGGCGCGGGCGCTGTCGTCGGGGCCCAGCACATGGGGGGAGAAGCGCACCGACAGCCCCAGCGCGAGCGCCACGGGTACGGCGGCCAGGAAGATGACCGCCGAGGCGCCGGCGTCGTCGGCGCCGAGCAGCCAGCGCGGCAGCAACATGAAGTTGGCGCCCACGAACGTTGCCAGCGCGCCCGTGGCGGTCGCCACCGAGTTCATCGTCAGCACCTTGTCGCGGGGCACCACGTGCGGCAGCGCGGCCGACAGGCCGGAGGACACGAAGCGGGTGAACCCGTTGACGATGAGCGCGCCGAACAGCAGCACCAGATCGCCCGAGCTGACCGCCAGCGCCGCCCCGACCGCGAGCACCAGCAGCAGCCTGCCGATGTTGGCGCCGATCAGGACCAGGCGCCGGTCCCAGCGGTCCAGCAGCGCCCCGGCAAACGGGCCCAGGGCCGAATAGGGCAGGAAGAGCACGGCGAATGCACCGGCGATCGCCCACGGATCGGCGGCGCGTTCCGGGTTGAACAGGATGGCCCCGGCCAGCCCGGCCTGGAACAGTCCGTCGCCGAACTGGCTGACCGCCCGCAACTCCAGCAGTCGCCGGAACTCGGGCAGACCGCGGACGGCCTGCCAGGTTCCCGGCGGATTGCGGGTGTCAGTCATCAGATCAGATCCTGTCCGGGCCGGGACTGCGATCGGCACCCGAATCAACAGTACAAATATCTCGGCGGGCCGCTTGTTGTTCGCCGCTGCACGGGGCTGCTGGTGACATGATGGACCAGTGGGACAGCCCGAGGAACCGGAGGATCATGTCACTCCGACGGCACCGCGTGTGCGCGCCGGAACCCTGTTGCTCGCCGACACCGACCTGCTCGAACCGACGTTCCGGCGCAGCGTCATCTACATCGTCGAACACAACGAGGGCGGCACCCTCGGGGTGGTGCTCAACCGGCCCAGCGAGACCGCCGTGTACAACGTGCTGCCGCAGTGGGCGAAGCTGGCCATCAAGCCGAAGAGCATGTTCATCGGTGGCCCGGTGAAGCGTGATTCGGCGCTGTGCCTGGCGACCGTGCGGGTCGGGGTGGACATCGCCGGGTTGCCGGGCGTGCGGCATGTGCAGGGCCGCATCGTCATGGTCGATCTGGACTCCGATCCCGACCAGATCGCTCCGGCGCTCGAAGGGGTCCGGATCTTCGCGGGGTACTCCGGGTGGACCACCGGCCAGCTGGAGGGCGAGATCGAGCGCGACGACTGGATCGTGCTCTCGGCACTTCCCTCGGATGTGCTCGTGGAACCGCGGGTCGATCTGTGGGCCCGGGTGCTGCGCCGTCAGCCGCTACCGCTGTCGATGCTGGCGACGCACCCGATCGATCTCAGCCGCAACTAGAGCGACCGGCCGAATCGGCGGGCGACAGGGTGCACGACACACAGGACCCGGCGCAGCCGCCGCCCTCCTCGCGTCGGGCCTCCTGCTGAGCCTCCTTGGCAGCGACCACCTTCGCGCTCTGCCAACAGCCGGCCGCGACGGTGCCGACCGCCCCGATGACGCAGACCACCAGCACCAGCACACCCATCTGGGCGGGTGCCGACAGCGCGACGACACCGCCGGCCGCCAGCATGGCGGCGGCGGCGAACTGGGTGGGCGCGACGGCGCGCAGCACCTGGCGCACCGGGTCGGCCGCGTACGGACGGTTCAGTGACCAGGTGGCAACACCGGCGGTCGCCACTGCCACGCACAGGCAGAGCACCGCGGCGATGAGCATCTGCCAAGGATACGAGGCAGCGCGGGCAGCGGTCAGCCGGGGAGGCCGATTGCCGGTGCGGCGGCCGGGGCGAGCACCGCGAGGGGGGATGTTCCCGCCATGCTGACCGGCACGGTGGCTCCGGCCGCGGGTGCGGCGGCGGGAAGCGGCGGCGTCAGCGCGGCCGGGGCCGGTGCGGGCGCCGCGACGGGTGCGGCCACCCGGAACCCGTTGACGATGGCATCGGTGGCGGGTGCGGCTGCCACCGACTGCGATTCGGCGGTCGTCACCGACAGCGACACCAGGTAGCGATCGGTACCCGAGGTCGCGACGATATGTCGCCGCGAGGTGTTCAGCGTCATGTTGTTCTCACGGAAGGTGCCCTCGATGATCGACGTGGGCACCCCGCCGATCTCGGCGATCGATCCGCCGGTGGCCCGCCACGCGGTGAGCTGCTGGCTGTCGACGAACCCGTGCCGGATGGCCTCGCGGGGATCGAAATCGCCGACGAGCTTGTACACCACCACCTGCGCGTTCGACGTGTAGAGCCCGTCGCCGCCGACCCGGTCGGCGATCACCGCGAAGGCGTCGGGCACATTCGGGTCCGGGACCTGGGTCCAGCCGGTGGGACGGGGCAGCACGATGTTCAGTGCGGTGAACCCGCTCGGGGTCTGGGGCTCCATCGCCACGTTCCTGCTGGACAGGTAGTCGCGGATGGTGCCTGCCGGGTTCGGTGACAGCGGCACGGACACCGGGCGGGGGACGGCAGCGGTGGTGGTGGTGCCGGGCGGCACGGCGGCCGGCAGCGCGCCCGCCCCTGAGGCGGGTACGGCGGCGGGCCCGACGGGCTGTGAGGGTCCGGGGACGGCGGGTGCGGCCTGCGGGGTGACGGTCACGGTCTGGGTGACGGTGGCGGGGCCCGGTGGTGACGGCTGCGGAGCGAGCGGCTCGGCGGCGGCGGTCGGGCCGGTCAGCCCCACCACACCGGCAAAACCGGCGACGGTCCCCGCGAGCAGAATCCGCCAACGGTACGAGGTCTCGTTCATCTGACGCCGGTCCTTCCGATCAGCACGTGCCTGGGTCAGGGGCCGACTGTAACCAGCTGTGGTTCAAGGTCACCAGGGCCGGAACAGAGCTGCAACCGTGCGGTGAGCGGGCTGCAACGGAACCGATACCAACCCGTGGCCGAAGCCCTCGCCAACGGCGCTTATACCCTGTTTGGCGTGACAGAACCCTCCGCCGACGCAGCCGCCGCCGACGCCGACGCCCCGAGCCACCGCTACAACGCGCAGCTGGCCGGTGAGATCGAGCAGACCTGGCAGCAGCGCTGGCATGTGCTGGGGACCTTCCATGTGCCCAACCCGGTCGGCTCGCTGGCGCCCGCCGACGGCTCCGCGGTGCCCGCCGACAAGATGTTCGTGCAGGACATGTTCCCGTACCCGTCGGGCGAGGGTCTGCACGTCGGGCACCCGCTCGGCTACATCGCCACCGATGTGTACGCGCGCTATTTCCGGATGACCGGACGCAACGTGCTGCACGCGCTGGGCTTCGACGCCTTCGGTCTGCCGGCCGAGCAGTACGCGGTGCAGACCGGCACCCATCCGCGCACCCGCACCGAGGCCAACATCGTCAACTTCCGGCGTCAGCTGGGCAGGCTGGGGCTGGGCCACGACTCGCGGCGCAGCTTCTCCACCACCGATGTGGACTTCTACACGTGGACGCAGTGGATCTTCCTGCAGATCTACAACGCCTGGTTCGACACCGAGCTGCAACCGCGCCCGCCCGATCGACGAGCTGATCGCCGAGTTCTCCTCCGGGTCGCGGCCGCTCGCCGACGGCCGGGCCTGGCAGGACCTGTCGGCGGGCGAACGCGCCGACGTCGTGGACTCTTATCGGTTGGTCTACCGCGCCGACTCGGTGGTGAACTGGTGCCCGGGGCTGGGCACCGTGCTGGCCAACGAGGAGGTCACCTCCGACGGCCGCAGCGACCGCGGTAACTATCCGGTTTTCCGGAAGCGGTTGCGGCAGTGGATGATGCGCATCACCGCGTACTCTGACCGGCTGCTCGACGACCTGGACGTGCTGGACTGGCCGGACAAGGTCAAGGCCATGCAACGCAACTGGATCGGCCGGTCCACCGGGGCCGAGGTCCGCTTTGCCACCGAGGCCGGTCCGATCGAGGTGTTCACCACCCGGCCCGACACCCTGTTCGGCGCCACCTACATGGTGCTGGCCCCCGAACACGAGCTGGTCGACGCCTTGGTGGGCGAGCAGTGGCCCCAGGGTACCGACGAGCGGTGGACCTACGGCGCGCCCACCCCGGCCGAAGCGGTGGCGACCTACCGGTCCGACATCGCGGCCAAGTCGGATCTGGAGCGCCAGGAGAACAAGTCCAAGACCGGTGTCTTCACCGGCGCCTATGCCACCAATCCGGTGAATGGACAACAGATTCCGGTGTTCATCGCCGATTATGTGCTGGCCGGCTACGGCACCGGCGCCATCATGGCGGTGCCCAGCGGGGATCAGCGGGACTGGGAGTTCGCCACCGCGTTCGGCCTGCCCATCGTCGAGGTGGTCACCGGCGGAGATGTCAGTGAGGCCGCGTACGGCGGCGACGGTGAACTGGTCAACAGCGACTACCTCAATGGCCTGAGCGTGGCGGCGGCCAAGGAGGCCATCATCGCGCGCCTGGAAGCCGACGGCGCCGGCCGGGCCCGCGTCGAGTTCAAGCTGCGGGACTGGCTGTTCGCCCGCCAGCGGTACTGGGGCGAGCCGTTCCCCATCGTCTACGACGCCGATGGTCGGGCCCACCCGCTGCCGGAATCGGCTCTGCCGGTGGAACTCCCGGACATCCCGGACTACGCCCCGGTGATGTTCGATCCCGACGATGCCGACAGCGAACCGTCGCCGCCGCTGGGCAAGGCCACCGAATGGGTGAACGTCGATCTGGACCTGGGCGAGGGCCTGCAGTCCTACACGCGGGACACCAACGTGATGCCGCAGTGGGCCGGAAGTTCCTGGTACGAACTGCGGTACGCCGATCCACACAACCCGGATACGTTCTGCGCCAAGGAGAACGAGGCCTACTGGATGGGCCCCCGCCCGGAGATCCACGGGCCGAAGGATCCCGGTGGCGTCGACCTGTATGTCGGTGGTGTCGAACACGCGGTGCTGCACCTGCTGTATTCGCGGTTCTGGCACAAGGTGCTCTTCGACCTGGGGCATGTCAGCTCCAGTGAGCCCTACCGCCGGCTGGTCAACCAGGGCTACATCCAGGCCTTCGCCTACACCGACGCACGCGGCTCCTATGTGCCCGCCGCCGAGGTCGTCGAGCGGGACGGCACGTTCTGGTACGAGGATCAGCAGGTCAACCAGGAGTTCGGCAAGATCGGCAAGAGCCTGAAGAACTCGGTGTCCCCGGACGAGATCTGCGATGAATACGGCGCGGACACGCTGCGGGTGTACGAGATGTCGATGGGCCCGCTGGAGGCGTCGCGGCCGTGGGCCACCAAGGACGTCGTCGGCGCGCACCGTTTCCTGCAGCGGGTGTGGCGTGCGGTCATCGACGAGACGACCGGTGCCGAGCGGGTCAGCGATGACGAGCAGGTCTCCGAGGACACCCTGCGCGCGCTGCACAAGACGATTGCCGGTGTGGCCGAAGACTATGCGGCGCTGCGAAACAACACCGCGGCGGCCAAGCTGATCGAGTACACCAACCACCTGACCAAGGAGGGGGTCACCGCGCGGACGGCGATCGAGCCGCTGGTGCTGATGGTCGCTCCGCTGGCGCCGCACCTGGCCGAGGAACTGTGGCGGCGCCTGGGCCACGAGGGCTCGCTGGCGCACGGGCCGTTCCCGGCGGTGGACGAGCGTTACCTGGTGGACGACACCGTCGAGTTGCCGGTCCAGGTCAACGGGAAGGTGCGCGGCAAGATCACCGTCGCCGCCGACGCCGACAAGGCCGCGCTGGAAGCCGCGGCGCTGGCCGACGACAAGGTGCAGGCCTTCCTGGCCGGTGCCACGCCGAAGAAGGTCATCGTGGTGCCCGGACGACTGGTCAACCTCGTCGTCTGAGTTGCGATGTGTGGAGTCGTAGTCGGAATGAGTCAGACAAACACGCCTCACATCGCAACTGGCCCGAAGATGGGGGCGGACCTCACCGTTGGGCTAGTTTCTGACCCCGATGTGCACGTATTCGACTTTGTGCATACCGAGGCGCGGATACTGGAGGGCAGGGCCGCGGCGTGGCGGCGGAAATCCTGTCTGCGAGAACGACATACGGTGACAGCGGCCCAGTCTGGAGCGCGCAATGTCCGATAACCGGATCGTCGTCTACAAGGGTCCCGGCCAGGTCGCCGTCGAGACGCTGCCCTATCCGAAGCTCGAGGTGCCCGGCGAGGTCGCCGACGCGATGGGCATGACCCGCAAGGCGGACCACGGCGTCATCCTCAAGTGCGTGTCGACCAATATCTGCGGCTCGGACCAGCACATGGTCCGCGGGCGCACCACCGCGCCGGTCGGCCAGACCCTCGGTCATGAGATCACCGGCGAAATCGTCGAAAAGGGCTCGGACGTACAGTTTCTCGAAGTCGGCGACATCTGCTCAGTGCCGTTCAACATCGCCTGCGGGCGGTGCCGCAACTGTCGTGAGGGGCAGACCGGCATCTGCCTGAACGTCAACCCGGCACGCGCCGGTTCGGCCTACGGTTACGTCGACATGGGCGGCTGGTTGGGCGGTCAGGCCGACTACGTGATGGTGCCCTTCGCCGACTTCAACCTGCTGAAGTTCCCGGACCGCGACGCCGCGCTGGCCAAGATCCGCGACCTCACCATGCTGTCGGACATTTTCCCGACCGGCTACCACGGCGCCAAGACCGCGGGCGTCACCACCGGCTCGACGGTGTACGTCGCCGGGGCGGGTCCGGTGGGTCTGGCCGCGGCGTACTCGGCGCACCTGCTGGGTGCCGCCGTGGTGATCGTCGGCGACCTGAACGCCGACCGGCTCGCGCAGGCCAGGTCGTTCGGGTGCGAGACCGTCGACATCAGCGCCGACGCGACCCTGGAAGACCAGATCGCCGAGATCCTGAACACCAACGAGGTCGACTGCGCCGTCGACGCCGTGGGATTCGAGGCCAGCGGGCACGGCCAGGGGGCCGGAGAGCAGCCGGCCGCGGTGCTGAACTCGATCATGAACGCCACCCGGGCGGGCGGCTCGCTGGGCATCCCCGGCCTCTACGTCACCGGCGATCCGGGCGGCGCAGATGACGACGCCAAGCACGGCACGCTGAAGGTCCGGCTGGGGCTGGGCTGGGCCAAGAGCCACAGCTTCTACACCGGCCAGTGCCCGGTGCTGAAGTACAACCGTGGCCTGATGATGAGCATCCTGCACGACAAGGCGCACATCGCCGATGCGGTGAACGCCACCGTCATCGGGCTCGAGGACGCGCCGGAGGGGTACGCCGCCTTCGACTCCGGGGTGGCCCAGAAGTTCGTGCTGGACCCGCACGGGATGGTCCCGGCGTAGTCACCCGGGGCGGACCGTGATCTCGTGGACGGAGCCGTCGCGTGGGGTGTTGACCGCCTGCGCGACGAGCCCGCCCACGGTCTCGGCCCGCAGAAACCGCGCCGGGTCATAGGTTCCGCCCTCATAGGCGACCAGATCGCGCTGCATCTCCGAGTCGGTACGGCCGGGGAAGATCGACGTCACCCGCAGCGACGGCTCGTCGGTGCGCAGCGAGTCGGCGAATGCGCGCAGCGCGAATTTGCTCGCCGAATATGACGCCATCCCGGCCGAAACCTTCTGGCCCGCGCCGGAATTGATGAACACCACCTGCCCGCCGGCGGCGCGCAGAGCCGGCAGCAGCGCCAGCGTCAGCGCGACGGCCCCGGTGACGTTCACCTCGAAGCTGGCTCGCCACTGGTCGGCGGAGGACTCGGCGACGCTGCCCGGGAACAGCACCCCGGCGTTGTGGACCAGCACGTCGAGTTCGGCCAGCGGTTCGGCGGCGGACTCGATGGACTCCTGGTCGGTGAGGTCCAGCGGCCAGGTCGGCGCGCCGAGGCGTTCGGCCAGCGCGTCCAGGTGAGCGGACGGGCGGCCGGCCAGCAGCAGGGTGTGCGTGGGGGCGAGCGCGGCGGCGACGGCCGAGCCGATCCCGCCGCCGGCGCCGGTTATCAGGGCAGTGGGCACAGGAGAAAACACTACCGACACTGCACGCCGGGCCGCGGCGTCGCATTATTGATGCGATGCCACCGGACCCAAGCTTCGCCCCCACCCAGCTCGCAGCGCGCGCGGCCTACCTGTTGCGCGGTAATGACCTGGGTGTGATGACCACTGCCGCCCCGCTGCTCTACCCGCACATGTGGAGCTGGGATGCCGCCTTCGTCGCGATCGGGCTGGCCCCGCTGAGCGTGGAGCGCGCCGTCGTCGAGCTGGACACCCTGCTCTCGGCGCAGTGGGGCAACGGGATGATCCCGCACATCGTGTTCGCCAACGGGGTGGACGGCTACTTCCCCGGACCCGCACGCTGGGCCACCTCCGCGCTGGCCGAACACGCGCCCCGCACCCGGCACACCTCCGGTATCACCCAGCCGCCGGTGCATGCCATCGCGGTGCAGCGCATCCTGGACCGGGCCAAGACCCGCGGACGCTCCACCCGGGCGGTCGCCGAGGCGTTCCTGGACCGGCGCTGGGATGATCTGGTGCGCTGGCATCGCTGGCTGGCCGAGTGCCGCGACCTGCGCGGCCAGGGCCGCATCACCCTGTACCACGGCTGGGAGTCCGGGATGGACAACTCCCCGCGCTGGGACAGCGCCTACGCCAATGTGATTCCCGGCGTCGTGCCGGAGTATCAGCGCGAGGACAACAAGATCAACACCGACTCCACCCAGCGGCCTTCGGACACCGAGTACGACCGGTATCTGTGGCTGCTGGAGGAGATGAAGACCGCCCGCTACGACGACGAACTGCTGGCCAAATCCATGAGCTTCGCCGTCGAGGACGTGTTCGTCTCGGCGATCTTCTCGGTGGCGTGCACGGTGCTCGCCGAGATCGGTGAGGACTACAAGCGCTCCCCGGCCGATGTGCGTGACCTGTACGCCTGGGCCGACAAGTTCCGTGCGGGCGTGGTCGATGCCACCGACCAACGAACAGGCGCGGCAAGGGATTTCGATGTCCGGGCGGACAAGTGGGTGGCCACCGAGACGGTCGCGCAGTTCGCTCCGCTGCTGTGCGGTGGGCTGCCGCACGACAAGGAACGGGCGCTGCTGAAGCTGCTGGACGGTCCGCGTTTCAGCAGCCATCCGGACCTGCGCTACTCGCTGATCCCGACGACCTCGCCGGTCTCCCGGGATTTCCGGCCCCGCGAGTACTGGCGCGGCCCGGTGTGGCCGGTGACGACGTGGCTGTTCTCCTGGTGTTTCGCGCGACGCGGCTGGGCCGAACGCGCCACCGCGTTGCGTCAGGAGGGCCTGCGCCAGGCCAGCGACGGTACCTTCGCCGAGTACTACGAACCCTTCACCGGTGAGGCGCTGGGCAGCATGCAGCAGTCCTGGACGGCCGCGGCGGTGCTGGACTGGCTGGGTTAGCGGAGCTAGCTGGTGGGCTGATCGCCCAGGCGCTCCAGTGAACCGATCGCGGCGTTGAGGGTGGCCCGGTCCTCGGAGCTCAGGTTGGCCAGCATGCTGGCCAGGAATGCCCGCCGCGCGTCCAGTGCCTCGCGGTGCTGGACCAGCCCGCGCGGGGTCACCTCGACGAGCACGGCCCGCAGATCGGAGGGGTCGCGGGAGCGCTTGACCAGGCCGAGCTTCTCCAGCCGGCGGATGGCGACCGTGGTGGTGGGCGTGCGGACCCGTTCGTGGGCGGCGAGCTCGGTCATCCGGATCGGTCCGGACTCCAGCAGGGTCAGCAGAATCGAGAGCTGAGCCAGCGTGAGATCGCCGGCGCCGGTGTTTCCGGCACCACGGGTGTCCCCACGACGCAGCACCGAAAACAGCTTGGAGAGCACACGTTGCAGCTCTCCAGCCAGCTCAGCGGCCTGCGGTTCGGTCTCGACCATAATTCGCTACTCTAACCTGTCGGTCCCTGTCAGGCTGGAACGCGCGGAAGTTCAAAGAACCTGGGCCAGGAAGCGCCGCAGCCGCTCCGTCTCGGCATTCTCGAAGATCAGCTCGGGTGGCCCGGCCTCGACGACTTTGCCGTGGTCCATGAAGACCACCGAATCGGCGGCCGAGCGGGCGAAGCCCATCTCGTGGGTCACCACCACCATCGTGATACCGGTGGAACCGAGGTCGGCGATCAGCTCGAGCACACCCTTGACCAGTTCCGGATCCAGCGCCGAGGTGGCCTCGTCGAAGAACATCACCTGCGGCGCCATCGCCAGGGCTCGGGCGATCGCCACCCGTTGCTGCTGTCCGCCCGACAGGGTGGCCGGTCGCACATCGGCCTTGTGCCGCAGCCCAACCCGATCCAGCTGGGCCAGCCCGAGCTCGCGCGCCGCGTCGGGGGACATGCCCTTGAGCTTGCGCGGCGCCAACGTCACGTTGTCCAGCACGGTGCGGTGGCCGAACAGGTTGAACTGCTGGAACACCATGCCGATGCGCTGGCGCAGCTGGTCGGGGTTGTCGCCGAGCACCGACCGGCCGTCCAGCAGGATGTCGCCCTTGTCGGGCTCATACAGCCGGTTCAGCGTCCGCAGCAGAGTCGACTTCCCCGACCCGGACGGGCCGATGACGGCCGCGGTGCTGCCGGCGGGCACCTCCAGGTCGACCCCGCGCAGCACCGCATTGGCGCCGAAGGAAAGATGAATGTCCTTGGCGGCCAGCGAGACTGCCTCAGCCATCAGATCATCTCCTCTTGGATCGCGGCGGGTTGTTTCCCGGTGCGCAGCCGCGCGTCGATCACGTTGACCAGATGGGTGAGCGGGATGGTCAGGATCAGGTAGAACAGGCCGGCGGCCACCAGCGGCGAGAGGCTGCCGGTCTGCGCGTTGAGGTCGCGGCCGACCTGGAACAGTTCGCGCTGGTTGGCCACCAGACCCAGGAAGTACACCAGCGAGGAGGCCTTCAGCAGTGAGATGAACTGGTTCACCAACGCGGGCAGCACCCGGCGGATGCCCTGCGGGATGATCACCAGCTTCATCGACGACGAGTAGCTGAATCCCAGCGCGCGGGACGCCTCCATCTGTCCGGTCTCCACGCTCTGGATGCCGGACCGGAAGATCTCGCCGACGTAGGCCGCCGACATCAGGCCCAGCGCGGCGATACCGAGCGGATAGGGGTTGTTCCCGGTCAGGCCTCCGACGATCGGCCCGACGCCCAGACCGATGATCAGGATGATCACCACCTCGGGCAGGCCGCGGAAGATATCGGTGTAGATGCGGGCCGGCCAGCGCAACAGACGCGAACGGGAGATTCCGGCGACGGCCAGCAGCAGGCCCAGCACCACGCCGATCACGGCGGCCCCGGCGGTGAGGATCAGCGTGTTCGGCAGCCCCGTCTTGAGCAGGTCGGGGATGGCCTGGCGGTACAGGTCCCAGTTCAGGAACGAGTCGGCAAGCTGGCCCAGCACGGATCGGGGAGCCGCAGGTGCGCCCTGGTCGGTGGCCGCGGGGCGTTCGGCGGCGATGGCGGTGAAGTCCGGAAGTTGCGGCGCCGGTGCAGCTTTGGAGCCGGGTTTCCAGCCCGGGGGCAGGGCCCGCGGCACCCAGTCGGTGTAGAGCCGGGACCAGGTGCCGTCGGCGATCACCGCGTCCAGCCCGGCGTTGAGCGCGTCGATCAGCGGGGTGTTCTCCTTGGCGACGGCGTAGGCCACGAAGTTGTCCAGGCTGAAGGTGTTCTCGATGATGGTGGCCTGATCGCCGGGTTGCACGGTGCCCACGGCCTGCTGCGACGGCGCCACCCAGGCATCGATCTGGCGGGTCTTCAGGCTGCCGTAGACGGTGTTGTAGTCCGGGAACTTCACCGGATCCAGCCCGAGGGTGTCGACGACGTAGGCCTCCTGCACGGTGCCCTGCACCACGCCGATGCGCTGCCCGGCGGCCAGCTGGGAGAAGCTGGTGATCGGCGAGCCCGCCGGCACCACCAAGGAGAAGTACCCGAAGTCGTAGCCGTTGGTGAAGCCGACCGTCTGGCGGCGGGCGTCGGTGGTGGTGATCGACGAGGAGCCGACGTCGAACCGGCCGGAGGCGACCTGGGCCAGCAGCCCGGAGAAGTCGGTGCCGACGAAGTTGATCCGCAGGCCCAGCTTGTCCGCGATCGCCCGCAGCACCTCGTTGTCGAACCCGGTGAACTGGCTGGCCGCGTCGATGCAGATGCTGGGCGGGGCGTCGGACAGGGTGCCGACGGTCAGCACCCCGGGCGTGCCGAGGCCCAGCGCGGCGGTGTCGATGCCGTCCAGCGGCTCGACACCCGCGGTGGTGTACTTGTCGGCCTCCGGGCCCTGAGCGGCGGCCGCCAGATTGGTGGGCAGCGCGCTGGCACTGTCGATACCCGGCGGCGCGCACTGATCGGCGGCGGCCGGGGCAGCCAGCCCGATTGCGCAGGCCGCCAGCGCGATCAGCACCGCAAGTACCCGGCGAAGCAACGTGGTCATCTGTGAAAAACTAGTCGCTGGGTTGCCGAGGCCGGAGCCTTCAGCTCATTTCGAACGCAAAGGGGTCCCGGGATGCCGGGCCCTCGAGCACGCCGCGGCGCACCAGTTCGGTCGCCATGATCTGCCCCATGAGGTCTGCCGCCGCCGCGCAGGCCGCACGCGCAGATTCCGGGTCCGCATCGGTGATGGCGGCGGTCTCGGCCTCGTAGTGGCTCAGCAATGCCGCGGGCGCGTCGAGGTAGGCCGACCAATAGGCCCGTGGGATGAAGGTCTGCGCCGCCCGGATCGCGGCCTGCAGCCGCGGGCCGGCGTGGGCGTCGGTGACCGCCTCGCGGTACTGCCAGGCCGTCTCGTGGAAGCTGCGGGCATCACGGCTGTTGCGCAGCCCCGCGGCCAGTGCCCGCAGCGTGGTCTGGAGCTCCGGGTCGGCCTCGGTGGCGGCGCGTGCCGAGGCGATCCCGTTGAGCACCCCGTAGAGCTCGTGGTGTTCGCGCAGTACGTCGGCGTCGAAGCGGTGGATGAAGGCACCGCGGTGGTACTGCGTCGAGACGATCCCGTCGTGCTCGAGTTGCACGACGGCCTCCTGGATGGGCACCCTGCTGATGCCGAGGTCCTCGGCGATCTCGTTGCGGTCCAGCCGATCCCCGGTCCGGAGCTTTCCGGTGAGGATCAGGTTCACCACGTGGGTGACTACCAGGTCTTTCTCTTTGACCCCATACTTCTTGGGCATAGCGGGTGCAGTCTCTCACGCAGACTCCCGCCGCGGGCCGCTCTCTTGCTCAGCCGCCGGCCTGTTCGTCGCGCCACCTGACCAACGCCTCGGCGATCGACAGGTCGTAGTCGGGCCCGTTGACGCCGATGGTCAGCAGGGTGACACCGAGTCCGACGAGCGACTCTGCGCCGGCCAGGGCGGCCTCGACGCTCTTCTCCGGCACACCCGAGGACCGCTCGATGGCGGCCGGGTCGCGGCCGACGTCGGCACAGTGCCCGTCGAGCACCTCGGCCAGGCCGGGGTAGGTGCTCGCGTCGGTGAAACCGTGCCAGATGTGGCCGTGCTCGGCGACCAGCCGCAGCGTCTTGCGCTTGCCCTGCCCGCCGATCAGGATCGGGATCTGGCGCAGCGGAGCAGGATTGAGCTTCGCCATCCGGGACTCGATGCGCGGTAGCGCCGCCGCGAGGTCATCGAGACGCCCTCCCGCGGTGCCGAACTCGTAGCCGTACTCGTCATAGTCCTTCTCCTTCCAGCCCGATCCGATGCCCAGGATCAGCCGGCCGCCGGAGATGTTGTCGACGGTGCGGGCCATGTCGGCGAGCAACTCCGGGTTGCGGTAGGAGTTGCAGGTGACCAGCGCGCCGATCTCGATGCGCGAGGTCTGCTCGGCCCAGGCGGCCAGCATGGTCCAGCACTCGTAGTGCGGGCCGTCGGGATCTCCGTACAGCGGAAAGAAGTGGTCCCAGTTGAACGCAACGTCGACCCCGATGTCCTCGCAGCGGCGCACCGCGTCGCGCACCTGACCGTATTCGGTCATGTGCTGGGGCTGGAGCTGGACACCGATGCGGATGGGAGGAGTCATGTCTTCCACGTTATGCCTCAGGCGGGGTTGATGGTCTTCGCGCGCGCTCAGACGCCGATATTGCCGCCGTCACGCCACACCGCGACCACCGCGGACCGCGCCGGGGCGTTGCCGCCGTCGGGCCAATGCGACAGCGGGTTGTCCAGGCTGTAGTCGTCACCCTCGCCGGGATGCTGGACGCCGACCAGAACCATGTTGTTCGTGACGATCGGTCCGCAGGTCTCGGCCCCGACCGGCACAGACAGGAACTGTTTGGTCTCACCGCGGTTGGGACCCTCGACCGCGACGGCGAACAGACCATCGTTGGACTTCAGTGCGTTGCCGTCGGTGGAGATCCACAGGTTGCCATGGCCATCGAAGGTGAGGTTGTCGGGGCAGGAGATGGGGCTGACCTGCGTCTTGTCGAACCCGCCGTAGTAGGTGTCGGCGGCGGCCGGATCGCCGCAGACCAGCAGGAGGTCCCAGGAGAAGGCGGTGCCCGCGTGGTCGTCGGTGATCTCGAGGATCTGACCGTTCTTGTTCTCGTTGCGCGGGTTGGCGGCGTCGGCCTTGGCCTTGCCCTCGGTGCCGCGATCCTTGTTGTTGGTCAGCGCCACATATACCTTGCCGGTTTTCGGGTTGGTGGCGATGTCCTCGGGCCGGTCCATCTTGGTGGCGCCGGCCTTGTCTCCGGCGAGTCGGGTGAACACCGCGACTTCCTGCGCGGTCATCCCGTCGACCAGCGATTCGGCCTGCCCGTCGGCACCGGAGCGCAGCAGCGGAACCCAGGTTCCGGTACCGGCGAACGACCCGGTGTCGGGCAGCGTGCCCGATCCGTCGATCTCGCCGGCCGGAATGTCGCTGGACAGCTGCGCCACGTACAGCGTGCCCTCGTCCAGGATGGTCATGTTGTGTGCCATGTTGCCGGGCTGCATCTTCTTGCTCGACACGAACTTGTACATGTAGTCGAAGCGTTCGTCATCGCCCATGTAGGACACCACCGTGCCGTCGTCGGTGACGTGGATCTTGGCGCCCTTCGTGCTTCATCCGGCCCATCGCGGTGTGCTTGACGAGCTGTGAGTTGGGATCCCACGGATTGAGTTCGACGACATAGCCGAAATGGTTGGGCTCATTGGGTGACTCGGTCAGGTCGAACCGCGGGTCGTGGATCTCCCACTTGCGTTCGCTGGGCTCCATCGCCAGGCCGTAGCGGTCGAACCGGTCCGCGGTCGTCGGATCGGGCGCCGGCGCCCCCTCGGCGGCGCCGAAGTACTGGTTGAAGTTCTCTTCACCGGAAAGCACGGTGCCCCAGGGTGTTTCGGCACCTCCGCAGTTGTTCAGCGTTCCGGTCACGGTACGCCCGTCCGGGTTTGCGGCCGTCTTCACGAATTCGGAACCGGCCCCCGGGCCGGTCAGCAGTATCGGAGTGTCGCCGGTGATGCGCCGGTTGTACCGCCCCATCACGGGTTTCAAGCCGTCCGGCGTGCGCTCCACCTCGACGACGGCCAAGCCGTGCGCGGCGATCTCGATGTCGTACTGCTCGCGGGTAGGTGCGTCCGCGTCGTAGTTCGGGAACATGAACTGCGGGGTGGTGTACTCGAAACTCGTCACCAGCAAGAAGCGATTCGGCGTTCCTTCGACCGGCAGCAACGCGGCGTAGTCGGTGTTGAAGCCGAACTGCTGACGCTGGGCCGCGGCGGTCTGCGCGTTGACGTTGAACACCGGGGCGCCGGGCAGGACGGGATCACCCCAGCCGATGACCACCGACTGGCGGTAGCCCTCCGGGATGACCACGGCGTCTTCGGTATTGGGCGCGACGGCGGCGAAGTTCATACCCGCCGGGTTCTCCGGCTGGGCCGGTGTGCTCGGCGAGGGCGACGTGGCACCGGTCGTGCTGTCGGTGCCACACGCCGCGAGGGCCGAACCGGCGCCGACCGCCAGCACGGCGACACCGGCCGCCTTGAGCGCGGAGCGGCGGTTCAGTGCCTGGACGATATCGCCGAAGTATTCGTTGTCGCTGGTGTTGGGCGCGGGCTTCGAGCAGGCGTCACCGCAGCGGTAGCGGCAGGTGATGTGCTGGCGCGACGACTGACCACGGTGTGCGACAAAAAGATTCAACGGAATTAACGCCATTGCTGGGAGATCCTTCCACCTCGAACGCCGGCGTGGGCTGGACGTCGGCTCGGGGGAAAGTTACGGGAGTCGGACGAGCGGACGGCAACCAGAAGGTGAACGGCAGTCGACGGACCCGACGGTCCACTCAGCGCAATGTTTGACACGTCACGAAATTTGCTGCTGATGGCGCGGGTCGGGCGTACAGTCCCGGTAAATCTATTGACGAGAGGGTCAAATATGTCGGTGCGCCGCGCTGAGGGATTCGCCGTCCGCCGTTGGCTGCAACTCGGTGCGGCCTCCGCCGGGATGGGTGCCGCGATATGGGGGTTCTCGGTCGTGGGGCCGCAGACCGGTGTCGCGGCGGCGGACACCGGCGGCACGTCTTCGGCGTCCTCAAGCGCATCGTCGGACGGCAACCGATCGGTGCGATCGGTCCGGGCGGTCCGATCGGCAGGCGACCCGCGACGGGCCCAGCGCTCGGCGGCCACGGACAAGGATGAGGAGAAGGGGGCCGATCCCGACGACGAATCCGACCTAGTGGTCCGTCTCGAATTTGATTGACTACTTGTTGGAGTTTGGTGCGTGCGCGTCGAACTTTGGCCGGATGGATCAGCGGTTGCTGTCCAGACGGGGCTTGGGTTCCGCGTTGTGGGCGTTGGGTATGCCTCGATGCGGCGTCAGGTCAGGCACGCTGGCGAAGAGCCGCGGCGCAGGTTCTTGTCGGTGGGTCGCGGAACCAGCGTTCGACCTGGTTGAGCCCGACGATGAGGTCGGGGTGAAGTGGAAGTGGAAGCGTTTGTGCCGCTTCATCCATTTCTGCTTCGCTGTGTTGGGGTGGCGTAGTTGTCCGGACAGAGAACCGCAGCCCTTGGCGCTTCGCGCTCGATCGTGTTGAGGAACTGATGAACTCGGCGTGGCGGTGCCGCGGCGACCTGGCCGCCGGTGCCGGCAGCCGTCCGTGCGCAAAGTGGTCGGCCGGCGTTGTAGTCGTGGGTCATGGTGCCCGCCCGTCCGCCCTCGCGCGCCTGGGGCGGCAGCCAATCTGGCCCCCGCCCCGCCCCCCCCCCCCCCCCCCCCCGCCCCCCCCCCCCCTTCCCTCCCCCCCCCCCCCCCCCCCCCCCCCCCCCACCACCCCCCCCCCCCCCCCCCCCCCCCCCCCCCCCCCCCCCCCCCCCCCCCCCCCCCCCCCCCCCCCCCCCCCCCCCCCCCCCCCCCCCCCCCCCCCCCCCCCCCCCCCTAAGGCTGAGCGACCGGATCGCGACGTCAGCGAGGCCCAACCGACAGCCGTCGATGAGACGGTGAATACCAATGCGGCACAGCCGGCCTCGACACCCGAGGCTGTCCCGTCGCCCACCCGGTCCTGGCAGAGCCCATACCAGCGCTGGGTGGCCCGGTCGCTGGACGCCTGGACCAACGACAGCCTGAGCTGGATCGAATCGCTGCAGACATCAGACCGCACCAAGGAGCAGCTGGAGGCGTCGTTCTTCACGATCCGCCGCACATTCTTCAACCAGGCGCCCACCATCGACCCGGTCCAGATCGGTGGTGTCCTCGACGGCCCCGTCACCGGCACCCTGGCCGCCCACGACCCCGACGGTGACCGGCTGATCTACGTCCTGACCCGGGGACCCAAATCGGGCACCGTGCACATCAACCGCGACGGCACCTTCACCTACACACCCGGCGATGACTTCGACGGTGTGGACGCCTTCCGGGTCACGGCCATCGATATCGGATTCCACACCAATCTGCTGGAACCGCTGCGGCCGGTGGGCAGTAACCCGTTGCGGTCGCTGATCAATCAGGGTGCGATCACGTTCGATTTCGACTACACCGAGGGCGCCGAGCATTGGACGCCCGAGCGCCGACAGGAACTGCAGAACTCGGCCGATGCCCTCATCCTCTACTTCCGCGTCCTGAACCCGGTCGTGCTCGCCTATACCGTCAGGGGCCAGGACAACCCGGACTCGTCGACGCTGGCCTCCGCCGGCAGCAGCCTGATCAGCAATGACCCCGGATTCTGGGACACCGTCGTACAGCACAAGTTGCGGACCGGCGTCGATGCCAACGGCGCGGCGGCCGACGGTCGGATCACCTGGAACTTCGGCAGCGAGTGGGGGTTGGGGGAGACCGTCGGGGCCGGCGAGTACGACTTCCGGTCGACCGCCATGCACGAATTGCTGCACTCGTTCGGGTTCCTGTCGCTGACGGGGGAAGCCGGGAACAACGAGAACGAGTACTGGTCGACCCTGGACAGCTTCCTGGTGAACGAGGACGGTGATCGTCCGATCAACCGGCGATTCGAGTGGGACACCGATTACGACGCCATCCTCACCGGCCAGGCCGGCAAACTGTACTTCGGCGGACGCTACGCTTCCGCGGCCTACGGCGGGTTCGTGCCCTTCTACAGCCCGGATCCGTGGGAAGAGGGCAGTTCGGGCAGCCACACCGATGACGCGACCTTCACACTCGATGGCGCGCTGATGATGAACGCGCGGACCGGTACCGGGCCCGGTGTCCGGGTCCTCAGTGCGATCGAGGTCGGCATACTGCGTGACCTCGGCTACATCGTGGTGCCGGTCAGCGCGCTGACTGCGTGATCCCGCGCAGGATCTCGATCAGTTTGCGCGGCTGATCGCCCTGCACGGAGTGGCCGGCCCCCTCCACGACATGGGTCTGCCGGAAGCCGGGCGCACCGTCGGCGAACGCCGCGGCGTCCTCGTCGTTGACGAAATACGAGTTCGCGCCGCGCACCAGCGTGGTCGGCATGGTGATGGCGGGGACGTCCTCCCACAGGCCGGTGAAGGATTCCGGCATGCCCTCGCTCTTGTCGGTGGCACCCCTGCGGATGGTGTCATACCGCCAGGTCCAGGTGCCGTCATCGAGACGTTTGGCGTTGTGGAACACGCCGCGGCGCAACGAGTTCCGGTCGCGGTGCGGGGCGGCGGCGACGGTCACGTCGAGCATCGCCGCAAACGACGGGAAGGTCCGCTCACCCTGTACCAGGGCGACCGCCCCGAGCTGGGCCTTCGACATCTGCTCGTGCCGTTCGGGTGCCGACGGGGTGACGTCGACGAGCACCAGCTCGGGCACGAGGGCAGGTTCGGTGGCCGCGACCCGCAGCGCGGTCAGCCCGCCCAGGGACATACCGACGACGAGCCGGGCGTCGGGGGCGTGCTCGCGCAGCACGGGTTTGACGGTCTCGGCGTTGAGCTTGGGGCCGTAGTCCCCGTCCGCGCGCCACGCCGATCGACCGTGCCCGGGTAGGTCGATGGCCAGCGCGGGCAGCCCGAGTCCGAGGATGACGGTGTCCCAGGTGTGTGCGTTCTGGCCGCCGCCGTGCAGGAACACCACGGCCGGTGACTCCGCACCCCACTTGACGGCGCTGATCTCGCCGAGGTCGAGCCGCTGCGCCGGGGGAACCTCGGTCACTCCGGCCTGTTCGGCGTTCTCCGGAAGCAACGCGAATTCGTCGAGGTCCAGCAGTTCGTCATCGGAGATGGCCACGGATCGACCCTACAACGCGATTTCGGCGTGATCAGCTGCGCTGTCCGCAGCCGATCACGCCGAAGTGTTAGCCGTGAATGAAGGCTTCCAGCTGGGTGCGGGCGACATCGTCGGCCAGCTGCTCCGGCGGGCTCTTCATCAGGTAGGCCGAGGCCGGCAGGATCGGGCCGCCCAGGCCGCGGTCCAGGGCGATCTTCGCGGCGCGCACGGCGTCGATGATGATGCCCGCCGAGTTCGGCGAATCCCAGACCTCGAGCTTGTACTCCAGGTTCAGCGGCACGTCACCGAAGGCGCGGCCCTCCAGGCGGACGTAGGCCCACTTGCGGTCGTCGAGCCAGGCGACGTAGTCCGACGGGCCGATGTGCACGTTCTTGTCGTACACCTTGTCGGCCAGCGAGCCGGTCAGGTTGCTGGTGACGGCCTGGGTCTTGGACACCTTCTTGGACTCCAGGCGCTCACGCTCGAGCATGTTCTTGAAGTCCATGTTGCCGCCGACGTTGAGCTGGTAGGTGCGGTCCAGGGTGACGCCGCGATCCTCGAACAGCTTGGCCATCACGCGGTGGGTGATGGTGGCACCGACCTGGCTCTTGATGTCGTCGCCGACGATCGGCACACCGGCGTCGGCGAACTTCTTGGCCCACACCGGGTCCGAGGCGATGAACACCGGCAGCGCGTTGACGAACGCGACCTTGGCGTCGATGGCGCACTGGGCGTAGAACTTGTCGGCCTCTTCGGAACCGACGGGCAGGTAGGACACCAGCACGTCGACCTTGGCGTCCTTGAGAACCTTGACGACGTCGACCGGGTCGGCGTCGGAGACCTCGATGGTCTCGGAGTAGTACTTGCCGATGCCGTCGAGCGTCGGTCCGCGCTGCACGATGATGTCGGTCGGCGGCACGTCGGCGATCTTGATGGTGTTGTTCTCCGACGCACCGATGGCCTCGGACAGGTCGAAGCCGACCTTCTTGGCGTCCACGTCGAACGCGGCGACGAACTTCACGTCGCGGACGTGGTACGGCCCGAACTTCACGTGCATCAGGCCCGGGACGTTGGCGTTCTCGTCGGCGTCGCGGTAGTACTGCACGCCCTGGACCAAGGAGGATGCGCAGTTGCCGACTCCGACAATCGCGACCCTGACTTCGGTGGACTCAGGCTTCGACATGGTCATTCTCCTTTGGATCCTCGGTGCTCGGTGGTGTTCACGGCTGTGTTTCCGGGTTGCCCTGTGCGACGCGTTCGGCCGCGATCAGTTCGTTGAGCCATTTGACTTCGCGCTCGCTGGACTCCAGGCCCAGCTGGTGCAACTGCCGGGTGTAGCGGTCCAGTGAGGTACTGGCCCGCGCGACCGCTTCCCGCAGACCTTCGCGGCGTTCCTCTACCTGACGGCGGCGGCCTTCCAGGATGCGCATCCTGGCCTCGGCGGGCGTGCGGTTGAAGAACGCCAGGTGCACGCCGAAGCCGTCGTCGGTGTAGTTCTGCGGTCCGGTGTCAGCCACCAGTTCGGCGAAACGAGCCTTGCCGGTATCGCTGAGTTGGTAGACGCGACGGGCGCGGCGCATCTTGGGGGTTCCGTCGGGTGCGGCGTCCTCGACGATGAGGCCGTCGGCCTGCATGCGCCGCAGGGCCGGGTACAGCGAGCCGTAGGAAAACGCACGGAAGGCGCCCAACAACCCTGTCAGGCGCTTGCGAAGTTCGTAGCCGTGCATCGGCGACTCCAGCAGGAGTCCCAGAATGGCGAGCTCCAGCATCGAATCACCTCCCCTGCGATCGGACAGGTGCCGCACCTGCCGCCCATCACTGTGTTGGTCGCTACGACGGACCAACACGTCGGCAAAGTGTATCGCGCCGATATATACGGCGCTACATGTGGCCCCGGCGACTTGTGGAGTTCTTGTCGGACTCCTTCCGACGAGAACTCCACAAATCGCGTGCATGTCTAGGGGCTCGGGTAGCTGATCCGCTTCACCGAGGCATCGCCGTTGAACTCGATATATCCGCTGTTCCCGAACTGTGGCGAGACGTAGACGCTGATCTCGATGCTCTCCGGCGGGGCGGTGATATCGGAGTTCGGGCCGACGCTGATGTGGATCTGCTTCACCTCGGCCGGGTCGATCCCGAGGGTTTCGGGGGCGCCGCGGATCAGGCCGACGAAGGTCGGCACGTCGAAGGCGCCCAGGTCGACCAGCCGGGCATCGCTGCTGACACTCGTCTCCGACGGGTCGTCCCAGCCCCCGCGGTAGCTGTAGCGCAGCACCCGGCGCGGCTCGTTCGGGTCGGGCCGTTCCAGCGACGCGTAGTCGTCGAAGATCGTCAGGTCATAGCCCTTGGTGTCGCCGAATTTCGTCTTCATCTGCTGGAACAGTCCGTTGAGGCCGCCCAGGGACTGCAGCTGCCGCGGCGCGGTCAGCACGGTCGCGGGGATGCCGTCGTCCTTGGCTCCGGGATCGGTCTGAAAGCTCAGCGGTGAGGACGTGTTGCCGTACAGCCCCCAGCCGATCGCGATCCCGAGGACGACCAGGACGACGGCCGTCGCGATGCGGATACCCCAGCCGGCGCCGGGGCCGATGGCGACCGCGGATCGTTCGGGTTGGAGTCTCGGCAGTGTGATCGGTGAGCTCGTGGTCTGTAGATCGGAGACCAGCGACTGCAGATCACCGAGCGTGGCTGCCTTGGTCGCCGCGGCGACCCGCTGCCGGTGTTCCTCCATGGACAGCTGGCCTTCGCTCAGCGCGCTGTCCAGAACCTTGCACGTGTCATCGCGGTCGGAGTCTTTGGCCCGGGTGCCCGCTGTCTGCCGTGTCGCCACGGTAGATGATCGTAAGACGCAGGAGATCAGCTCGGGTTTTCGACGCGTGTGACGGCGCCGGAGGGGTCCAGATAGAGGTATCCGTTGCGCCCCGATGTGGTGGTGACCCGGATCAGCGTCTCCAGCCCACCGGCCTCGGCGATGTGATCGATATCGAGATAGGTGTCCTGCACATCGCCGGGTGCGATCTGCAGGGTGGCCGGCGCCGCCTGCCATGCGGCCACCGTGGCGGCGACGTCGAAGGCACCCAGATCGGTCAGATCATCGGTATCTGATCGCGAGGTGGCCGACGGATTCCCCCACCCGCCGCGGTAGGTGTAGAGCAGCTTGCGCGAATCGTCGGCCGGGTCCGGCAGATAGACGTAGGCAATGTCGGGCTTGAAGGCCAGTTCGTAGCCCATGGTGCTGCCGAACCGCTTGCGGATCTCGTCGAGGATGCCGGTCATCCCCTCGACGGTGTCCATGTGCCGCGGCAGGTTCAGCACCAGCGGTGGCACATCGTCGACCGGGGAGGCCGGTGCCGCGGTGGTCTGCGGCGCCGGGGCCTCCGGAACGGCGGCGGTCGGCGTTTCGGAGGGCGCCTGGGGCTCCGAGCCGACGGCCCAGCCAATGGCCACGATGAGCACGAGCAGCCCGCCGGTCGGCCGCCACGGCGATTCCGCGGCGACGCGGTGACGGCGGTGACGGCTGCGGCAGCGGATCGTCGATCTGCAGGTCGGCGAGCAGTCCGTGCAGCTGGGCCAGGGTGGTTGCGGCGATGGCGGCGTCGATGCGCCGCCGGTGCTCGTCCATCGCCAGTTGGCCTTCGCTGAAGGCCTCGTCCAAGGCCCGGCACGTGGCATCGCGGTCGGTGTCGCGCGCCCGTGTTCGTGCTGTCTGCCGTCCCGCCACGACGAATGATGCTAGAAGTTCTGCGGTCATCCCGCTGCCGTCGCGCCTCGGTAGCTGGGGCACCGACGTACTCTGGTGGTCGTGCGATTGCAGCGACAGGTGGTGGACTACGCCCTGCGGCGTAGGTCCCTGCTGGCCGAGGTGTATTCCGGGCGGACCGGTGTCACCGAGGTCTGCGATGCGAACCCCTACCTGTTGCGCGCCGCCAAGTACCACGGGAAAACCAGCTCGGTGATGTGTCCGATCTGCCGTAAGGAACAGCTGACCCTGGTGTCCTGGGTGTTCGGGGAGCACCTCGGCGCGGTGTCGGGTTCGGCGCGCACCGCTGAGGAGTTGGTGCTGCTCGCGACCCGTTTCGACGAATTCGCCGTCCATGTGGTGGAGGTATGCCGCACTTGCAGTTGGAACCATCTGGTCAAGTCGTACGTGCTCGGCACGCCGCGCCCGAAGAACGGGACACGCGGCAAGAGCACTCGAACGGCGCGTTCCGACGCGCGTACGGCCAGTGAATAGCGAAGGGCGCCAGAGCAGGTCAGCGGACGATGCCGGAAACGAGCGGTCCGCTGGCGCGAGTCCTGCGCGCCCGAACCCGCCCGCACACCGCAAACCGCCCACCGGCGGTGTCCCGGACGACCGTAGGACCGCGCTGATCCCGCCGGTCCGCCACGAGGTGGCACCGCACCTGCGCGACCCGATCGACGTCGTCAAGGCCGCCCTCGACGGTGGGCCGCCGCGTCGGCCGCCGTCCCCGCCCCCGCCGCCGGGCGGTCCCGGTGGGCCTGGTGGGCCGCCTCCCGGGGCGCCCACGCCCAAGTCCGGACCCCGCTTCCAGTGGAAGTGGGTGCGCCGCACGCTCTATGCCGCGCTGGTGCTGTTCGTCGCGCTGCCGATGATCACGTTCGGCATGGCGTACCTGATCGTGGACGTGCCCAAACCGGGTGACATCCGCACCGCGCAGGTCTCCACGATCCTGGCCAGCGATGGCAGCGAGCTCGCGAAAATCATTCCCCCGGAGGGCAACCGGGTCGATGTGAAGATCGACCAGATCCCGGTGCACGTCCGAGACGCGGTGATGGCCGCCGAGGACCGGGACTTCTACTCCAACCCGGGCTTCTCCTTCACCGGATTCGCGCGCGCCTTCCTGAACAACCTGTTCGGAGGTGGCAGCGGGCTGCAGGGCGGATCGACCATCACCCAGCAGTACGTCAAGAATGCCCTCGTCGGCGACGAGCGCTCCGGCGTCGGTGGGTTGGTGCGAAAAGCCAAGGAACTCGTCATCTCCACCAAGATGTCGGGGGCGTGGTCCAAGGACCAGGTGCTCGAGTCCTACCTGAACATCATCTACTTCGGCCGCGGCTCCTATGGCATCTCCGCGGCGGCCCAGGCGTACTTCGGCAAGCCGGTGGAGCAGCTCAATGTGGCCGAGGGTGCGCTGCTGGCGGCGCTCATCCAGCGGCCCTCCACGCTGGATCCGGCGGTGGATCCCGAGGGCGCGGCCGACCGCTGGAACTGGGTGCTCGACGGGATGGTCGAGATCGGTGCGCTGTCCCCGGCCGACCGGGCCGCCCAGGTCTTCCCGCCCACGGTGGCACCCGATTTCGCGAGTACGGCCAACCAGACCACCGGACCCAACGGACTCATCGAGCGCCAGGTGACCAAGGAGCTCCTCGAGCTCTTCGACATCACCGAGCAGACGCTGAACACCGAGGGCCTGAAGATCACCACCACGATCGACCCGCAGGCGCAGCAGGCCGCCGAGGAAGCCGTCGCCGAGACCCTGGAAGACCAGGAGCCCGATATGCGGTCGGCGGTGGTGTCGATCGACCCGCGCACCGGCGGGGTGAAGGCCTACTACGGCGGATCGGATGCCAACGGCTTCGACTTCGCGCAGGCCGGGCTGCCGACCGGCTCGTCGTTCAAGGTGTTCGCCCTGGTGGCGGCGCTGCAACAGGGCATCGGGCTGGGCTACAACATCGACAGCTCACCACTGGAGCTCAACGGCATCAAGATCACCAACGTCGAGGGTGGCGGCTGCGGGACCTGCAATATCGCCGAGGCGCTCAAGCGGTCGCTGAACACCAGCTACTACCGGCTGATGCTCAAGCTGCAGAACGGCCCGCAGGACGTGGCCGACGCCGCGCACGAGGCCGGTATCGCCGAGAGCATTCCCGGTGTGGAACACACGCTGAGCGAGGACGGCCAGGGCGGTCCCCCCAACAACGGCGTCGTGCTCGGGCAGTACCAGAGCCGGGTCATCGACATGGCCTCGGCGTACGCCACCCTGGCCAACTCCGGGGTCTACCACCGGCCGCATTTCGTGCAGAAGGTGGAGGACTCGCAGGGCAACGTGCTGTTCGACAACACCGGGGGCGACGAGGGCGAGCAGCGCATCGACTCCGCCGTCGCCGACAACGTGACCGCCGCGATGCAGCCGATCGCCGGTTACTCCAACGGGCACAACCTGGCCGGCGGGCGTCCGTCGGCGGCCAAGACCGGCACCAACCAACTCGGCGACACCGGGGCCAACCGGGACGCCTGGATGGTCGGCTACACGCCGTCGCTGTCCACCGCGGTCTGGGTGGGCACCACCGGCGGGGACAAACCGCTGGTCAACCAGTGGGGTGGGCCGGTCTACGGCTCGGGGCTGCCGTCGGACATCTGGAAGGCCACCATGGACGGTGCCCTCGACGGCACCGACAACGAGACGTTCCCGAAGCCGCCCGAGATCGGTGGCTACGCCGGTCCGCCGGCCGCACCGCCCCCGCCGCCGCCGTCCTCGGATCCGGCCATCCCGCCGCCGCCGTCGGAGACGGTGATCCAGCCGACGCTGGAGATCGCCCCGGGCATCACCATTCCGTGGGGTCCGCCGACGACGGTGCCGGTCGGCCCACCGCCGGCTCCCGGTGATCCCAACGCACCGCCGCCCCCGCCCGGCGCACCGGGCGCACCGATCCCGCCGCCGCCGTGACCGAGGGCGACGCGGGCACTGTTTCTCCCGCGCCGCTCGCGGGTGACCGGCGCAGTGCCGACGGCCGGGACATGCCCAGCCGCAATGACGCGATCGGCTCGGCGCTCGCCGCCACCGTCGGCGGCCCGGTCGGTCGCCACGCGATGATCGGGCGTTCCCGGTTCTGGACACCGCTGCGGGTGATGCTGCTGATCGGCGTCATCTTCCTGGCGCTGGGTTACTCCACCAAGGCGGCCTGCCTGCAGTCCACCGATACCGGCACCGCCGCGCAGCGCGTCGCCAATTGGGAGAACCAGCGCGCCTATTACTCGCTGTGCTACTCGGACACGGTGCCGCTGTACACCGCGGAACTGTTGAACCAGGGCAAGTTTCCGTACAAGTCCAGCTGGATCGAGAAGGACGGCGACGGCAACCCCCACGTCGTGTTCGACGGTAGCCCGCCCATCCGCTACATGGAGTATCCGGTCCTGACCGGCATCTACCAGTACCTGTCGATGTCGCTAGCGAAAACCTATTCGGCGCTGACGACGCTGATATCGGTGCCGCTGGTGGCCGAGGTGGTGATGTTCTTCAACATCTCCGCGTTCGGGCTGGCGCTGGCCTGGCTGCTGACGGTCTGGGCGACCGCGCTGCTGGCCGGCCGGCGCATCTGGGATGCCGCGCTGGTGGCCGCATCCCCGCTGCTGATCTTCCAGATCTTCACCAACTTCGACGCATTGGCGGTGGCCTGCGCGACGGCCGCGTTGCTGGCCTGGTCGCGACGCAGACCCGTGCTGGCCGGGGCGCTGATCGGAATCGGGGTGGCGCTCAAGCTCTATCCGCTGCTGCTGCTGGGGCCGTTGCTGGTGCTGTGCCTGCGGGCCGGGCGGATGCGGGAGTTCACCAAGACGGCGGTGTCGGCGCTGCTGGTCTGGGTGGCGGTGAATCTGCCTGTGCTGGTGCTGTTCCCGCGGGGATGGTCGGAGTTCTTCCGGCTCAACACCCGCCGCGGTGACGATATGGACTCCATCTACAACGTGGTGAAGTCGTTCACCGGCTGGCAGGGCTTCGACCCGGGGCTGGGGTTCTGGGAGCCGCCGACGGTCACCAATGCGGTCACCGCGGCGCTGTTCCTGCTGTGCTGCGCGGGGATCGGCTATCTGGCCCTGACGGCCGCGCAGCGCCCGCGGCTGGCTCAGCTGGCGTTCCTGGTGGTGGCCGCGTTCCTGCTGACCAACAAGGTGTGGAGCCCGCAGTTCTCGCTGTGGCTGGTGCCGCTGGCCGTGCTGGCGCTGCCGCACCGCCGAATCCTGTTGGCCTGGATGACGATCGACGCGCTGGTCTGGGTGCCGCGGATGCTCTATCTGTACGGCGAGCAGAACCGCGGGCTGCCCGAGCAGTGGTTCACCACCACCGTGCTGCTGCGCGATATCGCGGTGGTGGTGCTGATCGTGCTGGTGATCCGCCAGATCCGCAGGCCCGAGCTGGACCTGGTCCGCCATCACGGTGCCGTCGACGACCCGTCCGGCGGGGTGTTCGACCGCGCCCCGGACAACCCGCCGCGCTGGTTGTCCGACGTGGCTGCGGCCGCCGGCCGCTCCGCTGCTGCCCGCCGAAAGTGCGGACGCGTACGCAACACCCCGCTGACGCGGTGTCCAGCAGCACACTCGCGCACGCTCCGACCCGGACGATTTCGCAGATCAGCACCCGTTCCAGTAGTCTGGGCCGGTTGCCGACGCAGGCGACCCTCCTGCCACGGACACGCCGTGGCCGCAACGACCATAGGAGGTGATGGGTTCCTTATGCGTCCATACGAAGTCATGGTCATCCTTGACCCCACTCTTGACGAGCGCACCGTAGCTCCCTCGCTGGAGACGTTCCTGAACGTCATCCGCAAGGACGGTGGCAGTGTCGACAAGGTCGATATCTGGGGCCGCCGCCGGCTGGCCTACGAGATCGCCAAGCACGCCGAGGGCATCTACGCCGTCGTCGATCTGAAGGCTGAGCCCGCGACCGTCTCCGAGCTGGATCGCCAGCTCAATCTGAACGAGTCGGTGCTGCGCACCAAGGTGATGCGGACCGACAAGCACTGAGTCGACGCGACACCACTGTGTACGTCGGTGCAAGTCCGTAGGCTCGCCTGCGACTGCACTTGTACGCATACGCCGCTTTGACTACACGCCCAGGAGGATCTCGTGGCTGGTGACACCGTCATCACTGTTATCGGAAACCTGACCGCTGACCCGGAACTGCGTTTCACGCCGTCCGGTGCCGCGGTCGCGAACTTCACCGTGGCGTCCACGCCGCGGACGTTCGACCGTCAGACCAATGAGTGGAAGGACGGCGAAGCGCTGTTCCTCCGCTGCAACATCTGGCGTGAGGCGGCCGAGAACGTGGCCGAGAGCCTCACCCGCGGTTCGCGGGTGATCGTGTCCGGTCGGCTCAAGCAGCGGTCCTTCGAAACCCGCGAGGGTGAGAAGCGCACCGTTGTCGAACTCGAGGTCGACGAGATCGGCCCCTCGCTGCGCTACGCCACGGCCAAGGTCAACAAGGCCAGCCGCGGTGGCGGTGGCGGCGGAGGGTTCGGCGGCGGCGGTGGCGGTGGTAACAGCGGCGGTGGTGCGCCACGCGGCGGCGGTTCCGAACAGCAGCCCAAGGACGATCCCTGGGGCAGTGCCCCGGCGGCCGGTTCCTACAGCGGCAGCGACGACGAACCGCCCTTCTGACAAGTATTTTCAGCAGTTTTCAAGAAAGAGATTGACCCATGGCCAAGACCAACAAGCGGCGGCCGGCACCGGAAAAGCCGGTCAAGACCCGCAAGTGCGTGTTCTGCTCGAAGAAGGGCAAGAACCAGATCATCGATTACAAGGACACCGGACTGCTCCGGACCTACATCAGCGAGCGCGGCAAGATTCGTGCCCGCCGGGTGACCGGTAACTGTGTCCAGCACCAGCGCGACGTCGCCGTCGCGGTCAAGAATGCCCGCGAGGTGGCTCTGCTGCCGTTCGGTTCGTCGACGCGGTAGGGGAGAGACACACCATGAAGCTGATTCTCACCGCTGAGGTGGAACACCTGGGTATCGCCGGCGATTCGGTCGAGGTGAAGGACGGCTACGGCCGTAACTACCTGCTGCCCCGCGGTCTGGCGATCGCGGCCAGCCGCGGCGCCGAGCGCCAGGCCGAAGAGATCCGTCGTGCCCGCGAGATCAAGGAAGTTCGCGGCGTCGAGCACGCCAACGAACTCAAGACCGCGCTGGAGGGCCTGGGCGTCGTCACGCTCCCGGTCCGCGCCGCGTCCAGCGGCGGCAAGCTGTTCGGCTCGGTCACCCCGACCTCGGTCGTCACCGCCATCAAGAAGGCCGGCGGACCGAACCTCGACAAGCGCACCGTGGAGCTGCCGAAGGCCCATATCAAGGCCACCGGCACCTACCAGATCGGCGTCAAGCTGCACCCCGGCGTCACCGCCGCGGTCTCGCTGAACGTCACTGCGGAGTAAGAGCAGTCCTCAAACGCCCGGGTCGGAAGCTCATCGCTTCCCACCCGGGCGTTGCTGTGTCGTCAGGGACGGACCCAGCGAACTGGTCTCCGTAATCCACATACAGCAACACAACCCTGCTGTTAACCTGTTCGGCTTCTCGACGCAATCCAACACGCCCGGAAGTGCAACCTAACCCGACACGCCGTGGCAGTTAGTGTCCACAGCGTCACATCCCGGGAAATCGGGCCTCACCTGCAGCGGGTCGCTGAACTCGGAAGTTTGTGCACAGGTTGTCCACAACCGGTCAACACCGCTGACCGAAGCTGTGCACACGCCATCCACAGGTTCGCTAACAGGGCCCGGTTGCACGCGCCACAGCAAAGCCTTACGTTTGCCGTCGCGACTACCTCCGCGCGATTTGTCGGGGGTACTTGCTACTGTCGCGCGCAGCTGGCATCGAATGTATGTGCGATGAGTTTCAGAGGGGGAGGTGGGACGCTCAGTGGCTGTCGTGGACGATTTCAGTCGTGGTGGTGACACGGGAATCGATGAGCCGCCCCGCGAGGACATCGGGCGGCAGCCCCCGCAGGACATGGCGGCCGAACAGGCCGTGCTGGGCGGCATGCTGCTGTCCAAGGACGCGATCGCCGACGTCCTGGAGAAGATGCGGCCCAGCGACTTCTACCGGCCCGCCCACCAGGACGTCGCCGAGACGATTCTGGATCTCTACGACCGCGGTGAGCCGGCCGATGCCGTCACCGTGGCCTCCGATCTCGACCGGCGCGGGCTGCTGCGCCGCGTCGGCGGGGCCCCCTATCTGCACACCCTGATCTCCACCGTGCCGACCGCGGCCAACGCCGGCTACTACGCCACCATCGTGGCCGAGAAGGCGCTGCTGCGTCGCCTCGTGGAGGCCGGCACGCGCGTCGTGCAGTACGGCTATGCCGGTGCCGACGGGGCCGATGTGCACGACATCGTCGACCGCGCCCAGTCCGAGATCTATGACGTCGCCGACCGGCGGCAGTCCGAGGACTTCGTGGCCCTCGAGGACCTGCTGCAGCCCACCATGGACGAGATCGACGCCATCGCGTCCTCCGGGGGTATCTCGCGCGGAATCCCGACCGGGTTCGTCGACCTCGACGAGATCACCAACGGTCTGCACGGCGGGCAGATGATCATCATCGCCGCGCGTCCTGGTGTGGGTAAGGCGCTGGCGCTGGACACCCCGCTGCCGACGCCGACCGGCTGGACCACCATGGGTGATGTCTCGGTGGGGGATGAGCTGCTGGGCGCAGACGGGGAGCCGACCCGCGTCGTGGCCGAGAGCGGCATCCTGCTGGGCCGGCCCTGCTACGAAGTCGAGTTCTCCGATGGCACCGTCATCGTCGCCGACGCGCAGCACCAGTGGCCCACGGGCTTCGGCGTCCGCACCACGACCCAGCTGCGCAGCGGGCTGGACAGTGTCGCCCCGGCCGGTGCGCCGGTGGCCTCCGCGCACGGCACCGCGATGGTGCTGGCGCCGCCGCTGCAGATCACCGACGTGCGCCGCGTGGACAGCGTGGCGGTGCGGTGTGTCGAGGTGGACAACCACCGGCACCTGTATCTGGCCGGTCGCGGGATGGTGCCGACGCACAACTCGACGCTGGGCTTGGACTTCATGCGGTCCTGCTCCATCAAGCACCGCCAGGCCAGCGTCATCTTCTCACTGGAAATGAGCAAGTCCGAGATCGTCATGCGCCTGCTGTCGGCGGAGGCCAACATCAAGCTCGGCGATATGCGGTCCGGGCGCATGAACGATGACGACTGGACCCGGCTGGCGCGGCGGATGAGCGAGATCAGCGAGGCCCCGCTCTACATCGACGATTCGCCGAACCTGACCATGATGGAGATCCGGGCCAAGGCGCGTCGCCTGAAGAAAAAGGCCGATCTGCAGCTCATCGTCGTCGACTACCTGCAGCTGATGAGCTCGGGTAAGAAATACGATTCACGCCAGCAGGAAGTCTCGGACTTCTCCCGAAGCCTCAAGCTGATGGCCAAGGAACTACATGTTCCGGTGGTCGCGATCAGTCAGCTGAACCGTGGTCCCGAGCAGCGCACCGACAAGCGCCCACAGGTGTCCGACCTTCGTGAGTCGGGCTGCATGACGGCCGACACCCGAATCCTGCGGGCCGACAACGGCGCCGAGGTCACCTTCGGTGAGCTGATGGAAACCGGCGAGCGCCCACTGGTGTGGTCGCTGGACGAGCGCAAGTGCATGGTGGCCAGGCCGATGACCAACGTCTTCCCCAGTGGGCACAAAGAGGTCTTCACCCTGCGGTTGGCTTCCGGTCGGGAGGTGGAGGCCACCGCCAATCACCCGTTCATGACGTTGGGTGGCTGGGTTCCGTTGGGCGAGTTGGCCGTTGGTGAGAAGCTGGCGACACCGCGGTCGGTGCCCGAGCCGGTGCACACCGAGCGGATGGACGAATCCGAGATCGTGATGCTCGCGCACATGGTCGGTGATGGGTCGTGCGTCAAGCGCCAGCCCATCCGGTATGCCTCGGTCGATGAGGAGAACCTCCTCGCCGTGGCGAGGGCGGCCCAGCACTTCGGGATCACCGCGGTGCGCGACGACCACGGGGCAGCCCGGGTGACGTCGCTGCGGATGCCCGCACCCCAACGGCTCGCCCGTCACGAACGGAACCCAATCGCCGATTGGTTGGACAAGCTCGGGCTGTTCGGTTTGCGCAGCTATGAAAAGTTGGTGCCCAAGCGGGTTTTCGCGTTGCCCAACGATCAGGTGGCGTTGTTCGTCAAACACCTGTGGGCCACCGGCGGGTCGGTGCGCTGGGATGCCAACGCCGGCCAGGGCCGGATCTACTACGCCACCGCCAGCCGGCAGCTTGCCGACGATGTGGTGCAACTGCTGCTGCGCCTCGGCGTCTACGCTCGGATCAAGCGCGCACAGAAGACCGGGTGCCGCGACTGCTGGCATGTGCTGATCTACGGCGCGGAGAACCAGAAGCGTTTCCTCAACGACATCGGCGTGCACGGCGCCCGCGGTGTGTTGGCGCGCGATGTGCTGAGCCACCTGACGGCCATGAACTGTAGTACGAATATCGACACGGTGCCCAAAGACGCGCGGCCGCAGCTGAAGTCGGCCTTGACACGTGAAGGAATGACGCAGCGGCAGTTTGCCGCCGCAATGGGTACGCAGTTCTGCGGCTCGACAATGTGGAAGCATTCGCCGAGCCGGGAGCGGCTGCGCCGGGTGGCAACGCTCCTCAAGGACGAAGTCCTGGATGATCTCGCCACCAACGATGTGTTCTGGGACGAGATCGTCGAGATCACCAGCATCGGCATGCACGATGTCTTCGACGGCACCGTGCCCGGCACGCACAACTTTGTGGCACAGGGGATCTCGGCCCATAACACCCTGGAGCAGGATGCGGACATGGTCATGCTGCTGCACCGGCCCGACGCGTTCGACAGGGAAGACCCCCGCGGCGGCGAGGCCGACATCATCCTGGGCAAGCACCGTAACGGTCCGACCGCGAATATCACTGTGGCGCACCAGCTGCACCTGTCGCGGTTCACGAATATGGCGCGGTAGGGCGCGGGAAGTGTAGGTTCTCAAGTTTGACTGCACTTTCTCACGACTGACTGCACCACGGCTGCACTTGTGCAGAAAGACTGAGACACGCCGTCTGGAATCCGCATAGCGGCATTTCGGAGATGCGATGGTGGCGGCATGCCGGAAGCGGGGGCACCGCCACTCCCGAATATCTCTGTGCGTTCAAGGGACTCCTTGACGGAGGCCTGCATGGAATGGGATCGCGCTCCTCTTGAATTGATTAGCAATGCCGCGCCTTGGCGGACGTTCCGCTGGCGCCACGGTCAGAAGCACTATTCGGGTACCTACTGGTCGGCGACCGAGCAGGCGCATGTCATCTACGAATCTCGTCTGGAACTCGCGCGGCTGCTGTTCGCAGATTTCGATCCCGCGGTTAATCGAATCATTGCTCAGCCGTTCCTGATTCGCACCTCCATCGAGAAGCGCATGCGCAAGCACGTGCCGGACTACCTGCTGTTGACTGACGATGGACCGGTGATCGTCGATGTGAAGCCGCACTCTCAGCTCGATGAGCCAAATGTCAGACTCACTCTCGACTGGACGAGGACGCTCGTCGAGCGGCGTGGATGGTGCTACGAAGTGTGGAGCGAACCTCCGGCGACCGAGCTCGAGACCGTCCGCTTTCTGGCGGGATTCCGCAATGCTGAGCGTTTCGACCCGGAACTCATCAACGCGCTGAAGGACCGCGACGATCTTAAAGGCCGAACGTTGGCTCACGCGTTCTGCGAGTACCGCAAGTGGACAGAGCCCATTGTGCGTTCCGCCGTTCTTCATTTGTTGTGGTGCAACCACTTTGCAGTGAGCGTCGACCAACCCCTCAGCCCCCGAACTGTCCTCAGGTAAGGAGCCCACCATGAGCGATGGCCTCGTTCGTGTCAGTGTCGGCACCCGATTCATTCACGATGGCAAACTCATGCAGGTCGTGGAGATGCAGGCCGCCGCGACCGGAACGGTGGTTGTTCTTGGAGCTGCCACAGGCGGAAGCACAGCCGTTATCCGGGTGGCATTGCGAGAACTGCTTGACGGTGGTCGTGCGCGATTGCTGCCTGACGACAGCGGCCCGCAGGCTAACGATGAGGTGGACCTCGCCAGCGTCGTCTTCGCAGCGATGTCGGAGTTCGAACGGAATGAGCTCAACGAGCGCGCGGCCCATGTGCGAGAAGTGTTGACGGGATATCGATCTGGATCCGCCGAGCTTCCCGCGAAAGATGAACCACGGGATCACTACGACCCTGGTATGTCGCTCACCAGCCGCTACACCGCCAAGGCGGCCGAACTCGGCGTTAGCCTGAGGACGATCAAGCAGTGGGTGGCCGACTTCCGCCGACACGGCGTGGCCGGGTTGGCACGAAAGCAGTCCAACCGCCAAAAGGCCCTTGGCAACGCCGACGACGTCTGGGGTGAAACAGCTCTTGAAGTGATGGTCGAGCACACGGACCAATCGAGGCCATCCCAGAGCATGGTCATCAGCCGAACCAACGCGAGGGTCATCGCGCGCTTTGGCGAAGGAGCCGTCAAGATCCCTTCGCGGGCGACTGCGTACCGAATTCTCGCGGAGCTCGAGAACCGTCACCCCACGTTTCGGCACAGCACGAAACGTAATCGCGACATCGCGGACCGCCCTTGTGAGGCACACGGCAAGCTGCGCCCCACGAGGCCCGGCGAGTACCTTCTGATGGACACCACCAGGTTGGACGTCTTCGCATTGGACCCGCTCACCTTGCGATGGGTTCAGGCTGAACTCACGGTGGGGATGGATTGGTACACCCGGTGCATTACTGGGATTCGGGTCACCCCGGTGTCGACCAAGTCCGTAGACGCGGCAGCAGTTCTGTATCAGGCGTACAGACCGCGACCCGCAGGGACCGATTGGCCGGCTCAAGCGGTGTGGCCGGAGCACGGTATCCCACGAACCGTGCTGATGGACGCTGGTGCGATCGAGGGCTCGATCCGCGGTGCGGCCGGTCCGGCGATAGTGCCCGAGACCATCGTCGTCGACCACGGCAAGATCTATGTCTCCGATCATCTGACCAGCGTTTGCCAGCGCATGGGCATTTCAATCCAACCCGCACGGCTGCGGACAGGACGCGACAAGGGACCCGTCGAACGATTCTTTCGCACGCTCCGCGAATCTCTACTCCAGGTCCTACCGGGCTACAAGGGCCCCGACGTCCACTCCCGCGGAGTCGATCCAGAATCAGAAGCGTTCTTCTACCTCGACGAACTCGAAGCGATCATCCGAGAGTGGGTTGCGACGTTCTACCACCACGATCCGCACGAGAGTCTGCGTGATCCTTACGCGTCAGGACTGCTCATGTCTCCAGCAGAGATGTTCGAGCATGGCATGGCTCGGGCCGGGTATATCGAGGCACCCCGCGACCCTGATTTGGCATACGAGTTCCTGAACATGCAGTGGCGGACCATCCAGCACTACGGTGTCGATCTCGGTCGCCGATACAACGGTTCTGCGCTCAATCCCTACCGCAATGTCACCAGTCCCTACACTGGAAAAGCTAAGGGGCGCTGGCCTATCCACTACAGCCCCGACGACATCACGCGCGCCTACTTCCGAGATCCCGAGACGCGACAATGGCACACATTGACGTGGGAGCACGCGCCGTCCATGGACATGCCTCTTAGCGAAGATGCGATGACGTTTGCCCGGAAACTGGCTGCCGCCAAGTACACCTATCCTGATGACCGGCTGGCCATAGCCGATCTCTTCGAACGTTGGAACCTTGGCCTGGGTGACACGCTCGCCGAGCGCCGTATGGCCCTGCGGCTATCCCGTGATGTCGTCCTGCTTGACGAACTTCCTTCGAGCAATGACGTTGTCGCCTTGCCGTCGGTGGCACGGGTCCTTGCCGCCACCGAACAACCTGATGAATCGCCGAGCGAGAGAGTTGAAGACCCCGACCCCGAGACCGGTGATGATGATCTGGACGAGGATGTAGACGAACTCCATGCCGAAGACTTCGAACAGGATCTGGATGACTTCTACGCAGACGCTCTAGAGGACGCGTGATGGCGAAACAGACGCAGCCTCCTAGGGAAACTGAAGCCCGCCTGGACAATCTCACACTCTCCCGAAAAGAAGGCTGGCTTCGCTTCGTCAATACACCAGCCCGAATCACGCCGGAACCGTTGACCCGCAACGAACTTGAGCAACTTGGTGACGAGGCCTTCGACGACTACAACCGACAACGGCGCGAATGGCACGCCAACCTGGGACCAATAAACACCCCGCAAATGGCCGCTCTGCATGAGGACCTCTGGGACATCGTCGACAGCAACGTTCAAGACGGCGACAAGGCCAAGGGCGCCGTCGCCATCGACGCATTTCCGGGCCTGGGCAAGACCACCACGGTTTTGGACTTCGCGAAGAAATTCCACAAACGCGAGATCAAGGAACAAGGCAGCGAGACCGCAGATGGCAACGAACGCTGGCCCGTGAGCAGAGTTGGGCTGACGGGGAACACGGGGATGGTGGAGTTCAACCGCGCCATGCTGTCATTCTTCGCCCACCCGGGAATGTCCAAGGGCAACGCCGCTCACTTTGCGCACCGAGCACTCGACTGTGTGCTGGCGTGCGAGACGAAGTTACTGATCGTCGATGACCTGCACTTTCTGCGCTGGCGAAATACCGCCGGAGTCGAGATCAGCAACCACTTCAAATACATCGCCAATGAGTTTCCCGTCACCTTGGTCTTCGTCGGAGTCGGCCTCGCCGCGCGAGGACTCTTCTCCGAGGGGCACTCGTACGAGGACGCCGTGATAGCTCAAACTGGCAGACGTACAACGCAACTCGATGTTCAGCCGTTTGTGACTACGACCGACAAAGGCCGTCGCGAGTGGCGTCAGTTGCTTCTCGCGCTGGAGAAGCGGATTGTGCTGGCTGACAAACGACCCGGAATGCTGGCAGATGACCTGTCGGACTACCTCTTCGCCCGCAGCACGGGGCACATCGGCTCGCTGATGACGCTGATCAACCGCGGCTGTCAGCGGGCCGTGCGCACCGGAGCCGAGTATCTGTCGCGCGAGCTGATGGATTTGGTCAAGAATGACGCTGCCTCGGAGAAGGCCCGTCAGGAACTGGAGGTGGCCTTCGAATCACGTCGCCTGACCACCAGGATCGGCAAGGCCGGATGAGTTCGGTGCGGACGCTGCCAATCCGGGTCGCGCCAATTGCGGGCGAGGCACTGGATTCATGGCTTGAAGCGATCGCCCACCGCACCAACACGATGCACGCCGACCTGTTGTCCGCAGTGGGGTTGATTACTAGTAGAGGAATGGGCATCAGCACATGGATGGTCGAGCCGGCCGCCAACGAAATCCAGTCGCTCAGCGTCGCTACCTCCCTGCGTGCCGATTTCCTCGAATCAATGGTTTTGCAGCACTACTCGGAGAGGGCGTTGCGAATCAGCCCCGACGGAAGGACCCTGAGTCGAACCTTCCCGTGGGGGCGAGGTAGGGGATCACGCTTCTGTCCGAAGTGCCTCGAAGAGACTGGCGGACGATGGAAACTCAGCTGGCGCCTCGGCTGGGCTTTCGCCTGCACCATGCACAACTGCCTGCTGGCGGACGCGTGTCCGGAATGCGGGGTAGTCCAGCGGCTCCGAACCCACATAGGCGACGTTGTGCCCCAGCCCGGTCGTTGTGCACACCCCGCCCGCGATGCGGTCGGCCGGGCTCCCGAGCGATGCGGAGCCGATCTAACAACAGTGTCGACGGCGGTATTCGACACAAAGCACCCGGTCGTTCGCGCCCAAAAGATTATCAACGCTGTGATCGAGAGCGAGACAGCGGCGTTCGGGGTCTATCGGCTCCATCCGCAGCCGCGTATCAACGTTCTGTCGGACATTCGCGCCGTCGCCGGCAGGATACTTGCCTACGCCACCACTGAGGATCTGAAAGCCACCATCACACCGGACCTACTGGTCGCGCACCAATCGGTGGATGAGCGTCCGTCTCGACGCTACGCACCCGCTCAAACTGATGCCAAGCCCGGACTGGCGGCCCCGGCCCGCGCCGCCACGGCTGCGGTAGGGGCAGTAGGCGCGATGGACGTGCTGAACCGCAACGATGTCTCTGCGGCCGGTGACTCACTCCGGTGGCTGATCATTTCATCGCGGGACCGGGGATCCGCGGTCTCGGCAACAAACATCGCATGGGGCAAGAACACGACCCCGGTGTTGAGCGCCGTCCAGTTGGCAGCACTTGGGCCACTCTTAAAGCCGAGCGATCAGCTACGCCATCGCGTCGGCACCGCACTGCCCAACCGGCCGACGGCGGACAAGCGCCGCGCAGAGGTGCTGGCCCAGGGCCTGCCTACCATGCTCTGGCCCGCCTGGTCGCTTCGGATGGCCATCCCTGACAGCCACCAACGTCATCTGCGACCGGCGCTCTCCAGTGCTCTGCTGCTGGTCAACAGCAGGCTCAATCTCGACGAAGCCGCAACGATGATCGACAGTCCCCTCGACGGCCACGCGGTATCCCGCGTGCTGCAACTCCTGGAGGAGCAGGCTCAGTGGAACGGACTCCGCCTTGCGTTGATCCGCGTGGCGGACTACCTCGTCGATTGCCCCATCCCCATCGACTACCGTCGGCGGCGCCAGCTCGACTACTCCATGCTGCTGCCCGACAAAGTGTGGACGCAGATCTGCCGCGACACCGGCACTCCGGGGGTCCGCTCGATCCGAGCCAGGATCGCGCGATGCCTGTTGTTCGAGCGCCTCAGCGGACTTCCTGCCAGTGCTTCGTCAGTAATCCCCGGTAGCAATGCATTTCGCACTCAAGTCGCCGACTTCCCCCGCTACCTGACGACCGAACTCGACCAAGCCCTCGACGAACACGCACAGGAGTTTCTCGCCGACCAAGGCGTCTCAGGCGAACCATCCGTGTGGGAACCCCCTGCAGCAGTACTCGACGGGCTGGACTTACCCGGAGACGATCCCGGCAAGGTGAAGATTGAACACCTCCACCGCGCCGTCACGGCCGACGGAATCAAGCTGGACGCCATCGCGAGGCGCCTGAACACCGGCCTTGACACGGTGCGCTACCTGCTGGAGACCCACCCCCCACCTCCGCCGGTGCGATCCGAGACGACTCCGTACAACCAGGCATACGTCACGGCGAAGGCAGCTCTTCCGCGAGAACAACTGCTCGAACTTTACGAACGTCAACACATGTCCTTACGCGATATCGCGGAATCCGTCGGAGTCAGCCGTCAAGTCGTCGGCCGGATCGCCCGCGACTACGGCCTGGCACTCCGCGAACCCGGCCTGAAAGCTCGCACCGTCATCGAACGCGACTGGTTGCACGACCAATACGTCAACAAGCGCCGGACTCTGCCCGATCTCGCGAAGGAAACCGGCATGAGTACCGCGAACATGGCTCGATGGGCAAAGACTCATGGAATCCCGCTGCGTGCTCGCGGCGGCCCCAGCCATAGTGCTGCCTTGGGCGCCGCAGATGACGCCGCGAAGGCGCCAGAACTGCTGAGGCCAGCGCTGGCTGGTGTAGGTGGGCGAGAGCGCCTCGAACGATTTGTCGCGGCATCGCGCTTCAGCACCCTCACCGCGGCCGCAGAGAAGCTAGGCATCCACCAGTTCAGTTTGGTCAACCAGATCGATCGCATCGAGGGTGAACTCGCCACGAAGCTTTTCATTCGTGCCGAGCGCGGCCGACCCATGCAACTCACCGACGACGGCGAGCGCATCGTGGCGGCCGTTCGTTCCTATCGAGAACGTGGTTGGCCGTAAGCCGCCTTAGCGCTAATTGCAACCTGGAAGGATCGGGCCATGGACTGGGCGTCGATCAGGTACGGGACAACACCGGTTCGTGGTAGACGTACCTGCGATGACTGGACACGACCTTAGCCGCGGAATGCCCCGGCCCGCGCAATTCGCCCCCGACGACGCTGGCACACATGCGGACGCACTGGAACGCATCCTGCGCCGTATCCCGCAGCGGTGGGGACGCCAGATCAATCATGGACCAGGCTGGTATCCAATCGTCGTCGCCTGTCATGAACAGCTCGTCGCTATCGATCCGGACTACGTGGTGCACCAGGTCAAACAAAAGTACGGAACGCTCAACTACTACTGCACGTCAGATGCAGAACTGACGCCTGAGCAGTGGGAGGCCTTCGACGCAATCACCGATCAAGCAGCTCGTGTGTCAGCCGTCACCTGCGAGCTTTGCGGAGAACCCGGCGAAATGTGTCAGCGCAGGGAGTGGTTCAGGACTCTTTGTGTGCCGTGCGGGGAGCCCCTCGGCTACCTCAGCGTCGCGAGGCAGGGCGGCGCAGTCGAACAACACTGACAGCGGGAGGCTCTCGCCCTAGGGGGTGGGGCGATCACGACGACTTGAAGAATGGCTGCGGGCGCGAGCCAGGTACCGGATTCAACTGCCACGAATCAGGTCTGCGCACCGCGTGTCTGTGCCGCCTGGCACGATACGCGCGTGAAGACGTATCGACTCGAAGCTGGCGACGATCACGTCCAGAAGCTCGCCCACGAGAACGATCCGGTTAGGGCCGTGATTGAACTCGTCTGGAACAGCCTGGATGCCGACGCGCACCACGTGACCGTGGTGCTGCATCGGAACGAGACTGACGTCGTGGTCGGGGCCGAGGTCACTGACGATGGTCATGGCATGGCGCCGGAAGACATCGCCACCGAGTTCAAGTGGGTCGGCAACTCGTGGAAGAGGACCGCCCTGCGCAGCAAAGGCGAGAGGCGGCCGCTGCACGGGCGCTTCGGCCAGGGCCGGCTCCGCGCCTTCGCGCTGGGTACACAGGTGACTTGGGAGACCGTCGGCGACCGCATCGACGGCAAACGGGTGCAGACGGTCATCCGTGCCCGCGCAATCAGTCGCACGGATGTCGAGGTCTCCGACCCGATCGAGACGAGTGCGGACACAGGGACACGATTCATCGGCGAGGGCAAGGAGTCCCTGGATCCGCTCGATCGTGACGCGGCCGCGGAACGAATTGTTACGACGCTGGCGCCGTATCTCATCAGCCATACCGGGGTGGAGGTCACCTACGACGGTCAGCGCATCCACCCCGCGGACAACATCGCCCGCGATACTCTGCTTCCGGTCGAGTGGGAACACGACGGCACCGTGCACCATGCGAAGCTGCGCGTCATCGAGTGGACCAAGGCCAAGGAGCGGCTGATCCATCTCTGCGATGCCGATGCGGTTGTCGTAGACACGCTCGACGCCGCGCCGGGCCCGGACTTCACCTACTCGGCCTACCTGCTCTGGGACGCGATGCCCGAACATCACGACCAGTGGCCCGTGGCCCGGATGGAGACGACGCCGACCGTTCTGGGCGTCCTGCTCAAAGAACTCGACCAGGTCCTCGATGACTATCTCGATGCTCGACGCGCCGAGCGGCGCCGCGAACTTGTGGAGGAGTGGAAGTCCGGCAACGTGTACCCCTACGAAGGCGAGCCTTCCTCGGAGGAGGAGAAAGTCGAGCGAGCCACGTTCGATGTAGTAGCCACGTCGATCCGGCGGCACATCCCCAAAGAAAAGAGTAAGAAGCGCCTGACGCTGGGGTTGCTCAAGGACTCGATCCAACAGCGCCCGGGCGATGTCGGTGCCCTGCTCGACGAGTACGTTGGACTACCCGCGGAAGAGCGCGAGCAACTCGACCGTCTTCTGCGCAACACCGGGCTCTCTCGGGTGATTCGGGCCTCGACGGACGTCACCAACCGCTTGGAGTTTCTGCGCGCCCTCGACCTGATGGTGTTCGATCCCGAGGCGCACAAGATGGTTGGAGAGCGCGAGCACCTGCACCGCATCTTGGAGCGCGAGCTGTGGGTGTTCGGCGAGCAATACAACTTCATGGTCAGCGAACGGGGCCTCAGTGCGGCGCTGGACCGACACCTCGAACTTCTTGGAGAAGCCCGCGCCGACAAAACCCCGGTAAAACGCCTTGATGGCACGATAGGTCGCCTCGATCTCCTGTTATCGGCCGCGGCCACCGAGCATGACCGCAATAGGCACTTGGTGGTGGAGCTGAAGGCTCCCAAAGTAGTGGCGAGCATGACCGAGCTGAACCAGATCAAGTCTTACGCGAAGGCGGTCGCAAAGGATCCGCGGTTCGCCAGCAGCACAACACAGTGGGATTTCTGGCTCGTCACAAGCGAGCTTGATGATGATGTGCGCCAGGAGGCCAACCAGCGGGGCCGCGAGCAGGGCGTGGTGTTCGAGCCAGACTTGCCGGAGGCCCCGGGCGCCCGGGTCAGAGTCTGGGTCCGGGACTGGGGGCAGATCATCAACGACGCCAAGCGCCGGCTTGACTACTTCCAGAAGAGCCTGCAACATGACCCCTCGCTCGAAGACGCACGCGACTACCTCCGACGCAACCACGGCGACGTCATCCCCGAAGGTCTCCTGACGGAGAGCAATGCGGCCCCCGAGGCGAGCCCGGCAGAGACTCAACAACCGCCGCCGGACGCCGGGGCACAGAGCACCGCATCACCAATCCGCGAAGAGTAGGCATGGCACGATCAGTCACCTGCTGGGGCCTCGCCGCACACACTTGATGTCCGATATCGCCAATTGGTTCTACCGGTTCGTCACGTCGGAGAATGCGCACACCTCTTCGCCGTGAGTAGCAGGTGTCGGCAGAGGCCGGCGTCTCGGCCGCCGAGGGTTGAGTTGTTTCAACGGCGCGGTCGTGTCGGTGCCTCGGAATATCATCGGGGATCGGGTAAGGCTACGGATTCTGGGGGGATCAGTGAAACTCTCGACCATGTACGTGCGGTTCTACCGCTCGTTCAATTTCGACTATTTGCGCAAGAGTAGGGAGGACACGACCTCGACGCCGAACCCGTGGGATCTCATCGGTGATGACGAGCTGTTCTTTCCCTTCGTGCGCATCCCGATGGAGCCCGACGTCACCACTGTGGTCGGTGCGAATGAAGCAGGCAAGAGCCAGCTGTTATACGCGATCGAGGCGCTGCTAACCGGCAAGGGGTTCGTCAGGCGCGACTTTTGCAGGTACTCGACAGAATTTGCGGAGGAAGCAGCACCGAGCCTACCCGAATTCGGTGGCGAGTTCACAGATCTCACCGAGGAGGAACACGCCGCCGTCCTCGAATTGGCGAAATGGAGTGCGGAGACGATCGACTGTTTCCAACTCTTCCGATTCCATGACAGAACGGTCGTGTACGTCGGTGAAGAATCCGTTGAGGTCGACGACACGCTTTCTGGCCTCACGCTGCCACGTTCGTTTCGAATCGACGCACGTGTACCGCTTCCGGACAGCGTCGAGATCGCCTACCTGGCTGGCGATACATCCCGAACCGGTCGGACCCGCGAGGGCTGGCTCGGCCGGATGTCCTTCCTACGCCGCAACCCCGAGTCGCTGGAGACTCCGCCCGCAGGTGAGGCCAGGCCGGTGTACGACGGGGCCGATGACCCGCCCAGCGACCGGCTGCTCGAACAGTGGAATCTTGCCCGGCGGCTCCTCCTCGACGTCGCCGGAATTACCGAGGACGAGTTCAGTGAGCTTGGAGCCGCGATCTCGATCTCAGAGGGTTACGCCGAGGCCCTCGTGAAGAAGTTCAACCGGAAACTGGCCGATAGTCTCAATTTCCGTCGGTGGTGGACCCAAGACAGCGACTTCTCCCTGCAACTGCGACTGCGCGATTTCGACCTGGTGTTCACGATCCGCGACCGGACGGGCACAGACTACACATTCGCGGAGCGCAGCCAGGGCCTCCAATACTTCCTTAGCTACTTCGTCCAGTACCTGTCGCACGACCGGAGCAAGGGCGAGATCCTGCTGATGGACGAGCCCGACGCCTTCCTTTCTAACTCGGGACAACAGGATCTGTTGCGGATCTTCGAAGCGTTCGCTCACCCGGACACTGACACGGCGGCCCCGGTTCAGGTCGTTTACGTCACTCACTCCCCGTTCCTGATCGACAAGAACCACGCCGAGCGAATTCGAGTCCTGGAGAAGGGCGAGAACGAGGAGGGCACACGGGTCGTAAAGAACGCGGGGCGTAACCACTATGAGCCGCTGCGATCTGCGCTGGGCGCGTTTGTCGCCGAGACGACGTTCATCAGTTCGTGCAATCTGATGCTGGAGGGCCAGGCTGATCCGGTTCTACTCGCCGGAGCCAGCGCCGTGGCCCGGAGGGTCGCGCCCAGCGGCAACGCGCTCGACCTCAACACGCTGACGCTCGTCCCATGCGGAGGTGCTCGCAATATCGCGTACATGGTTCACCTGGCCCGCGGACGCGACGAGGACAAACCGGCAGTGCTCGTAATGGTCGACGACGACGGCGAGGGCCGGGCGGCAATCGAGGACGTGAAGGCGATTAAGGGACTACTTCCGCCTTCGCTTGTATTCACCGTCGCCGACACCGCAGACGGCGAACGGCGACCCGGGCTTGTCGAACTTGAGGACCTCGTGCCCGTCGCTTTCGCTAATCAAGCCGTCTTGCGGATCGCGGAGGCAGTGCTGCCCGCCGACCAGGCGCAGGCCTTCAAATCCGCGTGGGTAGACGTGAAACCGAAACGTGGACAGCGGCTCTTCAAGTTGCTGAAGGACGCTGCGGTCGCGGCCAGCACGGCGGGCGAACTGGCCAGGACGCTTGAGCTCGAAAAGCTGCCTTTCGCCCGGAGTGTGGTGGATCTTGCGCTGGCGAAGGACGCCGATCCCGAATTGCAGCAGGAGTTCTACACGAACTTTCAGCCTGTTCTGGCGCACATCGAGATGAGGCAACGCGAGGCCATGCGCGAGCATGCGCAGGCGAGGATCTCGACCGTCATCAACCGGCTTCGAAAGAATTTCATTAAGGATCATCCGGGCAGGATCCGGAAGACCGATGCGGTGTCGTTGCTGGAGTCGCTGCATGCCCAGCTTCCCCTCGAAGCTGCCGAGGCCGACGCGGTGCTGCAAGGAATACGCGCGATCCGCCGTCACTTCAAATTATCCGACGATCCCCGTTCAATGCTGGATGAACCGGAGCTATTCCGGGATCGGCTTTTTACTCTCAGCTACGAAGCGACGAATGCGGTGCAGCAGGAAGCCTAATAGGGCTTCGGGGCGGAACACTTGCCGCGCCAATCTCGACGATCAGTCGGCGGTCGGGTGGCAGCAGTGACGACAAGTCATCCCGATGCGCGGCAGACGATTGAGTGCTTACCCCTGGGCGTAGATTCTGTGTCTCGGCGAAAACTCATCGACTACCAATGCTGACCGCTGGAAAAGGTGGCGTCTGGACTCAGCGCATTTGATAGCCCGGCTCGGCCTTGATGACAAGATGGACCGTGTGAGCGATATTGAGTGGGCCAAGGCCGCGGTACTCGACGCTTCCTTTCTCGACAAGGGCCGTCTCAATATCGGCGATATCGTGCGTCTAGCCACTGGCCTCGAAGCGCGCGGGGCCGAGCTATGGATCTCAGAGGTTGTAGTGCTGGAGTTTGCAGTACACGCCTGGGAGGATCTCACGGCGGAGAGGCAGATGCACAGGCGGTTGCGCCAAGCTGGCCTCGCCGGGGATCGATCACTGTCAGACCTCGTCAGTACGCAGATCGCAGACGAGTTCTTCAAGACTTTCGCAGACATTCCCAACATGGTGGTTCTTGGGTTGACCGGCGAAGCAGCAGTAGCCGGCTTGCGAGACCAGATCCTGGGTACTGGCCCCGGATCCGTGAAGGCCGGTGTACGAACTGGTGCCGCTGATTCCGCCTGGGTACGCGGTGCACTAGACCGGGCTAACGGTAAGCCGCGATCCGTCGTCTTCCTCAGCTGCAATGAAGACGATGTGGTGAAGACCGCTTTGGCACTGGGGCATGCGAAGAGCGATATCCAGATATGGAAGCAGCGCGGCGCCAAAGTCGAAGAGGAGATGCTTAACAAGTTCTTTGGCCCGGCGCCCACACCACCTGAGCCCGTTGAGCCGATTGACGTCCTCGTGGTGCTTCGGATCATCGCAGCGTCACTGCACCGCGACTATGAATCGGCGTGGAACGCCTACGACCGTCACGGTCCGCCCCCGGAATGGATAGACGTCGGTGAAGTGAGCATCGGCAGGAATCATGGCTGGGGCGACGACGACGAGATCGAATCGATGATGGACCCCGAAGCCGAAGTCGAACCCGGCGTCGAGCTTGTTGACGTTGCCGTGCATGACGTTTATGCCGTGGACGAGGACGGAGCCGTCGTGATGGTCGACTATGTCGTGCGCCTGCTCGCTGATGTCCGAGTCGAAGGCCAAAAGATCAATAACGATGGTGACGGGTACTGGGACTGGGTGATCCTACGCGACCGCCTGCTAACCGTGCCCTACAGCGCAGAGCTGCGAGACGGTGCGTTGATCGACATTAGGCAGACTGACCGAGCCGAAAATGACAGCGCATCACCACGTTTCGACGACAACTTCGATGCCTATGTATGGCTCTACACAGAGGAACTGAGCACTTGGCAGCACATCACCGTCATCCCAGTTGGGGATGATACGGAACTACCAAAGGTGTTCGAGCTGCGAGGCCCAGACGGACGGGTCGAGACGGCGGAACTGGATCCCCCTGCTGATCTCGCAGAAGACTGGACACTGGAGTTTGAGGCAACGGGCGCAAGCATTAGCTCGACTTACGATCACACCGCGCGAGTTGCATTGGGTCGGCATGATTCTTTCGACGTCTTCCCACCCGCATCGCTGGGCAGCCGAACTCGCCAGGTGTCAGGACCGCGGCCGGAGCCTTACACAGCGTTAGCCCAGGTGTGGGCCCATCTGATCGCATTGCCGGGGAGTACGTAGCACCGTAGTTCGAATAGGAAAGCGCGCAATGCGCGTCGGGCCTGGTACGGAGGTTTCTGGGGAGCCAGCCTCACGTCGCGATCGAAGGCGCCTTGGGCCGACACTTCGACACCCACTCCAAAATTCACAAACCATGTGAATCGCATAGGCACTTGACCGATACGGCAACTGCGTGCAATCATTCTGACATGCCATTCACGGAGACGCTTAAGGACGCCAAGGGCCGCAAGACCGCTAAGCGCCGGATCGTCCTGATCGATATCGAAAATGTTGTCGGTGGTCTATCCGCTGTCCGCCATTACGTCTCATGGGCCAAGGTGGCCGTAGGCGAGAGCGTCCCGGTACAGCCTGGTGACCAGGTTGTGATCGGCGTTGGTCCAACTGGATTGCTGGACCTCGCCTGCGCGTGGAAGGGCGTTAGGTACGTCATGCGTCGGGGCCAGAACGGCGCAGATTTGGCCCTGCTTGATGTGCTTGACGAGAACCTCGCCGACCGCTTCACTGAAGTCGTACTGGTGTCGGGCGACAGAATTTTCACGCATGCGATTGCTGAACTCGCTTCGCGGGGAGTGAAGACAACGGTGGTTGCACACGCCAGTGGTTTGTCTCGACGGCTGGAGCTGGCTGCCGCAGAGGTCAGGCTACTTCCCGAGCAGCCGTCGCCGCGGTCTGTCGCCGCCGTGTCGAACATGGATGTGGCCTGATGGGTGAATCGGCGGGGGTGCTGCTCACTCCGAGCGAGATCGCAGACCTGGCGGGTGTTACGCGAGGAGCAGTCACCAATTGGAGGAAGCGGCCGAGCGATCCGCCATTTCCAGATCCGGCGCCGGAGTCAGCGACTAAGCCGCTGTACGACCTGGATAAAGTCATCGCGTGGCTTGCTGAAACGAAGCCGGAGATCCAGATACAACGCGACAGCGGTCTGGCGGGGCTTTCGCATTCGTTGAACGCGCTGCGGGGACGTGTATCGGGTTCGCTAGCGGGTGAGCTCGCCCTAGCCCTGTGTTGTGCAAAGAAGCTGTCGCTAGAAGCCGCCGACGCGAATTGGAGGCTGATAGCGGCAGCTGGTCCGTCTCAAACAGCGGATGTACTGCGGCGGACTGCGACCGACGCGCAGTGGGACGACATTCTTTCAACCCTCGATGACGTTGAGCGGGAGACAAACGGGCGGCTCGACACGCTTCCAATCGCGGCCGTGGTCAGCGCCGTTGACGGGATCGAGCCTGACCGCCTGGCGATGGCGGCAGACGAGGTCCTCCGACGCGGAAGCGGTGAACGCGGTCGCGCCGCCGGCTACGGAGTCGGCGAACACGGAATTGTGAACTCGCGCGTATCAGAACTCCTTTCCAACCTCGCGTCGTCGACCAAGGGCCTCGTCTATGACCCCGCATGCGGGATTGCTGAGGCACTCATTCGGACTGGGACGAAATCCGCGGGGGGTGCTCGCTTGGTCGGGCACGACATCATTGTGCGCGCCATTCGGCTTGCTCAAAACAATACGTAACTTCGCCGGTAATACTTCGTTCAGTTACGTATTGCTATGATAAGCGCGGTAATTGCCACCGGCTCCTCCCGATCCCGCCAAATGTGCGGAATAGGCTGAACAGCGCGAAAGAGCTTACATAGGCGAGCACCGAGACGAGCAATGCGCGGCGATCCACCGCCAGCGCCACAAGCGTGAACAACAGATATACGACAAGAATGGCGATGATGCTGCGGACGCCCATATCCTGCCCATCGGTTGCGCCCATGAACGCGAACAAGGGATGCGCAATCATCGGCGCGGCAAGCAGGTGGAGCCAGAACGCCACGTCGCTTTTGCCGTTTGCCGGTCGCGGTCCTGCAAATCCACCACATGGCGAAACGAAGACGCAAAGGCCAGCGATGAGGACAATGGCAAGCAGGATTTTCGGGATCTTCCAATTCCAACGATTCCAAAAAAGCATGAGTAGCGAAGCGACGCCGGACGCAATGGCGGCGGTTAATGCTGCCACTGTGATAGGCACCTGAAACCGGCGCCAATGGAGAAAGGCCGCCAACGCAGTCAAAGCCGCAATGGCGACGCCAATTGCTCCGCTGGAGCGTTCATTGACCACGCCACCCAGACCCCACGCAATCCCGCCGACAAGGCCAGCAACAGAATAATAGATGGAAACGCCATCCGCCGCTTTCGCGTGAAAAACTCGGCCAGACCCCATGCGACCGCAGCAATTTAGCAACCCGCCGCCAATCGCGCCCCACCGCGACCAGCGCGATGATGGCCGCTACGTTCACGAATATATCGTTAAAGCCGGTGACTAGGCGGAAATGCTCCTCGTCCACCGCAGGAACCGCGCGTTGCGCCGCGGCAGAAACTGCGAAACGCATCGACATCGGTGCGCTGCAATACCCCCGCGTCGAGCCGCCTGACTAGATCATTTTAACTATACATTGGTCTTACCCATTTCTATTTTATATCGTCATGTTATTATTATAAAATCTGGCGTCAATCCAATTCCTAAGGTCTTGGTCGAAATCTGGACAAAGTGCGGGTCGAAACGGCCATCGCCGAAACCTTGATTGCCGACGAACACCGCTTGGCCAACCGTTTACCAGAATCGGCGCTTGCCATTTCTAAAGGCGAAAAAGTGGCGCTCGATGCTACGGGTCAACAGGAAGAAAAAGTCTTAAAAATTGATGCGGTGAAGACATTGCGGCAAGCTTATCTTGGCGCTCGGGCAATTTGATTTTCCAGGGTGAATAATTGGCGGATGCCGTCGCCGAAATTAGTCGCTACACCGATATTCAGTTTGAATTGGCCGATGATGACAAACTTAAAGATATTCATGTCGCCGGCATGTTTAAAACCGGCGATGTGAATGGCTTACTGGCGGTGTTTAAAAGTAACTTTAATATCAGCCACGAGCGGCTCAGTCGCGACAAAATTTTACTGAAATTCGAAGGCTAAACGAAAGACCGCTTCAAATAAATAAAGGGAAAGCCTCGCCGTTTAGAACGGCGAGGTCAAAACCTCAATCATTGGAAATTCGGACTGACAGTCAAGCGCAGGCTGCAACACCAAAAGCAATACGTAACTTC
>JAXHOA010000012.1:0-4148 GCA_034520035.1 Mycobacterium sp. | reverse complement strand
TGACCCAAGCGGCGCTGCCGTTCCTGCGGGCCCAGCGCAGCGGGCACATCATCCAGGTGTCCTCCATCGGCGGGATCACCGCGTTCCAGAACGTCGGCATCTACCACGCCTCGAAATGGGCGCTGGAGGGCTTCTCCCAGTCCCTGGCCCAGGAGATCGCCGGTTTCGGCGTCCACGTCACGCTGATCGAACCGGGTGGCTTCGACACCGACTGGGCCGGGTCCTCGGCCAGGCACGCGACACCGCTGCCCGACTACGCCGAGGCGCACACGGAGGCGCAGGAGGCCCGCGCCAAGCGCACCGCGAAGTCGGGTGACCCGCGGGCCTCCGCCGCCGCGGTGCTCAAGATCGTCGACGCCGAGCAGCCGCCGCTGCGGGTGTTCTTCGGGGAGATCCCGCTGCAGCTGGCCGAGGCCGACTACGCGCAGCGGCTGGCGTCCTGGCGGGAGTGGCAGCCGGTGTCGGTGCAGGCGCAAGGCTGAGTCGTCGAGGATGCGGTGGCCTGGCGACAACAATGGGGGTCGGAACGAGGACCGCACCTGCCGGAGGAACCTCAGGGGGACTACCTACGATGATGATCGGCGGAGGATCCTCGCCGTCATCATCGGGACTGAGTGGCGGCCAGTCGATCGAGTTGGGCGGCCACGACTCGATTGTGCTGCTCGAGGAGCTTGAGCCCCAATCGTCATCGTCGTCATCATCATCGTCATCATCGTCGGCTGCATGAGCTGCGGCGCAGAACAATCCGGCCGCTGCGGCCGCCCATGCCGTGGCCAGCGCCATGGAACGGGCAACCCCGCCGTAGGACGACCAAGAGGTGTCCACGCACCACATCCCAGCTCATCACCGTCACTGGCCCGGATGGTGCGCCATAGGCGTTCAGGCTGTCATCGGAGGAGTCCGTGCTGATCGCCGCGGACGCCGAACATCCGCACGGTGACCGGCCCGCCGCATTCTGACACCTGCACGTGGGCGTCGCGGACGGATATCGTTGCGGTGTTCGATTTCATTCTCTTGGCGCCCAATCCGACCACCTCTATGCTTCCGGCGTGCAGCTTGGTGTCCGCTTCTGGGCCAGACGTCAAATTCCGGGTCCTCGAAAGAGCCCGAACCGGAATCGTAGTTGAAGACATCGATTGCGGGGTCGACGCCGAGCTCAAGACCCTCACTGACATCCACCTGGCAACCGAGTTGCACTCCGAGAACGAGCGACCCGGAGTTCACCGACAGGCTCCCGGCCCCCTCGACGGTGGCTGTGACCTTGGCCGTGACGAATCCCTCTTTGGTGAATGGTGAGGTGGCCAGGTTCGGCACCGAATCGACGCGCAGTTCGGTCATGGTCAATGTGAACCGCCACCCGTCAGCGGTATCACCGACCTGAACCACGTCGAGGCAGCACAAACCGTTCGGCTCCCGCGACGCCAGTTCCGGGGCTACCCGTCAACCCGGCGCCAACCACGGCCGTGGTGAGGAGTCCGCGGACAAACTTGGTGGTAATCATGATCTCCCTGAGGCACTTTGGATCTCTATGCGGCCTCGCATGAACGGTCGAATCGCGCGGGGCCGCACGGTGGCGCGCAGCCGCACGATGACCGACTCGTACACGTGCGAGTCGGCGCGCACGGATGCCGGTCGGCACTCCTGAATGCCTCCTTGCATCATTGAATGGTCACCTGCGCACATGGGTGGGACCTGTGAAGGCCTTCTGTTGAAGATATGTCGCTGTTGCGCCGACGCGCTCGGCCCGTCCGTCTTCCGCTCAGACCGGATCCGGTATCGATATCGGTTGCGCGGGAGGAGTTTTGGTGTTGATCTGCGGCACGGGACGCTCGACTCCGAAGCTGGCGGCTAGGTGCCAGGACGTGCCAGCGTGACGGTGAATATGGTGGCACCGGGTTCGCTGTCGACGACGATACTGCCGCGATGGGCTTTCACCACCGCGGACACGCTGGCCAGACCGAGGCCAGTGCTCCTTCCCGCCGTGACCGGGAGGCATCGCCACGCACGAATCGCTCGAAGATGCTCGCCTGCTGATCAGCAGGTATTCCCGGCCCGTCGTCTCGCACCGTGATGATTGCCCGGCCTCCGTCGTCCGTAGCCACCGACGTCACGACATTCGTGCCCGCAGGTGTATGAGCACGCGCATTGGCCAGCAGATTCGTCAGCACTTGGTGCAGGCGAGCCCGGTCGCCGACTACCAGAACCGGCTCATCTGGAAGGTTCGGTTGCCAGCGGTGATCACGCCCGGCGATATGGGCATCACTGACAGCGTCGAGCACCAGTTGCGAAACGTCGACTTCCTCGCTCTCCAGAGGCCGGCCCGCATCGAGTCGGGCAAGCAGCAACATGTCCCCCACCAGTACCGACATCCGCCTGGACTCCGAATCGATGCGGTCCATCGCATGGCGGACCGCAGGCGTCGTAGCGTCACCGTCACGTTTGGCCAGCTCGGCGTATCCGCGGATGGCCGCCAGTGGCGTCCGAAGCTCGTGGCTGGCATCGGCGACGAACTGTCGAACCCGAAGCTCGCTGGCTCGATCGCGCTTCCATGGCATCGGCGATCCGCAACAGCATTCTGTTGAGCGCCGAACCGAGCCGCCCCACTTCGGTGTATCTCGCGTCGCCCTCCACCGAAACAATCAGCTTGGGCAGCCTCATATCCCCGTCGCCGGAATCCGAGTCGGCGGCGGTGACCCGCAGCAGCGGCGACGGCTGACAGCGGCGCCAGTTGCCGCCGAATGATCAAGATTCCCGCGATGGACACCGCGGCGAAGGCCACCGCGACGATGACGGCAATGATGCCCAGCACCGACAACACGGCGTTCTCCAAGGCCTGGGTCGGTAGCCCGGTCAGTAGGACGTCGCTGCCGTTCGGGGCCGTGATGGTGATCACTCGGTAGGTTCCGAGCCCGTCCAGTTCAACCGTGCCGGGCGTCAGGTGGTCCGCTCCGCGAGTTGGGCGTAGGCCCGCGCCGTCAGGGGCTGTTGCGAGCCGGTATCGGAGATCACCGCGGCTTCCAACACCTGACCGTCCGAGAGCACCGCACCGGCTGTCCCGCTGGCCTGGCCGGGCCCATCGAGGAAGTGCGGCCCCGGCCCGTCCGCAAACCGGGGCGAGCCATCTCGGTGCGCCGGCGGCGGGCCGAGCGCGACCATCGCCGCCGACCGCCAGCCGGCGTCAAATACTTGAGCATCGAGTTGTGCTGTCAAATAACGGCGTAACGCGGCAATGGCCCCTACTCCGATACCGGCGCACACGAGTGTCAGCAGACCCAAGAGCGTGGCCATCAACCGGCTCCGAAGTGTCCAGGAACGCGGATGGCTCAGCCGCCACCACACACTGGGTGGAATCTCTTCCGGTACGCCCATTGGCGAGTCCTCACCATTTTTCTTCTCAGCAATTCGGCACACTCGAGAGCCGATGTGAGCCGGGCAGGTCTCAGGCATGCACTACCCGATTGTCGCTCTGGCCCACGAGTTCCCGCTGTCAACAACCTGGGTGATGGCTATGCACCATCCCTCAAGAAACACCGGCCAATCGCCCACCTCAACCAATCCGGCGTTCGATATCGCGCTGATACCAGACTCTCACGTGATCCATAGACACGCCTGTTTCTATCTGAACGACTGGTAAACGCGTTGGAAAGGAAAGGTACGCGCCAATGGGATTGTTCGACCGGTTCACCGGGAGCCCCCGGGCACTCGGCAGCGGATGGAGGATGTTCCCACCGCGCCAATTGGCTACCAACAGACCGCAGGTCGTCTGCACTCGTTCAACCGCTGCAGATCAACTGCCTCCTTGACGAACTGAACATCCCTGCGCTCCGCGAAGCTCGCCGCACGCATGGGCACCGATCCGTTCTCACCTCATGGTGGCTACCCGGTGACGTCGCTGTACTACGACACCCCTGACCTTCGGTTCTACTGGGAGAAGATCGAAGGTCTGCGATTCCGGCGCAAGCTGCGCATGCGACTCTACGGTGCGCCGGCCGACTGCACCGACGAGACCTCCGTCCAGATCGAGGATCAAGCAGCGCGTCAACAGAGTCACCCAAAAGCGCCGAATCGCTTTGCCTTACCGGCAGGCAAGGCGATGGCTCGACCGCCGGGAAGACATCACCTGCCAAGACCATGAGCGCGCGTTCGTC
>JAXHOA010000038.1:0-69659 GCA_034520035.1 Mycobacterium sp. | reverse complement strand
GCGGGTCGGCATTGATCATCGCGGCAACCGTCGTCCAGCCCGCCGGGTAGGTCACCGAACGCATCTGCCCGCCCACACCCCAGGCCAGATCGGGCAGCACCGCGATCAGGGCGACGCAACCCACCACCGCCGCCGAACGGCCCAGCCGCGCCACCCCCGCGGCGGCCAGCGCATAGCCAGGGACGGCCAACGCCACCCACTTCTGCCCGTCGCGGAGCAACCCCAGCCCCGGCACGGCCCGCATCACCGCTTCCAGCGCCGCCATCCCGGGTCCGGTGGCCATCGCCGCGGGCAGCGCCACCGCGAGGACGGCGAGCACCAGCAGTGGGCGGGCCTGCGGGCGGCGGATCGCCGCCGGTAGGCCCGCGCACACCACGGCCAGCAGCACCACGGTGGCCGCCACCGCGAAAAGTGTGGTGCGTGAACCGGGTACGGCCTGCGCATTCCACATCCCGCCGAGCCCGGCGAGGCTACCCAAGGTGCCCAGCCCGGGTTCGGCGCGGGCCGCGAACGCCGCCACCCCGGCCCCGGCCGTCGAGGCGAGCGAGTCCGCCATCACCGCGGCCACCAGCCAGGGCGACGCCGCGCCGGCCGCCACCGCTGAGGTGACCGCGATATCGCGCCACCCCCGGCAGCACACCAGCGCGACGACCGCCGCCAGCAACAGCCCGGTCGGGGTCAGGCCCGCCAGCGCGATCCAGAACGCGAGCGGCCAGTACCGGCGTTGCAGCATCATCGTGGCCACCCAGGGCAGGCAGCCGTAGCCGACCAGCAGGCTCCAGTGCCCCTGCAGCAGCCGTTCGGCCACATACGGATTCCAGATGGCCACCGTCGCCGCCACACACTGGCCCGCCACCCCGACGTCGGGTAGCACGTGGGCAACCAGTCGCGCCGCCCCCCAGCCGGCCAGCCACAGCCCGCCGATCAGCAACAGCTTCACCAGCACGCCGCCGTCGATCACCCGGGAGAGCAGCGCGATCAGGAAGTCCTGCGGCAGCGCACGCGGGGCCGCCTGGGTCAGACCGAGCGCGGCGTCGGAGAGATGGGACCGCGGCGTGGAGACCGCGTCCCGCAACAGCAGATACCCCGGCGCCAGCAGCGGTGCGGTGACAACCAGCGCCAGGGCGAGCGAATATGCAGGCCCGATCCACCGCCGGTGGGCGGTGGCCGGTGATGCAGGGGCGGTCAGACCGGTCGGTCCGGCGGCAGGTCGGTGGGCCGTCGGGTGGGGATCTTCTCGGTCTGCGCCTCGGCGGCGGGCATCGGCCCGGATTCGTCGTCGCGCCGGCCGAAGAAGCCGCGGTCCGATCCGTCCAGACCGGGGTCGATCAGCGCGGACTCGGCCCGCAGTGCGAACGAGCCCAGCAGCACGCCGCCCACCAGGGTCACCAGACCCAGCGCGGTGAAGGTGATCGGCAGGACCCGGCTCCACAACGCCAGATGGTCGGATTCGTCACGCGCGGCGGCGACTTGTGACTCGACCGTTTCCTCGGTGGAGGTCACGGTGTAATCGGCGAACGTCACCTCGGGCCTGAGCGCATCTCGTGCGTAGTAGTGGAATCCGTGTTCCTTGGCCCGCACGATGGTGCCGGTGACCGGGTCGACCCAGAAGGTGCGCTGCGCCGCGTAGTACCGCGTCATGGTGACCGGATCTTCTGGGTTCTCGGCTTCCACGCCCCACAGCGACGCCCGCGCGGTCACTTCGGCGTCCTCGTCGTTGTCGTACAGCGACGCGTACTTGACCGGCTCGACCAGCTTGCCGTCGGCGTCGTAGCCGACGTTCTGGGTGAACCGGAACGCGGTCAGCCCGTTGACGTCTTCCTCGCCGTCGTAGTTGGCGTCGAAGGCCTGCTGCGCGATCGGATCGAAGTACGGGTAGGTCTTCTTCTCGGTGTCGAACGGGAAGCGGTAGGACAGCCCCTCATGCGGCAGCGCGACGTTGGTCGGCGGGTTGTCATCCTCGATGGAGCGCGGCTTCTGCACCGCACCGCCGGGATTGGTGTCGCTGGACACCGCGAGCGCGCTGGAGCGGTCCAGCGTGACGGTGTCGACCAGCGCCAGCAACAGACCCTGGTCCTGCTGTTTGTCGGTGCGTCGCAGCGAGCTGCCGACCTGCAGGGTCACCACGTCGGCGTTGGCCGGAGCCTCCACGCTCAGCTGCTGCTGAAGGGCCACCGGGACGTTCTCGTCGATGACGAACGCCTCACCGGAGGACAGCGACGCCGGGTCGAGCGCGGTGCCGGTGCCCTCACTCATCAGGTCGGCGTCGAGATCCAGCGGGATCTTGGCGATCTTGCCTTGGGTGTACGTCGACAGCAGCAGGGCTGCGATCAACAGGGCAGCACCCAGCCCCAGAAGTCCACATGCGGCAATTCGCAGGGCGACGGCGCGGTTCAACCCGTGCTCCCTTCGGTCGCTGACGACCCTAACAGCACACCGTGAGGGCGAGAACTGTGACGATCCACTTCAACACTCCCGGTCGCTTCGCTCCAGCCCGCCGGTCTCATTCCCCGGTCGCTTCGCTCCAGCCCGCCGGTCTCATTCCCCGGTCGCTTCGCTCCAGCCCGCCGGGGGGGCACACTGGTCGCCATGACGGCACCCGGCGATCGCACCACCTCGGGTGCCGCGCGCAGCTTCCTGCCTGCCGTCGAGGGCATGCGGGCCTGCGCGGCCATCGGGGTGGTCATCACCCACGTGGCGTTCCAGACCGGGAACACCGGTGGGGTCACCGGCAGGCTGCTGGGCCGCTTCGATCTGGCGGTCGCGGTGTTCTTCGCGCTGTCGGGCTTTCTGTTGTGGCGCGGGCACGCCGCCGCCGAACGCGGGCTGCGGCACCGCCCGCCGACCGGGCACTATTTGCGCTCGCGGCTGGTCCGCATCATGCCCGGCTATCTGGTCGCCGTCATCGTCATCCTGACGCTGATGCCCGATGCCGGAGCCGGCGTCACGGTGTGGCTGGCCAATCTGACCCTCACCCAGATCTACGTCCCGCTGACGCTGACCTCAGGGTTGACCCAGATGTGGAGCCTGTCGGTGGAGGTCTGCTTCTACATCGCGCTGCCGGTGCTGGCGCTGCTGGCCCGGCGGCTGCCGGTGGGTGCGCGCATCCCGGCCGTCATCGGCCTGGCCGCGGCGAGCCTGGCGTGGGGCCTGATCCCGTTCGACCCGCCCTACGGGGTCAATCCGCTGAACTGGCCGCCGGCCTTCTTCTCCTGGTTCGCCGCGGGCATCGTGCTGGCCGAGCTGTCGGTGAGCCGGGTCGGCTGGGCGCACCGGCTGGCGCGGCGCCGGCTGCTGATGGCGGCGGTGGCCCTGGCGGCGTTCCTGGTGGCGGCCTCGCCGCTGGCCGGCCCGGAGGGGCTCACGCCCGGGACCGTCGCCCAGTTCGTGGTGAAGACGACGATGGGCGCGATCGTGGCCGGGACACTGCTGGCGCCCCTGGTGCTCGACGCACCCGATACCGCGCACCGCGTCTTGGGCAGCCCGGTGATGGTGACGCTGGGACGCTGGTCCTACGGGCTGTTCATCTGGCATCTGGCCGCGCTGGCGATGGTGTTCCCGATCATGGGGTATTTCCCGTTCAACGGCCATATGCCGGTGGTGCTGGTGATGACGCTGGTGTTCGGATTCGCGATCGCCGCGGTCAGTTATGCGCTGGTCGAGTCACCGTGCCGGGAGGCGCTGCTGCGCTGGGAGGCCCGGCACCGTCGTGCGGCACCGCGGGACAGTGCGGTGGCTGACCTCGTTCAGTAGCCGCCGCCGTGGGAGAAGATCCGGCGCGGATTGTCCACCAGCATGGTGGTGAGCTGTTCGTCGGTCACCCCGCGCTGTTTCAGCGCCGGGATCACGTCGTTGTGGATGTGCAGGTAGTGCCAATTGGGCATCACCACCGACACCATGTCCTCGGGAAGCGCATCGAAGTAGCAGGATGCGTCGTGCGAGAGCACCATCTTCTCGGCATGGCCCCGTTCGCACATCCGGGCCACGGTGTCGACGCGCTGCTCGAACGGCAGGATCGAGTCGATGCCGAACCGGTCCATGCCCAGGTAGGAGCCGCGCGCGATGAGCTCCTCCAGGTAGTCCAGGTCGGTGCTGTCCCCGGAGTGCCCGATCACGACGCGGCTGAGGTCCACGCCCTCTTCGGCGAAGATCCGCTGCTGCTCCAGACCGCGGCGGCTGCCGGCGTGGGTGTGGGTCGAGATGGGCACGCCGGTCTCCCGGTGCGCGGCCGCCACGGCGCGCAGCACCCGCTCCACACCGGCCGTGACACCAGGTTCGTCGGTGGCGCACTTGAGGATTGCCGCTTTGATGCCGGTGTCGGCGATGCCCTCGGTGATATCGCGGACGAACAGTTCGGTCATGATCTCGGGTCCGTCGAGCAGGGTGCCCGGACCCTGGTAGTGAAACCGGAACGGCACGTCGTTGTAGGTGTAGAGGCCGGTGGCCACCACGATGTTGATCTCGGTGGCGGCCGCGATCTTCGCGATCCGCGGGATGTAGCGGCCCAGCCCGATGACCGTGAGGTCGACAACGGTGTCCACGCCGCGGGATTTGAGTTCGTTGAGACGGGCGATCGCGTCGGTGACGCGGCGATCCTCATCGCCCCAGGCCTCCGGATAATTCTCGGCGATCTCGGTGGTCATGATGAAGACGTGCTCGTGCATGAGTGTGACGCCGAGGTCAGCGGTATCTATCGCCCCGCGTGCGGTGCTCGTTTCGGCCACCCCGCCGATGCTAGGAGCCGCCTGCGGCGGCCGAGGCGGTTCGCGCGTATCGACATCTACCCGGTACCAGGGGTACCGTTTCGCGGATGGAGAAGTTGGACACGGACACCCCGGACGGTGCGGCGATCGCGCTGCACGCACGCGCGGTGCACTTCGACCTCACCGACGTGCCCGCTCAGTGTGTGTACGACGACCCGTACGCATCGCACCTGTACAACGGGCTGAGCCTGCTGCTGCCGGCCGGTGAGGAATGGTTCGTCGAGATCCTCAAAGAGGCACTGCCGCACATCGAGGACGAGAAACTTCGCGAGGACGTCATCGGGTTCATGGGCCAGGAGGCCATGCACGCCAACGCCCACTCCGGCATCAACGAATACCTGCAGCGCCACGGTATCGACCCGACCCCGGTGCTCGACCGCGCGCACTGGGTGTTCGGCAGCCTGCTCGGCGCTCGCGACGCGACCGGCGCCAAGGCGCACAACTATCTGGTGGAACGGCTGGCCGTGATGGCCGCGCTGGAGCACATCTTCTCGTTCCTGGGTGACTGGGTGCTCAACGCCAAGCGGCTCAACGGCCAGACGGCGCACCCCACCATCGTCGACCTGCTGCGCTGGCACGGCGCCGAAGAGGTCGAGCACCGGATGGTGTCCCACGATGTGCTGCGCTACTTCGACCACAACTACGCGCGCCGGGCCTGGGCCCAGGTGGTGGCGGGCCCGATGCTGCTGTACTTACTGTGGCAGGCCACCCGGTACCTGATGCTGGTCGACCCGAACCTCACGCTGTCGCGGCGCAAGCGAAAAGCGATCTGGCGCGGCCTGATCCGCTCCGGGCGCCGCGGCGTCACACCCTCGATCACGCACACCACCTGGCGCGGGCTGCAGTACTTCTCGCCGCGGTATCACCCCGGCGATGTCGGTGACACCGCGCAGGCCGTCGCCTACCTTGCCTCCTCGCCCGCTGCGCGGGCCGCAGCTCGGTGAAGCACACCGCGCCACCGCTGGGCGCACCGCTCGACGATCGGGCAACGAACTTCGTTGTGTCGCTTCTAGACCGGTTCTGGCTGGGGCGTGTCACCCAGGCCGATTACGCCGACGAGCGAGCCGTCCGCGGCGCAGATGCCCCGCTGACACTGCTGGTGACCGGGCGCACCGTCGTCGCGCAGGACAACGATGTCGTCGCACTGACCTTCGCCGCACCGGACGGCGCCACACTGCCCGCCTGGCAGCCGGGCAGTCACCTCGATCTGCACCTGCCCTCCGGGCGTCGCCGGCAGTACTCGCTGTGCGGTGACCCGCAGGATCGGTCGCAGTACCGGATCGCCGTACGCCGGATACCCGACGGTGGCGGCGGATCGCTGGAAATGCATGCGCTGTCGGTGGGCGACACGGTCACCGTGCGCAGCCCGCGCAACGGCTTCCCGTTCATCCCCTACGAACGGGCGCTCTACATCGCCGGCGGTATCGGCATCACCCCGGTGCTGCCGATGGTGCTCGCCGCTCAACGGCTGGGTACCGATTGGCATTTCGTGTACTGCGGACGCAGCGCGTCGACCATCCCGTTCCTCGACGAGATCGCGTCGTGGGACCCGTCCCGGGTGAGCATCCGGTTCGATGACGAACACGGTCTGCCCACCGTCGACGACCTGCTGGGGCACGCACCGGCCGGCGGCGCGGTCTATGTGTGCGGTCCGCCCCCGATGATCGAGACGGTGCGCCAGAACTTCGACCGATCCGGCTCCGCCGCACTGCATTTCGAGCGGTTCAGCGCACCGCCGGTGCGGGACGGCAAGGCATTCGAGATCGAATTGGCGCGCAGCGGTGCGGTACTGCCGGTGGCCGCGGACGAAACGGTGCTCGACGCGCTGGTACGGCACCGGCCCGACACCGCCTACTCGTGCCGTCAAGGGTTCTGCGGAACCTGCCGGGTGGGAGTGCTGGCCGGCACTCCCGAGCACCGAGAGAACAGGCTCACCGCCGACGAGCGCGAGACGTCGATGCTGCCCTGCGTATCCCGTTCGCTCACTCCGCGTCTGACACTCGACATCTAGCCGCGAGACGGCCGGGTATGGTGGCCGGCGAGAACGTACGGTCGCACAAGGAGTTGAAGTGTCTTCGCCCAGTAGGATCGCGCGCGCCGGTGCTGAGGATTTGGATGCTGCCGCGGGCACCCTGGCCGCCGCCTTCGAATCGTATGCGTGGACCCGATGGTCCATCCCCGCCGATGATTACGCGGTCCGTCTGGAACGTCTACAACGGCTCTACCTGGGCCATGCGCTCGAGCACGGCATCGTGCTCATCGGCGGAATCGGCGCCGGTGATGTGAACGGCGTGATCGCGGTCCTACCGCCCTCCGCGCCTGCACCATCGGATGACCTGCAAACGCAGGTGGCCGAGTTGCACGGGGCACGTCTGGCTGTCGTCGCCGCCGCAGACACCCCGCCTTTCCCGGACGGGGTGTGGAACTTGGCCACGCTGGGCGTGCGTCCCGAGGCCCAGGGGCATGGGCTCGGGGCCGCGCTGATCGGGGCCGCGCTCGCCGAAGTCGACGCATCGCGGGTGACCGCGGATACGGCGCTGGAAACCTCTGACGACCGCAATGTCCGGCTGTACGAACGAGCAGGATTCACCCTCACTGCCACGACACGGATCCAGGACGGTCCGACGGTGTACACGATGCTGCGCGAGGCGGTTACGGCGCGGCAGTGACCGGCACCGCCGCTCCGGCGGGGATGAACGGTCAGGGTGCGGGTCGGTCGTCGGCCTGCTCGCCACCGGGTGGCGTTCGAGTGCTGGGCCGCTTCAGATCCACCGTCGACGCCGCGAGCATCGACACCGACAGCAACGCGAGGAACTGCACGCCGGCCGAATGGCCGAGGTAGCCGTCCACCGAGCGCCACGGACCGCGGGACAGGACCGCGCCGGCGGCGATCAGCCCGCCGGCGGCCACCCCGACGGTGATCTTCTCCGACCAGGCCCGCCCCGCCAGCAGGTACCGGACGCCGATCGCCGCCGCCACCGCCACGATCCCGGTGACCCCGCCGATCAGCCCGCCGACTGCCAGGACCGCGGCGGCGGTCAGCCACGGTGCAGGCACCCACGGCCGCACCGGCTCACCGGTGATCCTGCGCCGGATCGGCAGCAGCGCAAGCAGAGCCAGCGCCGGCAACAGCGCGAGCCCGCCGAAGAGTCCGATCCGGTAGGTCAGGTTGGCGGGGAACGTCAGGGCCAGCGTGCCGTCGGTGCCCGCGGGGACCACCCAACCCTGCTGCCACCCGTTGACGGTGATCGGCCGTAGCGCGGTGCCGTCCGCGCTGTGCGCGACCCACCCGGGATTCACGCTCTCGGGCACCACGACCACCCGGTCGTGGTCGGACGCCTCCACCTCGACCTCGCGGTGATCGGAGGTCCACGTCCCGGTGTGCGCGTCGACGGTCGGCGCCGTGCGCAGCTCACCGGCGCGGGGGGTGGCCAGCTGGACACCGTCGACCACGAATGCCTCACCCGGGCTGACCACCAGTTCCTGCTGTCCCTCGGGCAGGGTGACGGGGTTGGACTGACAGGGCTGCGCGGCGATGGGCTCGTTGTCCAGCAGCGCACGGACGGTGGTGGCGACCGAGGTCTGGATGAACTGTCCGGCCACACCGATGATCGGCCCCTTGCCGCACGGCAACGTGATCGGGCGGTCCCGGTCGGCCGGGTCGGGTGCCGCGATCGGATTGCCCGCGGTGTCCAGGACGGTCACCTCGGCGAGCCCGGTGGGCTTGAGCTGGTCGAAACCCAGCGCGGTGCGGTCGATCACATCGGTCCAGTCCAGGATCGACAGCTGCACCGTCTCGGTGACCGTGGGGAACAGGTCGAACGTCTGCGGCCCGTCGCCGTCGAGGCGGCGCACCTGCGGTCCGGCGCCCAGGTCGATCGCGACCATCGTCGGATGTGCCGGCAGCACCGTGGAACTGGGCGTCAGGGTCAGGGCGGCGACCTCGGTGGGCTCGGGCAGTGTGACCGTCAACGTCGGCGGCTTTTTGAGCTGCACGTTGTTCTGGGGTGCCGTCCACGCGGTGCGCACGTCGCCGTCGGTGGCGGCGTAGGCCGATCCGAGTACGTCGATCAGGTCGGAATCTCCGGTGGCACGTATGGTTCCGGGCGCGCTGATCAGATCGGCCAGTCGCGGGCCCTGGCGCGCCCGCACCCACACCGTCGGGGTCACCGCGGTGGCCTCCGGCACCGTCAAGGTGCGGCTCATGTTCACCGCCTCCTCGGGCGCGAGTGCCATGGTGGCCGCGCAGTGGACACCGTCGGGCGCGTCGGCGCAGCCCGGCCGACCCAGCAGTTCGGAGCCCAGGTCCCACTGCGCGACCGCCGATCCCGCCGGCGGGCCCGGCACGTCCACGGTGCGCCGCAGCGTGACCGGGTGCGCGAATCCCGATGCGTCGTACTGGGTCACGGACAGATCGGTGATACCGAACTGCACACCGGGCGAGCCGTCGTCGGTGCCGACGGCGGTGATCCGCATCCACGGTGTCTCACCGAACGGCAGCGCCGCGGACAGCGGTTTGCCGGGCTCGTCGAAACGCAGGGTGGTGGTGCCGTTGATCGTCGACACCTCGATGCGGCGGACCTGCGCACCGACGGCGGTGGCACTCGGAGTGATGGTGACCGCGGCATTGGTCACCGGGTGGTCGAAGTCGACCTGCAACCACTGGCCCACGGCGGTCTGCAGCGAGTTGGACACCCAACTGGTCGACGAATCGGCATCGATCGCCGCCGCAGGCCCGGAGGATGGCGAAACATTGGGCAGCGCAGTCGAATCCGCCGCTGAACTGGACACGCTGATGTTCCCGCCGGTCCACCGCGCGTACAGCGGATCGGTGCCCGCCGGATAGTCCATCACCCGGTTGAAGGTCTGTCGGCGCTCGTCGGGGGTGCGCACCGCGGAGGAATGGTTGTCCACGCGGCCGTAGTCGGTTTCGCGGGCCAGTGGGGTGTCGGTCACCGTGACCAGCGGGGCGCCGACACCGGCGCGCTGCGCATCGGCGGTCAGCAGCATCGGGCCCAGCGGCTCCCGGCCGGCCAGCCGGCGTCGTTCGGCAAGGCGCAGCAGGGCTTCCGGGCCGCCGTCGACGCGGGCCATCGCGTCCAGGTCGGTCAGGTACGGCCCGGGTCTGGCGTCATCGACGCGGTAGATTTCCACCGCCGGGTAGCGCGGGCGCAGGCCGCTGTCGGTGACGAACCCCTCCAGGGTTCCCGGACGGACGGGTTCGCCGAATTCGGCCACCCTGGTCAGGCCCGCCGACCCGTCGATGGCGCGGTGCACGAGGATGGGGCGGGCCGACCGCGAGGTTTCCGGGTCCAGGTCGTTGCGCACCACGACGAACGAAATACCTTGCTGGGAAAGCGTATCCGCGAGTCCGGCGGAGGGCTGGCCGGCGGCGAAGAGCCGTTGCACCGAGTCGAGGGCCCGAATGGTCTCCGGTGGTGTCAGCGGGATCGAGTCGCGCACACCCCACGGGCTGTGGCCCAGTACCTGCAGCGGCTCGTCGTGACTGTTGCCCCACACCTGCGTCGCGAACGGCGCGCCCGGAGCGACCAGTACACGTCCGCGATCGGTGTTGTGCGCATCGAGCCAGGCCGCGGTGTCGTGCCAGTAAGCGGGGATCGCCTCGAAACTGCCCGGCGGTGTCAACCGGCCGGTCCAGGCCAGCGAGGTGCCTGCGGCCAGTGCGGTCAGGATGACCAGGCCGACGGCGACCCGCTTGTCGCGTTCGGGGTAGGCCAACGCTCGCACCCACGTGGGTCGGGAGACGGTGCCGGGCAGCGGGATCCGCCCCAACAGGTGCGCCAGACCCAGCGCCAGCGGCAGCCGGATCAACGGTTCCAGCTTGTGCACATTGCGCAGCGGGGTGCCGTCGGCGTCGAGGAACAACTGCACCTGCGTGGCGACCGGGGACCCCAGCCCGCCCGAGTAACCGACGGCCAGCAGGGTGACACCGACGAACAGGATCGCGATGAGCCGCCCGCGGGCCGGCATGGTGCGCATCGCCAGACCGGCCAGACCGGCCGCCGCCACCAGGGTGGTGGCCAGCACCGCGACCGAACTGGTGACCAGTGTCGAGCCTGCGGTCGCGGTGGGCGCGACGAACGGCGTCCAGCTGTCGGTGCCGCGCAACACCTCGGTCAGCGACAGCCACCGGGTGGTGACACCGGAGGACTCGATGTAGTCCAGGAACGGCGGGCTGATGCGGCCCAGCATGACCAGCGCCACCGACCACCAGGTGATCGCCAGTGCGGTGCACAGCGCCCACCACGCGGTGAACCGCCACCACTGTCTGTTCGGGCGGTGCGCGGCCCACCAGATGACGGCGGCCAGGCAGCCGGTCAGGGTGGCGACGGCGTTGACCGCACCCATCAGCGCGACGGCCGCGGCCGAGCGCGCGGCAAGCAGGCGGATGCGGTCGTCACCGCGCATGGCGTGGATGACGGGCAGCAGCACCCAGGGCGCCAGCATCATCGGCAGCGTTTCCGAGGAGATGGCGCCCAGGGTGGTCAGCACCCGCGGGGACAGCGCGAACGCGCATCCGGCGATGACCCGTGAGCTGGTGGTGCCGATGCCGAGCGCCTCGGCCACCCGCAGCAGACCCCAGAACCCGACGGTGAGCAGCAGCGCCCACCACAACCGTTGGGTCACCCAGCCGGGCACGCCCAGCACGTCGCCCGCCAGGAAGAACGCGCCGTGCGGAAACAGGTAGCCGTAGGCCTGGTTCTGGGCCTGGCCGAAGGACAGGTCGCTGTTCCACAGGTCGGCGGCGCGCGCCAGGAACCGCAGCGGATTGGCGGTGAGATCGAGTTTGGTGTCAGGAGAGATGCGGCCCGGCGACTGGATGAATGCCAGGATCAGAAAAGCGGTGCCGACCAGCCACAGCCAACGCCGCGACAGTTGATTCCGAACTCCGGCTGCCGGCGCGCCCGGGTCAGGCCCGGTCGCCGTATTCAACGCGGTTGAGCACCGAGGACGCGGGGTCTCCCGATTGCACCGGTGGCTTGGTGTCCTGCTGGACCATCAGCGTCACGCCGAAGATCGAGGCCGCGCCCAACAGCAGGCCGACCACGATGCTGGCCGCAGCGGGCACGACGAACCGTTCCATGCCCGCCAACCTAGCACGTCAGAACGGTGGGGTGACTTCGGCGGATCGGGAGGTCCGGCGCTCGGCGGACTGCCCCGGAACGGAACCGCAAGTTACTGTGGGGACCCATGTCGATGTCGCGCGCACTCGGTGCCCTGACCGCGCTGTCCGGTCTCCTGCTGGCCTGCTCGCCCGCCGAACCGCAGGAGGCGGCCGCGCCGCCGGCCCCGGTGAGCAGCGGTCCGGCCGCCCCGACCAACGCCTCGTTCGATCAGCCGCTGCCGGCCGCGCCGGCGCCCGGGTCCTGCGATATCGCCACCATGTCCACCCGCGACAAGCTCGCCCAACTGCTGATGGTCGGCGTCAGCGACGCCGCCGACGCCCGCGCGGTGGTCGCCGACCAGCACGTCGGCGGCATCATGATCGGAAGCTGGACCGACAAGTCGATGCTCGGCGCGCCACTGGCCGACATTGCGGCGAACGCGGGGCCGCTGTCGCTGGCGGTCAGCGTCGACGAGGAGGGCGGCCGGGTGTCCCGGCTGGCCGGCGTGATCGGCAGCCAGCCCTCGGCACGGGAGCTGGCCCAGACCAAGACCCCCGACGAGGTGTACGGGATCGCGCTGGAACGCGGCCGGGCGATGAGGGGTCTCGGCATCACCGTCGACTTCGCCCCGGTCGTCGACCTGACCCAGCAGAGCGCGGCGATCGGGGACCGGTCCTTCGGGGACGACCCGGAAACGGTGACCGAGTACGCGGGTGCGTACGCGCGCGGCCTGCGCGACGCCGGGGTGCTGCCGGTGCTCAAGCATTTCCCGGGTCATGGACGCGCCGCCGGCGATTCGCACACCGGTGCGGTCTCCACCCCGCCACTGGCCGACCTGCAGAACGACGATCTGGTCCCGTACCGCACCCTCACCAGGCAGCCGCCGGTGGCGGTCATGGTGGGCCACATGCAGGTTCCCGGGCTGACCGGCGGCGAGCAGGCCAGCCTGAGTCCCGCGGCCTACAACCTGCTGCGTACCGAGTTCGGTTTCGGCGGACTCGTCTACACCGACGACCTGTCCAGCATGGCGGCGATCAACCAGCAGTACGGGGTCGCGGCGGCGGTGCTGAAGTCCTTGCAGGCCGGGGCCGATGTCGCCCTGTGGATCACCACCGCCGAGGTGCCCGCCGTGCTCGATCGTCTCGAGCAGGCGGTGGCCGCGGGGGAGCTGTCACCGGCCGCGGTGGATGCGTCGGTGCAGCGGGTGGCGGCCGCCAAGGGGCCTAATCCCAACTGCGGCCGCTGATCACCCGTACTCTGAGCCGATGGCCGGTGGAACCAAGCGGTTGCCGCGCGCGGTGCGCGAGCAGCAGATGCTCGATGCTGCCGTGCAGATGTTCTCCATCAACGGCTATCACGAGACCTCGATGGATGCGATCGCCGCCGAGGCACAGATCTCCAAGCCGATGCTCTACCTCTATTACGGCTCCAAGGAGGACCTTTTCGGGGCGTGCCTGGATCGTGAGCTGAACCGGTTCGTCGACGAGGTGCGCGGTCGCATCGACTTCACCCAGAGCCCAAAGGACATGCTGAGCAACGCCGTTGGCGCGTTCCTCGGCTATATCGACAGCAACCGCGCCTCGTGGATCGTGCTTTACAGCCAGGCCACCAGCTCGCAGGCCTTCGCACACACCGTGCGCGAGGGCCGCGAACGGATCATCGAGCTGGTCGGCAGGCTGCTGCAGTCCGGTACCCGGAACCCGGAGCCGGACGCCGATTTCAACATGATGGCCGTCGCGCTCGTGGGTGCCGGCGAGGCCATCGCGGACCGGGTCAGCACCGGTGACGCCGGCGTGCACGACGCCACCGAGCTGATGATCAACCTGTTCTGGCGCGGACTGAAGGGCAAGCCCACCGAGAAGGGTTAGTTCAGCCCGGTCACCGATGCGGTCAGATGCGGGTAGCCCTTCGACAGGTGCCGCAGCGCCAGTTCCCAACCGTTGTCCGTGGCGTCCACGTAGAGCCCGGCGCGCGCCGGCAACAGCACCGGCTTGCCGAACCGCACCGAGTACTTCACGGCATCGGGCAACTGGCCCTCGATATTGGCCAGCACCGCTGCCGCGCTGAACATTCCGTGCGCGATGGCGGTGGGGAAGCCGAACAGCTTGGCGCCGATCGAACTGGTGTGGATCGGGTTGTGGTCACCGCCGATCGAGGCATAGGACCGGATCTGCCCCGCCGAGATGCTCAGCACCGCATTGGGTGGCGGCAACTTCTGCTGCCTGGGTGGTTCGGGGCGCGGCTCATCGGACAGGCTGGTGCGCTGCTGGTGCAGGAACGTGGTGGTCTGCTCCCAGGCCAGGTCGTTGCCGATCTTGATGCTGGTCACCAGGTCCACCAGCAGGCCCTTGCGGTGCTCGCGCAGGTTTTCCGCGTGCACCGACACGTCCAGCGCATCGCTGACGGTGATCGGCCGGTACTGGGTGATGTGGTTCTCGGTGTGCACCGAACCCATTGCCGCGAAAGGGAAATCGAACGAGGTGGCCAGCGACATCATGGTCGGGAAGGTCAGCGCGAACGGATACGTCAGCGGCACGGCGTTGTCGAAGCGCAGCCCGGTGACGTTGGCGTAGGCGGCGACGTTGGCCGGGTCGATCCGGAGTTCGGGGACATGGATCCGGCGATCGGGCAGTCCGCCGGCACGCGGCACGAACGGCAGCGCCCCGGCGACCGCGCGCGCCATGTTCAGCAGGCCGTTAGGTTGCGACATGCCGGTGTCCTCTGTTCTTCGCGCAGGCGCTCATCACGCCCCCAGCAGGGCTTGGCCACAGACCCGGATGGTGTTGCCGGTGACCGCATTCGACGCCGGGCTGGCGAAATAGGCGATGGTCTCGGCGACGTCGACGGGCTGACCGCCCTGGAACAGCGAGTTCAGCCGGCGGCCCACCTCTCGGGTGGCCAGCGGAATGGCCTCGGTCATCTTGGTCTCGATGAAGCCTGGCGCGACGGCGTTGATGGTGATGCCCTTCTCGGCCAGCGTCGGGCCGAGTGCCTCGACGATGCCGATCATGCCGGCCTTGGTCGCCGCGTAGTTGGTCTGGCCGCGGTTGCCCGCGATGCCGGCCATCGACGACAGGCCGACCACCCGGCCCCCCTCGCCGAGTGCGCCCGCGGCGACCAGTCCCTCGGTGAGGTTCAGCGGCGCAAGGAGATTCACCGCGACGACCGAGTCCCAACGCGGCTCGTCCATGTTGGCCAGCAGCTTGTCGCGGGTGATGCCGGCGTTGTTGACCAGGACGTCGACCGTGCCCCCGTGGTGTTCGGTGAGGTGCGCGACGATCTGGTCCACTGCGTCGGACGCGGTGACATCGAGTGCCAGCGCCGTCCCGCCGACCTTCTCGGCGGTCTCCTTCAGCGCCTCCTCGGCGCCCGGCACGTCGACCGCGACCACCGCGGCGCCGTCGCGGGCGAAGACCTCGGCGATGGTCGCACCGATACCGCGGGCGGCGCCGGTCACTACGGCGACCTTGCCGGCCAGCGGCTTGTCCCAGTCCGCCGGCGCCTGCGAGGCGGCGGCCCCGACCCGGAACACCTGCCCGTCGACGAAGGCGGACTTGCCGGACAGGATGAAACGCAGTGTCGATTCCAGGCCGGAGGCACCCGGGTCGGCGTCGGCGGCCAGGTACACCAGCGACACCGTCGCGCCGCGGCGCAGCTCCTTGCCCAGCGAGCGGGTGAACCCCTCCAGGGCGCGCTGCACGATGTACTCATGCGCGGTGTTGGTGCCGGTCGGGGTGGTGCCGATGACGACCACCCGGCCCGACGCGCCGAGGTTGCGAAGGACCGGGGTGAAGAACTTGTAGAGCTCCTTGAGCCCGGACGGTTCGGTGATACCGGTGGCGTCGAACACCAGCCCGCCGAACGAGTCGGCCCAACGCCCGCCGATGTTGTTCGAGACGACGTCGTAGTCCTCGGAGAGGGCGGCGCGCAGCGGTTCGACCACCCGGCCCTCCCCGCCGATCAGCAGCGATCCGGCGAGCGGAGGCTGCCCGGATCGGTAGCGGCGCAGCTCTTCGGGCTGCGGGACGCCGAGTTGTTTGGCCAGGAAAGATCCGGGCCCGGAATTGACCACTTGGGAGAACAGGTCGGAAGCCATGGGTACTAACTTACTCCAGAGTAAGGTGAGCGGGTAACCTTGGGGCATGCCTTCAAATACCAATGACCGCCGCGTCGCCGTTCTCGGCGGAAACCGGATCCCCTTCGTCCGCTCGGACGGCGCCTACGCGAACGCCTCCAACCAGGACATGTTCACCGCCGTCCTCGACGGCCTGGCCGAACGGTTCGGCCTGCGCGGCGAGAAGCTCGACGCCGTGATCGGTGGCGCGGTGCTCAAGCACAGCCGCGATTTCAACCTGATGCGCGAGAGCGTGCTGGGTAGTTCACTGTCGCCCTACACCCAGGCCTTCGACCTGCAGCAGGCCTGCGGCACCGGCCTGCAGTCCGCCATCGCCGCGGCCGACGGTATCGCCCGCGGCCGCTATCAGGTGGCTGCCGCCGGTGGCGTGGACACCACCTCGGATGCGCCCATCGCCTTCGGCGATGACCTGCGTGGCGTGCTGCTCAGCGTGCGCCGCGCCAAGTCCAACCTCGACCGCCTCAAGCTGGTCGGCAAGCTGCCCGCGGCCCTCGGGGTGGAGATCCCCACCAACGGCGAACCCCGCACCGGGCTGTCGATGGGCGAGCACGCCGCCATCACCGCCAAGGAGATGGGCGTCAAGCGCGTCGACCAGGACGAGCTGGCCGCGGCCAGCCACCGCAACATGGCCGCCGCCTACGACCGTGGGTTCTTCGATGATCTGGTCACCCCGTTCCTCGGTGTCTACCGCGACAACAACCTGCGCCCCGACTCGTCGGCCGAGAAGCTGGCCAAGCTCAAGCCCGTCTTCGGTGTCCGCAACGGCGACGCAACCATGACCGCCGGCAACTCCACGCCATTGACCGATGGCGCGTCGGTGGCGCTGCTGTCGACCGAGGAGTGGGCCGCCGAGCGCAACCTGCCGGTGCTGGCCTACTTCGTCGACGGGGAGACCGCCGCCGTCGACTATGTCAACGGTCCCGACGGGCTGCTGATGGCGCCGACCTATGCGGTGCCCCGCCTGCTCGCCCGCAACGGCCTGACGCTGCAGGACTTCGACTTCTACGAGATCCACGAGGCCTTCGCCTCCGTGGTGCTGGCCACCCTGGCGGCCTGGGAGTCACCGGACTACTGCAAGGGCCGGCTCGGCCTGGACGCCCCACTGGGCGCCATCGACCGCAGCAAGCTCAACGTCAACGGCTCCTCGCTGGCAGCCGGGCACCCGTTCGCCGCGACGGGCGGGCGCATCGTCGCCCAGCTGGCCAAGCAGCTGGCCGAGAAGAAGAAGGAGACCGGGCAGCCGGTGCGCGGCCTGATCTCGGTCTGCGCCGCGGGTGGCCAGGGTGTGACGGCCATCCTGGAGGCCTAGGCTCTCGCCGAAACTGTGTTCCAGAGGGTGTTCACTCGCATTTTCCCTGCTGGAATACAGTTTCGGCCCGGCTCCGGAAGGTGCAGAAAAAAGTTTTTCGGATTCGTGTAACGCTCGCTGGAGCACCGTCGATACATGGGATAGCTCCGTGTTGCCGTCTGACCCCCCGACCCGACGGCAACACGGGGCTTCTCTATTTTTCGTGCGTGTCCTTGGATGCGGTGATCGGTCCCGCGCCGGGCGGGGCGAACAGACTGCCGGCCAGGCTGCCGCGCGCGGTCCGGACCGCGACCAGCGCCCATGTGCACAGCAGACCGGCGTAGGCCGCCGAGGCGGCCACCTCGAAAGCCGGGAGACCGGTATGCACCGCCAACTGTGTGGTGCCGGTGACGAACGTGCCGACCGGAAACGTCAGGCTCCACCAGGTCAGCGCGAACGGCATCCCGCGGCGCAGGGTGCGGACGGTCAGCGCGGCGGCCAGACCGATCCACAACACGCAGAAACCCCAGACCGGCACCCCGAACAGGATCGCGAAGATCTCCGTGCCGGCCGCGAGTTCCGGCGCGACGGCCAGGTGGGCATGCGTGGCGAGCAGCCCGGCCACCGTGACCGACTGGCCCAGCGGCCCGAGCACGATCCACAGCGTCGGGACCCGCGCGGTGCCCGAGGTGCCGTAGAGCGCCAGCCGGCTCCAGATCATCGTGATGATGATCAGCGCGGCGATCAGGGATAACCCGAACATCGCGAGGCAGCCGTAGAACATGGTGGTACGACCGGTGCCCGCCGCCATGTGCGGGATCAGCATCGCCCCCGACGCGGCGGAGACCATCGGCGGCACCACCGGCATCAACCATCCGCCGAAGGCGGCGTCCGGGCCGACGTTGAGTTGGGTGAACATCAGGTACGGGATGGTCATCGCGGTGAACAGGCCACCGATGGTGCCCGCCGTCCACAACACCCAGTTGATATCGACGGCCAGGCTCTCGCCGATCAGATCCTTGCCGACCAGCATGGTGCCGGAACCGACCGTCAGCAGCGCCATCGGTGCGGCGCCGTAGAAATGCGCCATCTGCGGATTGCGCGCGTGCCCGCGGGCGACGGTGGGGTGACGGAACCACTGCACGGTGACCGCGACCACGAGAGCCACCAGCAGCACCGCCGCGCACACCCAGACGATCTCGGTGAACACCCGCAGCCCGGGTGGCTGTACCGGGAGGGTGGCGCCGGCGACGACGAGGATCCCGGTACCCATCACCGAGGCGAACCAGTTCGGGCCGAAGTTTCCCAGCCGACTCGCGGTTTCGGTCATCGTGCGGCGGGCATCATGAGGAGCATGCAGATAAGCATCCTCGGGTCACTGTCCGGATCGGGCGCCACATCCCTCGTCGACGGCGTCGTGTCGGAATTCGCCAAGCTGCGCGACGAGGGTTTCCGCCGGATCTGGATGACGCAGATGCCCTACGAGCCGGACCTGCTGACCGTGCTGGCGGTGGCCCTGCGCGAGGTCGACACCATCGAGGTCGGCACCGGTGTGGTGCCGATCCAGAACCAGCACCCGATGCAGTTGGCCCAGCGCGCCCTGACGCTGAATCTGATCGCCGGCGGCCGCTTCACCCTCGGCCTCGGGATGACGCACGCGGCTGTCACCGAGGGCATGTGGGGCATTCCGTGGGATCGGTCGGTGCGACGGCTCAATGAGTATCTGGATGGACTGCTGCCGCTGCTGGCGGGCGAGCCCGCCGACGCACCCGGGGAGATCTACACGACCCGCGGTGCGCTGCAGATCCCCGGCGCTGCGCAGCCCGATGTGTACATCGCGGCGCTGGGCCCGCAGCTGTTGAAGATCGCCGGGCGGCGCACCTCGGGGACCGTGACGTGGATGACGGGGCCGAAAACGCTGGCCGAGCATGTCGGTCCGGCGTTGCGCGCCGCGGCCGCTCCCGAGGGCCGTTCGGTTCGGGTGGTGGCCGCGCTGCCGATCAGCGTCACCGACGATGTCGACGGCGCGCGGGCGCAGGCCGCCGAGCAGTTCGCGATGTACGGGCACCTGCCGTCCTACCGGGCCATGCTCGACCGGGAGGGCTACGCCGGGCCCGAGGATGCGGTGCTGATCGGGGACGAGGAGGCGGTGACCGCCCGCATCGACGAGCTGCGCGCCGCCGGCGTGCACGAATATGTGGGTGTGGTCTACGACCGGTCACCCGAGGTCAGGGACCGGACGAGGGCCCTGTTGCGGGCGCTGGACGTTGATCTGGAAGGTGCCGAGAAACCTCTGGTGTGATTGTCGTCACAGGCGTACAGTCGACCGCACGACGGGTTCGGGAGAGACAGATCCAAAGCGCCGGAACGAGGTGAAAATCCGGCCGCGCGAGATACCGAAAGGTATGTGAGGACGCCCTCGAGGTCGAAAGGCCGACAAGTCCTCCCGAACCCGCCCTCATGTCTTCTGCTCATGGTGAACAGCACGCCGCCGCCCGATGAATACGGCCATGATGCTGGCATGGGCGACATCACTCGCATCCACCCGGACCGCAGGCCGTCGCGCGAGCCCGAACCCCTGTGGCGCGAAGTCCTGGGCCGGCGCCTGCGTGACACCCGCCGACGCCGCGGTGCCCGTCTCGTCGACGTCGCCGCCCGCGCCGGGGTGTCACCGCAGTACCTTTCCGAGATCGAGCGGGGCCGCAAGGAGCCGTCGAGCGAGATGATCGCCGCCGTGTGCGGTGCACTGAACATCGACCTCGGGCGGCTGCTCGGCGGCATCTCTGCGGATCTGACCAGGCGCGCGGAGCCCAGGACCGGCGGCGTGACCCTGATGGCCGCTTAGACGCGCTGATCCAGCACCCGATCGGCCAGCCCGTAGGCCACCGCGCCGTCGGCGTCGAACACCCGGTCCCGGTCGGTGTCGTGCCGGAGCTGTTCCACGCCGCGTCCGGTGTGGCGGGACAGGATCGATTCCAGCTGATTGCGCATCCGGACCACTTCATCGGCCTGCAGGATCAGATCCGGGATGGTGCCCCGGCCCTGGGCTGCCGGCTGGTGCAGCACCACCCTGGTGTGCGGCAGCACCGAACGCCGGCCGGGCTCTCCCGCGGCCAGCAGCACCGCCCCGGTCGCCACGGCCTGCCCGATGCATGTGGTTGCCACCGGGGCCTTGATGAAGCGCATGGTGTCGTACACGGCGAGCATCGCCGACAGATCACCGCCCTCGGAATTGATGTACAGCCCGATCTCCTGCTCCGGGTTGTCGGCCTCCAGGTGCAGCAGCTGCGCGATGAGGGCATTGGCGACGCCGGAATCGATGGCGGTGCCGAGATAGACGATGCGCTCGGTCAGCAGGTGTGAGTAGACGTCCATGATGCGTTCGCCGCCGGCACTGCGGGCGATGACATTGGGGATGGTGTAGGTGCTCATGCGGCCCTCGCAGACTCCGGTCCCGATGCCGTCTTTTGATTCGTTCGGACTGCAATCATGCGTGATTCCGAGTGGCGCGATCTGGTCGAGGAAACGCGCCGACGATGTGATCGATGAAGCCGTAGGCGCGTGCCTGCTCGGCGGTGAACCAGCGGTCATGCAGGGAGTCGGTGAAGATGCGCTCGACGTCCTGGCCGGTGTCGGCGGCGATGAGCGCGAGCACGGTGTCGCGGGTGTGTCGCAGATCGTCGGCCTGCACCTCCACCTCGACCGCCGATCCGGCGATCCCCGCCGAGCCCTGGTGCATCAGGATGCGTGCGTGCGGCAGCGCGAAGCGCTTACCCGGCGTCCCGGATGAAAGCAGGAATTGACCTGCGCTGCAGGCCAGTCCGAGCGCCAGGGTGGACACGTCGGCGGGTATCAGCGCCATCACGTCGCGGATCGCCAGCATGGCGGGCACCGAACCGCCGGGGGAGTGGATCCACAGGGCGACATCGTCATCGGAATCGGAGGCCAGCGTCAGCAGCTGCGTCATCAGCACGGCGCCGTTGTCATCGTCGAGGGCGCCGTCGAGCACGAGCACCCGCTTGCGGTACAGGTCCTCGCGCAACTGCCGCCCGAACAGTGGTGGTTTCTCGGTCATGGGCTAGAGACTGCCGCGCGCAACCTCATTCGCGCATGCGGTGCTGCTGTGAGCAGAATGCCTCGGCGAAACTCGCGTACCGGTGCCGATTCGCGCGCGGATTACCCCGGGTACGCGAGTTTCGCCACCAAAAATGCAAGGACCCCCGGGATCGCCGGGGGTCCTTGGTCTTCGGGGAACTCGGAAACTCAGAAAGCTGCTTCGTCCAGTTCCATCACTTCGTTGTCGATCGCCTCGAGCACCGTGCGGGTGCTGGTCAGCAGCGGCAGGAAGTTCTTGGCGAAGAACGACGCGGCGCCGATCTTGCCCTCGTAGAACGCCTTGTCCGCACCGGTGGCGCCGGCGTCGAGCTTCTCGATCGCCACCGCGGCCTGCTGCTGCAGCAGCCAGCCGATGACCAGGTCGCCGACGCTCATCAGGAAGCGCACCGAACCCAGTCCCACCTTGTAGATGGCGGCCGGATCCTCCTGCGAGGCCATCAGGTAGCCGGTCAGGGTGGCGGCCATGCCCTGCACGTCCTCCAGGGCGGTGGCCAGCAGTGCGCGCTCGGCCTTCAGGCGGCCGTTGCCGGTCGCGTTCTTCACGAAGTTGTCGATCTCACCGGACAGGTAGGCCAGCGCCTGGCCCTTGTCGCGGATGATCTTGCGGAAGAAGAAGTCCTGCGCCTGGATGGCGGTGGTGCCCTCGTACAGCGAGTCGATCTTGGCGTCGCGGATGTACTGCTCGACCGGGTAGTCCTGCAGGAAGCCCGATCCGCCGAAGGTCTGCAGGCTCTCGGTGAGCTTGGCGTAGGCGGTCTCCGATCCGAAGCCCTTGACCACCGGCAGCAGCAGATCGTTGATCCGGACCGCCATGTCGGCGTCGACACCGTGCAGGGCCTGGGCGACCTCGTCGTCCTGGAAGGTGGCGGTGTACATGTACAGCGCGCGCATGCCCTCGGCGTAGGACTTCTGGGTCATCAGGGAGCGACGCACGTCCGGGTGATGGGTGATGGTCACCCGCGGTGCGGTCTTGTCGGTCATCTGGGTCAGGTCGGCACCCTGGACGCGGTCCTTGGCGTACTCGAGCGCGTTCAGGTAGCCGGTCGACAGCGTGGCGATGGCCTTGGTGCCCACCATCATCCGGGCCTGCTCGATGACGTCGAACATCTGGGCGATGCCGTTGTGCACCTCGCCGACGAGCCAGCCGACGGCCGGCTTGTCGTGCTGGCCGAAGGACAGCTCACAGGTGGCCGAAACCTTCAGGCCCATCTTGTGCTCGACGTTGGTGACGTAGACGCCGTTGCGCTCGCCGAGCTCGCCGGTCTCGAAGTCGAAGAGGAACTTCGGCACGAAGAACAGCGACAGACCCTTGGTTCCCGGGCCTGCGCCCTCGGGGCGGGCCAGCACTAGGTGCGCGATGTTGGGGAAGAGGTCGTCGGCATCGGCGGAGGTGATGAAGCGCTTCACACCGTCGATGTGCCATGAGCCGTCCTCCTGCTTGACGGCCTTGGTGCGGCCGGCGCCCACATCGGAGCCCGCATCGGGCTCGGTGAGCACCATGGTGGCGCCCCAGTTGTTCTCCGAGGCGATGGCCGCCCACTTCTTCTGCTCATCGGTGCCGTTGTGCGCGAAGATCTGCGCGAAACCGGCTCCGCCGCTGTACATCCAGACCGCCGGGTTGGCGCCGAGGATGTGCTCGTTGAGCGCCCACAGCAGTGCCTTGGGGGCGGGCATGCCGCCGAGATCCTCGTCGAGGGCAACCTTGTTCCAGCCGCCGTCGATGGTGGCGTTGACCGACTTCTTGAACGACTCGGGCAGCGTGACGGTGTGCGTCGCGGGATCGAAGACCGGCGGGTTGCGGTCACCGTCGGCGAACGACGCGGCGATCGGGCCCTCGGCCAGACGCGCCATCTCGTTGATCATCTCGCGGGCGGTGTCGGCGTCCAGGTCGGCGAAGCTGCCGGCGCCGAGTGCCTTGTCGAGACCGAGCACATCGAACAAGGCGAATACCTGGTCACGAACGTTGCTCTTGTAGTGACTCACAGTGTCTCCTCAATGAGATTGGGTCTAAGCAGTTGATACTTGCGGCGGTTGGGTACTTGCGTCTGGACTGCACTAAGTTACCCACCAGTAACTGCTGTGAACTATACCGCCGAGTAACCTCCGCGCAAAGCGGCCGGGAGCAAAATTTCGGCCACCGCCCAACCCGGTGGTTGATCGGGCGTTGTATCGTGCCCGAAAATGCCTGCTGAGCTGCACGTCTCAGCTGAATGTGATGCTGGCCACGATGGCTGCGGCGCGCCATCTAGAGTGAGGCGGATGAGGCGTGTGGTGGTATGGGGAACCGGTAATATGGGTGCGACCGCGATCCGGTCGACGGTGGCCTTTCCCGGGTTGAGCCTGACCGGATTGATCACCTCGTCGGCGGAGAAGACCGGCCGCGACGCCGCCTCCTTCGCAGGTCTGGACGCCGAGACCGGAGTCCGGGCGGTCAGCGACCCCGCCGACGTGGACGCCGCGCTGTCCGACGGCGACGCCGTCGCCTATATGGCCTCCGGTGACATCCGGCCCGACGAGGCCATCGCCGACATCGAACGCGCGCTGCGCGCCGGGGCGCACGTGGTGACCCCGTCGTTGTACTCGCTCTACGACCCGCGCTCGGCACCACCGGAATGGGTGCAGCGCCTCACCGACGCCGCCCACGCCGGCGGCGCGAGTCTGCTGGTGTCCGGCGTCGACCCCGGCTGGGGCAATGACGCCCTGGCGGTGACGGCAGCCAGCCTGTGCACCCGCATCAAGACGATCACCTGTCAGGAGATCTTCGACTACTCCACCTACAACCAGCCCGATCGCGGTCAAGGTGTCGTGCGGCTTCGGGGGTGCCATGGACGAGACGCCGATGATGCTGCTGCCGTCCATCCCGACGATGGTGTGGGGTGGCAACGTCCGCCTGATCGGGCGCGGCCTCGGCCTCGAGATCGACGAGATCACCGAGGAGGTCGAGCGGCTACCGCTGGCGGAGACCGTCGACACGGTGATGGGGCCGTTCGAGAAGGGCACCCAGGGCGCGTTCTTCCTGAAGGTGATCGGCTGGTCCGCCGGCACGCAGCGCGTCATCATCGAGCACATCACCCGCATCCACCCGACCTGCGCCCCGGACTGGCCGCAGCCCGACGAGGGGGTCGGTGATCACCGCGTCATCGTCGACGGCGATCCACAGCTCACCATCACCACCCGCGCCGACGTACCCGGGGGCACCCGCGCCGACGGCGGGAACACCACCGCCGCCAACCGACTGCTCGGCGCCATCGAGTGGCTGGCCATCCAGCCCGCCGGGATCTACGACGGGCTGGATGTGCCGTTGCGGTCGGCGCTCCCCACCGAGGTGGAAGCGACGCGCTGGGCCTAGCCTTCGGCCTTCGGCTCCGCGGCCGACTCGGGTTCAGCCGCCGGTGATTCGGCATCGGGCAGTTGCGAGACCAGGTGCTCGGCGAGTTCCCCGATGGTCGGATAGTCGAACACCGCCGTCGGGCTGATATCGAACTTGCCGCCGAACTGGCCGAACAACCTGTTACGGAGTTCGACAGCCATCAGCGAGTCCGTGCCGAGATCCAGGAACCGGCTCGTCGCCGCCGGCGGCTGCGCCAGCCGCAGGAAGCCCTGCACCTCACGCTGCAGGAACTCGGTGATGAAACCGGCCCGCGCCGCCACCGGCAGCTCCTGCAGTTGGCGGAGCAACTCGCTGTCCCCTCCGGATGATGCGTCCCCGCTGGGCAGCACCTGATCCAGCAGCGGCGGACGGATACCGCCCAGCATCTTGGCGGTCCGCTGCCAGTTGGCCTTCAGCACCGTGGCCTGTGCCGTGCCGTGCCGGACGACCTCGCCGAGCGCGGCCAGCGCCGCCGACGGCTCCAGCGGCATCATGCCCTGGGCGCTGAGATTGGCCATCGCCGCCTGCGAGCTGGCCATACCGCCGCTGCCCCACGGACCGAAGTTGACCGCGGTTGCCGGCAACCCCTGCGCCCTGCGCTGCGCGACGAGCCCGTCGAGCAGGGCGTTCGCCGTCGCGTAGTTGGCCTGAGACGGCGAGCCCAGCACGGCCGACGCCGACGAGTAGACGATGAAGAAATCCAGCTCGTCGGTCCTGGTCAGCTGATGCAGGTAGTGCGCGCCATAGGCCTTGGGCCCCAACGCCGCCTGGAACCGCTCCAGGCTCTGCTGCGGCAGCAGGGCGTCGTCGAGCACGCCCGCCAGATGAACCAGACCCGCCAGCGGCGGCAGCTCGGCCCGGATCTTCTCCAGCAGCGTGGCCACCGCGGCCACCTCGCCGACGTCGGCGGAGAAGACGTGGATCCGGCAGTGGTAGCGCTCGGTGATGGCGTCGATGGCCTGCTGGGCCTCGGCGTCGGGAGCGCGACGGCTGGTGAGCACGATGTCGCCGGCACCGAGCTGAGCCAGGTAGGCCGCCGTGTGCAGGCCCAGCGCACCCAGACCGCCGGTCACCAGGTAGCTCCGATCACTGTGCGGCTGCAGCGGTTTCGGCATCTGCACCACGATCTTGCCGATATGGCGGGCCTGCTGCATGCGCCGGAACGCGGTCCTGGACTCGGTCAACGGGTAGACCTCGGCGGGGACCGGTGTCCACTCGCCACTGGCCAGCCCGTCGGACACCTCGGACATCAGGCGCTGGATGTGGTCGGGATCGCTCATCATCGTCACGTCCAGCGCGACGATCTCGTAGTCGATATCGGGACGCACCGCGGCCATCTGCGCGGTGGTCCAGATATCGCGCTTGGCGATCTCGGCGAACCGACCGCCCTGCGCCGTCGCCCGCACCGTCGCCTCGATGAAGCCCTCATTGGTGAGGCTGTTGAGCACCACGTCCACACCCGTGCCGTCGGTGTCGGCCAGGATCTGATCCGCGAAATCGGTGCTGCGCGAGTCGTACACGTACTCCACGCCCATCGCGCGCAGCGTGGCCCGCTTGTAGGTGCTGGCCGTGGCGAAGACGATCGCGCCGTGGTGGCGTGCCATCTGCACCGCGGCCAACCCGACACCGCCGCTGGCGGCGTGGATGAGCACCTTGTCGCCGGGCCGCAGCTTCGCCCAGTCGAAGGCCAGCCGCACCGTCAGCGCCGCCGCGGGGATGGTCGCGGCGTCGACCGCGCTGATCCCGTCCGGTACCGCGGCCAGTAGCTGCGCGGGCACGTTGAGCCGGCTGGCGAAAGCGCCCTGCATGGACCCGAAGACCCGCTGGCCGACCTCGAATCCGGTGACCTCCGAGCCGATCTCGGTGACGACACCACAGAGGTCGCCGCCGATCGGGCCGGGGTCACCGGGGTAGAGGCCGAGCACGTTGAGCACGTCACGGAAGTTGAGGCCGGCGGCCTCGATCCGCACCTGGACCTCGTTGGACTCCGGTGGGGTCACCTCGGCCTCGGTCAGCCGCAGGTTGTCGATGGCACCACGCTCGGTGGGAGCCAGCGCGTAGTCGTCCGACCGGGGCATCGGCAGATGACCGGTACGGGCCCAGTGCAGCAACCGCGACACCAGGAAACGTCCTTGCCGCACCGCCATTTCGGGCTCGGTGACCGGTGTGCCGAGTGCGTCGGGCAGCCAGCTCAGCGGCTCTCGGGGACCCGCCACGTCCAACAGCCGGCAGCGCAGGGTCGGCTGCTCGGCGATCAGGGTGCGCCCGAAACCCCACAGCGCGGCCTGCACCGGGTCGACCGGCTCACCGGGTTCGGTGGCCACCGCGCCTTCGGTGATGATCCACAGCCCGCCCGGCAGATTGCTCACCTGGCCGGCCAGCGCGGTCTGGGTGGCCGCGAGCAGGGCCGAAACCTCGGCCTCCAACCGCTCCGCGAGGTCGGCGGTGGGCTCGTCGGTGATTTTCCCCGTCGCTCCGCTCGCCCCAGCACCGGCGTGTCCCGAACTGCGCCAGACGATCCCGCTGACCGGGGTGCCGCGGTCGGTGGCGGCGGCGAACGCCTGCTTCCAGGCGTCCGGATCGGCGGGTTGCTCGACACGCACAGCGTGCGGGACGGCATCGGCCAGGGCGTCGTCGCCGGCGATCAGCCAGGTGCCGCTCGCGATCTTGGCGGCCTCGTCTCCGGCCTCGGCGACGTTGCCCGGCGCGGCACCCTCGTGCCAGCCCACCGTGTACAGCAGCCGGGTGGAGTCACCGCCGAGCCCTCGTAGCAGTGCCTCCCGCGGTGCGCGCTTCACGGTGAACTCACGGATCCCGCCCAGCACCCGACCGTCGCGGTGCACGAAATCGAGGTCGAAGACCAGGGTTTCGCTGTTGAGAGGGCCCTCGTGCCAGCGTGCCCGGCAGTAGAACCGGTTCGGCATCTTCTCCAGCAGTTGCACCCGCCCGTACCGCAGCGGCAGGAACAGGTCGTGCATGCCCTGTTCGGCGGCCAGCACCGCCGGGAAGGCCGGGAAGGCCACGCCGGTGCACAGATCGAGCAGCACGGGGTGGATCGGTTCGCTGCCCAGATGCTCGGCGAGTTCGGCGCCGACGGACACGTCGCCGATCGCCTCACCGTCGCCGACCCACAGCGACTTCAGCGATGTCGACCAGGTGGGTCCCCAGGCGAGTTCCAGATCGTTGAAGATCTCGAAGAGCTCCTGCGGACGGGTGCGGTTCATGTGCTCGACCGCTTCGTCCGGGCTGAGCGTCGGGGCGTCCTCGGACGGCGCATCGGCATCGGCACCCGAGCCGAGCGTGCCGTCCGCGTTCAGCGACCACTCGGCCTCGCGCACCCCGTAGGGCCGGCTGTGCACCTGGAACTTCCAGCCGTCATCCTGCGGGTGCAGCGTCAGCTGCACCTCACGAGACGCCTTGTCGGGCAGGATGATCGGCTCGTAGAAGTAGACGTCCTTGACGTGCGCCGGTGCTTCCGCGGCGGCCAGGGCCATCGCGGCGTAGGTCGCACCAGGGACGACCACGGTGCCGTAGATGACGTGATGCGCCAGCCACGGCTGCGTCTTGACCGACAGCACATTGCTGTAGACGGTGTCGCCGGAGGCGAGATCCTTGGCGCTGCCCAGGAGCCCGGACGTCGAGATCCCACCGGAACCCATGCCGACCACGGATGTCTTGGGCCAGTAGCGGCGGCGCTGGAACGGATAGGTGGGCAGTTCGAGTCGATGCTGCTCGCCGTGATGCTTGGCGGCGAAATCGGGCCGGTGACCGCAGATGTAGGCGGTGGCCAGTGCCTCGGTGATCTGGCGCTGCGCGTTGGCACCCTTGCGTAGCGACACGATGGTCCGCGGCGTGGCCGAGGACTCGGGCCAGCTCTGCAGTGCGGCGGCGGTGAGGATCGGCTGCGGCCCGATTTCCATCAGCACCGTGCACCCCAGCGCCGCCACGGTGCGCACGCTCTCGGTGAACTGCACCGGCTGGCGCGAGTGCCGGCGCCAGTACTGAGCGTTGATCGGCGTCTCGGCCGTCAGCACCGCCCCGGTCCGGTTGCAGACCAGCGGCCGGGTCGGCGCGGCGTACTCGAATTGACCGGCGAAGGACTCGAATTCGTCGAGCACCGGATCCAGTAGCTCGGAGTGGAACGCGTGGCTGGTCTCCAGCCAGGTGCAGCGGGCGCCGTCGGCACTGCAGTTGGCGACGATCTGTTCGAGATCTTCGCCGGGTCCGGACAGCACGGTGTTGCGGCCGTTGTAGGCGCCGACCGACACCCGGCCGAACGCCTCGGCGGCGCCCTCGACGTACTCGGGGTCGGCGAACACCGCCACCATCCGCCCGCCCGCGGGCAGGCTGCCGAACAACCGCCCGCGTTCGGCGATCAGCCGCGCGCCGTCCTCCAGGCTGAAGACGCCGGCCACGCAGGCCGCAGCGTACTGGCCGACGCTGTGGCCCAGCACCACGTCGGGCTCGATACCCCAGGACTGCCACAGCCGGGCCAGGCCCATCTCGACGGCGAAGATCGCCGGTTGGGCGAAGGAGGTGTGCCGCAGGGTCTCGGTGGCCTCCCGGCCGGTGTCGAAGATCGCGTCCAGCAGCGGGCGGGGCAGCATGCCGTCGACGGCCTGTGCGCACTGGCGCACGGTATCGGCGAAAACCGGCTCCGAGTCGAACAATTCGCGGGCCATCCCCGGGTACTGGCTGCCCTGTCCGGGGAAGAACCAGGCCGTGGTCGGCGGGTCGGTGCACTCGCCGCGAACCACGCCCGGGCGCAGCCGGTTGGCCACCAGGTCGTCGAGCAGCATCTTGGCTTCCGCAACGGTGTTCGCGACCACTGCCGCGCGGTGCTCGAAGTGCGAGCGCCCCGCTCCGGCGGTGAACGCGACATCGGCGACCGAGGCCTCCGGGTGCGCGTCCAGCCAGCCGGAGTACCGCTGTGCCAGCGCCACCAGGCCCTGCGCCGAACGCGCGGACAGCGGCAGCACGCTCAGCGGTTCCCGTGCGGGCGTGGCGGTGCCGTCCGCGGGCTCGGCCGGTGACTCGTCGGCGGGTTGTGCCGAAAGTGCTTCGGGCGCTTCCTCGATCAGCACGTGGGCGTTGGTTCCGGTGAACCCGAAGGCGCTGACACCGGCGCGGCGTGGACGGCCGTCGGCGTGCCACGGGGTGGGCTTGTCCACGACCTGCACCGGCAGGCTGTCCCACGGGATGTGCGGTGACGGGTTGTGGAAGTGCAGGGTCTGCGGCAGCAGGTCGTGCTGAAGCGACAGCACGACCTTGACCAGGCCGGCGACACCGGCCGCCGACTCGAGGTGGCCGACATTGGTTTTCGCCGTACCGATCAGCAGCGGTCGGTTCGGGTCCCGGCCCGCGCCGTACACGGCCGCGGCCGCCTGCACCTCGATCGGGTCGCCCAGCGGGGTGCCCGTGCCGTGCGCTTCGAGGTAGTCGACGTCATCGCCGGACAGGCCGGCCCTGGCCAGGGCCGAGCTGATGAGCCGTTGCTGGGCACCACCGTTGGGCACCGTCAGGCCGCTGGAGGCGCCGTCCTGGTTGACCGCGCTGCTGCGGATGACCGCGCTGATCCGGTCGCCGTCGCGCTGGGCGTCGGACAGGCGCTTGAGCACCAGCACCCCGCAGCCCTCGCTGCGGACGTAGCCGTCGGCGGCGGCGTCGAACGTCTTGCACCGGCCATCCGGGGACAGCATCCGGGCCCGCGAGGCCGCGACCACCGACGCCGGGCTCAGCAGCACGTTCACCCCACCGGCGATGGCCATATCGCAGTCGCCGGAATGCAGGGCCTGGGCGGCCTGGTGCACGGCGACCAGCGAGGAGCTGCACGCGGTGTCCACCGCCATCGCGGGGCCCTCGAGCCCGAGGGTGAAGGAGACCCGGCCGGCGATCGCGTTGAGGGCGTTGCCGGTGATGAAGTGCGGCTGCAGATTCTCCAGCGAATCGTTGGACAGCAGGTGTGAGTACTCGTTGGCGCCGACGCCGACGAACACGCCGGTGCGACTGCCGCGCAGGGACGCAGCGGAGTAGCCGGCCCGCTCCAGGCCCTCCCACGACAGTTCGAGCATGAGGCGCTGCTGCGGGTCGATCCAGACGGCTTCTCGCGGGGAGATGCCGAAGAACTCCGGATCGAATCCGTCGACGCTCTCCAGATATCCGCCGCTTCGGGTGTAGATCTTGCCCGGCATCTGCTGATCCGGGTCGTAGAACTCGTCGACGTCGAAGCGGTCCTCGGGGATCTCCCGGATGGCATCCACGCCGCCGGCGAGCAGATCCCAGTAGGCCTCCGGATCGGGTGAGCCCGGGAAACGGCAGGCGACGGCGATGATGGCGATCGGCTCATCGGCAGCGGCGGTGGTCAGCGAGACCGGCTGCGCGGCAGCCTTCTTGGCGCCGCGCTCGTTGAGCTTCAGCACATCGCCGAGCAGGTAGTCCGCCATATCGGTCAGCCGTGGGTGGTCCATCGCCAGGGTCGCGGGCAGTTCGGCACCGACGGACTGTTCCAGCCGCCGTCGTAGTTCGACGGCCATCAGCGAATCCAGGCCCAGGTCGAAAAGACCGGTCTCTTCCCGGATCTCGGCGGCGTCGATCTGGGTCACCTCGGCGACCGCGTCGCGCAGTTCCTCCAGCACGAGCTTCTTGCGCTGCTGCACCGGAGCGGAGATGAGGCGTTCGACGAGTCGGGTCGTTCCCGCGGATCCCGCCGGCGCGGAGGCTGATTCGGGAACTTCGCCGGCCACCTCGGCCAGCAGTGCACGCTGCCCGGCCTGCAAATAGATGGGCAGGAAACGGGCCCAGTCGATCCGGGCCACCACTGCTGACGGCACGCCTGATGCCGCTGCGCCGACCATGACATCGGCCATTCCGGCCAGGGCGTCGGCCGGTGACAGCGTGCGGACACCTCGCTTGTCCAACTGGGCGCGGGCTTCGCCGTCGGCCATACCAGCCGACCACGGCCCGAAGTTGACGCTGAATCCGGGCACGCCCTGCTCGCGCAACCGCCAGGTCAACCCGTCGAGGAAGGCGTTGGCCGCGCTGTAGGCGCTCTGGCCGTAGCTGCCCCACACCGCGGAGATCGAGGACGTGGACAGGAAGAAATCCAATTTCAGATCGGTGATGGCCTCGCTGAGATACCAAGCACCCCAGACCTTTCCGGAGAACACCCGATCCAGTTCGGCGGGATCCAGGGTGCTCAACGGGGTGGTGCTGTTCTCGCCGGCGGCATGCACGATGCCGGCCAGCGGTGGCAGTTCGGCCGCGATGGTGGCCATCAGATGCGCGATGTCGTGCGGGTTGGCGACGTCGGAGGCGACGGCCCGAACCTCGCAACCGTACTGCTGGCGCAGCGCGTCCATGCGTTGCTCCGCGGCGCTGCTGGGGGCCCGGCGGCTGGTCAGTACCAGGTGGCGAGCGCCGTGCGCGGCCAGGTGGCCCGCGATCTCCAGTCCGATTGCGCCCAGACCGCCGGTCACCAGATACGTGGCGTCGGAGCGTAGTTCGAGGGTGGTGGGATTCGGCTGCCCGGTGCGCCTGCCGAGTCGGGGCACATGGACGACCTGCCCGCGCAGCGCGACCTGATCCTCACCCGGTGCGGCGTCGACGATCTGGCTGATCAGCCGCGACCACTCCTCGGCAATCCCGGAAACGTCGGCCAGGCCGCCCCATATCTGGGGGTACTCCAGGGCAGCCGCGCGGCAGAAGCCCCACAGGCTGCTCTGCTCAGGCGCCACCGGGTCGGTGTCGAGCACCCGCTGTGCGCCGCGGGTGACGACCCAGATCGGGGCGCGCAGATCGGCCGCCGCGGCGGCGCGGAACAGTCGCTGGGTGCCGTCCAGGACCCGATGCTGCATCCGCAGCAGTGAGCGCATCGACGGAGCATTGTCGATTTCCCGTCGCTTCGCTAGCCCGGCGTCCAGGTCCACCGCCGCGACATGCAGGATGCGCAGTGTCGGTTCGTCTTCCACTGCGGCGCGCAGATCGGTGGAAAGGCGTTGCTCGTCGGCGTCGGATGCCGGCAGGCGCAGCGTCCGGTGCCGGTGGCCCTGCGCGGTCAGCGCGTCGAGGACCGGCGCCACGGTGTCGGCGTCATCGCCGATGACCAGCCAGGCGCAGCCCTCACCGGTCGGCATGGCGGATGCCGGCGCGGACACCAGCCAGCGGATCTCGTAGCGGGCGTCCGCGATGGACTGGGCGTCGCGCTGCCGATTGTGTTGGGCAGCAAGCTTGTTGAGAACATCAGCGGTGGTCAGGCTGGTGCCCGAGGTGTCGAGCAGGGCCGCGAGTTCCTCGATGCGGCCGTCCTCGAGGAACCGGACGGCATCGGTGCGGACGGCGTCGTTCTTGGCAGGCTGCGTCTGCTTGTCGCGGAACCAGTACTGCCGGTGCTCGAACGGGTAGGTGGGCAGGTCCAGCTTGCGCGCCGGGCGTGCCAGCAGCGCGGCGAAGTCGGGCAGGTGCCCGGCGACGTAGGTGTTGGCCACCGCCTCGGCGATGTGGCGGTGATCAGAACCGTTGCGCCGCATCGACGCAACGGCGCGCGGAGCGCTGGCCGGGTCGGGCCAGGCGCGCATGGCGGCGGCGGTCAGCACCGGCTGCGGGCCGACCTCCAGCAGCATCGCGCAGCCCAGATCGGACAACGTGGACACACTCTTGGCGAACTCCACGGGCTGGCGGGCGTGGCGGCGCCAGTAGGCGCCGTCCAGTTTGGCGGTGCGGCCCAGGGCGGCCCCGGTCCGGTTGCACACCAGGATCCGTTGCGGGGCGGCGAAGGTGAACGTGTCCGCATAGGTCTCGAACGCATCGAGCGCGGGATCGAGCAGTGCGGAGTGGAAGGCGTGGCTGGTGTCCAGGAAGTCACAGCGCACACCGTCGGCGGTCAATCCGCCCACCGCGCGTTCCAGGTCCTCGCCGGGGCCCGAGAGCACGGTGTTGGCGCCGTTGTAGGCGGCCACCGACAGGCTGGGGTACTCGTCGGTGAGCCGCTCGACGCGGTCGGGAGCGGCGAAGATCGCGGCCATCCGCCCGCCGGCGGGCAGATCGCCGAAGAGGCGGCCGCGCTCGGCCAGCAGCCGGGCGCCGTCTTGCAGGCTGAACACCCCGGCGACACAGGCCGCCGAGTATTGGCCCACGCTGTGACCGAGCACCACATCTGGTTCGTATCCCCACGACTGCCACAGCCGGGCCAGGCCCATCTCGATGGCGAAGATCGCCGGCTGGGTGTGGCGGGTCTGGCGCAGCGCCTCATCCCCGTCGGCCGAGTCGTAGATGACCTCCAGCAACGGCCTTTCCAGAATCCCGGCGACGGCGTCGGCGCACCGCCGCACGGTCTCGGCGAACACCGGCTCGGTCTCGAACAGCTCCCGGGCCATTCCCGCGTACTGGCTGCCCTGCCCGGGGAACAACCATGCGGTCTTGGGTGCGTCGGCGCAATGTCCGCGCACCAGGCCCGGCGCGGGGCGGTCGTCGGCGAGCGCGCCGAGCAGTTCGCGTGCGGACTCGATCGAGTTCACCACCAGCGCGGCACGGTGTTCGAGGTGGGCGCGCCCGTCGCCCGCGGTCAGGCACACGTCGGCCAGGTCGGCGTCCGGGTGCTCGGTGAGCCAGCTGCGGTACAGCTCGGCGGTCTGCACCAGGGCGGCCGGGGTGCGCGCGGACAGCGGCAGCACCATGAAACGCCGGGTGTCGGCCGGGTCATCGGGGGCGGCCGGCGCCACGGCCGGTGCTTCTTCGAGGATGACGTGCGCGTTGGTGCCGGAGAATCCGAACGAGCTGACACCGGCGACGCGGGGTCGTTCGGTGCGCTCCCAGGCGGTGGATTCCTCCACCACGCGGACCGGGATGCGGTCCCACGGGATGTGCGGTGACGGATTGCGGAAGTTCAGGTGCTTGGGCAGCTCCTGGTGCTCGAGCGCGAGGATCACCTTGAGCACACCGGCGACACCGGCGGCGGCCTCCAGATGGCCGATGTTCGTCTTGGCCGATCCGATGAGCAGCGGCTGATCAGCTGCGCGGCCCTTGCCCAGGACGGCGGCGGCGGCCTGCACCTCGATGGGATCTCCCAGCGAGGTTCCGGTGCCGTGCGCTTCGAGATAGTCGATATCGCCGGCGCTCAGACCGGCGCGTTCCAGCGCCTCGGTGATGACCCGCTGCTGGGCGACCCCGTTGGGTACCGTCAGCCCGCCCGAGGCGCCGTCCTGGTTGACCGCGCTGCCGCGGATGACCGCCCGGATACGGTCCCCGTCGCGCACCGCGTCCTCGAGGCGCTTGATGACGACGACACCGCACCCCTCGCCGCGGACGTAACCGTCGGCCGCGGCATCGAAGGTCTTGCACTTGCCGTCCGGGGCGAGCATCCGAGACTGCGAGAAGGTGATCATGGTGGCCGGGCTCAGCAGCACGTTCGCGCCGCCGGCCAGGGCGAGATCGCATTCCCCGAGCTGTAGGGCCTGGCAGGCCTGGTGGATGGCGACCAGCGAGGAACTGCACGCCGTGTCGACGGTGACCGCGGGCCCGTGCAGCCCCAGCCGGTAGCTGATCCGGCCCGCGCCGGCCGCACCCGAGGTGCCGATGGCCAGGTAGGCCTCGATCTCGGGGTAGGTCAGCTCCGAGGACGCCATGCCCAGGTAGTCGTGGGTGGACAAGCCGACGAAGACACCGGTCTGGGTGTTCGCCAAAGCCGTTGGTGCGGTGCCGGAATGCTCCACAGCGCGCCAGGAGGTCTCCAGCAGTAGCCGGTGCTGCGGGTCCATGAGCCTGGCCTCGCGGGCGGACACACCGAAGAACGGCGCATCGAACCCGGTGGCGTCGTCGACGAAGCCGGCCCGGCGGGTGACGATCTTGCCGGGCGCGGAGGCATCCTGGTTGAAGAATTCCTCGATGTCCCACCGGTCCCGGGGGATGTCCGAGACCGCGTCGCGGCCGTCGTGCAGCACATCCCAGTACTGGTCGGCGTCGGCGGCGCCGGGCAGGCGTGCGGCGTAGCCGATGATGGCGAAACGGGTCGGCTCATGCCCGGCCTCGCGGCCCGTGCGTGCTACAGACGACTGAGTATGGTCGGTTGCTGCCATCAGGTGTACTCCCCGCGTCGATCCGATGAACTGCCGATGATGAGATTTCGGTGCCATCGGTAAAGGCCGCGCACAGTCCGTTGAACGGCCACGGCCCGCTATCTGCCGACAGCAACGGCCGGTACCTTACTCGCCGGTCAGTATTGCATGTAGGTTGCTACCGCACGCGGTTTCACATCTGCCGCTGAGCCCGACGGTGGCCCGGCGCTCCCCGTGCCGACAGCCGCTATCGTGAAGTCGCCGTCGGTGTTGCCGGACCGCCGCCGCTGGAGACCCGGGAGGGAAAGCTTGCAAATCGGGAAGATCACGATCGGCACGATCGATGACTGGAAGCCGGCCCCCGGTGTGGTGACCTCCTGGCACCCCACGACCGAGTCGATGGACAAGGCCCGGCAGGCCCCGGTCAGTGCCGTCCCGGTCAGCTATATGCAGGGCCAGCACATCCGCGGGGTCTATGAGCAGGACGCCAAAGGTCTGGACTATTCACGGCAGATCATCGCGACCTGTGAAGTGCCTGGCACGTGCGATATCTCGGCAATGAATCACGCCCTCAACCATTATCTGCGCCGGCATGACACCTACCGCAGCTGGTTCGAATACGACGGTTCCGGTGAGATCGTCCGGCGCAGTATCGTCGACCCCGCCGATATCGAATTCGAACCCGTCAACCACGGCGAGATCACCGCCGTGGACGCCCGCAAACACATTGTCGACATACCCACACCGCTGGAGTGGGGCTGTTTCTCCTTCGGAATCGTGCAGAGCGAAGACCATTTCGATTTCTACGCCGCCATCGACCATGTGCACGGCGATGCGGCGCTGATCGGGATCACCATGCTCGAGGCGCACGGTATGTACACGTCGTTGCTTTCCACCGGCCAGCCGATGCCGCTGCCGGACGCCGGTCGATTCGACGATTTCTGCGTTCAGGAACGCGAGAACACGGCGGGACTGACGGTGGATTCCCCGGAGGTCCGGGCCTGGATCGAGTTCGCCGAGAACAACAACGGCAGCATGCCCGAATTTCCCCTGCCGCTGGGCAATCCGCTGGAGCCGACGGTTGCCGACATGGTCGGGGAGTTGTTGCTCGACGCGGACCAGACCGCCCGCTTCGAGGCGGCCTGCACGGCGGCCGGCACCCGCTTCGTCGGCGGCCTGTACGCCTGCACCGCCATGGTCGAGCACGAGTTGACCGGCGCGGCAACCTATTACGGACTCACTCCGCGCGACACCCGGCGCACCTCGGACAATTTCATGACCCAGGGCTGGTTCACCGGCCTGGTCCCGATCACCGTGCCGATCGCGGCGACGACCTTCGCCGAGGCCGCATGGTCGGCGCAGACCTCCTTCGATTCGGGCCTGAACCTGGCGCGGGTCCCGTATTACCGGGTGCTGGAATTGGCGCCGTGGCTCGACAAACCGGGACCCAACTTTCCGGTGTCGAACTTCCTGCACGGTGGCGCCGCGCCATTGAATGCGGTGCTCGCGGCAGCCGAGATGGGCTATTCGAACAATATCGGCATCTATTCCGACGGCCGGTTCTCCTACCAGCTCACCATCTATGTCTTCCGGTACGAGGCCGGTACGGCAATGGCGGTGATGTTCCCGGACAACGAGGTGGCCCACAAATCGGTTGCCCGCTATATCGCCACCATGAAATCCGTGATCGAGCAGGTCGCCGACACCGGGGACTGGGGCCGTTTTGCCTGAGCGGTGGGATCTGCCGGTGGGTAGGTCCGGGCCGGTATCTGCAGGGGGTGTGTGTTGCGACGGCTAGCCGATTTCGTCGTGCGCTGGCCTCTGGCCGTGATCGGGATCTGGGTCGCGCTGGCGGTGGCATTGCCGCTGACGGTGCCCAGCCTCAACGAGATGGCCCAGAAGCACCCGCTCTCGATGCTGCCGGCGGACGCGCCGTCCAGCGTCGCGGCCCGGCAGATGGAAGAGGCATTCCAGGAACCGGGCACCGACGATCTGCTGCTGGTCGTACTGACCGACGAGGACGGGCTGGGCCCCGAGCACGAGGCCACCTACGCCAAGCTGGTGGACGCCCTGCGCGACGACCAGCAGAACGTGGTCATGTTGCAGGAGTTCATCGGCACACCTGCCCTGCGTTCCACCGTGACCAGTGCGGACAACAAGTCCTGGGTGCTGCCGGTGGGCCTGGCCGGCGCGCTGGGCACGCCGCAGTCCTACACGTCGTTCAATCAGGTCTCCGAGCTCATCGAGCGGACCACCGCCGGCGGCCCGCTGGAGGTCCACCTCGCCGGTCCGGCCGCCACCGTCGCCGACCTCACCGTCGCCGGCGAGAAGGACCGGCTGCCGATCGAGCTCGCCATCGCGGTGCTGGTGCTGCTGGTGTTGCTGGTGGTGTACCGCAACCCGGTGACCATGCTGTTGCCGCTGGCCGGTATCGGGATGTCGCTGGTGATCGCGCAATCCACGGTCGCTGCGCTGTCCGAGTTCACCGGCCTCGGGGTCTCCAACCAGGCGATGATCCTGCTCAGCGCGATCATCTTCGGCGCGGGAACCGACTATGCCGTCTTCCTGATCAGCCGCTACCACGATTACGTGCGGATGGGCGAGGACACCCACGATGCGGTCCGCAAGGCGCTGGGGTCGGTGGGCAAGGTGATCACCGCCTCGGCGGCCACCGTCGGCGTCACCTTCCTGGGCATCAGCTTCGCCAAGATGGGCGTGTTCTCCACCGTCGGGGTGTCCTCGGCGGTCGGCGTCGGTGTCGCCTACCTGGCCGCCATGACGCTGTTGCCCGCCCTGCTGGCCGTCGTCGGGCCGCGTGGCTGGATCACACCCCGCAAGGACGTGACCTCCCGGCTGTGGCGACGCTCGGGCGTGCGCATCGTCCGCCGGCCGTGGGCCCATCTGGTGGGCAGCCTGCTGGTGCTGTTCCTGCTGGCCGGTCTCGCCGGTTTCGCGACATTCAACTACGACGACCGCAAGGCGGTCGCGGCCTCGGAACCCAGCTCGCTGGGATACGTCGCGCTGGAGAAGCACTTCGACATCAACCAGTCCATCCCCTCCTACGTGCTGATCCGGTCGACGAAGGATCTGCGCAATCCGGAGGCGCTCGCCGACCTGGAGCAACTGGCCGAGCGAATCACCCAACTGCCCGACATTCAGATGGTCAGCGGTATCACCCGGCCGCTGGGGTCGGTGCCGCCCGAGTTCCGGGCCACCTACCAGGCCGGCATCGTGGGGACCCGGCTGGCCGACGGCGCGAAGATGATCACCGACGGCACCGCCGATATGAACCGGTTGTCCTCGGGTGCCAACACGCTGGCCGGCGGCCTCAGCGATGTGCGCGGCCAGGTCACCGATATCGCGGACAGCCTGCAGCAGATGGTCGATGCGTTCGCCGCGCTGCGCGGCCAGTACGGCGGCGACAAGCTGGTCCGCAACGTCGATGTGGCGGCCAAACTGGTGGCCGCCATCAACCGGCTCGGCAACTCCATGGGCGTGAACCTGATGGCGACCAGGGACATGTTCGCCTGGGTGCCCCCGGTCCTCACCGCCCTGCATGGCAACGTGGTCTGCGATCTGGACCCCTCTTGCAGCCAGACCCGCATCCATCTGTCCCGGCTCGCCGCGGCCCGCAACGACGGCACGCTCGCCGAGATCGAGGATCTGGCCGGGCAGCTGGAGTCGCTGCAGGACCGCCAGTCCCTCAACGCGGCGCTGCAGCAGGTCGGCACCGCGTTCACTCGGCTCACCAAGGCGATGCAGGCGATGGGACTGGACAGCCCGGCCGGCGCCGAGGCGACACTGGCCCAGCTCCAGCAGGGCGCCGAACGCTCGGCCAGCGGCAGCCGGCAGGTGGCCGACGGGGTGGATCAGATCGTCGAGCAGATCAAGGTGATGCGCACCGGGCTCGACCAGGCCGCGGCCTTCCTGCTGACCATGGCCGAGAACGCCGGCTCGCCGGCCATGGCCGGGTTCAACATCCCGCCCGAGATCCTGCAGTTGGAGGATTTCAAGGCAGCCACCAAGGCCTACGTCTCACCGGACGGGCACTCGGCGCGCTACCTGGTGTTCACCACACTCGATCCGTTCGGCCCGGCCGCGATGGATCAGGTCGGCGCCATCGAGGACGCCGCGCGCAGCGCCCTGCCGAACACCGAACTGGCGGATGCCTCGGTGTCGATGGGCGGGTATCCGGTTGCGCTGGCCGACACCCGCGACTACTACGAGAACGACATCCGGTTCATCGTCATCGTGACCATCATCGTGGTCCTGCTGATCTTGATGTCACTGCTGCGGGCGGTCATCGCGCCGCTGTACCTGGTTGGTTCGGTGGTGATCTCGTACTTCGCCGCGCTCGGACTCGGTGTGCTGCTGTTCCAGGTGATCCTCGACCAGCAGTTGCACTGGTCGGTGCCGCCACTGGCGTTCGTGGTGCTCGTCGCCGTCGGTGCGGACTACAACCTGCTGCTCGTCTCGCGGATGCGCGACGAGGCACCGCTGGGCAGGTTCGGCATCATCCGGACGCTCAGCTCGACCGGCGGTGTCATCACCGCGGCGGGCCTGATCTTCGCCGCGTCCATGTGGGGCCTGCTGTTCTCCAGCATCGGTACTGTGGTGCAGGGCGGGTTCGTGATCGGCATCGGCATCTTGCTGGACACCTTCCTGGTCCGGACCGTCACCGTACCCGCCATGGCTACGCTGGTCGGAAAGGCGAACTGGTGGCCGTCTCGACCCACAGCGCGAGGGAGCAGCAGAGCATGAAGAAGCTACTCGCGGCGGCCACCGCGCTACTGACCATCGGTGCCTCCGGCCCGCTGGGTGTCGGTATCGCCACCGCCGACGAACCGCCGCCCGGACCGGCCGTCCCCGGCCCGGCAGGTCCCGGCGCTGCCCGCACCATCGAGGGCCGCGGCTACGCCCTCGGCGGCGCGCACGTGCTCGGCATCCCGTATGACGAATACATCATGCGCACCGGCGCCGAATGGTTCCCGGACCTGAACCGGCAGATCGTCGACTACCCCGCCGGCCAGGTACAGGGGCACACACTGGAGCGGCTGTTCCCCGGTATCGGCCGTCTCGACGACAACTTCCCGGGCCTCGGCATCGACGGCCCCAGCTACGGCGAGTCCATCGACGTCGGCGGACCCAATCTGCTGAACGCCATCAAAGCCGGCGGCCCGGGTATGGCCATCGGCCTGTCCGAGGGTGCGTCGGTACTCGATGACGTGAAGGCGCGGCTGGCCAACGATCCGACGGCCCCGCCGCCGGATCAACTGAGCTTTGCGACCTACGGGAACCCGGTCGGCAAGCACGCCTTCGGAGAGAGCTTCCTGAGCCAGAACTTCCCCGTCGGCAGCGTCGTGCCCTCGCTGGACTACCGGATGCCCGCCCCGGTGGAGAGCCAGTACGACACGCACCTGTTCGTCTCCGCCTACGACAGCATCGCGGACTGGCCGCAACGTTCGGACAACTGGATCTCGGTCGCCAACGCGATCGTCGGCCTGGCCACCGGCCATACCGCCGTCGCGTTCACCAACCCGAAAATGGTGCCGCCGCAGAACATCCGGACCACCGTCAACTCCCGGGGTGCCCGGACGACGACGTACATGATCCCCGAGGAGCATCTGCCGCTGGTGCTGCCGTTCAAGTACCTCGGCGTGGATCAGAAGACCCTCATCGAGCTCGACAACGTGCTGCAGCCCTATGTTGACGCCGGCTATACGCGTAACGACGATCCGTTGACCGCACCCATCACGGTGGACCCGGTGAACGGCTACGACCCCGCCGAGGTCACCGCCCCGGCCACCCAGGCCGCCTTCGGTGGCGGTGCGGATCCGGTGTCGCAGTTGATGGCCGGCCTGCAGTACGTGCTGAACAACCCGCCCACCTAGCGGGTTACAACCCGGCCAGGCCCACCGCGAGCAGCACCACGCCGACCACCGCGACCAGCACGGCCATCCCGCGCCGCCCCCGGGCGCGTAGCCAGTCGTTGAGTGCCGCCAGCCGCGCGCGGGTGCGCTCCGGCGCGACAAGGTAGGCCAGCAGCGGGATCTCGACCAGGGCGAAGGCGACCACGTTGAAGATCAGCAGCGCCGCGAGCCGCGTCGTGGGGCTGATGTCCGCGGTGCCGATGACGGCCAGTGCGGCCAGGTAGTCGACCGAGGGCAGCGCAATTCCGAGCCCGGCCGCCCCGGCGACCCACAGGGATTGACCGTCGAGCAGTCTGCTCAGCCAGGCCGGCGGTGTGCGGGGGCGTCCCGTGGTGACCGCCAGGAACGCGGCCACCAGCAGAGCCAGCACACCGATCCCGATCTGCACCCGGGGCAGAGTGAAATGCGCTGATTCCAAGCGTGTTTCGAGCAGGAACAACACCACCGCGCCCACGGTCAGGCCCATCAGGAAGCCACCGCACAGGAATGCGGTGAGTTGCAGCAGCGGCCGCGGCCGGTTGAGCATCAGCACCGACATCCCGATGCGGAACGGTTCGAGGCTGACGGCGACGGCCATGACCAGCAGGGTGATCCACATCGCGGGCGCTGGCTACGCGTCCAGCCGCACGAACTGCCCTTGTCGATACTGCTCGACGCATGCCGAGCGACGGATCTTGCCGCTGGTGGTGGTGGGGATCGAGCCGGGCGGCACCAGCACGATATCGGCGACCTGTAATCCGTGTGCGCGTGAGATGGCGGCGGTCACCTCGCTTTTCGCCTCGCCCAGCTCCTCGGTGTCATCGCGCTGCTTGAACTCGATGATGGTGACCAGCTTCTCGTCGTGCTCGTCATGCTCATCGGTCACGGCGATCGCGGCCACCCTGCCCCGGGTGATCCCGCGCACCGTCTCCTCGATGTCCTCGGAGTAGTGGTTTCGTCCGCGCACGATCAACATGTCCTTGATGCGCCCGACGATGAACAGGTCGCCGTCGGAGATGAAGCCGCGGTCCCCGGTGCGCAGCCAGTCGGTCGTCGGCAGATCGGCCGGCCCGTCGAGGAGTTTGGCACCGAATCCGGTACCCGTCTGATCAGGTTTGCGCCAGTATCCGGCCGACACGTTCTCGCCGTGCGTCCAGATCTCGCCGACGGCGCCGTCCGGGCAGGGCCTGCCGGTCTCGGCGTCGACGATCAGCAGCAACGGTGACGGAGCCACCCCGTACCGGACCAGCGGAGTGCCGCCGGGCGTGCGCACCGCGGTGCCCTCGGTCAATTCGTCGACGGCGAACTCGACGACCTCGGGAACGCGTCCCAGCCCGCCGCTGGCCACGAACACCGTCGCCTCGGCCAGACCGTAGGACGGCATGAGCGCCTCGGGCCGGAAACCGAACGGCGCGAAGCGATCGAGGAAGCGGGTGACGGTGGGCGGCTGGACCCGTTCGGCACCACAGATGATGCTTTCGACGACGCTCAGATCGAGACCCGCGAGATCCTCGTCGCTGGTGCGCCGGGCGGCGAGATCCAGGGCGAAGTTGGGTCCGCCGGACACCGTCACCCGGTGTCGGGTCATGGTCTTCAGCCAGCGCGCCGGGTGGGTGAGGAACGCCAGTGGGCTCATCAGGTCGGCCTGCGTCCCGCCCAGGATGGGCGCCGCGACGCCCAGCATCAGGCCCATATCGTGGTAGAACGGCAACCACGAGACCAGCGCTCCGCCTTCGGGGAATCTGCCGCCGTACTGGCGCAGGTAGTCCGGCATCAACTGATCGAAGTTCGCGACCAGGTTGCGGTGGCTGATCATCACGCCGGCCGGTGCCCGCGTCGACCCCGAGGTGTACTGCAGATAGGCGATGTCCGGGCCGTCCGGTGCATCGGCGGCGTCGGGCTCTGCACTGTCCAGGTCGAGGGTGTCCACGGAGATCACCGCGGTCATGGCGGCGCCGTCGTCCACGTACTGGGCGGCGATGTCGAACAGGGCGGACGTCGTCAGCACCACTGCGGGCGACGTGTCGGCGACCACCGCGCCGATGCGCTCATCGTGGGAGCCGGGCACCGGTGCCGACAGCGGCACGGCGATGAACCCGGCCTGCATGGCGCCCAGGAACGCGACGATGTAGGGCAGTCCCTGCGGCGCGATGATCAGCGCCCGGTCCCCGGGCGACCCGTACTGGCCGGCTTCGGAGGCCATGTTCAGGGTGCGCCGGTACAGCTGTGCCCAGGTCAGGGTTTCGGCGACACCGCCAGGATCCCTGTCGTAGTCGGTGTAGGTGAACGCGAGCTCGTTGGGGGTATCGCCAGCACGTTCCTGCAGCACGGTGAGGATGGACGCGTTGGGCATGGGGGTCAGGCTACTCAAGGTTGCGTTCAGGCTGAGCGTGACCATGGCCGCCGCGGCCTTCGAGGGGCACGATGGACGGGTGGCTTCTGTGCGGACGGCGCTGCCGGGGGCGCAATGCGTGTAAGAGTCGGGTGTGCGCGCACCCCGAGGTCGCCGCTGCGCACCATTACATGTGAAGATGGAAGTGTTATGAGCGACACAGAACTGAGCCCGGCTTCGCTGCGCGAGGCGTTCGGGCATTTCCCGACCGGAGTCATCGCCATCGCCGCCGAGGTGGACGGCGTCCGGGTAGGTCTGGCGGCCAGCACCTTCGTGCCGGTGTCGCTGGACCCCCCGCTGGTGTCGTTCTGCGTGCAGAACTCATCGGAGACCTGGCCCAAGCTCAAGGCCCTGCCCTCGCTGGGGATCAGCGTGCTGGGCGAATCGCATGACGCCGCGGCACGCACCCTGGCCGCCAAGACCGGCGACCGTTTCGCCGGTCTGGAGACCCAGTCCCGCGACAGCGGGGCGGTGTTCGTGCATGGCACCAGCGTGTGGCTGGAAAGCACGATCACCCAGGAAGTTCCCGCGGGCGATCACACCATCGTGGTGCTGCAGGTCAGTGAGATCACCGTGCACGACGTGCCGCCGATCGTGTTCCACCGCAGCACGTTCCGCAAACTGGGTGGCTGAGCTGCACGTGGCGCAGCTCGTACCGCGCTGCTAGATCGGCGTGCGTCTACGGCCGCGATCCCAGCTCGTCGCGGTATTTCGCGACCCGCTGCTCCAGTTCGGCGGCATCCGCCGGCCTGTCTTCCTTGCGGGCAAGTTCCGCGCGGGCGGTGAGCTCCCGGATCGCGGTGCGAATATCGTTGACGCTGATCGTTTCTCGTTGTGACATGCTGTGCCTCTTCAGGGTTGATTGGCCGCTGTCACAACCGTACGCCCGATATCGAGAGGCGTCAGGCCCCTCCGCGAATGCCCACCGTGGACATCCCGCCCGAAGGCCGCGCCGCCTACGTGGGTTCAGTCTCGCGGCGGGTGGGGTCACCACGCTGCGCCGACGTAGCTGTAAGCCGCGGAATATCGCCAGGGGTTCAGTCTCCGGACGCCTCGTCCTGTCAGGCTGAAACCTGGGATATCACCGCCGGAAGAGCTTGTTTCCCAGCCAGACGATCGGGTCGTACTTGCGATCGGCGACGCGTTCCTTCATCGGGATCAGCGCATTGTCGGTGATCTTGATGTGTTCGGGGCACACCTCGGTGCAGCACTTGGTGATGTTGCACAGGCCCAGCCCCTGCTCCTCCTGGGCCATGTCCTTGCGGTCCACGGTGTCCAGCGGATGCATGTCCAGCTCGGCGATGCGCATGTGGAATCGCGGACCCGCGAAGTTCTCCTTGTTCTCCTCGTGATCGCGCACCACGTGGCACACGTTCTGGCACAGGAAGCACTCGATGCACTTGCGGAACTCCTGGCTGCGGTTCACGTCCTCCTGCTGCATGCGGTACTCGCCCGGTTGCAGATCCTTGGGAGGGGTGAAGGACGGGATCTGGCGCGCCTTCTCGTAGTTGAAGGACACGTCGGTCACCAGGTCGCGCATCACCGGGAAGGTCCGCAACGGGGTGATGGTGACGGTCTCGTTCTCGTCGAACGTGGACATCCGCGTCATGCACAGCAGCCGCGGGCGACCGTTGATCTCCGCCGAGCAGGATCCGCACTTGCCGGCCTTGCAGTTCCAGCGCACCGCGAGATCGCCGGCCTGGGTGGCCTGCAGCCGATGGACGATGTCGAGCACCACTTCACCGTCGTTGACCTCGACCGTGTAGTCCTGCAGTTCGCCGCCGGACGGGTCGCCGCGCCAGACCCGTAGCTTCGCGTTGTAGGCAGCCATGGTCAGCCCTTCCGCTCGGGGTGTTCGGCCAGTTGGTCTTCGGTGTAGTACTTCTCGAGCTCGGACAGCTCGAAGGTGGCCAGCAGGTCCGGCCGCATCACCGGCTGCTGCTCGGCCTCGACGGTGATGTCCGGGACGACCTGGTGGTCGCCCTCAACCGCCCGGCACACCAGCAGCTTGTTGCGCCAGTGCGAATCCATCTGCGGATGGTCATCGCGGGTGTGCCCGCCACGGCTCTCGGTGCGCTGCAGCGCAGCCTTGGCCACGCACTCGCTGACCAGCAGCATGTTGCGCATGTCGATGGCCAGGTGCCAGCCGGGGTTGAAGATCCGGCCGCCCTCGACGACGACGTTGGCGTAGCGCGCCTTGAGCTCGTCGATCTTGGCGAGCGCCTCCTGCAGTTCAGCCTCCTTGCGGATGATGCCCGCCAGGTCGTTCATCGACTGCTGCAGTTCGGCGTGCAGCGTGTAGGGGTTCTCCGCGTTGGCCTTCGGGGTGAACGGGTCCAGCGCCAGCTGGGTGGCCGCCGCCAGGGCGTCCTCGGTGACCGCGGGCCGGTCGGCCAGGGACCGGACGTAATCGGAGGCACCGAGCCCGGCCCGTCGGCCGAACACCAGCAGATCCGACAGCGAGTTGCCGCCGAGGCGGTTGGAGCCGTGCATGCCGCCGGAGCACTCGCCCGCGGCGAACAGGCCGGGGGTGGCCGCGCCGCCGCTGTCGGGATCGACTTCGATGCCGCCCATCACGTAGTGACAGGTCGGACCGACCTCCATCTCGTCCTTGGTGATGTCGACCTCGGCCAACTCGATGAACTGGTGATACATCGACGGCAACCGGCGCTTGATCTCCTCGGCGGGCATCCGCGAGGCGATGTCGAGGTAGACACCGCCGTGCGGGGTGCCACGGCCGGCCTTCACCTCTTCGTTGATGGCGCGGGCCACCTCGTCGCGGGGGAGCAGATCAGGGGTGCGGCGCGCGGAGTCGTTGTCCTTGAGCCACTGGTCGGCTTCTTCCTCGGTCTCGGCGTACTGGCCCTTGAAGACTTCGGGGATGTAGTCGAACATGAAGCGCTTGCCCTCGGAGTTCTTCAGGACTCCGCCGTCACCGCGCACACCCTCGGTGACGAGGATGCCCTTGACCGACAGCGGCCAGACCATGCCGGTCGGGTGGAACTGGATGAACTCCATGTTGATCAGGCCCGAACCGGCGCGCAGCGCCAGGGCGTGGCCGTCGCCGGTGTACTCCCAGGAGTTCGATGACACCTTGAAGGACTTGCCGATTCCGCCGGTGGCCAGCACCACCGCAGGCGTCTCGAACAGGATGAACTCGCCGGTCTCGCGCCAGTATCCGAAGGCGCCGGCGACGGCCCCGTTATCCAGGATCAGCTCGGTGATCGAGCATTCGTGGAAGACCCTGATGCGGGCTTCGTAGTCCCCGGTTTCCCTGAAGTCCTCCTGCTGCAGGGACACGATCTTCTGCTGCAGGGTGCGGATGATCTCCAGGCCGGTCCGGTCACCGACGTGAGCCAGCCGCGGGTAGGTGTGGCCGCCGAAGTTGCGTTGGCTGATCCGGCCGTCCTTGGTGCGATCGAACAGCGCCCCATAGGTTTCCAGTTCCCAGACCCGGTCCGGGGCTTCCTGGGCGTGCAGTTCGGCCATCCGCCAGTTGTTCAGGAACTTGCCGCCGCGCATGGTGTCACCGAAGTGCACCTGCCAGCTGTCCTTGGTGTTCACATTGCGCATCGCCGCCGCGCAGCCGCCCTCGGCCATCACGGTGTGCGCCTTGCCGAACAGCGATTTGGTCACCACCGCCACCCGCAGGCCGCGTTCGCGGGCCTCGATCACCGCGCGCAGCCCCGCCCCGCCGGCACCGATCACGACGACGTCGTAGGCGTGCCGTTCCAGGTCACCCATTCAAGATCCTCACTACTGTTGATTTGGGTCTGATGGCCTTGTCAGCCAATGAATCTCAGGTCGCTGATGGTTCCGCTGGCGACCAGCATGATGTAGAAGTCGGTGAACATCAGGGTGCCGAGGGTGATCCACGCGTACAGCTTGTGCCGCGTGTTCAGCTTGCTGATCTGTCCCCACATCCAGTACCGCACCGGGTGCTTGGAGAAGTGCTTGAGCCGTCCCCCGACGACGTGCCGGCAGGAGTGACACGACAGCGTGTAGACCCACAGCATCACGACGTTCACGACCAGCACGATGTTGCCCAGCCCGAAACCGAATCCGGTCGGCGAGCGGAACGCCAGGATGGCGTCGTAGGTGTTGATCACCGAGATGATGGCCGCGATGTAGAAGAAGTACCGGTGCGTGTTCTGGATGATCAGCGGCAGGCGGGTCTCGCCGGTGTAGGTGGCGTGCGGCTCGGCCACGGCGCAGGCGGTCGGCGACTGCCAGACCGACCGGTAGTAGGCGCCGCGGTAGTAGTAGCAGGTGAGCCGGAACAGCAGCAGGAACGGCAGCGAGAACGCCGCGTAGGGCAGCCACCACACGTCCGGCAGGATCTGGCCGAAGTGGCTGGCCTCCGGGACACAACCGGACTGGGTCGCCTCGTTCCACTTCACGACGCACGGTGAGTAGAACGGTGTCAGATAGTGGTAGTCGGCGACCCAGTAGTTGTTCTGCAGGAACGCCCGCACCGTCGCGTAGATGACGAACGCGGCGAAGCCGAGATCGGTCAGCAGCGGCGATTTCCACCACGCATCGGTACGCAGTGTGCGCTGCTTGATCTGCGCTCTTGTGGGTGAGAAGACGCCGGTACCTTGAGGTTTCGAGGTCGGTGCGCTCACTGAGTTCCTCTTCTTCTGTTGTGTCGGGGTGGAGAACCCCGGGCGGTCTAGCGGCTGCCGCCGAGACCCTCGTCATCGACTCCCTGCCAGAAGTCTCTGGTGTAGTCGGTGTCGGGGATGGAGACCTTCTCGGTGGGGCGGGAGTGCGCTGGGGCTCCACGCATCTCCAGTTCCGCGGCATCGATGTCCAGCCGGTCGATATCGTTGAGCATGCGTTCGGCGTCGTTGACGATGCGGCGCATCGCCGGGGAGTCGCCGTAGCGGGCTCGCAGCGATGTGACGCAGCGGCGAAGGTTGCCGATCAGTTCGTGAAGTTCGGCGAGTTCGGTCGTGGTGGACAAGGGTGACCTCCTTGGGCTGAAGGGTGTCAGGGATCACATTACGCATTCGATGTTAGCCACATCGCGGACTTGAGAGTGAGACAGATCACGTCTACGTCGAGGAAAGGGATTCGGATGTCCAACCAAGATCTTGCGCGGAAAGCCTCCGCACTGCTCGCGCTGCACCGTCCCGGGGACCCGGCGATCCTGCCGACGGTGTGGGACGCATGGTCGGCGAAAACCGTGGTGGATGCCGGTTTCACCGCGCTCACGGTGGGAAGTCACCCGGTCGCCGACTCGGTGGGCAAGCCCGACGGCGAGGGCATGAGCTACGACGATCTGCTGACCCGGGTCGCCCAGATCACCGGCGCGGTCGACGTGCCGATCTCGGTGGACATCGAGTCGGGTTACGGCGAGTCGGGGGCCCGGTTGATCGACGGACTGCTGTCGGCCGGCGCGGTCGGCCTCAACATCGAGGACACCGTGCACTCCGAGGGCGGCCGGATCCGCTCCGAGGAGGATCACGCCGCACTGGTCGGTGAGCTCCGCAGGGCCGCCGACGCCGCCGGCGTGCACGTGGTGATCAACGCCCGCACCGATCTCTTCCTGCGGGAGGTCGGCGACGAGTCCGACCGGTTCGAGCGCGCGGTGCGCAAGCTGAAGATGGCCGCCGACGCGGGCGCGGACAGCCTCTACCCGGTGGGCCGCCACGATGACGACACCTACCGCCGGCTCGTCGAGGAGCTGCCGCTGCCGATCAACGCGATCGCGCTGCCGGGCCAGGACGACCCGGCGCGCTTCGGTCCGCTCGGTGTCGGCCGGATCAGCTTCGGGCCGTTCCTGCAGTTCACCCTGACCGAACGAATCAACGAACTGGTGGCGCCCTGGAAGTAGCGGCTCGCAGCCGGGGTCGTCCGGGAGTCGCACTCACATCGGCTCACCGGCCGATGTGAGAACACCGTGACGGCCGATTCACACGGGGCGACATTGCGGCAATATCGGCTCCCTACCGTCGCGGTATGCAATCAGCCAAGCATGTGGTGGTCGTCGGACACGGCATGGTCGGGCACCGCTTCGTCGAGGCGTTGCGGGCCCGCGACACCGAGGGTGCCTGGCGGATCACCGTGCTCGCCGAGGAGGTCGACGCGGCCTATGACCGGGTCGGCCTGACCGGATACACCGAGCACTGGGACCGGTCCAAGCTGGCACTGCCCGGCAATGACTATGCAGGCGACAACGGTGTCGTCCTGCATCTGGGCTTGGCGGCCCGGGATATCGACCGGGCCGCCAAGACCGTCACCTTGGCCGACGGCCGGTCCCTGGACTACGACGCCCTGGTCCTGGCCACCGGTTCCTACGCCTTCGTGCCGCCGGTGCCCGGCCGTGATCTGCCGCAGTGCCACGTCTACCGCACCCTCGACGACCTGGACGCCATCCGGGACGGCGCACTGGCTGCAGCCAAGACGAAGACGCCGGTCGGCGTGGTCATCGGTGGCGGGTTGCTCGGTCTGGAAGCCGCCAATGCGCTGCGTGGCTTCGGGTTGGACACCCACGTGCTGGAGATGTCACCGCATCTGATGGCGGCCCAGCTCGACGAGGCCGGCGGCGCCGTACTGACCCGGATGATCCGCGGACTGGGCATCGAGGTGCACACCGGCGTGAGCACCGAGAGCATCCAACCGGCGCAGAAGAACCAGCCGCTGCGCAAATCCCAGTCCAACGACGCGGTGCGGGTGACGCTCAACGACGGCACCAGCATCGAGGCCGGTGTCGTCATCTTCGCCGCCGGTGTGCGCCCCCGCGACGAACTGGCCCGCGACGTCGGGCTCGAGCTCGCCCAGCGCGGCGGCGTGATGACCGATCGGTCCTGTGTCACCAGCGATCCCGACATCTACGCCGTCGGCGAGGTGGCCGCCATCGAGGGCCGCTGCTACGGGCTGGTCGGCCCGGGCTACACCAGCGCCGAGGTGGTCGCCGACCGGCTGCTCGGTGGTGCCGCCGAGTTCGGTGAGGCCGACATGTCCACCAAGCTCAAACTTCTGGGTGTGGACGTGGCCAGTTTCGGTGACGCCAAGGGACATACGCCCAACAGCCTGGACGTCGTCGTCAACGACCCGGTCAAGCAGACCTACGCCAAACTGGTGCTCTCCGATGACGCCAAGACCCTGCTCGGCGGCATCCTGGTCGGTGACGCATCGGCCTACGGTGTGCTGCGCCCGATGGTGGCCAGTGAGCTGCCCGGTGATCCGCTCTCCCTCATCGCACCGGCCGGCACCGGTGACGGTGCCAGCGCGCTGGGTGTCGGCGCACTGCCCGATATCGCGCAGATCTGCTCGTGCAACAACGTCACCAAGGGTGATCTGAAGGAAGCCATCTGCGGTGGGTGCACCGATGTGGCGGGCCTGAAGAAGTGCACGCTGGCCGGCACCTCCTGCGGATCGTGCGTTCCGCTGCTCAAACAGCTGCTGGAGGCCGAGGGCGTCGAGCAGTCCACGTCGCTGTGTGAGCATTTCACCCAGTCGCGCGCCGAGCTGTTCGAGATCATCAGTGCCACCGAGATCCGCACCTTCTCCGGTCTGATCGAGAAGTTCGGCACCGGAAAGGGTTGCGATATCTGCAAACCCACCGTCGCCTCGATCCTGGCCTCGACCAGCTCGGACCACGTCCTGGGCGGCGAGCAGGCCTCGCTGCAGGACTCCAACGACCATTTCCTGGCCAACATCCAGCGCAACGGTAGCTACTCGGTGGTGCCGCGGGTGCCCGGCGGCGACATCACCCCCGAGCAGTTGATCCTGATCGGGGAGATCGCGCGGGATTTCGATCTCTACACCAAGATCACCGGCGGCCAACGCATCGACATGTTCGGGGCCAGGGTCGATCAGTTGCCGGAGATCTGGCGTCGGCTGGTCGAGGGCGGCATGGAATCCGGTCAGGCCTACGGCAAATCGCTGCGCACCGTGAAGAGCTGCGTGGGCAGCGACTGGTGCCGCTACGGGCAGCAGGATTCGGTGCAGATGGCCATCAACCTGGAACTGCGCTACCGCGGCCTGCGTGCACCGCACAAGATCAAGATGGGTGTGTCGGGCTGTGCCCGCGAATGCGCGGAGGCCCGCGGCAAGGACGTCGGTGTCATCGCCACCGAAACCGGCTGGAATCTCTACGTATCCGGCAACGGCGGGATGACCCCCAAGCATGCCCAACTGCTCGCCGGTGATCTCGATGACGAGACGCTGATCCGCTACATCGACCGCTACCTGATGTTCTACATCCGCACCGCGGACCGCTTGCAGCGCACCGCGCCGTGGCTGGACGCCCTCGAAGGCGGCCTGGACCATCTGCGCGATGTGGTCTGCAACGACTCATTAGGGCTGGCAGCCGAATTCGAGGCCGCGGTAGCCCGACACATTGACGGCTACGCCTGTGAATGGAAGGGCGTGTTGGATGACCCGGAGAAGCTCTCGCGCTTCGTCTCGTTCGTCAACGCCCCCGAGATCGCGGACCCGACCATCGAGTTCACCGAGTCGTTCGGCCGCAAGGTGCCGATCGGGATGCCCAAGATGCCGGCGCAGGAGGCCTCATGACCTTGCTCGATGACCGCAAAGAAAGTGACGCCCAGGGCAATTCGGGATGGACCTCGGCGTGCGCGTATGACCGGCTGCTGCCGTGTCGCGGTGTCGCGGTGCTGTTGCCCGGCGGTGTGCAGGTCGCGCTGTTCCGGCTCGATGACGGTGCGCTGCATGCGCTGAGCAATATCGATCCGTTCTCCGGCGCCGCCGTGCTGTCACGGGGCATTGTCGGGGACCGCGGCGGCCGCGCCTGCGTACAGTCACCGATCAAGAAACAGGCGTTTGCACTGGAAGACGGTGTCTGCCTGGATGATCCGGACATCTCGGTGCCGGTTTACCGGACCCGGGTCACGCCGGACGGTTTCGTAGAGATCGCTGGGTAGCTTCCGTCGGACCCCAGAAGGCATCCCGGCCGGGGCCCGGTCGGCGCTCCACCTCATCGCGATGCTGGAGCACGGTGAGATTGCGGTAGACGGTCTCGATCACGACCCGTGACGCGCAGTGCGCGTGCAGGTGGTCGCGCAGTTCCGAGGTGGTCATCGAGCGGTCGGCGTCCTGCAATATCGTGAGCAGCTGCGCACGCAGCTGCTCACCTCCCCCCTGCGAAACCATTTGTGCGATATTAGCCGAGGAACGCCGGTGCCCCGAATCGCCAGCTCAGCTCAGGCGGCGCGGAGCAGGTGCGCGGACTGCGCGCGCCGGAACCGGCTTGCGATCAGCCGGATCATGCCCGGATGGATGCCCAGCGGCTCACTGACGATGTCGGCCCCCGAGGTGCGTAGCCGGTCCTGGAACAGTCCGTCGGCGAGCAGGTAGGACGCGACGGCCACCCGCGCCCCGCCGCTGCGAGCCCGCGCAGCCTCGACCGCGTCGGCGACCGTCGGGGCTCCCGTGGCGGCATAGCCGAGTTCAACCCGGTCGCCGAGCAGTGCGGACAGCATCGCCGCGGTCTGCCGCAGATCGGACTGCGCGCTGCGATCCGAGGTTCCGGCCGCCGCCAGGATCACGGAATCGCCCGGGCACCAGCCTGATTCGAAGAGCCGGTCGGCGATCACCCGGACGGTGCCCGCGCACGGGCCCAGCGGCCTGGTCACCGTGACATCGGGGTGGGCGCAGGCCTGTACATGAGCGGGGACGTCGACGCGCACGTGGTATCCCCCGGCCAGGAAGGCGGGCACCAGGACCGCGGGCCGGTGCCTGGGCAGACGGTCGAGCACCTCGGTCGGGGTCGGTCCGAGCACGTCGACGAACGCGACGTGCACCTCGCGATCGAGCACGTCGCCGACGACGCGCGCGAGATCCTCCACCATGGCGACGCCGCCCGGTTTGCGGGTGCCGTGGGCCACCAGCACGGCGGCGGCGCCCGGGTTCATGCCGCACCTGCCGGGAACTCGTCGATGGCCAACCGGTACCCGCGTTTGACGACGGTCGAGACGATGTTCTTGTCGCCCAACGCTGTTCGCAGACGCAGTACGGCAGTCTCGACGGCGTGGGTGTCGGTCCCGCTGCCCGGCAGCGCGCTCAGCAGATCGGAGCGCGACACCACCGCGCCCGGGCGGTGGGCCAGTGCCCGGATGGTCGCCATCCCGGCCGGCGGCAGCTCCTTGACCACCTCGTCGACCATCACGCAGGTGCCACGGATCTCCAGCAGGTGCCCGGCGACCCGGATCCGGCGGGATTGCAGCAGCGGCAGCTCATCGGTGATGTGGCGGGCCAGCGCGCCCAGGCGCATCCGTTCCGGCGCCGAGGTCGGCACGCCCAGGCGCACCAGTGGGCGGGCGGTGATCGGTCCGACGCACATGGCGTGCACATTGGTGCGCAGTGCGGTCAGGACGGCGGGTTCCACATCGAGGTCGCGGGCGCGCAGCAACAGGGCCGCGACGGCCGGCGCGGAGGTGAAGCTGACCGCGTCGAAGCGTTGTTCGGCGATACCGAGGACCAGCTGATCGAACGGTCCGTTGTGCGGTGCCGGATTCCATCGGTACACCCGGATCGGCACCACATCGGCGCCGGCGGCCCGCAGCTCGTCCAGGAACTCCGGGAACGGGTCCCAGTCGTCGTTGGTGCCGTGCAACTGGACGGCCACCCGCATTCCCACGATGCCGCCCTCCAGCAGGTAGTGCAGCAGCTCGCGGGAGGACTCCGACTCCGGGGACCATTCCTCGGGCAGACCCGCGGCGCGCAGTGCGCCGGTCGCCTTGGGTCCGCGGGAGACGATGCGGGCGTTGCCCAGCGCCGCGGTGAGCTCGTGGGCCAGCCCCCAGCCGTCGGCCGCGGCGATCCAGCCGCGCAGCCCGATGCCGGTGGTGGCGATGACGATGTCCGGGGCAGCGGCGATCAGGGCCTCGGTGTTGGTCCGCAGTTCGTCGTCGTCGGGCAGCGGCACCATGGTGATGGCGGCCGCGCTGGTCACGGCGGCGCCGCGGCGGGTCAGCAGTGCGCTCAGCTCTTCGGCTCGCCGGGCGGAGGTCACGGCGACCCGGAACCCGGTGAGCGGAGCCCAGTCAGGTTCGGTCATGTCCCCTGTGTATTCAGTGCATGTTTCCCGGGTGTTACCTGGCGATTGCGTGGCGGTGTCGCACCGGGCTGCAGTGCATTGAGCATGAGGTCAGAGGCTAGGAGGGCAATGTTGCACAATCGCTGCTCGCGATAACCCGGCAGTGAACTTCCGCTCACCGTCAACGGCGCCGGCCTGTGAGGTGCCGGCCTACCAGACGTCACCGTCGCGCCAGTCGCAGGCGAGGTCCGCGGAGGTGTCCAGCTCGACATTGACCGGCAGCACGTAGACACCGCCGTCATCGTCGGGGGTGCGGGTGACGCCGGTCGGCGCCAGAACCGAGGTCGGTCCGGTCCACTGCTGCCAGCCGCGCGGCAGGTACAGCGCCAGCCCGGCCTCCGAGGATCCCAAAGCGCCCAGTTGGTAGGCGCCGCGCAGCACCTGCTCAAGGGCATCCATGACGGCGGTGGCAAGCCCCTGACCACGCCAGTCCTCACGCACCGCGACGGCTTCGATGTATCCGCAGCGCAGTGCCGTGCCCCGGTAGAGCAGCCTGCGCTGCACGACCGCTCCGTGCGCGATGATGGCGCCGCGGTGGCCGATGAGAGCATGCATGCCGCCCAGCGCGTGTTCCCAGTCGGACTCGTCGAATGCGCCGTCCCCGGCTGCGTTGAAGGCGTCGACGACCATCCGGTGGGCGTCATCGCGCGTCTCGGCATCCAGGTCGGCGGTGTGGATCAGGCGGGCGGTGTGGACTTCCCGCACCGCACCCTGGCCGTGGCTGTGACTGCGCACAAATGCGTTTCTACCACCAATCCGGGGGTGGTGATCAGTTCGGCCGGCGCGGCCGCGACCAGTGCAGCCGCACCGTCTGTCCGGGGCGGGTCTGCCCCAGTTTGTCGATGTCCTCTTCGGTCACCACCCCGATCACCGGGTAGCCGCCGGTCACCGGGTGATCCGGCCCCAGGATCACCGGAAATCCGTTGGGCGGGACCTGGATAGCGCCACGGGTGGCGCCCTCGCTGGGCAGCTGCCGGTCGGGCCAGCGGTACTCCAGCGGCATCCCGACCAGCCGCATCCCGACCCGGTCGCTGCGGTTGGTGACCTGCCAGTTGGTGCGGATCAGGATGTCCGGATCGACGAACCAGTCGTCGCGGGGGCCGGGCACCACCTGGAGCTCGAGGATGTCGGGTTCGATGGTGCCGACCGGCGCCTGGTCCAGTTCGGGGAACTCGGTGGTGTGCTCACCGACGGGTAGCACATCGCCCACCCGTAGCGGAGCGGGCCCGATGCTGGACATCACGTCATAGCTGCGCGATCCGAGCACCGGCTCGACGTCGATCCCGCCGCGCACCGCCAGGTAGCTGCGCAGCCCGGAGTGCGGCGACCCCAGCGATATCACCTCACCGTCATGGGCGTAGTGAATGCTGTTGGTGCCGAACGGAACTCCGTTGACAGCTGGGTCGGTGTCGGCGCCGGTCACGGCAATGGCAACCCCCTCTTTACCGCCGCCGTGCACCCGCGCGGAGAATCCGCCGAAGGTGACCTCGACGGTGGCCCGTTCGCCGGGGTTGGCGACCAGGCGGTTGGCCAGCGTATGGGCGCGGCGGTCGGCCGCTCCGGAGCGGGTCACCCCCATGTGGGCCAGGCCGGGACGGCCCAGATCCTCGACGAGGGCCAGCGGGCCGGTGCGCAGAATCTCCAGCGTGATGCTCATCAGTTCTCCCGGAACGCGACGGTCATGCCCGGTGTCAGCAGGGCGGGTTTGTCCCGGGCGACGTCGAACAGCGCGGCGTCGGTACGGCCGATCAGCTGCCAGCCGCCGGGGGATTCGCGGGGGTAGACGCCGCTGAACTCACCGGCCAGGCCGACCGAGCCGGCCGGTACCCGGGTGCGCGGTTCGTCGCGGCGAGGTACCTGCAGGCGGGGGTCGCCGCCGACCAGATACGCGAAACCCGGTGCGAAGCCACCGAATCCGACCCGCCACAGGGTTCCGGTGTGGGCGGCGATCACCTCGGCGGTGCTCAGCCCGGTGAGCTCCGCGACCGCGTCCAGGTCGGCGCCGTCGTAGGTCACCTCGATGATCGTGTCGGGTTCATCGGCCGTGCGGGGATCGGTGACGGACTGCTCCGGGTGCAGCTTTCCGAGCCGTTGCCGGGTCGGCGCGAGGTAGCGCGGTCCGTCGAGCTTCATCAGTACGGTGCGGGAGGCGGGCACGACGTCGACAACGCCCGGCAGTGCGGCCCGTGTCAGGGTGTCGGTCCAGGCCAATACATCCGCGGTGCTGTCGAACTCGAGCAGCAGCGCCTGGTCGCCATAGTCGTGAACGGTGCCCAGTGCGCCGGGCGCCTTGATTTCCGTTGTCAGGCTCATCTACCGAAGCTACCGCCGAGTAAGTTATTTCTCGAGGGGTCTGCGAGCTTTGCCAGAGGAGCCTTAAAGGCTTTTTACACAACGGGCTGGTACGTCGGCTCGCGACGCTTGATCACCGCGATCACCCGGTAGGTCACCGGCAACATGACGATCTCGATGACGGTCTTGTACAGCCAGCCCAGCGCGGTGTAGACGACGAAGTCGTGGAAGCTGGTGATCCCGATGGCATTGGCGGCGATGGCGCAGAACACCAGGGTGTCACCGAGCTGACCGCCGAACGTGGAACCGATCAACCGGGCCCACAGGTGCTTCTCCTTGGTGCGCTCCTTGATCTTCACCACCAGCCAGGCGTTGATGGTCTGGCCGACGAGGAAACCGGCCAGCCCGGCCACGATCAGCTGGGTGTAGGCGTGCACGACGTTCTCGAAGTGCGGCTGGTTGACGTAGAAGTCGGCGGCCGGCAGATAGATGGTCACCCAGAACGCCGCCGCGGCCAGCGCGTTCATCCCGAATCCGAGCAGGATGGCCTTGCGGGCGGCCTTGAAGCCGTACACCTCGGAGAGCACGTCGCCGATCACGTAGGTGAGCGGGAAGACGATGAAACCGCCGTCGGTGATGATCGGGCCGAACGCCACCCCCTTGGTGGCGGTGACGTTGGAGATGATCACCAGGGCGGTGAAGACGGCGACGAGCACCGGATAGTAGGCCGAACCGACTTGGGCAAACGATGGTCGCTGTTCGGGGGAGTCGGTCAGGCTGCTCACCCGGATATCTTGTCAGGCCAGGGCGGCGCTCAGCATCGGCGGCAGCTGATCGGCCACCAGCGGCAGCGACAGCGGAGAGGAGAAGGCGATCGCCGCGGCCAGGTCGCGGCCGGTGAAGACATTGCGCCCGCCCTGCTCGGCGACGATCGGGTCGCCGGCCAGTATCGCGGTCTCCGCGTCGTCGGCGGCCCAGATCAACACATCCGCGCCGCCCAGTACCTCGGCGATCCGGTCGCGCGGCACCGTCGCGTCGACCTCCGGTATCTCGAAACCCAGCTGGGTGAGGAACTCGGTGCGCCAGCCGGCCGGGGTGGTCACCAGCTCGCCGTCGTCCAGGCTGCCCTGCAGCAGCAGCGCCCGCTTGCCCTTGAACGCCGGAGTCTCGGTGCCCAGCGTGGTGAACCGGGTGTCGATATCGGCGATGAGCTGCTGCATCTGGTCGTGCTTGAACACCGCCGTCCCGATCGCCGTGGCCTGGTCCTTCCACGGCTCGAAGAACGCGTCCTGGCCGGCTTGGGCGATGGTCGGCGCGACGTTGGACAGCCGGGTGTAGGTGTCCTGATCGAGCCCGGCGTTGGTGGCGATGATCAGATCCGGGTTGAGCGCGGTGATGGCCTCCAAGTTGATGCCGGCATCGAGGTTCAACACCGCCGGCTGGGCTTGTGCCAGCGCGGGGAGAGCCCACGGCCACACCGCGAATGGTTGCCCGCCGAACCATTCGGTGACCGCGATCGGCACCACGCCCACGGCGAGTAGACAGTCCTGCCCGGTCAGTCCGGCGCTGATCACCCGGGTGGGCGGCGCGGGAACCTTGGTCTCGCCGAACGCGTGGTCGACGGTGACGGAGCCGTCATCGGCGACGGTGCCGGGTGGGTCCGATTTGCACGCGGTCACCGCTGCCGCCGACCCGGCGGCAAGCGCCATCAGGAAACCTCGCCGGGACCAGGTTGTCGGCACGCCGTGAGCGTAACCGCTGATCGCGCCGCGGCGGCGGTGCTACGGCCGGCCCACGCCGCGCAGCAGCACCTGCAGGCCGAACTCGAAGGCGTCACCGGGCCGATCCGCCGCGGCGCCGGTGGCCAGCGCCGCGGCCAGTTCCGGTCCGGCGCCGCCACCGTCGCCCCAGGGCGCGGCGGGAGCGGCCGCATCCAGGGCCGAGCCGAGCACGAAGCTGTCGATGAGCGTGATGATGCGCAGGGTGTCTTCGGCGGTGAAACCGGCGCCGGTGAGGGTGACGGCCAGCGCGTTGTACATCGCGACGGCCTGGTGGCTGCCGACCGGGTAGGCGGTCATCAGCGGTATCAACCGGGGGTAGCGGGCGTAGCTGCGGTAATAGGACCGCACGATGTCGCCGACGACGTCGATCCACGGTCCGGCGAGATCGGGCAGGCGGACCTCGCTCATGGCTTTCTCGCGGAGAAGTTCGATGATCTGCTCGCGCCCGGAGACGTGGTTGTACAGCGAGGACGGGCTGACCCTCAGGGTGCGGGCCAGTTCGGGAATGGTGAATCCGCCGGTCCGATTGACCAGATCCATTGCGGCCGTGGTGATCAGGTCGCTGGACAGGATCGCCACCCTCGGTCGTCCCATATGACTTTCTCCTCCAGCACTTGCGGAAACGTGGGTTGGGTCACACAATAAACGAATTCGATTCGTTTTAGGAGTATGGACATGCGCACCCTGATCGCCGGAGCCGCCGCACCGCTGTCACGTTCGAACGCCTCGCAGCGTCCGCCGCTGCGGGTGGGGCTGGTCCAGCACCGCTGGCGCGCGGACGCCGCCGAACTGGCCCGGGTCCTGCGCGACGGGATCGACCGCGCCGCCGGCGAGGGCGCCACCGCGGTATTCCTGCCCGAGATCACCCTGCTGCGCTACCCCGCCGACACGCCCGCCGGGCCGAACCCGGGCGATGGCGCCGAGGATCTCACCGGCGGGCCCACCTTCGCGCTGGCCGCTGAGGCCGCTCGCGCCAACAAGGTCTTCGTGCATGCCTCCCTGTACGAGAAGGCGCCGGCGGCAGACGGTTTGGGCTACAACACCGCCATCCTGGTGTCTCCGTCCGGTGACCTGGTCGCTCGCACCCGCAAGATGCACATCCCCATCTCGGCCGGATACTACGAGGACACCTACTTCAGGGCGGGTCCGCCCGAGTACGCCTACCCGGTGTACGCGCCGGAGGGCCTGGACGCCCGCATCGGCCTGCCGACCTGCTGGGACGAGTGGTTCCCGGAGGTGGCCCGCAACTACTCGCTCGGTGGCGCCGAGATCGTGGTGTATCCGACCGCGATCGGATCCGAGCCGGTGTTCCCCGACTTGGATACCCAGCCACTGTGGCAGCAGGTCATCGTCGCCAACGGCATCAACAGCGGCCTGTTCATGGTGGTGCCCAACCGCACCGGCAACGAGGGTGCGCTGTCGTTCTACGGTTCGTCGTTCATCTCCGACCCGTACGGGCGGGTGCTGGTGCAGGCGCCGCGTGACGAGGAGGCTGTGCTGGTCGCCGACCTGGATCTGGATCAGCGCCGGGACTGGCTGGAGCTCTTCCCGTTCCTGCTGACCCGGCGCCCGGACAGCTACGGCGGGCTGACCGCGCCGGTGAATCCGTCCCAGCCGTACGGCACCGGTCACGACGCCACGGCGGTCGTGAAATGACCTATCTCATGCCTGCCGAGGGCGCACCGCAGGACCGGGTGTGGATGGCCTATCCGTCTGCGGGGTACTCACTCGGCGACACCGAGGCCGAACACCATGAGGCCCGCACCACCTGGGCTGCGGTGGCGCACGCGATCGCGGAGTTCGAACCGGTCTCGTTGCTGGTGGATCCCGGTGAGATCAATGCCGCGAAACGTTATGTCTCCCAGGACATCGACATCGTGGAAGCGCCGCTCAACGACGCCTGGATGCGGGACATCGGTCCGACGTTCGTGCATGCCGAGGACGGCTCGGTGGCCGCCGTGGACTGGGTGTTCAACGGATGGGGCGGCCAGGACTGGGCGCGCTGGGATCGGGACGCCGAGGTCGGCGCGCTGATCGCCGAGATCGCCGGGGTGCCGCTGGTGTCCTCACCACTTGTCAATGAGGGCGGCGGAATTCAGGTCGACGGGCGCGGCACCGTGCTCGTCACCGACACCGTTCAGTTGGATCCGGGCCGCAACCCGGGTCTGAGCAGATCGGACGTCGAGGCAGAACTCGCCCGCACCATCGGCGCCGCCGAGGTGGTGTGGCTGTCGCGCGGACTGACCCGCGACTCGCAGCGTTTCGGCACCCGCGGCCACGTCGACATCGTCGCCGCGTTCACCGCGCCGGGCCGCCTGCTGCTGCATACCCAGACCGCCGGCGCCCACCCCGACACCGCGGTGTGCCGCGAACTCCGCGAACAACTCGCCGACCGATTCGAGGTCATCGAGATGCCGGCACCGGATACCCTCACCGATGATGAGGGCTATGTCGACTACAGCTACATCAACCACCTCGTGGTCAACGGCGGCGTGATCGCCTGCAGTTTCGGTGATCCGCGCGATGCGGACGCCGCAGCCATTCTCGCCGAACAGTATCCGGGCCGCACGGTGGTCTCGGTCGATGCCCGCCCACTGTTCGCCCGCGGCGGCGGTGTCCACTGCATCACCCAGCACCAGCCGTCCCCGATGCGGGCGGCGCAGTGAGCACGCTGTTCACCGGCGGCACCATCTGGACCGGCACCCACACCACGGACGCACTGCTCGTCAGCGACGGCATCGTGGTGGCGGTCGGTGCGCAGGCGCGGGCATCGAATGCCGATGAGCGGGTCGATCTCTTGGGCGGATTCCTCATGCCGTCCTTCGGGGACGGACACGCTCATCCGCTCTACGGTGGCCTGGAGTCGGTGGGGCCGCAGGTGCGGCCCTGCGGCTCGGTCGATGAGATCGTCGCCGCGGTCAAGACCTACGCCGATGCCCACCCCGATCAGGAGTGGATCGTCGGCGCCTCCTACGACGGCAGCCTGGTCGAGGGCGGGCTCTTCGACGCGCGCTGGCTCGACGCGGCCGTCCCGGATCGGCCGGTGGTGCTGCGGGCCTGGGATTACCACACGTTCTGGGTGAATTCCGTGGCCCTGCAGCGGGCCGGCATCACCGCCGACACCCCGGATCCGGTGCTCGGTGAGATCCCGCGCCGCGCCGACGGATCGGTGCTCGGCACGCTGCGCGAATGGGGTGCCACCGATCTGGTCGCCGCGGTGATGCCCGCCCGCGACGAGACCGTGCGGATCGCCGCCCTCGGTACCGCGGCGGACTACTACCTGGCGCGTGGCGTGACCTGGGTGCAGGATGCGTGGGTCGAGCCCGACGATGTGAACACCTACATCGCGGCGGCCGCCGCCGGTGCGCTGCGGATGCGCTTCAATCTGGCGCTCTATGCCGACCCGCGGCATTTCGACACGCAGGTCACGCATTTCGCGGATGCGCGCGACCGCGTCCGGGCCGCCGGTTCAGCGCTGCTGTCGGCCGAGACGGTGAAGTTCTTCGCCGACGGGGTGGTGGAGAACGAGACCGGAGCGCTGCTGGCACCGTACTGCTCCGGGCTGCACAGCCACGGCATGCAGCTCTGGGAGGGCGATGCGCTGGCCCGCGCCGCGCAGCGGGTCGACGATCTCGGACTGCAGATCCACATCCATGCCATCGGGGATGCCGCGGTGCGTCAAGCCCTCGACGCCGTCGAACACGTGGTCCGCACCAACGGGCCCCGCGACCGTCGTCCCGTCATCGCGCACGCGCAGTTGGTCGACGACGCCGACCTGGGCCGGTTCGCCGAGCTGGGTGTCATCCCGAACATGCAGCCGCTGTGGGCGCAGCTGGATGCGCTGATGACGGTGCTGACCGTGCCGCGACTGGGTGCCGCACGGTCCGAGCAAGCAGTACCGCATCCGTTCCCTGGAATCCTCGGGGGCCGCACTCGCTTTCGGATCCGACTGGCCGGTGTCCTCGGGAGCGCCGCTGGATGGCATCGCGGTTGCGGTGTCGCGCCAGACCGAGGACGGCACGCCTGCCGGTGGCTGGACCCCGCACGAGATCCTGCCGATCGAGGCCGCGCTGTCCGCTTACACGGCCGGCGTCGCGCATCAGGCGTTCGCCGAATCGAACTGGGGCCAGCTGATTCCCGGGGCCAGCGCCGATCTGGTCTGGCTGGATGCCAACCCCACCGCGACCGCGGCGCATGAGCTGCCGGCCGTCACCGTCCGGGCCACCTACCTGCACGGGCAACCGGTCTACACGAGGGAAGGCTGAACCCCATGTCCGCTACCGACACCGAAACCGAGGGCTCGCTGAAACGGGTACTCGGCCTGCCCTCGCTGGTGCTGTTCGGCCTGGTCTACATGGTGCCGCTCACCGTGTTCACCACCTACGGCATCGTCACCGAGACCAGCGGCGGCCGCCTGCCGTTGGCGTATGTGGTGACCCTGGTCGCGATGGTGTTCACCGCGCGGTCCTACGCCAGGATGGCCACCGCTTACCCGGTGGCGGGATCGGCCTATACCTACACGCAGAAGACGTTCGGTGCCCCGGCCGGTTTCCTGGCCGGGTGGGCGCTGCTGCTGGATTACCTGTTCCTGCCGATGATCAACTATCTGGTCATCGGGATCTATCTGGAGGCGGCCGTTCCGGCACTGCCCGCCTGGGTGATCATCCTGGTCACGATCGCGATCGTCACGGTGCTCAACATCGTCGGCATCGTCTCGGTGGCACGGGCGAACTTCCTGATCATCGCGATCCAGGCCGTGTTCATCGTGGTGTTCGCGGTGCTGGTGATCGCATCCCTTTCCGGCAGCGGGACCGTGGATCTCGCGGCCCCGTTCACCGGTGACGGCACCGCCGACGGACTGGGCCCGGTCTTCGCGGGCGCGGCGATCCTGTGCCTGTCGTTCCTCGGCTTCGACGCGGTGTCCACCTTGTCCGAGGAGGCCAAGGACGCCAAACGCACTGTCCCGCGCGCCATCATGATCGCCACCGTGTCCGCCGGACTGATCTTCATCGTGCTGTCCTACCTGGGGCACCTGGTGTTCCCGTCCAACGAGTTCGCCGATGTCGACTCCGGATCGCTGGATGTCATGGCCGCTGCCGGTGGCGACTTCCTCGTGACGTTCTTCACCGCCGCCTATGTGGCCGGCGCGCTGGGTTCGGCGATCACCTCGCAGGCCTCGGTGGCCCGGATCCTCTTCGCCATGGGCCGCGACGGGATCCTGCCCCGCGCGGTGTTCGGGCACGTGTCGCGCCGGTTCGCCACCCCCGTGTACGCGATCCTGGTGGTGTCGGCGGTGTCGTTGCTCGCCATCGTGATCGACCTCGCGACGCTGGCATCCTTGATCAGCTTCGGTGCGCTGGTCGCGTTCTCGGTGGTGAACCTGTCGGTGATCAAGCACTACTTCGTGGATCTGCGTGAGCGGTCCGGTGGCCAGGTCATCGGCAGCCTGATCCTGCCGTTCATCGGCTTCGCGCTCACGGTGTGGCTGTGGACCAGTCTGTCGGTGATGACCCTGGTGACCGGATTGATCTGGCTGGCAGTCGGTTTCGCCTGGCTGCTGGGTGTGACGCGGTTGTTCCGCCGGCCCACCCCCACGTTGGATCTCAAGGAGTAGGCCGGCGCTCCACACGATCGCGGGCCCCGGCGTGACGCGGCATCGTCGAAGCTGCGGGACAACCTACGTGCCTATGTTCCCGAAAGTGCTCGGGGCAACTGACGCTCGGGCATACTTCTCGGGTGACCGACACCGAGGTGCTGATAGCGGGCGCCGGCCCGATCGGTTTGACCGCCGCCATCGAACTCGCCCGCCGGGGTGTGGCCGTGCGGATCGTCGATCCGCTGCACGAGCCACCGCAGTATGCCAAAGCCGTTGGAGTGCAACCTCGCACGCTCGAAGTGTTCGAGCGGATGGGCATCCTGCGGCAGATTCTCGATGCGGCCGTGCCCTTCCGTGGGCAGATCGTCTACGTCAACGGTGAACTCGCCGGGCGGGTCGATTTCACCCTGCCCGCCGATGTGCCGTTCGGATTCATCGGCCTGCCGCAGTACAGCACCGAGCGGGTGCTGCGCGAGGAGTTGGCGACCCGCGGCGTCCCCATCGAGCGGGGGATTCGGCTGGCGGGATTCGAGCAGGACGCCGACGGTGTCACCGCCACGCTGAAGGGCGAGGTCGGCCAGCAGACGGTGCGGGCCCGGTATCTGATCGGTGCCGACGGTGCCCATTCCGTCGTCCGCAAGACCCTGGGTCTGACCTTCGAGGGCGCGGCGTTCGACGAGCAGTACATGCTCGGCGATGTCGAGGTCGACTGGTCGCAGCCACCGGGCTACGCCATCCGCGCGATGCACCAGACCGACGGCAGGATCGATGATCTGTTGGTGTGCATCCCGCTGCCCGGCCGGGGCCGCTACCGGATGTCCATGCTGGTGCCCCCGGACCTGTCCACCGAGGCGACCGGTGGTGTGCAGCACGGCTTCGAGGGCGGCAATCCGCCGCAGCTGCACCACATTCAAGCGGTGCTCGACCGACTTTCCCCGGAGCCGACGACGGCACGGAACATGCGCTGGTCTTCGGTCTTCCGGATCAGCCACCGCATCGTCAACGCTTACGGCAAGGGCCGGGTGTTCGTCGCGGGCGATGCCGCGCACATCCATCCGCCCACCGGCGCCCAGGGCATGAACACCGGGATCCAGGACGCCTACAACCTGGCCTGGAAGCTCGCCCTCGCGGTCAGCGGTGACGCCGCCGACGGATTGCTCGACAGCTATGATGCCGAACGCCGGCCCGTCGGGGAAGAGGTGGTCGGTCGCACCGTGCGTAGCGCTCGCGAGGGTATCGGCGCCGATTCCGCCGATCCGTCCTTCGTGATCCGTCGCGAGGCGCAGTTGCTGATCAGTTATGCCGACAGTCCGATCGTGGCAGACGGTGCCGGTGGCCGCGCGCCCGATGCCCGCGGACTGACCCGAGCGGCCGAAACCGACCCGGTGCGGCTGTACACCTTGCTGGCCGGTACCCGGCATACGCTGGTGTTGTATGCCGATGGCTCAGCGAATTTCGAGCTGCTGGAAGCGGCGGCCGCTGCTGCGCGGGATGCCGCGAACGGGTTGATCGATGTCTACGTGGTCGCCGATCCCGACGTCGATGGCAACGCGACGGTGCTGCCGCTGCTCCATGACACCGAGGGTGATTTCGCGAGGGCCTACGGTGTCGACGGGGTCACCGCATTTGTGGTCCGCCCCGACGGGCAGCTCGGCCATGTGGGTCCGGCGGCGGCCGATTCGCTGACCGGATACCTGAAGCGGACGTTCCGTTAGGAGACTACGGGCGCGACGCTAGGCCCGAGATCGAACTGAGGGTTGTTGCTATCGCTGTTGATTCGATTTTCACGACCCTGGAGTCGATCTCGACCCTGGAGCCTCAGCTGTACCTTGAGATGGTCCCCGACACGGGACATTGCCGCGTCATATCCGGCGGCGGCGTCGTCCAAAGGCATTGTGGTGGTGAATATCCCATCGACATTCAACCGACCGGATTGTAGCAGCGGCACCAGTTCGGGCCAGGTCTGCTGCACCGGGGCGGTGGTCAGCCGGATGGTCAGGCTGCGGATCAGGCAGGCCAGCGCCGGCAGCGGGTAGGGCTGCAGATCGTGCACCCCGACAATGGACACCGTGCCGCCGGTGCGCACGGCGTCCAGGGCGTCGTTGATCGAGGTGTCGGTACCGACCGCGTCGATGACCGCGTCCACGCCCAGACCGCCGGTGGCTTCCCGGATGGTGTTCGCCGCCGGTGGTGACACCGGCGCAGCGCCGCCAGCCTGCGCGCGGTCACGTCGCGTCTGCACCGGGTCGACGGCGTATACCGTTGCCGCGCCCAGAGTCAGCGCGCTACGCAGCGCGCACATGCCGACCGCGCCCAGGCCGATCACCGCGACCGATCCGCCCAGCGGGATGTCGGCGCGTTTGGCTGCCGCCCACCCGGTGGCCAGATTGTCGGTCAGCAGCAGGGCCTGTTCGGTGCTGATCCCGTCCGGCATCTTCAGTAGCTGGAAGTTCGCAGCCGGCACCGCGAGCAGTTCGGACTGGGCGCCGCCCAGCGCCCCGGACCCGAAGATCTGCGGGCCGTGCACACAACGGATCGGATCATGGGTGGCGCATCCCGCGCAGCGCCCGCAGCCGGCCACCGAGGACACCAGCACCCGGTCGCCGACCCTGAAACCGGCTACCTCCGAGCCGGTTTCGACCACTGTGCCGATGGCCTCATGTCCGAGCGCGACCGGCTCGAAGATCGGGTAGTGCCCTTCCAGGAAGTGCAGGTCGGACCCGCAGATGGCGGCGGACTCCACCTCGATGATGGCGCCGTCCGCACCGGGCAGCTCCGGATCGGGCCGGGTTCTCCACACTGACCGCTCCACTGGAATCGACCATCACTGAACGCATGCTCATTCCTCCCGGAAATCCGACCAGACGGGTTCGTACACGGCGGCGTGATAGGTACTCAGCCGCCACGGACTGACGGTGTGGATCTCACCGTCGGCATTCTTGAAGTAGGAGTGCTTGATCGAGGGATGCGCCCATACCGTCTTGCGGATCTCTTCCTGGGAACGCCGGTGCCACTCGGCGGTCGGTTCGGGCAGCGGCTCCAGCGTGCGCAACTTCTGGGTGACAAGACGCTCCAGGCACTGGTTGATATAGCGCATCTGCAGTTCGGAGTTGAGGATCAGGCTGCCGCCGTGGGCGAGGTGCGCACCCGGGCCGTAGGTCATGAAGAAGTTCGGGAAACCGGGCACCGCGATGCTGTGGTAGGCGTAGGGCCTGCTGCCCCACACCTCGTGCAGATCGGCACCGTCGCGGCCGGTGACGGTGATCGGGAACAACACCTCGGTGGCACGGAAACCGGTGGCGTACACGATGATATCGGCCGCGTATTCGGTGCCGTCGCCGGCGACGACGCCGGTCGGGGTGATGCGCTCGATGGGGGTGCGGATCAGGTCGACATTGTCGCGCTTGAGGGTGCTCAGCCAGCTGCCGTTGTCCTGCAGGGTGCGCTTGCCGGTCGCCGGGTAGTCGGGTAGCACCTTGGCCAGCAGGTCCGGGTCGTCGCCGACCTGGGTGGTGATCCAGTCGGTGAACATGACCCGGGCGATCGCGTTGATCTCGCTGACCGCATTGGTCTGGTCGTCGTAGTCGGGGTCGACGATCGCGGCGTCCAGGCCCTTGTCGGCGCCGGGCCACAGCAGCAGGAAGCGGTACCAGCGGCCGTAGTAGGGCAGGTGTTCCATGGCCCAGCGCACCCCGTCGGCGACCGGCTCGTGATACATCGGGTTGGGGAACATCCATTGCGCGGTGCGCTGGAACACCGTCAGGTGCTCCACCTTGTCCGCGATGGCCGGGGCGATCTGGAAGCCGCTGGCGCCCGCGCCGATCAGCACGACGCGTTTGCCGGTGACATCGACGCTGTGGTCCCAGGCCGCGGAGTGAAAGGCCGGGCCGGCAAAGGTTTCCGCGCCCGGGAAGTCCGGGACATTGGGCCGGTTGAGCTGGCCGACGGCGGTGATGACGGCGTTGGCGGTGAAGGTTTCGTTCCCGGTGTCGACCGTCCAGAGGTCGCCGTCCCAGCTGGCGGAACGCACCTCGGTGTTGAACCGGATGTGCGGGCCGAGGTCGTGGCGGGCGACCACGTCGGCGAAGTACTGGCGCAGCTCGGGCTGCTCGGCGAAGAAGTGGTCCCAGTGGTTGCTGGGTTCGAAGCTGTAACAGTAGAAGTGGTTCGCGACGTCGACGCGGGCCCCGGGATAACTGTTCTCCCACCAGGTTCCGCCCGGCCCGGAGTTCTTCTCCAGGATGGTGAAGCCGATACCGGCCTGCTTGAGGCGCACGCCGGCCAGGACTCCGGATTCGCCGGCGCCGATCACGATGACGTGGAAGTCCCCGGTGTCGGCGAGTGCGGCGGGCCGGCGCGGGTCGACGCCGGCGAGGTCGAGTTCTTCGAGCACCAGCGGCAGGTTGTCCTCGCCGACGGGTTCGCAGGCCGCCCAGTCGAGCATCTCCCGGACCAGTTCCGGGGACAGCGGGTCGGGAACCGGGCAGCCCCGGTCGCGGTAGGCGGCGATGATCGGCAGCGCCTCGGCGCGGGCGCGGGCCTTGTCCTCCTCGGACATGAAGCCCTGCACCTCGTTGAGGAACAGCCCGGCCTGCTTGTACTCGCGGATGAAGCGCGGGTCACCGGTGATGTGCACCAGCGACAGCAGCAGGGTGGGAATGCTGACCCCTTCGAGCGCCGCGGCGATGTCGGCATCGGAGGTGTCAAACGGCTGTCCGGCGTGGAAGCTGCGGGTCACGGATAGTTACGCTACGGCGCGTTGCGTTATAGGGCA
>JAXHOA010000078.1:0-17764 GCA_034520035.1 Mycobacterium sp. | reverse complement strand
TGCTCCGATCCCGCTGTTGGGGTCGGAGTTCTTGTGGTCTGTGGTGCAGTGAACCCGTATCCACGCCCGTTGTGTGAATCCACGCTGCGTTCGGAGGGTGTGGATCACCATTAGGGGCGTGGATGTGACTACGAGCAGTGTTCGACTCCGCCTCACACCGCGTTACCTCCTGAGTTCGCATCGCCTTCCAATACGGATGGTGCGGGCAGCGACGGCCGCTCAGGTGTACGCGCATCCGCGTCCGGAGCTCGCGCGTTTGACCGAGCGTTGGCGACGGCTGTGGTGGCTGTGCCGACGCGGCACGATCCGATTCGGTTGGCGGATCGTCAGGCGGTGGTTCGGTTCGTCGTGCGCGACACGGCACGTCTGGATGCGGAGCGCATCGATACCGAGTTGGGTGCGGTGTTGGTGACGACGGCGGAGCAGACGGTGTTGGATCTGGTGAAGCGTCCGGGTCTCGGTGACGCCGAGGGGTGAGGTGTAGCCCGCGGTGGAGCAGTTGTATCGAAAGTGCGACGGAGGCGTTTTGGCGGAGATCGCTGGGGCCCAGAAGATGCGAACGACGTTGACGCGGATGCAGGATCGGTTGGGGGAGTAGCGGTGAACCCGTCGAGTTGGCCTCGGTCGCCGCGCAATTCGGTGTCGCGCGTGCATCAAGTCGAGCGAGATCACCTGGCCGTGGTGACGGATTGGGTTGGCCTCAGTGCTATCTGAACGTCTCGAGAGGCGAGGAAAGTAAGCGAATCTGCAGAGGTAGGACACCTTATAAAGTTTCGTTGGTTCAGGCAGCCAGTGGGCCTAGGGTTCGATTCCCTAGGGTTGGTTGGGCATCCTTGGGCACCGATGTTCCTGGTTTTGATTCGTTTGCTGAGTGAATCACCCGAGGTTTTGTGCCGCCTCCAGTTGGGGCTGATCCTCGGTGGTGAGGTCAGCGTAGTGGAGTGCTTCGTACTCGATCGGTGGCATGTGGCCGATGCTCGAATGCAACCGCCTCATGTTGTTCCCCCGCAAGCGGGAGGTGCCCCCACACTCGACCCAACCAGCGGTCGCGAACTCGACATCGGAGATCGTCTTGTACGGACCGGAATGGAAGATCGTCGTTCGGATGCACTCGGTCTTGTACAATCCGTTTGCCGACTCGACGAGGGCATTGTCGTAGGCGTCCCCGACCGATCCGATGGACGCCGCGATGTTCTCGAGCGCCAATTTTTCGGTCAGCTTCACGGACGTGTACTGGCTACCCGCGTCCGAATGATGTATCAGCTCAGCAGCTTTCACGGGATGCCCCTCTCGCTTGCGTTGCCACTGCGCCATCCGCAGCGGAATGGTCACCAGGTCCGCAGTCTTGGACATCGAGGCGTGCCAGGCGACAATCCGCCGGGAGAACACGTCGATGATGAACACCACGTAGACCCACCCCGCCCATGTTCGGCAATAGACATCCCACGCCAGTCAGATGTCAAGCAGCGACCGATTCTGCTGTCCTGTCGGCCGCTGCCGGCGGTGCCCATGCACGCTCGTCGTCCCACGGTTCGCCGTGCTGCAAGCACCACCACAACCGTCCAAGAAGCTTGTTCGCGAGGTTGCGCAGGGCTGCGTTGTGACGCTCGCCCATAGCTCGGCGTTTGTCGTAGTGCGCCCTGGCGCCGGCGGATTTGGTGAGGGCCGAGAAGGCCCACCAGTGGCAGGCGTCGCCGAGTCGCTTGTTCCTGACCTTGCGGGCTTTGACGTAGTGCGAGCGCCCGGACGCGCGGGTGATCGGCGCGGTCCCGGCGAATGCGCGCAATCCCGCCGGAGTAGCGAATCGCGCTGGGTCGTCTCCGATCTCGGCGAGCAGACGTGCACCGAGGACGGTTCCCAGTCCGGGGACCGACTGCAGGATCGGCGCGAGCGGATGCGCCTCGAACGCAGCGCCGAGCTCCTTCTCTAGCCGCTCGACGGCGGTGTGCATGGCCCCGACGATCTCCAGCAGTCCGGTCACTGCGTGCCCGAGCGCGGCTTCGACCTCCGGTGGCTGCGCCAGTGCCGGCCCTTTCAGATCGGCGAGGATCTGATCGACCAACTTCTCGTCGTTGCGTCGACCGACCCGGTGCAGCAACGCCACCAGGCGGCGTCTGGTCAGCGCCCGACCCGCGCTCGGGGTGGGAGCGGCGGTGAGCACCGCGAGCGCAGCTTTGTGCTTCTGGATCGGAAATGCCTGCAGCGCAGCAGGATAGAACTCCAGAAACACCGAGCGCAGTCTGCCCAGAGTCTGATGCAGGGCCCACAATGCTTCTTGGTGTTGGCGTGCGAGAGCTTTGACTGCGCGGGCTTGTTCGCTCGTGGCGGGCAGGGTGCGGTGCGCGTCACGGTCAGTGCGCAGGATGTTCGCCAGGATCGCCGCGTCGCCGGGATCGGACTTACCACCGGCTTGGCCGTACCGTTCCCGGTACCGGGCGACGGCCCGCGGGTTGATCGGGTAGACGGTGAACCCGGCATCGGCGAGGGCGACGACGAGGAGATTCTTGTCGGTTTCGATGGCGATCGGGGTGTCGGCGGCGGTGCCGCCGTGCTCGGAGATCAGCCCGAGGAGCTCGACGAAACCTGCTGCCCCGGTGTCGATCCTGGCGCGGGCGAGGACGACACCGTCGCTGTTCATCAAAGCGACATCGTGATGCACCTCCGCCCAGTCGATCCCGACGGTCATGGTCATGTGTCTGGTCCTTTCGGTGGTGGCGTTCTCCTGTCCGTGAGCTCGAGGTGGTGCGGCGACCTAATGGACAGCGCTCGGTGGCGCGGCATCTCACAAGCCGATCACGTACCTCGAACGACTGGCAGGGCCACCGTCTATGGCCAGACCTTCGGGTGCGGTCCGTGTCATCTTGGTAGTGATCACCTTCCAGCAGCTCACCACCTCAGACTGCGCCCCGGTCGGTAAAATCTCAGTGACCACCTGCCAGTCGTCTCTTCGTGTCGCAATCGATGCCGACCACCCCATTAAGTAAAATCGGTGACCCACACCCGATTCGGTTCCTCGGCCCGGAACTGCCTGTTGAGCAGGTCGCCCGCTCGCACGCCGTCCGCTGATCGGATCGTGGTTCTGATTCCCTTTGCTCGTCGAATTCCGTTGTGGCAGAGCATCTTCATTGCCCGATCAACTGCCCCGTAGGAGACTCCGGGGATCGCGGTCCGGTCGAGGTGGGCGCGCATCTTCACCCTCCCGTACAACCCTTCCGGTGTCATCTTCCGTCGGCCGTCGGCATCGGTGTTCCAGACGAGATCGACCGCACCGCATCGAACGACATGGGCATCGGAGACGGTGCGCGGAGCCGGCGTGCGTGAACGCCATGCTCGGTAGGTTCTCGCGGCGATCGTGCAGCCCTGATCGTTCAGGACTCGGCAGATCGACTCGACCGCATAACCGTTGGTGCGCAACGAATCTATGAAAGCAATGATCATCGATTGCGGGGGTCGAGTTCCCCCGCGAAGAAAGTTGTCGCAGCTTTGAGGATGGCGACATCCTCGCGCAGCTGCTTGTTCTCGGCCCTGAGCTTTTTGATCTCCGCCAATTCCTTCGAGGTGGTGCCGGCGCGGGTGCCTTGGTCGACCTGGGCTTGCACGGCCCAGCGCCGCACCGTCTCCTGACCGACGCCGACCTGCTTGGCGATCGCCTCCGCCGCAGCGGTCAGCGACTGGTACTCCTGGCTCCGTGGGCCTCGAGCAATCGCAAGGCCCTCGAGCGGACCTCCGGATCGATTTTCTTGGGCATGTGCTCATCCTTCCAAACTCAGAAGGAAGCGGCATCAAACCTTGGTGATCTGGTGGACACGACCGCAAGGCGAGCTCTCCAACGTCGACGCTTGTGCCGGGTCCGGGTGGACGAGGTTGTGCTCGACTTGCGGTCATTGCGCAACCACGACAGAAATCCGTCACCGGGCACTCCAATATTTGCCAAGCCGTTTTCGTCGCCTCGCCGTCTAAAAACGACCACCACTGCGCCAGCGATGTCGCATACCCGCGGACGGCAGGTGTTCGGCGACCACAGGTGCCGGTGAGCTTCCAACCACTGCTCGACCGGTACTGCGCGTACGACGTCGACCACAGTCCACGTCCGGGTCCCCGGGGGCGTAATCGCCAATCCGAATGCCACCGTGATCATCCCCTTCGTTGTTGCGTTCCCTCCGATATCCGCGAAACAACGATGATCATGAAGACCAACCGCCGTCGTCGTGGACGTTACGGACAGAATAACACCTGTTGATAGCGGTCGGAGTGGGCAAGACCCACCTAGCAACAGCTTTGGGACACATGGCTATTCGCCGCCGTCATACCGTCATCTTCAGTCGCGCCGACAAACTGTTCACCCGGTTACGCGCCGCCCGACTCGACCACACCGTCGACGCCGAGATCCGCCGACTGGCCGCCGTCGACGTCCTCATCATCGACGACTTCGCGATGAGGCCCCTCGGCCCCACCGAAACCAGCGACTTCTACGAAATCGTCGTCGAACGCCACCGCACCAAAACCACCATCGTGACCTCCAACCGGGAACCCGCCGAATGGCTGACCATGACCGCCGACACGCTACTGGCTCAATCAGCCGTCGACCGACTGACCGCAGCAGCCCACACCCTGGTCATCGAAGGGCCGTCCTACCGCCAACGCACCCGGCCCGGAACAGTTGACCCAGACACCCACGACGAGCATCCTCAGTAACGCGCCACGGTGGTCCCATACCCTCTGGCAAACAGGTGGTCCCATCACCCTGGCAAGCGGACAGGCTCCGCTCCGACCGAATGCGTTCTTACCGACTTCCAGAACTAGGACGAACACTCATGTCGCATGATCTGACCCGCGTTGCCGTCGAATTCGATTCTGCGTGGACCGAACTCACCGTGGCACCGGACGCGGATGTAGTCCGCATTCAAGCCTCCGACCTGCGGGAAGCTCAGCAGCGCACCGCTCGACTACGCGCCGAAGCACTCGAGCGGGGCGAATCTGCCGCTCCCGCAGCGGTATTCCTCGACCTCGAAATCCACATCGCGGACGATGCCAGGACGGCCCGTCGCGAATTCGCGGCCCGGGACGCGCCGACCAGCCCGTCGTCCATCCGCTACGTCGGTACACCGGCGGGTCTGGCGAGTCTGATCTCCGACGTCACTGCGGCCGACGTCGCCGACGGTGTGACGTTGCAGATTCACGACGACGCCGATCGGCAGTCGATCTTCATCGGCTCCGGGGTGCTCCCGTTGCTGGGGGCACGCGGCGCGCGGTTCGACATCGACGCCGTCGATGCGGTGCTCGGCGCACCGCGGGTCACTCCAACGCTCGCGTCCTGAGGGCTTCGACGCTCGCGCCCTGAGGCCTCCGCCGCGAGTCAGAGTGACGTCGATCGCCAGGCCCGCGGTGATCCGCAACAACTCGGTGAACGTCGAGCGAAAAATGGTGTTCGTGTGACCCGCGGCGGCCCACACCTCGGTGTATCCGGCCAGATCCTGGTCCACGAACGTATCGAGGTTGGTGGGGTGGCCGACCGGAGCGATGCCGCCGATCGGCTGCCCGCTTGCATGCTTCGCCGTGTCGAGATCGGCGCGTTTCGAACGTGCCACCCAAGCGCTCACCCGTGTGCTCGAGATAGACATTGTGGGCTCCGGGCCTGATAACAGCACCGGCTCGTCGTCGAGCAGGAACACCATCGATTTCACGATCGCGCCCACGTCGACACCCAGAGCGGCAGCGGCATCGGCGGCGGTGTGCGTGCCCTCCGGACTGCTGACCACCACGCCGTGATGACCGCGAGAAATCAGCGTGTCGGCAACATGGGCTGCATTCGGATGAAGTAGCCGGGACATGTACCAACCCTATTGCCCCAGTCTTGTTTACGCAGATGTGTCGAGATCACCGAACAGTCTCGATTCCGCCATGCCGCCGTCGGGGAAGATATCCATCCGAACCTCCGATACCGGGGTGTCGTGGTCGAGGACGAAGCGGTGCCGGGTGTCGGGCTGCGGCGTCGTGCGCGGCGGCAGCTCGATCCACTCGCCTTCGCCGAGCCGTCCGCGCAGCGACGCGGCACCCGGTGCGTTGCCGAGAAAGCAGGTGGTGTCGAGCTCGGCGAGGCGGATCAGCCCGGTACCGGCCAGCTGAACCTGAACCCAGTCGTTTGCGTCGTTGCGTCGACGCGAGGTCTCCCAACCCTCACCCATCGACCGCGGCGGGCCGGGGAACAGCAGATTGTTGGGGGAGCTGTAGAACATGTTGGAGCACGCCGAGACGTAGGCACCGTTCTCGAGCGCTGCCAGGTCGACCGGCCCGGGCCGCGAGGAACTCGGGATCGGGCGTGCCGCGGCCGAGTACCCGCAACCGTGCCACTCCGCCGTCCGAGGTAGATCGACAGCTTCACGTGAGTCCACCGAGCGTCGGAGGCGACCTGCGAATCTGTTCTCGCTGTCGCCGCCGGACTAGCGCGCGCGACGATGGTGGTCCACTTCCGGTCTGCGTGCGTAGCTCGTCCGGGAGGGGAAGCATCCTCGGCGGCCTCGATCGAAATCTCCGGCGGGTAGTTTCGGTGAACTACGAGGTGTGGCTCGACGACGATCGCCGAGACGACGCCAGGTGCGCTCCCAGACGCACGATGGGCCTCGTCGTAGCCCGGCCTCGCGTCGCCGACGCGTCTCCCACCTCGTCGTAGATCTGACCCTTGTGCCCGAACGTCGCCGTCGAGCAGTCGGCCTTGCCCGGGCTGACGAGATTCTCCTTCTCCGCGAACGTTTCGTCGTTCGCCCACACGACTGCGCCTCCGAGGGTGCGGACGGCGAGATCTGGCAGTGGCAGCGGGAAGGTGGCAGTCATGGGATCACACTTTACTGGTCTCGCGCGAGCTCACCGGGTTGTGCGCAGACCGACGACGCAGCGACGCCGCGCCCATCAGTAGTGCGCCGACCGAGATGTAGAGCGCCAACCCGAGCGCCGGCTGCCCCAGCCCGGTCCCGGAGAAGTGCGCACGATGCTGCGCACTCCCTCGGTGCCGATGCCCGGGTGATCCACCGCCCGATCGATGCATAGAGCGACCGGCAGTACATCGGACCAAAGCGCCTCCTGCGCTGGGATTTCGAGGATCACGAACAACACGATCGCGGCCGGAACCGCGGCGACACCGATCAGGGCGCGCAGGCCCATGGTGAACAGTCCGGTGGCGAAAACGACACCGGTGCCGAGCAGTGCCAGCGGAAACCAGTGGCCGGCAAACGTTTCCAGAACATGGGTGGTGAGGAAGGCCCCGATCGCACCCGATGCGGCCGCGTACACCGCGAGAATGCCGACGTGTACAGAGGTTTCGCGGCGGGAGGTCGGTGCCCCTATCAGCAATCCGAACGCTGCGGCGAGTAGGTACCCGCCGACGACCCACCCGACCGAGAGATAGAAACCGGACAACCCTCGGTTGTCGTGCACACCGACCGGGATCTCGTCGCGCACCACGAACTGGCGGCCCTGGGCGGCGTCGACCTCGGTGAAGATCGATTCCAGCGCGGTGGCTTCGGAGCTGCCTGCTGCGCTGGCGGTGATGAGCGTGTCCGTCCCGTTCGCACCGACGACATAGGCCCCGATGACTTCCCTGTCGCGGAGCAGTGAACGGACCTCGGCGGTATCGGCCGCGGTGCGTGCGTCGAAAGGGCTAAGGTCGATGGCGTTCAGGCGATCGGCGTCTGCTGGTCCAGCCCTCGGGGAGCCCGGCTTGGTCACCACCGCGATGGGGATGGCATGCGGCGTCGGCTGATGAAACGCCGAAACGTAGCTGAGGATGAAGCCGAGCTGCAGCACCAGCACCGCGGCGGCGAGTAGTGACATCTTGCGCATGGGTGACTCCTGAACTTACCTTGTCGATACCCGAGGTATTCAATACCCTAGGTATCGTGAATGCCGACGAGCAAGAAAAGTGGGGGTCGACACAGTCGCAGCGACGACCGCAGCGTGCCGACGTTCGAGACCGACTGCTCGCTGCCGCAGCCGAGGAGATTCACCGAAAATGGTTATGCTGCAGCCAAACTCATCGACATCGCAGACCAGCGCCGGCCACTACCAAGGAGCCGTCTACTCCAATTTCGAGTCCAAGCAAGCGCTGTTCGCCGAGCTGCTGGCCAGGCGGTCCCTCGACCTCGCTGCTCGCGTACTGGCTCACATTTCCGATCTGGACCCCGGCGCGGCAGCCGGAGCGGGCGGCGGAGAGATCGCGTCCTGGGTGGTCGCCGAACCCCGCTGGCCGCTGTTGACCGTCGAATTCGGGATTCTCGCCGGACGCGACCCGGCCGTCGCCGAGCGCTACCGTACCGACCGGGCGAGGACCTGCGACGCGAGCTCGAACGCCTCATCGCCGAGCGAGCGGACGACTGGGGAGTCGGCGAGAAGTTCGATGCCCGACGCCTCGCGACGTCACTGGCGGCCTTGATCTCCGGATTGGCCGTCGAACATTCGGTGGATCCGGAGGAAATCGACGAGGGAGTCATCGCCGACGGGCCGTCGCGGAACTCTTCGCGGGAGCGATAGCAGTGGTGTGTCTCCAAAAATTACGTTTTCTTAGCGCAACGCGCCCCCGGCGACTTTCTCAGTGGATTCGGCGGTGGCGGTCCACACGTAGGGCCGAGGGTGGTCGTTGTGGGCGTCGAGGTATTCCTCGATGGAGTCGATCAGGTCCGGAACCGAGTGAAAGACCCCGCGGCGCAACGCTTTGTCGGTCAGTTCCCGGAACCATCGTTCGACGAGGTTGAGCCACGACGACGAGGTCGGGGTGAAGTGCAGGTGGAATCGGGGGTGCTTGTCCAGCCAGGTCCGGACGTTCGCGTGTTTGTGGGTGGCGTAGTTGTCGACGATCAGATGCACGGCCAGGTGGTCGGGAACTTCGCGGTCGATGGTTCGCAGAAACTTCAGGAACTCTTGATGGCGATGCTTCGGCAGGCACTGCCCGATGACTTTCCCGGTGGCGGCGTCGAGGGCTGCGAACAAGGTGGTGGTGCCGTGGCGCTTGTAGTCGTGGGTCATCGTTTCGCCTCGGCCTCTGGTCATCGGCAGCGACGCCTGTGTGCGGTCGAGTGCTTGGACGGAGGACTTTTCGTCGGCGCACAACACGATCGCGTTCTCCGGCGGGTCGAGGTAGAGACCGACGACGTCGACGAGTTTGTCCTCGAACTGCGGATCGTTGGACAGCTTGAAGGTGCGGACCAGGTGCGGCTTCAACCCGCGGGCCGACCACACCCGCTGCACGGTCGCTTTGGAGACTCCGACGTGGTCGGCCATGGTGCGGCAACTCCAGTGCGTCTGCCCCGCGGGACGGTAGTTCATCGTCAGGTCGACGATCCGATCGATCGTCTCCTGGGGGATCACCGGCTTCCGCCCTCGGCCTTCTCGGACCTTCCCGAACTTACCGAGACCGTCGGTGAGAAACCTCTCCCTCCAGTTCGACACCGAAGACGGCGATACCGACAACGCCTGCGCTATAGCGGTATTGGCGAATCCCTCGGCTGCCATCAGCAACGCTTTGGCGCGGACCACCTCGCGATGCGGAGTCGCTTGGGCACGCGAGAGCATTTCCAATATCTCGCGTTGTCCGTCGGTCATCGGTAGTGCGGGAACCGGTGCTCTCATAAATGAGATCGTAATACACTAATCGCCGATCATTTTGGAGACACACCACTAGGGCACATCTCGATTGAGGGACACGTCGCACCGGGTAACCGGGACAGATGAATGCTCAGAATCCCGATCCCGACGTCACCGCAGGACTCGAAGCCGGTGGCAGTGTCACGCCAGGAGACACCCCGCCCGCCGAAACGGGAATCGGCGGCCCCAATCACGAACCGCCGCAGCGAAACCGTGTGATGCCGATCGTGGTGATCTGCGTGGTTGCGTTGCTGGCCATCCTAATCGCCGGTGGCTTGATCGGTCGAGTCGTCGGCTGTTCGGCTGAGCTGCGCAATGGGCTGTTCAGTACTGCGGCCAACCACCCTCGGGGCCCAGCAGGCGATCCAACCGAGTGTGGTTGATCTTCGCCAGCTCGTTGCGCATCACCTTGCGTTCGGTCCGGTCGTCGTTGTCGAGCCGATGGCCCAGATCCACCAGGATGTCGCGGGGCTCGAAGCCCTCGGGATCGAACAATCTGCTCGCGACGTACGGGTAGCCGAACCGCTCTTCGTACGCGCGGGCCGCGGTCACCAGAGCGCCTCGCGTATCGGCGTTGATGGCTGCGCACACCTTGCTCGGCTCGGGACGCGTTGCGGCCAACATGTCCATGTCGCCGTCCGACAGCTCCGCCAGTTCCGCGTCGGCGGCGGAGAATAGGTCGGCGCGGGAGCGATAGCTGCGGCCGTCAGCCTACCCGTGACGCCCACGCGACCGAACAGCAGCACTCGTACAGTGCGTGCACCGCTTTGCGACGCGGCAGGTCGTTCGAACGTCGCCAGGTCCCAGTCCCTGGTGCATCAGCATGTGTCGATAATGGGCCGTATCTGTCGTATGTACCAGAGCTGAGCAGGGACTTAGTGCAGACGTTACGCGCCGTAACATGCGGTGCGGCAATCTGCAGCGATCCCGCTAGGCTCGCGTGCATGACGGAACGTACTTGGAAAGCCTTCTCTGTCGAGATCGCGGACCACATCGCGCAAGTGACACTTCTCGGGCCGGGCAAGGGCAACGCCATGGGCCCCGACTTCTGGAGCGAGAGCACCGAGTTGTTCGGACAGCTCGATGCCGATCCCGAGGTTCGGGCGGTCGTGCTCGCCGGCTCTGGCAAGAACTTCACCTACGGACTCGACTTGGCCGCGATGGCAGGGACGTTCGGACCGCTGATGGCCGACAAGGCGTTGGCTGCTCCACGGACGGCGTTCCACGACACCATCAAGACCATGCAGAAAGCGATCAACGCGGTCGCGGACTGCCGCAAGCCCGTCGTCGCGGCCGTTCAGGGCTGGTGCATCGGTGGCGGCGTCGACCTCATCACCGCCGCCGACGTGCGGTACGCCGAGTGCCGACGCCAAGTTCAGCGTGCGTGAAGTGCGGGTCGCGATCGTCGCCGACATGGGGTCGTCTGGCCCGACTCCCGGCAATCATCGGCGACGGCCACCTGCGTGAGCTCGCGTTGACGGGCAAGGACATCGACGCCGCCCGCGCCGAGAAGATCGGCCTGGTCAACGATGTGTTCGAGGATCATGATGCCACTCGCCGCCATCGCCCGCGAGTGCGCGGCTGCCATCGCTGCGAACCCGCCGTTGGTGGTGCAGGGAGCATCGAGACCGTGTTGGACCATTCTCGATCCTCCAGCGTCGACGACTCTTCTGCGGTGCGTCGCGGCGTGGAGACGCAGCCTTCCTCGCATCGCACGATCGACCCGAGGCGATCACGTCCGTGTTCGAGAAGCGGCCTGCTCAGTTCACCAGTAGCTGACGTGGTCGAGTTCGCCGAGGAGTTGGGCACGCAGCTCGTTCGATTGCAGCGCCTGCGCGAGCGCAACATCGCTGCGATCTCGTCGTCGGGCGGTGTCGACGGTGCTGCGTACGTATGCTTGTTCCGCCTCCTGCGGGATGGGCCGATGCGGTCCAGTGAGCTCGCCACCATGGTGAACTCGGATCCATCGACGGTGAGCAGGCAGGTGGCGCAACTGGTCGAACGGGGGCACGTCGAGCGGGTGCCCGACGAAAGAAACGGCAGGGCTTTCGTTCTTGCGGTGACGCAGTCCGGCCGAGAAGTGGCTGCGGCGATTCAGCAACGCCGTACGGAGTCACTCGGCCCGAGTGATCGAAGGATGGGAACGCGACGATCCGGGAGGCACTGGTTGCGCTGTCGATCGGTTTCTGACCGATTACGAAACCATCAGGCCGGACTCACCCGACCGACGCGCAGGTAACCTCTGAGCAGCAGGTAGACGACAACGGGGGCGTTTTCGTCACGGCATCCGAAGGTTCCGAACAGCCCGAACGGACGGAGGGGAGCGCGGTGTCAGCCGATCGCGATCTACCGCCGAACAGTCGGTCAGCCAGGCCGCGAGCAGGCTCGGTGCGGCTCGAACGTCGCGTGGCCCTCGGGATCGCCGCGTTGGTTCCCCTCGTTCCTGGTCTGATCGGGGCCATCGCGATCGGTGTTCTCGGCCGAGCTGGACCCGCACGCACGACGGCGAGGATCGTCTGTTTGCTGGTGCTGATCTCGACCGTCCCGGTCGGGGCCTGGTGGCTTCGTCGTTCGCTGGATGCGTCGCACATGCCCGGGTGGTTCGTGGTGTACGCCGACGTAGGCGTCGCAGCGATGCTGCTCACCTTCGCCGGCCGCGACCTGGCCCTGAACGGGGCGGCTCTGTTCGCGGTGATCGGCATCTACATCGTCTACTTCACCCGGCGACGAGTTCTCGGATTCCACATGCTGTTCGTCAATGTGGTGGTCGTGGTTCTGGCGGTGCTTGCATTGGCGGAGGACTCGCACGATCTGGCGTCGACCGTCGCCAGGACCCTGGTAACGGTGCTGGTGGTGAATTCGGTGCTGGCGTTCCGGGCGGTGATCCAGCGTCAGCTCGGTGATCTGCGCCAACACCGACTCGTTGACCGGCCTGCTCAACAGGCGCGGCCTGGAACATAGGCTCGAGGCGCATGATGGCCTGCAGCTGGACGGCGAGCGCTCGGTGGCGTTGATGGTGGTCGACCTCGACCAGTTCAAGCAGGTCAACGACACCTACGGCCACGCAGTCGGCGATCGCGTGCTGCGGCGCACGGCTCGCAGGTTGAGAGCCACCACGGGATCGCGGCCGTGCGTGGCCCGTACCGGTGGTGAAGGAATTCACGATTGCGCTACCGGTCGCAGAGATCGCGGCGCACCGGATTGCCGACGAGATCCGCGAGTCCGTCCACGATCCGGTGGACGAGGTGCCGGTGACGGTCAGCGTTGGCGTGGCGATGATCGGCAGCGGCCGATGGTCGGCCGCTGCCGAATCGGAGCGAGGGTGCGGACCTGCTGCACAATGTTCTGCTCGACGCCGACACGGCCATGTACGAAGTCGAAGCGCAAGGGCGGAAACAGGACAACGGTGTATGTCGGCGAGTGAGTTCGCCGAGCACCACGCCATCGACTCGATCGGGGAAGAACGATCAGCGCAATGCGCTCTGTAGAGTCAATTCCACAACTGGTCAGTGAAATCCTCCAGCGCAACGAGGCGCGATGGTGTCCTCGGTGCGACGCAGGATCGACTTGCTGGCGCGCACCTGAACGACGTCACCGGTCTTGTCGGTCATCCGCTAAAGAGAATCCGCGCGGGTGGCCACTGCTCGTGGTGATGCGGGAACATGTCCGCGACGTGACGCCCTCCGGTGCCCGGTCGGGGAAAGATGTCGTGCAGATGGAAGTCCACCCGTTCTGTTCGGTCGAGACCGAACAGATCGTCGAAGGCCTCGTTCGCGAACACGATTGCGCCGCTGGGATCGACAGCGAGGATCGGTACCGGAATTCGGTCGAGAACAACCGTCACCGGCAGATCGGGGAACTGCGTCGGATCGGAGATCGGCCGCGACTCGAGATTGCGCCGATCACCAGCGGTGCCGTTGGAACTGCTGTCGGTCATAGGTCTCCCCAAACTGTGTTTCGTCGGCGCGCGGCCGAGACGGGGTGTGTGGAACCGAAACGATCAGTGACCCGGATTGTCCGCCAAGCGCTTGAATGATGCAGCGATTTCGGCCTCGGCTTCGGCACGCCCCACCCAGTCTGCCCCGGTGACGTGCTTGTTGGGTTCGAGATCCTTGTAATGGACGAAGAAATGCTTGATCGCGTCCAGCTCGAACGTCGAGACGTCGCTCAGATCCTGGATGTGATCCCAGCGAGGTCACCGGCCGGAACACACAGCACCTTGTCGTCGCCGCCGGCCTCGTCGACCATCTTGAACATCGCCACGGGGGCGCGCCTCGACGACAACGCCCGGGAAGACCGACTCGGGCAGCAGCACCAGTGCGTCCAGGGGATCGCCGTCCTCGCCGAGCGTGTTCTCGATGAAGCCGTAATCGGCGGGATACGCCATCGCGGTGTAGAGGTAGCGGTCGAGGCGAACACGTCCGGTGACATGGTCTACCTCGTACTTGTTGCGCTGCCCCTTGGGGATCTCGATGGTGACGTCGAACGGCACGTGCAGTCCTCACTGTCTTCGTCGAGCCGGAACAGCCCGGTCGTTGCAGATGTGTCGATGGTAGCGGCGCAGGACTACCGGACCTGAGGATACTGTTGACTGGACGATCGTGGGTACGACCACGGCTGGCACGGAGGAACAGTGGCGGGGCTGACGGCGGTTTCTCGGCCCCACGGCGGGGTCGGAGGCGTAGGAAGAAGCGGTTGATCCTGACGCTGTGCGCCGTGTTCGTGGTGATCCTCGCCGTGACGACCGCCGCGCTGGTGCTCCCGTCGGTGTCCGACGGTGCCGAGACCGCGATCGCACCTCCACCCGACACAGTGCTTCCCGATCCGAAAATCACTCCGTTCCCGGAATCCGCACCAACGCCCAGTTCGGCAGGGCTGGCCGGGGCGCTGGCGCGGGTGATCGACGATCCGGATCTCGGAACGTTCACCGGAACGGTCGCCGACGCGCAGACCGGCCAGGTGCTGTGGTCCCAGAACCCCGATACGCCGATGACACCGGCGTCGACCACCAAGGTGCTGACCGCCGCGGCGGCGATGCTCGCGCTGCCTGCCGATCACCGCGTCACAACCCGCGTGGTCCGGGGCAGCGGCGAGGGCAACATCGTGCTGATCGCAGGCGGCGACCCGACGCTCACCGCGCTGCCGGTCGGCACCGTCGGTTTCTACCCCGGTGCGGCACGTATCGACGACCTGGTGGAGCAGATCCGCCGCAGCGGCACCGAGGTGCGCAGCATCAGCGTCGACACCTCGATCTACTCCGGTGACACGATGGCGCAGGGCTGGTTCCCGGCCGATATCGCCGCTGGTTCGATCACTCCGACCGAACCGATCATGCTCGACGGCGGAAGATCGCAGCCGCTCGTCGACGAGTCACCACGCAGCACCACCCCGGCACTGGATGCGGGCCGCGCACTGGCCGCGGGCTTGGGCGTCGACCCGGCCGCGGTGACGCCAGGCACGGCCGCCGAGGGTGCCGACCAACTCGCCTCTGTGCAGTCGGCCCCGCTGCGAAACCGCCTGCAGCAGATGATCTATCGCTCCGACAACGTGCTCGCCGAGGCCGTCGGACGCGAACTCTCGATCGAGATGAACACGGCGGCAAGCTTTTCCGGGGCGGTCGCGGCCATAGGTCAGACGCTGTATTCGGCCGGCTTCGACATGTCCGGCCTGATGCTGCAGGACGCCAGCGGACTGTCGGTGGACGGCCGGATTCCGGCCAGACTGCTCGATCAGGTGCTGACCTCGGCCGCCGGAACCGAGCAGCCGACGCTGCGCCCGATGCTCGACTATCTGCCCGTCGCCGGTGCCACCGGAACGCTGTCGGATCGGTATGCCTCGGGGGATCGCACCGGAGCGGGGTTGGGTGCGAGCCAAGACTGGAACCCTTTCCGCGGCGAGCGCTCTCGCGGGATACGTCGTCGATGTCGACGGCCGTATCCTGACCTTTGCGCTGATGTCGAACGACCGGCCACCCGAGGTCAGTCGACCCGCCCTCGATGCCGTGGCATCGACCTTGAGTTGTGTGGTTGCCAGTGAACTCAGCAGCAGCGACGAGCGCTGAAGACAACGGGTCCGGCTTCGCGGGTGCGGTCGATTGGTCCATGGCAGCCAAGGCCGGGGCCAAGCTGGCCCGGCCGGGTCCGGCCACCTCGCGGTACACCGCCGAGGCGGCCGTGGAAGAGCTTGCAGCCGCTTCGATCCGAGCCGAGGGGCCGGTTCGCGAGACCACCGGTCTGGCCGACGGTCTCCCCGTGCCCGACGCCCAGGTGGTCGATCGAGCCGGCTGGATCAGCGCGGCCGCGTCGTCGATGAAGCACCTCACCGGAGACGACGACGGTGCACCACCGTCCGGGCTGCTCGGCGGAAAGCCCGCCGGACTTCAGGCCGGAGCGATGCTGGCGTTTTTGTCCAGCGCGATTCTCGGACAGTACGATCCGTTCACCGGCGAGAACGGAACGCTGCTCCTGGTCGCTCCCAACGTGATCGCCGTCGAGCGGGCACTGCGCGTCTCGCCCAGCGACTTTCGGCTGTGGGTCTGCCTGCACGAAGTGACGCATCGAGTGCAGTTCTCCTCCGCGCCGTGGCTCGGCGGTTACATGCGCGAGAACGTGGGGGTGCTCTCCGACGGCAGCGACGAGCCACTTTCCGAGGTGGCCAATCGCCTGACCGGTGCGCTGAAGGCTCGCAAGAATCCGAACGGAGCAGCCAAGTCCGAGGATGCGGGCATCGTCGGACTGTTGCGCGCCACCCAGCCGCAACCCCAGCGCGATGCCATCGATCGGCTCCTGGTGCTCGGCACCCTCCTCGAGGGCCACGCCGACCACGTGATGGACGCCGTCGGACCGGCCGTCGTGCCGACCGTGACGCAGATCCGCAGTGCCTTCGACCAGCGGCGTCGACGCAAGGTCAGCCCGCTTCAACGCGTCGTCCGGGCTCTGCTCGGCATGGACGCGAAGATGGCTCAGTACGTACGCGGAAAGGCCTTCGTCGACCACGTTGTCGCCGCGGTGGGAATGGAGCGTTTCAACACCGTGTGGAACGGCCCCGACACGCTGCCGTTGTTGTCGGAAATCGAGGACCCGGATGCCTGGATCGCGCGAGTTCTGGGCTAAGTGCTCTTGCCTGAGGGAGTGGAGCCGGCGGAACGACCCAGTATGGAGGGAGTGGAGCCGGCGGAACGACAGTATGGAGGGAGTGGAGCCTGCGGAACGACCCAAAATGCCCGAGGGTCCTGCCTTGCTGGAGATTCGGCATGCGGTGCGGGCTTGGTCGTCGGCGTATCCGGGACCGGTGGCCGTCGCGCTGTCCGGTGGCGCGGATTCGTTGGCCTTGACGGCCGCGACCGTGGCAGAGGTTCCGAACGTGCGCGCCTTGATCGTCGACCACGGTCTTCAGGACGGCTCGGCCGAGGTTGCGGCGACGGCTGCGGCTCGGGCGTCGGAGTTGGGAGTGGTCGATGCGCGGGTGCTGCCGGTGCAGGTCACCGGTTCGGGTGGGACGGAGGCCGCCGCCCGCAGAGCCAGATACGACGCATTGAATCTCGCGCGGGGCGACGCGTCGGTGCTGGTGGCGCACACCCTCGACGACCAGGCCGAGACGGTGTTGCTGGGGTTGGGTCGAGGATCGGGTCCGCGGTCGATCGCGGGCATGGCGGCATTCGATGCGCCGTGGGGTCGGCCGCTGCTCGGAGTCAGGCGCAGCGTGACCAGGGCTGCCTGCGTCGAGCTCGGGCTCGAACCGTTCGAGGATCCGCACAACACCGACGCCGAGTTCACTCGGGTGCGGTTGCGTCACGAGGTGTTGCCCCTGCTCGAGCAAGTACTGGGCGGTGGCGTCGCCGCTGCGCTCGCGCGGACGGCTCAGCAGCTGCGTGAGGACGGCGACGTGCTCGACGTGCTCGCCGAATCCGTTGCTGACACCGATGGACCGGACATCTGTGTCTCGGCGATCGAGACGCTCGCCCCCGCGATTCGCCGCCGGGTGCTGCGCCGGTGGTTGCTCGGCAGAGGTGTGACATCCCTGACCGATCGCCGGCTGCGATCGGGTCCGTATGCCCTCGTCGGGCGGTGGACCGGCCAGGGCGGCGTTGCGCTGCCAGGCGGAACGCCCGATGCCAGGTTGGTGTGCTCGC
>JAXHOA010000107.1:0-25937 GCA_034520035.1 Mycobacterium sp. | reverse complement strand
ATGTCATCGCGAAATATGTCGAGCGGTTGCTCGCGCACAAAGAAGTCCCCTAGCAGCGAATAAGGCCCGATTCTCGCGATTTCTCGTAACCGCAGCGTTGCGGGTCTAACATATCTGGCATGACTGCTGGAACCGTTGTTGACCTCGCTGCCCTGCTGCCGTCGTGGGAGTTGTCGCTACAGGCCGACCGCAAGTCCAAGCGAGACGGTCGACGGATATATCACCGAGGTGCGGCTGTTCCTACACTGGTGTGACGCCCAGGGCCACGCGCCTGCACTGGACCGGGCCACGGTCCGCACCTGGGTTGCAGACCTCCTGGACGGGGGAGCGGCTGCCGCCGCCGCCCGCACCCGGCAGATGGCCGTCAAGCGCTATTCGGCGTGGTTGCTGGAGGAGGGCGAGATCGACGCCGACCTGATCCGGGACCTCAAACCGCCGAAACTGGACACCAGGGTGGTGCACGGCCTCACCGACGAGCAGTGCGCGGCCCTGATCAAAGCCTGCATCGGCAAGGAGTTCGTGGACCGCCGTGACGAGGCGGTTACCCGGCTGCTCATCGAGACCGGCATGAGGGCCGGTGAGGTGCTGGGCCTGACCGTGGCCGACGTGGACGTGCAGCGCGGCCTCGGCCGTCGTGACCCGAGGCAAGGGCGGCAAGGGTCGGGTGGTCCCGTTCTCTCCCCAGGTGGCCCGCAGCATCGACCGCTACCTACGGATGCGCCGCTCCCACCGCCTGGCCCACACTGACGCCCTGTGGCTCGGTGGCGGTGGCCAGCAGTATCGCTATCACGGCCTCGACGTCGCCATGAAGCGCCGCGCTGCCGCCGCCGGTATCACCGGGTTCCATCTGCACCTGCTGCGCAACACCGCCGCCACCCGCTGGCTGGCTGCCGGGGGATCGGAGAACGGTCTAATGGCCGTCGCCGGGTGGTCCAGCCGCGAGATGCTCGACCGCTACACGAAAGCCAGCGCGTCGGACCGCGCCGCCACCGAGGCCCGAAAGCTGGACTTGGGAAATCTCGGCGTTTAGCCCGAAAGTTCTAGGCGCTGTGAACAATTCGGCGTTGCGCGACGGTCCGGTAGTGCCGTACCGTTATCGTTGTACAACCCAGAGTCGGAATCTCATGACCCGCTACGGAGCGGCTAGGACTGACTGGTGCAGCGCTATCTGAGGACCCGCTACGGAGCGGCTAGGACTGACTGGTGCAGCGCTATCTGAGGACCCGCTACGGAGCGGATAGGAGCACTGCCTGAAACCCGATTGAAGGGACAGGCAGCGCTATGCCCGAACAACGATTGACACCCGCCGAGCGCCGCATGCGCTCCCAACTCGGTGCACACGCGCAGTGGTCGCGCTGTGACGACCGGACCGAACGCACCGCAGCCGCCCGCGCTGCATTCCACAAGCGTTTCGAGAACCAGGTAGACCCCGACGGGGTCCTGGACCCCGCAGAACGGGCCAAGCGCGCCGAACACGCCCGCCAGGCCCACATGCTCAAGCTGGCGATGGCCAGCGCCAAGGCCCGCCGTCTGCGTGCCCAGGTCACCGAGATCGAGACCGGCCTGGCCGACGAGGACCCCGACGTCGTGGCGCAAGCCCAGCAGCTGGCTGCCGAGGGTGGTGCCCAGTGAGCGCACCAAGCATGTCCCAGGGCGACCGTGACGCCCTAGGAGGCCGCTGAACAAGGCCGTTCTGGGGTTGGTCGCTGGGCGGGGCAGGGCGCGAGGGTTGGCCCGTGAGGGCGGATCGCGGCGGTGAGGGCTTGTCGGGATCGGTGACGGGGCGCCCCAGGGGCGTCCCGCTACCGACGCTGAGGCCGGTGTGGCCTATTTTCAGGCTGGTTGGGGTGCCAGGGTCCAGGCTCCTGCGGTATGGGAGAGGCCACGGGCGAGGAGATTTCGTAGGTTGAGGCCGGCGGTGCGGCGGGTCAGCCAGGCGTGGTTCTTGGTGGTGCCGCGGTAACGCAGTTTGATGCGGCGACCACCTCGGCTGGCGATCTGGGACACGACACGTTCGACGTTGGGCCGGTTCTGGCGGTAGGTGTCTTTCAGGTCGGTGTCGGTGGCCCAGTCTCGGCGGGCAGCGCGCAGCAGGTCGTCACGTTCGTGCAGGGTGAGGGTGCGGCCGGTTTTGGAGGTGGTGCAGCGCTTGGCGAGTGGGCAGGCGCGGCACAGTGCACCGAAGGTCACGCTGCGTGCGGTGGTGATGGGGCGGGTATGCCCGGCCGGGCAACTCACTGTGGCAGCCTGCTCGTCGACGGTGAAGTCGTCGACGGTGAATCCGCCGGTGACCGCAACGGGGATAGGTCTGGGTTTGATCACTGCGTCATGCCCGGCGGCCTGTATCGCGCCACGCAGATCCCCTGTGCCGTAAGCGGAATCGCCGTACCACTGCCGCGCCCCGGATCCCGTCGCACGGTCTGTGGCCAGGAACTGCTCGGCGACCGCGGCATCGGAGTTGTGCGGCCCGGCGGCCATGGTCAGCGCCTCGTCGGTGATGATGCCGGTTTCGGGTTCGGCCACCACATGTGCCCGGTATCCGTCGCGGCGCGCCTCAGGTGACTTACGGGTGTGGCGGGCTTGGGGGTCGACTTGCGAGATCACCCGGTCGGGGGCAACTTTACGGGCGATGCGCCACCGCCCATCGGTGCCATCAGAGCCTTCCGCCGGTTCGACATCTTGGCCGGCGACCAACGCCAACATCGCCAACGCCGCAGCCACCGACTCCTGGGCCGCGGCGTCTTCATCGATCCCGGCGAGTGCCGCCAACAGTGCGTTCGCATCGTTGACCAGCGCCGAGACCAACGCGTCCTTGGCGCCGGGCTCATCCCAGTCGATCACCGGCTTACCCGGGCGGCTGTAGTCATGCCCGGTACACACCGTCGCGATCGCTTCGACGGCGCCGGGCACGATCCGCCCGACGCGGCGGATCGCTGAGATCAGCTGGGTGATGGTGTCTTGGGTGGCGACCGCATCGGCCAGGATCGTCGAATCCACCGCACGCTTACCGCGGCCGCGTACCACACCGGTCTCATCGATGACCCGGCGTACCGCTTCGTTGATCCGCTGTGGACGGTCGGACTTCGCCAGCCGTTTGCGCCAGTACACCAGCGTGGATGGATCGAAACCGGTGTCGTCCAACGCCATCCCGGTCGCGACCTTCCACCGAAGATCACACCTGACCGCCTCGGCGGTCTCCCGATCAGAGAGATCATGCAACGTCTGTAACACCAGAATCGAGGCCATCACCGACGCCGGGATCGACGGTCGCCCCTTCCCTGACGGGAACAAGTCCTCGAACTCAGTGTCACCGAACAGATCCTGGCGGTGAGCAGCCAGAAACCCGAACATACTGCCCGGTGCCACCAGATGACCGACCAACGCCTGGGCATCCAACAACTGCCGATCAGGCCGCTCCATCCCCTGCATGAACCTATTTTCGCAGCCCAAACCGTCGCACCAGGCAGACACGCCGATTATTCAGCGGCCTCCTAGAGCGGTCCGTTTCACGGCCGGTCTCGTCTTCGCGCACCTGCTCACCTCCGGCGAGGTCTTCATCGTCCTGATGTCGCTGCGCCGCCAGAACCACAGCGGGGCAGAGGAATTGGTGGCGCAGGGCGATCTGTGGACCATCCTGGCCGTGGTGCTGCTGGGCACCGTGCTGGCAGGCATCGGCGGTCACCGCATCATCGCGCCGTCGCTGCGCTGGTTCGAGGCCGGAATCGAACCGAATGTGCGCCAGCGTCGCGCCGCAATCAACATGATCCGGCGCCAGTCGGTGTTGCTGTTGTCGATCTGGTTGCTCGGTGCGGCGATCTTCATCATGGCCAGCGGCATCACCGGCTGGAGGCCGATCCTGCTCATCGAGGTTTCGGCGCTGTTCGGCGGCATCTCCACCGCCAGCAGTAGCCTGCTGTTCACCCAGCGGGTCACCCGGCCCGTGGTGGCCGCGGCGTCAAGGGATTTCGACGGCCGTGTGACCGCCCCCGGCGTGCAAGCGCGACTGGTGCTGATGTGGACGCTCACGACGGCAGTGCCGAGCCTCACCATCGCGACCCTGGTGGTGGCCCGGGCCAACGGCTGGTTCATTCCGGAATCGGCGTCGGTGGATGTTCCGGTGGTGCTGCTCTCCCTGGTCTCGGTATTCCTCGGGCTGCGCACCCTGATGCTGGTCTCCATCTCCATCTCCGATCCTCTGCGCGAGATCATCGACGCGATGGCCGATGTCGAGCAGGGCCGCATCGGCAAGCAGGTCGATGTGTACGAGCAATCCGAGATCGGCCGGTTGCAGCACGGGTTCAACCGGATGGTGGCGGGCTTGCAGGAGCGAGACCGTCTGCGCGACCTGTTCGGCCGGCACGTCGGTCCCGAGGTGGTGAGTATGGCCATCGAGACGGGTGCGGTGACCGACGATGTGCTGTCCGGCGATGTGCGCGACGTGGCCGTCCTGTTCATCGACGTGACGGGTTCCACCGCCCTGGCGATGACCCGCACCCCGGCCGAGGTGGCCGACGTGTTCAACGATTTCTTCCGGATCGTGGTGGCCGCCGTCGAGGCCCACGACGGTTTGATCAACAAGTTCCAGGGCGATGCAGTGTTGGCCGTGTTCGGCGCTCCCATCGCCTCGCAGACGGCGGCCGCGTCCGCGCTGGCGGCGGCACGCTCGCTGGGCGCGGCCCTCGGGCGCCAGGAACTGGACTACGGCATCGGGGTCTCGGCGGGCCCTGCGTTCGCGGGCAACATCGGTGCGGAGAATCGCTACGAGTACACCGTCATCGGCGACCCGGTCAATGAAGCTGCCCGACTGGCCGATCTCGCCAAGACGCTACCGGCGCGGATCGCGTGTTCCGGCGCAGCCATCGAACGTGCCGGTGACGAAGTCGGGCACTGGGACAGACATGGAGAGGTGCTCCTGCGCGGTCGTTCCGAACCGACGGATGTCCACGTGCCACGATGATCGCCATGAGCGAAGCTTGCGAGCGAATCGTCCACCAATGAGCGAGATTGCGCCCTTCCGCATCGCGGTGAGCGACGATCAATTGGACGACCTGTTGCGCCGGCTGACGCATACCCGGTGGCCGGAGGCCGAATGCGTCGACGACTGGAGCCAGGGCATCCCGCTGGCCTACACCCGCGAACTCGCCGAGTACTGGGCCGAGGGCTACGACTGGCGGGCACGGGAGGCCGAGCTCAATCGCTTCCCGCAGTTCGTCACGGAGATGGGCCCGGCGGGCAGCAGCGAAGCGACCGGCAACGTTGAACCGCTGGACATCCATTTCATCCACCAGAGGTCCCCGCACGAGAACGCGTTCCCCTTGGTCATCACCCACGGCTGGCCGGGATCGATCGTCGAGTTTCAGAAGATCATCGCCCCACTGACCGATCCCACCTCGCACGGCGGCCGCGCCGAGGATGCGTTTCATGTCGTCTGCCCGTCACTGCCCGGCTATGGCTTCTCCGGCAAACCCACCGCCACCGGATGGGGCGTCGAGCGGATCGCGACGGCCTGGGACACCCTGATGGGCCGGTTGGGCTATGAGCGCTACGGCGCCCAGGGCGGCGACTGGGGTGCGGCCGTCACCACGCAGATCGGGCGAAATGTCGGTCGGTGCTGCGCGATTCACACCAACATGCCGATCGGGCAACCCACCACCGAGAGCATGCAGAACCCGACCGAGGCGGACCAGAGGGCCTTCGCGGCGATGAAGCACTACCGCAAATGGGAAGCGGGCTATTCCAAGCAGCAGTCCACCCGGCCTCAGACGCTGGGCTACGGTCTGGTCGATTCGCCGGTGGCCCAACTCGCCTGGATCGTGGAGAAATTCTGGGCCTGGAGCGACTGCGACGGGCACCCGGAGAACGTGTTCAGCCGGGATGAGCTGCTGGACAACGTCATGCTGTACTGGCTCACCGGCACCGGGGCGTCATCGGCGCGGTTGTACTGGGAGAGTTTCGGCGCCTTCGGTAAGCGCGAACCGGTGTCGCTGCCCACCGGTGTCGCGGACTTCCCGAAGGAGATCCTGCGTTCGCCGCGCCCCTGGTGCGAACCGCACTACAACATCACCCGGTGGACGACGATGCCGCGCGGCGGGCATTTCGCCGCGTTCGAACAACCCGAATTGCTGATCGAGGACGTCAGGGCATTCTTCGCGACGGTGCGGTAGTTCGGCGGGCAGAAGCGACGCGACCCGGGAATGTGATCAGTCGGTAGCCGCCGTAAAGCAGCGCGGCCACCAGGAAATTGACGAAGTATGCGATATCGGCGCCATGCCAGGCGGCCGCCACCGGTCCCTTGATCAGCGTGGTGTTCATGAACGGCATCGCCGCGGCATAGGAGAGCACGAAGACCGCCAGCGCCGCGATGGCGTGGCGGCGTTCGGTGAACGCCGAGGCCACATCGACGGCGGGACCGGCGCCGCGGGTACGCAGCACCCAGTCGATGCCGATGATCGCCACGAAGGCCGGAATCCAGTACCCGATCAGCAACAGGACATCGAGGAACCTCGTCGAGGTATCGGCACCCTCAAGCCACAGGATGAGAAAGAACGCGAGGACGGTCACCACAACCGCGGACACCGGCCGCCGCACCCGCACGCCGAGCGTCTGCAGGGCCAGCGAACCGCTGTAGTCGTTCATGACACCGGAGCCCACTGAGGCCAAGGCGATGATCAGCAATGCCACCGCGCCCAGAGCGCCGCCGCCCATCACATCGCGGACGCCCTCGGCTGTGTGCGCGCCGATCACCTCGGCAGCGGCGATCCCGATGCCCTGCACGAAGATGTAGGCCAGCACCATTCCACCGAACGTGAACCCGAACACCTTGGCCTTGGGCGACTCCACCGGCAGGTAGCGGCTGAAGTCCGCGGCATAGCTTGCCCACGAGATCGTCAAGCTGAGCGCGATGGTGACCTCGAGCACGAACGCGCCGACGAGATCGGCCCCGCTCAGCGTCGCCGGAGTCACGACATCGTGACCCCCGACCAGTTTGACGGCGAACACCACGAAGGTGGCGAACAGCACCACCGTCAGCACGGCCTGCAGCCGGTGGATGAGTTCGTAGCCGACGAACCCGACGGCGCCCTGCACGGCCAGCACGATCAACACGGCCACCCAGAACGGGATGTCGAGCAGCAGGGCCAGCGCCTGCCCGCCGAACAGGCCGACCAGCGCATCCCAGGCGATCGAGGACAGCCACTGTAGAGCGGCCGGCAACGCCACACCCGGACCGAAGGCAAGCCGCGCCGAGGGCAGCTGCGCGGTGCCGGTGCGCGGACCCCAGGTGGACAGGTAGGCCACCACCAGTCCGCCCAGCACGGTGCCGATCACCATCGCCAGCAGTCCCAGCCAGAACCCCAGCCCCAGCAGGATGGCCAGGGTGCCGGTGAAGACGCCGGTCATGTTGACCTGGGGGGCGAACCACACGGTGAACAGCCGCGCCGGTGTCCCGTAGCGACGGTCGGCGGCGACGGGTGCAATACCGTGCGTCTCTACCGACAGATCGCCGACCCCGGCCGGGGACCTGCCGCTGAACGACGGCGAATCAATCGCCCGGTTGGATGTCTGAGTACCACTTGTCACGCCGCCGGTCATGCGAGTATTCGATCACGCCCCTCCGATCCGTCCGGGCCCACACCTCCGATGCCTGTGCACGTGGACACATCGGCGCAGCGGATTCTGTCTCTGATGCCGCGAACAAGCTATGGATTCCATTGTCGGAATGTAAATTCGTTGCGGAATCGCTTGCGAAGGAACTGGTGATCGGCAATGGTTGATCAAGACCACCGCAATGCTCGAGGGAGGCTCCGCCCTGACCGGTACACACGCCACCGCCACTGACCAGACCGTCGGCGAGAACGGGACGCCCCTGCGCAAGGGCGAGCCCGTGATCGAGATCGACCATGTGGTCAAACGCTTCGACGACTACGTCGCCGTGGCCGATGCCGACTTCACGATCGCCGCCGGCGAGTTCTTTTCCATGCTGGGGCCATCAGGCTGCGGGAAAACGACCACCCTGCGGATGATCGCCGGCTTCGAAACGCCGACCGCCGGCGCCATCCGTCTCCAAGGCGTCGACGTGTCCAAGGTCCCCCCGCACAAGCGGAACGTCAACACCGTGTTCCAGCACTACGCGCTGTTTCCGCACATGACGGTATGGGACAACATCGCCTACGGTCCGCGCAGCATGAAGATCGACAAGACAAAAGGCAAAGGGGAGGTCAAACGGCGCGTCGATGAGATCATCGAGATCGTCCGGCTCACCGACTTCGCCAAGCGCAAACCGGCGCAATTGTCCGGCGGTCAGCAGCAGCGCGTCGCGCTGGCCCGCGCCCTCGTCAACTACCCCAGCGCACTGCTGCTCGACGAACCGCTGGGCGCGCTCGACCTCAAACTGCGCCACGCCATGCAGTTCGAGCTCAAACGCATCCAACGCGAGGTCGGCATCACCTTCATCTACGTCACCCATGACCAGGAAGAAGCGCTGACGATGAGCGACAGGATCGCGGTGATGAACGCCGGCAACGTGGAGCAGATCGGGAGCCCGGCAGACATCTATGACCGACCCGCCTCGGTCTTCGTGGCGGGCTTCATCGGGCAGGCCAACCTGTGGGCCGGCAAGCAGACCGGCCGGACCAATCGCGACTTCGTCGAGATCGAGGTGCTCGGCACCACGTTGAAGTCGCGCCCCGGCGACACCGCCATCGAATCCGGTGGGCAGGCCACGTTGATGATCCGGCCCGAACGCGTCCAGGTCTCCACCGAACAGCCCGGCGGCGATCTCGCGGTCGTCCGCGCGACCGTACGGGATCTCACCTTTCAGGGTCCGGTGGTGCGACTGTCGCTCGCTGCACCCGACGACTCGACGGTGGTCGCGCATGTCGGCCCGGAACAGAGTCTGCCGCTGCTACGGCCCGGCGATGAGGTCTACGTCAGCTGGTCCCCCGAGGCATCGTTGGTTCTGCCGGCCGCGGACATCCCCACCACCGAAGATCTCGAAGAGATGCTCGACGAATCCTGATCTCTTCGCTGCACTCCCCTCCCTCACGAAAGGCACCGCATGTCCAACGAGATCGATCCCCGGCTACTGTCCCGACTGGCTGCCAACCGCACCAGCCGGCGACGGTTCATCGGCGGCAGCGCCGCCACGGCCGCGGCGGCGATCCTCGGGTCGTCGTTCCTCGCCGCGTGCGGATCCGACAGCAGCAGCTCCGGTTCGTCGAGCACCCAGGATGACGGTGGACCCGCCAGCGGCACACTGCGCGTGTCGAACTGGCCGCTCTACATGGCCGACGGCTTCATCGCCGCGTTCCAGACGGCGTCCGGGATCACCGTCGACTACAAGGAAGACTTCAACGACAACGAGCAGTGGTTCGCCAAGGTCAAGGAGCCGCTGTCGCGCAAGCAGGACATCGGCGCCGACCTGGTGGTGCCCACCGAGTTCATGGCCGCCCGCGTCAAGGGCCTGGGCTGGCTCAACGAGATCAGCGACGCCGGCGTGCCCAACCGCAAGAATCTGCGGCAGGACCTGTTGGACTCGAAGGTCGATGAGGGCCGGAAGTTCACCGCGCCGTACATGACCGGCATGGTCGGTCTGGCCTACAACAGGGCGGCCACCGGGCGCGATATCAGGACCATCGATGACCTGTGGGACCCCGCGTTCAAGGGCCGGGTCAGCCTGTTCTCCGATGTCCAGGACGGCCTCGGCATGATCATGCTGTCCCAGGGCAACTCCCCGGAGAACCCGTCCACGGAATCCATCACGCAGGCTGTCAATCTGGTCCGTGAACAGAAGGACATGGGACAGATCCGCCGCTTCACCGGCAACGACTACGCCGACGATCTGGCAGCCGGCAATATCGCTGTCGCGCAGGCATATTCGGGTGACGTCGTGCAGTTGCAGGCCGACAACCCCGACCTGCAGTTCATCGTGCCCGAGTCCGGTGGCGACTGGTTCATCGACACCATGGTGATCCCGTACACCACACAGAACCAGAAGGCCGCCGAGGCGTGGATCGACTACGTCTATGACCGCGCCAACTACGCGAAGCTGGTCGCCTTCACCCAGTACGTGCCCGCGCTCTCGGACATGACCGACGAGCTCGCCAAGATCGATCCGGCCTCGGCGGAGAACCCGCTGATCAACCCGCCGGCCGAGATGCAGGCGAACCTGAAGTCGTGGGCCGCACTCACCGACGAGCAGACCCTGGAGTTCAACACCCTGTACGCCGCCGTCACCGGCGGCTAGGTCGATGGCTCAGCGAACACAGGAAAAATAGATGGCTGGAGTCGCCACCAGCAGTAGGCAGCGCAGCAAGATCGCCCCATACCTGATGATCTTGCCCGCGCTGGCCTATCTCGCGGTGTTCTTCGTGGTGCCGTTCTTCTCACTGGCCAGGACATCGCTGTCCTCCTCGGGTGGTTCGGTGTATCTGCCGACGCTGACGTTCGACTGGAACTTCGGGAACTTCATCGACGCGTTCACGCTCTATCAGGACCCGATCCTGCGGTCGTTCGGTTATGCGGCCGCCGCGACGGTGCTGTGCATGCTGCTGGCCTTTCCGCTGGCCTATGTGATCGCGTTCAAGGCCGGCCGGTTCAAGAATCTGATCCTCGGCCTGGTGATCCTGCCGTTCTTCGTCACGTTCCTGATCCGCACCATCGCCTGGAAGACGATCCTCGCCGACGAGGGGTGGGTGGTCAGCGCGCTGGGCACGATCGGGCTGCTCCCGGAGGAGGGCCGGCTGCTGTCCACCAGTTGGGCGGTGATCGGTGGGCTGACCTACAACTGGATCATCTTCATGATCCTGCCGCTCTACGTCAGCCTGGAGAAGATCGATCCGCGACTGCTGGAGGCCTCCCGCGACCTGTATTCCGGTGGCAATCGCAGTTTCCGGAAGGTGATTTTCCCGCTGGCCGTGCCGGGACTGCTGGCAGGCAGCCTGCTGGTGTTCATCCCGTCGGTCGGTGACTTCATCAATGCCGACTATCTGGGCAGCACCCAGACCACGATGATCGGCAACGTGATCCAGAAACAGTTCCTGGTGGTGAAGGACTACCCGGCCGCTGCCGCACTCAGCCTGGGTCTGATGGGTCTCATTCTGGTCGGGGTGCTGATGTACACCCGGGCCCTGGGCACGGAGGACCTCGTATGACAGCCGGGGCGAGCGCAGCGACGGGGAATCGTTCGGTCACCGAACGGCCGGCCGCGCCGAAACGCGTTCGTTCCCGGACGAAGTGGGGCGATGTCTCGCTGCGCATCGTTGCCGGACTGGTACTGCTGTACCTGTTCTTGCCGATCATGGTGATCGTGCTGTTCTCGTTCAACGATCCGGCGGGCAAGTTCAACTACACCTGGCAGGGCTTCACGCTGGACAACTGGGCTGACCCCTTCAAGTACCCGGCACTCACCGAGGCGCTCAAACTCAGCCTCAACATCGCCTTCGTGTCCACGCTCATCGCACTGGTCCTCGGCACGCTGCTGGCCATCGCCCTGGTACGCCAGCGCTTTACCGGATATCGGGCCGTCGACACGTTCATGATCCTGCCGCTGACCGCACCCGAGGTGGTCATGGGTGCCTCGCTGCTGACGCTGTTCCTGGATTTCGGTTGGGCCGCAGGCTATACCACCATCCTGATCGCGCATGTGGCCTTCGAGGTCAGTTTCATCGCGATGACGGTGCGGGCCCGGGTGCGCGGCTTCGACTGGACGTTGGAGGACGCGTCGATGGATCTGGGTGCCAGCCCGGCGCGGACGTTCTTCAAGGTGACGTTGCCGCTGATCGTGCCGGGCATCGTGGCCGCGGGCATGCTCTCGTTCGCACTGTCACTCGACGATTTCATCGTCACCTATTTCGTCAGCGGATCCACCGTCACCTATCCGCTCTACGTCAACGCGGCGGTCAAAGCCGCTGTGCCACCACAGATCAACGTGCTGGCGACGGCGATCCTGGTGGTGAGCCTGGTGCTGCTGGCGGCCGGTACCCTCTACCGCCGCAAGAAGATCGTCATCTGAGGTCAGGCGAGCCGAACGTCCACCCGCACCCGGCCCCGGTCGTCACGGGTGGCGACGGCGTGGCCGGTGCGGTCACTGCCGCGGAAGTTGAGCAGCGTGATCGGCCCGCCCTCGCCGAGGAAATTGCGCCACCAGCGCTTGGCGTCCGGCGACATGACGGCGATGGTCACCCGGTCGCCATCGAGCCGGTAGTTCACCGGGGTCTGGAAACTGCGCCCGGATTGGCGCCCGGTGTAGCGGATCTCGACCAGGCTGCGACCGACCAGGCCGCCGAGCACGGGCACGTGGGTCAGGGCGACGGCCCCTCGGTTGAGCGCCCGGACCACAGGGTTGTCGAAGAATCTGTTGGACATGTCTCGAGGCTAACCTCACCTTGCCAGGTCCGCCGCGACATGGGATGCCTGACGGTCACCCGACCGCGCCGCGCCGACACCCGCGATGACGACGGCGACGATGCCGATGACCCCGAGCGCCGCCGGGATCTGATGCAGGATCACCCACCCCATCAACATCGCAAACGCCGGCTCCAGGCTCATCAGCGTTCCGAATGCGGCGGTGGTGAGCCGGCGCAGCGCCAACAGTTCGAGCGCAAATGGTATGACGGGCAACAGGAGGGCAAGCCCGATGCCACCCAGCCACAGTGCCGGGGTCATGTGTCCCAGCACAGAGGGCCCCGTGACCAGCGACGCAACGATGGCGGCCACCGGCATGGAGACCGCCAGACCGCTCAGTCCGCTCACCTCGTCGCCGACGCGTTGGGTCAGCAGAATGTAGGCGCCCCAACAAAACCCGGCGGCGAGGGCGAAACCGACTCCGGCCAGGTCGACGGCACCGGCCCACGGTTCGGTGAGCAGCACCACGCCCAGTGCTGCGAGCCCGGGCCAGACGATCCTGCTGGGCCCGTTGCCGTGTAGCACCGCGACGCCGAGCGGCCCGAGGAATTCCAGTGCGCTCGCGGTACCCAGCGGGATGCGTTCCACAGCCATCATGAACAGCACGGTGATGCCGGCGGTGACCACGCCCAGCAGCACGGAGGCCATAAATGACCTCCGGGTGAACGACGACGGGCGTGGCCGCACGATGATCAGCAGCAGCAGGGCCGCCCAGAACAGGCGTAGCCAGGCAGCGCCGGTGGCGCCGATATCGTCGATCAACCCGACGGCGATGGCGGCGCCCACCTGTACCGAACACATCGCGGCCACGGCCATGAGCGCGCCGTGACGTGCCTCGCTGGATGCCACCCCTGCATTCAACGGTGCCCGGGCAGTCCTGTCCACGAGTTTTCCCGAGCGACGTCGCGGTCAGCGAGTGCGGTCGGGAAACGGGTCATTGCGAAAGTCGATCTGTGCGTCCGGGTTGCTGACGGCGGTGACCATCCCCGATCCGATGGCACCGTGGCTGTCGAACAGCGTCGCGGTGCCGACCGCGATTCCGTCTGCCGCCCAATGAGAATCGGCCTGCACGCCGATCCACTCATCGCGCGGCAGCCGGGCCAGCGCGACGGTGAGATCACCGTTGATATAGCCGACGCCCGCGGTACCGAGATTGGTGACCAGACTGGTGCCTTCGGCGGCCATGGCGGCCCGCACGAACGGCGTGTTGGGGTAGCCGTCGACGACGTCGATGGTCCGATTGATGAACCGCTTGCGCGACGCATTCTGGTGATCGGCGATCGCGCCGGTCCACCCGACGTCGTCGCTGCCGATCCCGATACCGCGACTCTCGTCCCGCTCGGGCGGGCCGGCGAACGCAGCGGGCGAGACCCATTCGGTGCCCCGCGGAGGTGCCGAGAGCCGGTACTGGACCATCGTGGCCCGTACCACCGTCACCCCGTCCTGGATCAATTCGCATTCCGCGTTGCGCACCCGCCGGCCATCGCGCACCAGCGACAGTTTGGTGATCGTCGGAACGCCGCGGGCGGCCTTGAACAGGTCGACGGTGAGCCGGGAGGGCAGGAAGTCCGGGTCGCCGAAGCTCGTCTCCAGTGCTCGTGCCACCAGCCCGACCAGGGCCGGGCCATTGAGGTGGTCGGGACCCCAGTGACTCTGCGCATACGTGCTGGGCGCGTAGGTGTCGTGCTCGGTCTGGGCGAAATGAAACGGGCGCGCGCTCATTCGCGCATCGTCGCACAGTCCTTTTCGGGCTGTGCAGCGGCTACTGCGGGGCAACGATGCCGTGGTCGTAGGCGTAGACGATCGCGGCGGCGCGGTCCCGCAACCGGAGCTTGTCGAATATCCGCCCGATATGGCTCTTCACCGTGACGCCGGAGATGAACAGTTCCGCGGCGATCTCGGCATTCGTGTGGCCCTTTCCGATCAGCGTCAGGACATCGAGTTCGCGCCCGGTGAGCTCGCTGACCTCAACCTGCGGCCGACCCTCGGTGGACTTGCGGTAGGTGTTGAGCACTCTGGCGGTGACCGCCGGATCCAGGTAGCTGTCGCCGTGGGCGACGGCGCGGACGGCCCGGATGAGCTCTTCGGCCGAGGAATCCTTGAGGACGAAGCCGGCCGCGCCGGCCCGCAGCACGCCGGACAGCAGATCGTCCTCGTTGAAGGTGGTCAGTGCGAGCACCGGCGGGCCCCCGGCGTCGGCCAGCCGTCGGGTCGCCTCGATACCGTCGACCCGCTTCATCCGCAGATCCATCACCACCACGTCGACGGACTGCTCGGCCAGGGCGTCGAGAACCTCGTCACCGTCCGAACATTCGGCGACGACCACGAATCCGTCCTTGCGCCGCAGGATCCGGCGCAACCCGGAGCGCACCAGGTCCTGGTCGTCGACGAGGAGCACCGCGATATCGCTCAATCCCCCATCGCTTCGCTCGCCCCTGACTGCCACCGCTATCCCCCGCATCGGGTGGCCGCGGGCGTGGTGCCGAAGTCGCTCAACGGCACCTCGGCGTGCACCGCCCACCCCTCGCGGGTCAGTCCGATATCGATGACACCGCCCAGCAACTCGACCCGCTGGCGCATCCCGCGCACACCGCGGCCATCGGGTGCGCGGCGACTGCTCGCCGACACCACCACCGGCAGCTCATTGGTGATCGAGAGTTCGACATGGTCGCCGATGACCGCCAGGGTGACCGTCGACCGCGATTCCGGGGCGTGCTTGGCGACATTGGCCAGCGATTCCTGGGCGATCCGGTACAGCGCCAGCCCCACCGCCGGCGACACCCTGGTGGTGGAACCCTCTGTCCGCAACGTGACGGTCAGGCCGGCGCGGGCGAAATCGTCGGTGAGCCGGGCGATGTCATCGACGCCGGGTTCCGGTGCGATTCGCATCGGAGCCACATCGAGCAGTCCGACGGTACGCCGGATATCGGCCATCGCCTCGCGGCCGAGCTTCTCGGCGTCCTCGAGCGCATCGACCGCGTCGTCGACATCGCGGTCCTCCTGCAGCGCGCGCCGGGCGCCGGTGAGGTGAAGCAGCGTCACCGACAGCGAGTGCGCGATGACATCGTGCACCTCGCGCGCGATCCGGCGCCGCTCATCGGCGGCGGCGTGTTCGGCCAGCGCATCCTGGGCGGCACGCTGCGCGACGATCAACTGCTGCTGAATCCGCATCAGATAGCCCACCAGCCAGCCCATGCCCAGCACGCTGAGATACAGCCAGACCCCGTCGAGCCGGTGTGATGCGGCGGCGGCACCCAACAGGGCGGCCGCCGATGCCGTCGCGGCCAGGCCGCCGGCCAGCGGTGTCATCGCGCCCACCGCCCCGACCATGAGCACCAGGATCAGCGGCGCGAAATCGAACGAGATCGGGGTCGACGTGCCGAACAGGAAGATCGCCGCGGCACCCGACCACGCACCCCAGATCAGCAAGGGATTGAACGATGCACCGGCGGCGAAAAAGACGACCAGCGGGCACATCGCGACCATGATGCCCACCGGCACCGCGACCAGATAATCGGAGGCTGGGCGCTGCAGCGTCGACACCACTGCGATCAATGCCAGCGCGGTATCGGTCGTGATGACGAACATCCAGCTCCAGCCGAGCTCGTTGGCCGCACTGTGCCGCGCGAAACGCGTACGCAGGAATTCGGGCACAGCCAGGCGCATCGGACAATGGTAGGTCCGAAAGACCGTCGAAACCATCATGCTGCGGGTGGGCTCACGGTCATACCGAGGTAGGAGACGCGGCCAGGGCCGTTGGCACGATGCGTCGCGGCAACCCGGATCCCTAGCGTTTCCGCCATGGGGTGGCGGGCGCCGGGGTCGCGGCGCGCAGCGGTGCTGATCGTCGGGTTGTGGCTTGCCGCCGCGGGCGCGGCGAATCTTGCGATACCGCAACTGGAAAAGGTGGTGCACGAGCACGCCCGATCGTTCATGCCGGAAGACGCACCGAGCTCGGTGGCCGTCGTGCGCTCTGCGCAGCTGTTCGGTGACTCGACCGACAACAATCTCAACTATGTCGTGCTCGAGCGCGCCGGTGGTCCGCTCGGAGAAGACGACCGCGCGTACTACGGCCGCCTGACCGCAGCCCTGCGCGCCGACACCGAGCACGTGCGTACGGTCACCGATCTCTGGTCCGACCCGCTGACCGAATCGTTCGCCGTCAGCGCCGACGGGCGGTCGGTCGCGGTGATGCTGCGGCTTGCCGGCGTGCTGGGCACCTCCCCGGCCGCCCAAGCGGTGCAGGCGGTCCGTGCCGCCGTCGATGCCGCGAATCCGCCGGTCGGTCTGCAGGCGTTCGTCACCGGGCCGGGCGCGACGATCGTCGACGAGTTCACCGCGATCGACCGGCAGATGCTGATGATCACGGTGGCGACCATCGGGCTCATCCTGCTCCTGCTGCTCCTGGTCTACCGGTCCCCCGCTGCGGCGCTCGTCCCGTTGTTCTCGGTGGGGTTGGCGCTGGGGGTCGCGCGGCCGATCGCCGCGGCGTTGGGCGGTGCCGGGGTGATCGAGGTGTCGTTGTTCTCGGTCGCACTGGTGGCGGCCATGATGCTCGGTGCGGGAACCGATTACGCGATCTTCCTGATCGGCCGGTATCAGGAGGGCCTGCGCAACGGGCTGGACTCGACCCGGGCGCTCGCCGCCGCCCAGCGCGGCGTGGCTCCGGTGGTTGCGGGGTCGGCGCTGACCGTCGCCACCGCGCTGGCCTGCCTGGGGTTCGCCGAGGTCGGCATGTTCCGCAGTGCCGGAATACCCGCTGCGATCGGCATTCTGGTGGTGATGGCGGCATCCCTGTCACTGACGCCGGCACTGATCAGCCTCGCCGGCGGCGCCGGCATGTTGGCACCCAAGCCCAATCGCAGCGGGCGGCGCTGGCGCCGGATCGGAGCCGCCGTAACTCGTTGGCCGGGGCCGATTCTGGTCACCGCACTGGCCGCGCTGGCACTGCTGGCATCGCCGGCGGCCGGTATCCGTATCGGCTGGAACGAGCCCGCCGCGACTCCCGCAGGAACCGGGTCGAACCTCGGATATGCAGCGGCCGAAAGGCATTTCGAGGACAACCAGCTGCTGTCTTCCGTCGTGGCGGTGCAGGCCGACCACGATGTGCGCACCCCGGCCGGGCTCATCGCCGTCGAACGCGTCACCCGCGCGGTGATGGAGATCCCGGGAGTGCGGGTGGTGCAGTCGCCCAGCAGGCCGGCGGGCACCGTGCCGGAGGAGACCACCCTGGCCGGTCAGATGGGCCGTGTCGGTGACGAACTCGCGGCCGGTGTCGGCGATCTCGATGACCGGCTGGGCGGCCTCGATGAGCTGGACGCGATCCTCGACGACATGGCCGCCGCGCTGTCCGGGTTGCGGAGCGGGCTACAGGGCAGCGCAGCCGGGCTTGGCGAGGTGTCCGAGGCCGCCGCGGACATGCAGCGCGGCACCTCGGATCTGCAGTTGACCGCCGAGTCGGCGGCGGGCCGGCTGGACCCGTTGCGCGGGTTCGTCGCCGCGACACCGCACTGTTCAGCCAACCCGATCTGCGCTGTCGTGCAGCAGATCGTGACACCGGTCGACGACGTGGTGGCCGGGACGGTGGCGCTGACCGCCGGGGTGCACAAGCTCACCGGTGGCACCGTCACCGCCACCGGCGCTCTCGACGGGGTGCCCGCGGACATCGACACCATGACCGCAGCCCTCGCACGGGCCCGTGCGGCGATGACCGACACCACATCCCAACTGGGTTCGGTGCGCCCGCGGCTCGACGAATTCACCGGCTATCTGCGCGACGCGGCGACCGCCTTCGAAGGCAGCGCGGCCGGCGGGTTCTACGCACCGCACCGCGCCCTGACCGATCCGCGGATGGCGGCGGCCCTGGACCGGCTGATCGCACCGGACGGGCGGGCCTTCTATCTGCTGGTGTACGGGACCGGCAAGGAATGGGGCGTGGACGGAGCGGCCCGCACCGCGGCCATCGGATCGGCGGTGACCGAGGCGACCAAGGAGGGGACGCTGCGGCCGGTGGCCGTGTACCTGGCCGGCGTCGGACCCGCCACCCTGGATCTGCAACAGATGGTGGCCGGCGACACCCGGTTGCTCGTGATCACCACGCTGGCACTGATCTTCGCGATCGTCGCGCTGCTGATGCGCAGCCCGGTGGCCGGCCTGGTCATCGTGGGCACGGTGGCGTTGTCCTACGCCGCGGCACTCGGCGCGAGTGTGCTCATCTGGCAACACCTGCTCGGGCTCGAATTGCACTGGGCGGTAGGCCCTATCGCCTTCATCGCGCTGGTTGCCGTCGGCGCGGACTACAACCTGTTGTTGGCCATGCGCATCCGTGAGGAAACACGATCGGTCAGATTGCGCACCGGTATCATCCGCGCCGTCGGAGCCACCGGCGGCGTGGTGACCACCGCCGGCGTGATCTTCGGCCTCACGATGCTGGCACTGCTTGCCAGCAGCGTGCTCAGCATCGCCCAGATCGGGCTCACCATCGGTGTCGGACTGCTCATCGACACGATGATCGTCCGCACGTTCGTGCTGCCCACGCTGATGGTGCTGCTGGGTCGCTGGTTCTGGTGGCCGCGCCGCCCGTGGCTAGGTCGTGGTGACGAGCAGGTGGTCGGCGGGTTCGTCCCAGTGGTCCAGGTTGACGGCGTGGGTGAGCGGGCGGCGCCGTAACCTGCCGTGCCTGCCCTTGGGCCAGCCGATGACGATGTGCCCGCCGAGCATCCAGTCGTCGGGGACGCCGACGGCGTCACGCAGCAGGGCTTCGCCGCCGTAGGACGCCCAGCTCGTCAGGCAGGCACCGAGACCTTGGGCGCGCGCAGCCAGCAGAAAGTTCTGCATCGCCGGGAAGATGGACCCGCCGAGCAGCAGGTCGGACGCGGTGGGAAAGCGCTTCTGCACGAACAGCACCGAGGTGAACTCCTCGGCGCGGTCGTGTAGTTCGTAGGTGGCCCGGTTGTTACGGGCCACCAGGTCGGTTTCCTCATCGGCCGGCCTGCTCATGCCATAGACCGGTTCGATGACCGACAGTGCGTGCCGCGCGGCTTCGGCCACCACAGCCCGTTGTTCGGGTGACCGCAGCACCACGAACCGCCAGGCCTGCGCGTTCGCGCCGGACGGGGCCCAGGTCGCGGCCTCCAGGCAACGTGCCAGCGTCGCATCGTCCACGGGTTCGTCCGTGAAGCGCCGGATGGTCCGCGCCGTCGACAGCACCTCCCAGATGTCACTGCTCGCAGTTGCCATGTCGGCACCCTAGCGTGCGCTCACCCCATCGTGGCGGCGCCTGCCGCCGTCAGCAGTTCCACGGCCTGCCTGCGGGTCAGCGTTCCCAGTATCTGAGCGGCTGCCTTCATCACATCGCCGACCAGGACGGTCGGGCCGTTGTCCAGGTTGCCGAATGCCTCGTCGACCACCTCCTCGGCGGTGGCGGCATCGGCGGGGCTGGTGTGCATCGACGGCAGCACCCCCCGGCGGTGCTCGAGGGCGCGCAGTGCCGGAGTGTCGGTCTTGCCGAGAACGAGGCCGATGACATCGACGCCCTTGTCGTGCAGTTCGGCCCACAGTGCCTCGGCGAACACCATGTCGAAGGCCTTGGAGGCGCCGTAGGCAACCATGTTCGGCGCGCCGGCGAATCCCGCGCCCGATCCGAACAGCACGATTCCGCCCCTACCACGGGACACCATGGGCGCGGCGAAATGATGGCACAGCCGCATCGGTACGACGCAGTTGCGTTGCACCATTTCTTCTGCCGCCGCAAGCGGACTATCCAGGAACGGTGCGTAATTGGGGTCGGCACCCGCGCAGCAGGCGAGGAAGCCGACCTCCAGATCACCGGTGGCCTGCGCGATCCGGGACGCCGCGGTCTCGGTGGCGAGATCGATTGCCAGCGTCCGTGTTTGGACGCCGTGACGGTTCTCGATTCCTTCGGCGACCTCGTCGAGCAGGGCCTGACGGCGGGCCAGCAGCACCACGTTCACGCCGCGTTGCGCCAGGCCGTCGGCGAGGGCGGCCCCCACCCCGTCGGACGCTCCCGCCACCAGTGCCCATGGGCCGTACGTGTCGGCGAACATCGAATCAGCCTCCGACCGTGGTGATCCGGACCGCGGTGAACGTCCGTCGGGCGATCCGCCAGCCGGGGTCCGTACGCAGGAGATCGTCATCGTAGATGCCGACGGCATTGACCCCGGACGCGTTGTCGGGCGCCAGGATCAGCCCGTCGACATAGGTGCGGGCCGCCGCGCGATCACCGTCGAGGGTGATGACGATATTGCTGAGCCGGTGCATGGTGTGGCCGGCCATCGCGTGCGATTGATCCATGAACTCGGTGACGGCGTCGATTCCGGTGAAGCTGCCGATCTCGCCGTAGTCGAGCACACAGTCCGCCGTGAATGCCGAGCGAAAGGTGTCCCAGTCGCGGCGATCGATCCCGGTGGCGTAGCGCAGCAACACTTCGGTGATGTCGGCGCGGTCAGCAATAGCGGTCATAGCGGGTCCCCATTCGGATGGATGATGATGCGTGCCGGGCCCGTCGAACGGCGTGCCAGGTCGATGGCATCCGGAGCATCCTCCCGGCCGACGATTTTGCCGACACTGGGAGGCGGATCCAACCGCCCGCGATGTTCGCCGGTGTCGCTTGTGCACCGACACATTCGAAAACGATTGCCGGACCTGGCAGGTGGCGTTCGGTGGGCAGCGCGTTGAACACCTCGTAAGGAAAGCGCTCGGCAGGATTCACGGTCACGTGGGCCCCGAACCGGTCTCGGGCGAGCGCGGCGGTCGGACTGAAGATCCGACACCACGATGAGTTCGATGCCGCGGGCCGTAAGCGCCGCCACTCCCAGCGCACGCCCTCCCCGATGGCCTGCGGCAGCAGCGTCCGGTCGGCCCGGATCGCCTCCAGCTGAGCGGGATCGGAGCGCTTCGTCATCGGTTGTCAACGCGCTGCGTACCTCGATTTCACGCCGCATTCCCATTTCGACCAAATATCTGTTCCACCGTAGAGTTGGGCCCCTGGTGAGTCAACGTTCGACACGACGACTGCTCGATATGGAAGCCGGCCCCTCGAAACTCATCTCCGCGATCCGGACTCTCGGTCGCATCGACGTGGTGCCGAGGAATGCCGCCGGCGTCGAGGCATGGATAGCCGCAATGCCCCGCAGCCGGATGGCCAGGTCGTAAGCTCGATGGTCCAGCTCAGGTATCGACATGGCAGACGAGGGAGTCGATGACCGAACAATCGTCAGACGCCCCCGAAACACGCCGGACCCAGATCCTGCAGACCGCCAACGACATCATCGCCGAATCGGGTTTGCGCACGTCGCTGCAGCAGATCGCCGATGCCGCGGGAATCCTGGCGGGCAGCCTCTATCACCATTTCGAATCCAAGGAAGCCATCCTCGTCGAGCTCACCCGGCGCTATCACGCGGCACTGGATCTCGTCGGCGAGCAGGCGCTCAGCGGACTCGACGCCCCGGACCCGCGTCCGTTCGAGGACCAGATCACCGGCCTCGGGTGTGCCATCGCGCGGTGTGCGGTGGCACACCGCGCGGCGTTGCAGATGTCGTTCTACGAGGGGCCGAGCTCAGATCCCGAGTTGGTCGAGTTGACGAAGCGCCGACCGGTCGGCATCCAGTCCGCGATGCTGCAACTGCTGCGGGCCGGGCGATGGAGCGGCTACCTCAGGCCCGAGATGGACCTGCCGACGCTGGCCGACCGGATCTGCCAGACCATGCTGCACGTCGGACTCGACGTGATCCGGCACCAGGGCAGTAGCGATCAGGTCGCAAGCCTGCTCTGCCGCATTCACCTGCACGGGCTCGCCAGCCAAGACCTCACCGATGTCCAGCTGGATCGGTCGGCCGCGTTCGCCGCCGCCGACGAGATGGTGAAGAGCTGGTCGGAGAACACCGAGCCGGACACCAGCGACAAGGCCTCCCATGTCCGGGCCGTCGCCCGAGGCGAATTCGGCAGGCGCGGCTATGAGATGACGACGATCCGCGATATCGCCTCGGCGGCCGGTATGGGCACCGGCACCGTGTACCGGATCATCGGCTCCAAGGACGAACTGCTGATGTCGATCATGATGGCCTTCGGCCGAAAGGTCGGCGAGGGTTGGAGTGAGGTACTACGGACCGCGTCCACCCCGCTGGAGAAGTTGGACGCGTTGAGTTGGCTCAATATCAATGCTCTGGAGCAGTTCCCGGACGAGTTCCGCATCCAGCTCGCATGGATGCGGCAGATCCCGCCCGATGTCGCCGACCCCGGTTGGTCGTTCTCGACGCGGGTGCGGCAGATGAAGACGATGCTCTCCGAAGGCATCCGGTCCCGGGAGATCCGAGTGGACAGCCCCAACGCCGAGATGCTGGCTCGCGGTGTCATCGGTGTGCAGTGGATTCCGGAGAACATTCTGCGTGAGCTGGGCACCGATCGAGCACTCACCCACTCCCGCGATACCGTCATTCGAGGTGTCGTGGTGCGCTCGGAGTAGAGCGCCGCGCCCGGCGGAAATCCCGACGGGGTTCATCACTTGCCGATACCGCCCAGGCGAGTAGGTTCTGCAGGCATGACCACAGGTGGATTCGATCAGCAGCCCGGCACGTACCAGACACCCGGCGGGCACCCGGGCGGACTTCTCCCCCGCTGGCTGGCCCGCATCATCGACGGCATCGTCATCGCGATCGTCGCGTTCTTCCTGGCGTTCGTCACCGACTCGCTGTCCAACGTGTGGGTCACCGGCCTGTTCACCGGTGCGCTGACCTTCGTCTACTACATCGCGTTCGAGACCACCCAGGGATGGACACCGGGAAAGAAGCTGCTGGGCCTGAGCGTTCATGGGCCGGCCGGTGCGGCGAAGCCGACGTTGCAGCAGTCGGCGATCCGGAATGCGTTCACGCTGCTGCCGATCATCCCCTTCGTCGGCGGGTTGCTGGGTGTCATCGCGATCCTCGTCATCGCGGTCACCATCAACAGCAGTGCCACCAAGCAGGGCAAGCATGACGAACTTGCCGGCGGCACCCAGGTCCTCAAGCGCTGATCTCACCGAGGGTGCTGAGGGCACACGGTCGTTGTTTGATTGACTGTCGGGGTGAGCAGACCAACGACCATCGCGCGGCGCCTGTTCGATCGGCTGGAGCCTGTCCATGCCGTCACCTACTTCGCCCCGGAGTCACGAGCGGCCCTGGACGGGCTCGGTTTCCGCGGATTCTGGATGGGTTATTTCGCTGCCCGGTCGGCGCCGCTGGGGCCGGTGGCTCCCGAGGCGGTCACGGCGGTGTTCGGCAATTTCGCGCCCCAGCGGGTCGCCAAGGCGCTGCCCGCCGCCTGGGAGATCGCCACACCGGCGACGGTGCTGCGGGCCCGCGAGGATGCTGCGGTGGCCGCGCTGCGCCGCTACGGATGCACCGAACCCGATGCGGTAGCCACGGCAGCGGATCTGCTGTCCACCGCGGCGCGCAACGCGGCGTCGGAGGGGCGACCGCTGTTCGCGGCGAATCTGGCGTTGCCGTGGCCGCAGGAACCGCTGGCCCAACTGTGGCACGCCACAACGTTGTTGCGGGAGCAGCGCGGTGACGGTCACATCGCCGCGCTCAATGTGTTCGGGATCAGCGGACGTCAGTCGAACGTTCTGCATGCCGCCGCGGACCGGGTGCCCCGCGAGATGATCATGCGCAGCCGCGATTACGACGACGAGCAGTGGCAACACCATGTCGGAGAACTGGCCGATCGCGGCCTGCTCGACGGCGCCGGTTCGCTCACCCCGGCCGGCGCCGCACTGAAGGCCCAGATCGAGGACACCACCGACCGGCTGGCACTGTCGGCGTTCGACGTGCTCGACGACGCGGACCTGGCCACCCTGTTCGAGGTGCTCACGCCGCTGACCCGGCTGGTGGTCGCGGCAGGCGATGTGCCGGCGGCGACCCCGATGGGGCTGGACCGCGGCGACCTCGGCAATGACCACCTCTGAGAGGACCACCCCCCGGCAACGACCGCCTGCGAACTCAGCGCGGGGCGTACATGATCAGGCCCACGCCGAGCAGGCAGACCAGCGCACCCGAGATATCCCAGCGGTCCGGCCGGAACCCGTCGGCGACCATGCCCCAGATCAGCGAGCCGGCGACGAAGACCCCGCCGTAGGCGGCCAGCACCCGGCCGAAGTTCGCATCGGGCTGGAAGGCGGCCACGAAACCGTACGCGCCGAGCGCGATCACACCGGCGCCGACGAACAGCCAGCCGCGGTGCTCGCGCACCCCCTGCCACACCAGCCAGGCACCGCCGATCTCCAGCACTGCGGCGAGCACGAACAGCACCATCGATTTGAGCACCATCACCCGTGCCAGTCTGGCACGCAGCGGGTCAGAGGTTGCGGTTCCACTCCAGCCAGCCGACACCCGTGCGGCCGTCCGCCGTGGTGACCGTCGCCCAGGCACGCGGGAACTGGCTGACCCGCCCGTCGACGGCGGTGAGCAGCACCGGGGCGTGGCCCTTGATGTCGACGGTCACCTCGGTATCCCCCGGTTGCAGGGTCAGCGTGGTCGTCAACGGCAGATCGTCGGGGCCCAAAGTGTGCTGGGCGGAGACGGTTTCGAGCTCGGCGAGCGGTTCGCCCTCGCGCTGGGCGTAGCCGATGCCGATCGGCGCCATGCTCCCGCCCGGGTCGGCCCGGGGATGCCTCGGTTTTTAGGTCCAGCGCCCCACCCACCCTCGGGCCCGTACTAACCGGGTATGCGGATGTCCACCCCGTGCAGGTGGGTGCCGTCCTCCAGGTGCAGGGCGCTCCACACCCACTCCATGCTCCACCAGTCCCGCACACCCCAGGAATGGTCGCGCTGCCCGGGCACGCTGTTCACCTGGTACTGCCGGCCGTCGACGGTGGCGGTACCCGACACCGTGCAGGCGATCTCGTAGCGCGGGGTGATGCGATACAGGTAGGGCGTGCTGACCGAGTGGAACTCCAGATCCAGACCCACGTCGACCGGCCGCCCCGGTTCTCCGCGCAGCAACCCGGCCGGATCGTCGTACCGCCTCACCGCGGGCCCGCAGGGTCACCCGGCAGCGCTGCAGTGGCACGGTCGCGCACAACCCGAGGTCGATCCCCGCGGTCCTGCACCTGGGCCGGGTCCGCGGGCAGCGCGGCCTGCAGGTCATTGACCGCCTTACCGTCGGCATGCCCGGCCCACACAGCAGGGCGTTGATCCACGCGCGGTCCTGGTTCGGTATCAGGCCCAGGCGCACCCAGCCGCCGAGACCCTGTGTGGCATCGATGAAGATCGAAGTACCAGCTCTCGTTCCACAACCTACTTCATCGGTGGGCACGTGGGGGCCCTCATCGGCGGCGCCGGGTGTCAACGGTTCTGGTGCGACAGCGGCGGGCAACACCGCCAGCGCGTCGGTATCCAGCACATGAGCGCAATGGCGCGCCAGCATCGTCATGAACATCTCGTCCCCGCGCTCGGTCCCAGGCGACGAGCATGGAGGACACGATCGCCATCATCATCACGCCGAAGAAGCTCTGCCGCCGCATTTCGTCCCTGACGTCGTCG
>JAXHOA010000007.1:0-3711 GCA_034520035.1 Mycobacterium sp. | reverse complement strand
GGTGCTGGCGCTGGGCGCCTTTCCGGTGGTGATCGGGTCCAGCCTGCTGGCGCTGGGTGGGGGCTGTGGTGGAGCCCGGTGTCCTGGGTGCTGGCAGCGGCGCTGGCCTATCCGCTGTGGAGCTGGCGCCGGCTGGAGCAGGCGGTGGCGGCGCTGGAGGTCGAGATCGGCCGGCTGGTGCCCGAAGGTGGTGTGCAGCCCGGGGCGGCGGGCGTGACCGCGTCCCGGCGGTGCGATGTGCTGGCGTTGCGGCTGGACACGCTGCACAGCGCCACCGAGACCGTGCGCAGCGCGCGGCGTTTCCTCTCGGATGCGCTGGCCGGGCTGCCGACGGCGATGGCGGTCACCGACGAGCGGGGCCGCGTGCTGCTGGCCAACACGCTGGCGGCGCAGCTCTTCGAGCTGGAGCGGGCCGAGGACTTGGTGGGCATGGAGCTGCCTGGGCTGCTGGTGGAGTTCGTGCCGACGCAGGCCGTGGACCTGGAGGCGATGTTCCAGCCCGGCGCGCCGCCGCCGGTGGGCTGCACCGTGGAGGCGCGGGCCGAGCGCCTGGGAGATTTCCTGCTGCACTTCGCCCCGGTGGAGCTGCTGGAGCGGCAGCGCTGGGTGGTGACCTTCGCCGACGTGAGCGCCATCCGGCAGGCGCAGCGCCGACGTGATCGCGCGCTGGCCTTCGTCTCGCACGACCTGCGCTCGCCGGCCAACACCATCGTGCTGCTGACCGACTTGTACCAGCGCGGCCGCATGCCGATGCCGCTGGCGGACTTCCTCACCGAGATCCAGCGCCTGGGCGCCCGCACCCAGCAGCTCGCCGACGACTTCGTCCGGGTGGCGCAGGTGGAGTCGCGGCCGCTGCAGGTCGCGGCGGTGGCGGTCGCACGGTGAGCATTTCCCTGTCGCCCTCGAGACCATCACTCGGACTCAGCGGCAGTCATCTCCTTCACCGACTCCCCGTCCGACACACCGTCCTTCTCCATCACGTCGTCGCTCACCTACACCGTGAGCCGACTCCGACATCGATGTCGATCAGCGAGACCATGTCCCTGTCGCCGTCCGCGACGACGAGCGAGTCCGTGTCCACCACCGAGACCGTTTCCGAGTCCGCATCCGGGTCCGCAACCGTCAGCGAGTCCGTCGTTGAAACGACAACGTACCACGCCAGTTTCATCAACAAGGCGCGCCCGTACGTGACCAAAGACAACCAGACGATCATCGACACGCCGTACCCGACGTCCGTCCTCACGATCATGGGCCTCGGCTTCCACAAGATCGCGCGCCAGAATGTCGTCGAATTTCAGCGGCTTGAGCCGCACCGTAAGCCAGCGGTACACGCCCCGGTGCAGCCCCATCTACCTCGACCAGCACAGTGACAAGGTCCTGCGCTGCGTGCTCAACACGTCCGAGTGCGTTTGGACCACTTCCTGGTCAAGGACGTCCTGCTCGATGACCACTTTGACATCGCGGCGCAAATCGCCACGTCCTCCGTGACCCTGATGCTCCGCCCGGTCGTCACGGGCGTGGAGGGTGCCTCCAAACCGACAAGGTGAAGCTCGGCGGCACCTACAACTGTAACAACGGGGACGCGCTCACGATCCACGGGTTCCACTTTGACCCAGATTACTGGCGCAACAACGTCTCCGTTTACGCACCAACGGAACCACTGGGACTCGAACGTAACGTGCCGCCCGATCGGCAGGCACGTCGACGCGCATCGTCGTGCATCCCTGCGCGGTGTCGACAACGTGCCGAGCGATCGCACGGGTCCGTTCGTTGTCCGGGTGGCCGCCGACAAGCTGCGCACCAAGGTGACCAACCCCGTCGTCATGGACGTGAAGCCCATCAACGTCACCCTCATTGCCGTGCAGGGTTGCAACAGCACCCGCGGCACGGAACTCTTCGGATGCGGCAACAACTCCATCATCGATCTTGTATCGGCCGAGGGCTTCAGCAACGACGTCCGGCAGATCCAGGTTCAGGTGCTGCCCACCGTCGACGGTCGTCGGCGCGAGCGCGCTGCGTCCCCATCGCAACGTCACGGATGGTATCCACGCCGTCTGCAAGATTGTCGCCATCGAGAACAGGTCAACGTCAACGGCCGCTTCACGCGCTTCGAGACCAAGGTGAACCCCACCAAGGCGACGTACTGGTCGCAGCTCGATGTTCATCACCTATTCTCCCGACCATCACAAGTCGTGACGGGCTGCTCCCAGCACGACACCCGCCATGCGCGCCAATCACAGCTTTGCCGCGCTGGGGATATCGTGACCATAACCAGGCATCGGCTTCTCGCCAGTGGTGGAGTCCAACTTCATCGCGGTTTCGACCGACCGAGTCCCACCAGATCAGCGGTCTCGGCTGCACCGTCATCCGCGCCGGCCACCGACGGCACATCTGATCCAGTGCCGTCGTCACCCACACGAGCGACCAGCCACTACGGCTGGTACAGCTTCTACGTCGCCCACCCCGCTCAATGAGCGCAGTACTACTCCCTCAACACCGGGATGCTCGCCCCAGACTCGCGCACTCGACCCATCTTCTCTGGCATGACGGGATGCGATGTGTCACATGCGAGCGTCCCAGTGGACTTCCGTGGCGCTTTGCCACGGTGACAACGTCACGCGATTGGTCCTGTACGGCGAGAACTTCTATTCGACACCGCACGACAGCATCGTCCTCTTTGTGCCGACCGGTGGCCGCGGGAAGTACCGCGGTGGGATCGGCGTCGTGCAACGTTGACGCGATTGCAATGTACTCGCGCGACTTCCGAGGCACAAAGATGTCGTGCTCCCTCGCCGCGTCGCGCGCCGCCGGAACCTTCAACGTTGATCTCGCGCTGCGGAACAACAAGGACCGCTTCCTGAGCGTCGCAGGCACGTCGAGCGGGCGGCCGCTCACCATCTCTACGGTCCCCTACCCGATCCGCATCCACGGCTGCGCGCAACAGCCCGTCGCGACCATGGCGCTGGGCTGCGATCCGACCCGCACCATCGCCATCGACGGGTCCTCGCTAGAGCAACCAAAGCGCCGATGGCAAAGCGCTGCAGGTCGAGCTGCGCTACAGCAACGACGTCACCGTCACAGGATCACCGGTCGTGTCCTCCATCGTTACGCGCGTCGTTCCGAACCGACGCCTCGAGTTCCGCCTCCCAAAGGCGGCCGACCGCGATCGTCTCTACGCCGTCAACACAACCTTCGACGGCACGAGCAACTACGCCCTGTCGACAGGCGTCCGCCTCACCGTGAGCGGCGCCATCGCGCGACCCCGCATCGAGCGCGTCGCCGGGTGCTCCAACGAGTCCCACCAATGCACCTCGATGACGAACGTGACGCTCGTCCTCACCGGCAGTGGCTTCGTCGAAGAACACGCGCGCGACGCGGGCCGGATCGTGTTTGTTCCCGCATCGGCCAACGCTACTGGGTCGCCGTCATGCGAGCTCGCGCCCGCCGTCGAGCACGCCAAGGGCCTCGCCGCATCTTCGTGGTCACGAGCCGCGTGCAGCCTTTCGACCAACGACGCCTCGGGCACCTTCTACGTCCAGTACATCGTCAGCGTCGAGGGCAGCCGCCGCGGTCCGGCACCCTCGATCCTGACCAAGAACGCCACGGTGCACTTCGGCCCCCTCGTGACGGGCATCGCCGGGTGCGACGGACGGCCCCACCGCATCGTCACGCGGCACGACCCGACCATCAACGGGAGCAATACGTAACTGA
>JAXHOA010000126.1:0-34557 GCA_034520035.1 Mycobacterium sp. | reverse complement strand
GGACCGTGGGCCGCCTCCGAAGGGCACGTATTGCCAGCGGTCGCGGTCCTTGGCATTCTGCGGGCTGAACCGGTCGGGGTCGAACTGCAATGGGTTTGCCCACAGCGACGGATCGCGTTGCACCGACATGCGTCCGAACACCAGCATGGTGCCGGCTTCGACCCGGTACCCGGCCACCTCCACATCCTTTGTCGCCCTGCGTGAGCCGGTCGGTCCGGGTGGGCACAGCCGCAGCGCCTCCTTGATCACCTGGACGGTGTAGCCGAGGCTTCCGACATCGTCGGTGGTCAGCCGCCGGTCCCCGATCCCGGCAACCTCGGCGGCCACCCTGTCCTGGATCTCGCGGTGGCGGCCCAGCGACCACAGGGTGTAGGTGAGCGTGGTGGCGGTGGTGTCCTGCCCGGCGAACAGGAAGATGATCATCTCGTCACGGATCTCGTTGTCCGACAGCGGCTGGCCGGTCTCCGGGTCGGTGGCGGCGATGAGGGCGTGCACCAGGGGAGCGTCCAGCGTAGGGTCGGCGCGGCAGGCCGTGATGATCTCGGCGGCCAACCGACGGATGCCTTCGGTGGCCGCCCGCGCCCGTCGCCGCGCCGGTGTCGGCAACCAGGACGGCGCCCGCAGCGGACGCAGCGCGCGGGCCACGGCGTAACTGGTCGCCACCCGCAGCGGCTCGGCGACGGCATCGGATCTTTCGTCGAGGTCCAGCCCCAGCACCGAACGCCCCAGCGCCCGCATGGACAGCAACCGGGCCTGTCCGTCCAGATCGATCTCGCTGCCGTCCACCCAAGAGGCCGTGATCATTTCGGCAGCCTCTGCCATGTGTCCGGCGAACGAGTCGACGCGTTGCTTGGTGAAAACCGGTTGCAGGGTCCGCCGCCGTGGTAGCCACTCCTCGTGTGGCAAGACGAAAAGATTCCCCCCGATGAGGCTGCGCAATTGGGTGGCGACCGCGCTGGTCTTGTCGATGGAGCCGTCGCGGACGCTGACAATATCCCGTATTCCCTGAGGTGAGGTGGCCACCACGATGGGCGGCATGAGCCAACTCGGGCCAAGGCTGAACCGGGTTACCGGACCGCCCGCATCACGCAGGATGTCGGTGCCGGTGTGGAAGTTACGCAACGCGTCCCGTCTTTGCCGGTAGGGCAACGGATTGAGCGGAGCGAGCGGTAGTTCGGCCACGGTGCGATCGTGCGTCACCTCGGGCAAGGACATACCTCCGTCGAGTCGGTCCCCACGCCCCCGTTGAATCGGTCCTAGTGTACGACTCGGATGAGTTCGCGCCGTGGCGCATGAGGATGACGAGGACAGCATGCCGACCGCTTACCGCGCACAGATTCTGGACCCGGCCGACCCCGCGGACAGCGACATCCTCGACACGCTCCGGCGGGACCCGGGCATCGAACTCCTGGATCACCACCGTCAGCAACTGGCAAGCCTGGAAGGTCTGCGCCCGCCGCCGGATCCGGATCTGCTCGCCGAGCCCGGCAGGTGGGCGTTCTACCCGTGGCGGCGGGCCGCCGTGGCGGTGTTGGGGCCGCGCGGATTTCGGGCACTGCGTCTGGACCGCAATCGCAACAGCATCACCGCCGTCGAGCAGGACCGCCTCCGCGAACTCTCGATCGGGGTTGCGGGTCTGAGCGTCGGGCACATCATCGCGCACACGCTGGCCATGCAAGGGGTGTGCGGGAACCTGCGGCTCGCCGATTTCGACGAGCTGGAACTGTCCAACCTGAACCGGGTTCCGGCCACGGTCTTCGATCTCGGGGTGAACAAGGCATACGTCGCCGCGCGCCGGATCGCCGAGATCGATCCCTACCTGCCCGTCGAGGTGTTCGACACGGGTCTCAATCCCGAGACGCTCGACGACTTCGTCGACGGTCTGGACATCGTGGTCGAGGAATGCGATTCGCTGCACATCAAAGCCGTGCTCCGGATGGCCGCCCAGCAACGGCGCATCCCGGTGCTGATGGCGACCAGCGACCGCGGGATCGTCGACGTGGAACGGTTCGACCACGAGCCGGGCCGCCCGATCCTGCACGGATTGCTCGGGCAACTCGATATCGATCTGCTACCGGGCATGTCCAATCGCGAGAAGATCCCGCACATCCTGCGGCATCTGGAGGCCGACCGGCTCTCGGCCCGTATCGCGGCCTCGCTGCTCGAGATCGACAAATCCCTGTCGACGTGGCCGCAGACCGCCGCCGACGTCGGTATCGGTGCGTGCGCGGTGACCGAGGCCGTCCGCCGGATCGGGCTCGGGGAGGAGCTGCGTTCGGGCCGGACCCGTCTCGACATCGGCTGGGCACTCGACCAGATTCATGACCCCGAGATGACGCATCACAGCGGCGATGACGCCGAATGGATCGATTCTCCCGGTCACACAGGGACTTCGGTGACTGCGCCGGGCGAACTCTTCGGCGATCTGGCAGTGGCGGCCATGCGGGCACCCTCGGGCGGCAACGTCCAGCCGTGGCGCATCGGCGTGCGGCCGGAGGGCGTCGAGATCGGCATTGCGCCCACCTACACATCGACGATGGACGTCGGATTCCGTGGCAGCGCGGTGGCGGTCGGCGCGGCGCTGCTGAACACCCGCATCGCCGCGGCCGCGCACGGCGCGCTCGGCGAGGTCAGCGTCGCCGAGGACGCCGGCGGGGTGCCGCTGCGGGTCCGGTTGCGGCTCGGAACAGGTGCCGACGCCGACCTTGCCGGGCTCTTCGCGGCGATGATGGCGCGCGAGACGAACCGTCATCACGGCGAACCGCATCCCATCGATGGTGACCTCGTCACGGCACTGACGGCCGCGGCCGAACATCAGGGCGGGCGGCTCAGGCTGCTCACCGAGCGCGCCGACATGGAGCGGGCGGCAATGATCTTCGCGGCAGCGGACCGGATCCGGTTCCTGACCCCGCACCTGCACGCAGAGATGATCTCCGAGCTGCGCTGGCCGGGTGACCCCGACCCGGACGCCGGTATCGATGTGCGCAACCTCGAGTTCGACGAGGGGGATATGGCGGTGCTCGGCGTGCTGCGCCGCCCCGATGTAATGGCGCAATTGGCCGGGTGGGGCGCCGGCTCGGCGCTCGGAGACGATATGCGCGACCGCATCCTGGCCAGCTCGGCGCTGGCCGTCATCAGCGTGCCGGGGCACCACCTGCGCGACTACGCCGCCGGCGGGTCTGCGGTGGAAGCGGTATGGATCACCGCTTCACAGCGTGGCATCGGCGCCCAGCCGGTGTCCCCGGTCTTCCTCTATGCGCAGACCGCCGAGGATCTGCACGAGCTGTCCCCGTCGTTCGCCGGTGAATTGGGGGCGCTGCAGCGGGAATTCGACGATCTGATCGGACTGCAGGCCGATGAGTCGATCGCCCTCACCCTGCGCCTGGCACACACCCCGCCGACCTCACTGCCCAGCCGTCGCAGCCGGGATCGGCTCTCGCTCGCGCCCTGACCGGAGATTCCGGTACGCCGGCGGCTACGCGTCGGAGAGGTCCGCGACCGGCTTGCCGGTCAACGCGTTGCTCAGCTGCGGCGTGAGCACGTTCAGTGCATAGAGCAACGCGTCGGGACCGCTGAAGGTGAGCGCTCCGCTCAGCGCGGAGTCCGATCCGGCGTAGAGCGTACGGTCGTCGCGCACCACGTCGAGCCGGGCGAAGGCCGGCGAGCCGGCCAGTTGCTCTTTGGTGAGTCCGTTGACGAACAGCACGTCTCCTTCGAGCAGCGAGAGCTTTTCGTCGGAGACGTCACCGGTGTCTGGCTGCGCTCGGAATCCAAGTTCGTCGAACAGCTGCCGGCGGGGGTCACCCTCGGCGAGCAGGTATTGCGAACTCGGTTCGGAGGTGTAATCGGCGACCAGCGTCTTGTCGGCGAACTCGGGATGCGCCTTTTTGGTCTCCGTGATTCTTGCGTTGACCTCATCCACCCGGGCCTTGGCCTCGGTCTCCTTGCCCAGAGCTTTGCCGATCGTCAGAAGCTGGACATCCCAGGGGGTTTCCTCATCGGCGTAGTGATCGGACTGAATGACGGTGGGGGCAATTTGCGACAACTGGTCGTAGGTCTTCTTGTCAATGGTCTCGTAGATGGCGAAGATGACATCGGGCTTTGCCTTGGCAATGGCTTCGAAGTTGATGTCATCGCCCGGAATCACGGGCACGCCCTTGCCGTCGGTGGCCTCTTTCACCCACGGGAAATCGTTGTAGTTGTCGAAGAAACTCCGGGTACCCACTGGTACCACGCCGAGCGCGAGCACGTCGTCCTGTTCGTTCCAGCCCACGGTGACAACTCGCTGTGGGTTTGCTGTGAGTTTCGTTTCGCCGAATTTATGTGCAATCACAATGGATTCATCTGCTGAGGCGCTGGTGGGGGACATTTCTCCGGCCTGCTGGCCCGATCCGCCGCAGCCGGCGAGAAGTGCTGTGGCGACGGTGAATGTGGCCAGAACTGTGAAAGTCCTGCCGGGGGCGGAACGTACGTTTGTGAGCGACATGAGGTTAGGTTAACCTACGCTTCGCGACTGAATGGGCAGTCTGTGGGGAACCAAACTTAACAAGCGTTGGAGGGACTTATGTTCCGAACCATGTTGGGCGGCAAGGTGCATCGCGCCACTGTTACTCAAGCCGATCTGCATTACGTCGGTTCGATCACCATCGATCAAGACCTGATGCGAGCCGCAGATATCCTCGAAGGCGAACAGGTCGACGTTGTCGACATCACCAATGGCGCCCGCCTGACCACCTATGCGATCACCGGTGAGGCTGGATCCGGTGTTATCGGAATCAATGGTGCCGCAGCACATCTGATCAATCCCGGCGACCTGGTCATCATCATGTCGTTCCGGACCGTCGAGGAGCGCAGTGCGGGTGATCATGCGCCACGGGTCGTGCACGTCGACGAACGCAATCGTATCGTGGCACTGGGGGACGATGCTTCCGAGCCGGTGCCCGGCGCGATCAACCAGATGGCGGGAGCCTGATGTCGTCAATGCCGGTGAATGGTACTCGCAGCAAAGGTGTCGGCGGCAGTCTCGACGTCGTCGGCGTGGGCTTTGGGCCATCGAACCTCGGTTTGGCAATCGCGATCGAGGAATACAACGATGTTCATCCGCCCCATGAGCGGATCTCGGCGGAGTTCATCGAGACGAAACCTGAATTCGGTTGGCACACCGGCATGCTCATCCCGGGTACGACCATGCAGATCTCGTTTCTGAAGGATCTGGCGAGTCAGCGCAACGTGCAGAGTCGCTACACGTTTCTGAACTACGTGACCGAACGCGGCAGGCTCAACGACTTCATCAACCATCAGACGTTCTTTCCGACACGCCTGGAGTTCCACGACTATCTGGAGTGGGCCGCCCAGCAGGTGGCGGCGACCGTGCACTACAGCAGCAAGGCGTTGGCTGTCCGCGATGAAGGCGACTGTCTGGCAATCGATGTCGAGCGAGTCGACGATCACTGCAGGGACGTGCTGCGGGCCCGGAGCGTCGTACTCGCCGGTGGGTTACAAGCGCAACTTCCCCCCGGTGTGACCGAGACGGCCCGGCAGTTCCACAATCACGAGCTGCTGTCCAAGATCGGGAACGTGCCGTCGACGAACCACAACCGCTTCGTGGTGGTGGGAGCCGGTCAGAGTGCCGCCGAGGTCACCGACTATCTGCACGTCAACTACCCCGAAGCGGAAGTGCACGGAGTGTTCGCCAAGTACGGGTACAGCCCGGCCGACGACAGTCCGTACGCGAACCGGGTCTTCGATCCGGCCGCCGTCGACGACTTCTACGCGGCGGAATCGACCGTGCGACAGCGTCTCATCGACTACCACCGAGCGACGAACTACTCGTGTGTCGATCTGCCGCTGATCGAGGAGCTCTACACCCGCGAGTATGCCGAGCGGGTCGCAGGTAAGCGTCGGTTGTTCTTCCGCGGCGCATCGGGTGTGCAGAGTGCCGTCGAACACGGCACCGGGGTGCGGGTGTCCATCGAGCATCATCCGACCCGCACCGTCGAGGGTGCTGGACTGCGATGCCGTCGTCTACGCGACCGGATTCGTCCCGATGCCGTTGCCGGACATGCTCGGTGACCTCTACACGGTCGGGGAGTTCGGGGCCGACCGGCCGGAGCTGACCCGCGACTACCGGCTCCGGGTGTCGCGGGAGATCTCCGGGGCCATCTATCTGCAAGGTGGCACCGAGCACACGCACGGTCTGAGCTCATCGCTGCTGTCGAATATCGCGGTCCGCTCCGGCGAGATCGTCGAATCCATCGCCGAGCGGGTGGGGTTGCGCAGGCAGGCTCACACGCTGGCCGTCGGTAGCTGACTCATCGGCGTGAAACCGATTGCCCGGTAGCGGGGTTGGAGATCCAACCCCGCTGCCTCGCGCTCAAGGTCGGTCGGTCAGATACCCGCCCCCGCGGCCGAAGAAGTCCAGCGCCGGCAACCGGTGCCGTCATCGAGGCGGACACGCTGGATCACCAAGCCGCGATCCTGACCGCGATGGGCATCGGCGCCGGCCACGATCACCATGCCGTCACCCTCGGCGATGAACACACGACCAGGGGTGCCGCCGTAGCGGTAGCGCGAGATGGTGGCCTTGAGCACCCGGATGCGCTGCCCGCGGTAGTAGGTGACGGCATTCGGGTACGGGTCGGACAGGGCGCGCACAAAGCGATCCAATTCGGCTGCGGACCAATGCCAGTCGATGATGCTGTCGCGCGCCGAGCGCTTGTGGAAGAACGTCCGATCATCCAGGTTTTGCGCGGTCCATGATGCCGATCCGCGCTCGATGAGGTCCAGCGACTCGATGAGTACCTCAGGGATGAGGTCGATGGTGGCGCACACCAGGTCGGTACCGGTGTCTTTGTCGCCGATCGGGATGGACCGTTGCAGCACGATGTCCCCGGTGTCCAGCTCATCGTCCATCCGGTGCGCCGTCAGCCCAACTTCGTTGGCCCCGCTGATCATTGCCCAGATCACCGGGGAGAATCCGGTGAACTTGGGCAGCAGGGAATCGTGCAGGTTGAGCGTCCCGTGCAGGGGCAGGTCGAACAGTTCCCGAGGTAACCAGGTCCGCCAGTTGTTGGCGACCATGATGTCGGGCTCGGTTTCCCGGACGCGCTCGATCAGCGCGGTGTCCGGCCGCTGGGCCAGATATACCGGGATATCGTTGTCCCGGGCCAGATCTTCGACGGAATCCGACCAAATCGATTCATATGGTTGATCACTCGGTGGGTGAGTGACCACAAGGACGACGTCATGAGACGACTTGATGAGGGCTTCCAGGGTCTTGTGGCCCCAGGTCTGATACCCGAACATTGCTACCCGCATGACTCCCCTTCGTATGTGGCTTGCATTGGGAAGCCTAACCTTTGGTAGTGTTGAGTGGTTCGGGCGGGCGTGCTGGGGGTGCGCCGACAGTCACGTAATTGCTGAGGAGATTTTGTGTCGGGCAATCCTTTTGACGATGAAACAGCCACCTTCTACGTGCTCGTCAACGACGAGGACCAGCACTCCCTGTGGCCGACCTTCAAACAGGTCCCCGGGGGCTGGTCCGTTGTGTTCGGTGCCGATGGACAGGCCGGTCGTCAGGCTTGTCTGGATTACGTCGAGTTGAACTGGACGGATATGCGGCCCAAGAGCCTTCGTCTGCGGATGGCCGCCACCGCGGGCAGCCCGGCGCAGGGCGGCAGCCCATCGTAGCCGCGGAGCTCGGCATCGAGAGTGCCGAGAACACCGAGCGCACCAGCACCGGGGCCACCATCCTGTGGCGCACCGTCACCCGCAACGCGCGGCTGCTGACCAGTGGATCACTGCTGATCTGCGGCCATCAGCTGTGTGAGGCGATGGTTCCGGTGCTCATCGGCGTTGTCATCGATCGGGCTGTGAAGCCCGGTGATGCCGTGCAACTGCTGATCTGGGTGGGCGTGCTGGCCGTGCTGTTCGTGGCACTGACCATGTGCTACCGCCTCGGTGCCCGGCACCTGATGCGTGCGATCGCGAGCGAGGGTCATCAACTACGTATCGACCTGGCTGCAAGGATTCTCGACCCCCGGCGGCTACGAACCTCACAGCGCACCGGCGAACTGTTGTCGATCGCCAGCACCGACGCCGACAACGTGTCCTACCTGCTCGACTACATACCGCGCATCGCGGGCGCGGTCACCGCCGTGGCGGTGTGCGCGACGGTGTTGCTCACCATCGACATTCCGCTCGGACTGGCGGTGCTGCTGGGCACCCCGGTGATTCTGTTCGTCCTGCATTTCGGGGGACCGTTGATCACCCGTCGCGTTGCCGAACAGCAGGAGGCGGCCGGCGAGGCGACGGCGATGTCGGCAGATCTGATCGCCGGGCTGCGTCCGTTGCGCGGTATCGGCGCCGAGCAGGCCGCGTCCGCGCGCTACCGCAAGGTCAGCAGGGACGCGATGACCGCCAGTGTCCGGGCTGCCCGCACCCAGGGGGTCTATCTCGGTTTCTCGACCTCCCTCAGTGCGCTGCTGGCAGTGGGGATCGCCGTGCTCGCAGGCTGGTTCGCGCTGCGTGGCGATATCACGGTGGGACAACTGATCACCGTCATCGGGCTCGCCCAATTCCTGCTCGAACCGTTCGGCACCATGGCCGAGGTGCCCAGTTGGATCGCCGAAGCGCGGGCCTCGTCCGAGCGGGTGGGCTGGATCGAGGACGCCACGTTCGCGCTGGCGCCCGGCACCGCCGCACTCGGGTCCGGCCCGCATGGGGTGGTGCTGGACGGGGTGCGCCACGGCAGCCTGCAGGACATCACGCTGGCGGTCGATGCCGGACAGCTGGTCGGCGTGGTCGCCACCCGTCTCAGCGATGCCGAGGCCATGATCGCGGTGCTGTCCGGGCAGCTGGCGCGCACCGAATACACCGGTGAGATACGGCTCGGCGAAACGGCGCTGGAGGATCTGGCGCTCGAAGAGGCGCGTCGCGCGCTGCTGGTGGAACCGCACCGGGCCGACTTGTTCACCGGTTCGGTCCGCAGCAATCTGAGTGCGGGTGGCTTCGATCCGGATGCACTGACAGCGGCGCTGCATGCCTCCAGCGCTGTCGATGTCATCGACGTCCACCACGACGGACTGGAGCACCGGGTCACCGAACGCGGATCGAGCCTGTCCGGCGGGCAACGTCAGCGGTTGACGCTGGCACGCGCACTGCTGCGGGCCGCGCCCGTGCTGGTACTGCACGAACCGACCACCGCCGTCGACTCGGTGACCGAAAGTGCGGTGGCCCAGGGGATCGTCGAGCTGCGCCACCCGCGTCCATCGGCCTCGCGTGGCTCGACCGTTCCCCACGCCGGCCGGTTCACCACCGTGATCGTCACCTGTAGCCCGGCCCTGCTGGCCGTCGCCGACCGGGTGGTGCTCGTGCATGACGGCCGGGTGACCGACGAGGGGACCCACGAGGAACTGTTGGAGCGCAATGAGTACCGGTCGGCGGTGCTGCGATGAGCGTCTCCGGCGAAGAGCCGACGGCCACCACGAATGCCGAGATCCTGCCCGTTGCCACCGGCCGCGAAACCTGGCGGTGGCTGCGGCGCGAACTGCGCGGCCGCCTCGGGGCGCTGAGCGCCACCACCCTGGTCGGCATCCTCGCCGCCGCCGCGGCGGTCCTTCCGGTCTACGTGCTGGGTGTGCTCGTCGACCGGATCATCGACGGATCGCCATCCTCGGTGATCGTCACCATCGCCGTCATTCTCGGTGCCGCTGCCCTCGTCGGTGGTGTGGCGACCGGTGTTTCGAACTATCTCATCGGACGCCTCGGTGCGGTCATGCTCGCCGATCTTCGTGAAGCGGGTGTGGACCGTGCCCTGACGCTGCCCACCACCACGGTGGAGCGGGTGGGTCGCGGCGACCTGCTGTCGCGGGTGAGCACCGATGTGGCGACAATCGCCAAGGCGGTATCCGATGTGTTCCCCACGATGTTCTCGGCGCTGATGCTGGCTGCCCTGACTCTGGTGTCGATGCTCGGGCTGGACTGGCGGCTCGCGCTGGCCGGTGCGGTGTCCATCCCGTTCTACCTGCTGGCGCTGCGCTGGTACCTGCCGCGTTCGGCACCGCGGTACGCCCAGGAGCGCCGGGTCATCGCCGAGCGTTCCCAGGTGCTGATGGAGAGCATGCTGGGAGCCCCCACCGTGCACGCCTATCACGTGCACACCGTGCACACCGACGGTATCGAGAACGCCTCGGCGCGGGTCAGGGACATCTCGATCGGCGTCTTCACCTTCTTCACCCGGTTCGTGGGTCGCATCAACCGTGCCGAATTCATCGGGCTCTCAGTGATTTTGGTCGCCGGCTACTGGCTGGTGCAGCACGGATCGATCACGGTCGGCCAGACCACCGCCGCGGCACTGCTGTTCCACCGGCTGTTCGGTCCGATCAGCATGCTGCTGTTCACCATGGACGAGGCGCAGGACGCGGGGGCCAGCCTGGCCCGTCTGGTCGGACTGGTCAGCATCCCGCAACCGCCGGTCGCGACCGGGTCCTGGGGCGAGCGGAGCGACGGGGGACAGACCGGTGCGGAACCGCGCGACGGCTCGCTGGCTCTCACCGACCTCGAATTCAGCTATGACGGTCGGCATCCGGTGCTGCACGGCGTCACCATTCGGTTGGAGCCCGGGCAACGGGTGGCCCTCGTCGGCTCGACAGGGGCGGGCAAGTCGACGGTCGCCGGTATCGCCGCGGGCGTCCTGAGCCAGCAGCGTGGCGATGTCCGCATCGGCGGGGTACCGCTGGCCGAGCTGACCGCCGAGCAGCGACGCAGGCATGTCGCGATCATCAGCCAGGACGTCCACGTGTTCGCGGGCCCGCTCGCCGAGGACCTCAGGCTGGCCCGACCCGATGCCACCGATGCCGACATCGTTGCCGCACTGCACACCGTCGGTGCAGCGGAATGGGTGGCCGCGCTGGAGGGCGGTGTCCACACCGTTGTCGGTGAGGGTGGGCACGAGCTCACCGCGGCGCAGGCGCAACAACTGGCACTGGCACGCCTGCTGCTGCTCGATCCGACGGTGGCGATCCTCGATGAGGCCACCGCCGAGGCCGGAAGCCTCGGTGCCCGCGATCTGGAACGCGCCGCGGCGGCCGTCACCGCGGGGCGCACCAGCCTGGTTGTTGCACACCGGCTGACCCAGGCCGCGACCGCCGACCGGATCGTGGTGATGGCGCACGGCGACATCGTCGAAGAAGGCACCCATGACGCACTGCTGGCCGCGCAGGGACGGTACGCCCAACTCTGGCGCGCCTGGGCCGCCCATCACACGGATGCGGAGAGGACTCGCGCATGACGACCACCGGGATTGGGGCGAGCGGAGCGACGGGGGAAAGTACCGACGGACTGAGCCGGAACGATCCCGTGGACCTGTTGCGTCAGTGGAACAACGACACCTGGCCCACCTCGACGACGACCGTCCCGGAGCTGTTCGCGCAGCAGGCGCGCCGCACACCGGACGCGCTGGCGGTGGTGAGCCGGGCGAGCGGAGCGACGGGAGATGGTTCGGCTGAGTCCCGGCTGACCTACCGCGAGCTGTCGTCGCGTGCCTATCAGTTCGCCGGTCATCTGCGCACCCTCGGCGTCAGCCACGAGCAGGTGGTGGCCATCGCCGTCCCACGGTCGACGGAAATGGTCGTCGCGGTCTTGGCGATCCTGGCCGCCGGGGGCGCCTTCGTGCCCATCGATCCGCAATGGCCCGCCGAGCGTCGGCACCAGGTTCTGACCGACACCCGGGCCTGCGCCGTACTGGTGGCCCCCGGCGATGGCCGCGCCGACGATCCGCACCCCATCGAGATCGAGCTGGGCGACTGGGCTTTCGCCGATTACCCGGTGAGCGCACCGATGGTCGATATCGACGACAGCCAACTGGCCTACGTCATCTTCACCTCGGGGTCCACCGGTAAGCCCAAGGGCGCGATGATCCGGCACGAGGCGATCTGCGAACGCCTCACCTGGCAGGTTCAGGACATCCTGGGATTCGGGCCCGGTGACGCGTCGCTGTTCAAAGCCCCGCTGTCCTTCGACATCTCGATCAACGAGGTGCTGCTACCCCTGGTGTCCGGCGGCTATGTGGTGATCGCCGACCCCGGTGGTGAGCGGGATCCGCAGTATCTACTGGATCTGATTGCCACCGAGAAGGTCACCTTCGTCTACCTGGTGTCCTCGATGTTGGACGTACTGCTGGATCTCGCCGAGGGCACCACACTGCTGTCCGGTCTGCGACACGTCTGGTGCGGCGGCGAGGTACTCACTCCCGCCCTGTTCGACCGATTCCGTGCGCAGTTGTCCACCACGCTGTACCACGGGTACGGGCCGGCCGAGGCGACCATCGGTGTCTCTCATGTGATCTACCGTGACCGGGCCGAACGCATCGAGACGTCGATCGGCAGGCCCAACCCGCACACCCAGCTCTACGTCCTCGACGACGACCTGCACCCGGTGCCGGTCGGGGCGGGCGGCGAACTCTACGCGGCGGGGTTCCTGTTGGGTCGCGGCTACGTCAACGCACCCGGTCTGACCGGGGCCCGCTTCATCGCCAACCCGTTCGCCGAAGACGGGTCCCGGATGTACCGCACCGGTGACCTCGCCCGGTGGACCGCCGACGGCGTGCTCGAATTCCTGGGCCGCGCCGACAACCAGGTCAAGATCCGCGGTATGCGCGTCGAACTCGAAGAGATCGAGGTCATCCTCGCCGCCCACCCACAGGTGCGGCACGCCGCGGTCATCCTGCGCAAGACACCGGCCGGAGGTGCCCAACTCACCGGATACGCGTTGTCCACGACCGGGGCCGACGCCGACGAGCTGCGGGCCTGGTGCGCCGACAAGCTACCCGAACACATGGTCCCCGGCACCGTGTTGGTGCTCGACGAATTCCCGGTCACCGCCAACGGCAAGATCGACCGCCGCGCGCTGCCCGTCCCGGCAGTGGCCGCAATCGAGGACGCCGTACCCGCGACCGATCCCCGTGTGCGGGAGATCTGTGCGATCTTCGCCGAGCTGCTCGGCGCGCCGTCCGTCGGCGCCGACACTGACTTCTTCAGCCTCGGTGGGGACAGCATCGCCGCGATGGGGCTGGTGAGTCGTGCCCGCCGGATCGGTCTGCGGATCCGCCCGCGCGACGTGCTCACCCTGCGTACCCCGGCCGGCATTGCCGCCGCCATCACCGATACCGCCGACGCTGCGGTCGCCGCCGTACCGATCGGAGCGACCGGCGAGATCGAGGCGACCCCCATCTTGGGATGGCTCGACGAAATCGGCAATGGCAAAGACGGTTTCTACCAATCGGTCGTCCTGCACACGCCGGCCGGGCTGACGCTGCCCGCACTGACGGAGATGCTCGACGGACTGCTGGATTGCCACGACCTGTTGCGGGCCCGGCTCGGCACCCCGACCGACCCGGCGGGCCTCACCGTTCCGCCCAGCGGGGCATCCAACGCCGCCGAGGTGCTGACCCGCGTCGCACGGGCCGGGGACATCGACACTGAACACGATCACGCCGTGGCCCGGCTGGACCCCGCCGCGGGCCGGATGCTGCAGGCCGTCTGGCTGGACACCGGTGCCGGACAGCCCGGTCGGCTGCTACTGGTCGTGCACCATGTGGTGATCGACGGGGTGTCACTGCGCGTGCTCGCCGAAGACCTGCAGACCGCGTGGACCGATGTCGCTGCCGGCCGCCCGGTTGCCCTGGCCAAGCCGGACACCACATTCCGGCAGTGGTCCAGCGAGCTGCGCGCCGCCGTGGGCCGTGGCGAGTTCGCCGACGACGAGGCCTACTGGCTGCGCACCGCACACGCCACCGATCCGCAGATCGGCCGCCGGGCCCTGGACCCGACCCTGGACACCGTGGCCACCGAAGCCCGGCTCACCGTGCGGATGGACGCGGCGTCGACCGCCCGGCTGCTCGGCCCCGTCCCGGCCGCGATCAACGGGGGCGTCAACGATGCTCTGGTCACCGCGCTGGCGGCCGCCGTCGCACACTGGCGGGGCGCATCCGGGGCGCTGCTGCTGGAACTGGAGGGCCACGGCCGCGAGGCCGATCATCTCGGTGGCGCAGGCGATCACCTGGACCTGTCCCGCACGGTCGGCTGGTTCACCACCCTGTTCCCGGTCGTCGTCGACCCCGGTGACGCCGCCTGGGACGACCGGATGACCGGCGGTGCGGCGCTCGGTGCCGCGGTCAAATCCGTGAAGGATCAGCTGCGCGCGGTGCCCCGGAACGGCCTGAGCTACGGCGCGCTGCGCTATCTGTCTGGAACTGGGCGGCCCGATCTCGCGGTCACGCCACAGATCCTGTTCAACTATCTCGGCAGGTTCACCTCGGCCGGTGACGCGCCCTGGACGCTGTCCGACGCGGCGGTCGGCGAGGAGCGCGACCCGCGGATGCCGTTGCCTCGGGTATTGGAGATCAACGCCATCACCGTCGAGGGCGAGCTGGAGGCCACCTTCAGCTGGCCCACCGGCATCCTCGACGAGGACCGGGTCGCCACGCTGGCAGCACTGTGGACCGCGGCGCTGACTGCCATTGCACACAGCCCCGCCGTGAGCGGCCCGACGCCGTCGGACTTCCCGCTCGTCACGGTGGAACAAGCCGATATCGATGCGTTGCCGGTACCGGTCACCGATGTGCTGCCATTGTCGCCGTTGCAAGCGGGAATCTACTTCCACTCCACGTACACCACGGCCGATCCCTATGTGGTGCAACAGATCATTTCCTACGACGGACCGTTGGACCCGGAACGGCTGCGCAGCGCCGCGGCCATCGTCATCGATCGTCACGCACATCTGGGGGCGGCGTTCCGCGCGCTCGGTGACGGCAACCTGATCGCCGCCATCGGCGGCACGTCCACCGTCCCGTGGCGCTTCGATGACCTGAGTGCTCTGCCCGGCAACGAATCTCGGCGACGCGTCGACGAGATCGCCGAACAGCAACGGACCGAACCCTTCGACCTGGCCGTCCCCCCGCTGATGCGGTACGCGCTGATGCGGCTGGGCCCGCAGCGGCACATCCTGGTGCAGACCGTGCACCACATCGTCTCCGACGGCTGGTCGGTGCCCATCGTGCTGCGCGAACTCGCCGCGCTGCACGATGACCCGGCCACCGACCGGTTGCCGGCCCCCGGCCGATACCGCGACTTCCTGGACTGGATCGGCCGGCGCAACCCGGACGAGGCGTTGACCGCGTGGCGCAACGAGCTGGACGGTATCGACGAGCCGACCCGTCTCGCGCAGTCCCTGCCCCGGCACCGCGGTGTGGACACCGGGTTCGGCAAGGTCGCCATCGACATCCCGGCACACCTTGGGGCCGGGATCGCCGAGTGGGCCACCGCGCACGGGGTCACCGTGGGTGCGGTGATCAGTGCTGCATGGGGTGTCACCATCGGCAGGCTCAGCGGCCGCGCCGACGTGATCCACGGATCGACGGTGTCCGGTCGCGGCGGCGATATCGCCGGCATCGACGAGATGGTCGGCCTGCTCATCAACACGGTGCCGGCGCGCACCACGTGGGCGCCGGGGGACACCCTGGCCACCGTCATCGGGCGGCACGCCGATGCACAGGCCGGCCTCTTCGACCACCATCATGTGCCGCTGGCCGATATCCAGCAGGCCATCGGCGTGCCCGATCTGTTCGATACCCTGCTGGTCATCGAGAACTATCCGGCCGCTGACGACGACACCGCCACCATTCGGATCACCGGCATGAATGTGGTTGAGGCACCGCACTATCCGCTGACCCTGATGGTGAAACCCGGACGGCTCCTGCAGGTCACGCTCACCCACGATCGCAGCATCCTCGACGGTGCCACCGCCGAAGGGGTACTGACGCTGTACCGGCGGGTGCTGGACACCGTGCTCACCGCCGGCGACACCGTGCGCTGCATCGATATCGACGTGCTCGACGCCGCGGCCAGGGCGGCGATGGCCGAGGCCGGAACCGGCGCGCCCGGCCGCACCGGCACCGTGCTGGAACTGTTCGACAACCAGCTACGCCGCACTCCGGCCGCTATTGCACTGCAGGACAACACCTCCCGTCTGAGCTACCGCGACATCGATGACCGTTCGGCCGCGCTGGCCGGCGCGTTGGTCGCGGCGGGCGTGCGCCACGGCGACACCGTCGCCGTGGCCACCGGCCGCACCGCCACGATGGCCGTCGCCCTACTGGCGGTGTTGCGTTGCGGGGCCGCCTATCTGCCCGTCGACCCCGGGTACCCGCCCGCGCGCATCGCCTTCATGCTCGATGACGCGAAACCCCGCGTCGTGCTCACCGACGGCAGCGCACTGCCCGACCACGGCATACCGACGGTGGGCACCGAGGCTGCTGGGGAGCCGTTCCGCGACACCACGGTGGACCCCGACGATGCCGCATCGATCGTCTATACCTCGGGCAGCACGGGACGTCCGAAGGGTGTCATCGGTACCCATCGCGGCCTGGCCAACCGGCTCGCCTGGGCTCGCACCGCCTGGTCGCGGGACCGCGACGACATCCGGGTCGCCAAGAGCTCGATGAGTTTCATCGACGGCACCACCGAACTGTTGGGCGCGCTGGTCTCGGGTGCCACCACCGTCATCGCCGACGACGCCACCGCCAGGGACGGGGCGGCCCTGGCCGCATTGGTCGACGAGGTGGCCGCCACGCAACTGCTGGTGGTGCCGAGTCTCGGCGCGGCCATGGCGGAGGTGGCGGGCACCGCACTCGGCTCGGTGCGACGCTGGATCTGCAGCGGCGAACCGCTGGATACCGCGACGGTAGCAGCGCTGCAACGTATCTCACCCGGCACCGAGGTCGTCAACTCGTACGGGTCCTCCGAGGTGTCCGGTGACGTGCTGACCGGCACGGTGACCGGTGACGTCACCCTCGGCAGGCCCGTCCCGGGCACCCGCACCCATCTGCTCGGGCCGGACCTGTCCCCGGTACAGCCCGGTGCCGTCGGCGAGATCTATGTCGGGGGTGCGCAGCTGGCCCGCGGCTATCTCGGCCAACACGCCGGCACCGCCACCCGGTTCGTGGCCGACCCCTTCAGCGCAGACGGTGCACGGCTCTACCGCACCGGGGACCTGGCCCGGTGGACCCCGGACTGGGACATCGAGTATCTGGGCCGCGCCGACGACCAGATCAAGATCAACGGTTTCCGCGTCGAACTCGGCGAGATCGAGGCCGCCCTGGCAGCCCAGCCGGGCGTCATCGAAGCGGTCGTCACCGCCCGCGGATCGCGGCTGGACGGCTACCTCGTCACCGGCGAGGCGCTCGACCTCGACGTCGTGCGGGCGGCGCTGTCCGGCACATTGCCCGCGCACATGGTGCCGGCCACCCTGACAGTCCTCGACGAGATCCCGTTGCTGCCCAATGGCAAACGTGACCGGTCCGGGCTGCCCGAACCGGTGCGCACCGGCACCCGCACCGCAGCGCGCACCGACCGTGAGGCGCTGATCTGCGCGACGTTCGCCACGGTCCTGCACATCGACGAGGTCGGGATCGACGACGACTTCTTCACCCTGGGCGGCGACAGCCTGCTGGCCCTTCGTGTGGTCAACCGGCTGGCCGGCGCCGGTGTGCCGATCGCCACCAGCGACCTGTTCCGGCTGCGGACGGCCCGGGCTCTGGATGCGGCACCTGTCGGCGTCGTCGCGCCCTCGGCGACGGCACCGGAGCCGGTGACACCACCCGCCTGGCATGGGTTGTCCGATGAGGAACTCGGTGCGCTGGCGGCATCCTGCCCCGTTGAGGTGGCCCAGGTGTGGCCGCTGTCGCCGCTGCAGGAGGGGGTGTACTACCAGTGCACCTACACCGATGAAGTCAATACCTACCTCGCGCAGAACGTCTTCGACTTCGACCACCACCTCGATGTGGATGCGCTGCGGGTGGCGTTCGCCGCGATGCTCAGTCGGCATGACAACCTGCGGGCCGGCTTTGCCGGCGACGACCTGACCCGGCCCGTGCAGTACATCGGGCGCAACGTGGCGGCAAGCGTCGAACTGGTCGACCTGTCGGCGCTGGCCGATGCGGCTGCCGCCGGGCAGCTCGCCGAGGTGATGCGTGCCGACAGCGAAGCTCCCTTCGATCTACGCATGCCACCGCTGGTGCGGCTGACCGTCATTCGGCTACCTGGCCGCGGGGACCGACTGTTGCTGACCTGTCACTTCCTGCTGTGGGACGGTTGGTCGCGGGAACTGGTGCTGCGGGAGTTGTTCGCGCTGTACAACTCCGGTGGTCTGCGCGGGGCACTGCCCGCGGGCACCGCCAGCTACGCCGACTACCTGCACTGGGTGGACGCCCAGGACCGCGGCGCAGCGACCGCGGCGTGGTCCGCTGCGCTGAGCGGGCTGGCCGAACCCACCCTCGTCGCCCCGGCGGCCGGCGGCGAACCCGCAATGCCGCAACGGGTATACGGCGAACTGTCTGCCGAGGTCACCGCCCTGCTGGACCGGCATGCCCGCCACGCGCACACCACCGCCAACACCGTGCTCACCGCCGCCCTGGGCATCGTGCTGGGCTATGAGACCGGCAACACCGATGTCGTGTTCGGCACCACCGTCGCCGGGCGGCCAACGGAGCTTCCCGGCATCGAGCACGTGATCGGCCAGTTCCTCAACACCGTGCCGGTCCGCGTTGCCATGACACCCGAGACGACGGTGGCCGAACTGCTGCGCGCTGTCGAGGATTTCCGGCTCGACCTGATGGCACATGAATACCTGGGGCTGGGAGACATCATTCGCGCCAGCGGCCACGAACAGCTCTTCGACAGTCTGTACGTGCTGCAGAACTTCCTCGACGACGACACCTTCACCGACTTCGAACGCGAACAGGGGATTGTCGGCGTCGATTTCGTGGATACCACGCACTATCCGCTGACCTGGGTGCTCACCCCCGGGGAGCGGTTGCGGATCAAACTGGAGCACCGCCCCGACGTGATCGGCGCCGACCGGGCCACCACCATGGTGGCCCGATTGTGCCGCGTCGTGGAAGCGCTGCTGACCCGGCCGGACGTTCCGTTGGGTGTCCTCGATCTGATGCTGGCCGACGAACAGGCCACGCTCGAAACACAATGGCGCGGTGCCGAATACGAGATCGGCGAGGACACCATCGCCGACCTGCTCGCCGAGCGAGCGGCGCGCTGCCCCGATGACACCGCTCTGGTGTTCGGCGAGCAAAGGCTCAGCTACACCGAACTCGACGGCAGGATCAATCGGCTGGCCCGGCTGCTGATCGCGTACGGCGCCGGTCCGGAACAGGTGGTGGCACTGGCACTTCCGCGTTCGGTCGATATGGTCGTGGCTCTGTTCGCGGTGTTGCGTACCGGTGCGGCATACCTGCCGCTGGAACGCGACTACCCGTTGACCCGGCTCACCGGGATGCTCGACGATGCGCGCCCGGCACTACTGCTCTGCCCGCAGACGAGCGCCGAACTGGCCGCACACCAGCGCGGGCTGGGCGCGACGGTCCTGCACCCGGACAGCACGCCGGTCATCGAGGCGCTCGCCCACACCCGGGCAACAGCGTTGTCGGACCACGAGCTCGGCGCGTTCACCGGGCCACAGCGACTCGAGTACCCGGCGTACGTCATCTTCACCTCCGGGTCCACGGGGCGCCCCAAAGGCGTGGTGACGCCCTACCGCGGACTGACCAACATGCAGCTCAACCACCGCGCGGAGATCTTCGGCCCGGCCATCGCCAAGGCCGGTGGCCGCCGGCTGCGGGTGGCGCACACGGTGTCGTTCTCCTTCGACATGTCGTGGGAAGAGCTGCTGTGGCTTGTCGAAGGCCATGAGGTGCACATCTGCGATGAGGAACTGCGCCGCGACGCCACCGCGCTGGTGGCCTATTGCCACCGGCACCACATCGACGTCATCAACGTCACCCCGAGCTATGCCCACCACCTGTTCAACGAGGGTTTGCTCGATGCCGGACCTTCCCCCGTCGCTTCGCTCGCCCCAGCCGCCCACGCACCGACACTGGTGCTGCTCGGCGGCGAAGCCGTCTCCGACGAGGTATGGGGCCGGTTACGTGACCAGCCCGGTGGGACCGGCTACAACCTGTACGGCCCCACCGAGTACACCATCAACACCCTCGGCGGCGGGACCGATGACAGCCCCACCCCGACGGTGGGGCGCCCGATCTGGAACACCCGCGCGCACATCCTGGACTCCTGGCTGCGCCCTGTGCGTGACGGTGTGCTCGGCGAGTTGTACATCGCCGGAGCGGGTTTGGCCCGCGGCTATCTGAACCGGCCCGCTCTGACCGCCGACCGTTTCGTCGCCGACCCGCATCACCCGGGCGGGCGGATGTACCGCACCGGCGACCTGGTGGCCCGACGGACCGACGGCAGCGGGATCCTGGACTTCTTCGGTCGAAGCGACGATCAGGTGAAGATCCGCGGCTATCGCGTCGAACTCGGTGAGGTCTCCGCGGCACTGCAGGCGCTACCGGGAATCCGCCAGGCGGTCGTGATCGCCCGGCCCGGGCCGGGCGTCGCCACGAAACAGCTCGTCGGGTATGTGGTGCCCGAATCAACTTCGGAGCCAGCCGAACTGGCCGCCGAGCTGCGGTCGGTGCTCACCGATGTGCTCCCCGACTACATGGTGCCGGCCCTCTACGGCGTGCTGGACACCGTACCGCTCACCGTCAACGGCAAACTCGACACCAAGGCACTGCCCGAGCCCGTCGCCCCGTCGTCGGCCGCGGCGCGCAGCCCCCGCGACTCCAGAGAAACCTTGCTGGCCGATATCTTCGCCGAGGTCCTCGGGTTGCCGCAGATCGGAATCGACGACGACTTCTTCACCCTCGGCGGGGACAGCATCTCGTCCATCGCGGTGTCGGGCAAGGCCCGCAAGGCCGGTCTGCAACTCACCCCGCGCGATATCTTCCGGCGACGCACGGTCGCCGCACTCGCTGCCTCGGTCGGTGACAGCGTCACCGCGACGCCCGTCGCCGACAGCGGCAGCGGACCGATCTCGGCGACCCCGATGCTCGCCGAGACCGCGCAGTCGGGCACCCCGCTGCACAACTTCTACCAGTCGATGGTGCTGGCCACCCCGGCCGGAATCACCACCGCCGATATGGACCTCGTCCTCGGCACCGTCCTGGGCGGTCACGACATGCTGCGCGCCCGGCTCGACCGCACGGGTGACGGCTGGACGCTGACCGTGCCCGAGGATGCGCCCGTTCTCGGTCTGACCCGGCGCGCCGGTGCGGCGACACCCCACGACGTCGAGGCTGCGGCAGCCGAGCTCGACCCCGAGTCCGGGACCATGGTGCGGGCGGTCTGGTTTTCCGACGAACATCAGCTGCTGCTGGTCATCCATCATCTGGTGATCGACGGGGTGTCCTGGCGCATCCTCACCGACGACCTGGCCCGCGCCTGGGCCGCGATGGCAGCGGGGCGCACCCCCGTGCTCGATGCGGTACCCACCTCATTCCGCACCTGGTCGCGCGCGATCGCGGCGGCCTCGTTCACCGAAGAGATCGAACACTGGAACCGGACGCTTGCCACCCCCGACCCGGAACTCGGTGCGCGACCGCTCGACCCGGTGGTCGACACCGCGGCCACGGTGGCCCACCACAGCATCTCACTGCCGGTCGAGGTCAGCACCGCGCTGCTGGGAAGCGTGCCCGCCGCGATGTACGGCGGCGTGAACGACGTGCTGCTGGCCGGGCTGAGCCTGGCGCTGTCGCAGTGGCGTGCCGACCGTGGTCACCGCGGAGCGAGCGCCGCCCTGCTCAGCCTGGAGGGGCACGGGCGCGAATCCGATATCTTGCCCGTCGCTTCGCTCGCCCCGGACCTGTTGTCGGGCGATCTGGACCTCTCACGCACGGTCGGCTGGTTCACCTCCATCTACCCCGTCGCGGTCGATCCCGGCACCCTCACCTGGGATGACGTGCTGGCGGCCGGCGCACCGCTGGCGGCGGCCGCGCGTGCGGTCAAGGAGCAACTGCGGGCAGTGCCCAATCGCGGCCTCGGCTACGGCGTGTTGCGCTACCTCGACGTGACCGCTCCCATCCACGGCGCGGCCCCGCAGATCCTGTTCAACTATCTCGGCCGGTTCGCCGGTGGCGCCGGACGGGACTGGGAAGCCGTGGCCGAGATCGGTGCGCTGCGCGAAGGCGTCGACAAGACCAACCCCGCCATGCCGTTGGAGATCAACGCGCTGGCCGAGGATCGCGCCGGCGGCACCGTACTGACCATGACCCTGTCCTGGCCGGGTGGCCTCATCGACACCGCCGACGTCCATGAGCTGGCGGGTATGTGGGCCGATGCACTCACCGCGCTGGCCCGGTGCTCCGTGCTGGCCGGGCACACCCCATCGGATTTCGCCCTGCCCGCGCTGTCCCAGGACGACCTCGACGACTGGCGCGGTCTCGGCGACGTCGAGGACGTGCTGCCACTGCTGCCACTGCAGGAGGGCATGTACCTGCACAGTGCGTTCCTGGACGCCGGCACCGACACCTACCGGGTACAGCAGATCGCCGAGATCACCGGACCGCTGGACGCGGACCTGCTGCGCGCCAGTGTCGCCGCGGTGATCGACCGGCACCAAGCGCTGCGATCGAGCTTCCGGGAACTGCGCGACGGGCGGATCGCCCAGGTGATCTGGGCCCGCGCCGAGGCCGAGTTCACCGTCGTACACGGTGACCTGGAAAGCATTGCCCAACAGCAGTTGTCGCGGTCGTTCACGCTGTCCGATGCGCCGCTGGTGCGCTACACGCTGATATCGCTGTCCGATACCGAGCACCGGCTCATCCAGACGATGCACCACATCGTCGCCGACGGATGGTCCTACCCGGTGATTTTCGGCGATATCGTGGCGCACTACAACCGGGTTGCTCTGCCGTCGCTTCGTGCCCCTGGCGGCCCGGGCACCACCTCGGGCCTGCCGCCGGTGACCGCGACCCTGCGCGATCATCTGGAAACGGTGACCCGCAGCGACCGCGCCGCCGCGCGGGACACCTGGTCGGAGGTACTGGCCGGCGTCGCGCCCGCCGCACTGTTCGGCGGCGACCGCGTCACCGTCGGCGAGCACCGCAGCGTCGTGCGGCGGTGCTCGCCACAGCTGAGCACCGCGCTTACCCGGACCGCCCGCGAGCGCGGCGTCACCGTGAGCACCGTGCTGCACGGCGCGTGGGGCCTGTTGCTGGGCCGGCTGCTGGACCGCACACGCGTGGTGTTCGGCTCCACGGTGTCCGGCCGCGGGGGAGAGCTGGCCGGCACCGATTCCCTTGTCGGGCTTCTCATCAACACGCTGCCCGTCCCGATGGCATGGCAGCACGGCACCCCGATCGCCGAGGTCATGGCGACGCTGCAGGATCAGCAGACCAGCCTGCTCGACGCACAGCAGCTGGGCCTGGCCGAGCTGGCCCGGCTCGCCGGGGTGCGCGAATTCTTCGACACCATGGTGGTGGTCGAGAATTTCCCGGTGACGGCCACCGACGCCCCGGACGATCCGCGGGCGGTGACCTTCGACGGATTCACCGGCACCGACGCCCCGCACTACCCGCTGTCGTTCGTGGCCTACCTCGACGACGAGCTGAGCATCGAGATCAAATACGACGCCGACGTGGTGAGCCCCACCCAGGCCGGCCGCTACGCCGAACGGGTCGAACGCATCCTAACCGCCTTCGCCGAGCGGCCGGACCAGCCGGTCGGAGCCATCGACCTGCGTACCGAGAGCGAACGTGCCCGGGTGGCCGCGGACCGCTCCCGGCCCGGTCCGGCCCGGACCCTGATCGGCACTTTCACCGATATGGTGCACCGGGCACCGGATGCCGTCGCCCTCACCTCCGGCACGGAGCATCTCACCTACGCCGAGCTCGATCTCCGTGCCGGCGCCGTCGCGTCCGCACTCGCCGAGCTCGGTGTCGCACCGGAATCCCGGGTGGCAGTGGCCCTTCCCCGGTCGGTGGACCTGATTGTCGGCCTGCTCGGCGTGCTCAAGGCCGGCGGCGCCTACGTCCCGCTGGACATCGACTCCCCGGCGGCACGGCTGCAGCACATCGTCACCGACTCTGCTCCGGTCTGTGTCCTCACCGACGCACCGGACCGGGTGCCCACGGGGGCGGCCGGTACTCTGCTGTTCGCCGACGCCGTGCAGCATCCCGGAACGGGCCCGCGGGTCGACACCGATGCCGACCACACCGCGTATGTGCTGTACACCTCGGGCTCCACCGGGGTGCCCAAAGGCGTGGCGGTGGCCCATCGTCAGGTGGCGGCGCTGTTCGCAGGTACCGCGGAACTCTTCGACTTCGGTCCGTCCGACGTGTGGACGATGTTCCATTCCGCGGCCTTCGATTTCTCGGTGTGGGAACTGTGGGGCGCGCTGTTGCACGGCGGCCGCCTGGTCCTCGTCGAGCAGACGGTGGCGCGGGACCCGGAGCGCTTCCTGGATCTGCTGGATGCCGAGGGCGTGACGGTGCTCAACCAGACCCCTTCGGCCTTCTACCCGCTCATCGATGCCGACCGGCGCACGAAACCCGAGTTGGCCCTGCGTTACCTGGTGTTCGGTGGCGAAGCGCTGGACACCACCCGGCTATCCGGCTGGTACGAGCGCCACCGCGACGACACACCACGGCTGGTCAACATGTACGGCATCACCGAAACCTGCGTCCACGTGTCGTTCCGGCCGCTGGCCGCCGCGGATGCGGTCGATGGCGACAGCGTGATCGGCGGTCCCATCCCCGGCCTGCAGATCCACCTGCTCGACAGCGCCCTGCAACCGGTACCCACCGGTGTGGTCGGCGAAATATACATCGCGGGTGGACAACTGGCCCGCGGCTACGGCGGGCGTGCCGGACTCACCGCGACCCGGTTCGTGGCCAACCCGTTCGGTGTGGACGGCGAGCGGCTGTACCGCAGCGGTGACACCGCGATGTGGACCGAAGCCGGTGAACTCGTCTACGTGGGCCGGTCCGACCAGCAGGTCAAGATCCGCGGGTACCGGATCGAACTCGGTGAGGTGGAGTCGGCGCTGGCCGCGCTGACCGGCATCAGCAACGCCGCGGCCGCCGTGCACACCGACGACACCGGGCGGGCCCGGCTCGTGGGCTATCTGGTGGGACCCGACACCCTCGATATCGCCGCTGTACGCGATGATCTCGCGACCCGGCTGCCGGGCTATATGGTGCCCTCGGCACTGATCACACTGCCCGCGCTCCCGCTGACCGTGAACGGGAAGCTGGACCGAGCCGCGCTGCCCGCGCCGGCCGAGCCCACAGCACAACCCGCCCCGGTCACCGGCGACGGCGGCCCGGCGGGAGTGCTCGCCGCGCTGTGCGCCGAGATCCTCGGCACCCCGGTGGGAATCGACGACGATTTCTTCACCATGGGCGGAGACAGCATCGTCGCCATCCAGCTCGTCAACCGGGCCCGACGGCAGGGGCTGCGGATCACCCCGCAGCAGGTGTTCACCGCCCGCACCCCGGCCGCGCTGGCGGAGGCCGCCGGGACACCGGCACCGCACTCCGAGGCCAACGATGATCCGGGGCCGGACCTGGGCGAGGTCATGCTGACACCGATCGTGCAGCGGTTCGCCGAACTCGGCGGCACCGTGGCGCGGTTGAACCAGACCGAGTTGCTGCGCACGCCGGTCGGCGCGACCCGCGAGCGGCTGGAGTCGGCCGTGAACGCGGTGGTGTCACGTCATGACGCGCTGCGGCTGCGGCTGCACCGCCCGGCACCGATGTTGTGGTCGCTGGAAACCACTGCCGGAGAGCCGATTGAGCTACGACACGTCGACGCGGCAGGATGCGACGACGACACGCTGCGCGACCTCATCGCGGCGGAATCCGATAACGCCACCGGTCGGCTCGACCCCGACGCCGGGATCATGATCGCCGCCGCCTGGTTCGATCTGGGTGTCGACCGCCAGGGCCGGCTGCTGCTGGTGGCGCATCACCTCGGTGTGGACGCCGTCTCGTGGCGCATCATCATCGACGACCTCGGTGACGCCTACCGCAACGTGCGGCTCGGCCCGGTGCCGACCTCGCTGCGCACCTACGCCCGGACGGTCAACGAGAACGCCCAGCACACAGTGCGGCTCGCCGAATTCGAACACTGGACGGCCACGCTGGCCCCCGGCGGCGAACTGGACCCGCAGGCCAACACGGTGGGGCTCACCGTCGGTGCCACCCGTGACCACGAGGTGCGGCTCAGTGTCGCCGAGACGGTGCCACTGCTGAGCAGCGTGCCGGCCGCGGCCCACGCCGATGTCAACGAAACCCTGATCGCGGCGCTGTATGTCGCGGTCGCCCGGTGGCGCGCGGCACATGGCAATCCGGCGGCACCCCTGGTTCTGGATCTGGAGCGACACGGCCGGGACGGCTGGGGCGAGGAGCTGGACCTGTCCCGCACCGTCGGCTGGTTCACCGCCATCGCGCCGGTCCGCCTGGACGCCGGTCACGGCCAGGATCACCTTGCCGTCCTGAAAGCCGTGAAGGAGCGGTTGCGATCCGTGCCCGACCGAGGTCTGGGATACGGTCAGCTGCGCTACTGCAATCCGCGCACCGCCGCCGCGCTGGGCCGGTTACCCGCACCGCAACTGTTGTTCAACTACCTGGGCCGCTGGGCCTCAGACGGCGAGGCCGACTGGGATTCCGCGCCGGAGGTCGGTGCGCTGCGGGTGGCACCCGATCCGGATCTGGGCACGCCCTACCTGCTGGAGATCAACGTCATCTGCGACGAGACCCAGGACGGGCCGCGACTGCGCGCCACTCTCACTTACCCGGACGGTGAATTCACCGATGCGGTCACCGAGCTGACCGGCCACTGGGCCGCGGTACTGCGCGAGTTCGGCGCTCTCGGCGACGGCTCCCTGTCGGCACTGACGCCCTCGGACGTGCCTCTCGTCGAGCTGACCCAGCAGCAGATCGATCGCCTCGCCGAAAGCACCGACGCACAGACCATCTGGCCGCTGTCACCCCTGCAGGAGGGGGTCTACTTCCAGGCGCGCTACTCCGACGCCGCGGTGTACATCGTCCAGAACGTCTTCGACTTCGCCGACACTGTCGACACCGAAGCATTGCGCACGGCCTTCGTCGCGGTCATGCGCCGCAACCCGGTGCTGCGCTCCGGTTTCCGGGCCGACGACCTGCCGCACCCGGTGGCCGTCATCGCCAGGAGCCCGCACTGCGAGCCGGAGATCATCGACATCTCGAGTCTGCCGCACACCGCGGCGCAGGAGAAGATCGCCGCGATCACCGCCGAGGACCGGCTGCGCACCTTCGATATCGCGGCGCCGCCGCTGGCCCGATTCACCGTCATCCGCACCGCGGAGATCGACCGGTTGATCTTCAGCTATCACTTCCTGCTGCTCGACGGATGGTCCCGCGAACAACTGCTGCGCGGACTGTTCGCCGAGTATGCCGCCGCGAAGCGCGGGGAATCGTCGGCGGATCTGCCCGCGCCACAAGCGGATTTCACCGATTACCTGCGCTGGTTGTCCAGGCAGGACCGGGATGCGTCGGCGCGGCAATGGGGCAGTGCCCTGGCCGAACTGGCGGCCCCGACCCTGCTGGTTCCCGAAGCGGCCGGCACCGCCCCCACGCTGGCCCTGCGGCTGGATTTCTTCCTGTCCGAGGAGCAGACCAGGCGGCTCACCCAGACTGCCCGCGAGGCCCGGGTCACCCTCAATGCGGTGATCAGCACCGCACTGGCACTCGTGCTGGCTTACGAAACCGGCAGCGACGACGTGGTGTTCGGCTCCACCGTGGCCGGGCGGCCCACCGACATCGACGGGATCGACTCGGTCATCGGGCTTTTCCTCAACACCGTGCCGACCCGGGTGCGGTTGCGGCCCCACGACACGATCGCCGAAGCGCTGCGCGCCGTACAGGACAACCGGCTACAGCTGATGGATCACGAATATCTCGGCCTCGGCGATATCCAGCGCGCCGCGGGCGTGCAGGGCGCACTGTTCGACAGTCTCTACGTGCTGCAGAACTTCCTCGACGATGACACCTTCACCGATATGGAGACCGAGTACGGCATCGTCGGTCACGATTCCATCGACGCCTCGCACTACCCGCTGACCTGGGTGGCCTCACCGGGGCGCCGGCTCTGGGTGAAGCTGGAATACCGGCCCGATGTGGTGGACCGTGCCCGGGCGCAGCGACTGCTCGACCGGTTGCGGCAGGTCGTCCTGCACCTCGGGTCGGCCGGCCTGCACGAACCGCTGGCAGACGCCGATCTGGTGCTACCCGCGGAGGCAGATAGCCTTGCCGTGCAGCATGTTTCCACCCGGCACTCGCTACCCGAGGCCACCGTGGTGGATCTGCTGGCCGAACGCAGCGGCACCGCCGCCGACCTGACGGCCCTGGTCTGCGGTGACGACCATGTCGACTACGGCCGGCTCGACACCTGGCTGAACCAGCTGGCCGGGCTCCTCGCGGTTCGTGGCATCGGACCGGAAAGCACTGTGGGGCTGGCGATCCCGCGATCGATCGACGCCGTGGTGGCGCTGTTCGCCGTGCTGCGCTCGGGCGCGGCCTACCTGCCGCTGGAACTCGACTACCCCGATGACCGGCTGGCCGTGATGCTCGACGACGCCGGACCGGCCTGCGTGCTCACCACCCGGGTCACGGCCGACCGGATCGTCGCCGTCACGCCGGCGCACTGCCCGGTGCTGGTGCTCGACGATCCGGACATCGTCGCGGAAACCGCTGCCGCACCCGCGGTGTGGAACGGTCACCGAACGGGCCTGGACGAGCCCGCCTACGTCATTTACACCTCTGGGTCCACCGGCAAGCCCAAGGGCGTGCTCACCCCGCACCGGGGGCTGACCAACATGCACCTCAATCACCGGGAGGCGATCTTCGCGCCGGCCATCGCCAAGGCCGGCGGCCGCCGGCTGCGTATCGCACATACGGTGTCGTTCTCCTTCGACATGTCGTGGGAGGAACTGTTGTGGCTGATCGAGGGCCACGAGGTGCACATCTGCGATGAGGAACTGCGTCGCGACGCGACCGCGCTGGTGGCCTACTGTCACCGCCACGCCATCGACGTCATCAATGTCACACCGACATACGCGCAACTGCTGATCGAGCAGGGTCTGCTCGATGCTTCCCCCGGCGGGCACGCCCCCGTGCTGGTGCTGCTGGGCGGGGAGGCGGTATCGGCGACCGTGTGGAACCGATTGCGCGACAGCGATACCAGCTACGGCTACAACCTCTATGGTCCCACCGAGTACACCATCAACACCCTCGGCGGCGGGACCGATGACAGCCCCACCCCGACGGTCGGCACCCCGATCTGGAACACCCGCGGCTATATCCTGGACGCCTGGCTGCGGCCGGTACCCGACGGCACCCCCGGAGAGCTCTACATCGCCGGGGCCGGGCTGGCTCGCGGCTATCTGGGCCGGCCGGCGCTGAGCGCGGGCCGCTTCGTCGCGGATCCGTTCCAGACCGAGTCGGGCGCCGAGGATTCCCGGATGTACCGCACCGGCGACCTCGTGGTGCGCCGTCCCGACGGTAACCTCGACTTCCTCGGCCGCACCGACGACCAGGTCAAGATCCGCGGCTACCGGGTGGAACTCGGCGATATCGAGGTCGCGCTGAGCGCGCACCCCGAGGTCGCGCAGGCCGCCGTGATCGCCCGCCCGGACCCGAATACCTCCGGCTCACAACGGCTCGTCGGGTATCTGGTGCCCGTGGTTCGACCCGGGGAGATGTCCGGCGCCGATCCGGACCTGGTGCGCAGGGTACGCAGCCACCTCAAGGGGGTGCTGCCCGGTTATATGGTGCCCTCGGCGATGGCGGTGCTCGCGGAACTGCCACTGACCGACAACGGCAAGCTCAATGTCCGCGCCCTACCCGAGGTCGAACACCAGCGGGCGGCGAGCCGTGCCCCGCAGACCGCCACCGAAGAGACGCTGTGCACCCTCTTCGCGGAGGTGCTCGGGCTGGACGACGTCGGTGTCGACGACGACTTCTTCGACCTCGGCGGGCACTCGCTGGTCAGCATCCGGCTGATCAACCGGGTGCGGGCAGCGCTGGGCGTGGAGATGTCCATCCGGGATGTCTTCGACGCACCCACCGTCGCCGAACTGGCCGCGCATCTGGACGGTAAACCCCAGGCGATCCCGCGACCCGAGCTCACCGCGGCGGCGCGCCCCCAACGTATTGCAGCCTCCCCGGCCCAGCAGCGCCTGCTGTTGGTGGACCGGCTCGGCGGAGACGGCGCGGTGGCCTACAACTACCCGCTGGTGTTCCAGGTGCAGGGTGCACTGCACCTCGATGCGCTGGACGCCGCCCTCGGCGATGTGGTGGACCGCCACGAATCCCTGCGCACCGTGTTCGGCGAGGCCGACGGCCAGTACCACCAGCGCATCCTGCCGGCCGGGACCGGTGCCCCGCTGGAGGTCATCGACGCCGCCGCGGCCGATATCGACGAGCTGATCGGCGCAGCGGTGGGCCGGCCTTTCGACCTGGGCGCCGAAATCCCGTTGCGGGTCACCGTGTTCCGTGCCGGACCGCACGAACACACCGTGGTGGTGCTGCTGCATCACATTGCCACCGACGAATGGTCCGACGGGCCGTTCCTCGCCGATCTGAACCGGGCCTACGCGGCCAGGCTGACCGGCGCGGAACCGGCGCTGCCCGGGCTGCCGGTCCAGTACGCCGACTACACGCTGTGGCAGCACGAGTTGCTGCAGCGGCTCGGCGGGCAGCAACGCGAGTTCTGGCGGGACGCACTGACCGGTGCTCCCGACGAACTCGCCTTACCGACCGACCGCCCGCGTCCGGTCCGCCCCAGTGGTGCCGGCGGCATGCTGCACGTCGATCTTCCGACGGAAATGACAGCGGCACTTCGTGATACCGCCACTCGGTATCAGGTCAGTCCGCTGATGCTGCTGCACACCGGCGTCGCGACGCTGTTGCACCGGCTCGGGGCCGGCGACGACATCGTGGTCGGCACCCCGGTGGCAGGCCGCGGCGAGGCCGCCCTCAACGAGGTGGTCGGCTTCTTCGTCAACACCCTGGTGCTGCGCGCCGACGTGTCCGGCAACCCGACCTTCGCAGAACTGATGAGCCGGGTGCGCACCGCCGACCTGGCGGCCTTCGCCCATCAGGAACTGCCGTTCGATCAGCTGGTGGAGTTGCTGAATCCGCCACGGGTGGCGGGCCGCAATCCACTGTTCAATGTCTTCGTCGGCTACCACCTGCACGAGGGGACGGACAGCGAGATGTTCGGCCTACCCACGCGGTGGAGCGAACCCCCGGTCGTCGCCGCGATGTTCGACCTCGGCTTCACGCTGATCGACGATCGGGCCGACGGCGGGGCCACCATCATGGCCGAGTTCAGCGCCGACCTGTTCGACGAGTACTCGGTGCGGACGCTGGCGCAGCGACTGGCCGGTGTGCTCACCGCGCTCACGCGGGATCCGAGTACCCGGATCGGCGCGGTCACCCTGATCGACGAAGCCGAACGCGACGCGCTGCTGGTGACCCGCAACGACACCGACCACGAGGTTCCGGCAATCGGTCTGGGCGCCTTGGTGTCCCGGCAGGCCGCACGCACCCCGGCAGCGGTGGCGGTGCGGTTCGAGGGCGACGAGCTGAGCTACGCCGAACTCGACGCGTGGTCGGACCGGCTTGCCGCCACCCTCGATGCCCCGGCCGGCAGCATCGTCGGGGTCTCGCTGCCCCGGTCGGCTGAGCTGATCGTGGCCCTGGTGGCCATCGCCAAGTCCGGCGCGGCCTTCCTGCCGCTGGACCCGGACTACCCGCAGGACCGCCTGCAGTACATGGTCGACGACGCGAGCCCGGTCACCGTGCTGGACAATCCGGCGCTGATCCGGCTGGTCCGCGGTGAATCGAATCGGCCGCCACTGCCGGCCATCGACCCCGCGACGTGGGCGTACGTGCTCTACACCTCCGGCACCACCGGGCGACCCAAAGGTGTTGCGGTGGCGCACGCCGGCATCGTCAACCGCATCGCCTGGCTGCAGGATGCCTATCCGCTGACCGCGGCGGACCGGATGCTGGTCAAGACGCCGATCAGCTTCGACACCTCGGTATGGGAGGTGTTCTGGCCGCTGAGCGTGGGCGCCACACTGGTGCTCGCCGCACCGGGCGGGCATCGCGACCCGGCCTACCTTGCCGACACCGTGGTGTCCGAAAACGTCACCGCGGCGGACTTCGTGCCTTCGATGCTCGAACTCTTCCTCGACGAGCCGCGCTCGGCGCAGTGTGCCGGCCTGACCCGCGTGACGGTCGGGGGAGAGGCACTCACCGATGAGCTCGCGACCAGATTCGGGCATGCGCTCGGTGTGCCCCTACACAACCTGTACGGGCCGACCGAGGCGGCGGTGGACGTACTCGGCTGGACCGCCGACGGCGGCCCCGTCGCGCTCGGTGTTCCCGGCTGGAATGTGCGGGCCTACGTCCTGGACGGCTATCTGGAGCCGGTGCCCGACGGGGCGCCGGGCGAGCTGTACCTGACCGGCGTCCAGTTGGCCGACGGCTATCTGCATCGTCTGGGGCTGACCGCACAACGGTTCGTCGCCGACCCGTTCGGCGACGGTGCGCGCATGTATCGCACCGGCGATGTGGTGCGCTGGCGCCGCGACGGCGAACTGGAATACCTGGGCCGCAGTGACGATCAGATCAAGCTGCGCGGTGTGCGCATCGAGCCCACCGAGATCGAGACGGTGCTGGCCACCCATCCCGGGGTGGCGTCGGCCCGCGTGGTCGTCCGCAACGACCGACTGGTGGCCTACTACCTGCCGGTCAGCGATCACGTATCGCTGCGCGACCACGCAGCGGCCGCGCTCCCCGTACACATGGTGCCCTCGGCCTATGTGGCGCTGCCCGAGTTCCCGCTGACACCGAGCGGCAAGCTGGACCGAAATGCCCTGCCGGAGCCGCAGATCACCGCCGGTGCGGGCCGGCCGCCACAGACGCCGCACCAGCAGCGGCTGTGCACGCTGTTCGGTGAGGTCCTCAACGGGGCGAGCGCAGCGACGGGAGGCGGTCACCTGGACGTCACGAGCATCGACGACGACTTCTTCGTCCTCGGTGGACACTCACTGCTGTTGGTCCGCCTGGCCGCAGCGATCCGGCGCGAGTTCGGCACCGACGTCGCGGTGGCGGACCTGATGGTGACCCCGACCGTCTCGGATATCGCTCTGCTGCCGAGCGGGACGGCGAACGCGGTGCCGCGAGCCTGGCGGCGGTGCTGCCGCTGCGCACCGGCGGATCTCAACCGCCACTGTTCTGCGTGCACCCGGCCAGCGGGCTGAGCTGGCAATTTGCCGGACTGAAGAAGTATGTGCCGGAAAGTGTTCCGCTGTACGGATTGCAGTCCCCGCTGTTCGCCACGGGACGGCTGCCCGAGACCATCGCCGAACTGGCCGCCGAATACGCCGACTCGGTGCAGCGGGTCGCCCCGGCCGGCCCGGTGCGGCTGCTCGGCTGGTCCTTCGGCGGGTCGGTGGCCCTGCTGATCGCGCAGGAGCTGCGCCGTCGCGGTCGCGAGGTCGGATTCGTCGGCATGCTCGACGCCCGCACCGACACCGCCGAGGGCGTGGAGTTCGACGCCACCGCGGTGCTGGGCAGCCTGCTGCGCGAGATGGGATTCCCGGTCGATGCCGGGACCCGGCTCACCGTTCCCGACGCCGTGGCACTGGTCCGCGACAGCGGGGATGCCATCGCGATGCTCGACGACGGACAGATTGCCCAGGTGATCGAGAACTACGTCGCAGCAGAGCGTTTCACTGCGGATGCCGACTACGGCCGCTACGACGGCGATGTGTTCTTCGTCGATGCCGCCATCCTGGAGATGGACCTCACCGGTGTGGCCTCCCAGCAGTGGCAGGACCACGTGGGCGGGCGGCTGCAGGTGGTGGCGCTGGACTGCCGGCATTCGGAGCTGATGGATGCCGGAACCCTGGAGCGTCTCGGCCCGCTGATCGCGGACGAACTCGTACGCTGACCGGATGAAACTGGATTTCGCGCTCCGATCCTGCGGTCTGCACGGGCATGCGACGTTCGCCCCCGACGAAACCGAACTCGCCGACCGGTTGCGGGTCGACACCCCGGTCGGGGAGGCGTGGCGCTGCCTGCGCTGTGAGACGTTCGTCGTCGGGGCGCCGCGTGGACGCGGGCCCGCCGACACCGCCCCCGAGGTGCCGCGCGGACGGCTGCTGCGCGACCGGACATTGATGCGGCTGCTCGCGGTGGAACGGGTGATCCGCGCGCTGGTCATCCTGCTGGTGGCGGCCGGGGTGTTCACTCTGCGCAGATCCCACACCGAGCTGCAGCAGAAGTTCGAGGCCGAGCTCCCGTTGATTCGGCCGTTGAGTGACCAGATCGGCTGGAATCTCGATGATTCCAAGATCGTCCAGCACATCGGCGAGGCCTTCACCCTGTCCGAGACCACGCTGCTGTGGATCGCAATCGGGTTGATCGCCTATGCCGTGATCGAGCTCATCGAGGCGGTCGGGCTGTGGTCGATGAAACGCTGGGCGAGTACTTCGCGTGGTTGCCGACGAGTGGGCTTTCTGCTGCTGGAGATCTACGAGCTTACCGAGTAGAAGGTGACCACCGCTGCGGCTGCTGGCAGTACTGATCAATAT
>JAXHOA010000103.1:0-106125 GCA_034520035.1 Mycobacterium sp. | reverse complement strand
AACCTGCTACGAGGATGCGGCGATGGACTCGCTGGACCAACGTCTCTGACGCAGTCAAGGCCAGACCGGCAGTAGAACAACCAGACTGAGCTGCTCGCCCCACCAGGGTCTATCCGGGGCCGCGAATTTCACCGAGCGCCGCTACCAGGTGCGCGTTTGAAGATGCCAGTTCCACGATCCAGCCGCACGCAACCAGACGCCGCCGTCATGCATGATTCCGCTCGACGTACACATCGAGTAGTCCGTGGGGGATTAAGAACAGAGGTGCGTAGTGGCGGCCTGTGCAATCGCCAGTGACTCATCCGGAGAGTAGCCACGACCTTGGATTACTGCAGATATGTCGCCGGCCTGCGAACCCGGCATTTCCTTGGCGCTGCATGCGATCCACGCGGCATCCATGACCTGCCAGGCGGGGTCTAGGTAGCCGTATCCGAGCCGATCGAGACGGTGGTAGAACGCGTCGATGAATGGTGATTCTGAGTTCGTATTGCTGACCGGCGTCGCGGCTGCCGGGGGAGCCAGGCCCACCGTTGCGAGCATGGCGGCAAGCGTCGTAATGATCCCCCTCACGAGGCTGGATCGTAGACGCTGTTAGGCCGGCTCTGGCCCGTTTCAGATCGGGTGGTTCGATGCACCGTTGTCGGATATCTGGACTTGGGTTTGGACCGCCGGGCACTCTAGCGTCGAGCACCGACGCTCAGTCGGCGGCTCTAGACCTGTCCTGCATCAGGCGGACGAGGTCAGTCATCAGATGAAACGCTGGCAGGGTGACTGCGAGCATGCGCTTGTGATCGGCTGTAAGCCGAACTTGCGAGACACCTTCCTCGGGGTCATCCGAGCCCCTTTTCATTTCATTCATACCCAGGCTCGCCCACGGGCGTCCATGCGCGAATCCTGAGCAGAGTTGCCATATCAAAAGCGGGTTACTCGCGCTTGAGTGCTTGGTCGCGTACTTGAGTACCCGAGTGCTGAAATAGTTTTGGGTGCGCACTTCATGCGGATCACAACCGGCGCGTTGCCCAATTTCAACCAACCTCTCGATCTTGACCTCCAAAGCCGTGTAATTGGGTAGAGCAAGATCCTTCGTAGCCGTGTCCTGGTCCCTGAAGTTCTTCGCCCACCAGCGCAGCGCGCGCTCGACCCGGCTCGTCTGATCATTGGGATGTAGCACCCAATAGCCTGCGCCGAAGTTCTCCAGGGCGCCGCGCACAAGTCCGTACGAAGCGGACGAGTGGATACGGCCCGCGTCAATGACGAGCGACTTGAGCGCGTGAAGGTGATCAACACCCGCGTTCAGGCACCATCGCGCCGCGTGGGACGTATGAAACGGGCTGCTGGCGGCATCGTCCGCTGCCAGGTCCGAGTTCGGGTGGACTGCGAATTCGTCCGGAGTCTGTACGCGCGTGGTCATCACTTCGATGAGTTCGGCGATTTCGGCCCACTTCGCGTGGACCTCCTCCTCGGTCAGCGGGTCAGGTTCGGACATGTGGGGAACGTACCTCTGTCATTGGTGATGACATGAGTTCGTCCGTCACCGGGAGAGTGGTTTACGGGCCGACTGGGTTGCTCGGGGGCAACCCCTGAAGGGTTGGACGCGGGTCTAGGGGGATTGGTTTCCGCTGCCGGGCTTATCTCGGCTAGACGTTCGAGAGCAATCCGCGCTGCGATTCCGCCGCCCGGGGTTTCTGTGTAGACGGGACGGCCCGATCCCATGCGGGGGGACACTCGACGATGGCCCGGAGTGACGGCCGCCGTTCTGGACGGCGGGGGCGTACCGCCGGTATTGCCGAGGCCGTCGGCGGGAACTATCGTCACTGACGATATAGCCGGGGGAATTGAGCAGCAGAAATGAATAACCCACGCTTCACTCAGCCACACGGCCTGGGCGCCGGCGTGGTTGCGGCAGCGGTGTAGGCGTGACAACTCCGGGCTGGTATCCCGACCCTTTAGGCGGCCAAGGTGCCCGCTACTGGGACGGTACCCAATGGGACGGCGCAGTCCAGCCTGAGCCCGAGGAGTTTCCCGAGCCGGCGCCAGTGGAGAAGTCGAGGCGCATGTGGCCGGTGTGGGTCGGACTCGCCGCGACTGGCGCGATCGCCATCGGCTCAGCGGCATTTGTTATGACACGGACACCCTCGGATGCGCCGCAAGCTACGTCGACGGCCGCACCGACCACTACCGCGGCAAGCCGGACAACGGCCCCGACGGAAGCGGTCGCACGCGAAGTCGAGAAATCCATGCAGCGGAATTTCGACGATGACCCGGACCTCAAGGGCCTGACCGTGGTTGAGGTGCTGCTGGTCCACAAGTCGGGCAACGAGTACAAAGGCATCGCGACCGTGAAGGCGTCGGACGACACCGAGCATGACGTCCCCGTCGATGTCACCGCCGACGACGAGAACGTGTTGTGGGAGTCTCCGCCCGGGGCGTTCGCCTTTGCAGCGGAAAGCCGGCCCTCTCCACCGCAACCCCCGCCGGCCGCGCCACGGGTACCGCCAGTCCTGAGCCCGGGAGAGGTCGAGAATTTCAGGCTGTGCCCATCCGGCCTAACCGGCGTCGCCTCCGCCGAAACCAGCTGCGCCTTCGCTGACAACGTCCGCCGAGCCTGGTACAGCCAACCGGGATCGGTCGTCACGGCCTTCAGCCCTGTCACGGGCAGGCTCTACACGATGCGCTGCGCGGGAGCGGACACCGACGCGTGGTCGACATCGCAACGCTGCACGGGAACCAATCCACAGGGCGACCCGCTGATCGTCTACATCAGCTAGGTATGTGGGTGGCAGGGGCACATCTGTTTAGGACGATCTTTGTGTGTAGTCCGGGAGTCGTCTAACCCTGAAAACACATGCAAAGAGACTTCGCATGTGCGCAAAACATGTAAAGAAAAACTGGAAATCTTTACATATCGAGCTCTAGTCTGGCAGCCTTAGCCCATGAACAGCTGGCGCCCTGATCGGCCCTACAACGAACTGCCCCCGCCACCCGGGGTCGATCAACTGGAAACCCGCCCAGTCCTGAAGGCCGCCATCGGGGCAAACGCAGCGCTCGCGCAGCTGGACGAGGCTGTCGTGTCGATTCCGAATCCGACTGTCCTGATCAACACGATCCCGATTCTGGAAGCGCAGGCCAGCTCGGAGATCGAGAACATCGTCACGACCACAGACGAGCTGTTCCGTCACCAAACAGACGAAGCAGGGGCTGACCCGGCAACTCGCGAGACCTTGCGCTACCGCACCGCCTTGAGGGCTGGCTTCGACCTAACAGTGCAACGTGGCCTCACCACTGCGACAGCACTGACCGTCTGTAGCACTATCAAGGCTCGAGACATGAGAATCCGCGCGCTGCCGGGCACCAGGATCGGCAATCCGGCTACGGGTGAAATCACCTACAGTCCGCCGGAGGGCAAGGATCTCATCGAACAAAAGCTCGACGCATGGGAGAAGTTCATTCATGCCGGCGACGGCCTGGATGCGTTGGTGCGCATGGCTGCCGCCCACTATCAGTTCGAGGCGATTCATCCATTCGCTGACGGAAACGGGCGCACCGGCCGCATCATCAACGTCCTCATGCTGGTCGAGGCGGGTCTACTCAGGCTGCCCGTCCTCTACCTATCCCGATACATCATTGACACCAAGAACGACTACTACCGACTACTCTTGGCCGTCACCACTGACGGTGCCTGGGAGGAATGGATCCTCTACATCCTGCGCGGCATCGAACTGACGTCCAGGCATACCTTGCGAAAGATCTCCGCTATCCGGAAACTCCAGGAGAACTTCACTCAGCGGGCCCGTGCAGTCTCAAAAGGCGGGTCCGATTCCGAGTTCCAGTCCGTCCTGTTCGAGCAGCCCTACTGCCGTATCTCGACGGTCATGGACAGGTGCGATGTTTCCAGGCCTACAGCAAGCTCATGGTTGAATGCACTCGCTGACCACGGCCTGCTGCAAACAGTGAAGGTGGGGCGTGATCGCCTCTACATCAATCGAGAATTCCTGCAGCTCCTAGTACGTCCGGAACCGCTCACGAGCCCCAGTAGCTCGTGACAAGAAACTTCGCATGTTGCCGAAACGTGTAAAAATTTGTTGCGCAACTTCGCACTATTCTGTGACGTAGGGCACATAAAAGTAGGTGGATGGCTTGCAAGCTAGACTTCACGCCGCTACGCGGTGTCGTATCCAGCGAGGCCACGCCACGGCTGAAACTCGACGCCGGTCACCGGTTGCGCCGTCCCCTCGTCGGTGACGTCGGACGAGTAGTTGAAGTTCACGACAACTACGACGTCGGCGGTTTCTAGGTCTGGGTATAGCTGGTTCTTGACCAGCCGGATACCCGACTCGGACAGCGCCACGAGTTGTCCAACAGGATTCGGAATCTTTGTCCACCAAGCCATCTGACGACCTCGCATTCCCATCGGCGGGCATCTGTCAGCCCGTCTGAGAAGTACCTTCGCACGACTCGGCGGTTATACCGTCTTCGACACGCGGTTATACCGCCTGAAGGTCAGAAAACCGTCAAATGAAAGCTCCGCTTTCGGCGGTAGCGGGTTATGGCTCAATCTCTGCGAACACGCTGGCCCGGACCAGCTCCGAGATGCTGACACCTCTTGCCCGAGCAGCGGCGTGCAGCGCGTCTCGCTCTGCCGGCAACATGCGCAGCGCGACTAGCGCGGTCCGTTGTCGCTGTTCAGAGCGCTTAGGTCGGTCGTCCTGTTGTGCCTCGGCTTTGCGCATTAGGGGCCTCCAGAACCACATTGCTGTCATTTAACGGTTATCTGAGAGAATAGCCGCACCCAGGCGGTTAGACCGCCATTTTGACAAGGTTTTGACAGCAGTGTCGAGGCGGCCCGCATATGCAGTCCAGCTACACAGTGAGAGAAGCTGCTGGGCTGACGAAGCAGAGTGAATCGACGGTGCGACGACTAATCGACGAGGGCAATCTTGAGCTCGTGTCGCCCGAAGGAACCCGCCGAATCACCCAAGCCTCGCTGTACAGGTATCTGCGAGATCGGGTTGAGGCGCTGCTCAAGGGCATCAACGAACTGGGCGGAACTTTCCTTTCGTTGGAGGCTAGCGATGCTGCCCAGTCTCGGATTGAGGAGTTACAAAGGGAGAACGAACGCCTACGCAATTCCCTATTGGTCCAGCGGCAGAACTACACAGCCTTGTCAGACGACTTCGGCGCATACACGGCTCCCAAGTTCCCGAATAACTAGCCAGATGGTCTGCGCCCACCTACTGCCCACAATCTGCCCACAGTTACAGATAGATTCTGTTACCCACAGTGATGCGTCTCGACGCGTTGACCCGCGCGTAAGCCGTTGGACTGCAGGCCGTTTCGCCTTTGCAAGGCAGATGTCAGGAGTTCTAATCTCCTAGGCTCCACAATCAAAACAGCAGGTCATACGGCGTGCGTCAGGTCGCCAGGATGGGCGTCGTCGCACCGGATCGCGGCAACTGACTTTGGTGGGCCGGCCGCAGCGGCTCGGCGCCGGTGCGGCCCGGTCCCTCCGCGTCGGAGGCCTCCTCGACGAGATCGGCGAGGGCCAGCGCCACCCGCAGTTCCAGCGCCCGTTTCTCGAACGGCCGCCCCAGCAGTTCCTCGGCCTGGCGGACCCGATAGGCGACGGTGTTCTCGTGGATGTGCAGTCGCTTGGCGGTTCTTCCGCGGCTGCAGTTCTCGTCGAGAAAAGTGCGCAGCGTGGCAGCCAGCCGGCGCGTGGTTTCGTCCCTGGACCCCAGCCGGCCCAGTTCACGCTGCACGAACACCCGCGACTGTTCGGCGTCCACGGTGGAGATCGCCCGCAGGGAGATGCTGTCGTAGCGGGTGACGCTGCCGATCGGACGGCTGGCGAGGCGGGCGATCCGTTGCGCCTCGGCCGCCTCGAGGTAGCTGGAACGAAAACCGCCGATGCCACGCTCGGGTTCACCGATCGCGACCCGCACCCCAGGCGCCTCGGCCGTTCGAAACCTTAACTCGTCCAACACCTTCGACGGCACGGCGCTGTGGGAGCTGATCCAGGCCGCGGTGGACAGGATGCCGAGGGGATGAACAAGGGGCCGCTGACTACCGATCGCGGAGGCGATATCGCGGATCGCCGCTTCCAGGACGGCCTGTGTGTTGCGGCCTTCTTCATGATGTTCCAACCAGGCGATGACGGCGACGTGCACGCGGCGGAGTTCGTGGCGTAGCCGGCGGGTGGCCACGTCGATGTCAATGGGCTTTCCGGCCAGGATGGTGCCGATCGTCTCGGCTTGGCTGGCGGCAGCGCTGCGCAACCATCGATCGCGTTCGGCGGTGTACGCCTCCTCCACCAGACACAGCGCGGCGTCGACATAGGCGAACATCCACGCCGAGCCCAATTCGGATGCGAGATGCAGCTCGTCGGCATTGCCGGCGTGGGTTTCCAGGATCGCCGTGAAATGCCCGGATGTCGCGGCGTGGGCCAGGCGATAGCTGCGCATCAGCGTCGTCAGCGGTATGCCATGTCGCGCGCCGTCGCGGGCATAGGCAAGGGTTGGCGCGGGCAGGTGTGTTGCACCGCTCGGGTCGGCTCCGGTCAGGAGCGCCTCGGCAAAGTCGCGGATACTGGCCTCGGTGCTGGCGCGGCTGACCTCGAGTGCTTCCTCGTTGACGAGCAGCTCGGGCAATCGCTCACTGGTGTATTCGTTGACCGCCTGCGCAATTTCACTGGCGCGTTCGCCCAGCCCAGCGGCGGCGGGCCGCAGCACCGTCAACCACACCCGGCGCTGTTCATCGCCCTGCGCGCCCGTCCAGGCCGGCTCCATGCCTGCACGGTATCGCCGTGGGTCGACGTCGGTGCGCAAAATGTACAACCGCTGAACCCAACGTTGGCGCGCGCAGACAAGAGAACGGGTGTACCGCCGACGGACGATCTTCTCATGCGACAACTGACCAGCCTCGACGCACAGTTCCTGGCGATGGAGAACGACCGGGTGCAGGGCCACGTCAGCGTGCTCGGGGTGTACGACGCGCACACCGCAGCTGGCGAACCCCTCGATGCAAAGTTCGTCGGCCGGATCATCGGCGAGCGCCTGCATCTGCTGCCGACCTTCCGTTGGCGGCTCGCGCAGGTGCCGTTCGATCTCGATTACCCGTACTGGGTTGACGACGGCACCTTCGATGTCGAGTACCACGTCCGCGAACTCGCCCTGCCAGCGCCGGGCACCGAGCGACAGCTGGCCGAACAGGTGGCGCACATCATCGGTCGGCAACTCGACCGGTCGCGGCCGCTATGGGAGGTCCATGTCATCCACGGCCTGGCGGGCGGCGGCGTCGCGGTGCTGACGAAGATGCACCACGCTGCGGTCGACGGGGTGTCCGGCGCCGAGGTGATGAGCATCCTGCTCGACGACACCACCGGGCGCGAGTCCGAGTCGGCGCCTGCGATCACGGCCGAGTCCTTCCCCTCCGAAGTGGAGATGCTGGGCCGCGGATTGGTCGGGCTGATGAGCCAGCCGCTGCGGGTGCTGCGGGCCGGGCCCACGGCGCTGCCACATCTCGACGATGTACCCACCGTCCGCCACCTTCCCGGCGTGAAAACCATTGCCCGCAGCAGCAGACTGATCAAGCGGGCCCTCATGGCCGGCGGCAACCGGGCGGCGCTGAGCGGCAGCGATATCACCGCACCCAGAACCCGATTTCAGGCGCGGGTCTCACCGCATCGCCGCGTCGCCTTCGGGTCGATGTCACTGGCCGAGGTCAAGACGATCAAGAACACCTTCGGCTGCACCGTCAACGACGTCGTGCTGGCGGTCTGCACCGCCGGGTTGCGCAGCTGGCTCAACAAGCAGGGTGAGTTGCCGGCCGAACCGCTCGCCAGTTTCATACCGATGTCGGTGCGCACGCCGGAACAGCGGGGCACGTTCGGCAATCGCGTCTCGGTGATGCTCACCCGACTCCCGACCGATATCGCCGACCCCATCGCACGGCTGCGCAAACTCAACGACGAAATGGGTGCCGTCAAGGAGCGCCACCGCGCGCTGCCGGCATCGTTGCTGCAGGACGCCAACCACTTCATTCCGCCCGCCTTGTTCGCACAGGCGGCGCGGGCCACCTCCCGGCTCGCCGGTATGCGCGGGTTGAATCAGCCCGCCAACGTCATGATCTCGAACGTCCCGGGCCCTTCGACCCCGCTGTATCTCGGCGGAGCACGGCAACGCGCTCAGTTCCCGGTGTCCGGGGTGCTCGACGGGATCGGCATCAACATCACCGTGATGAGCTACCAGGATCAGCTCGAACTAGTGGTCCGTCTGGGTATTGATCTGGTGGAGCGTCGCTCTGCCGCGTCGGACTTTGGTGATGATGTCTTGCGCAGGCGCCTTCCAGATGAATGGTTTGGGGTCGGCGTTCCAGTGTGCGGCCCACGTGGTGATTGCTTGGGACAGTTCGGTCACGCTAGTGAAAGTCCCTCTGCGCAGGCGTTTGTCGGTGAGTTCTTTGAACCATCGTTCGATGAGGTTCAACCACGAACTTGACGTGGGGGTGGGGTGCATGTGCCAGCGCCGCCGATCCTTGTGCGCCAGCCACTTCGCGATCTCAGGCGTGGAATGCGCCGATAGGTTATCCAGCACGACGTGCACAGACAGTCCCCGTGGGACGCTGGCATCGATCTGTTTGAAAAACTTCAAGACGTCGGCACCGGTGTGACCTTTGCGAAGGTCGGTCAACACTTCGCCGGTGGCCACGTTCATGGCGGCGAACAGGTCAATGGTGCCGTTGCGCTTGTAGTCATGGGTCATCGTTCCGGCGCGGCCCGCCTTCATCGGCAACGATGGTTGAGTACGATCCAACGCCTGGCACTGGGTCTTTTCATCGAAGCTGAACACAACCGCCCGCGCGGGTGGATTCATGTACAGCCCAACAACATCGACCAGCTTCTCCTCGAACCGCGGATCGTTGCTGACCTTGAACGTTTCGACCTTCCACGGCTTGAGCTTGTGATCCGCCCAGATCTTGGCGACGGCGTCCTTGCCGATCCCGACCCGGGCGGCCAGGGTGCGGGTACTCCAGTGCGTCGAGCCGTCGGCGGGACGTTCCTGGTGGGTCAGCCTCAACACTTCTTCGACCGCGCCCGCCGGCAGGCTCGACTTGCGCCCACGCCCCTTGGCGATTCGACCGACCCCGGCGACACCTTCGGTGGCGAACCGAGAACGCCAGCGCCGCACCGTGTCCGAGTCGACACCGCTGCGCCGCGCGATCTGCTCATTGGCCATGCCATCGGCGGCCCACAGCAGCGCTTGCGCCTGCACCACCTGCCGATGCGGCAACGACGCCGAGGCCGCCATCCGCTGCAACTCCGCACGCTGAGCATCACTGACCGGCAACGCGGCAGCTGTCATAACAGGCATACTACAAACTACCAGACTAATTCACAGACGCACCACTAGGCATCGTCGTCGACCGCGAACTCGCCGACGATCCGTGGGAGATCCTCGACGCCTTGCGGGCCGGACTGGACGAACTGTGTGACGCCGCGCGCGCAACGACACCCGAGCGAAAGGACAACTGATGCTCAGCAACAGCATGGACGATCACCCCCTCACACTCACCAGCATCGTTGAGCGCGCCGAGCGGTTCCACGCCGATGTAGAGGTGGTGTCGCGGCGCCCGTTGGGTGCTGTCGAGCGCACCACGCTCGGTGAATGCGCCGCCCGCGCCCGCAATCTCGCGACCGCACTGGATGCGCTCGGAGTGCGTCAGGGCGATCCGGTCGCGACCTTGTTGTGGAACCAGCGCGAGCATCTGGAGTTGTACTTCGCCGTACCCGCCATGGGCTCTGTCATCCACACGCTCAACCCACGGCTATTTCCCGATGAGCTCGCGTTCATCGTCGACGACGCCGCGGACGGCGTGATCATCATCGACGAGTCGCTACTGCAGGTCTTCGAAAGCTTCCGGGCCGGAATCGATTTCAGGCATGTCATCGTGGTCACCCACGACGCGCCGGCGCCTGCAGGCACGCTGGACTATGAGTCGCTGATCACCGATGCCGCGCCGATGATGTGGCCCGAACTCGACGAACGAGACGCGGCGGCGATGTGTTGCACATCCGGCACGACGGGCCGACCCAAGGGCGTGGTCTACTCCCACCGGGCGCTGGTGTTGCACTCGCTGGTCGCGGCGCTGCCCGACCAACTAGCCGTATCCGCAGGGGACACAGTGCTTCCCGTCGTGCCGATGTTCCATGCCAACGCGTGGGGGACTGCCCTACGCGGCGGCGCTGGCGGGGGCACGCCTGGTGTTACCCGGACCGCGCCTGGACCCGGAAAGCGTGCTCAACCTGTGTGCCCACGAACGGGTCACCATGACGGCGGGCGTGCCGACCGTGTGGATGGGCATGCTCGCCGCGCTGGACGCCGAACCGGACAGGTGGGACCTGTCGGAACTGAACCGTCTGATCGTGGGGGGCGCCGCCGTGCCACGGGCGATGTTCGAGGGGTTCGACCGCCACGGATTGGCCGTCGTCCAGGCCTGGGGGATGACCGAGACCGCACCCCTCGGCGCGGTTTGCCGGCTGCCGGTGCGACTGTACGAAGGCGAACGCGACGAGCAGTACGGTTTCCGCGTCCGGCAGGGCGTCGCCACCCCGTTCTTCGACATCCGGGCCCGCGACGATAACGGCGAACTCATCGCCTGGGACGACGCCGCCATGGGTGAACTCGAGGTGCGCGGCCCGTGGGTCGCCGGCAGTTACCACGGCGGCCGGGGCACCGAGAATTTCACCGTCGACGGCTGGTTCCGGACCGGCGATGTGGTGCGGATCGATCCGCACGGATGCATCCGGATCTGCGACCGCTCAAAGGATCTGGTGAAGTCCGGCGGCGAATGGATCTCCTCGGTCGACCTGGAGAACCAACTCATGGCGCACCCCGCCGTGGCCCAGGCCGCGGTGATCGCGGTGCCCGACGAGCGGTGGGGCGAACGCCCCTTGGCCGTGGTGTCGCTGTGCGACGGCGCCGATGCGTCGGCCGACGAGCTTCGCGAGCACCTCGCCCACGAGTTCGCCAGATGGCAGTTACCGGACCGCTTCGAGTTCGTGCAGACGATTCCGTGCACGGCCACCGGCAAGTTCAAGAAATCCGAATTGCGCACCCAGTTCTCAACAGCCTGAAAGGAACCGAAGATGAGTCGCTACGACATCACCCAGACCAACCGAGCCGTGGAGCGGTTGATCGAGACGACGGAGAATCCGCGGCATCTGTACCTGCTGCACGCCTACAACCGGCACCGGTACCTGGAGATGGCCGGTCGCTACGAGGAGATCTTCGCGCCGGACATGACGGTGGACAAGCCCGTCTACCATTTCAACATGCTCGGCAAGAGCGTCACCGTGGAAGGCACCGAGGCGGTCAAGGCGCTCTACCGCGGATGGAAGGGCACCAATCAATGCGTCTTCTACTCCGACGACGAGAAGCTCGCGGTCAGTGACGACATGATCGTCTCGACGTCGTTCATCTACCAGCAGACGCCGGGCAGCGTCCTGGCCGCCGAAGGGGTGCCGGTGGACCCCGCAGCCAGCTATCTGGTGAAGACCGCCGAGCATATGATCTGGCCCTACGACAACGGTCGGTTGGTCGGGGAGGACGTGTGGGAGTACGACGAAAACGCACGCGAGATCATCCCGTTGGATCCGGCCGAGGTCTTGACCGTCGATCAGTCAGCACAGTTGTTGGGCCCGCTGATCAAGCCGCTCCCGGAACATAATCCGTTCTTCGAGTGAGCCGTGAGTCGGCCGAGCATCCGGACGCTCAGTCGTATTTCACGTGCACCCGGTGGATCCGCCCCTCGAAGGGGAACGGTGCCCGCTCGCGGTAATCCAGCGCTACCGGTGACCCCAGGCATGTCCCGATGTCCAGGCAGTCATTGGCGGTGAACAGCAGCGGCGCGCTCACCGGCACCTGCCCGGACGCCACCGTCGCGCCGTCGACGGACAACACCACATCCAGCGGTCCACCTGGCCGCGGCTCGGCGTACGCGGTCTGCACCACGATCGTGTGCCGCCCTGCGGGCACCGGCGTCGCGGACCGGATCTTCGTGCGCATCAGGATGAACAGGTTGTACTCGTAGCAGAGGTACCCGTCGTCCAGGTAGCAGGTCAGCCCGCCCGCGGCGGCGCCCAGCGCGTACAGCACACCGCTGCCGGTCTCCGGCACGTCGACATCGATGGTCACGGTGTTGTTCTTGTTGCCCAGCGCCGGTGCACAGAACTCCGGCATCCGCACCATGTCCCCTGCGAACGTCCATTCGCGATAGGGCGGGGCGATGCGCAGTTCGGGGTGATAGACCGGCACCCACAGTCCCCCGCCGATCGGTAGGACGGCGTTGCGGGCGGCCTCGATGGCGAACAGCTCGCGGAGCTGGGCCACCTTCTCCGGCTGGGCGGCGGCCAGGTCATGGGCCTGCGACCAGTCCTCGTCGAGGTTGTACAGCTCCCAGCGGTCCTGATCGGGGGTCCAGGTGGCGATGCCTTCGGGTGCGCCCGGCACCCAGGGCAACCGTGGCCCGCGGGCACAGGCCAGCCAGCCGTCGTCGTAGATGGCCCGGCTGCCCATGATCTCGAAGTACTGGGTCTTCTTCCCGCCGGGCGCGGACCGATCGGCAAGGGTGCGCGCGAAACTCGCCCCGGCGAGCGGCATCTGCTGCTCCCCCGCCACCGTGCGCGGCGGTTCGATGCCCAGCACCTCGTAGATGGTCGGCACCACATCGGTGCAGTGCAGGAACACATCCCGCGGGGTCGGGTCGGCGCTGATCTTCGCCGGCCAGCGCACCGCCATCGGGTTACGGGTGCCGCCCAGGTGAGAGGCCAGCAGCTTCATGCCCTTGTACGGTGTGCTGCCCGCCCACGCCCAGCCGGCGTGGTACTGGTTGTCCACCAGCGGTGAGCCGAGCACATCGAGCCCGCCGAGCGCGTCGAGGGCGTCGATGTGCTGGCGCACGGTGGTGGGAATACCGTTCTGCGCCAACAGTTCTGCGATGGTGCCGTTCTGCCCTTCGCCGGAGGATCCGTTGTCACCCCAGATGTAGAAGAACAAGGTGTTGTCGCCGTAGCCGAGGTCGTCCAGCTCATCGGCGAGCCGGCCGACCTGGACGTCGACATGCTCGGCGTAGCCGGCGGCCACCTCCATCAGGCGACGCTGAAAGGGCTTCTCGTCCTCGGGGATGTCGTCCCAGCCCGGCAGCGTCTCATCGCGTTCGGTCAGTTCGCAGTCCTGCGGGATCCAGCCCTTGTCCTTGGCGCGCGCGAAGACCCGCTCCCGGTAGGCATCCCAGCCGTCGTCGAACTTTCCGGCGTACTTGTCCGCCCACTCCTTCATGATGTGGTGCGGCCCGTGCAGGCAGCCACTGGCCCAGTACATGAGGAACGGTTTGTCGGCATTGAACGCCCGGTGCCTGCGCAGCCAGCCGATGGCGTCATCGGCGAGGTCCTCGGACAGGTGGTAGCCCTCTTCCGGGGTCTTCGGCGGGGAGACGACGGTGGTGTTGCGCACCAGATGCGGTTCGTACTGGGATGCCTCGCCGGCCAGGAAACCGTAGAAGTACTCGAAACCCATTCCGGTGGGCCAGTTCTCGAACGGTCCGGCGGCGGTGGTCTCCTCGGCGGGGGTGTTGTGCCACTTGCCGAACGCCGAGGTGGCGTAGCCGTACTGTTTGAGGACCTCGGCCACGGTGGCGGCCGAGCGCGGGATCTTGCCGGAGTAGCCGTCCCAGTCGTTGGCGAGTTCGGCGATCTGCCCGTTGCCGATCTCATGGTGGTTGCGACCGGTCAACAGGGAGGCGCGGGTGGGCGAGCACATGGCAGTGGTGTGAAACCGGTTGTAGGACACACCTTCTGCACAGAACCGGTCCAGTGTCGCGGTGTTGACCTCGCCGCCCAGCCCCGAGGGCAGGCCGGGGCCGGCATCGTCGATCAACACGATCACGATGTTCGGCGAATCCTTGTGCAGGCGACGCGGCACCTGCCGGGTCGCGTAGCTCGATTCGCCAAGGGTGCGACCGGCGACGCTCGCCGACGGCACCGGCGGGAACGGCAGCACGGCACCGTCGGGAAGGGTCGGAGCCACCACGGAATCTGTCATGCCGGTCCTCTCAGCGCACTGAATGTCGCATCAGTGATACACCGCGGATGCCGACCGGGCGGGCCGAACGACGGCTCACGGCCGCGGGGTGACCTCGACGCTCGGCGGCAGCGTCGACGGCTCGGGACGCATCGAGCGCCGCACGATGGAGAACGTCACCGCCCCGACTGCCAGCACCCCCACCCCGGCCGCGACGAGCACGATCGGGCGCGGGCGACGCTTCGAGCGCCGCGCCTCCTGGAAGGCCTGCGGCAGGTTGGAGATGACCTCCTGGGCCGCGGCGAGCTCGGTCGCCACCACCTCCTGGGCGGTCTCCAGTTCCTCGCGGAGCTTGCCGCTGCGGTACTGATCGCGCAGCCAGCCCACTGAGGACCCGACGGTGCCTGCGGTGATGCCGACCGCTCCCCTGGTGATGTCATACGGGCCCACCGTCGAGTACTTCAGGCCGCGGGCGAACCGCTCGCGGGGCGTCAACCGGGCGGTGGTCGTCTTCGCACTCATGAGCGCAAGCCTATTCGCGTGGGGCCGGGGGCGGTCGGCGAACCGCGAATGGCAGACTGGATTCCGTGACGAGCCCCATTCAGACAGCGACCGCGACGCTGCACACCAACCGTGGCGACATCAAGATTGCCCTGTTCGGCAACCATGCCCCCAAGACGGTCTCAAACTTCACCGGCCTGTCCAACGGCACCAAGGACTACAGCACCGAGAACGCCTCCGGCAGCACGTCGGGCCCGTTCTACGACGGCGCGGTGTTCCACCGGGTCATCGACGGCTTCATGATCCAGGGCGGCGACCCGACCGGCACCGGCCGTGGCGGCCCGGGCTACCAGTTCGCCGACGAGTTCCACCCGGAACTGCAGTTCGACAAGCCCTACCTGCTGGCCATGGCCAACGCCGGACCGGGCACCAACGGTTCGCAGTTCTTCATCACCGTCGGCCCCACGCCGCACCTGAACCGCAAGCACACCATCTTCGGTGAGGTCGTCGATCCCGAATCGCAGAAGGTCGTCGACGCCATCGCCACCACGGCGGTCGATCGCAGTGACCGGCCCACCGAGGCGGTCGTGATCGAGTCCGTCACCATCTCCTGACGTAAACCCTGAAACGCACGTTCGCCGGTTACCGGTGAGCGTGCGTTTTCTTTGGGCTTGGAGCGGCGTGTCCGGGGACAGACACGCACGCTCGCGGGTTCAGGGTGTGTAGCCGGCGTCGGTGAGCGTGTCGAGCACCTGTAACGGGTCGGTGCCCAGGTCCCACCGGGTGAATACATGGAGCCGGTCATCGGCCGTGTCGATCTCCAACAGTCGCACCTTGCGTGCCAACCGGCGGAACTCGGTGATCCGGATCAGGGTGATGTCGGCCTTGGCCAGCACCCGGGTGCTCAGCCAGCCGCGAATCTCCAGGCCGGCGTCGGTGATTGCCAGTTTTGGACGTGCGCGCCATGAAGCTGTTGCAAACAGCATCAAACCCAGCGCGGCAACACCCCCCAGGACACGTCCCGGCAGGTCTGTGACCACGGTCACAGCGACGACGGCCATCGCGAGACCGATGATGCCGATCCACACGATGCCGGTCGTCTTCGGGGCCCAACTAGTTTGCTGAATCACGTCAGTACACCGTCTCACCGGGAGCTTTGAAGTTATCCACAGGCGCTATCCCCAATGGGGATGAATCACAACGGTGTGATTGGGTTACGGCCAGGTTGCGGCTCGGGGAACGCATGGAAGCAATTTTGAATTCAAACCGGGACGCGCAGGCGTCAGCGCCACCGCATGGTGAGCAACAGTCCGGTGATCATGAAAGCAAAGGCGATCGCGTAGTTCCACGGGCCGAGATCGGCCATCCAGCCCAGCCAGGTCGGGGCGTCCAAACCGGTCGCACCCAGCTGGAAGACCAACAGCCACAGCAGACCCAGCAACATCAGGCCCACGAACAGCACCACGAACCACACACTCGACGGGCCGGCCTTGACCTTGACCGGGGTCCGGCTCACCGGGTTGATGGTGAAGTCGTTCTTCTTACGGACTTTGGACTTGGGCATGGTTAACCTTTGAAGACGATGGACAGCGGCCGGGACTCGAATATGGATCAGGAACCTGAGCCTAACGCAGCCGCGCCCGCCGCCGGGAATTCCGACCGGCGACGCTCGCTCTGGCGATTCGGCGTTCCCGTCGTGTGCGTGTTCGCCGGACTCCTGCTGTCCACCACCCATGGCGTCTCCGGCGGTGACGAGATCCGCCGCAGCGACTCCCCGCGCTTGGTGGACCTGGTGCGTGAAGCCAGTGCCAGCGTGGATCGTCTCGCTGCGCGGCGCGACGACATGGTGAACGCCATCGATCACCGCCACGGTGGCTCCCCCGGCGCCGACGCCGCCCTGGCCGCCATCACCCGCCGTTCGAACACCCTCGCCGAGCAGGCCGGGCTGGATCCGCTGCGCGGGCCGGGCCTGGTGATCACCCTGAACGACGCCCAGCGCGACGCCGATGGGCGTTTTCCCATCGATGCCGCCCCCGACGACCTGGTGGTGCATCAGCAGGACATCCAGGCGGTGCTCAACGCACTGTGGAGTGCCGGTGCCGAGGGCGTCCAGATGCAGGATCAGCGCATCGTCGCGACGTCGGCGCCGCTGTGCGTCGGGAACACCCTGCTGCTCAACGGGCGCACCTACAGCCCGCCGTATGTCATCACCGCCGTCGGCGACGTGCCGGCGATGCAGACCGCGCTGGCCGAGGCTCCGCTGGTCACCTTGTACAAGCAGTACGTGCTGCGGTTCGAACTCGGGTATTCCGAGGAGGTCCGCGAGGAGGTGGAGCTGGTGGGTCACACCGCGCCGGTGCGGCTGCGCTACGCCAAGCCGCTCGGTCCACTGGGGTATTGACGTGCGCAGGCCAGTAGCCTGATCGCATGCAGGTTCTGGTCGTCGACAACTACGACAGCTTCGTGTTCAACCTGGTCCAGTACCTGGGCCAGCTCGGCGTGAACGCGCAGGTGTGGCGCAACGATGACGACCGGCTGTCGGATCCGGATGCGGTCGCCGCGGAGTTCGACGGGATCCTGCTCTCCCCCGGCCCCGGGACCCCGGAACGGGCCGGCGCGTCGATCGCGCTGGTGCAGGCCTGCGCCAAGGCGCGTACCCCGTTGCTCGGCGTGTGCCTGGGCCACCAGGCCATCGGGGTCGCCTTCGGCGGCACCGTGGACCGCGCCCCGGAACTGCTGCACGGCAAGACGAGCATCGTGCATCACACCGATGCCGGTGTGCTGCAAGGACTTCCGGAGCCCTTCACGGCGACGCGCTACCACTCGCTGACCATCCTGCCGGACACCCTGCCCGACGTGCTGGAAGCCACCGGCCGCACCGACAGCGGCGTCATCATGGCGGTCCGGCACACCGAGTTGCCGATCCACGGCGTGCAGTTCCACCCCGAATCGATCCTCACCGAGGGCGGTCACCGGATGCTGGCCAACTGGCTCGGCTACTGCGGGGCCGCCCCCGATGAGGGTCTGGTCCGCACGCTCGAGACCGAAGTGGCCGATACGGTCCGGGCGGCCACCGCCAGGACCTGAGTGCCGGGCTGCTAGGACGCGAAACTGAGCGTGATCGAGTCCCGGTAGCCCACCCCGGCGCCGGGGGCCGGACTCTGGGTCACCACCGCGTTGGTTCGCTGGCCACTGTTGTCGACGTTGGCGCCCTTGATGAGCACCCCGGTCCACCCCAATGCCCGCAGATTCGGCTCGGCGTCCACCCAGAACTGGCCGGACAGGTTGGGCATCACGAACTGGTTGCCGCGCGACACCTGCATCTGCACCACGGCATCCTTGGGGGCGGGCTGACCGGCGGGCGGATTCAGGCCCACGACCTGGCCCGCCGGTGCGGTGTCGTCCACCTCCACGGGCACGGAGTTGGGGAAGCCGGAGGCCTCGAGGATCTGCCGGCAGGTGTCGACGGACTGCCCCACGCAGTCCGGGACGACCACGCTGCCGGGACCGGTACCGACGATGACGGTGATGACGTTGGTGATGGCCGAGGTCGCGTTGGCGGGCGGGTTGGTGCCCAGCACCTTGCCTTTGAGCTCGGGTGTGGACTCCGATTCCGAGGGCTGCACCCGGCCGAAACCGGCATCGAGCAGTTCGCGGGTGGCGTCGGCCAGCGAGGAGCCGCGCACGTCGGGCACCGCACGCTGCTCCGGGCCGGTGGAGACGTTGATGGTGATGTCCTCGCCGGCGGCGACGGCGGTCTCGGCGGCCGGGTCGGTGCTGATGACATGGTCGGGCGCCACCGTGGAGTTCGGCTGCAGCGAGGTGCGGGTCTTGAACCCACGGTTCTGGAGCGCGGCGATGGCATCCGCAGAGACCTGGCCGGTCACGTCGGGTACCTGCACATCGCGGGGACTGTTGCCGAACGCGTTGATAGCGACGGTCACCACCACGGTCAGCACGGCCAGCACCGCGACGGCGATGAGCCAGCGCCCGATGGATCCGTTGCCCGACGACTGGGAGTAGCCGGCGGCCGGGATGTGCTCGGTGGGCAGCGCGCGGGCATGCGGACCGGTGCTCGTCAAAATGTTGGTGCGCTCGGCATCGGTGAAGATCTTCGGCGCCTCGGGCGCCTCGCCGCTGTGCACGCGGATCAGGTCGGTGCGCATTTCGGCGGCGCTCTGGTACCGGTTCTCCGGGTTCTTCGACAGTGCCTTGAGCACCACGGCGTCGAGGCCGGGGGACAGGCCGGCGTGTCGGGTCGATGGCGGCACCGGGTCCTCGCGGACGTGCTGGTAGGCCACCGCGACGGGTGAGTCACCGACGAAAGGTGGTTCGCCGGTGAGGATTTCGTAGAGGACGCAGCCCAGCGAGTACACGTCGGAGCGGGCGTCGACGGCCTCGCCGCGGGCCTGCTCGGGGGACAGGTACTGCGCGGTGCCGATGACGGCCGCGGTCTGGGTGACGCTGTTGCCGCCGTCGGCGAGCGCGCGGGCGATCCCGAAATCCATCACCTTCACCGCGCCGGCCTTGCTGATCATGATGTTGGCCGGCTTGACGTCGCGGTGGATGATGCCGTGCTGGTGGCTGAAGTTCAGTGCCTGGCAGGCGTCGGCGATGATCTCGATGGCCCGCTTGGGCTCCATCGGGCCCTCGGTGTGCACGATGTCGCGCAGCGTCACACCGTCGACGTACTCCATCACGATGTAGGGCAGCGGCCCGTTGGGGGTGTCGGCCTCGCCGGTGTCGTAGACGGCAACGATGGCCGGGTGGTTGAGCGCCGCGGCGTTCTGTGCCTCGCGCCGGAAGCGGAGATAGAAGCTCGGATCGCGGGCCAGGTCGGCACGCAGCACCTTGACCGCGACGTCCCGGTGGAGCCGGACGTCACGGGCGATGTGGACCTCCGACATCCCGCCGAAGCCGAGGATCTCGCCGAGCTCGTAACGGTCCGACAGGTGCTGGGGGGTGGTCATGGCGTCTCACCGGGGGGTGGCTCGGGCGGCACGCCGATCACGGTGGTGCTGGTGGACGTCTCCTGCTGGACAGGACGGTCGCGCTTGTCCTGCGCGTTGACCACGATCAGCACGGCGATGATGATCGCCAGCGCACCGAGCACCCCGGCGGCCCACAGCAGGGCGCGCTGTCCGGGTGAAAACGTGCGGCGCGGCGGCGGCGGACGGTGGTTCCCGGTGGTCGTCCGCGGGCGCGACGCCGTCGGCGGGGGCCGGTACTCGGCGGCCGCTGCGGCGCGGGCCTGGGTGACCGACGGGATGGCCGCCGGGGCGGCCCGACCGATCGTCGGAGCGGAGTTCGGCCGCGGTGGCCGGCGGCCGGCGCGCACCGCGGCGACGGCGTCGGAGAACGGGCCCCCCGACCGGTACCGGTGGTTGGGCTCCTTGGCCAGCGTGATCTCGATGAGCTCACGCACGTTGGGCGGCAGATCCGGCGGCAGCGGCGGCGGGGCCTCCTTGATGTGCTTCATCGCCACGGTCAGGGCGCCGTCACCGGTGAACGGACGCTTGCCCGACACGGATTCGTAGCCGACGACACCGAGTGCGTAGACGTCGGAGGCGGCCGTGGCGTCGCGGCCCAGGGCCTGTTCGGGCGCGATGTACTGCGCGGTGCCCATCACCATGCCGGTCTGGGTGACCGGCGCGGCGTCCACGGCCTTGGCGATACCGAAGTCGGTGAGCTTCACCTGGCCGGTCGGGGTGATCAGGATGTTTCCCGGTTTGACGTCGCGGTGCACCAGGCCGGCGGTGTGCGCGACCTGCAGGGCGCGGCCGGTCTGCTCCAGCATGTCCAACGCGTGGCGCAGCGACAGGCGTCCGGTGCGTTTGATGACGGAGTTCAGCGGTTCGCCGTTGACCAGTTCCATCACCAGGTAGGCGGTGCGGCCCTCACCGGCCTCGATCTCGGTCTCGCCGTAGTCGTAGACGCTGGCGATGCCGGGATGATTGAGCATGGCGACGGTGCGCGCCTCGGCACGGAACCGCTCCACGAACTCGGAGTCCTCGGAGAACTCGGCCTTGAGAACCTTGATCGCGACCTGGCGGCCGAGTCGGGTGTCGAGGCCTTCCCACACCTGTCCCATACCGCCGGTGGCGATGAGCCGCTGCAGCCGGTAACGGCTCGACAGCGTTACTCCCACCCGGGCCGTCATGATGCCTCCCGGAGTGCGGCGGCGATGGTGGCCCGCCCGATCGGGGCGGCCACCGCGCCGCCGGTGGCGGACAATCGGTCTCCGCCATTCTCCACGAGTACCGCGACGGCCACCTTCGGGGCTTGCGCCGGCGCGAACGCGATGTACCAGGCGTGGGGCGGGGTGTTGCGGGGATCCGTGCCGTGCTCGGCGGTGCCCGTTTTGGATGCGATCTGCACGCCGGCGATGGCTCCCTTCTGCTGCGTCACCTGCTCGGCGCCGACCATCAGATCGGTAAGTGTAGCTGCGACCTGCGGTGACACCGCGCGTCGCTGCTCGGTGGGGGCGGTGGTGGCGATATTGGACAGGTCGGGTCCCTTGAGGGTATCGACCAGATACGGCGTCATGGTGACGCCGTCGTTGGCGATGGTCGCCGCCACCATCGCGTTCTGCAGCGGGGTCACCGCGACATCGCGCTGCCCGATGCTGGACATGGCGAGCGCCGCGCCGTCGCTGATCGGGCCGACGGTGGACTCAGCGACCTGCAGCGGGATGGGCGCCGGTGGCGAATCCAATCCGAACGCCTGCAGCGGTGGAGCGCAGCTTGTCGGCACCGGTGTCGAGCCCGAGTTCGACGAAGGCGGTGTTGCAGGAGCGGGCGAAGGCCTCGCGCAGCGATGCGGTCGGGCCGCCGCCGCAGGCGGAGCCGCCGTAGTTCTCCAGCGTCGCGGTGCTGTCGGGCAGCGGGATGCGCGCGGCCGAGGTCAGCTGGGTGTCCGGGGTGCTGCCGGACTGCAGCGCGGCGGCGGTGGTGATGACCTTGAACGTGGAGCCCGGCGGGTAGGTCTCGGCGATCGCGCGGTTGACCAGCGGCGCATTCGGGTCGTCGCGCAGTTCGTCCCAGGTGGCGGTCTGCACGGCGCCGTCGTGGCTGGCCAGCTTGTTCGGGTCATAGGACGGCGAGGACACCATCGCCAGGATCTTGCCGGTGGCGGGCTCCAGGGCCACCACGGCGCCCTTGCAGGGTCCGTCGCAGCCCTCGGCCATCGCGTCCCAGGCGGCTTCTTGCACGTCGGGCCGCACCGTGGTGTCGACGGTGCCACCGCGCGGGTCCCGGCCGGTGAAGAAATCAGCCAACCGCTTACCGAAGAGCCGCTCGTCGGAGCCGTTGAGCACGGCGTCTTCGGCCCGCTCGAGGCCGCTGCTGGAGTAGCCCAGCGAGTAGAACCCGGTGACCGGGGCGTAGGTCTGCGGGTTGGGGTAGACGCGCAGGAAACGGAACCGGCCGTCGGTGGACACCGAGTAGGCCAGCAGTTGGCCGCCCGCGGTGATCTGGCCGCGCTGACGCGAGTACTCGTCGAGCAGCACCCGCTGGTTGCGTGGATCGGCGCGGTACCCGTCGGCGGTGAACACCTGGGTGAGGGTGGCGTTGGCCAGCAGCAGCACCACAAGTGCCATGAAGACGACCGAGAGCCGGCGCAGTGAGTCGTTCATACGCGGCCGATCACCTCGGTGGAGGCGGCGGCGATCGGCGCCGGGTTGGGTGCCCGGGCGGTGTCGATCGGTCGGCGGGCCGCGTGCGAGATGCGCACCAGGATGGCCAGCAGCACGTAGTTGGCGAGCAGCGACGAACCGCCGTAGGACATCCACGGCGTGGTGAGCCCGGTGAGCGGGATCAGCTTGGTGACACCGCCGACGACGATGAACAGCTGGATCGCCAGCGTGGAGGCCAACCCGGCTGCCAGCAGCTTGCCGAAGCTGTCCCGGACCGCGAGCGCGGTGCGCAGGCCCCGGATGATCAGGATCGTGTAGAGCATGAGAACGCCTGCGAGACCGACCAATCCGAGTTCCTCGCCGATGGCGGCGATGATGAAGTCGGTGGAAGCCGCGGGCACGGTGCCGGGTTGGCCGTTGCCGAGACCGGTACCGAAAATGCCACCGGTGGCGAAGCTGAACAGCGATTGCACCATCTGGTAGCCGGCGCCGTCGGGGTCGGCGAACGGGTCCAGCCAGTTCTGCACCCGCACCCGGACATGCCCGAACAGCTGATAGGCCACCACGCTGCCCGCGGCGAACAAGGCCAGCCCGATGACCACCCAGGACAGCCGGTCGGTGGCCACGTACAGCAGCACCAGGAACGACCCGTAGAGCAGAAGTGAAGTGCCCAAGTCCTTTTCGAACACCATCACACCGACCGAGGCGATCCAGGCCACCAGCAGCGGAGCCAGATCACGCGGCCGTGGCAGGTCGACACCGAGGACGTGCTTGCCGGCGTTGGTGAACAGTTCGCGCTTGGACACCAGCACCGCGGCGAAGAAGATCAGCAGCAGGATTTTGGAGAACTCGGCGGGCTGGATGGAGAAGCCCTCGAAACGGATCCAGATCTTGGCGCCGTTCTGCTCGGAGAACCGGGCCGGCAGCAGAGCCGGAATGACAAGCAGCACAAAGCCGATCAGGCCGCAGGTGTAGCCGTAGCGGGCCAGCATGCGATGGTCGCGCAGCAGGGCCAGCACGGCGCAGAAGGCCGCCACGCCGACCAGCGCCCACAGCATCTGCTGGTCGGCGTTGCCGCCGACGTTGTCCAGGCTCAGCTCGCGTTGGGCGAGGTCGAGGCGGTGGATCATGACCAGCCCCAAGCCGTTGAGCAGTGCCACCAGCGGCAGCAGCAGCGGATCGGCATAGGGCGCGTAGCGGCGGATCGCCAGGTGGGCGGCCCCGAACAGCGCGAGGTAGCCCAGGGTGTACTGGGCCAGGTCCCAGTCCAGGCCCTGCTCCTGATTGGCCTCCACGATGAGCAACGCCACGGTGGTGATCACCGCGGCGAAAATCAGCAGGGCCAGTTCGGCATTGCGCCGATTGGGCAGGGGAGGGGTGACCGAGACCGGTGACTGTGGCTGGGTCGACGAGGTCATGACGCCGTCCGGCAGTTGGTGCCCGGCTCCGGCGGTGGTGGGGGCAGAGCCGTGACGGTCGGGGATGGGCTGGGACGCGGGGGCGGCGCGGTGGCGGTGGCGGTGGCGGTGGTCGGCGACGCGGGCGCGGGCGCGGCCGGCGGGGGCGCGGCCGATGTCGCAGGAGGCGGGGTGGCCGGGCGCGGTGTGCCCGAGGCGGGCGGCGGTGCCGTGGCGGGGGCGGGCGGCCGGATGGGGCTCGGGGTGGTGGTGGTCGGGGTCCGGGTCGGCAGCGCGCAGATGGGCAGCAGTGACGTCCGGGACAGTTCGTTGATCTGGCGGATCGCGTCATCCAGCGAACCGGAGGGCAGGCCGGCGGCGACCTGGGCGCGCTCGGACTCGCGGATGTCCTGCAGGCGCAGCACCTGGCAGTCCAGCGGCTCCTTGGACTGGTCGAAGCTGATCAGCGACAACTCGTTCCGGGCATTGAGGCAGCCGACCAGAAAGGGCTCCTGCAGGGAAAGACCCAGAAACGAGGTCTGCACACCACGCATGATGGCGACGGTGTCGTCCTGCTCGCTGACGTAATAGTTGTTGCGAATGATCTCGCGGGCGATGGTCAGCCCCGCCACCACCACCAGCAGGACCACCACTGCGGCGATCAGCATCCGGCGTTTGGAGCGGGGCGGCCGTTGCTCCTCGGGTTGTGTGACAACCCTTTTGGGCTGGTTGCGTTTCGGGTTGAACGCCGAGGCGCGGCCCGCGGCCGTATTCGGCGGAATGGTGTCGTCATCTTGGCCGGAGACCGCTCCGGCCAGAATCGGCTGGGTCTGGCCGTAGTCGTAGTCCACCACGTCGGCGACCACGAGGGTGACGTTGTCTGGGCCACCGCCGCGCAGCGCAAGTTCGACGAGACGGTCGGCGGCTTCGACGACATCGGGGATCTGCAGGGCCTCGGCGATGGTGTCGTGGCTGACCGGGTCGGTGAGTCCGTCCGTGCACAGCAGGTAGCGGTCGCCCACCTTGGCCTCACGCATGATCAGCGTCGGGTCGACCTCGTGCCCGGTCAGCGCCTTCATGATCAGCGAGCGCTGTGGATGGCTGTGCGCCTCCTCGGCGGTGATGCGTCCCTCGTCGACCAGCGTCTGGACGAACGAGTCGTCCTTGGTGATCTGGTTCAGCTCACCGTCGCGCATGAGGTAGGCGCGGGAGTCGCCAACATGCACCAAGCCAAGCCGATTGCCCGCGAACAGGATCGCGGTCAGGGTGGTACCCATCCCGTCTAGTTCCGGATCTGCCTCGATGTGCGCCGCGATCGCGCCGTTGCCTTCCTGGACGGCGTCGGCGAGTTTGCTCAGCAGGTCACCGCCGGGCTCGTCATCGTCGAGGTGTGCGAGCGCACCGATGATGAGTTGCGAGGCGATCTCACCCGCGGCGTGCCCGCCCATACCGTCGGCCAGAGCCAGCAGCCGGGCGCCGGCGTACACCGAGTCCTCGTTGTTGGCGCGCACCAGACCCCGGTCGCTGCGTGCTGCATATCTGAGCACCAGTGTCACGGGCGCAACTCGATCACTGTCTTGCCGATTCGTACCGGCGTTCCCATCGGAACCCTTACCGCCGTAGTCACCTTCGCCCTGTCAAGGTATGTGCCGTTGGTCGATCCTAGGTCCTCCACGTACCATTCCGACCCCCGAGGTGACAGCCTGGCGTGCCGCGTCGACGCGTAATCGTCGGTGAGCACCAGGGTGGAATCATCGGCACGGCCCATCAGCACCGGCTGGCTGCCCAACGTGATGCGGGTACCGGCCAGCGCGCCTTCGGTGACCACCAGATGCCGGGCGATGTGCCGGCGTTCGCCCTTGGGCAGCAGCGAGCCGCGCAGCGCCAGTCCGCGGCGCACCATGACGGCACCGGTGGGGGCGTAGATATCGGTGCGCAGGATGCGCAGCACCGACCAGATGAACAGCCACAGCAGCAGTAGGAATCCGACGCGCGTCAGCTGCAGTACTAGCCCCTGCATCCGACGTCCTCTCCGTCCCGGTTCCGTGCGAGTTCCGCCGTCACGATACTGGGAGGCGTAAAGGGCCGTAGCTGATCGGCGCTCAGTGGACCCGGACGATGATCTCGGAGTGGCCCAGCCGGACCACGTCACCGTCGGCGAGCTGCCACTCCTGCACCGGTGCATTGTTGACCGTGGTGCCGTTGGTGGAGTTCAGATCCGAGAGCAGCGCGACCTGGCCGTCCCAGCGGATCTCCAGGTGACGGCGGGACACACCGGTATCGGGCAGCCGGAACTGGGCGTCCTGGCCACGGCCGATCACGTTGGCGCCTTCGCGCAGCTGGTAGGTCCGGCCACTGCCGTCGTCGAGCTGCAGGGTCACGGTCGCCGCGGCGCCGTAGCCGGCGCCGTACCCGGCGGGAGCTGCGGGCTGGGCACCGTAGTCGTACCCGGCGGGCTCGCCGTAACCCTGATCCGGGTACCCGCCCTGGGCCGGGGGCTCGCCATAGCGGCCGTAATCGGGTGCCGGCGGTGCCGCGTAGTCGGCGCGACCGTACTGCTGGCCGCCGTAGCCGCCCTGATCGGGATAGCCACCCTGGTCCGGGTAGCCACCCTGATCGGGGTAACCGGGAGCCGGCGGTGCGGGCGGACGGCCGTAGCCCTCGTCCTGGCGCGCCGGGGGGCGGCCGTAGTCGTAGTCGCCGTATCCGGGAGGCGGCGATGCCGGCGGCTGGCCGTATCCGGCTGGCGGCGGCTGCTGGCGGTAGCCCTGGTCCGGGTACCCGGCCGGCGGCTGGCCGTATCCGGCGGGCGGGCGCTGCTCACCGGCGGGCGGGCGCTGCTCATAGGACGGCGGCGGGTAGCCCTGGTCCGGGTAACCGCCCTGCTCGGGGTATCCGGCGGGCGGACGCGGCGGCTGGTAGGCGCCCTGGTCGGGGTAACCACCCTGCTCCTGCGGGTAGCCGCCGCGGCCCTCTTCAGGCTGGCGGTACCGGTCGTCGTACTGGTCGTCGCCGGGCCGACCCTGTCCCTGGCCTCGGTAGCTCGGGTTGTCGGTCATCGCTGGTACTCCTGGTTCTGCGGTGGACGCGCGGTCTCGTTCTGCTGGTGCGGGTTCGTGGGTGGTCGAGTCTGGGTTGACCGCTCCACGGGCGCGGAACTGTCCGGTGTGCAGGCTCGGCGATGGCTCAAACCTGACGACCACATCACCATACGTTTGCCACCCCTGGTCATGGATGAAACCCTCCAGGTGACGGGCAAATGTGGTCGATGTCCGGTCGGGGTCGGCGCTCACCTTCTGGTAATCAGCCTCACTGAGGGTAATGACGTAATCGTTGGGGGCCAAAATACGGCCGCCGGCGACGGCCCGAGATCGGGCCTCGGCCTCGCGGCGCAACAGCGCCTCGACCTCCTGCGGGACGATGGACCCGCCGAAGACCCGGGCGAAGGCGTCACCGACGCTCGATTCGAGGCGTCGCTCGATTCGGTCTGCCAGACCCATCTCACCGCCTCGTCCACTCGTCGTGCTGTTTGTCGGTCCCCGCGCCGCGTGTCGCTCTGGCCACACTGCTCACAGGCATGTTATCGGCCCGTCACGCGATTGCGTGACCAACAGATCTCTGAGAATCGGATCACGCCAGGTCAGCGGGGTGTGCTCTTTCCGGTTCTGGTGGTTTGGGCGGAAAAGGGCTCTAGTGATACGGTTGCGCGGTCATTCGGGCGAGTGGCGGAATGGCAGACGCGCTGGCTTCAGGTGCCAGTGTCCTTCGGGACGTGGGGGTTCAAGTCCCCCTTCGCCCACAAAGAGCGGTTCTTTCGAATCGCTGCACAGCGTCACGAACCAGAAATGGTTCGTGACCTTTGTGGTTGGTGGGTTTGGCCATCGGGAGACCCTGTTTGGATGGGGCCAGGGACTTCGGTCGCTGAATCCCCTTTGTGCTGCGGGCTGACCCTTCCCCCGCTGCTGTTAAGAGGTGACGGGTGGGCGATCCACCACATCTTGGATGCGGGCGGTCACCACAGTGTCAACGCGGTCACCGACCTTCGCCGCGTTGATGAGGGAAGCCCAGGATCTCTCTGTTACGACCACGTCGCCGTGGGGCACTGCAGTGGCCAGGGAGGTCACGTCGTTGAGATCATTGCCTTCCCAGGCCTTCTGTGGATTGGCTTGTCGCTGGTCGGCCGAGATCGCGACCATCACCATCACCAGCACAGCCGCCGCCGCAAACCCCACAGCCACACTGAATCCGATTGTGGTCAGGTCAGGCCGTGTTCGAGATCGACATCAACTCGCCGTGCGCGAACCCCTAACGGCAATACGCGATCCCAGCCGGCCGTCGGCCCCCCGCGATGTGGATTGACGCTCGGTGACGCACGCGTCTTCGGCGAACGGCTCACGGCAGCCCACACGCGAGTCCCCGAACCCGGACAAGCTCTCGCAGGGGTGCTGGACCACGCGATGCAGCGTGGCGACCTGGTCCCCGCGCGGAACCACCCCAGGGCGGACACACGATCGCCGTTTCCGCCGCCATCGCCCTTGTCCGGGACCGGGGACTTGGACAAAATTTGATGCGCGTGAACCGGTCTGTGCGGACTTACGATCGATTCTGTGGCTGCGACGTTGCGGCTGACCCGGAGCGCTTATGCGTTGCCGCAGAGGCGCAGACCGAGGTCAGCGCGTACGTTGCCCGTATCACCGCCGGGCGGCGATCGCGGGTGCCGTACAGGCGATGTCAGGGCTGGTCAGTGGCGAGGCATGCCAGATCGTGGCCGTGGTACTCGACGAAGCGGCCGCTGCCGTCAGCGCCGACCTGACGGCGCTGCTGAGCGGCTGTCGGCGGCAGCGCAGCGCTATCGGGAGGCCGACAGCGAGTTCGGCCAGCGACTGCGGCGGATCGCTGAATGAATCGCACTGTGGGCAACCTATGGCGCTGGTGACTATTCCGCAGGTCGAAGCGGCCCGGCCGGAGGGATTGACGCAGTCCGGCGCCGCGATGGGCCAGTCCGCCGCCGGCCTCACGATCGGATCAGCCAGCAGCAGAGCACGCTGAACACTTTGAATCCGGCCGGCAGGGCTCGGCTGCTGACGCGGCGATAGCCAAGGCCGCCCCGACACTGCGGCAGATGCAGCAGCACAACGGTCCATGGCCACACTGCAGTCCACCCTGCAGGAAGGCGGCGCAACTCTGACTCAAATCCGCACCAATGTTGTGCACACAGCCGATCAACTGCGCAACCAAGGCTGGCAGGTCGGACCCGACGGGACTGTCTCGGTCCGCCCTGGAAGTCCACTCGACAATTACGCCAGATCAGCTCAGTCAACAACATGCAGATTCGGCAGCTAGCGGCCACCAACAGCATGACGCTGAAAACTCTTCTCGCATCCTTCGATACAACGGATCGCCAGCTCGGCCAGAACCTACGCAGCGCGGTCGCCGCCTGACGGGAAGCCTTCGACGTTCTGGGCCGGCATCGGCGAGATCCCCCGGCGCCCCCGGACACTGGGCCCACGATCCCGCAGGACAAGTCGCCTGAAGAGGTCAAGACGTGGTGGGACTCGTTGAGCCAGGCCGACAAAGATCGGCCGATGCGCGAGCAGCCCGATAGTTGGGCAACTCTCAACGGTATTCCCGTCGAGGACCGCAGCAGGGCCACATCGAATGATGAACCGCGATATCGCCCGGGTGGAGAACGCGACCGAGGCGATCCCCTACGACGTCATGCAGCGCTACTACAACGCGATCAGATCCGTGATGGTCTGGCCGCGCAGCGCGCAAAACCGGCGCCGAGACCTACCTGTACGTCTACGAGCCGAACGCCTTCGACAACCAGGGCCGGGCCGCGATCGCCATCGGCAACCCGGACACGGCCGACAACACCGCCGTCGTCGTACCCGGCACCGGTAACAGTGTCGAATCGGGTTGGCTCAGCCAAGATGACGCGGCGCGCGTCTATGACCAGACTGCGAAGGCTGATCCCACCCAGAGCGCCGCAGTCGTTGCCTGGATGGGTTACGACGCCCCCGACAGCTTGACCGATGTGCGGGTCGGTCAACCGGATCTCGCCCGCCAGGGCGGCGACCTGCTGGCCGGTGACACTCAACGCGCTCAGCGTCACGAACCAGGGGGACTACACGTCACGGTGATCGGCCATTCCTACGGGTCCACCACGGTGGCCGATGCGGCCGCTGGATCCGGGATGCGGGTCGACGACGTCGTGCTCATCGGCTCGCCGGGAACCGATCTCGCGCAGAGCGCCGCCGACTTCCATCTCCCGGAGGGAGGTCACGTGTTCGTCGGTGCGGCATCCACGGACCCGATCACCCACCTCGGCGGCATGCAGTCCACCATGCCGGGAACCGACGTCACCGTCGGGTTGGGCAACGACCCCGCAGACGACGACTTCGGTTCGACCCGGTTCAAGGCCGAAGTGCCCGGTCTCAGCAGTCCCTTCTCGGATCACAGCAGCTACCTGCAACCGGGCAGCGAATCGCTCTACAGCATTGCCACCGTCGCCTCCGGGCAGGGCGATAAGCTGGAGGAGCTCGGAATGACCGCTGATCACCGATTCCAGATCGGGATTCCCGGCCTACCCGAGATGGGTCCGAAGCTCGACCCAGATAGTGCCGTCCGGGAACCAGCGGACACACCCACGGAAGCGGAGCAATGAACGTGAACACCTTGGTGTGGCGCAGCGTAGGACCGCAGCGGCACTCGTTGCCGCTCTCGTATCAGGATGTGATGCCGTGAACCCGCTCGACAACGAAACCTCCAACCCGATGACGCCCGAACAGTCACGGGCACAGGTTGTGGATGCTGCGACTGAGCTCGTCGATACGCTCAACCTGCCGGTGGTCGAGGCTTTCTTTTGGCACTCGTCCTGCAACGATCAAGGCGAGGCACCGTTTCGCGGGCAGATCAGGATCGCCTATCCGCCGGCCGCGAGCTTCAAGGAGTCCGTGAAGAGATCGCTCAGATGGCGCAGCGGCTCCAGGACAGCGGATGGACGTCTGCCCCGGATTTCAAAAGCCACGGCACCGTGTTGAAGAAGAACAACGTCGTGGCCGTGCTCGGGCCGCAGAATGCGAGCAACCCGAACCGCGACATTCAGGTGTACGGAGAATGCCGCGACACCACTACGGACAAGGGCGACAACCAGCCCGAACCGCTCACGCTCGGGTAGCGCAGCGGTGCCAACGGTACCGGGCAGAACCTGGGATGCCGGGAGCCAAGGATGGCGGAACGCCTGGCGTCATCCCTGCAGTCCCTCCTGGTGGCTATCGGTTCTGGACTACGCACGGTATGGGCAGCCAATGGCCGTGTTGTGCCGCATCGCCCGTCAACGGATCTCTGTGCGCTGCTGACAGCTGGCCTGTGCGGTGCTGCCCGGCCGGGGATCGGATGGCAGGTCTCGAATCCGTACCAACTCTTCGCTATTCGCGACACGACGCTTGGGCTTCGAGGGTCGCGCGCCGCACCATCGAAGGCGGGGAGCTGTCCAGGAGATGCCGTTTCGGCAAGGGGGAGAACACGGATGAAGATTCTGCGCGTCGCGTTGGCACTGTTGTTCGGCATGAGCGCGGCCGTCTCAGCGCCGGTCCCGGCGGCGGCCGCTCCGGGCCCGGGCGGTGCCACGGTGCTCACGTTGGCGCCGGCATTCGGTCCGCTCGATGGGAACTGGCTGCGCGGCGAGCTGTTCGCCGCCCCCAATGAGGTGGTGAAGGTGCCCTACAACAACTTCCCCGGCGCCACCAACACCAACAAGGGCGCCGACAAGCTCAACGAGATGCTGCGCTCGATCCCGGGTGCCAAGATCGTGGCCGGGCACAGCCAGGGTGCCCAGGTTGCCGATGCGTGGTTGCGCCGTTACGGCCCGACCAGTGATGTCGACCCGGCGACGGTGACCTTTGTGATGACCGGTGACCTGGAGAGCAAGTACAACGGTTGCGCCAACGTCCCGGGGAGCGGCTGTGTGGCCGCCTACGGTGGGAACGGATTTCCGGACGACACCCCGTACACCGTGAAAGTGATTGCGCGCCAATATGACTACTTCGCCGACTGCCCGAATGACCTGAGCAACGCCGACGCGAAGAAGAACCGCAGCGCCGCCAGCCTGGTCGGGGGCAAGGGCGAACTCAAACCGGTCCACAACGACTACAGCAAGATCGGCCTCAACGATCCCGCCAACAAGACTTTCGTCGAGGGCAATGCCACCTCCATTCTGGGCGCGCCGGCCACCCATTTCCTGCCGATGGTGACCCAGCAGTGGACACCCAACAGCCAGAAGATCGGCGATGATGCGCGTCTGCGTTCCATCGTGGAATCGGCGTATACCCGGCCGATGGGGACCCTGCCGATCCCCGCGGCGTGAAAGGCGTTCAGCGGCTCAGTACCCGGACCAGAGCGTCGGCGCCGGTGATGACCGGCCCGTACCGGCGGCGCGCCGCCGAGCCCAGCCAGTCCCGGCGCCGTAGCTCGTAGATGTGCTCGGTGAGTTCGCGGCCGTCCTCGACCAGGACATTGCTGTCGACCAACTGGTAGCCGAGGGCGGTCGAGACCCGCGCACTGCTGGTGTTCTCCTCGAGCACCCAGGATTTCGCCGTGTCGGCGTCCAGATGCCGGAAAGCGAGTTCCAGCACGGCGGCCCGCGCCCGGGTGCCCAGTCCCCGGCCCTGGAACGGGGCGATCAACCACGACGTGGTGCCGACGGTGCGCCGTTGCGGCCACTGCTCGAATCCCGACACGCTCTGCAGGCCTACCGGTGCGCCGTCGACCAGCACCGCCAGATCGAGGGTCCATCCCGGCCTCTTGGTCAGGTCGCGATTCGATTGCACGCGGGCGATGCGTTGGCGTTCGATCTCCGGTGGCGTCCGGCCGCCGATCCACTTGACGAAGTGCGTCTGATCGACGGGCAGTACCGCTCCCGGAGTCGCGGCGTGCCGGGCGAGTTCGGCGAGTTGGGCATCCGTCGGCGCAGCCATCTCGGCGCCGCCCATGTCGATCCGCAACGCGAACTGTGCTGCGGCAGTGCTCATGACGACGAATCCGCAGACGGTGGAGCATCATCGGCGGTAACGCTCTTGCGAGCGTTCTTGCGCCGGTAGAGATCCCGGTCCGCCGCGGTGAGCAGCCTGGCAAACGAACCCGGCTCGTAGGCGGGTCCGACCGCGATGCCGGTGCTGACGTGTACCGGACCGTCGCCGCTGAGCGTGTCGGCCAGTGCGCGGGCCTGGCTCTCGTCGTATCCGGCGATGATGGCGACGAACTCGTCACCGCCGAGGCGGCCGATGAGGGCGGATGCCGGCAGTTGCCGGGTCCAGCGTCGGGCCAGCGTAATGAGCACGGTGTCACCGGCGGCGTGACCGTCGCGGTCGTTCACGGATTTGAAATCGTCGATGTCGAGCACGATGACGGCCAGCGATTCTCCGTGCCGCCGCGCGCGTGGTAGCAGAGCGTCGAGCTCCCGGTTCAACCCCGCGCGATTCCACACCGATGTCAGCGGATCTCGCAGGGCGGCCTCGATCAACGCCCCGTGCAGTAATCCCAGCACCTCTGCGGCGCCCAGGATGCACACCGGGAACAACAGGAACCACAGCCACGGGACGGGTGCCGGTGCGATCCACATGCCCACCATGACCCCCGCGGCGAGCAGCGCGCCAACCAGTCGCGCGGTCGCGGGCCGGTGCCAGCTCCGCATGAACACCGCGATGAGGATCAACGGGACCAACGCCCATACCTGCGCGGCAGGTTCGTGGTGACCCAGCACCGCGGTCAGCGGCGCGGTGCACGCGCACGCCAAGGCCACCGGGTAGCGCCAGCCGCACAGCGGCCGCGGCACGGCAGCCAGCAGCCCGACCACGCTCAATGCCGCGGAGATCCATTCGCCCCAGGCGTCGGGTCTGCCGAATGCGGTTGCGATCGCCAGGACGTACAGCACCAGCGAGGTCGTGAGGTAAATGACCAGCATGCGGCGACGCAGCACCGTAGTCTAGAACCGGCACACCCCCACCCCGTCCCCCGCGTCGATCAGCAAACCATTCTGCACATTCCTACCGAATCGTGGAGCGAGATGAGCAACGCACCGGAATGGGCGGCCGTTCCACGCATGTCAGGTCACAGGCGCCCCGCTACCGACGATTCGCAGGAAGGGGCCCCCCAGGTCCCACCCCCCTCTCCGCCGGGGGCCCCCTCCCCGCCCGGACCATCCGCCCCCTTTCCCCCCCTCCTGCTGTTTTATGCCCCCACAGCCCCCCCCTCCCCCAGCCCCCCGCAACCGCTGGCTCCCGCGACCCGGCGGTTCCCCCACTGCCGGGGGCCCTGCCCCCCGCCCGCCCACCGCCCCCCCCCCCCCACCCCCCGCCCGCCCCCGCCCCCCCGGCTCCTGCCCCCCCCCTTCCACACCCCCCCCCCCCCCCCCCCCCGCCACCCCCCCAACCCCCCCTGCCCCGGCCCCGCCAGCGCCGACCCGCCATACCCCCCCGGAAGGGCCCCAAAGCCCCCCCTCCCCCCCCGCCGGCGTCCGCCGCCCCCCGCCCGGGGGTCTCCACGGCCAGATCTCCCCCCCCCCCCCGCCACGCCCCTCCGAGGCCCCCACCCCCCCCGTGCGCCGCCCGTCGCCGGGCAGCCCGCGCTCCCCGGCGGCCGCCCCCCCACCCCACCCCCCCGTTGGTTCGTGGGGGCCGCCCCCCGAGGACGGGGTCCCTGAGGCGCGCCACCGGTTGGGCCGTTGGCACCCGGCCACCCGCGGGTCTCGGCGCCCGGGGCCGGCGCCGGCGGGGGCGCCGGCCGCCCGCCTGGCCCGACGCCCCCCCGACCCACCAGGGTCCCCCCCCACCCCGCGACCACCGCCCCCCCCCGGCGCGCCGCCCCCCCCGGAGACGCCCCCCCCCCCGAAACACACCCCCCCCCGGCACCCCCCCCCCGGCCGCCCCAAGCCCACCAAAAAAAAAAAAAAAAAGATAACCAAGGTACTGCTCGCTCGGCTGTTGTGGTTAGGCTTCGAAGATGCTGACCGAGATCACCGTGCGCGGGACGTTCGCCGCCTTCCAGCCACCCGAGCGCGGGACCGTCAAGGCAGCGATCACCTACGAGGGCCCCGACATGGGCACGGTCTATGACCGGGTGGCCCACGATCTCGCCGTGGTGAAGGACTCGATCAGCCGGCTGCAGGGCACCGATCCGGCCCCGGTGACGTGGTGGTCGGCCGAGCAGTTGCGGACCTGGTCACGGCGGCCCTGGCACAAGGACGGCAAGCAGCTGCCGATGGTGCACCACGCCAGCGTGGGAGTAGAGGTGAAATTCCGGGACTTTGCCGCCCTGTCGCGGTGGGTCGGCGAGCACGTGGCCGGAACCGGGGGATTCCGGGTGGCCCAGGTGATCTGGGCGCTCACGGCCGCCCGGCGGGATGCACTGGTCACCGATGCGCGCACCCGCGCCGTGCGTGACGCGGCGGCGCGGGCCCAACAGTACGCGGACGCGCTCGAGCTCGGCGCGGTGCGGCCGGTGGCCATCGCGGACGCCGGAATGCTTGCCGCCCAACTCCATCCGGAAGGTGGCCACGGTGGCACCTTCCTGCGGGCCGCGGCGAGTCCGGCCGGTGGCGGCGACGTCGAACTGCTGCCCGAGGACATCGAGGTGTCCGCGACCGTCGACGCCCGGTTCCTGGCCGGCGAACTCCAACCGAACGCGTTGCGCAGGAACGGCGTCGAGTCGACCAGCGAGGCCAGCACCGTCCCGCTGTGATCCTGCTCCGGGTAGATGCGCAGTTCGACGTTCTGGTTGTTGGCCACCAGCTGGTCGTAGAAAGCCAGCGTGGAGGCCGGTGGCACATCCCGGTCGAGCAGGCCCACCCCGAGGAACATCGGCCGGTCATACCCCGACACCGGGGTGCCCATGAAATCGTGCAGCGCCTCCTCGACCCCCGGGATCGAGATCAGCGGTGCAGAGAACATGTCGGCCGGGCTGAGTTGGGCGAGTTCGTCGGTGAGCGGGTGGACGCACACCGTCTCGGCGCGGGCGGCCGCGTTCAGGCCGGCCGGGGACAGCACACTGTTGACATCGAGATCGGGACGCGCCTCCCGCAGCGCCGCGATGATGTAGGCCGTATAGGCGTTGGCGACCGGTCCCAGCTCGGGCAGCTGCAGATCGGGCCCGGCCTGCGCGACGAACTTCTGGATGTTCGCCGGGGTGCCGGTGGCGACCACGCCGCGGTAGTCGAGACCGCTGCCCGCGCTGAACTCGGTGGCCCACCGGGCACTGGCGACCGCCGCGCCACCGCCCTGGGACTGGCCGACGATGGCCCACTTCGGGGACAGCGCCAGGTCCATCCGGTGGGCGGCGATTACCGAATCGATGACACCGTGTGCGGTGGTGACGCTGTTCAGGTAGCTCATCAGACCCGGGGTCCCCAGGCCCGGCGTAGTCGCTGGCCACGATGACGTAGCCCTGGTTGAGCCAGTGCGACAGGTATTCGTCGTCGCGCGGGGTGCGCGGCAGCGCAGAAGGGGTGCAGTCGTCGCCGAGACCGACCGTGCCGTGGGCCCAGGCGATCACGGGGTAGCCGCCCGGCGGCGCCGGCGTGCGCGGGACGAACACCGCGGCGGTGCTCACCGCCGGCGCATCGTGCTGGTCAGTGGTGGAGTAGAGGATTCGGTAGGCGGCGCCGGCACCGGCGATGGACAGTTCCGGTGCCAGCGGGACGGTTTCGATGAGATTGCCCGGAGCCGGGATCGGGCCGGCGAAGAAGCGGGCGTCCAGCCCGGACCAGTTCGGTGCGGCGGCGTGCGCGACACCGGGCACCGTGAGAGCGAGCGCGAGAATGAACATCAGGGTGGCGCGCAGAGCGCATCGCAGACCGGCCATGCCCGACACCTTAGGTGGACCCGTGGTGATTGTTCTGCGCCGCCCGGGGGCGCCGGCGGACGCACGAACTTGCCATCGCAGTTTTATCTTGACTAATTCCAGAAAAGGGAACAGACTCGCCTTGTGGACACGGCAGCGGACTTCCAGCAGATGCTGCGGGGAGCCTCGTTGCGCGTGACGCGCCCCCGGGTGGCGGTGCTCGGCGCCGTCTCCCGGCATCCGCACGCCGATACGGATTCGGTGATTCGCGCGGTACGCGCGGAATTGCCGGAGGTGTCGCACCAGACCGTCTATGACTCGCTCAACGCGCTGACTGCCGCCGGCCTGGTGCGCCGCATTCAACCGTCCGGTTCGGTGGCTCGCTATGAGTCACGGGTCGGCGACAACCACCATCACGTCGTGTGCCGGTCGTGTGGGGTCATCGCCGATGTCGACTGCGCGGTCGGGGAAGCCCCCTGTCTGACCGCCTCCGATGATCTCGGGTTCGCCATCGACGAAGCCGAGGTCATCTACTGGGGCCTGTGCCCCGATTGCATTACCTTGCAGAGTGTTTCGCAGTAAATAACGAGTTCCGACAGCCCCCGGAAGGATCCACAATGGCCGAGACAAGTCCCCCGATAGGCGAGGCGCAGACCGAGCCCGCCGAGGCTCAGTGCCCGATGCTGATCAAGCCTCCCGTTGAGGGTGGCAGCAACCGCGACTGGTGGCCGAACGCGGTCAACCTGAAGATCCTGCAGAAGGACCCCGAGGTCATCAACCCGCATCCCGGGTTCGACTACCGCGAGGCCGTTAAGTCCCTCGATGTCGATGCGCTCGCCGCCGATGTCGATGCGGTGATGACCGATTCACAGGACTGGTGGCCGGCGGACTTCGGTCACTACGGACCGTTCTTCATCCGGATGACCTGGCACGCCGCCGGCACCTACCGGGTGGTCGACGGCCGTGGCGGCGGCGGTAAGGGCATGCAGCGCTTCGCCCCGCTCAACAGCTGGCCCGACAACGTCAGCCTCGACAAGGCCCGTCGTCTGCTGTGGCCGGTGAAGAAGAAGTACGGCAAGCAGCTGTCCTGGTCGGACCTGCTGGTCTTCGCGGGCAACCGTGCGCTCGAGCACATGGGCTTCAAGACCGCCGGATTCGCCTTCGGTCGCCCCGATTACTGGGAGCCCGAGGAGGACGTCTACTGGGGCGCCGAGCACGAGTGGCTGGGCAGCCAGGAGCGCTACGCCGGCGCCAACGGCGACCGGACCAAGCTGGAGAACCCGCTGGGTGCCAGCCACATGGGTCTGATCTACGTCAATCCCGAAGGCCCGGAAGGTAACCCGGATCCGCTGGCGGCAGCCACCGATATCCGGGAGACCTTCGGCCGGATGGCGATGAATGATGTCGAGACCGCGGCGCTGATCATCGGCGGCCACACCTTCGGCAAGACCCACGGCGCCACCGAGGTCGAGAACGGTGTGGAGCCCGAAGCCGCGCCGCTGGAGTCGCAGGGTCTGGGCTGGGCCAACTCGGGTGTCGGCAACGAGACCGTGAGCAGTGGCCTCGAGGTGACCTGGACGCACACGCCCACCAAGTGGGACAACAGCTTCCTGGAGATCCTCTACGGCAATGAGTGGGAGCTGTTCAAGAGCCCCGCGGGTGCCCACCAGTGGCGGCCCAAGGACGGCGGCTGGGCCAACTCGGTACCGATGGCCCAGGGCAACGGCAAGACTCATCCGGCGATGCTCACCACCGATCTCTCGATGCGGGTGGACCCCGGCTTCGAGAAGATCACCCGCCGTTGGCTGGATCACCCGGAGGAGCTGGCCGAGGAGTTCGCGAAGGCCTGGTTCAAGCTGCTGCACCGCGATATGGGCCCGGTGGAACGCTACCTCGGTCCGCTGGTTCCCCAGCAGACCTGGCTGTGGCAGGACGTCGTGCCGGCCGGAACCCCGGTCAGCGATGCCGACGTCGCAACGCTGAAGGCCGCGATCGCCGAATCGGGCCTGAGTGTGTCGCAGCTGGTTTCGACCGCGTGGAAGGCGGCAGCGTCGTACCGCAACAGCGATATGCGCGGTGGCGCCAACGGTGGCCGCATCCGCCTGCAGCCGCAGATCGGCTGGGAGTCCAACGAGCCCGATGAGCTGGCCCAGGTGATCGCCAAGCTCGAGGAGATCCAGGCTTCGGCCGGCGTCGCGGTGTCCTTCGCCGACCTGGTGGTCCTCGGTGGCGTGGTGGGCCTCGAAAAGGCCATCAAGGCAGCCGGATTCGATGTCGAGGTGCCGTTCACCTCGGGTCGCGGGGACGCCACCCAGGACCAGACCGACGTCGAGTCATTCGGTTACCTGGAGCCCAAGGCGGACGGTTTCCGCAACTACGTGGGCAAGGGTGCGTCGTTGCCCGCCGAGTACGAGGTCATCGACAAGGCCAACCTGCTCGGTGTCTCGGGTCCGGAGATGACCGCCCTGATCGGTGGCCTGCGCGTGCTGGACACCAACTACGGCGGCACCAAACTCGGTGTGTTCACCGACAACCCGGGCGCCTTGACGAACGACTTCTTCGTCAATCTGCTGGACATGGGCACCAAGTGGGGACCGTCACCGGCTGATGACGGCACCTACGTGGGGACCGATCGCGCCAGCGGCGCAACGAAATACACCGCGAGCCGGGTCGATCTGCTGTTCGGGTCGAACTCGCAGCTCCGCGCATTGGCCGAGGTGTACGCCGAGGACGACGCAAAGGAGAAGTTCGTCAAGGACTTCGTCGCCGCGTGGACCAAGGTGGCCAACGCGGATCTGGTCTAACCTGCAGCCCTCATTCCAGGCCGGTCCCTTCGGGGGCCGGCCTGGATGTGGTCAGTGGGTCTGTTTCTTCTTGCCGAACGGCAGCACGTGCACGACCACCGCGACGATGGCGCCGATCACCAGGCCCACCACCGCGGAGATCCCGGTGTTGACCAACCAGCCCACCCCGCCCTCGGCGAAACCGATCGCGTGGGACACCCAGTGCTCGGCGTCGTGGACGAGGTCGTAGGGCGGCCGCAAACCGGCTTCGTAGCTCTGCGCCAGCAGGATGTGGCCGCCGACCCACAGCATCGCGACGGTGCCGATGATCGACAGTGCACCCAACACCTTGGGCATCGCCGCGACCAGGCCGCGGCCGAGCTTCTGTGCGAACGCCGAGGACCGCTGCGCGAGCGCCAGACCGGCATCGTCCATCTTCACAATCAGGGCGACGACGCCGTACACCGCCGCGGTGATGACGATGGCGACGACGATCAGGCTGGCCAGTCGCAGCCAGAACGTCTGGTCGGCCACCTCGTTGAGCGCGATGACCATGATCTCGGCAGACAGGATGAAGTCGGTGCGGATGGCGCCCGCGGTCAGGGTCTTCTCGGCATCCTCGCCGGCCACGGCGACGGGCGCGGCGTGCGCGTCTTCGCCGGTGATCCAGCCCCATACCTTCTCGGCGCCCTCGTAGCAGAGGAACGTCGCACCCGCCATGAGCAGGTACGGCAGTGCCCACGGCGCGAAGATGCTCAGCAGCAGCGCCGCGGGCAGGATGAACAACAGCTTGTTGCGTAGCGAGCCGATCGCGATGCGCTTGATCATCGGCAGCTCGCGGGACGCGTGGATGCCCTGCACATATTGCGGTGTCACGGCGGTGTCGTCGATGACGACGCCTGCGGCCTTGACGGTGGCCTTACCCGCTGCGGCGCCGATGTCGTCGATTGACGCGGCGGCCAGGCGGGCCAGGACGGCAACATCGTCGAGGAGGGCGAACAGGCCTGCGCTCATGTACCGAAGGCTAGCCGGTGGTGCACGCCCGTGCGTACCGGCCTTTGTAACAGAGCAAATGCTCCGTTACAGTCGTGTCGTGCCCCGCCCCCGCGTGTACGACCTGGACACCGTGCTCGACGCGGTGGAGTCCCTCGCGGCGGGCCAGGGGCCGGCGGCGGTGACGGTGCGGGCCGTGGCCTCGGCGGCCGGAGTGTCCAATGGCGCGCTCTACCACAACTTCTCGTCGCGAGCGGAGCTCATGGGCCGCGCCTGGCTGCGGGCCGGTACCCGATTTCTGGACACCCAGCGCGCGGCCGTCGGCACCGCCGTCGGCGTCGAGGCCGTGGTGGCCGCCGCCCAGGCACCGGGTATCTTCGCCGAACACCACCCGGAATCGGCCCGGCTGGTTCTCACGGTGCGCCGCGAGGAGATCCTCGGACCCGAACTCTCCGAGCAGCTCACCGCCGAGCTGCTCGGCCTCGACACCCTGCTGGTGGAGCTGATGATCAAGCTCGCCGAGCAGCTGTGGGCACGCCGCGATGCCGCCGCGGTCGACACCGTCACCACCTGCGTCGTCGATCTGCCGACCGCGATCCTGCTCAGCCGCAACCGGCTGCACGATCCGACCGCCCGCGCGCAGCTGGGCGCCGCCGTGCGTGCGGTGCTCGATACCGGACCACCACCACGAAAGGCACGACACCGATGACACCGACCCTGAACCAGGTGGACGGTATCGCCGTCCTGACCCTCGGCGATGACGAGAACCGTTTCACCCCCGATTTCCTGGACACCGTGCACGCACTGCTCGATCAGGTGCTCGCCGACGGGGCAACGGGTCTGGTCACCACCGCGACCGGCAAGTTCTACACCAACGGTCTGGACCTGGACTGGCTGGCCGCCCACGGCGAGCAGACCCAGTGGTACGTCGGGCAGGTGCAGACGCTGCTGGCCCGCGTGCTCACCCTGCCGATCCCGACGGTCGCCGCCATCGTCGGGCACGCCTTCGGGGCCGGGGCGATGCTGGCCACCGCCCATGACTTCCGTGTCATGCGCACCGACCGCGGATACTTCTGTTTCCCGGAGGCCGATATCCGGATCCCCTTCACCCCCGGCATGGCCGCCCTGATCCAGGCGAAGCTGACACCGCAGGCGGCCGTCGCATCGATGACCACCGGCCGCCGGTTCGGCGCCCCGGACGCCCAGACCTACGGGATCGTGGACGCCATCGCCGCCGAAGGCGCGGTCACCGCCGCCGCCCTGGACCTGTTGCGGCCGTTGGCCGGAAAGGATCCGGGCACCCTCGGGGCGATCAAGACGACGATGTTCGGTCCGGCCGCCGAGGCGCTCACGGCCGCCGCAGCACCCCGTTGAGCACCGACTGGCCGTCGGACAACGGGGCGCTCAACGGCATCCCGGTGACGGGCACCGCGGCGACAGCCTGATAAGGATTGATCATGGGAACCAATCAGCGCGCCAAGATCGTGATGGCCGATGACGAGATCACCGAGTTCATCGACCGCAGCCGCACCGCCACCATGGCGACGGTGCTGCCCAACGGCCGGCCCCACCTGGTGGCCATGTGGTACGCCGTCCTCGACGGTGAGATCTGGTTCGAGACGAAGGCCAAATCGCAGAAGGCGGTGAACCTGCGACGCGACCCCACCATCACGGTGATGATCGAGGACGGCCACACCTACGACACGCTGCGCGGGGTGTCCATCGACGGCACCGCGGAGATCGTCGATGACCCGGAGACCAATCTGCGGGTGGGCATCAGTGTGTGGGAACGCTATACCGGCCCCTACACCGATGAGATGAAACCCTTTGTGGAGCAGATGATGAACAACCGGGTGAGCGTCCGGGTGGTCGAGGCGCGGCGGCGCAGCTGGGATCACCGCAAGCTGGGGATGCCCGCCGTGCCGCTCGGCGGCAGCACCGCCCAGTACCTGGATCAGTGATCCGGTGGCGCGAATCCCGGGCTGAGCAGCGGGGGGGCGCTGCGATCGGGCGTCCGGTGAAGGGTGGCCTGGGCCCCCTCCTTACTGCGCCTCCCCCTCTCCCCGCCCCCTGGGTCCCCCTCTAGTCTGTGTATTCTGTTTTTATGTATTAGCCCTTGGTCCAAATTGGTCCACAGACTTACCCCCTCCCCCGCCCTCCCCGCCCCGGCGACGTTTCCTTCGCTCTCCCTCACCAGCGGGGCGACGTTCCGCAGCCAGATGTGCTTGGGCCCGGTGTGTCGCCACGCGCTCAGATCTGAACTTCTTCCTTCCCCCTTCCCCCCCCACTTCATTCGCCCATTCGTTGGCCCCCCATTAAGCCCCGGCAGGGGCAGGGATATCGACTGGAGTGGTCCAGATCAAATCCGCCCTTCCGGCCCCGGGGGAAGCAGACGACACTGGCGCGGCCGACCACCTCGCCCCACGGGCCCCGGGCGATGCTGGTGGGGACGAAGTCGTCACCGTCGGCGGTGTAGTACGCCGTCGGCCGTGCACTCACTGCTGATACTCGGGGTGCTTGCCGATGTACTGCGTCACCATCGAGCAGTGCGAGGCGATGCGCAGATCGGCGTCGCGGGCGGCCCGCAGGGCCGCTTCGACCAGAATGGTGGCCAGGCCGCGTCCGCCGAACGCCGGATCAACCTCGGTGTGGGTGAAGGTGCGCACGCCGTCACGGTCGTAGAAATCGATCAGACCCACCCGGTGGCCGTCGACCGAGATGGTGAATTGCCGGTCTCCGGCGGCGACGGTGGCCCGCGCGCCGGTGCGGTCGGTGTGTTCAGCGGACACGGGGCTTGAGCCTAGTGCCGGGCATCGACGGAGCGGGAAGCCGGGGGACAGGACCCTGGTATCCGGTGACCGCACCGAACCTGTCGGCACCGTCCTGCCAGGCTTGCCGGTAGGCGACGATCTCGTCGTGGCTGCGGCCGACGAAGTTCCACCACATCAACAGGGCCTCGCCGAAAGGCGGCCCGCCCAGCAGGATGAGCCGGGCCGGCGCATCTGAGCGGTTGACGATCTCGAGACGATCCCAGCCGGGGGACTGGTAGGCCAGATCGGCGCGCTGCAGCGCGGCGCCCCCGACGTCGACGTCGCCCGCGTCCAGCAGCACGCCGTGTTCGAAGGCCGGGTCCACGTCCAGGTTCACGGTCGCCCGCGGGTCGATATCGATCTGCGCGCCGAGCAGCGGTGTGAAGGTGTGCACCGGTGACCGGCTGCCGGCGAGTTGGCCGAGGAAAACCCGCAGCGTGGCACCGCCGACGGTGGTGGCCTCGGGTACGTGGTGGGTGAAATCGCGGCCGCTGTCGCGGGCGGAGTCCGGCAAGGCGACCCACAGCTGCACGCCGTGCAAGACGGTGGCCGCAGATGTCGACACCTCCGAATGGCAGATCCCGGCGCCGGCCGTCATCAGGTTGAGTTCACCGGGACGCACCATGGCGTGCACGCCAGCGCTGTCCCGGTGCTCGATCTCACCTTCGAAAAGCCAACTGACGGTTTGCAATCCAGTGTGCGGATGGGGCGGTACATCCATCCCGGACGAGGAACGGACATCGTGCGGACCGTAGTGGTCGGCGAAGCACCAGGCTCCGATCATCGAGCGCTGGGTGGCAGGAAGGGTGCGGCGGACCAGCATGGCCCGGGGGCCGCCGAGGGGCACCTCGCGTGCCTGCAGGACGACAGTGAATCGCGATGCGCGGCAATCGACTTCGTCGGGCGAGGGATCGACGTTGCTCACCATGCCGATGGTAGACCGGGGGAGGTTCGAGGACGGTGCCGGCATGACGCCTCTCGGCAAGTGGTCGCACGTAGCGACGGTTATCTCAGTGGTACCCGGGGCATGACCGGCACCGTCGGACATCTCAACCGAGCGCGGGCCCGCGGTATTCCGCGCGATCGACGGTGACCACGATCACCCCCGGCGACCGTCAAAATTGACGTTCGAGAAGCTAAAATGCTACCGACGAGTAACTTATGAAGGGTTGGGCGGCATGGCGCATCGGGGCGTAAAAGTGCTGATGGCCGCGCTGGCGGCAGTGTCGGCCAGTTCCGGCGTTGCGGTAGCGGCACCCGCGGGTGCGGCCGTGATGCCCATGACCAGCATCGTGCGGGCCTGTGATTTCAGCGTCGCGGAGTACACCTGGCGCACCGGGTACGCCCGCGCAGTCGCCTTCGTGCACCCGGCCGCCGCCGACTCCGTGGCGGTCGACGTGCAACTGCAGACCGCGTTGCCCGATACCGATTACTACGTGAAGGTCTTTCAGATGCCGCGCGGTTCGGCGGACTGCGGGGTAGCCCCCGTTCGGGTACGCACCGACGGTGCGGGCGCGGCGTACGTCACGGTGACCACCCCGATCGACTCGGACACCACCGGCGTCTGGGTCTCGGTGGAGCGGCCCTCGCCGTTCTCGCAGCAGCCCGCCGAGGTCTACACCTCGGATTTCATCGCCAAGGTCTGATCCGCCCGGAGCCCAGGCGCCACTCCCGCTGCCGGCCCCTCAAAACGGCAGCGGGAGCGGCAGATCTAGGCGGATTCCAGGAAGAGCCTGCGCAACCGCACCGGATAGCCGTTGCGTTCGGCGAGTGAGCGCAACTGGCGTAACGCGAAGGTGCGCCCGCGGCCGGCTTCCGGTACGGAGATTCCCGCCCAGATCCCTTCCGCGCGGGGCAGTTCGCAGGCTTCCCGTGCACACGCCCACCGGCGCGGGCACATCCGGCAGATCGCCTTGGCCTGCTCGTCTTCGGTGTTGGTCCAGAGATCGGGATTGCGGGTGCATTCGCCGATCGGCAATCCGTCCATGCCCAGTGCATTCATGGTGTCCCTCCTTGTGCGGCGGCTCGACTGCCGTGGTGCACACGAATGTAGAACACAAACCGTAGCGATGCAACAGTTGTATGCGTGGCGGTGCCGGTTCAACCCCTCGATCGCCGCGGAAACTGTGTGGAAATACGGCGTTGACATGCCGAAATGGTCGCGTGGCCGACATCTAGCGCTACGTTTCAAACCATCGCATCGAAACAGTGTCGCCGCCAGGTCCCGGCGTGGGAATGACACCCCAAGCCATAGCAGTGCTCTAGGTTTGGTTACCATCAGCGGATCACAACCGGCTGCCAGGAGGGACGTGCGCGTGGTCGAAGCCGAACCCGGTGACGACCCCGGCATGGTGCGCGCGGGAGCCGCCGCGGCGGCGCGTCGCCGCGCGCTCAACGTCAGCCAGCGCAGCCTGGCAGCGGACGGCGTCATCAACGCCGGCGCGCTCATCGCGTTCGAGAAGGGCCGCAGCTGGCCGCGGCAAGCCACCAGAGCCAAGCTGGAATCGGTGTTGCAGTGGCCTCCGGGTGCCATCGAACGCCTGCGCCGCGGGGAACCGGCCGAGGGGACCGCACCGCGTCGGGCCGCCGCGCCGCCTCCGATGGGGCCCGCCGACGAGGTCCCGCTGATCGCGCAGGCGGTGGTCGCCGCTGCCAACACGTTCGGGTCGACAATCGATGCGTTACCCGCGGTCACCGAGCCCGAGTTCACCGCGCGCGCCACCGCGATCCTCGGCGATCTGCGTCAGCTGGAGGCCGTCGCGGCGCGCGCCGCGCGCATCCAGGTGACGCCCGACCTCATCCGCGCGCTCAGCACGGTGCGCACCCGTATCGACGAGCTGACGATGCGCGCGGCGACCGCCCCGACGGCGACCGTGGGCCAGCGGCTCTACGCCGCGCGCCGGCGCGCCAATCTGACGATCCCCGAAACCGCCCAGGCGGCCGGCGTCGCCGAGGATGTCATCGTGCTGGCCGAGGCGGAACAGCCGGTGTCCGCAGCCGATATCGGCGCCGTCGAGCAGCTCATCACCCAGATCGATTGGCGCTGAGTCTCGTTCAGAAACGTTCCCGGTGGCGATCGTCGCCGGCCGGGAAATGCGCGGCCAGCGCGGCGGCGATCTCGAGGAACTTGCGCCGGGTCTGCGCCGACATCACCCGGGTGCCCGCGATGACACCACCGGGACGCAGTTGGCCGTCGAAGGGCACCTCCACCACCGCCTGGCCCTGACCGGAGAACTGCTGGGCCAGGATGCCGCGGGTGCGCTTGTCGGCATGTCCATCGGAATCGTTGAGTACCACCACGGTGCGCTGCAGCAATCCGGTCAACCCGCGGTTGGCCAGCCAATCCATCGTCTGGCCGGCCGCTGCGGCGCCGTCCACCCACGGCGAGGACACCACGATCAGTGCGTCGAGGTCACGCAGCACCTCCTGGGTGACCGCGCTGTCCATGGTGGAACTGCAGTCGACGATCGAGATGCTGAAGTAGCGGTCCAACCGCGCGGTGGCCTCGCGATAGATGGCCGGGTCGAGTACCCGGCGGCGCGCCGGGGTGCCCTCACCAGCGAGGACGAACAGGCCGGCGGCATTGTTGCCGACCCGGCTGCGGATATCGGCGAACGTGTCCAGGTGCTGGTCGGAGGCCAGCTCCCAGTAGGAGCCGACGGCCTTGGGGTCCACCCGGCTTCCGAGCTTGCCGAAGGCGGTGTCGGCATCGATGGCCACCACCCGGTCATCCTGTCGGAGTTCTGCGAAAACCGAACCCACACTGGCGGATACGGTCGTCTTTCCGACACCGCCCTTGCCCAGTACGCCGATCTTGTAGTGCCCGCGCAGCACGCCGCGAATCCTGGCTTCCAGCTCGGCCTGACGTAGTTCGTCGGGGGAGGGCCCCAGATTGATCAGACCGAACGACGCCTGGAACACCAGCCGCCGCCAGCCCCGCCCGGGTGGGATCCGCTGGACGGGCACCAGATCGTGGACCGGGATGCGGTCGGCATAGGACGCCGGTGGCGCGGCGGGCATCCGGTGCGGCGGGTGCCCGGGCGCCGGCCACGCCGGAGCCGGGTACGGCTGCCCAGGTCCGGGGGCACCGGGATGCGGCCGGTTCGGAGGGGGACCCGCCACGGGCGTAGGTCCCGGTGGCGGTCCCTGGGGTGGCCAGTTCGCCGGCGGCGCCGCGGGCCGTTGGGTTGGGATGGGGCCGGTGTCGGCGCCGTGGGTCCTCGACTGCTGGGCGGGCGGCACGTAGTCGACCGGCGGGCGGGACGGTACGGGCTCTGGCGCAGGCGTGCCGCTCTTGTCCGGGGCAGGCTCATAATCGGTCTCCACAGGCCCCGTCCAGCCCAACTCGCGGCGCAGCGCGTCATCGCGGTCGCTCATCGCGGACCTCCTCCTGGGCCGTCGTCGAGTCGTTCACCGGCCCGCACCAGTATCAACCACCGCACCGTGGGGTCTGGGTGCGGCCGCGCCGGAGTGACCAGCAGCAAACAGGATCGTCCCAGGTGGCGGCCAAAAAATTGGTGCATCTGGGGGTAGTCCGGCGCTGTTAGGGTCGATGCAGGGGAAGGGATTCGGAGACGATTGCCGACTCGCCGCGGCGAGCCGGCAATTGGTGTGAGAAGCGAAGGGGTCGAGGCAGATGAGTCGAGCCGCCTTTACGGTAAATCCGGAGAATCGGCCCGCGCCGGCAGCAGCGGCGCGACGATTGTCAGCACGGGGGAGGAGCAACATGTCACACCAGGTTCGTCCCACCAACCAGCTGCGCGCATCCGTCGCGCTGGGCTCTGCGGTGCGGGTGGGGTAGCCGGTGTCCAGCTCCTCCTTTGCCGGGCACGGTGAGCCCTCGCACTACGACGACGTGATCGCCGTCGAGGTGACCATCGACGGCATGCTGGTCATCGCGGATCGACTCGGCCTCGAGGAGTTCCCGCCCTCGCTGGGTATCCGGCCCAACATCCCGCAGCCCGAACTACGGGACAAGGTGTGGGAGAAGGTCGCCGGTGATCTCACCGACCAGGGCGTACTTGATCTGCACGGTAAGCCGCACCCCGAGGTCGCGGCCATGGCCGACTCGCTGTCCCGCTCGGATCGCATGCTCGAGGGACGGTGGTGGCGCCGCGACGTGGGCGGCACGATGGTCCGCTTCGTGGTCTGCCGCAAGGGTGACCGCCATGTCATCGCCGCCAGGGACGGCGACCTGCTGGTGCTGCAACGGGTGGCTCCGCAGGTCGGTCTGGCCGGCATGGTGACCGCGGTGCTGGGAGCGGCCGAGCCCGCCGACGTGGAACCGATGACCGGCGTCTCGAGCCGGCTGGCCGAATCGCGTTCTCCGAATCAGTTGGCACAGTTCGGCATCGCGCCCAGCCTCGGCGCGTATCTACGCCGAGGCGACCGCCAACCCCAGCAGTTGGGTGGAGATCACCGCGACCGAACGCCACTCCGGGGGCACCTACACCCAGGCCGATGTGGCGGCCGGTGTGCTGGACTCGGCATTGGGTCGTATCGTGTCGATTCCGCGCAAGGTGAATGGCGAGTTGTTCGGCAGTTTCCTGCCCGGCACTCCACGACAATCTGCAGCGGGCCCTCGATGAGTTGATGACATTCCTACCCGCGGGCGCCTGGTTTGACGCCAAGTCAGACGCCGACTTCTACTACGACGGCGACTGAGGGCGACGATGGGGAATTCGCCGCATGACGCCCACCACGCCGATGAGGAGCACACCGGCGGGCTCGAGGCGCTCGACTTTGCGACACCCGGCGCCGCAGACGATGGTGACCACGGGTTGGCTGCGTTCGACGTCTATCAGCCGTGGGCACCTGCTGAACCCGACGCACCCGCCGAGCCGACCTTCACCGTCACCAATCCTCCTGGCACCGTGACGGTTTCGGCACTCTTCGACGGGCGGGTGCAGCGCGTCCAACTTTCCCCCAAGGCAGTTGAGGCGGGCGAGGAACCGCTGGCGGCCGAGATCGTGGTGATCGCCGGCCTGGCGACCCAGCGCGCCAGGGCGGCGCAGTTCTCGTACATGCTCGAGGGCATGCAGGACCACGGACATGACACCGTCGACACTCGAGATTTCCTGAACCGCGCTGTCGGGCTGCCGTCCCCCGAGGAAGCCGACGCCGCGCGGGCGAAGGTTTTCGCGACCCGGTATCAAGGTGACCATGACTGAACACCTGGCAAGCCTGTTCGGTACGGCGGTCGGCATGTTGCCCACGGCCCCGGTCCGAGCCCTGGAGTTGTTCACCGAGATCACATCCGTCGACGAGACCGCCTGCGACGCCTGGGTGGGCCGGCTGCGCTGTGGTGACACCGACCGCGCCACCCTGTTCCGGGCGTGGTACTCGCGGAACAACTTCGGTCAGCTGGCCGGCGCGGCCGAGATCTCGATGAACGGCCTCAACGCCCGCATCCCGATCGGTGGCCTGTACGGCGACATCACCTACCCGGTGAATTCACCGCTGGCGATCACCATGGCGTTCGCGGTACGTGAGGCCGCCGAGGGCAACTTCGCCGATGCCATTGAAGCCCTGGACGACGCCCCCGCGATGGGTGCCGAATATCTGGTGTCCTGGATCAAGGCGGTCATCTACGGTGCGGCCGAACGCTGGACCGACGTGATCGACGAGGTGCGCGCGGCATCCGGATGGCCGGACAAGTTCCTCGGTGCGGCCGCCGGTGTCGCGCACGGGGTCGCGGTGACCAACCTCGGGCTGTCCACCGAGGCCGAGCGGCGGCTCACCGAGTCCAACTCGTCGCCGGCGGGGGAGGCCTGCGCCCCGGCCATCGCCTGGTATTTGGCGATGGTGCGGCGTAGCCAGGGCAACGAGGATGCCGCGATCGCCCTGCTGGAGTGGCTTCAGGCCACCCACCCATCACCGAAAGTGTCTGCGGCCCTCAAGGATCCGGCCTATCGGCTGGTCACGACGACGGCCGAGAAGATCGCCGCCCGCACCGACCCGTGGGATCCGGCAAGCGCGCAGGCCGACACCTCCGGCCGCGAGAAACTGCTGGCCGACGCCCAGGCCGAGCTGGACCGCCAAATCGGTCTGAGCAGGGTCAAGGAGCAGATCGAGAAGTACCGGGCGGCGAACCAGATGGCCAAGGTACGTGCCGCCCGTGGCATGAAGGTCGCCCAGCAGTCCAAGCACATGATCTTCACCGGCCCGCCCGGTACCGGCAAGACCACCATCGCCAGGGTGGTGGCCAACATCCTGGCCGGCCTCGGCGTGATCGCCGAACCCAAACTGGTGGAGACCTCCCGCAAGGATTTCGTGGCCGAGTACGAGGGTCAATCCTCGGTCAAGACCTCGCGCACCATCGACCGCGCCGTCGGCGGGGTGCTGTTCATCGACGAGGCGTACACGCTGGTGCAGGAGCGCGATGGGCGCGCCGACCCGTTCGGCACCGAGGCGCTGGACACGCTGCTGGCCAGGATGGAGAACGACCGCGACCGTCTGGTGGTGATCATCGCCGGCTACAGCGCCGACATCGACCGGTTGCTGGAGACCAATGACGGTCTGCGGTCCCGCTTCGCCACCCGGGTCGAGTTCGACTCCTACTCGGCCGAGGACATCGTCGAGATCGCCAAAGTCATTGCCGAAGACAATGATTCAGAACTCAGCGAGGACGCAGCCAAGAGGATGCGCGACGCCGCGATGCTGCTGCACGACCGACTGCTGAACGGCAAGCCGGCGCTGGACATCGCAGGCAACGGACGCTACGCCCGTCAACTCGTGGAAGCCGGTGAACAGAGCCGGGACATGCGACTGGCCCGATCGCTGGACATCGAGAGCCTGGGCGTCGAACAGCTCAGCGAGATCAGTGGCGAAGACATGGCTGCCGCGATCGCCGCGGTGCACGGCAGACTGAACATCGGCGAGTAACGGTGGCAGGATTCCGGTTGACCACCAAGGTCCAGGTCAGCGGCTGGCGCTTCCTGCTGCGCCGGGTCGAGCACGCCATCGTCCGGCGCGACACCCGAATGTTCGACGATCCCCTGCAGTTCTACAGCCGGGCGGTGATGGCCGGCATCGTCATCGCCGTGGTCGTCTGCCTGGGCGCGGTACTGCTGGCGTATTTCAAACCGCTCGGCAAGCGGGGTTCGGACACCCTGCTGGTGGATCGCACCACCAATCAGTTGTACGTGCTGGTTCCCGGCTCCGATGATCTGCGGCCGGTCTACAACCTGACCTCTGCGCGCCTGGTGCTGGGCAACCCGGCCAACCCGTCGGCGGTCAAGTCCGAAGAGCTGAACCGGATGACGAAGGGCCAGCCGATCGGCATCCCGGGTGCGCCCTACGCCACCCCGGTCGGTGCACCGACATCCTCGTGGTCGCTGTGCGACACGGTGATCAAGCCCGACAGTGTGGCTCCTGAGGTCCAGACCTCCGCGCTGGTGATGCCGCTGTCGGTGGACGGGTCGGTCGGGCCGATGACGCCGAGCCAGGGTGTCCTGGTCTCCTTCAAGGACCGCACCTGGTTGGTGACCGACGATGGCAGGCATTCCATCGATCTCGCCGACCGCGCCATCACCTCGGCCGTCGGCATTCCGGTCACCGCCAAGGCGACCCCGATCTCGGAGGGCCTGTTCAACGCACTCCCCAACGTCGGGCCCTGGCAGCTGCCCGCGGTCCCGTCGGCCGGCGCGCCGAACACCGTCGGCCTGCCACCCAACCTGGTGATCGGCGCGGTCTTCAAGACCATCACCGACAACACCGAACAACGCTATGTGGTGCTGCCCGACGGGGTGGCGAAGGTCAACGGCACCACGGCCGCCGCGTTGCGGGCCACCAATTCATTCGGCCTCATCACCTCCCCCTCGGTGGAAGCCAGTGATGTCGCGGCCATTCCCGAGCAGGTCTTCGTCTCGCCGCTGCCGGACGAGCCGATGGACATCAGACTGCGCCACGACGCTCCGACGCTGTGCTGGAGCTGGCAGCGCGAGCCCGGCGATCAGGCGCCGCGCCAGACCGTCATCAGCGGCAGGCACCTGCCCGTCCCGGCGTCGCGGCTCAACAGCGGTATCGAGCAGATCGCCGGTGATGCAACGGTGTTCATCGAGGGCGGGCAGTTCATCCGGTTGCAGTCACCGGATCCCCGCTACGGCGAAAGCCTGTACTACGTCGACCCGCAGGGCGTGCGGTACGGGCTGCCGAATGAGGACACCGCGGGCGCCCTGGGCCTGAGCGGACCGCAGACCGCGCCCTGGCAGGTGGTCAGCCTGCTGATCGACGGCCCGGTGCTGACCAAACAGGCCGCGCTGCTCGAACACGACACGCTGCCCCCGGATCCGAACCCGCGCAAGGTCGATGGACTCAGCAACAACCAGGCGGTTCCGCCCGGCGCGCAGGCACCCGCCGCGCCGGGCGCCCCGGTCGGCCGGGCTGCCCGCCCCGGCGCCGGGTTCCCCGATGCCGCCCGAAGGAGCCGGTGGATGACGACGAAGAAATTCACCCCGATCATCAAGCGGGGGCCACGGCTCACGCCGGGCGAAATCAACATCACCCCACCGGATGACCTCGGAATCGACATCCCGCCTTCGGGCATCCAGAAGGCGTTGCCCTGGGTGATGGGCGGCGGGATGCTCGGGATGATCGGCATCATGATCTTCACCGGGATCCGGCAGCTGTCGCCGTACATGCTGATGATGCCGCTGATGATGATCATGGCGACCGTCGGCTTCATGGCCGGTGGCGGTCCGGGCGGCAAGCGGGTGCCCGAGATCAACGCCGACCGTAAGGAATACCTGCGCTATCTGGCCGGCCTGCGTGCCCGGGTGACCACCTCGGCGGCCGCGCAGGTGACGTTCTTCAACTATCACGCCCCACACCCCGAAGACCTGTTGTCGATCATCGGGACCAACCGGCAGTGGTCGCGGCAGGCCAACGCCGACTTCTACGCCGCCGCCCGGATCGGCATCGGCGCCGAGCCCGCGGTGGACCGGTTGCTCAAGCCGTCGGTGGGTGGCGAGCTGTCCGGACCGTCGGGAGCGCCGCAGCCTCACCTGGAGCCGGTGAGCCACATGTGGCTGATCAAGTTCCTGCGCACCCATGGACTGATCCACGACTGCCCGAAACTGGTGCAGCTGAGGACCTTCCCCACCATCGCCATCGGTGGGGACGGCGAGCGCGCGGCGGGACTGCTGACCGCGATGATCTGCCACCTGGCGGTCTTCCATCCGCCGGACCTGGTGCAGATCAGGGTGCTCACCGACAACCCGGAGGATCCGGACTGGACCTGGCTGAAATGGCTTCCGCACGTTCAGCATCAGACCGACACCGACGCGGCCGGGCCGACCCGGCTGGTCTTCACCCGCCCGGACGGCCTGTCCGATCTGACCGCGCGTGGGCCGCACACCGCAGATGCCGCTCCGAGCGGGCCCTACGTCGTGGTGGTCGATCTGACGGGCGGCAAGGCCGGTTTCCCGGTGGACGGCCGGGCCGGCGTCACCGTCATCACCCTCGGCAACCACCGCGGGTCGGCCTATCGGATCCGGCTGGACGCCGACGGCAGCGCCGACGACCGGCTGCCGAACCAGACTTTCCGGCTGGTGGTCAATGCGGCCGACCGCATGACGCCGACGCAGGCCGGGCGGGTGGCCCGCAAGCTGGCCGGGTGGTCGATCACCGGGACGATCATCGACAAGAGCACCCGGGTGCAGAAGAAGGTCGCCACCGAATGGCATCAGCTGGTCGGTGCGCAGACGGTCGAGGAGGTGACGCCGTCGCGCTGGCGGATGTTCACCGACACCGACCGCGACCGGTTGAGGATCCCGTTCGGTCACGAACTCAAGACCGGCGACATCATGCACCTCGACATCAAGGAAGGCGCCGAGTTCGGTGCCGGACCACACGGCATGCTGATCGGCACGACGGGCTCCGGTAAGTCGGAATTCCTTCGTACGCTGATCCTTTCACTCGCCGCCACCCACCACCCCGATCAGGTGAACCTGTTGCTCACCGACTTCAAGGGCGGTTCGACATTCCTCGGCATGGAGAAGCTGCCCCACACCGCAGCGGTGGTGACCAACATGGAAGAGGAAGCCGAGTTGGTCAGCCGCATGGGCGAGGTGCTCTCCGGTGAACTCGACCGGCGGCAATCCATCCTGCGCCAGGCGGGTATCCAGGTCGGGGCGGCCGGTGCACTGTCCGGCGTGGCCGAATACGAGAAACACCGGGAACGTGGCGCAGATCTGGCGCCGTTGCCCACCCTGTTCGTCGTGGTCGACGAGTTCGCTGAGCTGTTGCAGAATCACCCGGACTTCATCGCCCTGTTCGACCGCATCTGCCGCGTCGGCCGGTCGCTGCGGGTGCATCTGCTGCTGGCGACCCAGTCGCTGAACACCGGCGGTGTGCGGATCGACAAGCTGGAACCCAACCTGACCTACCGGATTGCGCTGCGCACCACCAGCTCCGCCGAGTCCAAGGCCGTGATCGGCACTCCGGAGGCGCAGTACATCACCAACAAGGAAAGCGGTGTGGGCTTCCTGCGGGTCGGCATGGAGGACCCGGTGAAATTCCGCAGCGTCTACACCGGGACCAACTACGTTCCGGCTTCGGCGACCACCGCCGACGGTGACGCGGCTCCACGGTCGCACGCACCCAGCCGGGTGCGGATCCAGCCGTTCACGGCCGCACCGATGATGGACGCGACGGAGGTGACTTCGCGATGACGGTCGGCGAGGAGCGCGCATGACGTTCAGCGAGGAGCCGGAGGCGGATCGCGCATGACAACGGCAGAAGAGCCGCGCGTCCTGCGCGAGGTCGTGCTGGGCCAGTTGGCCACCGGTGAGGAACGCGCCTACAAAATGTGGCTGCCGCCGCTGACCGATCCGACGCCGGTGAACGAACTCGTGGAGCGGGATCAGGGTCAGTCCTTGCGCTTCGGCCTCGGCATCATGGACGAGCCGCGTCGGCACCGCCAGGAGGTGTGGGGCATCGACGTGTCCGCGGCTTCGGGCAACATCGCGATCGGCGGGGCCCCACAGACGGGCAAATCGACATTCCTGCAGACCCTGGTGCTTTCGGCGGCGGCCACCCACACCCCGCGTCAGGTGCAGTTCTACTGCATCGACCTCGGTGGCGGCGGCCTGATGTATCTGGAGGACCTGCCGCATGTCGGCGGGGTGGCCACCCGTTCCGAACCCGACCGGGTCAACCGGGCCGTCGCCGAGATGAAAGCGATACTGCGACAGCGAGAAGCGATGTTCAAGCAGTACCGCGTCGGCTCCATTGCGACGTACCGGCAGATGCGCGAGGACCCCAACCATCCGGCCTCCGCCGACCCGTTCGGCGACGTCTTCCTGGTGATCGACGGCTGGCCCGCATTCGTGTCGGAGTTCCCCGACCTGGAACCGGTGGTGCAGGATCTCGCCGGCCAGGGCCTCGCATTCGGGGTGCACACCGTCATCTCCACGCCACGCTGGACCGAGCTGAAATCGCGGGTGCGTGATTATCTGGGCACCAAGGTCGAATTCCGCCTGGGCGATGTCAACGAAACCCAGGTCGACCGGATGACCCGCGACATTCCCGCGAACCGACCGGGGCGTGCCATCTCGACCGAGAAGCATCACCTGATGATGGGTGTGCCGCGCCTGGACGGTGTGCACAGCGCCGCCGACATCGTGCCGGCCATCACCGCCGCGGTGGACCACATCGCCTCGCTGCACACCGACGAGGCTCCGCGGGTGCGGGTGCTGCCGGAACGCATCCACCTGCACGAACTGGATCCGGCACCGCCGGGCCCGGATGCCGACTACCGGACCAGATGGACGGTTCCGGTGGGCATTCGTGAATCCGATCTGTCGGTGGCCTACAACAGCATGTCGGTGACACCGCATCTGCTCATCTTCGGCGCTCCGAAGTCGGGGAAGACGACGATCGCGGCTGCCGTGGCGCAGGCGATCTGCGCCCGCAACGACCCGACCCAGGTCCGGTTCATGCTGGCCGACTACCGGTCCGGTCTGCTGGACGCGGTACCGCCGAGCCACCTGCTCGACGCGGGCGCCGTCAACCGCAACAGCACCTCGCTGGATGAGTCGATCAAGGCGCTGGCCACCAACCTGAAGAAACGCCTGCCCCCGCCCGACCTGACCACCGCTCAGTTACGGGCCAGATCGTGGTGGACAGGGCCCGATGTGGTGCTGCTGGTCGATGACTGGCACATGATCGTGGCGGCCGGCGGAATGATCCCGCCGATGGCGCCGCTGGCTCCGCTGTTGCCGGCGTCGGCCGATATCGGCCTGCACATCGTGGTCACCTGCCAGATGAGCCAGGCGCATCGGGCCACCATGGACAAGTTCGTCGGTGCCGCATTCGGGGCCGGATCCCCGACGTTGTTCCTGTCCGGCGACAAGACGGAGTTCCCGTCGAGCCAGTTCAAGCTCAAGCGCAGACCGCCTGGCCAGGCACTTCTGGTGTCGCCGGACGGCAAGGAAGTGGTGCAGGCGGCCTATATCGACCCCCCCGAAGAATAAGTGTGTCGAGCACCCCCAAACCGCGGTTAGTATGGAACATGAGCCGCTCAGCAAAATTGACGGCAACGCGCTAGCAAACGAGTCGGGGGAACGATTCTGATGCGACGGAGCAACAGCTGCGTCCCCCCTTTACAGGAGCTTTTCCAGCACGTCTGGAATCTGTGAGGAGGATCTGCACATGCAACCGCTGCAACACAATCCAGGGGTTCTGGGTATCGGTAGCCAGGTCATCGCAAACGGTTCGCGCGGTCTGGCGACCGGGACCGCCGCCACCACGGAGGCCGCTGCCCTGATCCCGGCCGGTGCCGAGGAGGTTTCGGCGCAGGCCGTGATGGCATTCGCCAGCGAAAGTGTCCAGATGGCTGCGCTGAATGCCTTTGCGCAGCAGGAGTTGGCCCGCACCGGCGCGGCGTACCTGGAGGCTTCCGGAATCTACACGACGGTGGACGCCGAGTCTGCGGCCACTCTTTCCTGACCGGCATTCCGCCGTCCTCGACGAGACTGGGCCCAGCAAACTATGACGACGGTACCCGCAATTGTGCCGATGCTGTACGCGGCATTGCCACCGGAGATCAACACCGGCCGATTGATGGCCGGTGCCGGTGCTGCGCCCATGTACCAGGCTGCCGCAGCCTGGGAGATGCTCGCCATCTCCATGGAGACGCAGGCCGAGGAATTGTCGGCAAGCCTGGCGTCGCTGTCGGGCTCCTGGCAGGGCGGTGCCAGCGAGCGGGCCGTGCAGGCGACCATGCCGATGGTGGTGTGGCTGCGGACCAGCGCATTGCAGGCTCAGAAGCGGGCCATGCAGGCCATCGCGCAGGCAAACTCGTATTTGCTGGCGATGGCGGTCACACCACCGCTCGTCGAGATCGAGATGAACCACGTCACCCACGCGGTGCTGGAGGCGACCAACTTCCTCGGGGTGAACGCCGTCCCGATCGGCGTCAACGAATTCGACTATTTCGTCCGGATGTGGACTCAGGCCGCGACGGCGATGCACGGGTACCAGGCCGAGACCGCCGCGAACACGGTCTTCGAACCGATTCCTCCGCTCAAGCCGATCGTGATGCCGGGTGTCGGGGAGGCTGCGGTGGGAATGGCCACGGGTCGCCTGGCCGCATCGCTGCCGGGATCGGTGCTCAGGGAGACGGCGTTCGGACACGTCGCGGCCCAGGCCTCGGTGGAATCGGCCGGTCTGCACGCCGGTCGCGCCGCCGCGCAGGCCAACTTCGCGTCTGTCGCGGCGAAGAGCCAGTCGCGTAAGGCGGAGAACACCGCGCAGCAGGCCCAGGGGGAGCCTGAGCAGTTGATGCAAGGTGTGCAGCAGGGTGCGCAGATGGGGATGCAGGTCGGATCGCAGCTGGGGTCCATGGCGATGCAGGCGCCCCAACAGATGATGCAGACCGTGACGCAGCCGATCCAGCAGTTGACCGCGCCACTGCAGCAAGTCAGTTCGATGTTCGGCCAGATGGGCTCCGGTGGCCTGAACAACGGGGCGCAGTTCGGGTTGATGGGGGCGAGCCCGTTCTCGAACCACCCGCTGGCCGGCGGGACGGGACCGGCCGCCGGCGCGGGGCTGGTGCGGGCAGCGTCGCTGCCGGGCGCGGGCGGCACGCTGGCGAGCACGCCGCTGATGAACAGCTTGATCGCCCAGCCGACGGCCGGTGCCGCGGTACCGCTCGGTGCGGCCGCCGGCGGCGCCGGTGCGGGTTTGGCACCGGTGGGGGCCGGGGCCGGTGGCGCTCCGATGGGCGGCATGGGCAGTGCGGGCAAGCGTGGCGGAAACAGGCAGAGCCTGGCCACCCCGTCACTGCTCGCCCACGACCTGGGCGAGGATGAGGACGACGTTGATGATTGGTGAAACATCAACCGACACAGAACTTCCCGGCCGAGGGGGCTGGAAGACTCGCCATCCGTGGTGAGGACACTGGAAAACAGAAAGAGTATCGAGCATGGCACAGATGAATACCGATGCCGCTGTCCTCGCCAAGGAGGCAGCCAACTTCGAACGAATCTCGGGGGAGCTCAAGGGCGTCATCGCTCAGGTCGAGGCCACCGGTGGTAGCTCTGGCCGCACAGATGGTCGGTCAGGCCGGCACCGCCGCACAGGCCGCGCTGATGCGCTTCCACGAGGCGGCGGTCCGCCAGGTTCAGGAACTCACCGACATCTCCGCCAACATCCACACCTCCGGTCTGCAGTACTCCTCGACCGACGATGACCAGGCCGCGACGCTGTCGTCGGCGATGAACCTCTGACCCCAACAACTTTCGCAAGGAGCTAGGACATGACAGAACAAGTTTGGAACTTCGCGGGTATCGAAGGCGGAGCTGGCGAGATCCAGGGCGCGGTGGGAGCCACGGCCGGCCTCCTCGACGAGGGCAAGGCCTCGCTGGCCGCGCTTGCCTCGGTGTGGGGTGGCTCCGGTTCGGAGTCCTACCAGGCCGTGCAGATGCGTTGGGACAGCACGTCCGCCGAGCTGAACGCCGCGCTGCAGAACCTGGCGCAGACGATCAGCGAGGCCGGCTCGACGATGGCGCAGACCGAAGCCGGCGTCACCGGAATGTTCGCGTAGTACAGCACGCCGCGAGGGGTGGGCGGACTAGCCTCTGGCATGTCCGCCCACCCCGTGTGTTGGTGCCGTCGCACTACTTTGAGAGGTGACTATGTCGGCCGACTATGACCGGCTCTTCCATTCCTCCGGGGCCGCCGATGCGGCCGACGAGGATGCCGCCGCGCACCGCGACAGCGGTTCGTCCGCGGGTCCCGCCCCGATGCCGGTCAACGCATCCGGTTCCGGCGCAGGCGGATCGGGCTATACCGGCGAGCACGCCGCCCCGCCGATGCCGATCACGCCGACACAGACGTCGACGGCTCCGCCAACCGCGGCGCCACCGCCGCGCCCGAGCGAGATCACCAGCCAGATTCCGGTGACACCCTCGACCGGACCGCAGCGGGTACAGAACGGGTTGCTGCGCACCCCGCAGGCCAACCCGGCCGCCGGGGCGCGCTTCGAGCAGCAGTACGCCGCTCCCGCACCGCAGGCACGGTCGGCTCCGGCACCCGCTCCCAGCCAGCACTTCAACGAGGCGCCGGAACCGGCGTGGCCCCAGGCCAATGCCCCGGCACCGACCGGGCAGCCCGCACCCACCTCGGCGGCCACCATGGGCAACCATCGCGCGATCGACGCGCTGTCCCACGTCGGTGTGCGTTCCGCGGTGAAGATGCCGTCGCGACGTGGATGGCGGCACTGGCTCTACATGTTCACCCGCATCAACATGGGCCCGTCACCGGACGAGATCTACGAGATGGACCTGCAGGCTCGGGTCCGCCGGAATGCCAGGGACTCCTACCAGATCGGCGTGTTCGGCCTCAAGGGTGGAGTCGGCAAGACCGCCGTCACGGTGGCGCTGGGTTCGGCCCTCAGCCGCGTCCGGGGCGACCGCATCCTGGCCATCGACGCCGACCCGGACGGCGGCAACCTCGCCGACCGTGCCGGCAGGCAGTCGGCGGCAACGGTATCGGACCTGCTGTCGGACAAGGAATTGTCCCGGTACAACGATATCCGCGCCTACACCAGCATGAACGCGGCGAACCTCGAGGTGCTGTCCTCCGAGGAGTACAGCGCCGCCCGTCGCGAGTTCAACGACGACGACTGGAAAGCTGCGGTCGGTGTGGTGTCTCGGTACTACAACCTGGTGTTGGCGGACTGCGGCGCGGGCCTGTTCACCCCGTCCTCACGCGGGGTGCTGTCCACGGTGTCGGGCATGGTGATTGTCGCCAGCGCATCGATCGACGGAGCACGCCAGGCCGCGGTGACGATGGACTGGTTGCGCCAGAACGGATATCAGGATCTGCTGGGCCGATCCTGCGTGGTCATCAACCATGTCACCCCGGGTAAGACCAATATCGACGTCGATGATCTGGTGCAGCAGTTCGAGCGCCATGTCGCGCCCGGCCGGGTGGTGGTGCTGCCCTGGGACAAGCACATCGCCGCGGGCACCGAGATCCAGCTGGACCTGCTCGGCCAGACATTCCAGCGTCGAATCCTGGAACTGGCAGCCTCGCTGTCCGATGACTTCGACCGACTCGAACGGCGTTGACCGCCACCGCAATGTCGTCGGGTCCGTCGGCCGTCACACCGGGCCGTCCGTCGACGACCCGGGTCACCATCCTCACCGGCCGACGGATGACCGACCTGGTGCTGCCGGCGTCGGCACCCATCGAGACCTATATCGACGAGACGGTCGCAGTGCTGGCCGAACTGCTGGACGACGCACCCGCGGATGTGTTGGCGGGCTTCGACTTCAAGGCGCAAGGCGTCTGGGCCTTCGCCCGTCCCGGCGCACCTCCGCTGAAGGCCGGCGAATCGCTGGATGACGCCGGGGTCGTGGACGGCGCACTGCTGACGCTGGTGTCGGTCAGCCGCACCGAACGGTACCGGCCATTGGTCGAGGACGTCATCGACGCCATCGCGGTGCTCGACGAATCCCCGGAGTTCGACCGCAGCGCGTTGAACCGGTTCGTCGGCCTGGCCATCCCGACGGTCTCGGTCGTCGGCACCCTCACCGCCCTGGTGGCCTGGACCCAGTCCGGGCAGTCCTGGTGGTGGGCGGTCGCTCTCGCCGTTCTGGGGCTCGGGTTGCTGGCTGGCGCCATGCTGTCGCAGAGCCGTTACCAGAGCATCGATCTGGCCGAGAGCCTGCTGCTGTCCGCGCTCCCACCGCTGGCCGCGGCCGCGGCGCTGGCGGTGCCGTTGCCGCGGGAGGCCGACGGGATGGGTGCCCCGCAGCTGGCCGCCGCGGCCGCTCTGACGCTGCTGTTCACGTTGTCCACCCGCGGGGGACCACGAAAACGGGCCAGCGCGGCGTCGTTCTTCGCGGTACTCACGGTCGCCATCACCGCGGCCGCCGTCACCTACGGATACGGCGGCCAGGAGTGGGTGCCCGCCGGTGCCATCGCCTTCGGCCTGATCGTGGTGACCAACGCCGCCAAGCTGACCGTCGCCGTCGCACGCATCGCACTGCCGCCCATCCCGGCCCCGGGCGAGGCCGTGACCAATGACGAATTGCTGGATCCGGTTTCGCGGCCCGACATCGCCGACGAGGAGTCTCCCACCTGGCAGGCGATCATCGCCTCCGTGCCGGATTCGGCGGCCCGCCTGACCGAACGCAGCCAGCTCTCCAAACAGCTGCTGATCGGCTTCCTGACCGCCGGCGCAGTGGTGCTTGCCGCCGGAGCGATCTCGGTGGTGGTGCAGGGACACTTCTTCCTGCACAGCATGATCGTCGCCGCACTGGTCACCGTCATCTGCGGATTCCGGTCCCGGCTGTACGCCGAAAGATGGTGTGCCTGGGCGTTGATGGCGGTGACCGTCGCGGTGCCGACCGGGGTGGCTGTCCGATTGTGCCAGTGGTACCCGGATCGGGCCTGGCTCGTGTTGGCGATCTACCTGCTGGTGGCGCTCGTCGCGTTGATCACGGTGGCGGCCACCGACAACGTCAACCGGCTCTCACCGGTCACCAAGCGGATCTTCGAGTTGTTCGACGGTGCATCGATCGCCGCGGTGATACCGCTGCTGCTGTGGATATCAGGCGTGTACGACCTGCTGCGCAACCTGCGATTCTAGGGAGCCGTCCCGGTGATCTCGGCGACCGCCTCGTTGAGTCGGTCCTGGTCGGCGGCGATCGATTCCGCGGCCTCGGCGGTCGCATTGAGCAGGGCCTCGTTCAGCCGCTGCTCCACCGCGCCGGCACCGAGCCGCAGCGTGCCGTCTTCGATGAACACATCGACGAGATGGTGGTGACCGTTCAGCGTCACCTCGACGGTCTCGGTTTCGTCTGTCGCGGTGAAGGTGTCGCTGGCCATCTTGTGCAGCTGCTGATCCATCAGGTCCTGAAGGCGACCGGCCTGGCGCAGCACGGCCGCCACCTCCGGGTGCATCTGCGCGCCGCCGTGATCGGTGCTCACTTGGGCTCCTTGTCCTGCACGTCCTTGCGCCTGCGGTTACCGATCACGGGCTCGGTGTAGGCGCGCTCTTCGACATAGAGCTCGTCGTCCGGCGCGAAGCGGGGGTCGCGGCGCTTCTCCTTGCCCTGCTGACCGCCGCCGTGACCCATACCGCCCATGCCGCCGCCCATGCCGCCACCCATGGCCGACGCCGGGATGGCCCCGGACCCACCACCGCGCGCGCCGCCGGGGCCGGGTGCGACCGTTTCGGCACCGACGTTGGGCTGCAAAGGCAGTGCCGGGGCGCCACCGCCACCAGCCCCGTATCCGCCGCCCGAGCCGCCACCACCGGCACCGGCCGGCGATATCCCGGGATCGTCGAGACCCGTTTCGGGCAGGCCGGCATCCGGCCTTCCGCCGTCGGGCAGGCCGCCGCTCGGGAGACCGCCGCCACCACCGGATTTGCCCGTCCCGGAGGGGGAGCCACCGCTCGACGGTGCGCCGCCCGAGGGCGGGGAACCGGCGGGCTGACCGGACTGCGCGGACATGGGTGTCACTTGGGGTTGCTGTCCGGTGGCCTGCGCCGGTGCGCCGCCGTGGGAGCCACCGCCGCCCGTCGGGTTCCCGGTGCCCGGGGGAGGTGGCGCAGTCGGCCGGGCCGGCTCCTTGGACTTGCCGTTGTCCCAACCGGTCTGCAGCGCCCGTCGAATCGGTGGGTTCGGCGGTGTGACCGGGGTGACCGCCGCCGCCGCCGCGTAGTCGGCGAGGACCTCTTCGGACTTCGCTTGCAGCTTCTGGTACTCGGCAAGCAGCAGCGACATCTGTGTCGCATCGGTGGTCGTACCGAGCTGTGCGGTGATCGCCTGCACTTCGGCGACGGTGGGGTGCGACGCGGCCGCCCACCGGTGGATACGGGCGAGTTCTTTGGCGTGGTCGGCCATCTGCACCGCGGCGCGGGCCATTTCCTGCAGCCAGGTCTTGTGGCGCCGCAGCGCTGTACCCGCAACTTCGGCAGCGGAGCCGTCCCAATCGACCGCGTCGAGGTCGAATTCCTCGGCTCGAGCCGCCAACTGGGCCGCATAGGCGCCCCAGTCGGCCGCAAAGCTGTCGAGCGTCGCGGCCTGGTCGGGTTGTGCGATCTGTTCTGCGGCAATCTCGACGGCCAGGTAGCCCGGTGGCGCAGGACATGCCGCGGTCGGCATCTGAGGCACCGATATCGGCACGTCCATTTTCGGAACCAGGATCTCCGCGATCTCGCCGACGGTGCCGTCGATCGCCGCGGCGCCGGCCTGATCGGTCGACTCGTAGGTGGCGGCGGCGGCCTTCAACGCCCCGGAGAGCAGGGTGGCTTCCTCCTGGCCGGCCGCGATGAAGGATCTCATCCCCTCGCCCTCGGCACTGATCTGCCCCACGGCGATACCCGCGAGTTCCAGACCGCAGGGCGGCCGCGGCTGCTCGGGCGTGAGCGGCAGGGGCACGTCAAGGCTTGCGGCCTTGCCGCGCAGGTCTGCCGGTTCAACCTGCAACGGAGATGTCATGACGCCCCCTCCAGCGCCATCTGATAGCGGCTCTCCTCGCGCGGATTGATCAGCCGGATGGGCAACTGACTGTGCCGCGGAGTCTCGATGAAGTTGCTGCGCAGCATAACTCGGCCGACGCCCGGGTGCGGTCCGAGGTAGGTGGTGCAATTCGGCCAGGACACCTTGGCGACCGGTCCGATCCGGCCGTTGACGAACCCGGCGAACTCGCGGAACTGCGGGCCCAGTGTCACCATCCCGCCGGCGGCCGCCGAGCGGATCACGAACTGGGTGAACAGCCGGGCGTCGCCGAGGTTGACGCTCACATCGACATCATCGAACGGCAGGTAGACCGGGTAGCGGTCCGCGGTCTCACCGATGAGCACACCCGCCGAACCGATGGGCAGCTCGTAGTGCCGGTCGGTGACCGGGCTCTCGCCGAGCAGCGCAGCTCGCTGACCGCCGAACAGGCACGAGAATCCGCGCGGCGTCGAGGGATTGGCGAGCGTGGTGAGCAGCACCGTCGTGGTCGGCGCCGCGCCGGGTCGGATGCGCACCCGGGTGATGGTGTGGTCGGCGCGCGCCGACCACCACATGTCGGGACCACCCGGGGCGACGTAGGCGGCGGTGAACGTGCTGCGGCCCTTGATCGACGACCAGGACTCTCGTTCGAAGCTGATCTCGGTGGCATGGTCGAAATCATCGAAGCTGCGGCTGCAGCGCGCATCGATTCCGTTGCTGGCCAACTGATCCGCGATCCGGGTCGCCGAGGCGACCAGATAGCGGGCCAGCCCCGACACCCCGGTGTCACGGCGCTGTGCGGGCCGCCGCGTCACCTCGGGATCGGCACGCAGCACGATCCAGGTGCGCCGGTTCGCCGGCGCCGGGTAGGGGCCCACCACCTGCTCGTAGAGGGCGACCAGACCGGCCGGTGCCGACTTCCCGACCCGGTATCCGGCCGCCACCACATCGGCCTCGAGCTCTGGGCAGTGCGCCGTGACGAGCTGCTCCACGACGCGGGTGTCGATCACGTCATCGGTGAAGGCCTCGCCGTCCACGAGAACAGTCGGGGTGAACGGCCGCGGGATGAGCTCGATGATCGCGACCAGGAAATCGTTCTGCCAGCGCACTGCGACGTGGTCGCCCGGCAACACGGTGGCCCCGACCGCGGGTTCCGAGGGCGGGGCGGGCGGTGTGGTGAGCCTGCGGCGCCAGGAGAACAGGGCCGCGATCCAGCCCGTGATGCGGCGACCACGCACGGTCAGCGTGACGGAGATCGCGAGCAGCACGGCCAGCGTGATGCCGAGCCACCGCAGGTCCAACGCGGTGAATACCGCGATACCGGCCGGAATGAAGACCGCCGCCCACAGCAGGTGCCCGGTGGTGAACCGGCACCCGAACTGGCCGAGGAACTCCTTCATCGGCGCCTCATGGCCCGCCGGGCCAGCGCCGCGATCCCCAGTACGAGCGCCAGCCCGGCGCCGGTCAGGACCACGATGGTGATCGGGCCGCGGTCGGGCGGCTCGATCACCACCGGCGGCGGCAATTGCTTGACGCGGTAGGGCGCCACCTTCGGGCCGGGCGGTACATCCCAGGTCAGCGCGGCAACCGGATCGATGACGCCGGCGCCGACATAGTTGTCCACACCGCCACCGGGATGGCGGGCGGTGGCGGTGATGCGGTTCATCACCTGTGCGGCCGTCAGCTTGGGGAAACGCTGCTTGAGCAGTGCGGCCAGACCCGAAACGTAGGCCGCGGCAAAGGATGTGCCGGCGATCGGGATGGGTCCCTCGGCACCGTTGAGGGCGTTCACCGGGTTACCGTCGTAGCCGAGCGCGGTGATGTTCTCGGCAGGCGCGGCGGCGTCCACCCAGGGCCCCGACATCGAGAAGGTGCTGGGCTGACCGGTCTGCCCGATGCCGCCGACGGTGAGCACCAGCGGCGAGTACCAGGCGGGGGACACGATCGTCTGCACCTGTTTCCAGCCGCGCGGATCGTTGGGCACGTCGGCCTCGGGCGGCGGGTTCTGGGTGCAGTCCTGGCCGGTGTTGCCCGCGGCCACCACCACGATCACGCCCTTGATGTTGACGGCGAAGTTGATCGCCGCGCCGACGGTGGCCTCGTCGATCGGCCGCGTCGACTTGTAGCAGGCGGCCTCGCTGATGTTGATCACCTGTGCCCCCAGATTGGCGGCATGCACGATCGAGCGGGCCAGGCTGCGCAACGAGCCCGCCGTCTGGGTGGTGTTCGGATCATTGGGGTCGCTGCGAGACCCGACGGGCTGAAAGTTGTCCGAGGTCTGGCGCAACGAGAGGATCCGCGCCTCCGGGGCCACCCCGACGAATCCGTCGGTGGGAGCAGGCCGCCCGGCGATGATTGCCGCGGTCAACGTCCCGTGGGCGTCGCAGTCGGACATTCCGTTGCCGGCCTTGTCCACGAAGTCGCCGCCGGGTTCGGCCGGGACCCGGGCAGAGCCGTTGACCCCGGTGTCGATGACCGCGACGGTCACCCCGGCCCCGGTGGCGAATTTCTGCGCGTCGGCCAGGCGCAGGTACTCGTTGGCCCACGGCTTGTCGATGAAATTCGAATCCGGGAAGCTGATCGGCGCCGAGCACTGGCGGCGTTGCTCGGTCGGCTGGTCAGGACCCGTTTCGTCGGGCGGGACGGCGGCCGGATCGATCACCGGCGGTTCGATCGCGACGGCCGGCGGCGCCGTCAGCAGGACGAGTGCCAAAGCGGCCAGCAGCGCACCGATGCGTCGCACGGTTGTTCACTCCCCCTTGCAGTCCCCGGATGCGGGTTGTGCCGGCACAACCCGCAGCAAAGCGGAGCCCGCCTACCGGCGGCGCGTCCTGTCACGACAGCCCAGGTGCGGACTTCCCAACCAGCTTTGCCAGAGTCATTTTACGGGGGTGCAGATGGGCCTCGTTCCGCTTTCTGGTTCAGGCGTCGAGGTCCTTGGTCACCAGATCTGCGATGGTGGCCAGCGCCGCGGCATCCTCGGATGCCACCGTCACCTGCGCGCCGTTTCCGGCGCCCAGCGTCATGATCATCAGTGCGGAGCCGGCGTCCACGGGTTCGCCACCGTCGACGGCGAGGGTGACCTCGACACCGGCGTTGACGACGGCTTCGGCGATGATCGCGGCAGGCCGGGCGTGCAGGCCGATGGACGATCCGACGGTGACGGTCTTCTCGGGCATGTGTTTCTCCTTGTGTGTTGGGGTTGTGGTCGAGAATGTCAGACGGACACAGCTTGGCGGGGCTTGATGAACTGCTTGGCCGCGACGACCGCCAGGGCGGAGACGACGGTGCCGGCCACGAGCGCGACGAGGAACATCGCCAGGTTGCCGATCGCGAAGAACACGAAGATGCCGCCGTGCGGGGCCCGCAGCGTCACACCGAACGCCATGCACAGCGCGCCGGTGATGGCCCCGCCGAACATCATCGACGGGATCACGCGCAGCGGGTCGGCCGCGGCGAACGGGATGGCGCCCTCGGAGATGAACGAGGCACCGAGAAGCCAAGCCGCGCGCCCGTTTTCCTTCTCGGGTTCGCTGAACAGGCCGGGGCGGATCGTCGTTGCGAGCGCCATGGCCAGCGGCGGGACCATGCCGGCTGCCATCACCGTCGCCATGATCTCGAAGGATGCGGTGGTGGCCGCGGCGAGGCCGGCGGTGGCGAAGGCGTAGGCGGCCTTGTTGACCGGACCGCCGAGGTCGAAGCACATCATCAGGCCGAGAATGACGCCGAGGAACACCGCCGAGGTTCCGGTCAGCCCGTTGAGCCAATCGGTGAGGCTGGTGTTGACCCAGGCCAGCGGGCGGCCGATCAGGAAGAACATGATCAGACCCACCGACAGCGACGCGATGAGCGGGATGATGACCACCGGCATGAGGCCGCGGAGCCATTGCGGGACTTTGAGGTTGCTGATCCACAGTGCGGTGAAGCCGGCGATCACACCGCCGACGATGCCGCCGATGAAGCCGCCGCCGACGAACACCGCGAGCGCACCCGCGGTGAAGCCCGGCGCGATACCGGGCCGGTCGGCGATGGCGAAGGATATGTAGCCGGCCAGCGCGGGCACCAGGAAGCTGAAGGCCAGCCCGCCGAGGGTGAACAGGATGGCGCCGAGGTACTGCATCATGCCGCCGTCGGGCAGGTTGGTCAGCGAGTTGTTGAGCGCGATGTCCTGGCCGTTGTCGGCGATTTCGTACCCACCGAACAGGAAGCCCAGCGCGATCAGCAGACCACCGGCGGCGACGAACGGGATCATGTAGCTCACGCCGGTGAGCAGGATCTGCCTGGTCCGGGTGCCCCAGCCGACGTTCGAGGAACCCTCGGTGCCGCTGTCGGCGCCCGCGGTGCCCTCCACCCGGGCGGCTCTCGGGTTATCCGCGGCGGCAACGGCTTCGGCGATCATGGTGTCGGGCTCATTGATGGCGCGTTTCACGCCGGAGGCGATCACCGGCTTGCCCGCGAACCGGCCGCGGTCCTTGACACCCACATCGGTGGCGAAGATGACGGCGTCGGCGGCGGCGATGGTCGAACCGGGCAACGGGGTGCTGCCCGAGGAGCCCTGGGTCTCCACCACGAACTCGATGTCGGCGCGTTCGGCGGCCAGTTTCAGGGCGTCGGCCGCCATGTAGGTGTGCGCGATTCCGGTGGGGCAGGCGGTGATCGCCACGATCTTCTTCCTGGCGGCAGGTGCGGCGGCGGCCGGAGCGGCTGCTGCGGGGGCGGCGGCGGGTGCCGGGTTCACCACACCTTCGACCAGGGCGACCAGTTCACCGGCGGTGCCCGCGGACCGCAGCGACTCGACGAAGTCCTTGCGCACCAGCGCGCGGGCCAGGCTGGAGAGCAGCTTCATGTGTTCGGCGCCGCCGGAATCCGGCGCGGCAATGAGGAATACCAGATCGGCCGGACCGTCGGGGGCGCCGAAGTCGACTTTGGGAGAGAGCCGGGCGAAACCGATGGTCGGGGTGTCGACATGGGGTGACCGGCAGTGCGGGATGGCGATCCCGCCGGGTAAGCCGGTCGCGGACTGGGCCTCGCGCGCCATGGCGGCGGCGATCAGCCCGTCGGCGTCGGTGGTGCGGCCCGCGCCGACCAGTAGCCCCGCGATGCGGGAGATGACGGCCTGCTTGTCGGCGCCGGCGTCGGCGTCGAGCAGGACCAGGTCGGTGGTGATCACCGAGGGTGAATTGGACATGGAGTGACCTTCTGTTGTCAGGACTCGGAACGGGACAGTGAAATAGCCTTCACCGGTACGGCTTTCAGATCGATGAGGTCCGGCCTCGGCAGCGCGGACCCGGGCAGGGAGGCGGCGGCGCTGCCATAGGCAACAGCCATCCGCAGCCGGTCGGGGGCATCCGCCCCGGACAGCGCCGCCCGTACGTAGCCGGCGAGTGCGGAATCTCCGGCCCCGACCGTGCTGCGCGGGGTGATCGGCGGAGAGCCCGCCATCCAGGCGCCGGACGGGTCGACCAGTACCGCGCCGGCCGCGCCGAGGGTGACCAGGATGGTGCGGGCGCCGCGGTCGACCAACCGGCGGGCCGCGGCGATCACCGGCATCGGATCGCCTGCGGCGGCAGCATCTTCCAGCTCCTGGGCGGAGGTGCCGGTCAGTCCGGCGAGTTCCTCGGCGTTGGGTTTGATGAGATCGGGGGCCGCGCGGCCGAAGGACGCGGCCAACGCGGACAGCGGTGCGTCCGAGGTGTCCACCGCGACGAGGCAGTCCTTGTCGGACAGCTGGGCGACCACATCGGCGTACCAGCTCACCGGTACGCCCGGGGGAAGCGAGCCGGACATCACGATCCACTCCGCCCGGTGCCCGGCTTCCACCACGGTGCGGGTCAGGGCTTCCAGGGCGTCGGCGTCCAGCGTCGCACCGGGTTCATTGAGTTTGGTGGTGGTGCCGTCATTTTCGGTGATGGCCACGTTGGTGCGGATCGTTCCGGGGATGGGCACGGTGGCGTAGGGGACCCCGCAGGCCCGCAGCGCGGTGAGCATCGGGTCGGCGTCGGCCGAGGGCAGCACGGCCAACGCGTCCAGACCTGCCAGGCCGAGTGCGCGCGCAACGTTGACGCCCTTGCCGCCGGGTTCGTCGGTCACCGAACTGATCCGGTGTACCGCACCGCGGGTCAGGGTGCCGGGCAGCGTGACGGTGCGGTCGATGCTGGGGTTGGGTGTGACGGTGACGATCATGCGGATGCTCCTGCACAGGTGACTTCGATTCCGAGGCCGATGAGCTCCTCGCGGGCGGTGTCGGCGATCTCGGTATCGGTGATGAGTGCATCGACGGTGGAGATCGCCGCAAAGCTGTGGAGTTCTTCCCGGCCGATCTTCGAGGAATCTGCGACGACGACGACGTAATTCGCACACTTGACCATGGCGCGCTTGATGGCTGCCTCCTCGCTGTCCGGGGTGGACAGGCCGTGCCGGGCGGTGATCCCGTTGGTGCCGATGAAGGCGATGTCGACCCGGAGCTGTTCGAGGGTCTGCAGGGCCTGTTCGCCGACGGTGGCCTGGGTCAGTCCGCGGACCCGCCCGCCGAGCAGCTGCAGCGATACCGATGGCACCGCGGACAGCCGGGCGGCGACCGGTACCGAGTTGGTCACCACCACGAGCTCGCGGTCGGTCGGGATGAGCGCGGCGACCCGGCTGGTGGTGGTGCCGGCGTCCAGCAGCACGCTGGCACCACCGGCGGGGAACACGTCGGTGGCGGCGGCGGCGATGGCGTCCTTGTGGGCGGCCCTGGTCGCGTCCCGCTCGCCGACATCCTGTTCGACCAGGTGCAGCGCCCGTGCCGGGACGGCGCCGCCGTGGACGCGCCGCAACAGGCCGGCCTTGTGCAGCACGGCGAGGTCGCGGCGCACCGTCTCGGTGGTGACGTCGTAGGTGTGTGCCAGTTCGGCGACCGAGGCGCGCCCCTGCTGCATCACCAGGGTGGCGATGGCGTTCTGGCGTTCCTCGGCGTACATCCGTCTCCGTTCGGGTGAGCTGACCGGCTCAAATGTTGATATATGTGGTTTTACGCCTGAATCTGTTGACTTGTCAATGCTTTCTTGTAATCTGAATCACATGAGCACTTCATCCGTGACTGAGACACAGGTTCTGACCGGCGTTCCGGTGGTGGCCGGGGTCGCCTACGCCCCGGTGATTCGGCCGGGAGCGCGACCGACTGCCCCGGTGTCCGCCGCCGACGTACCCGAGGCGGACCGGCCGGGCGAGGTGGACCGGCTCAAAGCCGCGGCGTCCGCGGTCGCCGAGCGGCTGCGCGATCGGGCGGCGCACGCGACCGGAGTGGCTTCGGAGGTGCTGGCCACCACCGCCGCGCTGGCGCAGGACCGGGCGTGGCTCCTGGACGCGGAGAAGCGGATCACCGCAGGCAGTCCGGCTCATCATGCGGTGGGAGGGGCCATCGCCAAGATCTCCGATGCGCTGTCGAAGGCCGGCGACCTGATGGCCGAAAGGGTGACGGACCTGCGGGATGTCCGTGACCGGGTGCTCGCTCAGCTGGCCGGGCTACCCGAACCCGGGGTCCCGGTGCCGGATGTTCCCTCCGTGCTGTGCGCGGAGGATCTCGCGCCCGCCGACACCGCCGGCCTCGACCCGACCCTGGTGGTGGCGCTGGCCACCACCCTCGGCGGCCCGACGAGCCACACCGCGATCATCGCCCGCCAGCTCGGCATTCCGTGCGTGGTGGCGGTGGGCGGGCTGGACGCGGTGCCGGCCGGTGTGAAGGTGATGGTCGACGGTGCCCTCGGCACGGTGACGGTGTCCCCGGATGCCGAGCAGGCGCAGCGCGCCGTCGGGAAAGCACGCGAGGACGCTGCGCGCATCGCGCAATGGACCGGGCCCGGCGCGACCGCGGACGGGCACGCGGTTGCGGTACTGGCGAACGTCCAGGATGGTGCGGCGGCCCGCTCGGCGAGTCAGACTCCGGCCGAAGGCGTCGGGCTCTTCCGCACCGAGCTGTGCTTCCTGAACCGCGATACCGAGCCGACGGTGGACGAGCAGGCGCGCATCTACGGCGAGGTGCTGACCGCATTCGAGGGCCGTAAGGTCGTCATCCGCACCCTGGACGCCGGCTCGGACAAACCGCTGAAATTCGCCGGGCACGCCGATGAGGCCAACCCGGCACTGGGGGTGCGCGGCGTTCGTATCTCGTTCGGGAATCCGGGACTGCTCACCCGTCAGCTCGAATCGATCGCCGCGGCGGCACAGACCACCGGCAGCGATCCGTGGGTGATGGCGCCGATGATCGCCACGGCTGATGAAGCGAAAAACTTTGCCGCCCAAGCGCGCTCCTTCGGGCTGACCCCTGGTGTGATGATCGAGATTCCGGCGGCGGCACTGCTGGCCGACCGCATCCTGGAGCATGTCGACTTCTTGTCGATCGGCACCAACGATCTGGCGCAGTACACGATGGCCGCCGACCGGATGTCGGCCGAACTGGCCACCCTGACCGATCCGTGGCAGCCCGGCGTGCTGACCTTGGTCGCGATGACCGCCAAGGCCGGTGTGGCCGTGGGGAAGCCGGTCGGTGTGTGCGGTGAGGCGGCCGCGGACCCGCTACTGGCCTGCGTGCTGGTGGGGATGGGCGTGACGTCACTGTCGGCGGCCGCCACGGCGGTGCCCGGAGTGGGCGCCGCGCTGGCCGGAGTCACCCTGGAGCGGTGCCGTGCCGCGGCGCAGGCGGTGGTGCAGACGGCAAGTGCCGCGGACGCCAGGTCCGCGGCACTCGCCGTGTTGGGGTAAAGCGGGCTAGAACCAGACTTTTCGACCACCGACCGGACGGCCCACGGCGCCCAGGATCCACAACACGACGCCGACGACGACGAGAATCGCGCCGATCGTGTAGAGGATCGAGAGGCTGGTGAAGTATCCGATCAGCAGGAGCACGATGCCGAGCACAATCATGGTAAATCCCATCCTTGAGGTGATGCTGACGCGTTATCGCTCGGGAGGAATTTCCAAAACCGTCAAAATCCAAACCTGCCCGTCGTGATCAGGTCCCCGGTGCCGTTCGGACCGTCCGTGCCCGGAATGAATCGGACCACAGTCCGGTTACTCTGAACATGCCTGCCATCACAGCCGATACGCTCACCCTGCCCCGCATCGCGGCGGCCTCGCCCGCCGAGACCGAGCGCCGCGTGCGTTCCATCACCACCGGCCCCCGCGGCTACGAGGGCGAGGGGTTCCCGGTCGTCCGCGCCTTCGCCGGCGTCAGCGCCGCCGATCTCGACCCCTTCGTGCACATGGACCAGATGGGCGAGATCGAATACCAGCCCGGTGAACCCCGCGGGACCGACTGGCATCCGCACCGTGGCTTCGAGACCGTCACCTACATGATCGACGGACGTTTCGCGCACCAGGACTCGCACGGCGGCGGTGGTCTGATCACCGACGGTGCCACCCAATGGATGACGGCGGGTGCCGGCATCCTGCACATCGAGACCCCGCCCGCCGAACTCGTCGAGAGCGGCGGTCTGTTCCACGGCGTCCAGCTCTGGGTGAACCTGCCGCGCAAGGACAAGTTCGCCGTCCCGCGTTACCAGTCCATCGAGGGCGGTGCCGTGGAGCTGCTGTCCTCGGACGACGGAGGCGCGCTGGTCCGCGTCATCGCCGGTTCCATCGGTGAACATGCCGGACCGGGCCAGACCCACACCCCGATCGCGTTGGCCCATGCCACCATCGAGCCCGGCGCGCGGCTGAACCTGCCCTGGGATCGGCAGTTCAACGCGCTGGTCTATGTGCTGTCCGGTCGGGGCAGCATGGGGTCGGAGGGTCGGCCGATCCAGCAGGGCCAGCTGGCCGTGCTCGGCTCCGGTGACCGCATCGACGTCGCCGCGGACTCCGGGCAGGACGGCAACGGGCAGGCGCTCGAGGTGCTGCTGCTGGGCGGACGCCCGATCCGTGAGCCGGTGGTGCAGTACGGGCCGTTCGTGATGAATTCCGCATCGGAGGTGCGCCAGGCGCTGGAGGACTTCAACGCCGGCCGGTTCGGGTCGCTGCCGCCGAATGCTCTCACTCCGCACCGCGTGCGCTGAACCCCGCTCCTGGTAGTTTGCTGAAAGATCAACTCCGCGTGACTTCGCAATCATCCACCGGTAGTGGGGCGGGTGATCTGTGGCACACTTTCACTGTGCCGCACATAGCCAGCAGAGGTCCGGGTCGTCCGCCTGCCGCCAAGGCAGCGGAGACCCGGGAACGCATCCTGCAGGCCGCGCGGGAGGTATTCAGCGAACTCGGTTACGACGCAGCAACATTCCAGGCCATCGCGGTTCGTTCGGACCTGACCCGCCCGGCGATCAACCACTACTTCCAGAGCAAGCACCTGCTCTACCGGGAAGTGGTCGAGCACACCAACGCCGTCGTGGTGCGTGCCGGCATCGAGAAGGCCAAGGCCGAGCCGACACTGCTGAAGAGGCTGTCGGCGTTCTACGCGGTGGCGATGCAGGCCGACAGCAAGGACCGCTCGGTCGCGGCCTTTCTGGTGACCTCGGTGCTGGAGGCGCAGCGCCATCCCGAACTCAGCCAGGACGAGCACGATCCGCTCGCGAACTCCCGGGCGTTCGTGCAGTGGGCCGTCGGCGATGCTATCGAGCGCGGCGAACTGACCACCGACACCGACATCGCAACGTTGGTCGAGATGCTGGTTGCGGTGATGTGGGGGATGGGTTTCTACGCCGGTTACGTCGGGACGCATGACGAAGCCGCCGCGGTGGTCGAGCAACTGGAACTGCTGATGGCTAACAAGCTGTGGACGCTCTCGAAGTAGCTGTGTGCCGACGGAGGCGGATAGATCACCTAACTATCGGTAGCATCGGGACATGAGCTCACTGCGCACCCACGATGACAGCTGGGACATCGCCTCCAGCGTAGGAACCACCGCCGTGATGGTCGCCGCAGCGCGAGCGGCCGAGACGGCAGGCGCAGACCCGCTGATCAGCGACCCGTACGCGCGCATGCTGGTCGAGGGCGCCGGTGGCGGTGTCTGGGGCCTGATGATGGACGAGGACTGGGTCGCCCGCGCGGTCGACATCGACCCCGAAGGCGCCGCCATCTTCGCGCACATGGGCAGCTATCAGGCGGTGCGCACCCGCTACTTCGACGATTTCTTCACCGCCGCGGGCGGCGCCGGGATCCGTCAGGTGGTGATCCTCGCGTCGGGCCTGGATTCGCGCGCCTACCGGCTGAACTGGCCGGCCGGCACCACCGTCTTCGAGATAGACCAGCCCAAGGTGCTCGAGTACAAGGAGTCGGTGCTCTCCGAGCACGGTGTGCAGCCGGCGTCGACCCGCCGGGAGGTGGCCGTCGATCTGCGCCACGACTGGCCGAAGGTGTTGCGCGAGGCCGGTTTCGACGTCTCGACGCCGACAGCCTGGCTGGCCGAGGGTCTGTTGATGTACCTGCCCGCGGACGCGCAGGACCGGCTCTTCACCCAGATCACCGAACTCAGCGCCGCGGGTAGCCGGATTGCGGTGGAGACAGCTCCGACGCAGGCCGAGGAACGTCGCCAGCAGATGAAGGAACGGTTCGAGATCATCAAGGAGAAGTTCGGGATCACCGACAGCCTCGATGTCGGCGAGCTCATGTACAACGATCCGGACCGCGCCGATGTGGCCGAATGGCTCGGCGCCCACGGCTGGGACAGCGCCGCGGTGCAATCGGCCGCCGAGATGCGCCGGCTCGATCGTTGGGCGCTGCCCGACGGCCCGGATGCGCCCGCCGACGACGCGTTCTCCCAGTTTGTGACCGCCATCAGACGCTGAGAGCGGATCAAGGTCTTACCGACCGACCGACCGGATGGTTAGTATCAGATTTCCTCGGTCTGGAAGGACGCTCCGATGACCACGCACGCAGACGCACCCACTTCACCAGCGGTGACGGACATCCCGGCGGTCGTCGCCGGACTCCGCGCGGCCTACGCCACCGGCCGCACCCGCGACATCGAATGGCGTAAACAGCAGCTCCGCGCGCTGGAACGGATGGTCGTCGACAACGAGTCCGCCATCGCCGAAGCGTTGGCATCCGACCTGGGGCGAAAGCCGTTCGAGGCGTGGCTGGCCGATATCGCCAGCACCGCCGCCGAGGCTCGCGACGCCGCCAAGCATCTGGGCAAGTGGGCCAAGCGCCGGTACCGGCTCCTGGAGCTGTCCCAGCTGCCGGCCCGCGGCTGGGTCGAGTACGAGCCCTTCGGCACCGTGCTCGTCATCGGCGCCTGGAACTTCCCGTTCGCGCTGACCCTCGGCCCCGCGGTGGGTGCCATCGCCGCCGGTAACACCGTCGCGCTCAAACCCTCCGAGCTGGCGCCCGCGTCCTCGGCATTGATGGCAGAGCTGGTCCCGCGATACCTGGACCCCGAGGCCGTCGCGGTCATCGAGGGTGACGGTTCGGTCAGCCAGCTGCTCATCGACCAGGGTTTCGACAAGATCTGTTTCACCGGTGGCACCGAGATCGGCCGCAAGGTCTACCAAGCGGCGGCCGCACATCTGACCCCGGTGACCCTGGAGCTGGGCGGCAAGAGCCCGGTCATCGTGGCTGCCGACGCCGACCTGGACGTCGCCGCCAAACGGATCGCCTGGACCAAGCTGATCAATTCGGGTCAGATCTGCATCGCCCCGGACTATGTGCTCGTCGACGCCGCCGTGCGTGACGAACTGGTCGCCAAGGTCAAGGCCGCGGTAGAGGTGTTCGAGGCCGACGCGACCGGCGGCAAGCGCATCGTGAACCGGCGCCACTTCGATCGGCTCGCCGCGGCGGTGGCCGCCACCGAGGGTGAGGTGGCGATCGGCGGCGGCACCAACGCCGCCGAGCTGGCGCTCGAGCCGACGGTCGTGGTCGACCCGTCGCTGGACGAGCCACTGATGACCGATGAGATCTTCGGACCGGTCCTGCCGATCGTCACCGTCCAGAACCTGGACGAGGCAATTGCTTTCGTCAACGCGCGGCCCAAGCCCCTGGCCGCCTACCTGTTCACCAAGAGCAAGGCCACCCGAGAACGGGTGATCCGTGAGGTGCCCGCCGGCGGCATGGTGGTCAACCACCTGATCTTCCACTTCGCGACCACCAAGCTGCCGTTCGGTGGTGTCGGCCCGTCCGGGATGGGCGCCTATCACGGCCGGTACGGGTTCGAGGAGTTCAGCCACCGCAAGTCGGTGCTGACCAAGACCACCCGCCCCGACTTGGGGGCGATGATCTACCCGCCGTATACAGAGAAGGCGTGGAAACTGGCCCGGCGGCTGTTCTAGGCGCGGCCGATCGGCCCACACAAGATCTGACCCAAACACCGAGAGGAACGTAATGCCCGGAGTGCAGGATCGCGTTGTCGTCATCACCGGAGCCGGCGGAGGCCTCGGCCGCGAGTACGCCCTGACCCTGGCCCGCGAGGGCGCCAGCGTCGTCGTCAACGACCTCGGCGGTTCCCGCGACGGGTCCGGCGCCGGACACAACATGGCCGACGAGGTGGTCGCGGAGATCAAGGCCGCCGGTGGCCGCGCCGTCGCCAACTACGACAGCGTCGCCGAACCCGAGGGCGCGGAGAACATCATCAAGACCGCCGTCGACGAGTTCGGCAAGGTCGACGGTGTGGTGAGCAACGCCGGCATCCTGCGCGACGGCACGTTCCACAAGATGACCTTCGAGCAGTGGGATGCCGTGCTCAAGGTGCACCTGTACGGCGGGTACAACGTCATCCGGGCGGCGTGGCCGCACTTCCGTGAGCAGAGCTTCGGCCGTGTCGTCGTCGCCACCTCCACCAGCGGTCTGTTCGGCAACTTCGGTCAGGCCAACTACGGCGCCGCCAAGTTGGGTCTGGTGGGACTGATCAATACGCTGGCCCAGGAAGGCGCCAAGTACAACATCAAGACCAATGCCGTCGCGCCGATCGCCGCGACCCGCATGACCCAGGACATCCTGCCGCCCGAGGTGTTCGAGAAGCTGACCCCGGAATACGTTGCGCCCGTGGTCGCGTACCTGATGACCGAGGAACTGCCCGACACCGACTCGGTGTTCATCGTCGGCGGCGGCAAGGTGCAGCGCACCGCACTGTTCCAGAACGAGGGTGTCACGTTCACCGAGGTGCCGTCCGTGGACGACATCGCCGGCAAGTGGGGCGAGATCACCGATCTGTCGGCAGCGCAGGCCGCCAGCTTCAAGCTCGGATGAAAGCACTTGTCGCACAGGCACTGACAGGAACCGACGGGCTGGCCTATGTGGACGTAGCCGATGTCGACGATCCCGCGGGGAACTCGGTGATCATCGACGTCGGCGCGGCCGGCGTCTGCTTCCCCGACCTGCTGTTGTTGCGCGGTGAATACCAGCTGCGGTTGGAACCACCGTTCATCCCGGGCATGGAGGTGGCCGGCACCGTCCGATCGGCTCCGGAGGGTTCGGGATTCACCGTCGGCCAGCGGGTTTCGGCGATGTCCATGCTCGGTGGCTACGCCGAGCAGGTGGCGGTCGCGCCGTCGAGCGTGGTGCCCACCCCCGACGGTGTCGACGACGCATCGGCGACCGCGCTGTTGGGCAATTACTACACGATGTACTTCGCCCTGCAACGCCGTGCGGCGTTGCGGGCCGGGGAGACGGTGCTGGTGCTCGGCTCGGCCGGCGGCATCGGGGTGGCGGCCATCCAGATCGCCAAGGCACTCGGCGCCCGGGTGGTGGCGCTGGTGCACCGCCCCGACGCACAGGAATTCGTGGCGAGCGTGGGTGCCGATGTGGTGCTCCCGCTGACCGAGGGCTGGAAGCAGGCGGTGCTCGATGCCACCGGTGGCCGCGGCGTGGATGTGGTCGTCGACCCGGTCGGTGGCGACGCGTTCGATGACGCCATCCGGGTGATGGCCCCCGAAGGGCGGCTGTTGGTCATCGGATTCGCTGCCGGACAGGGCATTCCGACGGTCAAGGTGAACAGGCTGCTGCTGCGCAACGTCAGTGTGGTCGGTGTTGGCTGGGGCGAGTTCGTCCGGCATTCGCCGGCCGCACAAGCCGAGGTCGGTGCGGGGCTCGCCGACCTGGTCGCCGCCGGGCTGCGGCCGCCGGCGCCGGTCACCTACCGGCTCGCAGACGGTGCCGCGGGTCTGCAGGCACTGGCCGAGGGCAAGATCCGGGGCAAGCTCGTCCTGGAGCCGTAGTGGACGCTCCGCGCGCATTGGCGTTCGACGTGTTCGGCACCGTGGTGGACTGGCGGTCCGGCATCATCGCCGAGCTGCAATCCTTCGGAGTCCGCCATGGGCTGCAACGGGATTGGGCGTCCTGGTCGGTCTGCTCGAGCACGGACCCGGCCATCCCCTGCCGGAAGTCGCCGACGGTGAGTTCGAGCTTGTCGCGCGGGATTTCGTGGACCTGGCCCGACAGCTCGGCGCGTAGGCCGTAGATTCGCAGGGGTGAGCACCCTCGGGATCGTCCTGGTCGGGCTGGCCATCGCCGTCGGGCTGGCCGGCATCGTGATCCCGATCCTGCCCGGCGGCCTGCTGGTGATGGCGTCGATCGGGGTGTGGGCCTACGTCGAGGGTTCGACCACGTCTTGGGTGGCGTTCGGTATCGCGGCCGCGTTCTTCGTCATCGCCGAGGTGATCAAGTACACCTGGCCCGTCCAGCGTATGCGCCGTGCCGAGGTCCGAACATCGGTGCTGGTGATCGGTGCGGTGGCCGGAATCGTCGGTTTCTTCGTCATCCCCGTCATCGGTCTGCTGATCGGATTCGTGCTCGGGGTGTTCGCCGCCGAACTGGCAATGCGACGTGACACCACCCGGGCGTGGGCCTCGACGGTGCATGCGCTCAAGGGCGTGGCGCTGTCGGTCGGTGTGGAGTTGACCGGCGCGCTCCTGGCCACGGTCACCTGGGTCCTCGGCGTCCTGCTGACCTAGCGATTTCGGCGTGAATCGCTGCGCTGACCGCGTCAGATCACGCCGAAATCGTAGAGGGTGGAACCGCCGGCGCACCCGGCGCGTCTGAACGTACGTGATCGACGAGCTGCTGAAGTGTCACGACGGGGTGATCACGTTGGAGCAGGCCTGCTCGGTGGGGATGAGCAGGCACGCGGTACAGCGCAGAGTCGCTGCAGGGCGCTGGCGCCGGTGCGGCCCCGGTGTGTACTTCGTCGACGATCGCCCGTTCACCGACGCGGCACGGGTCCGGGCGGGGGTGTGGAGTCATGGTGTGGAAGCGGCGGCGAGCGGACTCGCCGCGGGCTGGTGGCATGGACTGACGAAGTTCGCCCCGGAAATCGTCGAGGTGACCGTGCCCCGCAACAGCAATGGCCGCGGCCACCCGGGTACTCGTGTTCGGCGACGAGATTTGGAGCCGCGCGACGTCGTCGAGCGGCGTGACCTGCGTACCACCGGACTGACCTTGACGGTGGTGGAGGCTGCGGCCCGTCGCCGCGGCGGCAGCGCAATCATGGATTCTGCCTTGCAGAAACAGGTCTCGCTGTCCGAACTATGGCAGGCGCACCTACGGCACAAAGGCCGGTACGGCGCACCGGCGGCACGCCGACTACTTCAGGCGGCCGATGACGGGGCACGGTCGCAAGCGGAGCGACTGCTCGCGCAATTGCTCAGAAGCGCATCGCTCACCGGCTGGCGGACGAATTACAAGGTCGGCCGTTACCGGGTGGACTTCGCCTTTCCCAACTCCCGCGTGGCCATCGAGATCGACGGCTGGGCCTTTCACAGCGACCGTGCCGACTTCCAGCACGACCGGGAACGCCAGAACGAGATCATGCTGATGCGTTGGCAGGTGCTGCGGTTCACCTGGCTGGACCTCACGGCATATCCGGATAGGGTGCTCGACACGATCCGGGCTGCGATTTCGGCGTGATTCGCTGCGCTGAACGCGTCAGATCACGCCGAAATCATGTGGTGAGTCGAGTGCGCAGCCGCGCGAGCTCGGCCTCGGTCACCCCGGCGGCCTCCAGGAAACCACCCACCGATCCGTAGAGCTCGTCGACCTTGCGGCCGGCAGCCTCGAGGTACTCCGCCCGAACACCGAGCACGGCATCGGTGAGCCGCGCCTCGGCGAAGGTCAGCACCTCCGGTGCCTCGCCGGCGCGGGCCTTCACCGATTCCATGATGCTCATCCGCAGCGGGTCGATCGCGTCATTGCTGCGCAGGAAATCGGTCAGGATCGCGTCCCGCGGCACGCCGACGGCCTCGAGCACGGTGGCGACGGTGAACCCGGTGCGGTCCTTGCCGGCGAAGCAGTGCGCGATGACCGGCCTGCCGTCGGCCAGCAGCGAGATCACCTGGCGTACGGCCACCTGCGCGCCGGTCAGGGACGGGAACTCCTCGTACACCTCGGTCATGTACCGCTTGGCGGACTCGGCGACGTCCTCACCGTCGGGGGACTCCGACATCACCCGCTGGAACGTGGCCTCGTGCGGTGCGTCCTGCTCGGAGTCGTCCTCGAAGTGGAACGGCAAGTGGTGCAAGGAAATACTCGCCGGCACCTGGCCGGGGCCGCGGCGTTCGAGCTCGCGCCGCGACCGCAGGTCGGCGACATCGTTGATGCCGAGTGCGAGCAGCGCGGCCTGTCCCTCGTCGGTGAGGCGGCTCAGTTCGCTGGACCTGAACAGCAGGCCCGGCCGGATGCCGGCGGACTCGGCAACATCGCGAAAGTTCCACGCTCCCGCCAGCATCGCGGTCATCGTCCGGTGACCGCCGCGGCGAAAGGGCTCTTTTCTTTGCCGAGTTCGGCGCGGGCGATGGTGCGCATGTGCACCTCGTCGGGCCCGTCGAACAGCCGCATCGCGCGGTGCCAGCCGTACAGGCGGGCCAGGGGGAAGTCGTCGGAGACCCCGGCGCCGCCGTGCACCTGGATGGCCCGGTCGATGACGTCGCACGCGATCTGCGGGGCCACCGACTTGATCTGGGAGACCAGCACGTGGGCGGCCTTGTTGCCCTCCTGATCGATGGTCCAGGCGGCCTTCTCACACAGCAGCCGCGCCTGGTCGATCTGGTTGCGCGACTTGGCAATCTGCTCGCGCACCACACCCTGCTCGGCCAGCGGCTTGCCGAACGCGATACGGGTCTGCACGCGGTCGATCATCAACGCCAGCGCCCGCTCGGCGGCCCCCAGGGCGCGCATGCAGTGGTGGATCCGGCCCGGGCCGAGGCGGGCCTGGGCGATCGCGAAGCCACTGCCCTCCTCGTGCAAGAGGTTTTCCGCGGGCACCCGGACGTTGTCGAAGGTGATCTCGCAGTGTCCGTGCTGGTCCTGCCACCCGAAGACCGGCAACGACCGCTCGATCGATACGCCGGGGGTGTCGGCGGGCACCAGAATCATCGACTGCTGCTGATGGCTCGCGGCGTCGGGGTTGGTGCGGCCCATCACGATCAGCAGCTTGCAGCGCGGATCGGCGGCTCCGGTGATCCACCACTTGCGGCCGTTGATCACGTAGTCCGCACCGTCGCGAAGCATGGTGGTCTCGATATTGCGGGCATCGCTGGAGGCCACCGCGGGCTCGGTCATCGCGAACGCCGAGCGGATCTCCCCGGCCAGCAATGGCGCCAGCCACTGCTTGCTCTGTGCCTCGGTGGCGAACAGGTGCAGGGTCTCCATGTTGCCGGTGTCCGGTGCGGCGCAGTTGAGCACCTCGGGAGCGATCTCCATGCTCCACCCGGACAGCTCGGCCAGCGGGGCGTACTCCAGGTTGGTCAGCCCCGACTCCGAGGGCAGGAACAGATTCCACAACCCGGCGGCCTTGGCCTTGGCCTTGAGTTCCTCGACCACCGGGGGCACCGTGTGATCCTTCGGGCCCTTCTCCTCGCGATAGGCGTGGTAGGAGGCCTCCGCCGGGAAGACGTCCTCGACCATGAAGTCGGAGAGCCGCTTGTGGTAATCAGCCGCCTTGGCAGACATCGCGAAGTCCATGACCGCCACGATATGTCACATGGTTAGACAAGTGACACCCTGGTCGGCATGAGCCAACCACGCCCGCCGCTGCCCCCGTTCACACACGACACCGCCGTGCAGAAAGTGCAGGCCGCCGAAGACGCCTGGAACACCCGCGACCCGCATCGGGTCAGCCTCGCGTATACACCGGACTCGGAATGGCGCAACCGCGACCTGCACGTGGTCGGCCGCGACGCCATCGTCGAGTTCCTGACCGCCAAATGGGAGCGCGAGCAGGATTACGTCCTGCGCAAGGGCCTATGGGCCTTCCACGACAACCGGATCGCGGTGCGGTTCCAGTACGAATGGCATGACGCGGACGGGCAGTGGTTCCGTAGTTACGGCAACGAACTGTGGGACTTCACTCCGGAAGGTCTGATGGCCCGCCGGGAGGCCAGTATCAACGACGTGGCGATCAGCCAGGCACAGCGTCGGCTCTTCGGCCCGCGACCGGAATCGGAGTACGGCCGCGACTTCCCAGTGTGGTGAGGGCCAGTACTCCGGCCAGCACCGCCAGCCCGATGACGACGCCGGTCACGGCGGTCCAGCCCGCGGCGTCGAATGCCAGTCCGCCGAACCAGCCGACGGCACTGGACCCGGCGTAATAGAAGAGGTTGTAGAGCGAGGACGCCTGGGTCTTGCCGGTTCCGGCGGCGGAGGCGACCCAGCCCGACGCGATGGCGTGCGCGCCGAAGAACCCGGCGGTCGCGATGACGAGTCCGAGCAGCACCACGGCGATGTGCTCGCTCACGGTGAGGGCGGTCCCGGCGATCATGGTGGCGATCGAACCCAGCAAGACCTTTCGGCGGCCGAAGCGTCCGGCCCCGGCGCCGGCACGCGCGGAGGTGAACGTGCCCGCCAGATACGCCAGGAACACCAGGCTGACCAGCGTCTGCGGTAGGTGGAACGGCGCTGCGGTCAGGCGGAACCCGAGGAAGTTGTAGATGGCGACGAAGCCGCCCATCAGCAGGAAGGCCTGGCTGTAGAGCGCCAGCTGCCGTGGTGAACGCAGGTTGTCGAGCAGCCGGCGGGCCAGGTCGCCGCCCGGGGCGGGCCGGAAACCTCTGGCCGGCGGCGCGAGGCGCACGAAGGCCACCGCAGACAGCCCGCAGAGCACGGCCACCGCCAGCACGCCGACCCGCCAGCCGGCGTACTCGGCGAGCGGGCCGGTGACCAGCCGGCCGGTCAAACCGCCGATCGTGGTGCCCGCCACGTAGCTTCCCGCGGCGCGCGCGGCGTTGCCGGCGTCGACCTCCTCGGTCAGGTAGGCGATTGCGATGGCCGGTACGCCGCCGAGCATCAGACCTTCGATGAAACGCCCGGACAGCAACATTCCCCAGGTCGGCGCCAGCGGAACCAGTAGTCCCAGAACCGTTGCCGCCGTGATGGATAGCGTCATTGCCTGCACCCGGCCGATGCGGTCGGCCAGCGCGGCCCAGGGGATGACGCCCAGCGCCAGACCGACGGTCGCGGCCGACACCGTGAGTGCGGCGTCGGCGGCGCCGGTGCCCAGGTCACGGGCGATCAGCGGAAGCACCGACTGCGGGGAGTAGAGCTGCGCGAAGGTGGCCACACCACCGAAGAACAATGCGGCCAGCAAGCGCCGGTATTCGGCGGATCCGCGCGAATGGCCCTGCCAGTCAACAGGGGTCACCGTGGTCGCCACCCGGACGACGCTAGGACGCTACCGGTGATGTGTCCAATGCATGATACTAGTTCAATTCATTACGAATTTGCATGAGAAAGTCCGCGAGGCGGCGGGTCGTCGGAGCCATCTCACGGTCCGTGCTCCAGGTCAGGCCGATCTGCCGTTTCGCCGTCGGCTCGGTCAGCGGGATGTACGCGGCGCCGGGTTCGGTGCGATCAGGCCGGGGAACCGGGACGACTGCGACACCGAACCCGGCCGCGACCAGACCCTCCATCGTCGGGATCTCCATGGCCTCGAACACCACCGGCGGGGAGATGCCGGCGTCGGCGCACAATTCGTCGGTGAGCAACCGCAGACCGAAGCCCGGCCGCAGCGCCACGAACGGCTCGTCGGCGGCCTCGGCCAGCCGAATTCTGGACCGCCCGGCGAAGCGATGTCCCCGCGGCACCGCCAGACACAGCCGTTCGACGTAGAGCACTCGCCACGGGTGACCGTCGGGTCGCGGCGAGGTGATCGCGAGATCGGTCTGACCGTTGGCGAGACGCTCCGCAATCGCGTGTGCCGGGCCCTGGAAGAGTTCGAACTGCACGCGCGGGGCCTCGGCACGGAACCGGCGCAGCAGGTCGGGCACGAATCCGCCGGCCTGTGAATGCAGGAAGGCCAGCCGCACCGTGCCGGTCTCCGGGTCCCGCAGGGTAGCGATACGTTCGGTGGCCGAACGTATTTCGTCGATGCTGCGGCGAGCGTGCTCCAGCAGGATCCGGCCGTAGCTGTTGAGTTGCAGCCGGCGGTTGAGCCGGTCGAACAGCGGTGCCCCGACCTGTGACTCCAGTCGCGCCAGTGATCGCGACAGCGTCGGCTGACTGATGCCCAGTTCGGCCGCGGCCTCGGTGACATGCTCGACCTCGGCCAGTGTCACGAACCATTGCAGCTCTTCGATGTTCACCGCCACCGCCTCTCCCGCACCGAATCTTGCCACCCGGAGTCGCCCCGCTGTGACAAGCTGCTCACATGCAGGATTCGGCCCAGAAGGTGCGTGTGGTGGTCGGCGACGACCACCCGATGTTCCGGGACGGTGTGGTGCGGGCGCTGGCCGCCAGTGGATCGATCGACGTGGTCGCCGAGGCCGACGACGGGGTCGCCGCGCTCGAACTGATCCGCACCCACCGACCGGCGGTCGCGCTGCTGGACTACCGGATGCCCGGCATGGACGGCTCCGAGGTGGCCGCCGCGGTCGCCCGGGACCATCTGCCGACCCGCGTGCTGCTGATCTCGGCCCATGACGAGTCGGCCATCGTCTACAAGGCGTTGCAGGACGGAGCCGCGGGGTTCCTGTCCAAGGAGTCGACACGCAGCGAACTGGTCGACGCCGTGCTGGCGTGTGCGCGCGGCCGTGATGTCATCGCTCCCGCGCTGGCGGCGTCGTTGGCCGGCGAGATCCGCCGCCGCCATGAGCCCGATGTCCCCACGCTGTCGGCCCGGGAAGCCGAAGTGCTGGCGATGATCGCGCGCGGGCTGACGATTCCGGCGATGGCCAAGGAGCTCTACCTCGCGCCGTCGACGGTCAAGACCCATGTGCAACGGCTCTACGAGAAGCTCGGCGTCGGCGATCGGGGGGCCGCGGTGGCCGAGGCGATGCGCCGCAAGCTGCTCGACTGACGTGACACGCCTCGTGGAGTTCTTCGCGGCCGAACCCGTTCGGGTGTCGGCGGTTCTGCGGCTGCCGTTGATCGCACTGATTGCCGTGCTGGTGTGGATCTGGGAGGTCGACCACTGGCTGCCCGGGCTGTATGCTGTGGTCCTCGGCGGCTACGCCGCCGCCGCGGTGGTGTGGCTGTTGGCCGTGCTCAACGGACCGCTGCCGCGCTGGGCGGACTGGGCGTCGACCGGTGTCGACGTGCTGTTGATCGTGGTGTTGTGCGTGGTCTCGGGTGGCGCCACCGCCGCGCTGCTGCCGGTGTTCTTCCTGCTGCCCATCTCGGTGGCGTTCCAGGACCGGCCGTTGCTGACGGCGATCATCGGCACGGTCACCGCCGGTGCCTATCTGGCGGTGTGGATCGTCTACTCCAAACGTGATGACCGAATCGGCCTGCCGGACATGGTCTACACGCATTTCGGTTTCCTGTTGTGGCTGGCGGTCGCCACCACTGCGCTGTGCTTGGTGCTGTCCCTGCGGGCCGCTCGGGTGCGGACCCTGCTGGAGGTGCGTCGACAACTGGTCGCCGAGGCGATGCAGGCCGACGAGCGGCAGAACAGGGAGGTCGCCGAAACCCTGCATGACGGTCCGCTGCAGACGCTGCTGGCGGCGCGAATGGAGGTCGACCTGCTCCGCGATACCCACCCCGACCCGGCCCTCGACGTGGTGTACGACGCGTTGCAGGACACCGCCGCCCTGCTGCGTTCGACGGTCACCGAGCTGCACCCGCAGGTACTCGCTCAATTGGGCCTGGCTCCGGCCATCCGGGAACTGCTGCGCCAGTTCGAATCCCGCGGAGCCTACACAGTGTCGGCCGACCTGGAGGATGTCGGCAAGCCGGAATCCCAGACACTGCTGCACCGGGCCGCTCGTGAACTGCTGGCCAATATCCACAAGCACGCCCGCGCCACGGAAGTCGCGGTCACACTGCGCCGCGTGGGCGACCGGGTCGTGCTGGTGGTCTCCGATGACGGCCCCGGATTCGACCCCGCCGTCATCGCGACGCGTCTGGAGGAGGGCCATATCGGGCTGGGCTCGCTGCTGGCGCGTTTCGAGGCCATGGGCGGTGCGCTGGAGATCGACTCGATGTCCGGTCGCGGCACCGTCATCACGGTGACCTCACCGCCGGAGTAATTCCCTCGCGCCGGAAAGCAAGGTGTCAGTAGCGTGCCTCGGATGGCACTCCGGATCGCCCTCGTAGCCGTCGTCGCAGTCGTGGTCGCGGCGCTAGTGAACGCCTGTGTGGTGACTGGTGCGACGCGCGCCGCCGAATCGTTCGCCGGTGGTCATGTGCTGCAGCTCGATGGCCCCGACCTCAACGTCCGCGAATACGGGCCGCCCGGTGAGCGCGCCATCGTGCTGCTGCACGGTTACTCGGCCTCCATCGAATGGTGGGAGACGGCTGCGCCGCGGCTGGCCGGTGACCGCCGCGTCGTGGCCATCGATCTCGTCGGGCACGGCGGCTCGGAAGCGCCGAGCGAGCCGGAGCATTTCCAGGCCGACGGGCAGGCGCGTGCGGTGCGGAACGCGTTGTCGGCCTTGGGCATCACGCAGGCGGTGCTGATCGGGCACTCGATGGGCGGGACCGTCGCATCGGTGTTGGCGAGCAGCCATCCAGATGTGGTGGAGCGGGTGGTGGTCTCGGATACGCCCGCCGCCGGCGATCTGGTGGCCATGCCGCTGCTGGGACGGCTGGTGTGCTGGCCGGTGCTCGGTCCCGCGATGGATCACTTCCGTCGGGTGCCGGCGATCACCGAGGGCTCGTTGCACACCGGCTTCGCAGCGGACTATCCGGTGCCGCAGTTCGCCTACCGGTCATTGGAACGGCTCACCTACCGGGGTGTCTGTGATTCCAAGAGCGGCGCTCCCCCTTCGGTCGCGGACACGCTGACCGATCTGGGCAAGCCGGCGCTGGTCGTCTGGGGTGAGACCGACGCACTCACGCCAACGGACCCCAATGTCACGCGGTACTCCGCGGCGGGTCTAACCCCGCGCATCATCGCCGGAGCGGGCCATAGTCCGATGGTGGAGAAGCCCGATGAGTTCCTCTCGGCGATCGGCGAATTCGTCAGAGGGTGAGTCCGCGGGAGATGACCAACCGCTGAATCTGGTTGGTGCCCTCGAAGATTTGCGTGATCTTGGCTTCCCGCATGTACCGCTCGGCGCGGAAGTCGCGGGTGTAGCCGACTCCGCCGAGCACCTGGACAGCATCGGTGGTGACTTTCATGGCGGCGTCGGTGGCGATGAGTTTCGCGACGCTGGCCTGCGCCGAATACGGCAGCCCCAGGTCCCGTCGGCGTGCCGCATCCAGGTAGGTGGCGCGCGCGCTGATCACCGCGGCCGCCATATCGGCCAGCAGGAATCCCAGCCCCTGATGATCGATGATCTTGCGGCCGAACGTGGTTCGCTCATTTGCGTAGCGGGTCGCGTCGTCGAGGGCGGCCTGGGCGATGCCGACGGCGACCGCCGCGATGCCCAGTCTTCCCGAGTCCAGGGCGGAGAAGGCGATCGAAAGGCCTTGTCCCTCAGCGCCGATCAGCCGGTCGGCGTCGATGCGGGCATTGTCGTAGAACGCCGCGGTGGTGGGCACGGCGTGCAGGCCCATCTTCTCCTCGGGCTTGCCGAAGGTCAGACCGTCCAGGTCGCCGGGTACCAGGAAGCAACTGATTCCCTTGGAGCCTTCACCGGTGCGTGCGAACAGTGTGTAGAAGTCCGCCACGCCCCCGTGGGTGATCCAGGATTTCGATCCGTTCAAGACATAGCCGTCGCCATCGGGTGCGGCCGCGCACCGCAGCGCCGCCGCATCGGAACCGGCCTGTGGTTCCGAGAGGCTGTACGCGCCGATTTGGTCACCGGCGAGCATTCCCGGTAGCCAGCGCCGCTTCTGCTCATCGGTGCCGAAGGCCAGCAGCGGATGCGAGGACAGGCTGTGCACGCTGACCGCGACGGCGACGGCCGCCCACCGCGCCGCGATCTCCTCGAGCACCTGCAGGTACACCTCGAAGGGCTGGCCGCCGCCGCCCCACTCCTCGGGCTGGGGCAGGCTCAGCAGCCCGGCCGCACCGAGTTGCGCGAACACCCCGTCGGGATAGGTTTCGGCCTTCTCGTGGGCGTCGACGATGGGGTCGAGCAACTTGTCGGCGATATCGCGGGTGAGCGCGATGAGTTCTTTCGCCTCGTCGGACGGGAGCAGGCGGTCGACGGGCACGGCAGTCACCTCTCGCAAAACGGTACTCAGGTCAGTCGAACAGTACCATCCAGGGAGTACTGGAAGGCAGTGCTCAGTACCATTTCGGCGTTCCTGGATGAAGGGTTCCGCCAGCTGACGCGCGATGACATCGCGTCCCGGCTGCGGTGCTCGAAATCCACGCTCAACGCCTTCGCCCCGGCCCGTGATAGGTCCGACCTACTGGAGTGTGGCTTCGCCACACGTGGCCAGGCCGCACTGTTCGACGAGCGGCTGGCGTTTGGGCGCCATGTGAACGCGTGTCAGAACTTGTCGGTGATCGAATATATGTTCGAATTGTGAAGGCGGCGACGGAGGCGGTGACGGCACTAGACGCCGCACGCGAGCAGCTGCGCGTCGAACGCACCGCGGTGGCCGCGAAGATACTGGCCGCGGGCACCTTCGCGGTCGCCCGGATGGCGGAGTTGGGCAATGCGTTCGAGGACCTGATCGTCGATGACTGGGAGCTGGTCGCCGCCGAACTCGGCGCAGAACTCGGGCTCAGCCGCGGCCGCGCTTGCACCATGATCACCCAGGGCCGCACCCTGCTCGCCCACCTGCCCCGCTTCGCTGAGGTCTTCGCCACCGGTGTGGTGGATCTACGGGTGCTGCGGATCATCCTGCACCGCACCGGGCTGATCACCGACCCCGACATTATGTCCGTCATCGACGCCCTGCTCGCCAAGGCGGCGCCCTCGTGGAACGGGCTCTCCGACGACCGCGTCTCCGAACTCGTCGATTGGATGGTCATCGACGTCGATCCCGATGCGGTGCGCCGGGCCCGGGAATCCCGGCGTGCCCGCAGCATCACGGTGGAGCCGTGCGGTGACGGGCTGGTCGAGATCTACGGCCGCCTCGACGCCACCGCCGGTGCGGTGCTCGATCAGCGCCTCGATGACCTGGTCCGCACGGTGTGCCCAGATGATCCACGCACGACCGCCGAACGCCGCGCCGATGCTGTCGAGCCGCTCGCCCTGGGCGCGACCAGCTTGCCGTGCTTGTGCGGGCAGCAGGAATGCCCGGCTGCCGGCAACGAGGCTCCCCACGGGCACATCGTCCTCCATCTGCACGGCGACCGGGACACTGTCGAGGGCAGCTCGGACCGTCCCGCGCTACTGCCCGGTTATGGACCTGTCCCCGCCGAAAAGGTCCGCGAGATGAGACCGCGTGCCACCATCCGGCCCGTACCTGCGGCAGCCGATCTGGGGGCCGAGCGCGGCTATCAACCGTCCCGCGCGCTCACCGAGTTCATCGGCTGCCGGGATCTGACCTGCCGCTGGCCTGGGTGCAATGTCCCGGTCGCGCGCTGCGATATCGACCATACGACCCCGTGGCCCTACGGTCCGACGCATCCGTCGAACACGAAGTTGTATTGCCGAATTCACCACTTGATCAAGACTTTTCATTGCGGACCGGGTGGCTGGAACGACCAGCAGCACGCCGATGGCACGATCACGATCACCGCCCCCAACGGCCGGGTGTACACCACCACACCAGGCGGGACGCTGTTCTTCCCGCAGATCGAGCAGCCGACCGCAGCCCTCGTGTTGCCACCGACCCCACCTCCCGGCACGCACCGAGTATTAGCCGCTCCCAAGCGAAAACGCACCCGGGCGCAGAACCGGGCCTACCGAATAGCCCATGAACGTGGGCTCAACCGCGCCCGCTACGAAACAAACCCACCGCCCTTTTAGGTGTGCGGGTGACGGGTGGCACTAGCCCCCGACCGGCCCCGGCGCCGCCTCCTGCCCGCCCGCGCTGATGACCAGCGCCGCCATCACCAGGGCGATCCCGGCCACCTCGGCCACCGCCGGAATTTGCTGCAGCATCAGTGCTCCGACCACGGCCGCCGTCGCCGGAAGCAACGCCAGCAGCAGCGCGAACCGCGCTCGGCCCACCCGCGTGAGCACCACCTGATCGAGTGCATACGGCACCGCGGTGGACAGCACGCCGACACCGAGACCGAACAGCCAGGTGCGGGGTTCGGCGAACACGGACGCATCCTCGAGCAGCTGGCCGCTCAGCAGCGGTACTGCCAGCACCGCCGCGGCCACCGCCATCCCGACCGCCAGTGAGTCCAGTCCGCCGCCCGCGTCGGCGACCCGCTTGCCGAGCAGGATGTAGCCGGCCCACAGCGCGGCAGCAATGAGCGCGAAGACGATCCCGAGTGTGTCGGCGCCGGTCTGAACACCGGCGAGCAGGGCGACGCCCGCAGCCACCAACACCACCGCCAGCACGTCACGCGCCCGTCGCGATCCCAGTGTCGCGACCGCCACCGGCCCCAGAAACTCGATGGCCACGGCGGTGCCGAGCGGGATCCGGGCGATCGACTCGAAGAAGGCGACGTTCATCCCGACCGTCACGATGCCGAACCCGCCGGCCACCGCGATGCCGCGGCGCGTCCAGGCCCGCCGCCAGGGCCGGCGCCAGGCGATGAGCACCAGGGCGGCCGCCGCCGCGCGCAGCCAGGCCACCGCCGCGGGATCGGTCGTCTCGAACAGAAAGACCCCGACCGCGGCACCGATGTACTGCGAGATCGCACCGACGATGAAGAACGCGGGCACCGACCAGGCGGGCACCCGCGTCACGGCATCACAGCGCGGCGTTGATCGCGTCCACCCGGTCCTTGGCGTCACCGAAGAGCATCTGGGTGTTGTCGCGGAAGAACAGTGGGTTCTGCACGCCCGCATAGCCCGAGGCCATGGAGCGTTTGAAGACGATGACGTTGTCGGCGTTCCAGACCGTCAGCACCGGCATGCCGGCGATCGGGCTGGAGGGGTCCTCGGAGGCCGCCGGGTTGACGGTGTCGTTGGCGCCGATGACGAGCACGACGGTGGTGCCGTCGAAGTCTTCGTTGATCTCGTCCATTTCCAGCACGATGTCGTAGGGCACCTTGGCCTCGGCCAGCAGCACGTTCATGTGGCCGGGCAGCCGGCCCGCGACGGGGTGGATGCCGAAGCGGACGTTGACACCGCGCTCGCGCAGCTTGCGGGTCAGATCGGCCACCCCGTACTGGGCCTGGGCGACGGCCATGCCGTAGCCGGGCGTGATGATCACCGAGGACGCCGAGGACAGCAACTCGGCGGCGGCATCGGCGGTGATCTCGCGGTGCTCGCCGTAGTCCTTGTCCTCGGCCGGGCCGGCCTCGATACCGAAACCGCCGGCGATCACCGAGATGAAGGAGCGGTTCATGGCCTTGCACATGATGTAGGACAGGTAGGCACCCGAGGAGCCGACGAGTGCGCCGGTGACGATCAGCAGGTTGTTGCCGAGCAGGAAGCCCGCCGCGGCCGCGGCCCAGCCCGAGTAGCTGTTGAGCATCGACACCACGACCGGCATATCGCCACCGCCGATGGAGGCGACCAGATGCCAGCCCAGCAGCAGGGCCAGCACGGTGACCGCGATCAGCAGCCACAGGCTGGGGTCGATCACGAACCAGACGGTGAGCGCGGCGAATGCCACCAGCGACCCCAGGTTGAGGACGTTCTTGCCGGGCAGCATCAGCGGTGCGGACTTCATCCGGGCTGAGAGCTTGAGGTTGGCCACGATCGACCCGGTGAAGGTCACCGCACCGATGAAGACGCCGATGAACACCTCGGCGGAATGGATGCCGAGCATGCCCTGCTCGGACATCGCGATGGCGTCCGGACCTTCGGGGTGCGCCTCGATGTGCAGGTAGCCGTTCCAGCCGACCAGCACCGCGGCCAGGCCGACGAAGGAGTGCAGCAGCGCGATCAGCTCGGGCATGCCCGTCATCTCGACGATCCGGGCCCGCCACAGGCCGATGGCCGCGCCGATTGCCATGGCGCCGAACAGCAGCCCCAGGCCCAGCGGCTCGATCTGGTGGTTGATGGCCAGCGCGATGGTCGCGATGAGCGCGATCGCCATGCCCACGATGCCGAAGCTGATGCCGGCGCGGGACGTCTCATGCCTGGACAGTCCGGCCAGGGAGAGGACGAAGAGCAGTGCTGCCACGACATAGGCCGCGGTCGCAGCGGTTTCCAGGGTCAACATGGGGAGATTGATTCCGATCGGGTAGTCAAGACGCTAGCTGCGGGAGAACATCGCGAGCATGCGGCGCGTGACCGCGAAGCCGCCGAAGATGTTGATACTGGCGAGCAGGATGGCGACGGTGGCCAGGGCGGCGATGACAGCATCGGGTTCCCCGACCTGCAGCAGTGCGCCGACGACGATGATGCCCGAGATCGCGTTGGTCACCGACATCAGCGGTGTGTGCAACGCGTGGTGCACATTGCCGATCACGTAGTACCCGATGACGATGGCCAGGGCGAAGACCGTGAGGTGCATCTGCAGTGCGGCCGGCGACAGTGCCAGCAGCACGAACAGGATGGCCGCACCGGTCAGGGCGAGGCCCAGCCGGCGCTGGGTCGACATCGGCTCCTTGGCCTTCGGGCGCCGGCACCGGTTCGGTCTTGGCGGCTGCGGGGGCGGCCGATACCTGCACCGGCGGCGGGGGCCAGGTGGTCTCGCCGTCGCGCACGACGGTCACCGAACGCTGCACGACGTCCTCGAAATCGAGGCCGAGTTCGCCGTCCTTGGCGGGGGTGATCAGTTTGAGCAGGTTGACCAGGTTGGTGCCGTAGAGCTGGGAGGCGGTCGCGGGCAGCCGGCCGGCCAGATCGGTGTACCCGATGATGGTGACACCGTTGTCGGTGACGATGGCCTGATCCTTGACGGTGCCCTCGACGTTGCCGCCGTTGGCCGCGGCCATATCGACGATGACGCTGCCCGATTTCATCGAGGCCACCATGTCGGCGGTGATGATCCGGGGCGCGGGCCGGCCGGGGATCAGTGCGGTGGTGATGATGATGTCGACATCGCCGGCCTGCTCGGCGTAGAGCGCCGCCTCGCGGACCTTGTAGTCCTCGCCCATCTCCTTGGCGTAACCGGTGGCCGAGACCTCGGCGGCGGCCGGGTCGACGGACAGGTACTCCCCGCCCAGCGACTTGACCTGATCGGCCACCTCGGGGCGCGGGTCGGTGGCGCGCACGATGGCGCCCATGCTGCCTGCGGCGCCGATCGCGGCCAGGCCGGCCACCCCGGCGCCCACGACGAGCACCTTGGCCGGGGGTACCTTGCCCGCGGCGGTGACCTGACCGGTGAAGAACCGCCCGAACGCGTGCGCGGCCTCCACGACGGCGCGGTAGCCGGCGATGTTGGCCATCGAGGACAACACGTCCAGTGACTGGGCGCGTGAGATGCGCGGCACCGCGTCCATGGCCAGCACGGTGATCGGGCGGGTCGACAGCTTCTCGACGAGTTCGGGCCGCAACGCCGGGGAGATCAGGCTGATCAGGGTCGCGCCGTCGCGCAACGCGGCGATCTCGGTGTCATCCGGCGCGTTGACCTTCAGGACGACATCGGCGGACAGCGCTTGTTCGGATGAACCGATACTCGCCCCGGCCTCCTCATAGGCGGCGTCCGAGAAGCTGGAGGCCGCGCCGGCGCCGGATTCGACGACGACGGAGTAGCCGAGCTTGAGGATCTGGCCGACGGTCTGCGGCGTGGCGGCTACGCGGGTCTCACCTGCTTGAGACTCGCGCGGTATCCCGATGATCATCCGAAGAGTCTCGCATCCGCGCCCCGTTTATGCGCACGCCCCTCGGGCGGTGAGCGGTCCGCTTAACTCGCCCAACGTGAAGAAATGCGCGATCTGCGGTGGGTAGGTCGCGCATTTCCGCACTTTCGGCGCCCCGCTGGGTCAGGCGACGACCTGGTCGAAGTAGCGCGGGCAGTACGCCGCGGATGCTTCGACGACGATGGTGGCGGCCTGGTGGGGCGAGAGGTCGCTGTTGACCATGATCTCGGTGCTGATGTCGGTGCCGTTGCGCCCCGCGGCGAGGTAGTCGCACACCAGGAACGCGTCGTCGATGGCGTGCACATCGCTGGGGTAGGAGATGCCCTCGGCGTAGATGCTGTCGAGGAAGGTCACATCGGTGCTGTCGAGTGCCGGGGCGAGCGGAGCGACGGGAGATGCCGGGGCGAGCGGAGCGACGGGAAACGCGGATGCGGTGCCCGCGGCGGCGAGGCCCAGGGCGCCCGCGGTGACGGTGACGGCGACGAACGTGGTGATACGGCTGCTGAACATGCGGATGGCTCCTGATGACGGTGTCCGTTCTCGCTTGTTGCGAGGTGTGCACAGCATCGGGCGGCGCGCTTGGCGGAATCTTGACGAATACTTGGAGCGCCTAGAGCCAGTCGCGGCGCTTGAACATCACGTACAGGATCAGCACCAGCACGACGATCAGCGCCGAGCTGGTGAGGAAACCGCCGACGGTCTCCAGGCCCGGGTACATCACGTTCTGGCCGTAGAACCCGGTGATCGCGGTCGGCACGGCGATGATCGCGGCCCAGCCGGTCAGCTTCTTCATCACGGTGTTCAGCCGGGCGTCCTGCAGCGACAGATTCGTCTCGAACACGGTGGTGACCATGTCGCGCAGCGACTCGGTCCACTCCGAGGCACGCAGCACGTGGTCGTACAGGTCGGCGTAGAGGGGGTCGAGCTCGGGTGAGGTCTTGGCGTCGAGGCGGCGGTGCTGGATGGTGCTGACCACCTCGCGCACCGGCAGCACGACCCGCCGCAGGTCCACCAGATCCTTGCGGACCCGAAAGGTCCGCCGCTGCAAGCCGTGTGCCGGTCCGGCGTCGGCGAACAGTTCGTCTTCCAAGGATTCGATGGCATCGTCGAGGGCCTGCACGGCATCGAAGTGTCCGTCCACCACCACGTCGAGCAGGCCGTGCACCAGAGCGCCGACCCCATGGGATTGCCCGCCGAGTTCATCGAAACGTCGCGACACCTCACCGATGTCGAAGGGCGGTTGCTCGCCGTTGATGCTCGGCAGCCGAACGGTGATGAGTCCGCGGGGCAGCACGAAGGCCGAGATGCGGTGCTTGACCAGCATGGAATCGCTGTCGCCGCCGGTATCGCGGACATCGAGTGCGTACACCGTGAAGAACGTATGCGATTGGTAGACAGCAGCTTTGGTGCGCTCCTTCGGTGCGATCGCATCCTCGACGGCCCACATGTTGAGGTGCAGTTCGTGGGCGAGCGCCAGCAGGGCGGCGTGGTCCGGGTCGTAGAGATCGGCCCAGACCAGCTGATCGTCGGAGGCCAGACAGTCCGAGATGGCATCGAAGGTGAAGGCATCGTCGCGCGGTTCGCCATCCCGCCACAGCCGGCCCGTCACTGTCGTCACGCCGCCATCATTCCTCGTCGGAGAGTTTCGGCGCACCCACTGCGGGGAATGCACGCAATTGCCGGGCGCGTCGATAAGTGCGACTCGTCCACCCTCCAGAAGGAGCCGAGATGTCTGACAACAACACCCTCTGGATCATCGTGGCGGCGGTGGTGGCCCTGGTGGTCGTCGTGGGCCTGATCCTGCTGGCACGCAACAAACGCACCCAGAGCAGGCGCGATGAAGCCCAGCGGCTGCGCACCGAACTCGATTCCGAGCGTGAGCAGGTCGCCAAGCGACAGGCGCTGGCCGACGAGACCGATGCCAGGGCGCGTGCGGCGGCGGCCGAAGCCGAGGCCAAAGCCGCCGAGGCCCGCCGGCTCAGCGAGCGAGCCTCCACGCATCAGGAGACGGTCGCGACCCACCTGGAGGACCTCGACGAGCGCGGCAGACACATCGACAAGCTCGATCCCGATGTGAAGACCCGGCGGCGCGCTGGTGACGATGCGCCCGACCGCCAGGTGATCACCGATCCGCCGCCGCGCGTCGAGAACCCCCGCTAGTGGAAACCCAGGCCGCATCTCGGTTGCGCTGCGAACGTGCATCGACATGGGACGGATTGGTCCGCACCGCCGCCGGTGACCCCACCATGTACTCCATGGAATTCGTGGTCGAACGCGGTAAGGCCCGCTGCCCGCGTTGTGTCGCGGTGGCCGAGTACTCCTTTGTCGAGTTGGGGCCGAATCTGCTTCGCTACGAAGTGAACTGCACGGGTTGCGGCGAGGCCTACCGGGAGAAGCTGGGCCCGGTCGAGCCGAAGGCCGGTGTGCTCGCCACGGTCGACGATTGGTTGCCCGTCGTGCCGGAGCCCGGTGTGCCGCTGCGCGCGCGGCTGGACGGCTGGGTCGGGACGGCCCGCCGCCGCGCCGCATCGCTGTCCGCCGCGACGACGTCCGCGTGGGCGGCTGCCCGGGCGCGGCGACGGCCCGAAACCGTCGTGGAGCCCGTCGCCTAGGAGAGTCGGTACGCTCGGCGGGTGTGAGGAACGCACCGCTGGACGGGCTGCTGGAACGAGCGGGCGGCGTCCGCGGGCTCATCTACTCCGCGCTGCCGGTCACCACCTATGCGGTGACGGCCGCCGCGCTGGGACGCATCCCCGCGGTCATCGCGGCGCTGACCGTCGCCGCGCTGGTGCTGGCCTGGCAGGTGGCGCAGCGGGAATCGTTGCGGCCGGCGTTGTGGGGATTTGCCGGTGTCGCGTTGTGTGCCGGACTGGCGTTGGTCACCGGGCAGGCGAAGGACTTCTATCTCCCCGGTATCGGGATCGCCCTGGTGACGGCCGTTCTGCTCACCGGGTCGATCCTGATCCGGCGGCCGCTGGTCGGTGTGGTGTGGGCGTGGGTGACCGGACGCGACGGAGCGTGGCGGCGTGCCCCGCGGGTGCGGCTGGCCTTTGACGTCGTCACCGCGGTGATGGCCGACTGTCTCCTGGTCGCGCTTCCTGGTGCAGTACCACCTCTACGACAGTGACCAGGCCGAGCTGCTGGCGGTGGCGCGGTTGGCCATGGGCTGGCCGCTGTTCCTGGTCACCACCACGCTGATGGTGCTGGCGGTTCGGTACGCCATCCGGGTGCTGCCGCGACCGGCCGCGGGATAAGCCTCGCCCCGACCCCGAATGTTCGCGGTGTGCCCCGTGGTTCTGGTACGCGCGTAGATGTCGCTGTCTGCCGACTCCTGAAAGGCGGTCGGTGATGCGGCAAACGTGGCCGCCGGCTAACCCGGTGTCTCAGGGTAGACACTCGTGAATCCGCTGGAGCTCAACAGCTCGGCGGTGGCCTGCCAGGCCCGTCGCCGGGCGGTGGGGTCATTCGCCGGTGCCACCGGAGTGATGCGGCGGGCCGTGCGGCCGGAGTAGTAGGCCCCTGACTCCAGCCCGCTCTCGGTGGCGACTCGCACGATGAGGCCGGCGCCGAAGTGTGGATTTCCGATGTTGAGGGTGTGCAGGATGCGTTCCAGCGGTGCGGCGAAAGGCAATTCACGTCCGAGTCCGGTGGTGTTGTAGCCGGGATTGAGACAGAGCGCATCAACGGAGGTATCGGCGAGTCGGTTGGCCAGTTCGAGGCTGAACATGATGTCGAGCAGCTTGGTCTTGCCGTAGATCGGCGACGACTGGAGAGCGTTGAACGGTCGAATGTCGGTGAGGTCTTCCGGTATGCGCAGCGTGCCGTGGCGGCGTGAGGCCTCGGAGGCGACAGTGACGACGCGGGCGTGGCGAGCGCGCCGTAGTGCCGGCAGGACGGTGCCGGTGAGCAGCCACGGTGCCAGATAGTTGACGGTGATCATCTCGGGTAGGCCACCGCCCGTGGTCCGCTGGCTCATGGTGTGGACGCCAGCGTTGTTGATCAACGTGTCGACTCGTTCGAAGCGCTCGACTATCTCGATGCCGGCGTCCCTGGTGCTCGCGAGGTCGGTGAAGTCTGCGTCGACGATGTCGATGGCGGCTGCAGGCGCCGCCTGCCGGATTCTGGCGACGGTCTGATCGGCACGTTGCCTGTTCCGCGCGGTGAGGACGAGGTGGACGTCGCGACGTGCGAGATCTATGGCGGCCAGCTCACCGATTCCTCCGGTCGCGCCCGTGATGACCACGACGGGCGGGCCGGCCGCTGCGGGATCCTGCGTCATCGGAGTGCCGGACCTGTCGGCGAACGATGATCGAAGAACCATGTGCGCGCGGTCATTCCGCCCCGGGGTTCCAAGAGTCTCTGTCTCGCCGCATCGTCGGACCTCCGTTATCCCGAACCCGGTGGGCCGTCGGTTCGGCACATCCAGGCGACATCAATTTTCAGCCCTAGTCTAATAGTAGACTGAGTCTATGTCTGGTCCAGGGGTGCAGCATCGTCTCGGTCTGCGGGCACGCAAGAAACTGCACACGTGGCGGGAGATCAGGGCTGCTGCCGCGCGGCTACTGCGAGACCACGACTACGCCGAGGTCAGCATTGACATGATCGCCGCCGAGGCCGATGTCTCCAGGGCCACATTCTTCAACTACTTCGGCTCGAAAGAAGCGGTCGTCTTCGACGCGGACCCCGAGGAACTCGCGGCCTATCGGGCGCTCCTCGACGCCCGGCCCGCCCACGAACCTGTGTGGACGTCACTGCGCGAAATCCTGATCACGACCGTCGACTCCGTCAGCGAACAGATGGTCGTCCAGCATCACTTGCTGCAGCGCAACCGGGCACTCGCAGACAGCGGGCGTTCCTTCGGAGATCAGTTTCGGCAGGCACTGATCGAATGGGCGACCGAGCGGGCCACGGCCTCGGGCACCACGGAGTTCAAGGCTGCACTCGTGGTTGCCGCCGCTGACGCCGCCGCGACCACCGCCTACCGATTCTGGGATCCCCGCAGCGGTGCTCAGGCGCTGCGCGACCTCATCGCAGAAGCCTTCGACACCGTCGGCGCACACTTCGCGCCACCCGGTGAGCCGTGAGCCGGACGCGACGGCATTGTCGGAACGCGTCCCGAATGCAAAAAGCACCCGTCACGCCGTGGCGTGCGGGTGCTTTGCGTCGAACGATCTAGACCGGCGGGTAGGCCGGCGGCGGGTAGACGCCGCGCAGACCCCAGGCCAACCAGCTGAAGAAGAATTCGCCTTCATCGCTGATGTCGTAATCGGGATTCGGATCCATATTCGCCTCCGCAGCAAGCCTGTTTCGCTGGAGTCTAGTCCCAGTCCGCGATCCGGGGACAGCGAAACCGCCGTTAATGCATAGACTGGCCAACCAGTTGATTGGTAATCCCCGGGTTTCTTCCCGGTCTGCAGATAGTGAGTAGTCATGTCCACCGAGTCCGCACCCAACGGGTCGTCCCGCCGCGACGAGTTGCTGGCGGTCGCCGCCAAGCTGTTCGCCGCCCGGGGGTACCACGGCACCCGGATGGACGATGTGGCCGACGCGGTCGGCCTCAACAAGGCCACTGTGTACCACTACTACGCCAGCAAGTCGCTGATCCTCTGGGACATCTACAAGCGCACCGCCGACTTCACCGTCGACGCCCTGCACGATGATCCCACCGCCACGGCCCGAGAGACGATCTACCACTTCACCCGGCGGCTGCTCACCGGCATCGCCAACGACCTGGAGGCGGCGGCCGTCTACTTCCAGGAGGGCCCCTACATCTCGGAGTGGTTCACCGAGGAACAGGTCGCCTACATCCGCAAGGCCGAGTCCACCGTCTACGAGCATGTTCGCGATGTCATCGACCGCGGCATCGCCAGCGGGGAGTTCTACGACTGCGACTCCCATGTGCTGGCGCTCGGCTATATCGGAATGACGCTGGGCGCCTACCGCTGGTTGCGCCCGCACGGCCGCCGCACCGCCCAGGAGATCGCGGTGGAGTTCAGCACCGCGCTGCTGCGGGGCTTGATCCGCGATGAGACGGTCCGCAACGAGCAGCCGCTGGGCGGTGCGCAGGAATGACCGGCCTGTTCGCCCTCGGCGGGCAAGGTCGCCGTGGTCACCGGTGGCGGCCGCGGTATCGGGGTGATGATCGCCCGCGGGCTGCTGCAGGCCGGCGCGGCCAAGGTCTACCTGGCGGCCCGCAAGGAAGCCGAACTGGAAGCCGCGGTCGCCGAACTGTCACCGCTGGGCGCCGTTGAAGGCATCCCGGCCGACCTGGGCACCGCCGAGGGTGTGCAGACCCTCGCTGACGCGGTGGCGGCCCGGGAGGACGCCGTGCACGTGTTGTTCAACAACGCCGGCGCGGCCTGGGGCGCGCCGTTCGGCGAGTTCCCGGAATCGGGCTTCGACAAGGTCTTCGACGTCAACGTCAAGGGCGTCTTCCTGCTGACACGGGCGCTGGTGCCGTTGCTGGAGGCGGCCGCGACCGAGCAGGACCCGGCCCGGGTGATCAACACCGGCAGCATCGACGGGTTCTTCGTGCCGGAAATCGGGCGTGACAACTTCTCCTACAGCGCCAGCAAGGCCGCCGTGCACATGCTGACCCGGCATCTGTCCGGCGAGCTGGCGCCCAAGATCCTGGTCAATGCGATTGCACCCGGGCTTTTCCCGTCGAAGATGACCAAGGTGCTGATGTCCGCCGGCGAGGAGGCCGTCGGCGCGGCGCTGCCGCTCAAGCGCGTCGGGCAGGCCGATGACATCGCCGGCATCGCGGTGTTCCTGGCCAGCCGGGCCAGCAGTTACATCACCGGGACCATCATTCCGGTCGACGGCGGGCTCAGCACCATCCGCTGAGCAGGCGTTTGGGCGGCGATGTGTAAGCCGCGCCGCCGGCGGGTAGACCGGTGTACATGTGTTCACCGAAAACCGTCCCGAGGGGTGTGTCATGGTGCTGAATCTGAAGGGTCTGACGCGATGGAGCGAGGCTCCCGCGCGTGACGTGGCAACCGCCACCACACCGAAGATCAACGTGGTCCGAGGCCTGGCAGCGCGGATGACGACGCCATTGCTGCCCGACGACTACCTGAAGATGGTCAACCCGCTGTGGACCGCCCGCGAATTGCGCGGCGAGGTGGTGGATGTCCGCAGGGAGACCGACGACACCGCCACGGTCATCATCAAACCGGGGTGGGGCTTCGCGGCCGACTATCAACCCGGCCAGTACGTCGGGATCGGGCTGCGGATCAACGGCCGGTGGCACTGGCGGTCCTACTCGTTGACCTCGGTCCCCAAGCGCGACAACAAGCTCATCTCGATCACCGTCAAGGCCACGCCGGAGGGCTTCCTGTCGACGCACCTGGTGAACGGAGTGGAATCCGGAACGATCGTTCGCCTGGCGGCGCCCAAGGGCGACTTCGCGATGCCCGACCCGCCGCCCGCCAAGGCGCTGTTCGTCACCGCGGGCAGCGGGATCACCCCGGTGATGGCGATGCTGCGCTCCATCGCCGCGCGCGGGCAGTCCGCCGATATCGTCCACATCCACTCCGCACCGACCGCGGGTGACGTGATCTTTCACGACGAACTGCAGCACCTGCACGACGGTCGCGACGACTACCGACTGCACCTGCAGCTCACCGACGCGGCCGGTCACCTCGACTTCGGCGGCCTCGACGACATCGTCCCGGACTGGAAGGAACGCCCCACCTGGGCGTGCGGCCCGCCCGCGATGCTCGACACGATCGAGAAGGTCTGGACCGATGCCGGCATACCCGAGGACCGGCTACACATGGAGCGCTTCGTCATCGCCCGTACCGACAAGGGCGGTGAGGGCGGCACCGTGACGTTCGCGCTGTCGGACAAGACCGTCGACGTCGACGGTGCCACCTCGCTGCTGGAGGCCGGCGAGAAGGTGGGTATCCAGATGCCGTTCGGCTGCCGGATGGGTATCTGCCAAACCTGCGTGCTGCCTTTGGAGTCCGGCCACGTCCGGGATTTCCGGTCGGGTACCGAGCACGGCGAGGGCGACCGCATTCAGACCTGTATCTCCGCAGTGTCCGGCAACTGCACCATCAACGTCTAGGAGGCTCAGCATGGCCATCACCGATATCAAGGAATACGCACACCTGACACCCGAGGATGTCGCCGAGCTCGAACGCGAGCTGGACGCGATCCGGACCGACATCGAGGAATCCCGCGGCGAGCGCGATGCCCGCTACATCCGCAGGGCCATCCAGTTGCAGCGCGGACTGGCCGTGGGCGGGCGTATCGCATTGTTCAAGAGCCGCAACAAGTTCGCCTGGGTGGCCGGAACCGGGATGCTCGCTGCGGCCAAGATCATCGAGAACATGGAACTCGGCCACAACATCACCCACGGACAGTGGGACTGGATGAACGACCCGGAGATCCACTCCACGGAATGGGAGTGGGACACCACCTCGCCGACGGTGCACTGGAAGAAGTCCCACAACTTCATTCACCACAAGTACACCAACGTGGTCGGCCTCGATGACGATATCGGTTACGGCATCATGCGGCTCACCCGCGACCAGAAATGGGAGCGGTGGATGATCGGCAATCCCGTCTACAACTTCCTGCTCGGCACCCTTTTCGAGTGGGGCGTCGCGCTGCACGGTGTCGAGACGACGAAGTGGCGCAAGGGCGAGAAGACGCTGGGGGAGGTGCGCAAGGACCTGAAGATCATCGGTCGCAAGGTCGGCAAGCAGGTCGGCAAGGACTACATCGTCTTCCCGGCCCTGGCCGGACGGAACTGGAAGCACACCCTGGGTGCCAACGCGGTGGCCAATCTCATTCGTAACTACTGGTCCTACATGGTCATCTTCTGCGGCCACTTCCCGGACGGTGCAGAGAAATTCACCAAGGAGGAGTTCGAGCAGGAGACCCACGCCGAGTGGTACCTGCGGCAAATGCTGGGCTCGGCCAACTTCCATGCCGGGCCGACCATGGCCTTCATGAGCGGCAACCTCTGCTACCAGATCGAGCACCACCTGTTCCCCGACCTGCCGAGCAACCGGTACGCCGAGATCGCCCAGCGGGTCCAGGCGCTGTGCGAGAAGTACGATCTGCCGTACACGACGGGTTCGCTTGTGCGGCAATACAGTCAGTCCTGGTGGACCATCGCCAAGCTGGCCCTGCCGAACCGGTTCCTCAAGGCGACCGCCGATGACGCACCGGAGACCAACTCCGAACTCAAGTTCCGGATCCGCGGTGGTGTGCGTGACACCTTCGGTGTGGACCCGCGCACCGGCAAGCGTCGCGGTCTGCGCACTGCGATTCGCGAGCTCAAGAACGAGGAGATCGCCGTAGCCTGACCCTCGCCGAGTTCCCGACGGCTAATCTGGCGGCATGAAGTCGACCATCCTGTCCCGCCGCGACCTGGACTTTCTGCTGTACGAGTGGCTGCGCGTAGAGGAGTTGACGACGCGGCCGCGCTTCGCCGAGCATTCCCGGGAAACCTTCGACGGGGTGCTGGATCTGTGTGAGCAGCTGGCCGAGCGCTATTTCGCCCCACACAACAAGCTCAGCGACGCTCACGAGCCCCAGTTCGACGGCACCACGGTCACCGTCATCCCCGAGGTCAAGGCGGCGATCGAGGCCTTCGCCAAGGCCGACCTGCTGGGCATGAGCTTCGACGCCGAACTCGGCGGCGCGCAGTTGCCGGCGACGGTGGCGCAGGCCGGCTTCGCGTGGATCTCGGCGGCCAACACCAGCACGTCCGGGTACTTGATGCTCACCATCGCCAACGCGAATCTGATCGCCAAGTTCGGCAGTCCCGAACAGATCGAGACGTTCGTCGAGCCGATGCTGGCCGGGCGCTTCACCGGCACCATGGCGCTGTCGGAAACCCAGGCCGGCTCCTCGCTGGCCGATATCACCACCCGCGCCGAACCCCACGATGACGGCAGCTACCGGCTGCACGGCACCAAGATGTGGATCTCCGGCGCCGAGCACGAACTCTCGGAGAACATCATCAACCTGGTGCTGGCCAAGATCCCGGGCGGACCGGCGGGCACCAAGGGCATCTCGCTGTTCATCGTGCCGAAGTTCCTGGAAGACGGCACCCGCAACGGCGTGGCGATCTCCGGGCTCAATCACAAGATGGGCCAACGCGGTATCACCAACACCGTGCTCAACTTCGATGGTGCGGTCGGGTATCTGGTCGGGGAACCGCACCGCGGACTGGCCTACATGTTCCACATGATGAACGAGGCCCGACTCGGCGTCGGGATGGGCGCGGTCGCGCTCGGCTACACCGGGTACCTCAAGTCGTTGGAATACGCCAGGGAACGTCCGCAGGGCCGGCTGGTCAAGGATCCGACGAGCCCGCAGGTCCCGATCATCGCGCACGCCGACGTCAGGCGGATGTTGTTGGCGCAGAAGGCCTATGTCGAAGGAGCGCTCGGACTCGCGCTGTACTGCGCGCGGCTGGCCGACGAAGAGGACACCGCCCTGCTGGACATCCTGACACCGATCGCCAAGAGCTGGCCGTCGCAGTGGTGCCTGGAAGCCAACAGCCTGGCCATCCAGGTGCTCGGCGGCTACGGCTACACCCGCGAATACGACGTGGAGCAGCACTACCGGGACAACCGGCTCAACCCGATCCATGAGGGCACCCACGGCATTCAGAGCCTGGACCTGTTGGGCCGCAAGGTCACCCAGAACGGCGGCGCCAGCCTGGCGGCGTTGTCGGAGCGGGTTTCCGCGACCATCGCCGAGGCCGGTGACGACCCGCTGGCCGCCCAACTGCAGGCCTCCTGGCAGCGGTTGGTGACGGTGACCGCGGGCATGTTCGCCTCCGGCGACGTCGAGGCCGCGATGGCCAACAGCGCGATCTATCTGGAGGCGTTCGGTCATATCGTCATCGCCTGGATCTGGCTGGAGCAGTACCTGGCCGCCGGCGATCAGGGCGGCGCCTTCTACGAGGGCAAGCGCCAGGCCGCCCGCTTCTTCTTCCGCTACGAACTGCCCAAAACCGCAGCCCAGCTGGATTTGCTGGAAAGCCTGGACCGCACCACGCTGGAGATGCAGGACAGCTGGTTCTGAGAGCGCCGCCGATTCAATATCAGCATGAAGCGATAC
>JAXHOA010000017.1:0-441959 GCA_034520035.1 Mycobacterium sp. | reverse complement strand
ACCACGGCCAACTAGCCGGGCCAGTGCGCGAGCCACTCGTCGGCGCCGATCGGCTCCGGCGGCGTTTCCCCGATGGCGTCGCCGCCCCGGGCGGCCTTGACGGCCTGTTCGGCCCGGCGGACCGTGTCGATGAACTCCAGAGTGGCGGTGCGCAAGGTGTTCTCGGCATCGGATTCCACACCGATCCGCACCTCGCGCAGCGAATCGGGGATCAGCTCATCGGGGATGCCCGCTCCGGCGGCGCGTTCGAGCACCTTCTGCGTCAGCGCCAGGGCAGGCTGGCCGGTCGGCACATCGTCCATGCAGGAGTCACGCACCTTCTCGGTGCGTTTGCGCTCCTCCCACTGGGCGAGTTGCTCCTCCAGTGACACCGAATGACCGGCGAGCACCCCGGCGGCCCGGTTGCCCAGCTTGCGGACCAACGCGTCGGCGACATCGTCGATACCGAACGGGTGAGCCGGCGCATCCTCGGCAATGCGGGCATGAAAGAGCACCTGCAGCAACACATCTCCGAGTTCCTCGCGCAGTTCCTCGGCGTCCCCGCCGCGCACCGCGTCGAACAGCTCGTAGGTCTCCTCCAGCAGGTAGCGCCGCAGCGAATCGTGGGTCTGCTCGCTCTCCCACGGCCCGTCGGTGCGCAGCTTGTCCATGATCGCGACCGCGTCGACAAGCCGCTCTCCGGCCTGCGGTGCGGGCGAGGCGATCAGCTGCTCGCCCGCCGCCAGCCGGGCCTTCACACTGGGATGTTCTGGATCCGAGGACAGCAGCACCGGGGCCGGGTCACCGTCGTAGTCCGGCCGCGCCGAGGGCAGTGACCACGGCACCTTGATCGGCATCTCCTCGGTGTACTGCACGTCACCGGCGAGCAGCCCGACGGCTTCCACCGGGACCAGCGAGGGCCGGCGCGGGTCCACCAGGACGACGGTCATTGCGCACCTGCAGGCGGCATTGCGGCCCCGTCTCCCATGGCGGTGATGTCGACCTCGCCCGCCGGCCGACCATCCAGGGCCAGCAGCAGACCCGCAACCGCTTGCAGCAGTTCGAGATCGCGGATACGCGGCGCGCCCACCCCGGTGCCGGCCCGCGGAATCGGGATCTGCACCGTCGATGTCGTCGCCCGGTAGGCAGATCCCGGATAGACCCGCTTGAGCCGCATCTGACCGGAGTCCAGCAGCGTCAGCGGCGCGACCTTGATGGTGGCATCGGAGATCGTGGCCACCTCGGTGACCCCGTACTCGCGGCACAACAGCCGCAACCGCGCCACCGCGATCAGCCGTTGCGCCGGTTCGGGCAGCGGACCGTAACGGTCGACGAGTTCCTCGATGACGCGATCCACCCCGGCGCCGTCGGAGGCCGCGGCCAGCCTGCGGTAGGCCTCCAGCCGCAGCCGGTCGCTGCCGATGTAATCCGGCGGGAAGTGGGCGTCGACCGGCAGGTCGATGCGCACATCCTTGGGTTCCTCCACGGTGCTGACGGTCTTCCCGTCGACGGCTGCGCGGTAGGCCTCGACGGCCTCACCGACCAGTCGCACGTACAGGTCGAACCCGACACCGGCGACGTGGCCGGACTGTTCGATACCCAGCACGTTGCCCGCGCCGCGAATCTCCAAGTCCTTCATGGCCACCGCCATGCCGGCGCCGAGTTCGTTGTTCTGCGCGATGGTGGCCAGCCGGTCATGCGCGGTCTCGGTCAACGGCACCTCCGGCGGATACAGGAAGTACGCGTACCCGCGCTCGCGGCTGCGGCCGACCCGGCCACGCAGCTGGTGCAGCTGTGACAGGCCGAAGGTATCGGCGCGTTCCACGATCAGGGTGTTGGCGTTGGAGATGTCCAGACCGGTCTCGACGATGGTGGTGCAGACCAGGATGTCGTAGTCGCGGTTCCAGAAGCCCTCGACGGTCTTCTCCAGGTTCTCCTCGGCCATCTGCCCGTGCGCCACCACCACGCGCGCCTCCGGCACCATGGCCTGCACCCGCGCGGCGGCCTGATCGATCGACTTGACCCGGTTGTGGATGTAGAACGCCTGCCCGTCGCGCAGCAACTCGCGGCGCAGTGCCGCGGCGACCTGCTTGTCGTCGTGCGGACCGACGTAGGTGAGCACCGGGAATCGTTCCTCGGGCGGGGTGAGGATGGTCGACATCTCGCGGATGCCGGCCAGGCTCATCTCCAGGGTCCGCGGAATCGGGGTGGCGCTCATGGTCAGGACGTCGACGTGGGTGCGCAGGCTCTTGATGTGTTCCTTGTGCTCGACGCCGAAACGCTGCTCCTCGTCCACGATCACCAGGCCGAGGTCCTTCCAGCGCACCGCGGTCTGCAGCAGCCGGTGCGTGCCGATGACGATGTCCACCGAACCGTCGGCCATCCCGTCCAGCGTGGCCTTCGAGTCGGCCGTATCGGTGAAGCGGGACAAGCCCTTCACGGTGACCGGGAAGCCCGCGGTGCGCGCGGTGAACGTCTGCAGATGCTGGTCGGCCAGCAGCGTGGTCGGCACCAGCACCGCCACCTGCTTACCGTCCTGCACGGCCTTGAACGCCGCGCGGACCGCGATCTCGGTCTTGCCGTAGCCGACGTCACCGCAGATCACCCGGTCCATCGGGACGGCCTTCTCCATGTCGGCCTTGACCTCGGTGATGGCGGTCAGCTGGTCCATGGTCTCGGTGAAGCCGAACGCGTCCTCCATCTCGGCCTGCCACGGGGTATCGGGCCCGAACGCGTGGCCAGGGGCCGCCTGGCGTTTGGCGTACAGCGACACCAGCTCACCGGCGATCTCCCGAACCGCCTTGCGCGCCTTGGTTTTCGTATTGGTCCAGTCACTGCCGCCGAGCCGGCTCAGGGTGGGTGCCTGACCGCCGACGTAGCGGGACAGCTGATCCAGCGAATCCATCGGCACGTACAGCTTGTCGGTACCCCCGCCGCGTTTGGATGACGCGTATTCGAGGACCAGGTATTCGCGGCGCGCGCCGCCGATCACCCGTTCGGTCATCTCGACGAACTTGCCGATGCCGTGCTGGTCGTGCACCACCAGGTCGCCGGCCGTCAGCGCCAGCGGGTCGACGACGTTACGACGTTTGGCGGCAAGCCTTTTCCCGTCGGTGGCGGCCACCCGGTTACCGGTGAGATCGGTCTCGGTGATGATGACGAGGTTGGCCCCCGGGATCACCAGGCCGTCGTGCAGTGGCCCCTTGAGCACGCCGACCACACCGGCGGCGGGCTGCGCGCCGGGCTCCAGCAGCGCTGCCGGCGTATCGGATTCGCCGAGCTGCTCGACCACCCGGTGTGCGGTCCCGGTGCCCGGCGTCACCACGGTGGCGAACCCGCCCGTGGCGACGTGCGCGCGCAGCATCGCGAAGATCTCCTCGACCACGTTCTGACTACGGGCCGACGGAGCGGGCCGGACATCGAGTTCGACCGCCGACTCGTCGTTGAGCTGGCTCAGTGTCCACCAGCGTCCGGCCGCGGCCCGCACCTCGTCGAGGTCCCGGAAACCGGACCCCCCGAGGGATTCGATATCGACGGGGGCGGCCCCGCCGATCGCGGCCACCGACCAGGACGCCTCCAGGAATTCCCGGCCGGTGCGGATCAGGTCGGCGGCGCGCGAGCGCACCTTCTCCGGGTCGCACACCAGCACCGGCGTGCCCTCGGGCAGGTGGCTGGTCAGCAGGGTCAGCGCGTCGGGTTGCAGCACCGGCAGCAGCGCCTCCATCCCGTCGACCGGGATGCCCTCGGCGAGCTTGGCCAGCATGTCGCCGACACCGCCGGCGACGGTGTTGTCGGTCTGCGGGCCGGCGTCGACAAGCTGACCGGCACGTTCCTTGACCGCGTCGCTGAGCAGGATCTCCCGGCACGGTACGGCAATCAGGTGATCGATCTCGATCTCGGTGATGGACCGTTGATCGGCGACCGAGAACATCCGCATCTCGGAGACCTCGTCACCCCAGAACTCCACGCGCACCGGATGTTCGGCGGTCGGCGCGAAGATGTCGAGGATGCCGCCGCGGACCGCGAACTCGCCACGCTTGGCCACCATGTCCACACGGGTGTAGGCCAGCTCCACCAGCCGGGCGATCGTGGCGTCGAAATCGGAGTCGGCACCGACCGTGAGCGTCACCGGCTCGATGTCGCCGAGGTCGACCACCATCGGCTGCAGCAGCGAGCGGGTGGTGGTGACGACGACCCGCAACGGTGGGCCCAGGTGCTCGTCCTCGGGATGCGCCAGCCTGCGCAGCAGCATCATCCGGGCCCCGACCGTCTCCACTCCCGGTGAGAGCCGCTCGTGCGGGAGCGTCTCCCAGGACGGGAACAGCGCGACGGCGTCACCGAAGACCGCCTGCAGTTCTGCGGTCAGGTCGTCGGCCTCGCGGCCGGTGGCGGTCACCACCAGCAGCGGGCCGGTGCGGGCCAGCGCGGCCGCGGCGAACAGCCGGGCGCTGGCCGGGCCGACCATCGCCAGCGCGTCCGGGCGGGTCTGCGCGCGGGCGATCAGATCGGTGAAGGTGGGCGAGCTGAGCGCCAGGTCGACGAGCCCCGCGATCGAGTTTTGGACATGCGTATGCCCCGGTGCGGTCATGATGGGTCCATCCTAATCGGCGCCCGGCAGTGACGAATCTCGCGCCGGGGGCACGCTAATCCTCGAGCTTGGGATCCGACTCCAAGTGGGTCAGCCCGTTCCAGCACAGGTTGACCACGTGCGCGGCCACCACTTCCTTGGGTGGCTCACGGACATCGAGCCACCACTGCGCGGTCATCGAGACCGATCCGACCAGCGCCTGGGCGTACAGCGGCGCCAGGTCGGGGTCCAGTCCGCGCCGGGAGAAGTCACCGGCCAGGATGGAGGCCACCTGGTTGACCGCGTCATTGAGCAGCGTCGCGTAGGTGCCCTCGGTGATGGCGGCCGGCGAGTCCCGGATCAGGATGCGGAACCCGTCGGTGCGTTCCTCGACGTAGGTCAGCAGCGCCAGCGCCACCAGTTCGACGCGCACCCGGGAGCGGTTCTGGGTCAGCGAGGCAGTGATCATGTCCAACAGGGTCGACATCTCCCGGTCGACGACGACCGCGTAGAGGCCTTCCTTGCCGCCGAAATGCTCGTAGACGACCGGTTTCGACACATTGGCGCGCTGGGCGATCTCCTCGACGGAGGTGCCGTCGTAGCCGCGTTCGGCGAACAGGGACTTGGCGATCTCGATGAGCTGTTGACGACGTTCGCTGCCGGTCATCCGGGCGCGAGGCGCACGAGTCTCTTTGTCAGGTGCGGCCACGAGCTCAGCCTAATCCCCCGGTCGCTTCGCTCCTGCCCGCCGGGCCCAGAGCCTTCGACTAGAGTCTCGGGTTGATCAGTCCGTCGTGGTGTAATCGGCAGCACCTCTGATTTTGGTTCAGATAGTTCAGGTTCGAGTCCTGGCGACGGAGCAGACACACGGCTGAAAGGCCGATATGGAAGGCCAACGCTCCTACGGCGGTGTCAGCGCCGGCGAACGCACCGCGCGGCGGCGGCGCCAACTGCTGGACGCCGGGTTGGAGATCTTCGGCTCATCCGGATACCGCGCGGCCACGGTGCGCCAGGTGTGCGGTGCGGCCCGGGTTGCCGATCGGAACTTCTACGAGCAGTTCCGCACCATGGAGGACCTCCTCATCGCGGTGTATCAGGGGTGCCTGGACCGGCTCGAGGAATCCGTGGCGTCGGCGATGCAGACCCCCGGCACCGTCGAGCAGATGGCGCACCTGGGCCTGGAGGCGTTCCTGGCGACCGTTCAGGACGACCCGCGGTTGGCCCGGGTGGTCTGGTTCGAGGTACTCGGCGTCAGCCCGGCCGTGGAAGCGACGTACCTGAGCCGGATGGCTCGATTCGGTGAGTTGCTGCTCACCGCGAGCCCCCATCAGTTCGCGGTCCCCGATGAGCTGAGGCCGTTGATGGCCGGGGCTGTCATCGGAGGCATCAGCCACGTGGTGATGACCTGGCTGGCCTCGGGGTTCGCGGCACCACGCAACGACGTGGCGTCCGCCCTGGAGCTCTTCCTGACCAGCGTTGCCGTCGGCATCACCGCCACCCCACGGTGATCTGTGTCACTGCCGCGCCGGCGATCGGCAGTCACCCGATAATCTGATGACGACCAACATCAGTTTTGCAGTGGGGGGTAGCACCATCGACGCGAACAACACCACGCACAGCGCGGTGATCATCGGCAGCGGTTTCGGCGGACAGTGCGCGGCCATGACCCTGCGCAAAGCCGGCATCGACGATTTCGTCATCCTCGAACGGCGCTCCTTCGTCGGAGGAACCTGGTGCCAGAACTCGTATCCGGGCGCCGCGGTCGACGTACAGTCGCCGCTGTATTCGATCTCATCGGAGCCGTACGCCTGGACCCAGATGTTCGCCGGTCAGGCCGAACTGCAGGCCTACACCAATCACGTGCTCGACAAACACGGTCTGCGCGCACACATCCGCACCGACGCCGAGGTCACCGAGGCCCGCTGGACCGATGACGCGTGGGCCGTCTCCACGACGGACGGCCGCGAGTTCCGCAGCAAGTACCTGATCAACGCCTCAGGACCGCTGAGCAGCCCGGTCATTCCTCCCTTTGCCGGACGAGAACTGTTCACCGGAAAGAGCTTTCACACCAACAACTGGGATCACACCTTCGACTACCGCGACAAGCGGGTGGCGGTCATCGGCTCCGGCGCCAGCGCCGCCCAGGTCATCCCGGCGGTCCAGCCCGATGTCGCACAGTTGCACGTCTTCCAGCGCACCCCGCACTGGGTGCTGCCCCGCCACGACCGGGTGTTCAGCGCGTGGCAACGCCGACTGCTGGGTAACCGGTTCATCCACAAGGCCGTCCGCACCGCGATCTACTGGAGCCTCGAGTCCAGGATGATCGGGTTCAAGTACTCGCGGTGGGCACTGAAGCGAGTCGCCGAGGACAGCGCCCGCGCACTGATCTCCCGTCAGATCGCCGACCCCGCTCTGCGCGCGGCCGTGACACCCGACTACACCATCGGCTGCAAGCGGATCATCCTGTCCAACAGCCTCTATCCCGCCCTGGCGGCCGACAACACGACGCTGCACGACCGGACCGACGGCATCGACCGGATCACCGAGACTGGCATCGTGACCACCACCGGCGAGCATGTCGACCTCGACCTGATCGTGTGGTCAACCGGGTATGACGCCACCGACGGTGTCATCTCCTACCCGGTCGTCGGCGCGCGCGGAACCAAACTCTCCGACGTCTGGCAGGAATTCCCCCGGGCCTACCTGGGCACGTCGGTCCCCGGCTTCCCCAACTTCTTCGTCGTCACCGGCCCCAACACCGGGATAGGGCACACCAGCGCGGTTTTCGTGATCGAAGCGCAGATGGAGTACATCTCACGCGCGATCACAGCGGTCGAGCGCCACGGCGCCGCGTCGATCGAAGTCACCGACACCGCCGAGGACGACTACACCCGGATGATCCACCGCGAGATGACGCGGACCGTGTGGCACACCGGCGGCTGCCAGTCCTGGTACAAGTCCAAGTCCGGCCACGTCATCGCGATGTTCCCAGGATTCTCGTTCACCTTCCGCCGCCTGGCCCGACGATTCCGGCCCGCACACCACACCATCGGCCCGGTGAACTGACGTGCTGGCCAGGAACACACCGATGACCCGAGCCGACCGTATCGATCTGTCCACCTCGGTGGCGCTGATCACCGGCGCCGCCGGCGGCATCGGCGCGGCGGTGGCCGAGGAACTCCACCGCAGGGGCGCCGCGGTGGTGCTCGTCGACCTCGAACAGGAACGCGTCGACGCCGTGGCACGGAGCCTGAGCACCGACCGGACGCTGGCCATCGGCGCCGACGTCACCGACCTCGCGGCCATGAAATCGGCTGTCGCCGCGGCCAAGAGCGCATTCGGTTCGCTCAACATCACCTTCGCCAACGCCGGAATCGCCAGCGGACCGCGAGCTTTCACCATCTCCAGCGCCCCCGACGGAGTCTTCGAGAAAGTGATCGGTGTCAATCTGCACGGCGTCTGGAACACGGTGCGCGCCAGCCTGCCCGATGCCATCGACTCCCGAGGGCACATTCTGCTCACGTCGTCGACATACGCCTACCTCAACGGCATGGTCAACGCGCCCTACGCAGCGTCCAAGGCTGGGGTGGAGGCCATCGGCCGGGCGCTGCGTGCCGAACTCGCCGGCTACTCGGCCACCGCCGGTGTGCTGTACCCCGGATGGATCGCCACCCCCATCGCCGACGTCGCGTTCGGCGGCGACCAGCTGGCGACCGAACTGGTGCACCGGGCGACGCCGGCCCCGCTGCGCAGGCCCATCCAGCCGAAGCTGGTCGCGCGTGCTGTCGCCGATGGCATCGTCCACCGCTCCCCTCGCATTCACGTCCCCAAACGATGGATCCCGTTGTCGGTGCTGCGCGGCGCGCTCAACCCGCTCACCGACCTCGTTCTCGAACACGACAGCGAGGTGCAGCAGCGGGTACGTCGCATCGACCGGCGCTGAGGGCGCGGGTAATTCGAAGCACCGGCGCTGCAGTCGTTACCCTCAGGCATACCTCGTCCCGCACGCTCCCGCGGCCGGACCTCCGACCTGCGGGTCCAGACATCTGGAGACTGCGATGACCAACACACACGGTGAATCCGCTGTTCTGATCCTGGCTGCGGGAGCCGGCACCCGGATGAAGTCGGACACCCCGAAAGTTCTGCACCGCCTCGGGGGGCGCAGCATGCTGGCGCACGTCCTGCACGCTGTGACCACACTGACGCCCAGCCACATCGTCGTCGTGGTCGGGCACGGCCGCGACCAGGTGCACGACGAGGTGAGCCGGGTCGCCGCTCACACCGACACCCGGATCAGCACCGTCGTGCAGGACGAGCAGCTCGGCACCGGGCATGCGGTGAGCGTCGGACTCACCGGTCTGCCCGATGACTTCGCCGGCACCATCGTCATCACCACCGCCGATGTGCCCCTGCTCGGCGGAAACACCCTGGCGGCACTGACCGAGGCGCACGAGGGCGCGCAGGCGACCATCCTGACCACCACGCTGGCCGACCCGACCGGCTACGGCCGCATCATCCGCGATGCCGACGGCGCGGTGGCAGCCATCGTCGAACAGGCCGACGCCGACGACGCCCAGCGCGCCATCGCCGAGATCAACTCCGGGGTGTACGCGTTCGACGCCGGCGCCCTGCGCACGGCGCTGGCTCGGCTGAGCACCGATAACGCCCAGGGCGAGCTGTACATCACCGATGCGGTGGCCATCCTGCGCGCCGAAGGCCACACCGTGCGCGCCCAGCATGTCACCGACGCCACGCAGGTGTCCGGGGTCAATGACCGCGTGCAGCTCGCCGCGCTGGGCGCCGAACTGAACCGCCGCACCATCGAAGGCCATCAGCGGGCCGGGGTGACGATCATCGACCCGGCCAGCACCTGGATCGACGTGGACGTGGAGATCGGACCCGACACCGTCGTGCATCCGGGCACCCAGCTGCTCGGCGCCACCGCGATCGGCACCGACTGCACCATCGGGCCGGACAGCACGCTGCGCTCCATGGAGGTCGGTGACGGCGCGTCGGTCGTCCGCACCCACGGCGAGCTGTCGGTCATCGGCGCGGACGCCACCGTCGGACCGTTCACGTACCTGCGGCCGGGTACCGAGCTGGGTGCCGACGGCAAGCTCGGCGCGTTCGTCGAAACCAAGAATTCCACAATCGGCACCGGCACCAAGGTGCCGCACCTGACCTATGTCGGGGACGCCGACATCGGCGAGCACAGCAATATCGGCGCCTCCAGTGTCTTCGTCAACTACGACGGTGAGACCAAGCAACGCACCACGATCGGGTCCCATGTCCGGACCGGTTCGGACACCATGTTCGTGGCACCGGTGACCGTCGGGGACGGCGCCTACACCGGGGCGGGCACGGTGCTCCGCGACGATGTTCCGCCCGGTGCGCTGGCCGTCTCGGACAACACTCAGCGCACCATCGAGGGGTGGGTGCTGCGCAAACGCCCAGCAAGTGCCTCCGCCGACGCCGCACGTAAGGCCGGGGCCCCCGAACCCGACGCCTGATGTTGGCATTCTGGTAACCCGGCCACGACCGGCCAGGAAAGCTACGTACGATTGGCGCGTAATCGACCCGACTGGCGAAGGCACCTAAATGAGCCACGACTGGACCGACAACCGTAAGAACCTGATGCTCTTCTCGGGTCGGGCCCACCCCGAGCTGGCCGAACAGGTGGCCAAGGAACTCGACGTCCCGGTGACCGCGCAGACCGCGCGCGACTTCGCCAACGGCGAGATCTTCGTCCGGTTCGACGAATCGGTGCGTGGCTGCGACGCCTTCGTGCTGCAGAGCCATCCCGCGCCGCTGAACCAGTGGCTGATGGAACAACTACTCATGATCGACGCGCTCAAGCGCGGCAGCGCCAAGCGGATCACCGCGATCCTGCCGTTCTACCCGTACGCCCGCCAGGACAAGAAGCACCGCGGCCGTGAGCCGATCTCGGCCCGCCTGGTCGCCGACCTGTACCAGACCGCCGGCGCCGACCGCATCATCACCGTCGACCTGCACACCGACCAGATCCAGGGCTTCTTCGACGGTCCCGTGGACCACATGCGCGCCCAGAAGCTGCTCACCGGCTACATCGCGGAGAACTACGCCGACGCCGACAAGGTCGTCGTCTCCCCCGACTCCGGCCGGGTGCGCGTCGCCGAGAAGTGGGCCGACGCCCTCGGCGGTGTCCCGCTGGCCTTCATCCACAAGACCCGCGATCCGCTGGTGCCCAACCAGGTCAAGTCCAACCGGGTCGTCGGCGAGGTCAAGGGCAAGACCTGCATCCTGACCGACGACATGATCGACACCGGCGGCACCATCGCCGGCGCGGTCAACCTGCTGCGCCAGGACGGGGCGAAGGACGTGATCATCGCCGCGACGCACGGCGTGCTGTCCGACCCGGCCGCCCAGCGCCTGGCCGACTGCGGCGCCCGCGAGGTCATCGTCACCAACACCCTGCCGATCAACGAGGAGAAGCGGTTCCCCCAGCTCACCGTGCTCTCGATCGCGCCGCTGCTGGCCAACACCATCCGGGCGGTGTTCGACAACGGTTCGGTCACCGGACTGTTCGACGGATCCGCCTAGCGTGTCGCGAATCCTGCACAACCCGAAGTGCTCGACTTCGCGCAAGACCCTGGAACTGTTGCGCGAGAACGGTATCGAACCCGAGATCGTGCTGTATCTGAAGACCCCGCCCACCAGGGCCGAGCTGGTCACGATGATCGCCGACGCCGGGATCGACGTGCGTGCGGCCGTCCGAAAACGTGAATCCCTCTACGGTGAGCTGGGTTTGGCCGATGCTTCCGATGAGGAGCTGCTCGATGCCATGGCCCAGCATCCGATCCTGATCGAACGGCCGTTCGTCGTCACCGACAAGGGCACCCGGTTGGCACGTCCGATCGACAAGGTCCGCGAGATCTTGTGAGAGCTGCACTTGCGGTGGTGGTGGCGACGGCGACGCTGCTGACCGGCTGCGGCGCGGCCACCCCGGACTACCAGTCGCTGCTGGCGACCACCCCGACCCGGCCCACTCCCACGACCTCCGAGGAAACGATCCCGCTCTCGGCGTACCTGGAGAGCGTCGGGGTCAAGGGCGAACCGGTTGCCCCGGAGAAACTCACCGATCTGGCCGTGACGGTGCCGCGCCCGAAGGGTTGGCAGGACTACACCAACACCAATCTGGCACCCGGCACCCGGGTGATCGCCGACGGCGAAACCTATCCGACGGCCATGCTGATGGTGTTCACCCTCGACGGCGATTTCGACACCGCCGAGGCGCTCAAGCACGCCGACGTGGACGCAGAGGTATCGGAGAACTTCAAGAAGCTCAACGGTTCTCGCGAGGACTTCAAGGGGTTCCCGTCCTCGATGATCGAGGGCACCTATGATGTCGGCGGCCAACGCATGCAGGCCTACAACCGCATCGTGTTCGCCACCGGCAAGATGCCGGACAAACCCGCCCCCGGCCAGCTGGAACCCAAAGCGCAGAAATACCTGGTGCAGCTGACCATCACCAGCTTCGCCGACGACGCCGAGGCCAAGGGCGCGGCGATCGAGCAGATCATCTCCGGGTTCAACGTCGCAGCCAAGTAGCTACCCTGGCCACCATGAGTTCCTGGACCGCCGCAGATCTGCCATCGTTCGCCGGCCGCCGCGTCATCGTCACCGGCGCCAACAGCGGACTCGGGCTGATCACCGCCCGCGAACTGGCCCGGGTCGGGGCCTCGGTGGTGCTCGCCGTCCGCAATACCGCCAAGGGCGATGGCGCCGCCGCCACGATGACCGGTGACGTCACGGTCCGCGCGCTCGATCTGCAGGACCTGGCCTCGGTGCGCGCCTTCGCCGATCAGACCGAGGCGGTGGACGTCCTGGTCAACAACGCCGGCATCATGGCCGTGCCCTACGCGCAGACCGCCGACGGTTTCGAGAGCCAGATCGGCACCAACCACCTCGGTCATTTCGCGCTGACCAACCTGCTGCTGCCCAAGATCACCGACCGGGTGGTCACGGTGTCCTCGATGATGCACCTGCTCGGCGTGATCAGCCTCAAGGACCTGAACTGGCGCTCGCGCCCGTACTCGGCATGGCTTGCCTACGGGCAGTCCAAACTGGCCAACCTGCTGTTCACCAGCGAGCTGCAACGCAAGCTGACCGCCGCCGGGTCGCCGGTGCTCGCCATCGCCGCGCACCCCGGATATTCGGCGACCAACCTGCAGGGCCAGACCGGCAACGTCACCGGCGACAAATTCTGGAAGGCCGCGAACCGGATCGCCACCGACGCCGACTTCGGGGCCCGGCAGACGTTGTACGCGGTGGCCGCCGACATCCCCGGGGACAGTTTCATCGGCCCGCGGTTCGGTATGCGCGGGCCGACCGGTTTGAGCCCGCGCAGCCCGCTGGCGCGCAACACCCGCACCGCGGCGGCGCTGTGGGCGCTGTCCGCGCAGCTCACCGGCACCGAATTTCAGATCTGAGGGCACTCTGAGTTAGCCTGAGGCCCATCACGGCGAGGGTGGCCCGACCACCGTTATCGACGGGAACTGTTCTTTTTCCCTGGCCGTGCTTTTCACCACACCGGCACAGGAGTAACGACACATGGCCAAGAACTCGGCCCCCAACAAGCTGACCGCAACCGTGCGTACCCGCACCGGCAAGGGCGCCTCGCGCCAGGCCCGCCGCGACGGCAACATCCCCACCGTGCTCTACGGCCACGGTTCCGAGCCGCAGCACCTGGAGCTCAACGCGCGCGATTTCGCCGCCGTGATGCGTCACGCCGGCACCAACGCCGTCCTGACCCTGGACGTCGACGGCACCGAGTGGCTCGCGTTGACCAAGGCGCTGGACATTCACCCCGTGCGCCGCAACATCCAGCACGTCGACCTGCTGGTGGTGCTGCGCGGTGAGAAGGTCGACGTGGACATCAACGTCGTCGTCGAGGGCGAGGCCGCGCCCGGCACCCTGGTCAACCAGGAAGCCAACACCGTCGCCGTCGAGGCCGAGGCCATGTCGATCCCCGAGCAGATCACCGTGTCGGTCGAGGGCGCCAAGATCGGCACCCAGATCACCGCCGGCCAGCTCGAGCTGCCTGAGGGTGTCAGCCTGACCGTCGATCCCGAGACCCTGGTGGTCAACATCGTCGCGGCGCCCACCGCCGAGGATCTGGAGAGCGATGGCGCCGGCGATGCCGATACCGCCGCTCCGGCCGCGGACGCCGCCGACGGCGAAGCCGCCGAGGGCGAAGCCGAAGCTGCCGAATAGCTCCGGGTAGCGCTGCGACTCATGGCCGAACCGTTGCTGGTGGTCGGCCTGGGAAATCCCGGGCCGAACTACGCCAAGACCCGGCACAACCTCGGTTTCATGGTCGCCGACCTGCTGGCCGGGCGCATCGGCTCAGGTTTCAAGGTGCACAAGAAGTCCGGTGCCGAGGTGACCACAGGTCGCCTCGGCAACCGGGCTGTTGTGCTCGCCAAACCTCGGGTCTACATGAACGAGTCGGGCCGCCAGGTCGGCCCGTTGGCGAAGTTCTACTCGGTGTCGCCCGCCGATGTCGTGGTGCTGCACGACGAGCTCGACATCGAATTCGGCCGGATCCGGCTCAAGCTCGGTGGCGGCGAGGGCGGCCACAACGGGCTGCGCTCGGTGGCGGCCGCGTTGGGCACCAAAGACTTTCAGCGGGTCCGCATCGGGGTGGGACGTCCACCCGGACGCAAGGATCCGGCGGCCTACGTGTTGGAGAACTTCTCGACGGTCGAACGCCCGGAGGTCCCGATCATCTGCGAGCAGGCCGCTGACGCGACCGAGCTACTTCTCGCGCAGGGCCTGGAGGCCGCGCAGAACACCGTGCACGCCTGGTAGCTGACCGCTCAGACCGATTCCCACCGCTTGGCCGTCGCGAACTCCCCGCGGATCAACCAGATCCCGAGCGCGATCACCGCGCCCACCTCGAATGCCACGATCCCGCGTTCGACGATGCCGAGCGGGATGATGCGATACCAGCGCAGGTCGGTCACCATGCTGACCGCGATGGCGCCGAACAACACCGACAGCCAGGCGATGGAGCCGTAGGCCAGCCAGACCGCCGGCCGGGCCTGCCGGTGCCTGCGGGCGATCGCCAGCACCGCGGCGGGCAGCGACACGAAGGCCAGCAGCGTGGCCACCCGGTGGATCGATCCGCTGGTGCTGGGCCCGATCTCCCAGTTGTGTTTGGGGAAGGCGGCCACCCCGAGAAGCCCGATCACCCACAGCGACATGAGGATCGAGCCGAACGACAGCGGCGCCACCACTCCGGCGCGAATAAGCCCGGCCAGCAAAAGGATCGAGCCGACAGCCAGCGCCAGCACGCCGACGAGGAAGGCCCAGCCGCCCCCGGTGTGGACGTACTCGGAGATGGTGGCCATGCGCAGGGTGCGACCGGGCCGGTGCGACTCGCCGCCGAGGACCGCGTCCAGGGTCAGGATCGCCATCACGGAGATGGCGGCACCGAGCACGCCGAACCAGCCGAGTAGTACGTGTGAAAGGCGGTCCATCAGACCAGGGTACGGACCCGCGAGCGTGCGGGGACTTGGCTCACGTGGCGGCGTTTCCCCCGCAGACACGCGCGCTCGCGGGAGGGAGGTCAGCCCGTGACGAGTGCCACCGAATTGGCCCGGCGCAGCTTGCCCGACGGGGTCTTCGGGATGGTGCCGGGCCCGAGCACGACCACGTTGCGCGGACGCACGTCGACCTCGGTCACCACTTCGTGGGCGACCTGGTGCTCGATGCGGCGCACCTCGGCCAGATCCTGGTAATGATTGGATTCCACTGCGACGGCAAAGGTTTCGCGCGAATGGCCGGCGTCGAGGCGCACCGCGACGGCGCAACCGGGGCGCACGCCCTCGACACGGCCCGCGGCACGTTCGATATCGGTCGGATAGATGTTGCGGCCGGCCATGATGATGACGTCCTTGACGCGACCACATACGACGACATTGCCCTCGTCGGTGATGTAGCCGAGGTCGCCGGTGTCATACCAGCCGTTCTCGTCCTGGGTCGGCAGGAAGCCGGCCATGGTGATGTAGCCCGGGGTGACCGATTCGCCACGCAGCTGGATGACACCGACGCCGCGGGTCGGCAGCACGGCGCCGTCCTCGTCGACGATGCGGGCCTCCAGGTCGTTGAGCAGCGGGCCCAGCGACGCCAGCCGGCGGGTGTTGCCCTTGCCCGAGGGCACCGCGCGGCGCAGTGCGGCCAGCAGGTCGGCGTCGACCTCGTCGACCACCAGGCCGGCGTTGCACGGCGAGAAGGACACCGCCAGACAAGTCTCGGCCATGCCGTACGCGGGCAGGATCGCCGTCTCCGACAGCCCGAACGGCTTGCCCGCGTCGATCAGGTCCTCGACATCGGCGGGTTCGACCGGCTCGGCGCCCGACAACGCGAAGCGCAGGGTGGACAGATCGAACTCGCCCGGCTTGGCCTGGCGGCGCAGCCGCTTGGCGAACAGCGCGTAGGCGAAGTTCGGGGCCGCGGTCATGGTGCCCTTGTACTTGTCGATGAGCTTGGCCCACAGCAGGGTGTCGCGCAGGAAGTCCATCGGCGTGACCTTGACCAACTCGGCGCCGAAGTACATCGGGATGGTCAGGAAGCCGACCATGCCCATGTCGTGGAAGCAGGGCAACCAGCTGACCATGACGTCGGTGTTGACGTCGTATTCGGCGCCGATGAACATGGCCTCGGCGTTGGAGAAGATGTTGCGGTGGGTGATCTGCACGGCCTTGGGAGATCCGGTGGAGCCGGACGTCAGCTGCATCAGCGCCAGATCGTCCTCCCCGGTCTCCACCGGATCGATCGGGTCGGCGGCCAGCAGGTCGGAGACGACGAGGACCTTGATCCCTTTTTCTTCGAGCACCGGGATCGCCACGATGAACGGCTCGGAGACGATGACGGCCTTGAGCTCGATCATGCCGATGACCGTCATGGTGTCTTCGGCCCACACGACGAGGTCGGTCCGCGGGGTCGGCTGGTGCAGCATGGTGAGGCTGCCGCCGCGCATCCACACGCCCTGGGCGGTCGGCGCGATCTCCACCGGGAAACCGGCCAGCACACCGACGGCGTCACCGGGCCCGATACCGGCCGCGGCGAGTCCACCGGCAACCCGGCGGGCGCGCTCATGCACCTCGGCCCAGGTGTGGCGGACCGGCTCGTACGGTTCGCCGGTGACCATGCCCCGCTCGCTCTCACGGGCGCTGCGGTACATCTTGTCGGTGAATCGGCTCACGACGACCTCCTCGGTGTCTGGGACCGGGTCGGCTGCGACCTGGGCGCCAGTTTCCTTGCGCGTTTCCCTATATTCCGCCTGCTAGCACCCTCTTTGAGAGAGGCGCGCACGCACAATTGGGAAGCAGTTGTGTCTCAAAACGGTGATGGCCAGCCGGTAACCCGCACTCGTTTCCGCCTGCGGGTTTCCACCAGAGCTCATCTTAAAGAACCCTTAAGTAACTGCCAAACTCTCGGGCCGATCGAGACATGTGTCACAACGCAAGAATGTTTGGCTCACTGCGCGGTATCGGGCACCACCCGAGCCCCATGGACAGGGCCGCCGGCCACCCGCACGGTGCGGCACACCCCGGCGCCCGACAGCGCGGTCCCGACGTCGACCGCGGCGGACTCCGACGCGCACAGGAAGGCGCAGGTGGGGCCCGATCCGGAGATGATCCCGGCCAGCGCCCCGGCCTCGTCACCGGCGCGCAGGGTGCGGCGCAGGTCCGAGCGCAGGCTCAGCGCGGCGGGCTGCAGATCATTACCGAGCAGGCCGGCCAGCTCGTGCGGGTCTCCGGAGGCCAGCGCGGCCAGCACCGGTTCGGCATCGTCGAGCCGCGGTGGCCCGCCCCGGCCCGGGGTCTCACGCAGACGGTCGATCTCACCGAACACCGCGGGTGTGGACAGTCCCTTGTCGGCAAAAGCCAGCACCCAGTGGAAGGTGCTGCGGGCCAGGACGGTCGCGAGCTCCTCACCGCGGCCGGTGCCCAGCGCCGTACCGCCGTGCAGGGCGAAGGGCACATCGCTGCCGAGCTTGGCGCCCAGCGCATGTAGATCGCGGCGCGGCACGCCCAGCTGCCAGAGATGATTCATCGCCACCAGGACCGCGGCGGCGTCACCGCTGCCCCCTGCCATGCCCCCGGCGACCGGGATCGACTTGGAGATGGAGATTGCGACATCAGGTGCGCGGCCGACGTGGTCGGCGAGCAGTTCGGCGGCTCTCCAGGCCAGATTGCGCTCATCGGTCGGCAGCGCCTCGGAGCCCTCGCCCGACATCTCCAGCGACAGCACGTCGGCGTCGCGCACGGTGACGTCATCGAACAGCGACACGGCGTGGAAGACGGTGGTGAGCTCGTGATAGCCGTCGTCACGGCGATCCCCGACCGCCAGATAGAGATTGACCTTGCCGGGGACGCGCACCGTGACCGAACCGGTGGGCATCCACTCGGTGGCGGTATCGCCGTCGGATGCAGACACCGCACGACACTACCGCCACGCCTGGGACGCCGAGCGGATAAGCGCTGAGATACCCCTCGTCAGATCCCGCCGCTGTCGATCAGGCTAGTGTTTGCCCGCGCAGTGTGTCAAGGATCACAAACTGGACCGCCGGGACCGTCACTCCGCGCGATGAGAACGGTCGATGCCGGGCCACGATGATCCCGCCCGGGGCGACCCGGGCGGCGAAGGAATTTGCCAGGCCTAGCTGCGAGCCGACTCGGTGGCGCGCTCGGATTCGCTGACCGCCGGCTCGGGAGCCGGGGCCGGTGCGGGCGGCGCCATTTCACCGGAGCGCTGCAGCAGCCGGACGAAATCCGCGATGGCCAGGGTCTCGCCGCGGCGAGCCGGGTCGATACTCGCGGCCAGTAGACGTTCGGCGGACTCGTTGCCGGAACCGGCCCACTCGGCGAAGGCATTGCGCGACGTCTTGCGGCGCTGCGCGAAGCCGATGTCGATGAGCTCGAAGACCTGCTCGCGGAACGAGGCGTCGGTCGGCCACGGGGACGACTCGTAGCGGTCGATGCGGACCAGCCCGGAGTAGACCCGCGGGATGGGCCAGAACACCGTCGGCGAGACCATGCCGTACCGGCGGACCTCACCGTAGAAACGCACCTTGGCACTCGGCACGCCGTAATCCTTGCCGCCGGGCTCGGCGGCGAGCCGCTCGGCGACCTCGGCCTGCACCATGACCATCACCGTCTTGATGGACGGGAACTCGGCCAGCAGGTGCAGCAGCGCCGGGACGGCGATGTTGTAGGGCAGATTGGCGACCAACGCGGTGGGCAGCTCGTCGACATCATCGGCCTTGAGCGTGAGGATGTCGCGGTTCAGCACGGTCAGCCGGCCGATCTCGCTGTGCGAATGGTTGGCGATCGTCTTGGGCAGCTGACGGGCCAGCACCGGGTCGATCTCCACCGCGGTGACCCGGGCGCCCCGGTCGAGCAGACCCAGAGTCAGCGAGCCGAGGCCCGGACCGACTTCGATCACCGAATCCTGCCGATGGATACCGGACGCGGACACGATGCGCCGCACGGTGTTGGCGTCGTGGACAAAATTCTGTCCGAACGCCTTCCTCGGCCGGAAGTCGATCTCCCGGGCCAGATGCCGTATCTCGGTTCGCCCGAGCAGTCGGATCGTCACGATGACCCCAATCTGGAGCTACATGTTGGCCAGGCACCCCAACCCTGACGTGCCCTCGTCACTTCAGCAATCGCGATCTGTTCTTCGCGCGTTGCCAAATCTGCCCGCTGAGCATAGCGCAGACCACCCTGTCGCTCCCAGGTGTTTTGGTCAAATTGGACGCCACCGTAATATCCGTTGCCGGTGTTGATAGCCCAGTTACCACCCGATTCACACCCGGCGAGCGCATCCCAGACGTGACCGTTCGATATCGGCGGCACCTCGGTACCGGGTTTGGTGCCGACCCTCAGCACAGCTTGGCGCGCGGGATTGAGGACGACATTGGCTACTGGCAATCTTCCCGTCTCGACCCCGTTGACCACGGCGACAGCAAATGTGACGTCCTGCAGGCCCGGGGCGCCCGGATCCTCGACGACCTGGCGACTTTGATTCAGCGTCGGATCCTCGATCCGGTTGCTGGGCGGCGGCAGCGGCACCTGCGCCGTCAGCTTCTCGATGCGGACGCGCGTCACGTCGATGCGCATACCGTCGACGACCGGTGCGGACGCCGCCGGGACCACGGTGTCGCGCTGCTGCAGTGGCGCACCGGCCGCCTCCAGCAGGCCGCCGACGTTCGGGGCGGCCAGCCGGACGGTGCTGAGCTTGCCACCGTCGTTCAGTTGCACGGTTTTGGCGCTGACCACGGGCAATGACATTCCGGCCAGCGGCAGACGACTGCCGCGCGACGCGGCGGCGGGCGCGGTGTCGGTCATCGAAAGCTGCGCGAGCGCCTCCTGCACGGTCGCCGCCGTCGTCCACACCTCGGTGCTGTTCTGGCCGTCCATGGAGATCTGCAGGGGGCGGCTGCGACGCAGCACGATGGCATCGGTGTCGGCCACGGACGCGTCGGCGGCCGGGAAGAGATCGTCACGCTCACCGACGGTGTAGCCGTTCTCCTCCACCACGTCGATGACCCGCGACTTCATGGTCGCCACGGTCAGCTGGGTGCCGTCGACGGTGAGCGACAGCGTCTTGTGTGAGGTCACCGCGACACCACCGGCAAACACCAAGGTGAGCAGCAGTGCGCCCACCAACAGACGAAGTGCAGGCGAGCGCGATTCGTGGAGCTTGTTCAACACATTCACTGATTTCGATTCCCGACTCATGAGTGCGGCACGTGAGCAGCCAGGATGACCGTCCGCATTCGATAACAGGACGGTAACGAAGTTCGGTCAGCCGCGCCAACTCACCACGGTATCCAACGCGTCACACCATCCCATAAACGCGCAGCGCATTCGCGGCGGTGATCTCGGCCAATTCGGCTGCGGAACGCTCGAGCACGTCGGCCAGCGCGCGCACCGTGTACGGCAGGCAGTACGACTCGTTGGGCGCACCGCGGAACGGGTGCGGGGTGAGGAACGGTGCGTCGGTCTCCACCAACAGCAGTTCGGCGGGGACCACGGTGGCCGCTTCGCGCAGCGCGCGGGCGTTGCGGAAACTGACCGTCCCCGACAGGCTCACCATCCACCCGTGGTCCGCGCAGATCCGCGCCATCGCGGCATCGGACGAGAAGCAGTGGAAGATCACCGTCTCCGGCGCCCCCTCCGCACGCAGCACGTCGAGCACCTCGGCATCGGCGTCGCGGTTGTGGATCATCAGTGGCTTGCCGGTGCGCTTGGCCAGGTCGATGTGCCAGGCGAATCCCTCGCGCTGCTCGGCGGGATCAGCGCAGCCCTCCAGCCGGCCCGGCCAGTACATGTCCATACCGGTCTCCCCCACCGCCACCACCCGCGGCGCGGCGGCCAACGCCTCCAGTTCCGCCTTCGCCGCATCGTCGAGCGCGTTGGCCCGCGTCGGGTGCAGCGCGACCGCGGCATAGACGCGTGGATCCCACTGCGCGGCCCGGGCGGCCCAGCGCGCGGCAGCCAGGTCGTCGGCGATGGTGACCACCGCCTGCACGCCCACGGCCGCGGCCCGATCCAGGATCGCGCGGACATCGTCGGCGGTTTCGGCCCCGCAGGCGTCGAGGTGCGTGTGAGCGTCGATCAGTGGGGCGAGGGGCTCCGGGGCGGGCGGCTTCTCTCTCTTGGCGCTCACGCTGACACTTTAAGGTGAGATCCAAATGACCGAATCATTCCCCGGCGCGGGGACGCGCACCCCCGGACCGACGTACTACATCACCACGGCCATCGACTACCCCAACGGCGCCCCGCACATCGGGCACGCCTACGAGAAGACGGCCACCGATGCGATCGCGCGGTTCAAGCGGCTCGATGGTTTCGATGTCCGGTTCCTCACCGGGACCGACGTGCACGGCCTCAAGATGGCCGAGACCGCGGCCGCCGAAGGCCTGCCCACCGCCGATCTCGCGCGCCGCAACTCGGATGTGTTCCAGAGCATGCAGGAGAAGCTGAACATCTCCTTCGACAGGTTCATCCGCACCTCCGATGCCGACCATTACGAGGCGTCGAAGGCGATCTGGCGTGCGATGAACGAGTCCGGCGACATCTATCTGGGCACCTACGCCGGCTGGTACTCGGTACGCGATGAGCGTTTCTTCGCCGAGGACGAGACCGAGCTGCTGCCCGACGGGTCCCGCATCGCCACCGAGACCGGTACGCCGGTCACCTGGACCGAGGAGCAGACCTACTTCTTCAAGCTGTCCGCGTACGCCGACCGGCTGCTCGCCCTCTACGAGGAGCACCCGGAATTCATCGGGCCCGATGTCCGGCGCAATGAGGTGGTCAGCTTCGTCTCCGGCGGGCTGCGCGACCTGTCCATCTCACGCACCACCTTCGATTGGGGCGTCCCGGTGCCCGATCATCCCGATCACGTCATGTACGTGTGGGTGGACGCGCTGACCAACTATCTGACCGGCGTGGGCTTTCCCGACACGGCGTCCGAGTCGTTCCAGCGGTACTGGCCCGCCGATCTGCACGTGATCGGCAAGGACATCATCCGGTTCCACACGGTCTACTGGCCGGCGTTCCTGCTGTCGGCGGGTATCGCCCTGCCGCGCAGGGTGTTTGCGCACGGCTTCATCAACGTCAAGGGCGAGAAGATGAGCAAGTCGGTGGGCAACGTCATCGACCCCATCGCGCTCGTGGACGCCTTCGGCGTGGACCAGGTGCGCTACTTCCTGCTGCGGGAGGTGCCGTTCGGCCAGGACGGCAGCTACAGCGAGGAAGCGATCATCGGCCGGATCAACGCCGACCTGGCCAACGAGCTGGGCAACCTGGCGCAACGCTCGCTGTCCATGGTCGCCAAGAACCTCGACGGCATCATGCCCTCGCCGGGTGAGTTCACCGCCGAGGACTCGGCGCTGCTCGCCCTGGCCGACGCACTGCTGCCGCGGGTGCGTGGTCACTTCGACGAGCCGGCAATGCATCTCGGGCTGGAGGCGATCTGGTCGGTGCTCGGTGCGGCCAACCGGTACTTCTCCGCGCAGGAGCCCTGGGTGCTGCGCAAGACCGACGAGCAGCGCTTCGCCACCGTGCTCTACACCACGCTGGAAACCGTGCGGATCGCCGCGCTGCTGATCCAGCCGGTGATGCCGGCCTCGGCAGCCAAGCTGCTCGATCTGCTGGGCCAACCCGCCGACCAGCGCGACTTCACCGCCATCGGTACCCGGTTGGTACCCGGCACCGCGCTGCCGGCTCCCGAAGGGGTGTTCCCCCGGTATCAGGCCCCCGACAAGGATACGGAGTGATCTGAGCCACAATTGCGGCTGCGGTGTCACACCCCGGGCGGCACCGGTGTCTTGAGGGCATATCCGAGAAAAGGAGAACCTCATGAACAACCAGCGCACCAACGTCGTCGTCATCGGTGGCGGGTATGCGGGCGTCATCGCGGCCAACCACCTGCGCCAGAACCCCGATGTCGCCGTCACGCTGATCAATCCGCGGGCCGAGTTCGTGGAGCGGATCCGGCTGCACCAGTTGGTCACCGGCTCCGATGACGCCGTGGTGGAATACGCGGAGGTCCTGGGCGCCGACGTCCGGCGGCTCGTCGACACCGCCGAGCGGATCGACGCCGCCGCCCGCACCGTCGCCCTGGAATCCGGCGGCACCGTCGGCTACGACTACCTCATCTACGCCGTCGGCAGCACCGGCGCCGCGCCGACCGTGCCCGGTGCCACCGAATTCGCCTATCCGGTATCGGAATTCGAGCACGGCGCGCCGCTGCGCGACGCTATCTCGGCCATCCGCGCCGGTGAACCGGTGACCGTGGTCGGCGCCGGACCGACCGGCATCGAGATGGCCGCCGAGCTCGCCGAAGAAGGACATGCCGTCACGCTGGTGTGCGGTGGGGAACTCGGCCCGTACCTGCACACGAAAGGCCGCAGATCGGTGGCCAAGGTGATGCGCAAACTCGGCGTCACCGTCGTCGAGGGGCCTGCGGCCAAGGTGACCGAGGTCCACGCCGACTCCGTGCTACTGGCCGACGGGCGCGAACTGCGCAGCGCCGTGACGATCTGGACGGCGGGGTTCGCGGTGCCGGATCTGGCGGCCCGCAGCGGGCTGGCCACCGACGCCCTCGGACGGCTACTGACCGACGAAACCCTGACCAGTGTCGACAACCCCTACATCGTGGCGGCCGGTGACGCTTCTGCACCGTCGGATCTGCCGCTACGGATGAGCTGCCAGGCGGCGATCCCGCTGGGCGCCCAGGCCGCCAACACGGTACTGAGCCGCATCGCGGGCTCCGAGCCGGCGGTGATCGACCAGGCCTTCACCGGCCAGTGCATCAGCCTGGGCCGCGGTGCAGCCACCATCCAGGTCGCCCATCTCGACGACCGGGTGATGCCGCTGTACCTCGGCGGGCGGGTCGCGGCGACGGTCAAGGAGGCGGTCTGCAAGGGCACGGTGTCCTTCCTGGCCAAGGAGGCCCGCAAGCCGGGCTCGTACTTCTGGCTCAAGGGCGGAAAGCGGGCGCAACGGGTGGCCGACGCGAAGGCCGCCGCCGTCCGATGAGCGAGCACGCCGAGCGGTTCACCGCACTGCGGCCGCTGCTGTTCACGATCGCCTACGAAATCCTCGGTTCGGCAACCGAATCCGATGATGTCCTGCAGGAAAGTTACCTGCGCTGGGCGGAGGTGGACCTGGACACGGTGCGCGACACCAAGTCCTATCTGGCTCAGCTGGTGACCCGGCAGTCTCTCAACGCGCTGCGCGCCCAGGCCCGCCGCCGCGAGGAGTACGTGGGCCCCTGGTTGCCCGAACCGCTGCTGGTGGACACGCAGGACGCCGGCGCGGATCTGGTGCTCGCCGAGTCGGTGTCCATGGCGATGATGGTGGTGCTGGAATCGCTGACCCCCGATGAACGCGCGGTGTTCGTGCTGCGCGAGGTGTTCGGCTTCGGTCACGACGAAATCGCCGCAGCGGTCGGAAAATCCGCAGCCGCGGTGCGCCAGATGGCGCACCGCGCGCGCGAGCATGTCCATGCCCGCCGCAAACGTTTCGAGCCGGTCGACCCGGCCACCAGCGAACAGATCACCTTGCAGTTCTTCGCGACCGCCGCCACCGGGGACGTCGGCAGCTTGATCGAATTGCTCGCCCCGGACGTGGTGTGGACTGCCGACAGTGCGGGCAAGGTCAGCGCCGCCAGACGGCCGGTGCACGGACCCGATCGGGTGGCCCGGCTCGTCATCGGGTTGCTGCGGATGGCCGGCGAGGAGGGCCGCGTCGAGTTGGCCACCTACAACAACGCGCCGGCCCTCAAGCTCTACCTGGGCGACAGCTTCGAAGGTGTGATCACCGTCGAGATCACCGAGGGCCGGATCTCGCACTTCTATGCGATGCGCAACCCGGAGAAGCTGACGACCGCCACCATCCCGCGCGCCATCAGCCGTTAGCTTCTGACAGGCTGGGTCGGTGCGCATCGACCGGCTCGGCCACCTGGGCAACGCGCCCGGCGTGCTGCGCTGGGTCGCCGACGCCGCGGCGCGCCTGGGCCTGCCACCGCCGGCCGCGCTCATCGGGGACTGGTTCGGGTCGAAGGCCGTCATCGCACCGTCGCTGGACGCGGTGCCGGCCACCGAGGTGTTCGCGGTGAGCCCGGGGGCTTCGCAGGCCGTCGGCGGGGGGTGGTTCGGGTACCTGTCCTATCCCGACGGGCCCGCGACGCCGCGCATCCCCGTGGCCGCCGGCGGCTGGTCCGACTCGGTGCTGCGCCAAGCTGACGACGGGTGCTGGTGGTACGAAAGCCTCACCGGGACAGCATGTCCCGAATGGCTGTCCGGGGTCATCGAAGTGGCGCCGCGGCCGTACTCGATGGATTGGACCGCGCCCGACCGCAATCGGCATTTGACCGCAGTGGCGGCCTGCCTGGAGGCGATCGCGGCCGGCGAGGTGTATCAGGCGTGCGTCTGCACCCAGTTCCATGGCCGGATCACCGGTGACCCACTGGATTTCTTCGTCGACGCCGTCGCTCGCACGGCCCCGGCGCGGGCCGCCTACGTCGCCGGCAGCTGGGGTGCGGTGGCGTCATTGTCCCCTGAGTTGTTCCTGCGGCGCCGCGACGAATCCGTCATCTCCAGCCCGATCAAAGGCACACTGCCCCTGCACAAGTCGCCTGCGCTGCTGCGCACGTCGAGCAAGGATGTCGCAGAGAACATCATGATCGTCGACCTGGTGCGCAACGATCTGAGCCGGCTGGCCATCACCGGATCGGTGACGGTACCCGAACTGCTGCGGGTGCGGCCGGCCCCGGGCGTGTGGCATCTGGTGTCCACGGTCGCGGCCCGCATCCCGGTCGATATGCCGATGTCCGAGGTGCTGGCGGCCACCTTCCCGCCGGCGTCGGTGACCGGCACCCCGAAGGGCCGAGCCCGCGAACTGCTCCTGGACTGGGAGCCCGAGAGGCGCGGGATCTACTGCGGAACCGTTGGTTTGGCGTCACCCAGCGCGGGCACCGAATTGAACGTGGCCATCCGGACAGTGGAGTTCGACGCAGCCGGCGCCGCGGTGCTCGGTGTCGGCGGCGGGATCACCGCGGACTCCGACCCGGCCGCCGAATGGGAGGAATGCCTGCACAAGGCGGCGCCCACCGTCGGGCTCGGTCCCCCGTCGCCGCTATTCGCGTGACTTCACGATCAGATCGTAGAGCTCCCGCTTCGATGCCGCGCCCGGGTTCGCCGCGACCACCTGTGCGCACGCGTCCTTGACCCGGACTCCGTCCTCGATGAGCTCGGCCACCTCGTCGACCAAGGTCTGCAGGTCGGTCTGCGGGACGGCGCCGGCCAGCACCACGGTGATCTCTCCGAGAACCCCATCTGCCGCCCAGTCCGCGAGCTCGCCGAGGGTGCCGCGTTTGATCTCCTCGTGCGTCTTGGTCAGCTCCCGGCACACCACCGCCCGGCGGCCCGGGCCGAGGGTGTCGACGGCGTCGCTCAGCGTGTCGGCCAGCCGGCGCGGCGACTCGAAGAACACACAGGTGCGCCGCTCGCCGGTGAGCTCCCCCAGCCAGGTCCGGCGCGCCCCCTGCTTGCGCGGCGCGAACCCCTCGAAGCAGAACCGGTCGGCGGCCAGCCCGGACACCGCCAACGCCGTCGTGACCGCCGACGGACCGGGCAGGCAACTCACCGTCAGGCCCGCCCCGACACACGCCGTCACCAACCGGTAGCCCGGATCGTTGATCAGCGGCATGCCCGCGTCACTGATCAGCAGCACGGTGGCGCCGGCGGCTATCTGCTCGAGCAGCAACGGCACCCGGGTGGCCTCGTTCTGGTCGAACAAGCTCAGTATCCGTCCGGCCGGCGTCACCTCGAGCGCGGCGGCCAGCGTGCGGGCCCGCCGGGTGTCCTCGGCGGCGATCACGTCGGCGGACGCCAGCGCCTCGACGAGACGCGCCGAGGCGTCCCCGGGCTGGCCCAACGGGGTGGCACCCAGGAGCAGTCGGCCTTCTGACATCACCAAAGCCTACGATCGTCGGTGATGACCGCTCCCGAGACCGTGCTTCCGGAGCGCGCCGCACCCGTGATCAGCCCCGGCCCGCTTGTGCCGGTGCCGGACTTCGGGCCCGTCGACCGGCTGCAGGGCTGGGTGATGACGGCCATCATCGGGGCGCTGGCCGCGCTGACCCGGTTCCTGAACCTCGGGTCGCCGACCGACGCGGGCACCCCGATCTTCGACGAGAAGCACTACGCGCCGCAGGCCTGGCAGATGCTGGGCAACGGCGGCCTCGAGGACAACCCCGGCTATGGGCTGGTGGTGCATCCGCCGCTGTCCAAGGCGTTGATGGCCATCGGCGAGTGGATCTTCGGCTACAACGGGCTGGGCTGGCGGTTCTCCGGCGCGGTGTGCGGCGTCATCATCGTGATCCTGGTGGCCCGGATCGTGCGGCGAATCAGCCGCTCGACACTGATCGGTGCGCTCGCCGGGCTGCTGATCATCGCCGACGGTGTCAGCTTCGTCTCGGCGCGCACCGCGCTGCTGGACGTCTACCTGGTGGTGTTCGTGGTGGCGGCCTTCGGCGCGCTGATCGTGGATCGCGACCAGGTGCGGCTGCGGATGCATGTCGCCCTGCTGGAGGGCCGGATCGGCGACACCCCCTGGGGCCCGCGACTCGGGGTGCGCTGGTGGCGGTTCGGTGCCGGCGTGCTGCTGGGCCTGGCCTGCGCCACCAAATGGTCCGGGCTGTACTTCATCGCGTTCTTCGGCGTGATGACGCTGGCCTTCGACGTCGCGGCGCGCCGCCAGTACCGGGCACCCCGACCGTGGCTGGGCACGCTGCGCCGCGACACCGTGCCCGCGGTGTACGCACTCGGCGCTATCCCGCTGTTGGTGTACCTGGCGTCGTATGCGCGCTGGTTCGCCTCCGAGACCGGGGTGTACCGACATGAGGTGGGCCGCACCATCGGCGAGGGCGGTCTGCTGCCCGACGCGATCCGCTCGCTCTGGTACTACACGTCCTCGGTCTACAAGTTCCATTCCGGGCTGACCAACGCCGCGGGCAATCACCATCCGTGGGAATCCAAGCCATGGACGTGGCCGATGTCGCTGCGGCCGGTGCTCTACGCCATCGATCAGCAGAACGTGCCGGGCTGTGGTGCGGAATCCTGCGTCAAGGCGGTGATGCTGGTCGGCACCCCGACCATGTGGTTCATCGCGGTGCCGGTGCTGATGTTCGCGGTGTGGCGGACCTTCGTGCGCCGCGACTGGCGTTACGCCGCAGTGTTGGTGGGATACTCGGCCGGCTTCCTGCCCTGGTTCCTGGACATCGACCGGCAGATGTACTTCTTCTATGCCACGACGATGGCGCCGTTCCTGGTGATGCTGATAGCGCTGATACTCGGCGAGATCCTGTATCAGCCCCGGCAGAATGCCGAGCGCAGAACGCTGGGCCTGATCGCCGTGAGTTGCTATGTGGCGCTGGTGATCACCAACTTCGCCTGGCTCTACCCGATTCTGACCGGGCTGCCGATATCGCAGACCACCTGGCATATGCAGATCTGGTTGCCGTCCTGGCGGTAGATCGCCGAGCCCCGGCACCCTGGGTGCGCCGATTTCTACACCAGGGTCGTGGATCGAACCAGGTAGTGACCCTCGCGTAGAAACCGGCGACGTGCGCGGCCACGTTATCCACAGTCACCCCCGACATCACGCCCGGCGGACCCGAATCTGTCGGGCGCCTCAGCGAGCCTTTGCGCATGGGCACGCCATTCATCGGACCCGAGGCGCTGCACGCCGGGACGATCACCCGCGGCCAGTTGCGGTGGCGCTACGCCGCGGCGCACCCGCGCGTCTATGTCGACAAAGACGACACCCCGACGCTGTCGTCGAGAATCATCGCCGCCTGGCTGTGGTCGGGCCGCCGTGCGGTGATCGCCGGCCGGGCCGCCGCATACCTGCACGGTGCGAAGTGGGTCGACGCCAGGACCCCGATCGAACTGATCACCGAGCACGGCCGCAAGCGACCCGGTGTCGTCGTGCGGGAAGAGAAGCTTGCCGACGACGAGATCTGCCGGATCGGCGATCTTGACGTCACGACGCCGGATCGCACCGCGCTGGACCTGGCCCGGTTCCTCGACCGCGACCCGGCCGTCGCTCACCTTGACGATCTGGCCGCCGCAACCGGCGTGAACGCGATTGACGTACTCACGTTGGCATCGAGATACGCAGGGCTGCGCGGGATTCGCCGGGCCCGGGTGGCGCTGGGTCTGATGGACGCAGGCTCGCAGTCACCGAGGGAGACCTGGCTGCGACTACTGCTCATCGACGCGAGGTTCCCGACTCCCCGCACCCAGATCCGGGTGACCGACGGCGTCAACGTCGCCCACCTGGACATGGGTTACGACGAGTTGCGGGTTGGATTCGACTATGACGGAGCCGTCCATCAAACCGACCGGCGACGCTTCGTGCACGACATCGGCCGTGCTGAGCTGATCGAGCAGCAGGGCTGGATCGACATCCATGTGGTCGCCGAACACTCCCGGGCGTTCATCCTGCACCGCGCACGCCAGGCCTTCTCCCGCCGCGGCGCTCCCCTGCCGCCGTTTTCGACATCAGGGCGGTGAACGGACGTGGTGAGCGACCTTGGTGTCGAAAACGGCACCGCGGCGCTGAGCTCAACTATGGTTGAGGTCGTGGAAATCCACGAACTGACGCCCGGTGAGATGTCCCTGCGCAGCGGAGTGGCCGTGTCCGCGCTGCACTTCTACGAGCGCGAAGGCCTGATCAGCTGCCGGCGCACCTCGGGCAATCAGCGCCGCTACCCCCGCGAGACGCTGCGCCGGGTCGCGTTCATCCGGATGTCGCAGCGACTCGGCATCCCGCTGGCCCGCATCCGTGAGGCGCTGGCCACCCTGCCCGATGACCGGATTCCGACGAGCAAGGACTGGGCCCGGCTCTCGGCGGGCTGGCGACAGGACCTGGAAGACCGGATCCTGCATCTGGAGCGGCTGCGCGACAACCTGACCGGGTGCATCGGCTGCGGATGCATGAGCCTGAAGGCCTGTCAGCTGGTCAACCCCGAAGATGTGCTGGCCGATCACGGGCCTGGCGCGGTCAACCTCTGATATCGAACGCATGTGCGATACGCTGGGGTCGTGTCTCTGGCCGTTCAAGGGTCGCTCTTCGACCACGATGAACGTCGAAACCTGGGCGCCGGTGCCTGGATCGACGTGCGTGCCGGCTGGCTGAACGGCTGGCTGGACGGTGACGGGTCCCTGTTCGACGAGCTGATGGAGGCCATCCCGTGGCGTGCCGAGCGCCGTCAGATGTACGAGCGGGTGCTCGATGTGCCCCGTCTGGTCAGCTTCCACGACCTCACCGACGGTCCCGCCCCGCACCCCGCGATCGCGCGCTTGCGCAGACGACTCAACGACATCTACGCGGGCGAACTCGGCGAACCGTTCACCAGTGCCGGGCTGTGCCTGTACCGCGACGGCACCGACAGCGTCGCGTGGCATGGCGACACCGTGGGGCGCAGCAGCACCGAGGACACCATGGTGGCGATCGTGAGCCTGGGCGCGCGAAGGACCTTCGCGATGCGTCCACGCACCGGGGGCCGCTCGCTGCGGCTACCGCAGGGCCACGGGGATCTGCTGGTGATGGGCGGGTCCTGCCAGCGGACCTGGGAGCACGCGGTCCCGAAGACGGCACGCCCGACGGGCCCGCGGATCAGCATCCAGTTCCGGCCCCGCGATGTGCGTTAGCCGCGCACCGCGGCCACCGCGGCGGTGAGCAGGTCCCTCGCCTTCTGGGTGTCCACCGGAGCGACGGGGGTGTTCGGCACCACCAGCGGATTGGCCGTGACGATCACCAGGTACGAGTCGAAACGTGCGACGTAGTTGAACAACTCACCGCTGTGCGGCTTCCCGTCCACCACCGTCTGCACCACGCGATGGGTGCCCACGACGCGCGCACCCTCGATCTGCGGGGTTTCGACGACCTCGACCAGACCACGCACGCCCGGCCCGCCATAGCCGACCTTCTGGCAGTCCGGGCCGGGCTCGTTGAACGGCACCGGCTCCGATGTCTCGACGGCGATCGCGATGAAGCGGTTGCCCTTGCCTTCGGCAGTGGTGGCGGCCATGTTGCCCTGGGCGCCCTCCGGAATGGCAAGGCCGGCGGCGAATTTCGCGCAGGCCTCCGGCTCCACCCGGACACCGGGCGGCACCGCCGCGGGGGCGAGCAGCTTGGGATCGATACCGGTGGGCCCGGTCGTGGTCACCTGGAACTGCGAGTCGAACGTCGACTTCACCTCGAAGACTCCGGCGATGCCGGCGCCCTGTTCGGGTTCGGCTGCCGTGCAGGCGGTGAGCGCGGCCGCGCAGGCGGTGAGGGCGAGCGCCCGTGGCGAGAACATCGCCGCCAATCTACCGGCCTGCGGCGCGGACGGCGCTGACCGTCTGCGTCAGCAATCGCGCGGCGACATCGGGCCCGAGCACGGGCAGGGCCGAACCGGGATCGGTCACCACCGTCACGGATGCGACGTAACCCGAGTCCAGGTAGGCGCTGACGGTATCGGCGTGTGAACGCGTCTCGGTGCCCCCTTCGACGACGGTGGTGGACACCGTGCTCATGGCGACCGTCGGCGTGTCGGCGATGACGGGCGGCGCGAGCGCATTCACGGCCGCGGTCGTGCGCCCACCGGTCAGCGTCCAGGCCGCGCAGCCGTCCGGCGGTGCGCCGGTGGCCCCCGGACCCGCGACGAGGGCATAGACGATTCCGCCGGGCCCCGACGCCGACCAGCCCCGCACCGCAGAACCGGCTCCCGGATCGGCCAGCACCCCGCACGACGCGGGATCGGCGGTCCAATTCGGTTTCAGCCCCCAGAACGACGCCGGCGCAGCATGATCCGCGAGATTCCCGACCTCATAGCCGGGCGGCAGCTCGCTGCGCACCCGCGCGACCGCGGCCGGGTTCACCGCGCCGGACGCCTGGGCGGCCGATGACGGCGCGGACGTGGGTGGCGGGGGCGCATCACACCCGGCGACGGCGAGCACGGCGCCCAGACAGATCGCGTAGCCACGCATGAAGCTGTCGTATCACACCGGCACACCCACACGGCCGTTCTCCGATATTGACGCGCTCGCCCGCGCGCCATCACTGCGCCGGGTAACGTCCCGCTCGAGATCGCCTTCGGGTGCCCACGACAGGAGACGCAATGAACAAGCAGACGACCGCCCGGGGTGTGGCCGCGGCGGCCGCAGCGCTCAGCCTGGCCCTGGCCGGCTGCGGGTCGGACAGCAAGACCGAATCCGCGAGCAGCGCCGAGGAGAGCACCAGCGCCACCTCTTCCGAAGCCGCCGAGACCAGCACCAGCGCCGCGGAATCCAGCGCCGCCGCCGCGCCCGCCGGGGAGAACTACACGATCGCCGAGTACATCCGGGACAACGAGATCACCGAGGCTCAGGTGAGGCGCGGCGACGAAGGCGCACCCAACGTGAACCTGCCGGCCCCGCCGGGATGGATCGACGCCGGACCGGGCACCCCGGAGTGGGCATACAGCCAGATCGTCTTCACCGACCCGTCGATGCCGCCACCGCCGCCCACCATCACCGCGATCATGTCGAAGCTGACCGGCGACGTCGACGGCGCCAAGGTCCTCGAGTTCGCCGCCGGTGAGCTCCGGAACCTGCCCCAGTTCGACGGGCCCACCGAGGGCCAGCCCGGCAAGCTCGGCGGGTTCGACGCCGTCCAGGTCGGTGGCACCTATGTCAAGGACGGTAAGAATCTGCTCGTCGCCCAGAAGACGACGATCATCCCCGCCGATGACGGCGTGTTCGTGCTGCAGATCAACGCCGAGGGCACCGAGGAGCAGATGGGCCCGCTGATGGACGCCACGTCGGCCATCGACGAGGAAACGACCATCACGCCTTAGTCCCCCGCCCGTTGGCTCCCCGCCCGTTGCGGCTGCCGCCCGCCCCGCTGCCCCCCCGCGCCCCGCGCCGGGGGGGCGCCCGGGGACCGCGCGGCCGGCTGGCCGGCTTCGGCCGCGGGGGTCCCCCGCGCCGCGCGCAGCCCAGCAGCCCCACCCCACCCCCCCCCCCCACAACCACCCCCACACAACCAACCCCCCACCCGGGAAATCCATAACGAAAAGAAAGCCACCACCCCGCACGCGAGATCGCCGACGCGGCGGCGATCTGTTGCTCGGTCGGCCGGACGCCGGTGTAACGCTCGAACTGCTCGGCCGCCTGCAGCGCGATGACCTCCGCCCCGGTGATGACCGTGGCGCCGGCCGCGCGGGCGGCGCCGATCAGCGGAGTCTCCGACGGTAACGCCACCACATCGAACACGGCACCGGCAGCGGCGATCACGTCGTCGTCGAAGGCCTGCTGTGTTTCCTCGGGCGCCCCGGCCATACCGATCGGGGTGACGTTCACCAGGATCGGCGCACGCAGCGACCCGACCTCCGGCGCGTACCGATAGCCCACCCGATCGGCCAGCGCACGCCCTGACTCGGCGTTACGTGCCACGATGACGCCCCCGCCGAAGCCGGCCCCCGCGAAGGCCGCCGCCACGGCGTTGGCCATTCCGCCGCTGCCACGGATGATGACGTCCCCATCCGGATTCAGCGCATGACGGGCGATCAGGCCCTGCACGGCAAGGTAATCGGTGTTCGAGGCGCGTAGATGGCCGTCATCGTTGACGATCGTGTTGACCGACTCGATGGCCTGCGCCGAGGGCTCGATCTCGTCGACCAGAGCCATGACATCGGATTTGAACGGCATCGACACCGAGCAGCCGCGGATGCCCAGCGCGCGCACCCCGCCGATGGCGGCGGTGATATCGGTGGTGGTGAAGGCTTTGTAGATGAAGTCGAGGCCGAGTTCGTCGTACAGATAGTTGTGAAACCGGGTGCCGATGTTGCTGGGGCGCGCGGCCAGCGAGATGCACAGCCGGGTGTCCTTTGACAGCGCGGGACGCGCCATCAGCTCACCGATCGCATGGTGCGACGGGCCATCTCGGCGATCTCCTCGTACATCTCCGGCCGCAGGGACAGCGCATTGGCTGCCGGCACGTCCACCTCGGTGATGACCACGTTCAGATCATCGCGCACCCAGTGCGCGCCCGCACGGTCCATGATGGCGCGCATGGCGTAGTTGTCCGTCAGCACCCGCGCGGTGAACCGCGTGACACCGCCGACATGTGCGGCGACCGCAAGCGCATCCATCAGGAAGGTGCCGATGCCGTGGCCCTGGTAGACGTCGGCCACGATGAACGCCACCTCGGCGGTGCCGGCACCGTGCCCCTCCCGCACGAAGCGGGCATCGGCGACCACCGGTCCGTCCGGTCCGGCGGTCATCACCCAGACGAAGTGGTCGACATAGTCGACCTCGAACAGGTAGGCCATCAGCGCCGGGGTGGGCACCCGGGTGCTCTGGAACCGGCGGTAGAGCGTCTCGGAGGAGAACTCGATCGGCCCGCTCACGGTGCGCACGTTGTCACCGGGCAGCACGGGTCGCAGATGCAGCACCAGATGGTCACGCAGGGCGATCTCGATCGGGGTGATGTGGGCCGCCAACCGCTGCCGGGCGGTCCGCACCAACCGGGTCATCGCCTCGGGCAGTTCCAACATCTGAGCGAACGCGTCCCGGTTGCCCACCCAACCGCTCAGCTCGGTGGTCGCGACCACCGTGGCGTTGCGGGGCTTGTCGCGCAGCAGCGCGATCTCGCCGACGACGACACCGGGCCCCAGCTGCGACACGGTCACCGCGCCGTCCTTGCCGACGTGCGTCACCTCGGCCTGCCCGGCGCCGATGAGCAGGAATGTCAGGGCCATCTCACCCTGGCGCATGAGTACCTGCCCGGGCGCCGCGACCAGCGGTTGTAGCTGGGCGGCCAACGGTCGCAGCGTCGACGCGGGGCAACCGGCGAAGAACTCCAGGGCGGCCAGTTCGTCGGCGCGGACAGCGGTCACTCCGGACACCTCACGAGGCTACGGCGGCGAGGACGGGGTCGGCAACAACCCTCGCGTGGACATTTGCTATGTAGGCCCGCAAACCAGCAGTTCGGGGAGTTTTCTACGCATGAGTCAGATAACTGTGGCAAACTCCGCGTATGACACAAGCGCTGCGCCGCACTCGCGGGCGTCCACGAGCAGCCAACGGTGCCGAAACCCGTGAACGGATCATCCACGCGGCTCGGCAGGTTTTCAGTGAACTTGGCTACGACGCGTCGACATTCCAGGCGATCGCCGAACGCGCCAATTTGACCCGTCCGGCGATCAATCACTACTTCACCAACAAGAAGGATCTGTACGGGCAGGTGCTGGCAAGCACCAACACCGCGCTGTTCGAGGCCGGTGTGGAAGCCGCGGCCGCCGAGACCACCCTGACCGGCAAGCTGTCGGCCTTCATGACCGGGATGCTGGCCGCGCACCGGGAGTTCGACTCCGCGGCGGCGTTCCTGGTCACCTCGATGCTGGAGGCCTACCGGCACCCCGAGCTCAAGAACGACGAATACGCACCACGCGAAGACGTTCGCGCGTTCCTGAGCACCGCTGTCAGCGACGCCGCCGACAACGGTCAGCTGGCCGCCGACGCCGACGCGACCGCGCTCGTGGAAATGTTGCTGGTGTTGATGTTCGGGATGGGCTTCTATGCCGGGTTCGTCGGCACCGATGCCGAGGTCGCCGCGGTTCTCGACAAGTTGCAGCGATTGTTGGCCAACAATCTGTGGAACCTGCAGGAGCCCGCCGCGAGCTGAGCCCGGCCCGCCCTTCGCCGCGAACGGCCGCATTCGCCATTTCCGATATCGTCGTGCAATCTTTGGAGAACGCCATTTCCGGCGTGGCCGCAGCGACGAGAGGAACCTCCCGCGATGACCCGTGTCGACCCGCTGCCCCCCAAGGAGTGGCCCCCGCAGATGCGCGAGGCACTGACGGCGATGAACCCGCCGGTGCGCCGCCATCCCCCGATGCCGACCGAGGGACGACCCAAGGGACTCAACGTGCTGGGCGCCTTGGCCTACCACCCGGAGCTGGCCAAGGCCTTCTTCACCTTCAATGGCCATCTGCTGTCGGCGACCTCGCTGACACCGCGGCAGCGCGAACTACTGATCCTGCGCACAGCAGTGCTGCGACAATCCGAGTACGAGTGGGCTCAGCACGTGGTGATCGCCGGCGATGTGGGCATTTCCCGCGACGAGGTCGCTCAGATCGCCTGGGGCCCGGACTCGTCCCTGTGGTCGGAGGCCGACGCCGCGCTGCTACGCACCGCCGATGAGCTGGTCGCCGACGGCATCATCGGTGACGCCACCTGGGCCACGCTGAACGCGCATCTGAGCACGCAGCAGATCCTGGACGTCATCTTCACCGTCGGCGCCTACGAGACGCTCGGGTGGATGCTGCGGTCCTTCGGGGTCGAGCTCGACGACGATGTGCGGGCGCACCTGACCGGGAGGTGATTGTCGCGGCCCACGGCCGGCAAGTGATGTGACCCGGCTCTCATGCCCTGGTCGGGTTCGTCTCCTACTGCGGTCGCAGATCAAGATCGCCCCCGGGCACGATGTCTGGTCGCCGCGATCTTCGTAGCGTCGAATCATGACACAGGCACAACCCCTCAGGGGATCGCCGGCGGCAGCGATATCATTGCCGCGCATCAATTCTCGGCATTGGGCCGCCCGGATGGCAGCGGCGCTGCGCGCGACATTCGTCGCCCCTGTCCAGCCGACCCGCAAGAAGCCCAGCCACCGGGCCGTCCGGCGGGAAGCCTTCGTGGAGGACGCCGCCATGGCGCGGGAGATGTACCGGCTCTAACCTGATGTCTACAGCCGCAGCGTGATCGCGAGCATCGCCAGCACCCCGAGTCCGGCAATCATCGCCGCGACGACGGAGGCAATGGAATAGCGCATCGGACCGAACTCCGCACGCAGCGCGGCCGACTCCTGCCGGTGCTGTACCCAGGCCAGCATCAGCGCCACGACACCGATGACGACCATGACGGCGCCGACCAGCTGCGGGCTGACGAAGGGATCGGCCAGGCGCTCACCCTCTGCCAGTTGCTCGAAGATCTGAAAGATGGTGAACCCGAACGCGATCAGCGAGGTCGCCGTCCGGGTCCAGGCCATCAGGGTGCGTTCCATGGCCAGCCGGTTACGCTCGGCGGCGAGCCGGGTGTTCGGGTCCAGCGGCCGGTCGGTCATCGACATCAGCATGACACCGTCGCCGCCGCTCACCCGGTCGGCGCGCCGACCACCGACAACAGTTGCAGCTTCTCGTAGCTTTCGCTGCCTCGTGGGGGCGACGTCGACCGAACCGGGGGTGTTCTACGGACCCAGTGGCCCGGCAACGCAGGCGGACCGCCCGGTCCCCAGCAGCGCTGGAAGCCGCTGCGCGACAGTGAGAGCGCCCCCCGCGTGTGGGAGGTGTCGCAGGAACTCACCGATGTCAGGTTCGGATGAAAAGGCGCTCATCCGTAGGCGGGATAGCGTTCCTCCCAGATGGCCAGTTGCTCGGCGCGGTGGCCCCGGACGATTGCGCTTTCCGGGCCGAGCAGCATGGTGGGCCCGTCGGCTCCGCCATAACGCTCCCAGGGCACCCCGCCCCGGACAAACTCCAGCCAGCGGTCCTGAACGGCTTCTGACATCTGGCGTGCCGCCTCATCCTTGCCGGCCAGCGCGGGCGCGGCATCCAGGTTGCCGAAGACCAGGGCCAGGCACGAATCGTGGCATGCGCCCAATCCGGCACGCGGAGAGGACCACTGCAGTTCGTAACGGAACACCGTGTTGCCGCGCTTGGCGTGTGCACGAACGAACTGCTCGGTCGGCGCCGTGAAGTGGTAGTCGGTGACCATCGCGGCGGCGACATCGCGCAGCGTGGGCTGGACGGCGCGGTACGTCGCCACCACCGCGTCCGCGTCCCGGTCAGGCCCCGGCGAGTGCCTGCGCGCGGTCTCGCACGTACCGCTCGGTGAAGACGTCGTCATCCAGGGCGGCGTCGAAGATCCGCCACTCGTCGCGCGTCGTCCCGGCGAGGATGGGGATGGCCGACAGATCACCTGTCTGCGCCACCACCAACGGATGCTCGTCGATGACATCGCCGTCGATGCAGGGGTGAAACGGACCCTGGGGCGGCACGAATCCGGTGTCGATGCCGCGTTGCGCGGCAAGGATCTCCTCGACACCCGGTTCTCCGGCTCGCATGCGGGCACCGGCGGAGTGGATCTGCTCGGCCACGGCAGAAGCAGCCGCCGTGGAACGCACGCGCTCCAAGCCACCGCTCTGCAGGATCGCACGGTCGAAGAGATCGCATCCCCCGGCCAGCAGGGCGGAGATCGCGACCGCACCGGAGGACTGCCCCGCCACCGTGACGGCGGTGGGGTCGCCGCCGAAGGCGGCGATCTCCCCGCGGACCCACTGCAGCGCGTGCCGCTGGTCGCGCAGTGTCAGGTTGGTGGAGCCCGCCCCGTGCCGATCAGGCGCGTAGAGCGTTCCCAGCACGCCCAGCCGGAAGTTCATCGTCACCACCACGATGTCGCCGCGCCGGGCCAGTCGCGCACCGTCGAGCAGCGGAGCGGATCCGTACCCCTGGGTCTGCCCGCCGCCGTGCAGGAAGACCAGCACGGGCCGGCGATTGTCATCGACCGCGGGCGTCCAGATGTTGAGCGTGAGACAGTCCTCGCTCATCGTGAGCCCGCGCTTGGCCAGCCGCTCGGGCGAGATGTCCTGCGGGGCAATCGCTCCGAAGGCGGTGGCCACCCGAACCCCCGCCCAGCCCTGCATGGGTTGCGGGGGACGCCAACGCCGCTCGTGCGTCGGCGCGGCTGCGTACGGCACACCGCGGAAGGCGACGATGTCGGAACGGGCATCGCCGCGCAGCGCTCCGTACGAGGTGTGCGCGACGGCGGTCACGGGCGCCCGGTCAGGGGGTAATCCCGCGCCATCGCACCGTCGAGTATCCGGGTCAGGAAGTCGCGGCCCTTGAAGCTCACCACCTCCACCCGGAGCCCGCTGCGAGGATCGCGCAGAAATGCCACGCCGGCACCCGTGCGCTCCAACTCCCAACCGTCGTCCTGCAGCCGCGCGACGTCGTCGCGCCAGCGCTGCGCGTAGTAGCCGATGTGGTGCATGCCACCGGACTTCGGTTCGGCGAAGATCGAGTCCTCGGCGGCCACGACCTCGATCAGCTCCAGGTAGGGCGGCCCGGACAGCGAGAACGCGATGCGGACACGTCTGTCGTCGGCGGAACCGTCCGGACGGGTGAAACCGCTGGGCATCTCGAAGGGTGGCGCCCAGGTGATCTGCAGTGCCGCGGTGAGTGAGTGCATGGCAGCCGAAAGATCGGGAACGAGGTGGCCCACGTGGTAGACGTTGTCGAAGGCCGACGCGGCGAGCATCTCGAGTCTCGGATCCATGTCAGATCCGGTATCTGGCGCGGATGGCGTCGAAGCGTGCGTGCAGTTGCGCGGCCCGCTCCTGCGGCGTGACGCGCCGGGTGCCGGCCGGCAACACGGCGTCCAGCTCGGCGAGGCGCACCACCGAAGTGCTGACCTCGGGTAGTTGCCGACTTCCGATCACCCGCATCGTGAGATAGCCCTCACCGAAGTGTTGGGTGTCGATCCAGTTGTGCACGCCGGGGTCGTTGTGGGACATCACCATTCGCACGTGGCCATCGGAGTCGGTCACCGATCGGCTCGGCGTGTAGCTCACCGGCCGGTACAGGTAGTCCATGCTGTTCCAGAACGAGCCCATGTTGGTGAGCATCCAGAACTGTCCGTCGTCGGGGAACTCGACGACCAGCGCTTCGTCCGGCCCGAGACGCCACGGCATGGTGACGATGAGCCGGCCGCGGCGGGCATCGCGTTGCTCCGCCGTGCCCTCGAAGCGCGCACCGGGAAATGCGTTGGGCTCCGGTTCGCCGAACAGCGAACCGATCTCCAGTTCGCGGTCCGGCCAGTCCGTCATGGCTCCGGTGAGGAAGTCGCCGGCCCATCGCATGGACGCGATGAGATCCCGCGGTGTCGGCACGGGACGTGGCTCATCCATGTCGAGGCGCTCGATGCTGAATTGTGCCGAGCGCTCGCTCCAGGAGTCGAAGCCCTGCCGCATGAACAACTTGCGTGATCCCGGTGTGGTCGGAAGCCAATTCGGTTCTCGCCGTGCACCACCGACGTAGAGGACGAAGCTGCCGTCGGGCTCGGTGACCAGGTCGTCGCCGGTGATGTTCGCTTCCGGGGTGTCGCCGAAGGGCTCGTGCAGGTTCGGATGATCGGCGCCGTAGTAGACATCCTTCTCGGGCCGCGGCCCCTGGACGGTGAAGTTGATGAAACGTGCGGTGCCCCGGTTACCGGTAATCCGGTACGTCGAGGCACCGTCGATCCACGCCTGCAGATAGACGAAGTCGGCATTGTCGCCGCCGAGCTTGCGGGTCGGCCCGCAGAACGGGTGGATCATCGGATACCGGGTGTCCTTGGTCTCCAGCGCGAGGTCGTAGGCCTGCCCGAGGTTCTGCGTCAGGTAGCGGAAGGCGTCGGCACGCTGCAGGGCATCCGCGGGTGAGGTGTCCTTGAAGGCACGATCGCCGGCGGCCCTGAGCCGGTCGCAGAATTCGTGCCACGCCGCGCGCAACGCCTCGTCGTCCGCGCCGTCCCCGAACGCCATCAGCGCCTCGTCTCGATCTCGATGCCGAACCGCTCTCGGTAGGCCGCGAATTCGTGGTGCAGGTCCTGCACGGGAACCGGTAGAACGTCGGTCGAGTAGGTGAACTTGCCGTACCGGTCACCGCGGTTGGTCACCAGGTAGTCGCGCATCGCCTTCTCGGCGGTGGCGGGCAACGGCACTCCGGCGAAGTCGTAGAAGCCGCCGATCGTGGCGACCGGGTCGGTGACGAAGTCGCGATAGCGGACGTGGTGGATGCGCGGGTCGTCGACGAGTGGGTCGGTGAGGTAGGCGTGAAAGTTGGCCCGCGAACCCTCGATCGTGTCTTTGGCGTACTGATCCCAGTCCAGCGTCCCGGCGAGGCTTTCGTTGATCTGTCCGAAGGCCACGATCTGTGAGGCGAGCACCTGTACCGGGTCGCGATGTACCCAGACGATCCGGGCGTCGGGGTAGGTGTCGAAGAGCGCTCGCAGGCGTCGTCCGTGAAAGCCCTTGAGCACCCAACGCTTCGGCGGGCGGGTGTATTGGATGTGCTGCAGCATCATGTGGTGCAGGGCGTACTGCGCGTGATGGTCTTGGTCGAAGATCGTCTGGATCGACTGCGGCACCCGCCACCAGGCGCTCGGGTTCGTCGCACAGAAATCGAAGGCCCACGTGCGTTCACACTCGGGCAACCCGGCACCGAGCAGATCGTTGTAGGGGTGGCTGATGAGCCACGTCGGGATGCGGTCGAGGATGTCCCGCCAGTCGGCGTCGGCCCGCGCCCGGCGCGGGTCGTCGACGGTGGCCGGGCCCGGCGGCGGCGACGGGTACATCACCTCCCAGAATCGCAGCGCGCGCGAATCTTCGTCCTCGGCCAGCAGGGCGTGCAGCAGCGTCGTCCCCGATCGCGGCTCGCCGGTGGCGAAGAGGGGGGCCGTGATTCGCTCCGCGGCCAGCGGTAGGCGGGCGCGGTCGGCGACGAACTGCAACCGGCTGGTCAGCAGTCCCCCGATCGTGGAAGCGGCTGCCCGCGAACCTGTGTCGCCGAGGCCGGCGCTGTTCAGCGTGTCGACCACCGATGCCACGCGCCCGGGCAGGGTGTCGTCACCGAAGTCGGTGAACCCCGTGGTGACCCGCGCGTCGGCGATGAGGACGTCCGCGTCCAGATGTGTCATGGTGTGCTTCCTGTGCGCTGTAGCAATGCATCCTCGACCTCACGGACCTTGCGTGCCGACTCGGCGGCGTAGGCCTGCCCGGCCATTCCGCTGTAGTCGAGTACGGACACCACCCGGGCGCCCGCCTCGCCGAAGTCGGCGATCCGCTCGGCGACCTCCTTGGGCGTACCGTGCGGAACGACAGACAGGATGGCGGCCGGGTCGACGTCCTCGAAGAGCTGAAGCAGTCTGTCGCGGGTCAGCACACGCGGGTCGATGTCCTGGATGCCGCGCCAGCGCTCCCCCATCGGATGGCGGTGCCCGGCGGCGGCCAGTGCGTCGGCCGTCAGTTGCAGCACCAGCGACTTCACCAGCGGGCGTTGCAAAATCGCGTTCAGTTCGTCGGGTTCACCGATGAGGCAGACCACCATCTTCGCCGGCGTGATGGCCTGCGGGTCGCGTCCGGCCTGCTCGGCCGCCTCCCGGATGCAGGCCAGCTGGGCGGCATAGGTTTCGGGTCCGGCGCTGCCCGTCGGCCACCAGCCGTCGCCGAACTGACCGACCAGTCGCAGCATGCGCGGACCGTTGGCCCCGATCCAGATCGGTGGCGGGCCGGTGCGGTACGCCTCGGCGTCCAGCCGAGCGTGCTCCAGCGTGAAGTACTCACCGGCGAAGTCGATCGGGCCGTCGGTGTTCCACAGCAGACGGATCAGCCGGAGTGCCTCGCCGAACCGGCGGACCCTGGCTCGGTCGTCGAATCCGTAGGGCGCCAGGTTTTCCCGCTCCCCGGCGCCGAGTCCGAGGATGAACCGGCCTTCCGAGAGGTGGCTCAGGGTCAGTGCCGATTGGGCCAGCATCACCGGGTGGCGGCGGACGGTATCGAGCACGCTGGTGGCCAGGCGGGTGTGTGTGGTGCGCGCCGCGACAGCCCCGGCAAGCGTGAGCGCGTCCAGGTAGCGGTGCGGCGACGGTGACGCTTGCGCCAGATCGGTGAACTCGGGTGTCCAGATCGAGTCCGGCCAGAAGCTCACGAGGTGATCGGGCATCCATATGGAGTGGTAGCGACCGTCATCGAGCGCTACCAGCCCCGTCAGATCGAGCGGCAGAGTCGTGCGCAGGAACGCTGCCAGCTGCAAGGACATGTAGCGCAAGCTACCCGAGGTTTACCACCACGTCCGGGGAATGCTGTGCATTCGCTCAGCAGCGTGGAGCGAATGCACCCGCTTCGCACCCCAGACAACAGAAAACCCGCCCGGAAGCGACTTCCGAGCGGGTTCAAACTCTGTGGAGCTAAGGGGAATCGAACCCCTGACCTTCTCGATGCGAACGAGACGCGCTACCAACTGCGCTATAGCCCCTTGACCGATAGCAGGCTACCAGGAACACCTGCGGCAACCGAAACCGGCGGCTACTGCCCCGCCGCCCGCGGCAGGTCGTACTCGCGGGCGAACCGGGCGTACTCCAGATGCTCGAAGGCCGGGTCCTCGTCGTCGATCTCCAACACGGCCGCACCGGGGCGGCGCAGCCGCGCGGGCACCACGTCGAAGTCGCCGTCTTCGGTGTTCTCGACGCCCAGCCGCGACCGCATCATCCGCTGCGCGCGCCGTCGGCGCACCTGCTCCTCGATGCGGGTCTGACGCCGCAGGTAACCCAGGTACAGCACGGCCACCGTGGCCACCGAGCCGACCGCCCACCACAGCCCCGGCGACAGCACCGCGGCAAGCACGGCAGAGAGCGCCAGCAGGGCCGACATGGACATCAGCACACGCTTACGGAAGGCGTACTTGCGGGCGCTCACCGCCTGCGCGGTCTTGGATTCGTAGCGGTTGCGCCGCGCCGAGGCCATCGACTCGGCCAGTTCGGGCTCGTTGTCGGCCTCGGCTTCCAGGCCGGACGAGTCCTCGACGTACTCGTAGTCGTCGTCGGCGGCAAGGTCCTCCTCGGTGAGGTCATCCTCGGCGAGCGGCTGCTCGGCGTCGGCCATCTCGTCGGCGGCCATCTCGTCGGCGGTCTCGGCGACCGGCTGCGGCGCCGCCTCGGGCTCCGGGGCGTCGAAATCGAGGGTCAGCTCTTCGGTCACCGGGCCGGTCTGTTCCTGACGGAACGAATCGCCGATGGGCAGGGCACCGGAGTCCTCGTCGACGATGTCGACATCGAGGTAGGGCGATTCGGCCGACTCTTCGGCGGCGGCGGCCAGCACCACGGCACGCCGGCGTGACGACTCGTCGGCAGATTCGTCGTCGCGATCGTCGGCGTACTCGCCTTCGTATTCGTCGGCCGGCTGCCAGTGCGGGTCGCTGTTGTGGCCGGCCGACGCACGCGGGCGCCGGAGCCGGGCATTGCGCCCGGAATTGAGCACGCGAGTCGCCAGCGCGACATCGCTTGTGCGCCGGACATTGTCGCGTTTGCTCACCAGCATCGGCACCAGCACGAAGAGCCACAGCACGACGAGGGAGATCCACAACAGAGATTGGGGGATGCTTGGCATGACGCCTTTCCTTTCCCCTTCAGGCTAGGTCCGTGACCAGCGCATCCGTAGGCGGCGCGCCGAGGTCAATTACACACCTGTAATTCGCCGGATACAAGCACCATTAGCCACATAAGTCACATGAGTAACAAATTGCCCGGGGAACTTCCGTCGATTTCTACCTGCGGGCCGTGATTCACGCCGTCGAACAACCCTGCTGCGGAAAACGGCGGGCCCGGACTCAGGTCCAGCTCGCCCGGCCCGAGCGCACCAGCTTCGCGGCCACCGAGCCTTCGACCTCCTCGACGGTGATGGCCACCAGCAGGTGGTCGCGCCAGGCGCCGTCCACATCGAGATACCGCTTGAGCAGGCCTTCCTCCCGAAATCCGGCTCTGGCCAGCACCGCCCGGCTGACCGCATTCTCGGGCCGCACCGTCGCCTCCACGCGGTGCAACATCACCGGACCGAAGGCATGGTCGAGCCCCAGCGCCAGCGCCGCGGTGGCGACGCCGGCGCCGGTGAGATGCTTGGCGACCCAGTAGCCGATCCATGCCGAGCGCAGCGCGCCGTGTGTCACATTGCCGATGGTGATCTGGCCGGCGAACTGCCCGTCGACCTCGATGACGAACGGCAGCATCCGACCCCGCCGCGCCTCCCCACGCAGACCCGAACACACGGCCGGCCACGACGAAAGTGCGTGGCGCAGTTCCCAACTCACCTCGGAGCTGGGCTCCCAGGGCTCCAGATGCGCACGGTCGGCCAGCCGTAACCTGCTCCACTGGGCGCCGTCTCGCAGCCGGACCGGGCGCAGACCCACCAGGCCCGCCGGAACCCGGATGGGCCCCACCGGCACCGGCCATCCGGGATGGGCCGGACTGGTACGCCAGCGATTCACGCGGCCGCTCCGCAAGGGTCGCTCACGCAAGCGTCGCTCACGCGGTCAGCCGCGTTGCGCCAGGAAGGCGACGTCCACGACCTCGCCGGTACGGACCTGCTCGGCTTCGCTGGGCACGACGACCAGGCAGTTCGCCTCGGCCAGGGTGGCCAACAAATGCGAGGACGCCCCGGGCGCGCCGCCGAGCGCCTGCACCAGATATTCGCCGGTGTCCTGATCGCGCATGAGCTGCCCGCGCAGGAATCCCTTGCGGCCTGCCACCGAGGTGATCGGGGCCAGTGTGCGGGCCTGGATCACCCGGCGCATCGGCTGACGCTTACCCAGCGACATCCGGATGAGCGGACGCACCATCACCTCGAAGACCACCAGCGCGCTGACCGGGTTGGCCGGCAGCAGGAACACCGGAACACCGTCGCGACCCAGCTGCCCGAAACCCTGCACCGACCCGGGGTGCATCGCGATCCGCACCACTTCCATCTCACCGAGCTCGGACAGCACCGCACGCACCGCTTCGGCCGCGGCACCGCCGACGGCGCCGGCGATCACCAACACCTCCGAGCGGCTGATCTGCCCCTCGACGACTTCGCGGAGCTTCGCGGGGTCGGTGTCGACGATGCCGACGCGGTTCACCTCGGCACCCGCGTCCCGGCCGGCGGCGGCCAGCGCATAGGAGTTGACGTCGTAGACCTGACCGTTGCCCGGGGTCCGGGACACGTCGACGAGTTCGCCGCCCACCGAGAGCACCGTCATCCGGGGACGCGGATGCACCATCACCTTGTCGCGGCCCACCGCGGCGAGCAGACCCACCTGGGCTGCGCCGATGATCGTGCCGGCCCGCACCGCGACATCCCCGGGCTGCACATCGTCGCCGGTGCGGCGCACATACGCACCGGAGCGCACGCCGCGAAGCACCCGCACCCGGGACTGGCCACCATCGGTCCAGCGCAGCGGCAGGACGGCATCGGCGAGGGTGGGCATCGGCGCACCCGTCTGCACGCGCGCGGCCTGGCGTGGCTGCAACCGGCTCGGGGTCCGCGCACCGGCCTCGATCTCGCCCACCACCGGCAGGCTCACCTCGCGGTTGAGGCCGTCGTCATCGGTGCCGCCCACCGAGAGCACATCGACGCTGCGCACCGCGTAGCCGTCGATCGCCGCCTGGTCGAATCCCGGCAACGGCCTTTCGGTGACCACCTCTTCGGCGCACATCAGACCCTGGGATTCGGCGATGGCCACCCGCACCGGCCGGGGAGCCACCGCAGCCGCCGCTACTCGAGCCTGCTGCTCCTCAACCGACCGCACCGCATGCCTTTCTCCTGTCCAAGACCCGCCGTGCTGTCGTTAATCCGCAGCCAGGCCCAATCGCTCGACCAACCAGCGCCGCAGTTCCGGTCCGTAGTCGTCGCGTTCTAGCGCAAAGTCAACCGCAGCCTTGAGGTAGCCGCCGGGATTTCCCAAGTCGTGTCGGGAGCCGCGATGCACCACCACGTGCACCGGATGGCCCTCGTCGATGAGCAGGGCGATGGCGTCGGTCAGCTGAATCTCGCCGCCGACACCTCTGTCGACCCGGCGCAGCGCGTCGAAGATCGCACGGTCGAGCACATAGCGGCCGGCCGCGGCGAAGTGCGACGGCGCGTCCTCGGCCTTGGGCTTCTCGACCATGCCCTTGACCTTGAGCACATTCGGGTTCGCCGCGTCGGGCACCACCTCGACGTCGAACACGCCGTAGGCACTGATCTCGTCGCCGGGTACCTCGATGGCGCACAGCACCGTTCCGCCGCGCTTGGCACGGACCTTCGACATCGTCTCCAGGACGCCGGTCGGCAACACCAGATCGTCGGGCAGCAGTACGGCGATGGCGTCTTCGTCGGGCAGCAGACTGGCCTCGACGCAGCCCACCGCGTGGCCCAGCCCGAGCGGTTCGGCCTGCACCACGGCCTCGACCTTGATCAGGGCGGGTGCGCGGCGCACCTTTTCGAGCATCACATGCTTACCGCGTGCCTCCAGCGTGCCCTCGAGCACCAGATCCTCGACGAAGTGCGCGACGACGCCGTCCTTGCCCTCGGAGGTGATGATGATCAGCCGCTCGGCACCGGCTTCGGCGGCCTCGGCCGCCACCAACTCGATGCCCGGAGTGTCGACCACTGGGAGCAGCTCCTTCGGGACCGTCTTGGTCGCCGGGAGAAATCTGGTTCCCAGACCAGCCGCGGGGACCACAGCTGTCCGCGGAATTGGTACAAGTGCCTGTGCCATCGTTGACACACTAATGCCCAATGGTGCTTGAGGCGAAGGGTGTCGGCGCAAAGGTGGCAATCCTGACAAAACCCGCGTTGAGGGCGCGGATTCTCGCGGCTCGGCGGGCGCTCACCGAGGCCGAGCGGGCCACGGAAACACGTTCCCTGCAAACGCAAACAATCGAACTCACCGCCGGTGCGGGCACCGTGGCCGCCTATATTCCGGTCGGATCCGAGCCCGGCGCGGCCCGTGGCGCGGTGCCACTGCTGGATGCGCTCACCGGGGTACGGATTCTGGTGCCGATCGCCCGCACCGGCCTGCCGATGCGCTGGGCCGAATACCGGCCCGGCGAGCTGGTCGCGGCACCCTTCGGATTGCGCGAACCGCCACCGCCGTGGCTGGCGCCGGAATCCATCGCCGAGGCGACGGTGCTGTTGGTGCCCGCGCTGGCGGTCGATCGCGACGGCAACCGACTCGGTCGCGGCGCAGGCTTCTACGACCGGGCGTTGCCGCTGGCCGCCGCCGACGCGCGGCGGGTCGCGGTGGTGCGTGATGACGAGGTTCTCGATGCCATCCCCGCCGAATCGCACGACGTGCCCATGACCCATGCCCTCACCCCTAGCCGGGGCCTGATCCGGCTCGGGCGGGGCGGCGGGAAAGACCGGGCGGGGCGGCGGGAATGACCGGGTGGGGCGGCGGGAATGACCTAGCCCACGTAGCGGTTCTAGCACTTGAGCCGCTAGAGTGCTAGAAGGTTTGACAGTCTCGGAGGATTTCGTGCCTACCTACTCCTACGCGTGTACCGAGTGTGACAATCGGTTCGACGAGGTCCAGGCGTTCAGCGACGATGCGCTGACCGTGTGCCCCCAATGCAACGGACGGCTGCGCAAGCTGTTCGGCAAGGTGGGCGTCGTGTTCAAGGGCAGCGGTTTCTACCGCAACGACAGCCGCGACTCCTCGAAGTCGAGCAGCGCCGCGAGCTCGTCCACGAGCAGCGACAGCTCGACGTCGACATCCAACGGCTCCTCGGACTCGTCGAGCAAGTCATCGGATTCCTCGAGCACATCGTCGTCCTCGTCGACGAGCTCGACCACCTCGACGCCGGCCGCCGCCTCCAGCTGACGAGTTATCCACAGGCACGCCGTTCGCGGCTGCCGTCATCTCCCCCGGCCGCCTAGCGTTCACCCGGTGGGGGAATCACTGAATCCAACGGCGTTGTCCCGGCTGCGCCGGGCGTTGCGCCCGGACTGGACGCGTACCGTCACCGCACGCCGAATCGCCGCGGGGCTGCTCGTGGTGCTGGCGGCCATGGCAGCGCTACGCCCGGATGCAGCCGGCGAGCGCACCGATGTCGTCATCGCGCTACGCGACCTGACTCCCGGCACACCGCTGCGTGACGGTGATATCACCGTCGAATCACGTTTGGCCACAACCGTTCCCGACGGCGCGACCGACGATGTCGGCGTCGCGCTCGGAGCCACGCTGGCCGGGCCGGCGCGCCGTGGTGAGGTCCTCACCGATGTGCGGTTGCTCGGAACACGCCTGACCGAGGCGAGCGCCGGCCCCGACGCCCGGATCGTGCCGCTACATCTCGCAGACGACGCGCTCGTCGACCTCATCCGTCCCGGCGATGTCGTCGACGTGCTCGCGGCGGGCAGCACCGATATCGGACCGGACGCCCCGCCGGAGGTCATCGCCACGGAGGCCGTCGTGGTGCTGGTGTCCGCCGAACCTGCGGGGCCCGCGGGCTCAGCGCAACGCGTGGTGCTGGTGGCGTTGCCCCGCCACGCCGCCAATGCGGTGGCCGGTGCCGCATTGACGCGACAGATCACCGTCACCTTTCACTGACACCGGCCGATACCTGCTCGGTTAATGTTTGCATGTCCACGCTCGCCACCTATCTGCTGGAAGGGTCCCCGCATGATCAAAGGCTTCAAAGAGTTCCTGTTGCGCGGCAACATCATCGACCTTTCGGTCGCGGTCGTCATCGGTACCGCGTTCACCGCGCTGGTCACCAACTTCACCGACAGCATCATCCAGCCGTTGATCGACCGCATCGGCGCCGGGGGCGACGCCGAATACGGCATCCTGCGTATCCCCATCGGCGGCGATCAGACCATCGACCTCAACGTGCTGCTCACCGCCACGATCAACTTCGTCCTGGTGGCCGCCGTCGTGTACTTCCTGATCGTGCTGCCCTACAGCAAGTTCCGGAAGAAGGAGGAGGAGACCGTCGAAGCCGAGGTGGTGCTGCTCACCGAGATCCGCGACCTGCTGTCCACGCGCCCCGGTCCGTCTGCGTCGGAACGCGTCACTCCCGACGCCTGATCCGCCCGACACAGAACGCCCGGCTGGAGAACCAGCCGGGCGTTTCTGTGTGAAAAAGATCAGCGGGCGATGATCACCAGTCGCCGATGGGCGGGCTGAAGATGAACGCGCCGTTGCTTGCGAGGTTGAACGGTGCAGCCTTGGTGCCCGGCACCGCCTTCACCGTGTCCTTGTTGCCCGCGCCCTGGGCGTGCACGATGCCGGACTCCGCGTTGCGGGTGTCCAAGAATCCGCGTGCCTGACCGTAATCGGCCACCCGCAGCGCGTTGTCGTCGATCAAGATGGCCTGACGGCTGGTGACATAGGGGGCCGGCGCCGATTCTTCGACCTCTGCACTCGCGGTGGCACTGCCGAGACCGGCCAGAATCATCGCTCCTGCGAACGAACCGAGCCCCAGAATTGCGAGCTTCTTCGATGAAGCCATGATCACCACTTTCTCCACTGTCGTCCAGCATGAACACCTGGTGCACCAATGGTAGCGCGTGCTACACGGGCGGGTTGCCGGTTCCACCGCCGCCCCGGTGATCCGCACAGCAAAACGCCCGACCGGGAGATCCCGGTCGGGCGTTCGCGTGCAGCAACTTCGTGTGGAGCAACTACCAAACGTCGGTCACCAGTCGCCGATCGGCGGGCTGAAGACGAACGAGCCATTGGACTCAAGGTTGAACGGCGCGGCCTTGGTGCCCGGCACCGCCTTGACGGTGTCGACGTGCACACCCTCACCCTGGGCGTGCACGATGCCGGCGTCGGCGCTGCGCGTGTCCAGGAATCCGCGTGCCTGACCGTAATCGGCGACCCGCAGCGCGTTGTCGTCGATCAGGAGGGCCTGACGGCTGGTGACATAGGGAGCCGGTGCCGATTCCTCGACCTCTGCACTCGCGGTGGCGCTGCCCAGACCTGCCAGCAGCGTGGCACCCGCAAAGGCGCCCAACCCGAGAACGGAAAACTTCTTCGAGAGTGTCACGACGCGCTCACATCCTTGCTCGTCACTCATGGTCAGTTCATGTTCCAGGGCTCGCCGTAGGTGGTGACGCTGTCACCCTCTGAAGCGATGAGCCGTGCGTAGGGGCGCAGCAGCACACCACCGGCAGCACCGGTCACGGTGCCATGGGCGTTGGAGACGGCAACCGCACCGCTCTCGCCCGCGACATCAGCGGAGAAGGTCGCCACTTCCTGGATACCGGGACCATTGCCGAGGTCGGCACTGATCGAGGCACCGGGGAACAGCGGCGGGGTCACGATGGCCGGGATGACATCGAAATCGAGCCCGGCAGGACCGAGCGTTCCGTAGTCCTGGCCGTCGAACGCGATGTTCGGGGTGGTGTAGCTGAAGTTGATACCCACACCCAGCGACCACGGGAAGCCGACCTGGTAACCCAGCTCCAGCACACCCTCGAAGTCCTCAGCGCCCGGACCCGACACGATGTACTTGGCCTTGCCCGAGTGGAACCACTCACGGGTCAGGCGGTTGCGATCCAGCGGGAACACACCATTGAGGAAGGTGTCCCACTGCTGAATGGTCAGGGTCCGGTCCTTGCCGTCCACGAGGCTCAGCTCGTTGTCCAGACCCGCGTTGGAGGTGCCCGTGCTCACGAACAGCGACGCAATGGCCGCGATCATCGCGATCAGCACCCGACTGATTACCTTCATGTTCTCCCTCAGTGATCCGCAAGTGATTGGACTGCTCGATGCGCGGTCTGCTCATCGTTGACGAGTGGAACGTAGCGACGGCCGGGCATGCCAGCAACTCGAGCGGATTCTGCTTCTGATCGCCGCCCCGAGCCGGCTCAAAGTTAGCTGGGCGGGTCTTTCGCCACAGAGTCGTCAACCCGAAAAGGGGCTGCCATCCGGCTGTCGACGCAGTGGAGCGCCGATTTACTGGCCCAATGCGCACCGGTGGCGCCGCCCCGAGATGGGCACGCCGGGCACCCCCCGAACGTTGCGTTAACTGCACGATCGCGCGGCAGCCGACCACCACCATGGATCCGCGATACCGGATGGGCAACATCACAGTCGGAGAAGACAATGTTCATCCGGCGTTAATCTCGCGTAACCGAACCGTCTGGCAGTCCCCGCGGTTCGCGGCCGGGATCCGTCAGTTCGAGACGCCGAAATACCTTTGCGGCCACGCTCAGGTCGGGGCCAACTGGCGTAGCCGCGGCCCAGCAGACAGCAAAACGCCCGGCCGGGAGATCCCGGCCGGGCGTTCGCGTGAAGCAACTACGCGTGGAGCAACGACGAAACGTCGGTCACCAGTCGCCGATCGGCGGGCTGAAGACGAACGAACCATTGGACTCCAGGTTGAACGGCGCGGCCGTGGTGCCCGGCACGGCCTTGACGGTGTCGACATGCACACCCTCACCCTGGGCATGCACGATGCCGGCCTCCGCGTTGCGGGTGTCCAGGAACCCGCGAGCCTGGCCATAATCGGCGACCCGCAGCGCGTTGTCGTCGATCAAGATGGCCTGACGGCTGGTGACATAGGGGGCCGGCGCCGATTCCTCGACCTCTGCACTCGCGGTGGCGCTGCCCAGACCTGCCAGCAGCGTGGCACCCGCGAATGAACCGAACCCGCGAACAGCAAGCTTTTTCGATAGGGCCATGACCCTGTCCTTCCCTGCTTGGGTAGTCCCACCCGGCACCATGCGGTCCGCCTTTCGGAGCACGGACCACATGGTGACGTCGGGATTAGGAGCGAACGATCAGTTCATGTTCCAGGGCTCGCCGTAGGTGGTGACACTGTCACCCTCTGCGGCGATGAGGCGTGCGTAGGGGCGCAGCAGCACGCCACCGGCAGCGCCGGTCACGGTGCCGTGAGCGTTGGAGACGGCAACCGCACCGCTCTCACCCGCGACATCGGCGGAGAAGGTCGCCACTTCCTGGATACCGGGACCGTTGCCGAGATCGGCACTGATCGAGGCGCCGGGGAACAGCGGCGGGGTCACGATGGCCGGGATGACATCGAAATCGACGCCACCGGGGCCCAGGTAGCCGTAGTCCTGGCCGTCGAACGCGATGTTCGGGGTGGTGTAGCTGAAGTTGATGCCCACGCCCAGCGACCACGGGAAGCCGACCTGGTAACCCAGCTCCAGCACGCCCTCGAAGTCCTCGGCGCCCGGACCCGAGACGATGTACTTGGCCTTGCCGGAGTGGAACCACTCACGGGTCAGGCGGTTGCGATCAAGCGGGAACACACCATTGAGGAAGGTGTCCCACTGCTGAATGGTCAGGGTCCGGTCCTTGCCATCCACGAGGCTCAGCTCGTTGTCCAGACCCGCGTTGGAGGTACCCGTGCTCACGAACAGCGACGCAATGGCCGCGATCATCGCGATCAGCACCCGGCTGATTGTCTTCATGTTCTCCCTAAGCTGCCGACGGTTGGTGTGCTGTCAACCGTGTTTGTCGATGCGGATCCCGGCCCTAACCGAGACTTCACACCTTGCAAGACCACCATGTGATGCGAATTAGAAACTCCACATGCTGTTCTTACGATTTGCTCATCGTTGACACGAGGAACATAACGGTGCTCCATCAACCCGGCAACGCGGAGGTCCCATCACCCGAAACCGCCCAGAAAGGCGCTGAAGGTTTGCTGAGGCGGCCATACAGCGGTATTCACGGTGTCGTGACCAGCGCGACAACTTGGCGCGCGCGAGTTTGCCCCGCACGTGGAGCAGAAAGAACTGATCGGCTGGAATCCGGAAGATTCCAGCCGATCAGAGGGAAATTACTGCTCAGCCGTGGTGTGGCGGGACGTTGTCCCGGATCCACCGGTCGCGGTCGAAGTTTTCTTCCGGGGTGTCTCCATCGCGTTCGTCGCGAGTGGTACTCGGCATTTCCTCACCGAAGATCGCGTTAACTGCATCCTTCGACGGTCGCGTCGGCTGGGTCACGATGAGGTACCTCTTGTGACCAACGTCACATTTGCGACGGGACTGCCGTTCACCTGTCCGTAACCTTTCGATCTTGAAAAGGGTGCGCAGACCTGCATGGTTACCATCCGGGTACCCACTTCCCGCTCAGATATCGAGGCTCGACAGCTGCCCGATCACCTGGACGGCCAACGGGTTGAGGGTGGCCATGCCGTCGCGCACCGCGGCGCGCGAGCCGGCGATGTTCACCACCAGGGTGCTGCCCGAGATGCCGGCCAGGCCACGCGATACGCCGGCATCCACGATGCCTGCGGACAACCCGGACGCGCGCAGCGCCTCGGCGATGCCCAACAACTCACGGTCGAGCAGTTCGACGGTGGCTTCCGGGGTCACGTCGCGGGGGCTGACGCCGGTGCCGCCGACCGAGATCACCAGATCGACGCCCCCGATGACCGCGGTGTTGAGCGCATTGCGGATCTCGACCTCGTCGGCGGAGACCACCACCACCCCGTCCACCAGGAAGCCGCTCTCGCCGAGCAGTTCGGTGACCAACGGTCCGCTGTGATCCTCTTCGCCGTGTGCTGTCCGGTCGTCGACGACGACGACGAGCGCCCGCCCGACCAACTCCCCTGGTTGTTCCATGCCTGTCACCGTATATCCGGCCGACGACAAGGACCCCGGCAAGGTCACATCCAGTCCGCGGGTCACTGCTGGGCCTTACCCAAGGTCACGTCCAGGGTCGCCGGTCCGCCGGATCCCTGAAAGGTCAGCGTCACCTTCGTCCCGGGTGCCTTCGACCGCACCGCCGCGACCAGGGCGTCGGCGCTGTTGATGACACGACCGTCGACCTTGGTCACCACCACGCCGCTGGGCAGTCCCGCTGCGGCCGCCGCGCCACCCTCGGTGACCTCGACGATCTTGGCGCCGTCCACCGATGCGTCATTGCCGACCTGGACACCCAGCGAGGCGTGCGATGCGGTGCCGCCCTGCACCAGTTCGTCGGCGATCCGCTTGGCCTGATCCACCGGGATGGCGAAGCCGAGGCCGATCGAGCCGCTCTGGGACTCCGCAGAAGCACCGCCCAGGGTGGCGATCGCGGAGTTCACGCCGACCAACTCACCGTTCATGTTGACCAGCGCACCACCGGAGTTGCCCGGGTTGATCGCGGCGTCGGTCTGGATCGCGTCCAGCACTGTGTTCTGGTCGCGGCTGTTCCCGCCCGCGGCGACCGGACGGTTCAGCGCGCTGACGATGCCGACGGTGACGGTGCCCTCCAGTCCGAGTGGCGATCCGATGGCGACGACGTCCTGGCCGACCCGCAGGTCTCCCGAGGACCCGAGCGCGATCGGCGTCAGGTCCGACACCCCTTCGGCCCGCACCACGGCGATATCGCTGCTGGGATCGGTGCCGACCACCGTGAACGGCGCGGTGCGACCGTCCGCGAAGGTCACCTTCGTCTGCGGCCGGCCGGGGGCGCCTTCGGTCGCCACGACGTGGTTGTTGGTGAGGATCAATCCGTCGGTGGACAGGATGATGCCCGACCCCTCTTCGGAGGCGCGGCCCAGATTGGTCTCCAGCTTGACGACGCTGGGCACCACCTTCGCAGCGACCTGCTCCACCGAGCCCACCGGCACGCTGGCCGCCGGCATGCCCGGCGTGGCACCGCTGCTGCTGGAGAAGCTGGTGGCGGGCTGGTCGGGCTGAGCCAACACGGCCACCCCGCCACCGATACCGGCGGACACCACCGCGATCGCGGCCGCTCCGGCCACCAAAGCACCTGCACGCGAACGCTTCTGGGGCCCGCCGCCGGTTGTTCCGGTGGTGCGGTACGGGTCGTACTGCGGCCGCGGCTGCTGCGGCTGCTGGGCATAACGCCAGTCATAGGGCTGCTGCTGATAGCCCTGCTGATAGGTGTTGCGCTGGGTGGAATAGCCGGGCTGGGACGGAGGCGGTGTATACCTCGGGTCGTTCGTCATATCGCTCGGCGCTCTTTCTTTTCAGCGGTTCAGTTATCTGTTCAACGCATCGGACAGCCATACAGTGCCGAGCTGGGCTGAGAATCCACTTAGAGAATGACACGGCCGAACCCATCAATTTCTGAAGATTTCCCCACGTCATCCCCTGACGGGGACGCTACCTGTTGTCTGCGCCTGCGGACGTGGCGTCCATCGATGTGTCCCCGCGTGTCGGCGACATCCCGGTCGGCGCCTGGAACGGCGCGGTCGCCGTGGCGCTCTCGGGCAGCACCCGACGGCCCGGCAGCACGATGCGCACCGAGGCGCCAGATGGCTCGCCGCCGGGCACGGTGTCGTCAACCTGAAGTGTCCCACCGTGTTTGAGGACCACCTGTTTGACGATCGCCAGTCCCAGACCTGAACCGGGCATCGCACGGGCCGATGTGGAGCGGTAGAACCGCTCGAACACGAGGTCACGTTCCTGCGGCGGAATACCCGGACCCATGTCAGAGATGACGAGTTCAGCGTGCAGTGCGTCGCGTTGCCACAGCCGCACCAGCACGGTGCTGTCGGGCGGGCTCCACTTGGCGGCATTGTCGAGCACGTTGAGCACCGCTCTGGACAGTCCGGCGACATCGCCGTCGACCTGCCAGTCGATCAGGTTCACGTCGAAGTCGATGTCGTTGCGGCGGCGACGAACTCGCTCCAGGGCGCGGTCCACCACGTCGGACAGGTCGACCTTCTCCCGGATCACCACCCCGGCGTCATCGCGGGTGAGGTCCACCAGATCGCCGACCAATGTGGACAATTCCTCGATCTGGGCGATCACATCGGCCTGCAGTTCGACCATCTCGCCCTCGGGCAGCCGGGGTGCGCCGGGCGCCATCGCGGCCATCAGCAGCTCGACATTGGTGCGCAACGAGGTCAGCGGGGTGCGCAATTCGTGCCCGGCGTCGGTCACCAGCCGCGACTGGCGCTCCCTGGATTCCGCGAGCGCCCGCAACATCATGTTGAAGGCGTCGGTCAGCCGGGCCAGCTCATCGGTGCCGACGACCGGGATCGGCCGCAGATCGTCGGTGCGCGCGACCCGCTCTGCGGCCTGGGTCAACCGCGCCACCGGGCGCAGGCCGGCGCGCGCGACCATCCCGCCGGCTATCGCGGCCACCGCCATCCCCGACGCGCCGACGATGGCCAGCACGGTGCCCAGTCTGTTCAGCAGGGCGATGGTGGGCGCCAGGCTCTTGGAGATCAGCAGGGAGTTGCCGTCGGCGAGATGTACCGCGAGCACCCGCTGGTTGTTGACGGTGCGCAGGGACATCAGCAGCTCGCCCTGGACGACGGCCTTTTCCGGCGCACCGAGCGGCAGCGTCTGGCCCTGCTGATTGGCGGTGTAGATGTAGCGTCCGGGGCTGACCAACATCGCGTTCACGTCGGAGTAGGCGGTGCCCTCGATGGCCTTGCCGGGGTCCGCGGCCAGCGACCCGCTCTCGATGAGCAGTTGGGCGCGGCTGTGCAGCTGGGTGTCGATGTCGTCGTAGACGGAGCGGGACACGACGGCATACACGGCGACCGCCATCAGCACCACGACCATCGCGACCATCGACATTGCCAGCAACATCACCCGCCAGCGCAGCGAGACCGCGCTGACGTTTCTGGTATACCGGCGTTGGCTGTCCGATCGGAACACCGGCTTCTTGAACAGCCGCATCAGGGCGGGGTTTCCCGCAGCACATAACCCACCCCGCGCACGGTGTGGATGAGCCGCGGTTCACCCTCGGCCTCCGTCTTACGACGCAGGTAGCCGACGTACACCTCCAGCGCATTGCCCGAGGTCGGGAAGTCGAATCCCCAGACTTCCTCCAGGATGCGGCTGCGGGTCAGTACCCGCCGGGGGTTGGCGATGAGCATTTCCAGCAGTGAGAACTCGGTGCGGGTCAGGCTGATCTGTCGTTCACCGCGGGACACCTCACGGGTCACCGGGTCCAGGCTCAGATCGGAGAAGGTCAACGCCCGGGAATCGGCGTTCTCCTCCGGAAGGGTGCGCCGGCGCAGTAGGGCGCGCATCCGGGCCAGCAGTTCCTCCAGCGCGAAGGGCTTGGGCAGGTAGTCATCGGCTCCCGCATCCAGGCCGGCCACCCGCTCGGAGACCGAATCCCGCGCGGTGAGCACGAGGATCGGCAGATCATCACCGGTACTGCGGAGATGCCGACACACTTCGAGGCCGTCGAGCCTCGGCATCATCACGTCCAGGACAAGGGCGTCCGGTCGATCACTGGAGATCGCCTCGAGGGCCTCGACACCATCTTGGGCGAGCTCGACGGAGTATCCATTGAACGAAAGCGACCGGCGCAGAGATTCGCGCACCGCGCGATCGTCATCAACGACAAGAATGCGCACAGCCACAGTGTCATCCCTCTATCTGAGAGCGACCTGAGAGGCGCGCCGACGAGGCGGTTACTTGCGGTCGAGGTCGACCAGGCCGAGGCGAGCGGCCTTGAGCAGGCGACGCGGCACCTTGCGCTGCTGGCCGCCCACAGCGACGTTGACCAGGCCGACGGCCTCGGTCTTCCACTGCGACCGGCGGCTACGGGTGTTCGAGCGCGACATCCGGCGCTTGGGCACAGCCATGTTGGAGATCTCCTCTTGCGGGGTTTCCGCCGCGCAGCGAACAGCGACGGCAAGTTGCACCACAGGATAGCTCGCACCGCCGGATGCCTCCAAACTGCGGAGGAACGTACGCGGTTTCGGCCTCGAGGCGATGTCCCTGGCGCAAGACTGCAACAGCGGACGGATCAAGGCCCACCCCTTGACTCGGTACCGTCGGTACCGACTAATCTACCTACCGGTTGGTCGGAGTGCGATGGGAGCTTTCAGTGGAGTCTGCAGCAGTGCGAATCGGCAACTGCTCGGGGTTCTACGGTGACCGCATCGCGGCCATGCGGGAGATGCTCGAAGGTGGTGATCTCGACTACCTCACCGGCGACTACCTGGCCGAACTGACCATGCTGATCCTGGCCCGCGACCGGGCCAAGAACCCCGAACTCGGCTACGCCAAGACCTTCCTGCGCCAGTTGGAGGACACCCTCGGACTGGCACTGGACAAGGGCGTGAAGATCGTCGCCAACGCCGGCGGCCTCAATCCGGCCGCGCTGGCCACCGCAGTGCGTGACCTCGCCGAACGACTCGGAGTGGGCGTGGCCGTCGCCCACGTCGAGGGCGATGACCTCGTCGCGCGGGCCGACGAGCTCGGGTTCGGGGGAACGGCACTGCTCGCCGCCAACGCCTACCTGGGCGCCTGGGGCATCGTCGAGTGTCTGAACTCCGGAGCCGATGTCGTCGTCACCGGCCGCGTCACCGACGCCTCGGTGATCGTCGGCCCGGCCGCCGCCCACTTCGGCTGGACCCGCACGGACTACGACGCCCTCGCCGGCGCGGTCGCGGCCGGCCACATCATCGAATGCGGCACCCAGGCCACCGGCGGCAACTTCTCGTTCTTCACCGAGATCCCCGATCTCCGGCACCCCGGCTTCCCCATCGCCGAGATCGCCGCCGACGGTTCCTCGATCATCACCAAGCACCCCGGCACCGGTGGCCTGGTCAGCACCGACACCGTCACCGCCCAACTGCTCTACGAGATCGGCGGTGCGCGCTACCCGAACCCGGACGTGACGCTGCGCATGGATTCGGTCTCGGTCTCCGCGGCCGGCCCCGACCGGGTCCGGGTCAGCGGCGTGCGCGGCGAGGCCCCGCCCCCGACGCTGAAGGTCTCGCTGAACAGCATCGGCGGCTTCCGCAATGCCACGTCGTTCGTGCTGACCGGCCTGGACATCGAGGCCAAGGCCGCGCTGCTCCGCTCCCAACTGGAAAGCCACCTCACGACCCGGCCCGCCGAACTGCAGTGGACGCTGGCCCGCACCGATCATCCCGACGCCGACACCGAGGAAGCCGCCAGCGCGTTGCTGCACTGCGTCGTCCGCGACCCCGACCCCAAGATCGTGGGCCGCCAGTTTTCTTCCGCCGCAGTGGAACTGGCGTTGGCCAGCTACCCCGGCTTCACCTCGACCGCCCCTCCCGGAGACGGCCAGGTGTACGGGGTCTTCACCGCCGGCCATGTCGATGCCGCCGCGGTGCCGCATGTCGCCGTGCACGCCGACGGCACCCGGGTGGCCATCGCCCCGGCAACCGAGACGCTGATCGTCGAGCACGCCGAGGCGCCCGAACTTCCCGAACCGATCACACCTGGCCCCACCGTCCGGGCACCGCTGGGCCGCATCGCCGGTGCCCGCAGCGGGGACAAGGGCGGCTCCGCCAACGTCGGGGTCTGGGTGCGGGCCGGGGCGAGCGAAGCGACGGGACATCGAGCCGGGGCGAGCGAAGCGACGGGAAACAAGGCAGATGACCAATGGCATTGGCTGGCACGTACGTTGACCGTCGAGAAGCTGCGCGAACTGCTCCCCGAGACCGCCGGTCTGCCCGTGACGCGGCACCTGCTGCCGCGGCTGCGGGCGGTCAACTTCGTCATCGAGGACATCCTCGGACAGGGTGTCGCCTACCAGGCCCGATTCGATCCGCAAGCCAAAGGCCTGGGCGAATGGCTCAGATCCCGATACGTCGACATCCCGGAGAGGCTGTTGTGATGCGAAGGCGAACCCACGCGAGGATCGCGGCGAGGCACGAGCGAGGACCGGAGCAAGGGAGAGCCCAGCGATGAGCAAGAGCATCTGGCACGCCCCCGAACGTGACGATCTGCGAAAGACGGTGCGGGCGTTCGCCGAGCGCGAGATCCTGCCCTACGCGCAGGAGTGGGAGCGCACCGGCGAAATCCCACGCGAGCTGCACGCCAAGGCCGACGCGGCCGGGTTGCTCGGCGCGCCCTACCCGGAATCGGTCGGCGGCGGAGGCGGTGACGGCGCGGACGCGGTGATCATCTGCGAAGAACTGCATCAGGCCGGCGTACCGGGCGGCACGTTCGCCTCGCTGTTCACCTGCGGCATCGCGGTGCCGCACATGATCGCCTCCGGCGATCAGCGCCTCATCGACACCTACGTGCGGCCCACCTTGCGCGGTGACCTCATCGGTTCACTGGCCATCACCGAACCCGGCGGCGGCTCCGATGTCGGGCACCTGAGAACCAAAGCGGTCCGGGACGGGGACGATTTCATCGTCAACGGCGCCAAGACCTACATCACCTCCGGGGTGCGCGCCGATTACGTGGTGACCGCGGTGCGCACCGGCGGACCGGGCGCCGCCGGGGTGTCCCTGCTGGTCGTGGACAAGAACACTGCGGGCTTCGAGGTCAGCCGCAAGCTGGAGAAGATGGGCTGGCGTTCCAGCGATACCGCGGAACTGTCGTACACCGATGTCCGGGTGCCCGCCGCGAACCTGGTCGGTGCCGAGAACACCGGCTTCGCACAGATCGCCGGTGCCTTCGTCTCCGAGCGGGTGGGCCTGGCCGCCCAGGCCTATGCCAGCGCGCAGCGGTGCCTGGACCTGACCGTGCAGTGGTGCCGGGACCGGGAGACCTTCGGCCGTCCGCTGATCTCCCGGCAGGCCGTACAGAACACGCTGGCCGACATGGCTCGGCGCATCGATGTGGCACGGGTGTATACCCACTGGCTGGTGGAGCGCGAGATGGCGGGCGAGACGAACCTGATCACCGAGGTCTGCTTCGCCAAGAACACCGCCGTGGAAGCCGGTGAGTGGGTCGCCAATCAGGCCGTCCAATTGTTCGGCGGGATGGGCTACATGGCCGAATCCGAGGTGGAGCGGCAGTACCGCGATATGCGCATCCTGGGCATCGGAGGCGGCACCACCGAGATCCTCACCTCGCTGGCGGCCAAGACGATGGGCCTGCAATGACCCGACTGACATCGACCCTGGATCCGCGCGCGGCCACCTACGCCGAAGCCGCCGACGCCATGACGGCCAAGCTGACCGAACTGGCCACCGAACACGAACGTGCCCTCGCCGGTGGCGGCAGCAAGTACGTCGACCGCCACCACGCCCGGGGCAAGCTGACGGCACGCGAACGTGTCGAACTGCTCCTGGACCCGGATGCCCCGTTCCTGGAGCTGAGCCCGCTGGCCGCCTGGGGCAGCGACTTCACCGTCGGCGCCAGCGTGGTCACCGGTATCGGCGCGGTCGAGGGTGTCGAATGCCTGATCGTCGCCAACGACCCCACCGTCAAGGGCGGCACCAGCAACCCGTGGACGCTGAAGAAGATCCTGCGCGCCAATCAGATCGCCATCCAGAACCGGCTTCCGGTGATCTCCCTGGTGGAATCCGGCGGCGCCGACCTGCCCACCCAGAAGGAGATCTTCATCCCGGGCGGGCAGATGTTCCGCGATCTGACCAGACTGTCGGCGGCCGGGATCCCCACCATCGCACTGGTCTTCGGCAACTCCACCGCCGGTGGTGCCTACGTGCCCGGCATGTCCGACCACGTGGTGATGATCAGGGAACGCTCCAAGGTGTTCCTCGCCGGGCCCCCGTTGGTCAAGATGGCCACCGGCGAGGAATCCGATGACGAGTCCCTCGGCGGCGCCGAGATGCACGCCCGCACATCCGGTCTGGGTGACTACCTGGCCGACGACGAGCTCGATGCCATCCGCATCGGACGGCGCGTCGTGGCGCGGCTGAACTGGCGCAAACAGGGCCCGGTACCGGCCCCGGTCATCGAGCCCGAGTACGACGCCGAGGAGCTGCTCGGCATCGTCGGCGCCGACCTGCGCATCCCGTTCGACCCGCGCGATGTGATCGCCCGCATCGTGGACGGCTCGGACTTCGACGAGTTCAAACCGCTCTACGGTTCGTCGCTGGTCACCGGGTGGGCCTCGCTCTACGGCTATCCGGTCGGCATCCTCGCCAACGCCCGCGGCGTGCTGTTCTCCGAGGAGGCGCAGAAGGCCACCCAGTTCATCCAGTTGGCCAACCGCGCGAACACGCCATTGCTGTTCCTGCACAACACCACCGGCTACATGGTCGGCAAGGCGTACGAGGAGGGCGGCATGATCAAACACGGATCCATGATGATCAATGCCGTCTCCAACTCGACGGTGCCGCACATCTCCCTGCTCATCGGGGCGTCCTACGGGGCCGGACACTACGGGATGTGCGGGCGCGCCTACGACCCGCGGTTCCTGTTCGCCTGGCCCAGCTCCAAATCCGCGGTGATGGGCGGCACGCAGCTGGCCGGCGTGCTGTCGATCGTCAGCCGGGCCGCCGCCGAAGCCCGCGGCCAGCAGGTCGACGAGGCCGCCGACGCCGCGCTGCGTGCCGCGGTCGAGGCACAGATCGAGGCGGAGTCCCTGCCGATGTTCCTGTCGGGCCGACTCTACGACGACGGTGTCATCGACCCGCGCGACACCCGCACCGTGCTGGGAATGTGCCTGTCTGCCATCGCCAGCGGACCGATCGAGGGGACGTCGAACTTCGGCGTCTTCAGGATGTGAGGTTTCCGCCGCCATGATCACACGAGTCCTTGTCGCCAACCGTGGCGAGATCGCCCGCCGGGTGTTCACCACCTGCCGCCGCCTCGGCATCGGTACCGTCGCGGTGTACACCGATCCCGATGCCGCGTCCCCGCACGTCGCCGAGGCCGATGTCCGGGTACGCCTGGAGGGCCGCAACGGATACCTGGATGCCGGACAGCTCATCGCCGCGGCGCATACGGCCGGTGCCGACGCCATCCATCCGGGATACGGATTTCTCTCCGAGAACGCGGATTTTGCCCAGGCCGTGCAGCGGGCCGGGTTGATCTGGATCGGTCCGCCGGTGTCGGCGGTGCAGTCGATGGGCTCCAAGATCGAAGCCAAGAAACTGATGGCCGCCGCCGGCGTTCCGGTGCTGGCCGAACTGGATCCCACCGCGGTGACCGCCGCACAGCTGCCGGTGCTGATCAAGGCGTCTGCCGGTGGTGGCGGCCGCGGTATGCGGGTGGTTCGCGACCTCGCGGCGCTGCCCACCGAAGTGGCTGCCGCGCAACGGGAAAGCCAGTCTGCGTTCGGTGATCCGACGGTGTTCTGCGAACGCTATCTGACCGCCGGCCACCATATCGAGGTCCAGGTGATGGCCGATCAGCACGGCACCGTGTGGGCCGTCGGCGAGCGTGAGTGCTCGATTCAGCGCCGGCACCAGAAGGTCATCGAGGAGGCGCCCTCACCCCTGGTGGAACGCACGCCGGGGATGCGCGCCAAGCTCTTCGAGGCCGCCCGGCTGGCCGCGGGCGCCATCGGGTACACCGGCGCGGGCACCGTCGAGTTCATGGCCGACGCCCACGGCGAGTTCTTCTTCCTGGAGATGAACACCCGGCTGCAGGTGGAGCATCCGGTCACCGAGGAAACCACCGGTCTCGATCTCGTCGAATTGCAGATCGAAGTGGCCGACGGGTCCGCACTACCCGCGCAACCCCCCGCCGCGCAGGGACATTCGATCGAGGCCCGGCTGTACGCCGAGGATCCGGCCAGGAGCTGGCAGCCGCAGGCCGGTGCCGTGCACCATTTCGCCGTTCCCGCCGCGCGCACCGAGTTCGGCACGCTCGGACGCGTCGGGGTCCGGCTGGATTCGGGCATCGTGGACGGTTCACAGGTCTCGGTGTTCTATGACCCGATGCTGGCGAAGGTGATCTCGTTCGCGCCCACCCGGCAACGGGCCGCGGCGACCCTTGCGGATGCGTTGGCCCACGCCCGGATTCACGGGGTGGGGACCAACCGTCATCTGCTGGTCAATGTGTTGCGGCACCCGGCGTTCCTGGCCGGTGACACCGACACCGCGTTCTTCGACACCCACGGACTGGCCGACCTGGCGGCCGCCCCGCCGGACACCGCCGCCCTGTCGGCGCTGGCCGCCGCGCTCGCCGATGCCGCTCACAACCGCAGCACCGCAACTGCTTTCGGCCCTGCGCCCAGCGGGTGGCGCAACCTCTTCTCGGGCTACCAGACCCGGGCGTTCCGGGACGACGCCGGAGAGGACCAGCAGATCCGGTATCGCGTCGGCCGCAGCGCGGTCGAGTTGCCCGACTTCCCGGACGTCGCCGTGATGTCCAGCAGCCCCACCCGGGTGGTGCTGTCGGTGGGCGGCGCCGAGCAGGCGTTCGACGTGGCCCGCTACGGAAACGACGTCTTCGTCGATTCACCGATCGGGCCGGGCGCGCTGACCAGCCTCCCGCGTTTCCCGGACCCGGACTCCGCGGTGGCGCACGGCTCGCTGCTCGCCCCGATGCCGGGCTCGGTGGTGCGGGTGGGTGCCGCAGCAGGAGACACCGTCACCTCCGGGCAGCCGTTGATCTGGCTGGAGGCCATGAAAATGGAGCACACCATCACCGCCCCGGCCGACGGTGTGCTCGCCGAACTGAATGCGCAGCCCGGACAACAGGTCGAGGTCGGAGCCGTCCTGGCCCGGATCGAAAACCCCGAAGGAGATCAATCGTGACCAGCTTCATCGAGACCGAGGAACAGCAGGCGCTGCGCAAGGCCGTCTCGGCAATGGCCGCCAACTACGGCCAGGACTATTACCTGGAGAAGGCGCGCGCCGGCGCCCACACCGACGAACTGTGGTCGGAGGCAGGCAAGCTCGGTTTCATCGGGGTCAACCTGCCCGAGGAGTACGGCGGCGGTGGCGCCGGCATGTACGAGTTGTCGATGGTGATGGAGGAGATGTCGGCGGGCGGTTGTCCGCTGCTGATGATGGTGGTCTCCCCCGCCATCAACGGCACCATCATCAGTAAGTTCGGCACCGACGACCAGAAGAAGCGCTGGATCCCCGGCATCGCCGACGGCTCGATCACGATGGCCTTCGCCATCACCGAACCCGACGCCGGTTCCAACAGCCACCGCATCACCACCACCGCGCGCCGCGACGGCAGCGACTGGATCCTGTCCGGGCAAAAGGTGTACATCTCCGGTGTGGACCAGGCCCAGGCGGTACTCGTCGTCGGCCGCACCGAGGACCACAAGACCGGCAACTTGAAGCCCGCGTTGTTCGTGGTGCCCACCGACACCCCGGGGCTGTCCTGGACGAAGATCGAGATGGAGATCCTCAGCCCCGAGTACCAGTTCCAGGTCTTCCTCGACGAGGTACGACTGCCGTCGGACGCGTTGGTCGGTTCCGAGGACGCGGCGATCGCGCAGCTGTTCGCCGGGCTGAACCCCGAGCGCATCATGGGGGCGGCCAGCGCCGTCGGTATGGGACGCTTCGCCATCGGCAAGGCCACCGACTATGTCAAGACCCGGCAGGTGTGGAAGACACCCATCGGCGCGCATCAGGGCATCTCACATCCGTTGGCGCAGAACCACATCGAGATCGAGCTGGCCAAGCTGATGATGCAGAAGGCCGCCGCGCTCTATGACAGCGGGGACGATTTCGGCGCCGCCGAGTCCGCGAACATGGCCAAGTACGCCGCGGGCGAGGCTTCGGTGCGTGCCGTCGACCAGGCCGTGCAGTCGCTGGGCGGCAACGGGCTGACCAAGGAGTACGGCATCGCGTCGGTGCTGACCGCCTCCCGGCTGGCCCGCATCGCGCCGGTGAGCCGGGAGATGATCCTGAATTTCGTCGCGCAGACCTCGCTGGGCCTGCCCCGGTCCTACTGATGCTCGTCCAATACACGCTCCAGGGCCGGGTCGCGCGGCTGACGCTGGACTCACCGCACAACCACAACGCGCTGTCCACCGCGCTCGTCGAGCAACTGCACCGCGGTGTCGACGACGCCGTCGCGGCCGGGGCCCGTGTGGTGGTGCTCGGGCACACCGGGCGGACCTTCTGCGCCGGCGCCGACCTCAGCGAGGCCGCCGGTCAGGACCCTGGAGACATCGCGGTGGACCGCGCCCGCGAGATGACCCGGCTGCTGCGGGCGATCTTGGCGGCGCCGGTACCGGTGATCGCCGCCGTGGATGGTCACGTCCGCGCCGGCGGCATGGGACTGGTCGGCGCGTGCGATATCGCGGTGGCCGGACCGCAGAGCACGTTCGCGCTCACCGAGGCCCGCATCGGTGTCGCCCCGTCGATCATCTCGCTGACGCTGCTGCCGAAGCTGACCGCGCGGGCGGCGGGCCGCTACTTCCTCACCGGCGAGAAGTTCGGCCCGGCGGAGGCTGCCGACATCGGGTTGATCACCATCGCCACCGACGACGTGGCCGGCACGATTGCCACCCTGTCCGCCGATATCGCCAAGGCCTCCCCGCAGGGTCTGGCGGCGTCCAAGGCGCTCACGACGGCCGGGATCCTCGCCGGGTTCGATGCACACGCCGACGCGTTGACCGCGCAGTCCGCCGAGCTGTTCACCTCCGCCGAGGCCCGCGAGGGCATGCTGGCCTTCCTGCAGAAACGCAGCCCCGACTGGGCGTGAGCGAACGCCTCGGGTTTGCCAGTTTCGACGACGAGCTTGCGTTTACCGGCGTGAGTCGTAGGCTCAGTGACGATGAGCACTTCGTCGTGGCAGAACGGTTCGACCCGCGCCGGCGACGCCGAGCGCATTCAGGTAGCTCAGTTGCTGACCGACGCCGCCTCTCAGGGCAGACTGTCGATGGACGAATACGAGCAGCGGTTGGCCAAGGCCTATGCCGCCACCACGCACGGCGACCTGGCCCGGCTGTCCGCCGATCTGCCGGATTTCGCCACGACCGCCAATTGCGGGGGCACTCGCAAGCCCGCACCGTCGACGTTGCTGCTGGCCATTCTGAGCGGCTTCGAGCGGCGCGGCCGCTGGAACGTCCCGAAGCGGCTGACGGCGTTCGCCCTGTTCGGAGGCGGTGTGATCGACCTGCGGTACGCCGATTTCACCTCGCCCGAGGTGGACATCCACTCGATCTCGATCTTCGGCGGACAGACCATCCTGCTGCCGCCGGAGGTCAACGTCGCCGTCCGCGGCCACGGCGTGATGGGGTCTTTCGATCACGTCGGCGAGCAGGGCACACCCGGCGCACCGTGCATCACCATCCGCGGGTTCTCACTGTGGGGCAGCGTCGGCATCAAGCGTAAGAAGCGCAAGAACAGCTGAGGCGTTTTCTTTGCTCGAACTCCACGCGCACGCGTGGAATCCGTCAGCGGCGGCGGGCCCGTAGATAGTCCCCGACCACCGCTGCGCCCAGCCCGTCCAGATCCGGCACCACCACCCGGCCCCCGACGCGGCGCGCCACCTGGTCGATGAACCGGGCCAATCCCGGATCGCTGCCGAGGCGGAAGATCGTCAGCTGCGCCCCGAGCGCGGCCAGCTCGTCGAATCCCTTCACCGTCAGCGCGATGGTGCGTGGATGCGGCGGGTAGTAGAAGAACGCCTCGGCGCCGTCGCCGAAATCCTCCAGGTGCGCGGTCGGCTCGCCGTCGGTCACGATCATCACCACTGGCTGCGCATTGGGGTGCCGGCGCAGATGCCGGGCGGCCAGCGCCAACGCGTGGTGCAGGTTGGTGCCCTGATCGCGCACGCCCTCCAGCGCGGTCAGTTCGGCGGCGCTGACGGTGCGCGCATGCCTGCCGAACGCGATGATCTCCAGGTCGTCGGAGCGGAACCGGGTGCTCACCAGATGGTTGAGCGCCAGCGCGGTCCGCTTCATCGGCAGCCACCGGTTCTCCATCACCATGGAGAAGCTGGTGTCGACCAGCAGCGCCACGGCCGACTGGGTTCGGGTCTCGGTCTCGGAGATCTCGACATCCTCGACGCCGAACCGTACCGGCCCGTCGATCACGCCGGAGCCGGCTTGCCGCAGCACGGCATTGGTGATGGTGCGGGTGACGTTCCACGGTTCGGTGTCCCCGAACGCCCACGGTCGGGTGGCGCCGGTCAGCTCCCCTGCCGCACCGGCCCTGCGCGTCTCACGCTCGCCGTGGCGGCCGGAAAGCTGTTGCGCCACATCACGTAGCGCGGTCTGCCCGAGCTGCCGCATCGCCTTGGGCGACAACCGGAACTGACCGTCGGAGCCGCGGTCCAGAAAGCCCTGTTCGGTCAGGGCGCGCTCGAGGTCGGCGAGCGTGCGCGCGTTGACCGCGGCCTCGTCACCGAGCTGGCGGGCCAACATGTCCAGATCGACGTCCTCCATGGTCGCGCCGGCGTAGCTCTGCGACAGCTGCTCGGCAAGCTGCTCGAGCTCGCTGATATCGGCCAGCGCCTGGGTGCCCTGCCCCATGCCCATCGGGTCGTCGCCGCTGAACTCCTCCGAGCCCGACCAGTCCTCACCGGGCCGGGCGGCCTGCAGGTTACCGTCCAGCCGGTTCAGCGCATTCATCAGCGACGGAGATCCGAAGGCCTGCTGCGCCAGCGCATCCAGTTCGGCACGCTGGGATTCGGACAGGCTGTTGCGGAAACGCTGCGCGGCGGCGGAGCGCTTGGCCAGCGAGTCCATCAGCTCGTCGACATTGCGCGGGTTCTCCGGGAAGTGCTGGCCGTGTTCGGCCATGAACGTGTCGAAGTCCTCTTGGGTGTCTTCGCCCTTGGCGTGCTTCTCCAGCAGGTCGTTGAGATCGTCGAGCATCTTGTTGATCGCCTGGCGGTCCTCGTCGGTGGCGTTCTGCAGCGCCTCCTTCATCCCGGCGAAGCGCTGGTCGAGCATCTCCCTGCCGAGCAGATCCTTGATCTGGTCGTACTTTTCGCGGGCTTCCGGTGAGCGCCAGTCGTATTCGGCGAGTTCCTGGACCGCCTTGGCCGGGGACGGCGACAGCGCCTCGATCTGCATCTCGTTGAAGCGGGCGTCATCGTCGAGCGCCCGGGCGAGTTCCTTTCGCTCGGCCAGCACGGCCTCGTCGAGCAGCTTCTTGACCTCGGCGAGGGTGCCGTCGAGATTGTTGCGCTGCAACAGTTCCCGGCGCCGGCGGTTCACCTCGGCCGCCAGCCGGTCGGCCCCCGGCATGTTCTCGGTGCCGCGGCGCATCAGCTCTTGCAGCGCCCGGCGCGGTGAGGCACCGGACATGACGTCCTCGCCGATCGCGTCGAGCGCCTCCCGCAGATCGACCGGGGGCGCCAGCGGGTCGGGGCCGCCGGAGTACCGCGAATACCTGGAAAGGCGTTTAGCCATGGCCGCACTCCTCAACGCAGCTCGTCCCTCGCTGCTTGATCGTCGTACGGCGGTCAGCCATAGACGGTTTCACCCTCATCGGATTGCTTGTCGATGCGCTTGGCCAGGTACAGACCCTCCAGCACCAGCTCCACCGCGGCCGCGCGCTGGCCTTCGGTCTGTGCGCCGAGTCGCTCGGCGATCTCGTCGAGCACCGGCAGTTCGGGCAGCGCGGCCAGCACGTCCTTGGCCGACACCCGCTCCCCGGTCGTCACCGGCGAACCGGCCTCCACGGCGGCCACCAGCGGACCGACGTCGATACCGCCGAGCGCACGGGACGCGGTATCCGCGGTGGCGCGGCGCAGCAGGTGCTCCATCACCACCTGCTCGCGGCCCTCCTCGCCGGACTCGAATTCCAGCTTGCCGCGCAGCACCTCGATCACGGTACCGAGATCGACCACCCTGGCCACCGGATCCTGCTCGCCGAGGATGGCGCCGCGGTGCCGGGCCGAGGCCGCCACCGTCTCGGCGGCGGCAATGGCGAAACGCGCCGAGACGCCGGAGCGCTGATCGACCGCGGTGGATTCGCGCAGGGCGCGGGCGAACCGGGCGATGACGGCCAGCAGATATTCGGGGACCTCGGCGGACAGGTGCGCCTCCTGGGAGATGACACCGACCTCGGCGTCGAGTTCCAGCGGGTAGTGGGTGCGGATCTCGGCGCCGAAGCGGTCCTTGAGCGGGGTGATGATGCGGCCGCGGTTGGTGTAGTCCTCGGGGTTGGCGCTGGCGACCACGAGCACGTCGAGCGGCAGCCGCAGCGTGTAACCGCGCACCTGGATATCGCGCTCCTCCATCACGTTGAGCATCGCGACCTGGATGCGCTCGGCGAGGTCGGGCAGCTCGTTGACGGCGACGATGCCCCGGTGCGAGCGCGGGATGAGGCCGTAGGCGATGGTTTCCGGGTCGCCGAGGCTGCGCCCCTCGGCCACCTTGATGGGGTCGATGTCACCGACCAGGTCGGCGACACTGGTGTCCGGGGTGGCGAGCTTCTCGGTGTAGCGCTCACTGCGGTGGATCCACCCGATCGGCAGTCCGTCGCCTGAGGCCGCCGCCTGGCGGATCGATTCCGGTGTGATCGGGGAGTACGGGTGTTCACGCAGTTCGGATCCCTCGATCACCGGTGTCCACTCGTCGAGGAGTCCGATCAGCGATCGCAGCAGCCGGGTCTTGCCCTGGCCGCGCTCACCGAGCAGCACGAAGTCGTGGCCGGCGATCAACGCCCGCTCCACCTGTGGCAGCACCGTGTCCTCGAAGCCGAACAGCCCGGTCCAGATCTCGGTACCGTCCGCGAGACGGGCCAGCAGGTTCTCCCGGAGTTCCTGTTTGATGCCGCGCTCCTGATGGCCAGAGGCGCGCAGCTCGCCGACGGTGCGGGGCAGATGATTGGGTGACGTCACGACGTCCACGCTACGACTGCTGTCGACTGTGGGCTTGCTTACCTGACCGTTCCGGGCATCGCCGGCGAGAAAACTACCCAGTACCATGGGTACCGTGAACTTGCACGAGTGGCGTGATCGGCCCAGCACAGTGAGCTTCGGCCCGGCGTCCTGGCAGTCCCGCGCGCTGGGCGTACTGACCGCACTGACCCTGCGGCCGGTCCTGGGATTGCTCACCTGCATCGGCCTGCTCATCAACCGAATCTGGCCGGCCGGACTACAGCGTGCGCACCTCGACGTCATCGACCGACCGCTGCGCCTCATCCGGGCGCTGCCCGGCACCGTCGTCACCCCCGAACGGCTGCCGCACTGCGCGGGCGAATGGGTGGTGTCCCCCGCCTCGAAGGATTCCGATCGCGTCATCATCTATTTCCACGGATCGGCGCTGGTGACGCTCGGCCTGAACTCGCACCGCCGGTTCGCCTCGAAGCTCTCGGCCGCTACCGGCGCCCAGGTGCTGAACGTCGGCTACCGGCTGGCGCCGCAGGCCAGCATCGACGAGGCCGTCGAGGACGGGCTGGACGCCTACCGGCACGTGCTGGCGCTGGGCGTTGAGCCCGGTCGCATCGTGCTCGCCGGCGATTCGGCGGGCGGGCTGATCGCCGCCGACACCGCACTGGCCATCCGGGACGCCGGGTTGACGGTACCCGCCGGGCAGGTGTTGCTGTCGGCGTTGACGTCTGCCGACATGGACCTCAAATACCGTGCGCTGCGCGATCACAAGGATGTGCTGTTCCCGTTCATGACGGTGAAGTTCATCTACGACGTGTTCGCCACCGTGAACGGAACGCGACCCGTGCCGATCATGCCCGCCGAGTCCAACGCGGCCGGGCTGGGCCCGTTCCTGCTGCAGATCGGCACCGACGAGATGCTGCGCAACGACACCTTCGTGCTGGCCGATCAGCTCACCGCCGCGGGTGTACCGGTGTGGGTTCAGGTGTGGGACAAGGCGATGCACATGTTCCAGCTGACCTTCGACGTCAACCCCGACGCCCGGCGCGCCGTGGCCGAGATCGCGTCCTTCGTCGACCACGTGACCTCGGCGGCCAGCCAGGCCGCCTGACCCCGATTCGCCGAATGGCCACTTATCGCACAGATAAGGCGGGATCCAGTGCCATAAGTGGCCACTCGAAGGTTCTTTGTCCACAATTGCCTGCCCATCCCCAACGTGAGGCTCGTACGGCTACGCGCCCGCTGACCCGTCAGAGGCCGGCGCGACTCTCCTCGCATGACCCCTTTCCTGGGCACCGAGGCCCTCAGCGCAGGCACAGTGACAAGACGCTCCCTGGAGCAGCATCAGCGTCTTCACCGCAACGTATTTTTGCCGCCTGGCTCGCCAGTGACCGCGACCGTCCGCGCCCAGGCTGCCTGGCTGTGGTCGGACCGCAAGGCCGTCGCGGGCGGCCTGTCCGCCTCGGCGCTGTTCGGCACCCGATGGATTGACGCCGACGCTCCCGGTGAGCTGTTCCGGGTCAACGGCAAGCCTGTGCCCGGCATCGTCATCCACCGTGACGAACTCCGCGCAGATGAAATCTGCTTGGTCTCCGGCATCGCCGCGACGACACCCGCACGAACGGCGTTCGATCTGGGCCGACGCAAGGGACTAGTGCGCGCCGTCACCCGGCACTTATCACACAGATTTCGCGAGATCCCGTGCGATAATCCCCCGCAAGCGGGAGGTGCCCCCAGGCCACTCGGCACTCAGTGCGCGAAGTGCCGTGCGCCGGTGAGGTATAGCGTGATGCCGGCCGCGGCGGCCGCCGCGGTGACCTCGTCGTCGCGCACCGATCCGCCCGGATGCACAACCGCCTTGACCCCGGCGTCGATCAGCGTCTGCAGGCCATCCGGGAACGGGAAGAACGCATCCGATGACGCCACCGCGCCCTGGGTGCGCTCACCGGCCCGCTCGACGGCCAGCCGCGCCGCGTCGACCCGGTTGACCTGTCCCATACCGACACCGACGGTGGCGCCGTCCTTGGCGATCACGATGGCATTGGACTTCACCGCGCGGCCCGCACGCCAGGCGAAGACCAGATCGGCCAGCATCGCCGGGTCGGCCGGATCTCCGGTGGCCAGCGTCCAGTTGTTCGGATCGTCGCCCTCGGCGTCGAGCGCGTCGCGCTCCTGCACGAGCAGCCCGCCGCTGATCGGCCGGAAATCGACAACGACCCCCTCCGGTTCGGCGGCCACCAGGATGCGGATGTTCTTCTTCTTGGTCAGCGCCTCCACCGCGCCGGGCGCATAGGCCGGCGCAATGATCACCTCGGTGAAGATGTCGGCCACCGTCTCGGCCATCTCGACGCTGACGGTGCTGTTGGTGGCGATCACTCCGCCGAAGGCCGACAACGGGTCACAGGCGTGCGCCTTGGCGTGCGCATCGGCGACCGACACCGAGGACACCGCGATACCGCACGGATTGGCGTGCTTGATGATCGCCACGCAGGTCTGCTCGTGGTCGAACGCGGCGCGCCAGGCGGCGTCGGCGTCGGTGTAGTTGTTGTAGGACATCTCCTTGCCGTGCAGCTGCTCGGCCTGCGCCAGTCCCGGCCAGCCGGAGTCGTCGCGGTACAGCGCCGCCTTCTGATGCGGGTTCTCGCCGTAGCGCAGCACCACGGTGCGGCGCGAGGTCGACCCGACCCAGCGCGGCAGTTCCGAGCCCTCTTCCGGGGCGAGCGCCGAGACCATCCAGGCCGCCACCGCCACGTCGTACTCGGCGGTGTGCTGGAATGCCAACGCGGCCAGCTTCTTCCGCTCCGTGAGGGTGAACCCGCCGGAACGCACCGCGGCCAGCACACCGTCATACCCGAGCGGGTCGACGACCACGGCGACGCTGGGGTGGTTCTTCGCGGCCGCCCGCACCATGGAGGGGCCACCGATGTCGATCTGCTCGACGCACTCGTCGGGCCCAGCGCCGGAGGCCACCGTCTCGCTGAACGGGTACAGGTTCACGACGACGAGTTCGAACGGCGCGATGCCCAACTCGGTCAGTGCCGCCTCGTGCTCGGACTTGCGCAGGTCGGCCAGCACGCCGGCGTGCACCTTGGGGTGCAGCGTCTTCACGCGGCCGTCGAGCACCTCGGGGAAACCGGTGACATCCTCCACCGGCGTCACCGGGACCCCGGCGCCGGCAATGGTTTTCGCGGTCGAACCGGTGGAGACGATGCTGACGCCCGCCTCATGTAGGCCGCGGGCAAGGTCCACCAACCCCGTCTTGTCGTACACACTGATCAACGCACGCCGGATCGGCCGCTTGTCACTCATCCCAGAATCGCCTTTCGTCCGGTCCAGGTCACACCGCGCGTCGCCAGCGCGGCCAGCACGTCCACCAGCAGTCGTCGTTCGACGTCCTTGATGCGTTCGTGCAATGTCTCTGCGGTGTCATCCTCGTACACCGCCACGGCTTCCTGCGCCAGGATCGGCCCGGTATCCACCCCGCTGTCGACCAGATGCACCGTGCACCCGGTGACGCGCACGCCGTAGTCGATCGCGTCCGGCACCGCGTGGGCGCCGGGGAAAGCGGGCAGTAGCGCCGGATGGGTGTTCACAATCCGGCCTTCGAAGCGCGAAAGAAACTGTTGCCCAAAAATTTTCATGAAGCCCGCGCTGACCACCAGGTCCGGCGCGTGCTGCGCGACGGCCTCGGTGAGCGCGCTGTCCCAGGCGGCGCGATCCGGATGGTCACGCAGACGCACCTGGAATGACGGGATCGACGCCTCGGCGGCGACGTCCAGCGCGGGGCAGGCCCGGTCGGCGCCGACGGCCACCACGCGGCCCGGGTAGTCCCCGGCGGCGGCCTCCAGCAGCGAGGACAGCAGCGAACCGGTACCGGACGCCAGGACCACCAGCCGGGCCGGCGCGGTCGCCGGTACGCGGAGTGGTCGCTGCTGCACCCGCAGCAGCCTAGTCGTCCTGATCGCGTGGTTTTTCAGCGGTCGTGCCGGGAAGATCGCCGTCGACCACGAAATGCTCCTCGGGGTCGAGCAGCGGGTCGTCATGCGGCTCGACGGGCGCCGGCGGTGCGCCGAGTTCGAGGGACTCGGCGCGCTCGGGCAACTCGGCCTGCGCGTCCAGCAGGACGATATCGGTGATCGTGTCCTCGTCCTCGAACACGTCCTCGGGTTCCGGTTCGGGGGCCGGAGCCGGAGCCGGAGCCGGGACCGGTTTCACCTTCTTCGGCCTGCGCACCAGGCCGCCGGCCATGACGACCGTCAGCCCACCGATGGACAGGAACCACAGGAACACCGCGGGCCCGAAGGTGACCTGGTCGACGCCGACGTCGCCGAAGTTACCGAGCCGGCCGCCACCGGCGTACCCGAGCAGCGCCATGGTCAGCGCGGCCACCAGGGCGGCCACCGCGAGTTTCGCGGCGGCGATCGGCCAGGGTGCTGCTCGGCGGGCGCACTGCTGGCCCAGCGCCACCGCCGAGACCGCGGCCACGATGAGCAGCGCCACCCAGATCGGCCCCAGCGGCGGTGTCGGTACCGCGGCGAGCACCGGCACGGCCGGGATGTCCCCGCCGAGCACGGTGAAGGAACTGAAGTTGGCCAGCCCGATGTGCGCGCTGGAACCCACCGCGACGGCGGCAGTCCCGACCAGCACGTTGGGGATGTAGAGCACCGAGAGCAGCGCCAGGCTGAACTGGCCGAACATCGAATCGGTGATACCGAACAGGTCGTGCATGGTCCCCCAGTGCACGACGATCGAACCGGCCGCCACCACACCGGACAGGCCGAGCAGCGCCAGCACCCCGGCCGCGGCGGCACGCAGCGACTCGGGCAGCCAGTGCGGCACCCGCGGCAGCGTGAGCAACCGCCCGGCCATCGCGACGCCGATCAGCGCACCGATGGCGTGCACCGCCAGCACCCCGGCGAATGCCCGGGAGGCCTCGGGGGTCTGCAATTCGGTGATCACCGAGGCCGCATCGTGGATGACGGCCAGCGACAGGGCCGCGATGAGCAACGGCCCGCCCAGCGCCGAGGCCACCACCCAGCGGATGACGAACCACGAGGACCGTGCCGACGCGGCCGCGGTGGTACGTGCGGTGCCCCACACCATCAGCAGCACCGGCAGCAGCGGCATGACACCGAGTTCGCTGCCGCCGATGGAGACCGGAACCTGGTGCACGCCCAGCCACATGCTGGCGATCGCGCCGAACGCGCCGGTCATATCGCTGTTGGCAATGAGCAGCTGAATCAGCGTCACCGCCGCGATCACACCGAGCGCGACGACCGAGGGCCCGAATGCGACCCTGACCAGGTCGCGAGCCTGTCGGGTACCGACTGACCGGTTGTCCACCACTAGCTGGGTCGCTCCTCGCGCGCGTCGACGCATCCGACGTCCGGGTGCGCGACGCCCAGACTACGACGAGGGTGTGCCGGACTGCGGTGAGGACTCGGGCTGGCTCTGCGGTGTCGCGGACGGTTGCGCCGGAACCGCGGCGGTCGGCGCCGAGGAACCCTGCGGCTGTTGCGGCTGCCCGAAGGCCGGGAACCCGGTGGGCGGCGTCGGCGGGCCGTTGTGCGAACCGGGGCCGCCGGCGGCGGACTGGAATCCGCCGGTGTTCGGGGCGCCCTGGTAGCCGTACTGCGACGGGTATCCCGGACGCTGCTGCTGCGGTTGATGCGTCGGTGCGCCGTACTGCTGCTGGCCACCCGGCTGACCGTAGTACGGCGCGCCGTACTGGCCGTAGGGCTGCTGCTGGTCGTAGCGCGGCTTGGGCGCCGGGGGCGATAGGACACCCGCGTCGAACAGCAGCGCGGCGACGGCGGCGCCGGTCTGCAGCAAGGTGGCGGCGATGACCAGGTACAGCCCCCAGCCGATGGACAGCCCGGCCGGGGCGTTGATGACCTCGGCCAGGACCAGCAGGAACGACAGCGTGGACGTGACGGCCACCAGACCGGTCCGGGCCTTCTGCTTGGGCAGCAGACCGACACCGGCCAGCAGCGCGGCCAGCACCGAGGCCGCAACCGCCAGGCCGAGACCGGGCGTGCTGCCGCTGGCGCTGCCGAACTGCGGGAAGTCCGAGTTGCTGATGGTCAGCAGCGGACCGAAATTGAACGCGTAGGTCGCCAGCCCGAACACTGCGACGGCAGCGGTCAGGTAGACAGGCAGCTTGCTGGGGCCTACCTCTGCGGGCTCGCCGTACTGCTGGGTGGGCGCGTACTGGTTGCCCTGCTGGGCAGGCGGATATCCGGGGTTACCGGGCGGGTAAGTCATGACTCTCCTGTGTGAGCGATTTCGAACCCACGCTAGCGCACCCCGCTGGGCGGCGGCTCAGGCCGATACGAGCACCGGAGCGTCCGGAGCGCTCTGATCGGCGGCCTCGATTTCCCGGACGAGCGGCAACACTTTTTGCCCGAAGTACTCGATTTCCTCCTGGAAGTGGAGGAAGCCGCCCAGGATCAGGTCCACCCCGCGTTTGCGGTACGCCGCGATCCGCTCGGCGATCCGTTCCGGGGTGCCGATGAGCTGGGTGCGGAAGCCGTCGTTGTATTGGACGAGATCCTCGAACGACGAGTCCGCCCACATGCCCTTCTTGTCCCCGGTCGAATTGCCGGCCTGCTGCACGGCCCCACGAAAGCCCTCGACGGCCGGCTTGTCGGCCTTGTCGATGATCTCGCGCAGGGTGTCACGGGCTTCCTTCTCGGTATCACGGGCGATGATGAACCCGTTCAGCCCGACCTTGACCTCCCGGCCCACGGTGCGGGCGTGGTCGCGCACCTCCACCACCTGCTCGGTGATGCCGGCGAAGTCCTTGCCGTTGGAGAGGTACCAGTCCGAGTACAGGCCGCCGTTGCGGCGCGCGGCGGTGGAGTTGCCGCCCTGGAACAGTTCCGGGTTGGGACGCTCGGCGGTGTTCCGCGGCTTGGGCTTCAGGGTGAAATCGTGAATCCGGTAGAAATCCCCGCGGAAATCCACCGCGTCCTCGGTCCAGATCTTGCGTAGTACCTGCAGGAACTCCGCGCTGCGGCGGTAGCGCTCGTCGTGCTCCAGCCACGGCTCGCCCAGATGGGTGAACTCGTCCTTGAACCAGCCGGACACCACGTTGACCGCGAACCGGCCGCCCGACAGCTGGTCAGCAGTGGCCCCCAGCTTGGCCAGCACCGCGGGCTGCCACAGGCCCGGGTGCACCGCCGCGATCACCTTGAGCCGTTCGGTGGCCAGCAGCAGCGCCAGGCTGAAGCTCGTCGACTCGTGCTGATACTCCGCGCCGTAGCTAGCCTCGTAGCGCACCTGGGACAACGCGTACTCGAAACCGTTGTTCTCCGCGGTCTGCGCCAGCTTCTTGTTGTACTCGTAGTTCCAGTCCGTGCGCTGCTCGATATCGCTGGTCACCAGGCCGCCGCTGACATTGGGCACCCAGTAGGCGAACGTGATCTTGTCGGCGATGCGTTCGGTCGTCATGGATGTCATGGGAGCACCTGCGCACCCCGGGAGTCACCAGTAACGATCTGGCTGAGCGGAACGGCTTGCGCTCACGGACTAGAACACGTTCTAATTCTGGGCATGGACTACGGGCTCGTACTTTTCACCAGTGACCGCGGCATCGCTCCGGCACCGGCGGCCAAGCTGGCCGATGACCACGGTTTCACCACCTTCTACGTGCCCGAGCACACCCACATCCCGATCAAGCGCGAAGCGGCGCACCCGACGACCGGCGACGAGTCACTGCCCGATGACCGCTATATGCGCACCCTCGATCCCTGGGTGAGCCTGGGCACCGCGGCCGCCGTCACCAGCCGGGTCCGGCTGTCCACCGCGGTGGCCCTGCCCGTCGAGCACGACCCGATCACGCTGGCCAAGTCGATCGCGACGCTGGATCACCTGTCCGGGGGTCGGGTCAGCCTGGGTGTCGGATTCGGTTGGAACACCGACGAATTGGCCGACCACAAGGTGCCGCCGGGCCGTCGCCGCACCATGCTGCGCGAGTACCTGGAAGCCATGCGCTCGCTGTGGACCGACGAAGAAGCCTCCTACGACGGCGAATTCGTCAGCTTCGGCCCGAGTTGGGCGTGGCCCAAGCCGGTGCAGTCGCACATCCCGGTGCTGGTCGGGGCGGCGGGCACCGAGAAGAACTTCAAGTGGATCGCGAAGTCGGCCGACGGCTGGATCACCACCCCGCGTGACTTCGACATCGACGCGCCGGTGAAGCTGCTGCAGGACACCTGGGCGGCGGCCGGCCGCGAGGGCGCCCCGCAGATCGTGGCACTGGACTTCAAGCCGGATCCCGAGAAGCTGGCCCGCTGGCGCGATCTCGGTGTCACCGAGGTGCTGTTCGGGTTGCCCGACAAGCCCGAGGCCGAGGTCGCCGCCTACGTGGAGCGACTGGCGGGCAAGCTCGCCCAGCTGGTCTGAAGCTCATAGCTGGTTCTCATCCGGCGCCCACGGTGGCACAAACTTGCCGGCACACAATGGGGACATGATCGAAGAACACGACCGCGGATTCGGCTATGACATCTCGGTGATGTCGCGGCGCAGGATCCTGCTCGGACTGGGCGCGGCCGCGGGGTGCGCGGCCATCGCAGCCTGCGGCACGACCGACACCGCACCGAGCGACACGCCCACTGACACATCGGCGGCCGTAGCGGCGCCGCAGGAAACGATGGGGCCTTACCCGGGTGACGGTTCCAACGGTCCCAACGTGCTCATCGAGTCCGGTGTGGTGCGCAGCGACATCACGACCAGCTTCGGTTCGTATACCGGTGTCGCACAGGGCGTACCGGCGACGTTGACGATGAACCTGCGAGACCTGGCCGACAACGGAGACCCCGGGGCCGGGATGGCCGTCTACATCTGGCACTGCGACCGAGAGGGCAGGTACTCGCTCTACAGCGAGGGCGTGACCGAACAAAACTATCTCCGCGGTGTGCAGGTCGCCGACGCTGCCGGTGCGGTCACATTCCGCACCATCTTCCCGGCCACCTACCCCGGTCGCTGGCCGCATATCCACTTCGAGGTCTTCGACTCCCTGGAATCGGCGGTCGCCGGATCGGCGGCCCGGCTGACATCCCAGATCGCCCTGCCGGAAGCGACCTCGTCGGCCGTGTACACCTTCGACGACGGTTACGCAGCGAGCATCCCGAATCTCGGCGCGCTCACCCTGGACTCCGACATGGTCTTCGGCGACGGCTGGACCGCCCAGATGGCATCGACCGGTGGCACACCCGCGACCGGGATCGATGTGGCCATCACCATCGGAGTGGCCGAGAAGTCGAAGAACGTCGACACAAACCCGCCGCCGTCGGGCGGTCCGGGTGGTCCGCCACCGGGCCGTTAGGCCAAGCCGGCCAAGTTGATGCCGTCCTCGGTGGATTTCACCTCGATGCGCGCACCCAGCGGATCACCGTTCGACATCAGCGCCACCAGGGCTTCGTCGGTGCTCAATGCCATGAACCGGGAGTTGTCGGCCTCGAGCCGGCCGATGATCACGCCGGTGGTCTCAGGCCAGTCGTAGCGCACCGAGTACGTCTCGATCGTGCCCGTACCGTCGGCGTCACGGGTGACGGGCACCGTGGGCAGCGCCGCGATCTCGGCCTGCAGCGCCGCGCTGTCATCGGCCGTCCACTCGGCGGGCGCCGTCGAGTACACCCCGACCGAATACTTGCTCATCACACCGCCGTTGGCGCCGACAAGGCCGAATGCGCCGGGTTTGGAACGCATTTCATCGACCGTCTCGGCGATCCCGTGGAGGGAGTAGCTGTTGCCCGGGCCACCGAAATACGGCAAACCGCCGGTCAGGGTGAGACCGCGCGGATCATCGGTCGCCAGCCCGGCCGAGTCACAGACGGAGAACACCGGGAACGGGAAGCAGCTGTACAGGTCGAAAGTGTTCACGTCGGCCAGGCCGATACCGGCTACCCGAAGCGCCTCTGCCACAGCCTTTTTCGCGGAGAGACTGGCACTCAGGTCCTCGCGGTCGAGCAGCTGCTGCTCCACCAGGTCGGCATGGCCGTGCAGGTAGACCCATTTGCTCTCGGGTACCGACAGTCGGCGGGCGGCGGCCACCGACATGATCAGCACGGCGGCGCCCTGGTTCACCTGGTCACGGGCCACCATCAACCGCGGGTAGGGGTCGCAGATCATCCGGTTCTCCGCCGTCACGGTCACCAGTTCGTCGACGGAGCGCTGCACCGGAGACGAGGACAGCGGGTTCTCGGCGGCAATTTCGGAGAACGGCGCGAACAGTTCGGCCATGGCTCGGCGGTAGTCGGCAACCGAGGCACCCAACCGGGCCCGCCGCGCGTTGTCGAGCAGACCGTACTGCACGGGCGCACCGGTCAATCCGTGCTTGGCGGTGTACTCGTTCATGTACTGATCAAATCCGTATCCGCGGTCTTCGAGTTGACCGCCGACCCGTTCGGAGTGATCGGGCAAGGCGTCACGGCCGGCGAAATAGCGCAGCGTGGAACCGTTCTCGGACCCGAGCACCAGCACCACCTCGGCGTCACCGGCCGCAATGACGCCGGAGAACTCGGTGACCACCTTCTGCGATCCGTGCCCGCCCAGCGGTTCGAGCACCGCACGGGCCGGATCCGCGCCGATGCGCGCGGCGACCGAACGCGGGTAGTTGTCCGAACATCCCAGGGGCGCCTCGGAGAACGGCGTGCAGATCTCGAACTGCCGCAGCGCGACGAAGACCTCGATGGCCGCGGCCACCGCGGCCACGTCGGCGCCGGTGTCGGTCAGCGCGGCCCGCACGGCCTCGGTGGCCAGGTCGACGGACGACATCCCCCGATAGTCCGGCGCGTCGACGCGCTCGGTGAACTGTCCGACACCGACGATCACCGGCGTACGCGGATCCACCATTACCGACCTCCTGACACGTGTTAGTTCGTCAGGCTAACCGACTGCGTCGCTCCGGCAAAAAGATGCCGATACACCTGGTCGGCACCCACGCCACTTGACGCCCTTGTCACTTAGTGACACTGTGGCATTGTCACTAAGTGACACACCATCGAGAAAGGACCTCGTGACCGACACGATGCAATCGCCCGCGATCATTTCCGTCGAGGACTTCTTCAGCCCGCCCGAGCGGGCCGGGGCCACCATCTCCCCGGACGGCACCCGCATCGCCTACCTCGCCCCGTGGCGGAACCGCCTCAACGTGTGGGTGCAGGACGTGGACGGCAAGGAGGACCCCCGCTGCGTCACCGCCGACGAGACCCGCAGCGTGTACTTCTACAGCTGGACCCACGATTCGCGGTGGCTGCTGTACATGCAGGACAGCGGTGGCGACGAGCACTGGCACGTGTACCGGGTGGACCCGGATGCGCCGGACACCCCGGCCGTTGACCTCACCCCGTTCCCCCGGGTGCGCGCCTCCTACGAACTGCTCAAGGCACGTCCGGGCAAGGCCCTGGTCCAGCACAACGCGCGCAATGCCGAACTGGTCGACGCCTTCGAACTCGATATCGCCACCGGTGAGCTCACCCTGCTCGCCGAGAATCCCGGCACCGTGGTCGGCTGGATCGGTGGACCCGGCGGCGAGCTGTTCACCAACACTCTGACCGCCGAGGGCGATGTCGAGATCTCGCAATGGGATTCGGCCGCCCGGTCACTGCGGACGATCAGGGTCTACGAGGGTCGCGACTACCCCTTGGGCATCCACCCGATCGCCGTCTCTCCCGATGGCGCCGGCATCTGGCTGGGCTCCTACCAGGGCAGCGACCGGCTCCGGCTGGCCCGCGTCGACGTGGCCACCGGCGAGGAGACCGAGGTACACAGTCACCCGACACTCGACCTGGGTGCGCAGCTGGTGCTGCCGTCGCCGTTCATCGTCAGTGAGCGGACCGGGGAACTGATCGGCGCCCGCTACTACGGTGAGCGACAGGTGATCCACGCTCTCGACGACGAGTTCGCCGAGGTATTGGACGCACTCACCAACCTCTCCGATGGCGACCTGGCCGGAATGTCGTGCGATGACAGCGGGCAACGCTGGGTGGTCAACTTCAGCCACGACCGCGATCCGAATGTCACCTATTTCTACGACCATGCGACCGGCGAGAGCCGACTGTTGTTCCGGCCCTACCCACACCTGGATCCCGCGGCGCTCGCCGAGATGACACCGGTCACCATCACCTCACGCGATGGGCTGGACCTGCATTCGTATCTGACGCTGCCGGTGGGCAGACCGCCGGAGAACCTGCCGCTGGTGCTGCTGGTGCACGGCGGCCCGTGGTCACGGGACTGCTGGGGTTACCAGCCCGACGTGCAGCTGCTGGCCAACCGAGGATATGCGGTGCTGCAGGTCAACTTTCGCGGATCGACCGGATACGGCAAGGCGTTCACCCAGGCCGCCATCGGCGAATTCGCCGGCAAGATGCACGACGATCTGATCGATGCGGTGGACTGGGCGGTCAAGCAGGGCTTCGCCGACCGGGACCGGGTGGCCATCTTCGGCGGCTCCTATGGCGGATACGCCACGCTGGTCGGTGTCACGTTCACCCCGGACGTCTTCGCCGCGGCCATCGACTACGTCGGGATCTCCAGCCTGCCCAACTTCATGCGCACGCTGCCCGATGTCGGCCGCAGGTTCCTGGCCAACAACTGGAATCTCTACGTCGGTGACCCGTCGGACCCCACGCAGGAGGCCGATATGCTGGCCCGCTCTCCCATCACCCAGGTGGATCAGATCCGCACCCCGCTGCTGGTGGTGCAGGGCGCCAACGACTCTCGAGTCGTGCAGGCCGAGTCCGACAACATGGTGGCGGCCCTGCGCGCCCGCGGCGTCGAGGTCGAGTACATGGTCAAGGAGGACGAGGGGCACGGATTCCTCAACCCGGACAACAACATCGACATGTACCACGCCGTGGAGAAGTTCCTGGCCACGCACCTTTGAGTCGGCGCACGAGCAAGCCCCTGGAATCTTGGTGATCCCAGGGGCTTTTCGTGTGCTCAGGGTTACAGGCCGGCCAGCAGCTCGCGTGCCTTGGCGGCGGTCTCCGACGGGGTCTTGCCGACCTTCACGCCGGCGGCCTCCAGGGCCTCCTGCTTGCCGGCCGCGGTGCCCGCACCATCGGACACGATGGCGCCGGCGTGGCCCATCGTCTTGCCCTCGGGAGCGGTGAAGCCCGCGACGTAGCCGACAACCGGCTTGGTGACATTGGCCTTGATGTAGGCCGCGGCCTTCTCTTCGGCGTCGCCACCGATCTCGCCGATCATGACGATCAGCTTGGTCTCGGGATCCTTCTCGAATGCCTCGATGGCATCGATGTGGGTGGTGCCGATGACCGGGTCGCCGCCGATGCCGATGGCGGTGGAGAAGCCGAGATCGCGCAGCTCGTACATCATCTGGTAGGTCAGGGTGCCGGACTTGGAGACCAGTCCGATCGGGCCCTTGCCGGTGATGTTGTTGGGCGTGATGCCGACCAGCGACTCTCCGGGGGTGATGATGCCGGGGCAGTTCGGCCCGATGATGCGGGTCTTCTCACCCTTCTCGACGTTGTAGGCCCACGCATACGCACTGTCCTGCACCGGAATGCCCTCGGTGATGACGACCAGCAGCGGGATCTCGGCGTCGATGGCCTCGATGATCGCGTCCTTCGAGAAGGCCGGCGGCACAAAGGCGATCGACACGTCGGCGCCGGTCTCCTTCATGGCCTCGGCCACCGAACCGAACACCGGCAACTCGATCGCGTTGCCGTCCTTGTCTTCGTGCGACACGGTGGTGCCGGCCTTGCGGGCGTTGACGCCACCCACGATCTGGGTGCCGGCCTTGAGCATCAGCTTGGTGTGCTTGGTGCCTTCACCGCCGGTGATGCCCTGGACGATGACCTTGGAATCCTTGTTCAGGAAGATAGACATCTGTGTTGGCTCCCTTACTTGTTGGCCAGCTCGGCGGCCTTGTCGGCGCCGGCGTCCATGGTGTCGGCCTGGATGACCAGGGGGTGGTTGGCCTCGTCGAGGATGCGACGGCCCTCTTCGACGTTGTTGCCGTCCAGGCGGACCACCAGCGGCTTGTTCGCACTGTCGCCGAGCTTCTTGAGCGCACCGACGATGCCGTTGGCGACCGCGTCGCAGGCGGTGATGCCGCCGAACACGTTGACGAAGACGCTCTTGACCTGGCTGTCGCCCAGGATGACGTCGAGACCGTTGGCCATCACCTCGGCCGAGGCGCCGCCGCCGATGTCGAGGAAGTTGGCGGGCTTCACGTTGCCGTGACGCTCACCGGCGTAGGCGACGACGTCCAGCGTCGACATGACCAGGCCGGCACCGTTACCGATGATGCCCACCTCGCCGTCGAGCTTGACGTAGTTGAGGTCGTTCTCCTTGGCCTTGAGCTCGAGCGGATCGGTGGCGTCCTTGTCCTCGAACTCGGCGTGGCCGGGCTGCCGGAAGTCGGCGTTCGCGTCCAGGGTGACCTTGCCGTCCAGCGCCAGGATCTGATCGTCGGGCGTGCGCACCAGCGGGTTGACCTCCACCAGGGTGGCGTCCTCACCGATGAAGACCTCCCAGAGCTTCTGGATGGTCACGGCCGCGGCGTCGAGCACCTCGGCGGGCAGGTGGCCCTTCTCGGCGATCTCGCGCGCGAAGGCCAGGTCGACACCCTTGACGGCGTCGACCGGCACCTTGGCGAGCCGCTCGGGGTTGGTCGCGGCCACCTCTTCGATCTCCATGCCGCCCTCGACCGAGCACATGGCCAGGTAGGTGCGGTTGGAGCGATCGAGCAGGAAGGAGATGTAGTACTCCTCGGCGATGTCACTGGCCTCGGCGACCAGCAGCTTCTTGACGATGTGGCCCTTGATGTCGAGGCCCAGGATGTTGGTGGCGTGCTCCAGCGCGTCGGCGGGGGTGGCCGCGTACTTCACGCCGCCGGCCTTGCCGCGGCCGCCGACCTTGACCTGCGCCTTCACCATGACCGGCTTGCCGATTTCTTCGGCGATCGCCTTGGCGTCCTCGGCGGAGTCGGTCACCCGGCCGGGCGTAGTGGGTACGTTGTGCTTGGCGAACAGTTCTTTCGCCTGGTATTCGAAAAGATCCATGAGCTTCCTAAATTGCGTCGGTGCGAACTGACTTATGAAGTGGGCCGCCGGACCGGCCGGAAGGCCGCGACAGGCTCGCTGGCACTGTATCCACCTCGGTGTCGGCCGCCGTCATCGCCCACCGCTCATGTGGTACATCTCACCGGGGCCCGTTGGTGATACAAGTCACATTCGGAGCGGGAATGCTCACTGGAGTTGCCACCAACATTGGGATTTGGTTAACGTGCCTACTGGTCTTGATAACGGACAGGTCACGACGCGAAGGGCACTCCAGGTTGGCTGAGCACAGTTCGTCCCGAACCCTCCGGGGGGTAGCGACGAAAGGGCTCTCCACCCAACGTCCCACAGAAGTCACCGACATCATCCCGTTCAACGAGTTCGGCGACCTCCATGACCTGGACTTTCGCGATAGCTCCGCATTCGACAAAGAGCAGCGTGTGATCGCCGCTCCCGAACTCGACGACCTTCACGACACCGACGACCTGGTGCCGTTGCGGCTCCTCATCCCGAGCGAATTCCGGTCACGGACGACGCCGGCCGGCGATGCGGGCGAGGATCACGGTTCGTCGCACGCCTATCGCGATAGTCACACCGACCTCAGCGACGGCAACGCCCTCACCGATGTGATCGACATGCGCGGTGGCCCCCTGCAACGCAGCGGCGGCGCCCACCGCAAGCAGACCGTCGGTGCGGTCAAGAGCCGGCTGATGATCGCGGCCATGGCCGCCGGCGCGACCGCCTCGGGCGCATACTCGCTGAGCAACCCGGAGAGCGCCCCGACCACCGACACGGTGCTGGCCGCCGACAACACGCTCATCAACGGCGCCGCCATCAGCGGCTCCCCTGAGGGCATGCAGATCGTCGCGGTCCAACCGGTCGCCTCGGGGGCAATCCACGCCGAGGAGATCACCAAGGCCGCCGCGTTCGCGCAGGAGCGCGCCGAGCGCGAGGCCCGCCTGGTTCGGCCGCTCTTCGCGATGCCGACCAAGGGCGTGTGGACGTCCGGATTCGGCTACCGCTGGGGCGTGCTGCACGGCGGAATCGATATCGCAGGTCCGATCGGCACCCCGATCATGGCGGCCAGCGACGGCGTCGTCGTCGAGGTCGGCCCGACGGCCGGTTACGGCGCGCTGGTGAAGCTGCGCCACTCGGACGGCACCGTGACGCTCTATGGCCACATCAACACCTGGCTGGTCAGCAAGGGCCAGCGGGTGATGGCCGGCGACCAGATCGCCACCATGGGCAACCGCGGTAACTCGACCGGCCCGCATCTGCACTTCGAGGTGCTGATGAACGGCTCCAACCGGATCGATCCGGTGCCGTGGCTGGCACAGCGGGGGCTCAGCCCCGGCAGCTACGTCGGCTAGAGAAGCCACGTCGCCCGAAAAGCTGCGTCGGCCCAGAAGCTACGTTGGACGGGTGACCCCGGATCCACCCGAACCGCCTGCTGATCAACCGCGCATCATTCGCCGCACCCCCACCGGTTCCTTTCCCGCACTGAACCCTCCCTCGTCGAGTGACGACCGCACCTCCAACGCGGGTACCCCTGCCGAGGCGGGACAAACCACCTACATCCCGCGGCCCGTCCCGGTCGCTGTTCCCTCGCGACGCTCACCCGGGCCCGCCACCGCCATCGCGGCCGCCGTGCTGAGCATCCTGTCCGGCTGGGCCACCGCCGTCATCGCGACCGATCTGATCGCCGGGTGGTGGAGCACCGATCTGTTGTTCTGCGTCGCCATCGGATTCCTCACCGCCATCTCGGCCGCCGCCGGTATCGGCGGGCTGATCGCACTGCTGCTGCAGCACCGGATGGGGCGGCTGTTGATCGCCGTCGGTGCCGCCATCGGACTGCTGATCTTCGGCAGCCTGTTCCTGGCCGGCGCCAAACTGCACCCCGTGGTGTACGCGATGCCGCTGTTGCCGGTCTCCGCAATCGTGCTCGCACTGTTGCCGAGCACCCGCGAGTGGGCGCGCGGCTGATCCCCCGGCCGCTGCGCTCTCCCCCGCAAGCGGGGGGACCCCCAGCCCGCCGGTCTAGAGCTTCTGCACCGGCGCGTGGTTGTGCATCAGCTTGACGCGGCCGGCGCTGCCGAAGTCGATGAGTGACATCGCCGACTCCCCCATCCCGGAGACCTCTTCCACGCGGCCCAGCCCGTACTTGTCGTGGGTGACCCGATCCCCCGGCTCGAGCGTGATGATGGCCCGGTTGCGTGCCTTCGCCGGGACCGGCGCGGGCCGGGCACTGTCGGCGAACCGTCCGACCCGCGGGGCGCTCAACGACGCCGACGGCGCCTCGACGCGGCGCCAGTTGATCAGGTCCTCCGGGATCTCACGCAGGAACCGCGACTCCGGGTTGAGCATCGGCTGACCCCACGAGGAGCGCACCTTGGCCCGGCTCAGGTACAGCCGCTGCCGGGCGCGGGTGATACCGACGTAGGCCAGCCGGCGTTCCTCGGACAGCTCGGTCGGGTCACCGAGTGCCCGCATGTGCGGGAACATGCCGTCCTCCCAGCCGGTCACGAAAACGACCGGGAACTCCAGACCTTTGGCGGTGTGCAGCGTCATCATCGTGACCACGCCGGATTCATGTTCGGGGATACCGTCGGCGTCGGCGACCAGCGACACCCGCTCCAGGAACTGGGCCAGCACACTGGTGTCGGGAACGTCCTCGTCCTCGGGTATGCCTTCTTCGTCGCGGATAGCCTGCGCGTTGGCCAGATCGATGCTGAATTCGTGTGCGACGCTGACGAGTTCGTTCAGGTTGTCCAACCGCGCCAGATCCTGCGGGTCGCTGGAGGCTTCGAGTTCGCGCCGGTATCCGGTGCGGTCCAGCACGGCCTCCACCAGATCGCCGAGCTCACCGTCCAGACCGCCGCGCAGGCTGTCGAGCAGCTGGGTGAACGACGCGATCGCCTTCTCCGAGCGGGTGTTCAGCATCGGCACCCGGCCCTCGGCAGCCGCCTGCAGGGCATCGTTGAAGCTGCCGCCGGTGTTCTCGGCGTACACCGCCACGCAGGCTTCGGCGCGGTCACCGATACCGCGTCGCGGGGTGTTCAGGATCCGCCGCATGCTCACCGCATCGCCGGGGTTGTCCAGCACCCTCAGGTAGGCGACGATGTCGCGGATCTCTTTGCGCTCGTAGAACCGCACTCCGCCAACGACTTTGTACGGGATGCCGGCGCGGATGAACACTTCTTCCAACGCCCGCGACGAATTGTTGGTCCGGTAGAAGACGGCCACATCGGAATAGTTGACCTGGTGGCCGTCGGCCAGCGCGTCGATCTCCTCGGCGACGAAACGTGCCTCGTCGTGCTCGTTGTCGGCGACATAGCCGACGATCAGTTCACCCTCACCGGAGTCGGTCCACAGCCGCTTCTCGCGACGACCGGCGTTTCGGGAGATGACGGCGTTGGCAGCGTTCAGGATCGTCTGCGTGGAACGGTAATTCTGTTCCAGCAGAATCGTGGTCGCGTTCGGGTAGTCGCGCTCGAAATCCTCGATATTGCGGATGGTGGCGCCGCGGAACGCGTAGATCGACTGATCGGCGTCACCCACCACGCACAACTCGCCGGGCGTCACACCGTCCTGGGTGGTCTCCACGCCGACGAGTTCCCGCACCAACATGTACTGGGCGTGGTTGGTGTCCTGGTACTCGTCGACCAGGATGTGCCGGAAGCGCCTCCGATAGTACTGGGCGATCTGCGGAAAGGCTTGCAGCACAGCGACTGTCTCACCGATGAGGTCGTCGAAGTCCAGCGCGTTGGCCGCCCGCAGCCGGCGCTGGTACTCACCGAACACCGAGGCCACCGTCTTGGACATGTCGTCGGCGGTCTCGGTGAGATCGGCGAGCGCCTGGTCCGGGTCGATCAGCTCGTTCTTCAGGTTGGAGATGCCGTTGGCCAACAGCCGCGGCGAGTACCGCTTGGTGTCCAGGCCCATGTCCTTGGCGATCATCATGAGCAGCCGGCGCGAATCGTCGGCGTCATAGATGGAGAAGTTGGAGTTCAGCCCGGGCAGCAGCGAGGCCTGGTTGCGCAGGATGCGGACGCAGGTGGCGTGGAAGGTGGACACCCACATGCTCCGGGCGCGCGGCCCGATGAGTGCCACGACACGTTCACGCATCTCCGCGGCGGCCTTGTTGGTGAACGTGATGGCCAGCACCTGGCCGACGCCCACCTCGCGGGCGGCCAGTAGATGAGCGATGCGCCGGGTGAGCACCGCCGTCTTGCCCGACCCGGCTCCGGCCACGATGAGCAGCGGGGACCCTTCGTGCAGTACGGCCTGGCGCTGCTGCGGGTTGAGCCCGTCCAGCAGCTGGTCGGTTTCGGAGGCCCCACCGGACGCGTGAGCTGGTGCGTGAGAAAGCGATGTCATTTCGGTCTCGAATCTACCGCTGAACGGTGACATCCCCGTGACCCGGCTTTGCACCGAATCTGCGTCGGGTGGCACACTCGGTTCGTGTCACCCGAGCCCGCCGCCAACATCGACGATCTGCGTCTGGAGATCGACGAACTGGACGCCACGATCCTGGCCGCGGTGCAACGCCGTACCGAGGTTTCCCGGATCATCGGCAAGGCCCGGATGGCCTCCGGTGGCACCCGGCTGGTGCACAGCCGGGAGATGAAGGTCATCGAGCGCTACAGCGAGCTCGGCCCGGAGGGCAAAGACCTGGCCATGCTGCTGTTACGCCTGGGCCGCGGCCGGCTCGGCCACTAGCCCCAGCTCAGGGCGTGAAGGCGATGTACTTGGTCTCCAGGTACTCCTCGATACCTTCGGAACCGCCCTCGCGCCCGAACCCGGATTCCTTGATCCCGCCGAACGGGGCGGCCGCATCCGAGATGACACCGCGGTTGACCCCGACCATGCCGGCCTCCACCGACTCCGCAACCCGCAACGCCCGGTCGAGGGACTGGGTATAGATGTAGGACGCCAGGCCGTATTCGGTGGCATTCGCCGCGGCGATGCCCTCCTCCTCGGTGTCGAAACCGGTGATCGGCGCGACGGGCCCGAAGACCTCCTCCTTGAGGATGCGGGCGTCGGCGGGCACATCGGCCAGCACGGTGGCCGGGTAGAAGTGCCCCGGCCCGCCGGGCGCGACCCCGCCGACGGCCACCTCGGCGCCGCGCGCCACCGCGTCGGACACCAGGTCGGCGACGATGCCGAGTTGCTTGGCCGAGATCAGCGGGCCCAGCGTCGACGAATCCTCCAGGCCGTTGCCCAGGGTGTACTCGCTCATCCGCTTCACCAGCTTGTCGGTGAACTCCGCACGCACCGCGTTGGCCACGTGGAAGCGGTTGGCGGCGGTGCACGCCTCGCCGCCGTTGCGCATCTTGGCCAGCAGGGCGCCCTCGACCGCGGCGTCGACATCGGCGTCGTCGAACACCACGAACGGGGCGTTGCCGCCCAGTTCCATCGAGGTCCGCAGCAGCTTGTCGCTGGACTGTTTCACCAGCGCCTTGCCCACCCCGGTCGACCCGGTGAAGGTCAGTTTGCGCAGCCGGCCGTCGTCGATCAGGGCGCCGGTCAACTCGCCGGGCTTGGTGGTCGGCAGCACCGACAGCACGCCCTTGGGCAGCCCGGCCTCGTCGATCAGCTTGGCCAGCAGCAGCATGGTCAGCGGCGTCTCCTGGGCGGGCTTGACCAGCATGGTGCAGCCGGCGGCCAGGGCCGGGCCGATCTTGCGGGTGCCCATCGCCAGCGGGAAGTTCCACGGGGTGATGGCGTAGCAGGGGCCGACGGGCATCTTGGTGACCAGGATGCGGCCGGTACCCGCCGGTGCCGGGGTGTAGCGGCCGGCGATGCGCACCGCCTCCTCGGCGAACCAGCGGAAGAACTCGGCGCCGTACTTGACCTCACCGCGGCTCTCGGCGATCACCTTGCCCATTTCGAGGGTCATCAGGGTGGCGAGGTCTTCGCTTCGCGCGGTGAGGGTTTCGAAGACCGAACGCAGGATCTCGCCGCGTTCCCGGGCCGGGGTGGCGGCCCAGTCCGCCTGCACGGCCGCGGCGGCGTCCAGCGCGGCGATACCGTCCTGCGCTCCCGCGTCGGCCACCGAGGTGATGACCTCGTCGGTCGCCGGGTTGAGCACGTCGAAGGTGGACGAGCCTGCCCGTTCCTCACCACCGATCCACAGACCGGTCGGCACGGATGAAATCAAGTCTTCAATGCGCATACATCCATCATGTACACCCTCGATCCGGGCGCCGCACTAAGGTCAGAAGAATGAGTGCTGACATCACCAAAACGGCCGCATGGCATTCGCTGCAACGCCACCATGACGCGGTGGCGTCGAAGAATCTTCGGGAGCTCTTCGCCGAGGACCCGGCCCGCGGCACCGAACTGACGCTCACCGTCGGCGATCTCTACATCGACTACAGCAAGCACCGGGTGACACGCGAAACCCTGGGTCTGCTGGCCGATCTGGCCAGGGCCGCCGACCTGGAGGGCCGCCGCGCGGCAATGTTCTCCGGCACCCACATCAACACCTCCGAGGACCGCGCGGTGCTGCACACCGCCTTGCGCCTGCCCAAGGGCGCGCAGCTGGAGGTCGACGGGCAGGACGTCGTCGCCGACGTGCACGAGGTGCTCGACGCGATGGGCACGTTCACCGACCGGTTGCGGTCCGGCGAGTGGACGGGCGCGACGGGTGCGCGGATCGCCTGCGTGGTGAACATCGGGATCGGCGGCTCGGACCTGGGTCCGGTGATGGTGTACGACGCGCTGCGCCACTACGCCGACGCCGGCATCTCGGCGCGGTTCGTCTCCAACGTCGATCCCGCCGACCTGGTCGCCACGCTTGACGGTCTCGACCCGGCAACAACACTTTTCGTCATCGCCTCGAAGACGTTCACCACGTTGGAGACGTTGACCAACGCCACCGCGGCGCGACGCTGGCTCACCGAGGCGCTGGGCGATGAGGCGGTGTCCAAGCATTTCGTGGCGGTGTCCACCAACAAGAAGCTGGTCGACGAGTTCGGTATCGACACCGACAACATGTTCGGCTTCTGGGACTGGGTCGGCGGCCGGTACTCGGTGGACAGCGCGATCGGTCTGAGCGTGATGGCGGTGATCGGCAAGGAACGGTTCGCGGAGTTCCTGGCCGGCTTCCACCTGGTCGACGAGCACTTCCGCACCGCGCCGCTGGCCGAGAACGCGCCGGCCCTGCTCGGACTGATCGGCCTCTGGTACAACAACTTCTTCGGTGCGCAGTCCCGCGCGGTGCTGCCCTATTCCAATGACCTGTCCCGGTTCGCGGCCTACCTGCAGCAGCTGACGATGGAGTCCAATGGCAAGTCGGTGCGCGCCGACGGCACGCCCGTCACCACCGACACCGGTGAGATCTATTGGGGCGAACCGGGAACCAATGGACAACACGCCTTCTACCAGTTGCTGCACCAGGGCACCCGGCTGATCCCCGCCGATTTCATCGGGTTCTCCCAGCCCACCGATGACCTGCCGACCGCCGACGGCACGGGAAGCATGCACGACCTGTTGATGAGCAACTTCTTCGCCCAGACCCAGGTGCTGGCCTTCGGCAAGACCGCCGAGGAGATCGCCGGTGAGGGCACACCCGCCGACGTCGTCCCGCACAAGGTGATGCCAGGCAACCGCCCGACGACGTCGATCCTGGCGACCAAGCTGACGCCCTCGGTGGTGGGCCAGTTGATCGCGCTCTACGAGCACCAGGTGTTCACCGAGGGCGTGATCTGGGGGATCGACTCGTTCGACCAGTGGGGTGTGGAGCTGGGCAAGACCCAGGCCAAGGCGCTGCTGCCGGTGCTCACCGAGGATGCGTCGCCGGCCGAGCAGAGCGACAGTTCCACCGATGCGCTCGTGCGGCACTACCGAGCGGAGCGAGGTCGATCGGCTTGAGCCGAGCCGAGCAGCGGCTAGCGCCTCCGGGTAGGGATCGGTTCCCGGCGGGTCCAACCGAGGATCATGGCGGGCAGACAGCCGCCGATGAGCAGGACGGTCAGCGCCATCAGCCCGCCGGCATACGCCATGTCGGTATCGGTGCCGTCGGTGATCGTGGCACCGAAGATCAGGTACCCGGCAGGGCAGCATCATCAGGTACTGCGTCGCGGTCAGCCCGATGGACCGGGCGCTGTTGCGTTGGGCGATCTCGAATTCGTCGAGCGCGGCCTCCGGTGCGTCACCGCGCCTGCCCGAGACCAGTTGCAGCACGGTCCACATGGGGAAGAACGCCACGCACGCCGGCAGCCACAGCAGCGGCGCCCACCACAGGCCGAACGCGCACAGCACCGCGACGGCGGCCATGAACGCGAACGTCACCGCCAGTCCGATCACGAGCATCCGCCGGCGGTGGCGGTTGCGCCACGTGGGCAGTCAATTGGCTTATGTGCGTTCGTGTTTCAGGAACCGGCGGGTGCGAAAGTCCTGGTACCGGTCGAGGATGCTGGTTTCGGTCACGGCCGCGTCCCTTCCGCTCGTTGCCTGTTTCCATAGAGTGCGGCCGACAGTGGCGTGAACGCGACGCGCGAGAAAACAGCCTCCACCGGCAACTCGAAGACATCGCAGATGCGGAACGCCAGATCCAGGCTCGGGTAGTGATCGCCTCGCTCCAGCGCACCGACGGTCTGCGGGTTGACGTCGATCAGCCCCGCGAGTTGCGCGCGTGTCATCCGCCGCTCGGCGCGCAGCACGCCGATGCGGTTGTGAATGGGAAGCTGCTCCCCACGCCGGACCGGACTCATGCAATCTATTGTTGGGAAAACCCAACATTTTGTCAACAATTTGAACATAATCCACGATGCAGCAGTCGCGACATGTCACATCGGCGACTCACCTGGAAGTAAACGGACCGTAAATTCCGGCTGTAGCGATTGTAGAAACGTTATGACGTTTGTACGTTGTATCCATGACGTGGGACGCCGATGATCTGGTGCCGGGCCCGGTGCCGTTGTGGTTTCAGATCAGTGAGCGGCTGCAGGTGTCGCTGGAAGCGGGTGAGTTCGGTGTGGGAGATGCGTTGCCCTCCGAAGCCGAACTCGGTCGGCGTTTTTCGGTCAGCCGCACAACGGCCCGAACCGCATTGGGCAGCCTCGCCAAACGCGGGCTGATCGAGCAGAAATCCGGACGGGGGTCGATCGTGCTCCCGCGCCGGGTCGAACAACCCCTGAATCTGCTGTCCAGCTTCACCGAAGACATGCGGGCACGTGGCCTCAAGCCGGGCTACCGCGACGTGCAGGTCGACACCGCCCGCCCTCCTGCCCAAGCAGCAGTTGAGTTGGGGCTCGACGACGAGCAATCGGTGGTCCGTATTCGACGCGTGTTGCTGGCGGACGAGGCTCCGATCGCGGTGAGCGAATCCTGGTTGTCGCCCAGGGTGCTACGTGCAGAGGGCCAGCTGCCCGAAGGCCGACACATCGCGTCGCTGTACCTCTGGCTGGAACGCGAGCACGGGCTCCGGGTGACGACTGGCCGGGAACTGATCGAGGCCGGCGTCGCCGACGCCCAGTTGGCCACAAGGCTGGAAACAGCGAGCGGCAGTGCGGTTCTGGTTGCCAGCCGAACTGCGTACGACCACGAAGGCGTCCCGTTGGAGTACGCGATCCGGCACTATCGCGCCGACCGCTACCGCTACCGGATCGAGTTGAGCCGACCATGAGCGCCCCAAGAGTCCTGCTCGTCGGCGACGCCGGCCTCGACACCACGGTGCAGTTCGGCCGGCTGCCCGGCCCTGACGAGAAGGTCGTCGCCGATGCGGTGACCGAGGGACCCGGCGGTGTGGTCGCCAATGCCGCCGTCGCGGCGGCCCGCGCAGGCGCCCGGGTGTACCTGTACACCAGTGTCGGCGATGATGCGGCGGGTCACTCGCTGCCGGAACGACTGGCCGCGCAGTGCGTCGAGGTGCACGTCGACATCTCGCCGAAGCACACATGCCGGGCCATCATCCTGCTCGACGGCGGTGGCGAGAAACGCCTACTGCTGTCACCCGACGCCGCGATGTACCCGTCCGCGGAGTCGATTGCAGCCATCGACCTCGACGGAGTGGGCTGGGTACACACCGCCGCGTATGACCATCAGCGGGCCGGCGCGCTGTTGTCGCGTTGCCGGTCCGCCGGGGTTCGGGTCACCATCGACCTGGAGCCGGCCACCATGCCCCGGGGCTTCGCAGAGGTGAGAGCTCTGCTCGCGCTTTGCCACACGGTGTTCGTCAACGAGCGCGCACGGTCCCTGATAGGCGACGACGCGGTTGCCCGGATCTTACAGACAGGCGTCCCGGAGGTCGTGGAAACCCTTGGCGAACACGGCGTCCGACTGCACACACGCGATACCACGCTGGACGTCGGGGCGCCGATCCTGGACCGGCCCGTCATCGACACCACCGGGGCGGGTGACGCCCTGGCCGGTTGGCACCTGGCGCGGCGAGCGGCCGGGGACAACGTGGTCGACGCGTTGACGCTGGGGGTGGCCGCGGCCAGCCTCTCGGTGCGCGGCAGCGGTGGCATCGCCAGTTATTCCACCAGCGAAGAAGTGCTCGGAGTGGCCGAGCAGATGAAGAAAACAAGTAAGGACAGATGAATTGAGCGCCCCACCGCAAGTACACCCGCCTCGGCCCAGCGCACTGGGAGAACTCTTCCCGAACGCCAAGCCGATCATCGGTGTCGTGCATTTGGCTCCGCTCCCGGGTGCACCGCGTTACCAGGGTGAATCGGTTCGCGAGATCTACCGGCGGGCCGTGGTCGACGCCCGTGTGCTGGCCGAGGGCGGCATCGACGGGATCATGGTCGAGAACGCGTCCGACATGCCGTTCCTCCGGCCCGAGGACATCGGACCGGAGACGGTATCCGCCTTGACCGCGGCGTGTATGGAGATCACGGGCGCCGTGGAGGTACCGGTCGGTATCACCTGTGTGGCCAACGGAGTAATCCCCGGACTCGCGGTCGCCAAGGCCACCGGAGCGCAGTGGGTGCGAGCCAATCAATGGGTGAACGCCTACGTGGCCAACGAGGGGTTCCTCAACGGCCCCGCGCCCCAGGCGTTGCGGTATCGCCAGGCGATCGGTGCCCAGGATGTCCGCATCCTGGCCGACGTGCATGTGAAGTTCGGCGCGCATGCGGTCACCGCCGACCGTGATATCGCCGAGCAGGCCACCGACGCCGAGTGGTTCGACGCCGATGTGCTGATCGCCACCGGTACCCGCACCGGGTCGCCGACCCAACCCGACGAGGTCAACCAGGTGCGCGCGGGCACGAATCTGCCCGTCATCGTCGGCTCCGGAATGGACCCCGATCAACTCGACACACTGTTCGGCGTTGCCGACGGGGCGATCGTCGGCCAGTGGCTCAAGGTAGACGGACGTTGGTGGAATCCGGTGGACCCGGAGCGGGTCGACCGCCTTGTCACGGCAGCCGAGAAGTTCAGGGCAACGCTGTGAGTGCCGCCGACGACGTGACCACCGAGGTAACCGTCGCCACCGACCTGTTCGCCCTCGGCGAGGGCGAACGTGCGGTGGTGTTCTTCACCGCCGCACGGCAGTCGGCCGCGGCCACACCGGATCTCCTGACCCAGGAGCTGTTGGCACTGCGTTCGGAGGGCTGGATGCTCTCGATCGACGCGATGTTCACCGGCAGCGACGAGATGTCCCTCTACGATTCGGGTTTCGCACACGACGTTGATATCGTGGGCGCCTTCGAGGCGCCGGATCTGAACCAGGCACACGCCGGAATCGCGAGGCTCGAGCACGCGGGCTGGGCGCGGCTGTTCCGCAGCCGGTGGTTGGTGGGTAAGCGCGAGTTCGCCCCCGTGCCCTCCACGCTCGGGCGCGATCCACGGTCGCCGTGGGCGTTCTTCGCGCTCTGGCAATGGAACGACGCCTGGCAACAGGCCACCGGAGCGCAACGCCTGGAATACGACAAGGAATGCGACGTCGCCTTCACCTCCGACGTCGGCTCCGGTATCTCGATCGCCGGCAGGCACCGGCTGGATCCCGCCAGTCGCTGGCATCACCTCGGCATGTGGGAAGTCCCCGATCTCGCACTGCTCGACCACGCGATGGCGACCCACGAACGAGTCTCCGACTTCAAATTCACCACCTCACTGCACTACATCGGTCGCCGCCGGCCGATGGCCGACGTTTTGGGAGTCGCCCTGTGAACAGCACCATTTGGATCCACTACGCACGTCCACGCAGCAGCTGGTACGAGCTACCCGATGCGCAGCGCGCCGACCTCGAGCAGAAATGGGCGGGTGTCGACGCGGCCGCCGTCGAGTCGGGCGCCCAATCGATGGGCAGCTATTTCATCCGTGGGCAGAGCGACTACTCCACCGTCGACGTGTGGTCGTTCCCCGGCTACGAAGCGGCGTACTCACATTGGACTGAGAAAGTCGCTGCCGGATACGCGGAGTGGTTCGAGTTCTCCAACAACGTGGGCAACACCACAGCCGAGGGGGGCACCGCGTCATGACCGCGCCGTTGTTGACCGCAGAGCACATCACCAAGTCCTACGGGTCGGTGACGGCTCTGGAGGGCGCGAATCTGACGGTGCACGCCGGTGAAGTGTGCGCACTTGTGGGAGACAACGGCGCAGGAAAGTCCACCCTGGTCAAAATCCTCTCCGGAGCCGAACGGCCGGACGGTGGTGAGATCCGGCTCAACGGCGAGCGGGTGGAGATCAACTCCCCCGCCGACGCACAGCAGCTCGGCATCGCCACGGTGTTCCAGGATCTGGCGCTGGCCCCCGAACTCGCTGCCGCCGACAATCTGTTCCTGGGCCGCGAGATCATGCAACCTGGGCTGCGCGGCGCCCTCGGCCTGCTGGACCGCAAGACCATGCGGGCCGAGGCCGTCGAGCAGTTCGCCAAACTCGGTGTGACACTTCGATCCCCCACCGTTCCGGTGGCATCGCTGTCCGGCGGCCAACGCCAGTCGGTGGCCATCGCACGGGCGGCCATGTGGGCCGACAACGTGATCTTTCTCGACGAGCCCACCGCCGCACTGGGTGTGGTGCAGACCGATCGGGTCCTCCGTCTGGTCCGTCAGGTTGCCGATCAAGGCCTGGGTGTCGTCCTGATCACGCACAACATGACCCACGTGGTCGATGTCGCCGACCGCGTCGCGGTTCTTCGGCTGGGCGCGTCGGTGGCCACGTTCGCCCGCGGCGAGGCCACCGTGCAGCGCCTGGTCACCGCGATGACAACCGGCACAACCGATTCCGATCCGATGGAGCCTCAATGAGTTCAACAGACCTGGCACCCATCGCGGTGGTGCCGACTTCGGCAGGCCAGTCGTTCGGTGAGCGTCTGACGCAGTTTCTGGGCGGGGGCTGGGTGCTGCTGTTCCTGATCGCGCTCGTCGCCTTCTTCACCATCAGCCAGCCGGGCCGGTTCGCCACCGGCTACAACGTGTCCACCTTGGCCGTCGATGCCGCAATCCTGCTGGTGCTGGCGGTCGGCCAGACCTACGTCATCATCACGGCAGGCATCGATCTCTCCGTCGGCTCGGTACTGGTGTTCGCCTCGGTGGTCGGCACAAAGGTGATGTTGGCACTCTCGGATGCCGACGGCGCCACGTACGGCACCACGGATGCCGGCTGGGGCGTCGTTGCCATCGGCACAATGGCTGCGGTTCTGGCCGGTCTGCTCTTCGGAGTACTCAATGGACTTCTCGTGTCCTACGCGCGCATCCCCGCACTGATCGTCACGCTCGGCACCATGGGGATCGCGCTGGGCATCGCCCAGATCATCACCAACGGCCAAGATGTTCGTGCGGTGCCCAAGGTCCTCGTCGATCAGGTCGGCAACGGCGCGATCGCCGGTATTCCCGTGCTGGTCGTCATTGCCGTGGTGGTCGCCGTGCTGGCCGCAATCATCTTGCACCGGACCAGGTTCGGCAGATGGACATTCGCGGTGGGTTCGAGCTCGGAGGCATCCCGGCGGTCCGGTGTCCCGCTGCGCGCCCAGATCATCAAGGTGTACGCCATCTCCGGCGGCCTGGCGGGTCTCGCGGCAGTCATGTCGGTGGCCCGGTTTTCCACCACGACCATCGGCGGGCATACCGCCGACAACCTGGCGACCATCTCGGCGGTCGTCCTGGGCGGAACCAGCCTGTTCGGCGGTATCGGATCGATTCTGGGCACCGTGATCGGGGTGTTCATCCCGATCGTCCTGCTCAACGGATTCGTCATCACCGGCATCCCGCCGTTCTGGCAGACCGTCGCCATGGGCGCGGTCCTGATCCTCGCGGTCTACGTCGACCAGCTCAAGCGTCGCAACCGAAATCTGTCCTGACCGATCAAGTCCTCTCCGAACCAAGAAGGAATCCTCATGCAGAAGTCCGTGCTCTCCACCATTTTCGTCACCGGCTGTATCGCGTGCGCGGTAGCCGGCTGCACCAGCGGGTCGACCCAGAGCGGCGGCGCCCCCACCCCGGAAGGGAACAGCGTCGCGCTGGTTCTCGGCAGCAGCGGTAGCCCCTTCTACGAAGCGCTTTCCTGCGGCGCCGAGGCGAAAGCCGCCGAACTGGGCCTGGATCTCAACGTCACCGCCGCCAGCACCTTCGCGGCCGACGCCCAGATCCCCGTGGTCAACGCGGTAACCGCCAGCCGACCCGCGGCCGCCGCCGTGGTCCCCACCGACGCCCAGGCGCTGATTCCGCCGCTGCAGCAGCTCACACAGAGCGGTACCAAGCTGATCACCGTCGACCAGACGCTGGCCGATCCCGCGATTGCGCAAACCCAGGTGATCACCGACAACATTGCCGGCGGTGCCCTGGCCGCCGATGAGGTGAACCGACTGACGGGCGGCACCGGCAAGGTGCTCGTCATCACCCAGCCGCCGGGCTCGACCTCACAGGATCAGCGGACCCAGGGCTTCGTGGATGCGCTCACTCAGTTCTCCGGACTGGAATACATCGGTGCGCAGTACCAGTCCAATGACCCCGCAAAAGCGGCTCAGATCGTCACTGCGACATTGGCCGCTCACCCCGATCTCGCGGCCATCTTCGTCACCAATGACCAAGGTGCCATCGGCACCGTGACGGGTCTGCAGCAGGCCGACGCTGTCGGCCGGGTCAAGGTGGTCGCCTACGACGCCGCCACCGCCGAGGTCAACGCCTTCAAGAACGGCTCCATCCAGGCTCTCATCGCGCAGAATCCCACCGAGCAGGGTGCGGTGGCCATGCAGACTCTCAAATCGATCATCGACGGCGAGGAAGTCGAGCCGACTGTGCACACCGAACTGGTGACCATCCGCGAAGGTGAGAACGAGAAGGCCGATCAGTACGAGTACAAGGCAACTTGCTGAACCCAGCCCCGCCGACTCGCGAGATGGCTGCCCCCGCCCATGCCGGGAACAGCCATTTCGTGAAGCTCGGGAGCGTTGTCAGCTATCAGGGGGCGGGGATGGTCGCGCACCCCACGCCGGGGATGCACCCACTGGCGCCACCGGGACCGGCGCTACCGACCGGGCCGCCGGGGATTCCTCCGCTGGCACCACCGGGTCCGGCAGTCCCGCCCGGACCACCCGGAATCGAGCCGGTTGCGCCCTCGGGGCCGGCCGAACCACCTGGGCCGCCGGGAATCACACCGCTGGCGCCGCCGGGACCGGCGTCACCGGCCGGGCCACCAGGGATCGCCACATCGGCGCCACCCGGGCCTGCGGTACCGATGCTGGCACACGGCGTGCCATCGGGGTTCCAGCACGGCGGCGGAGCGGTGCGGGGGTCTGCCCCGGCCATCGGCGAGAACGCGATAGCCGCTCCCGTGGCACCGGCGAACAAAAAGGGCGTCATCTTCGTCAGTTTCACCATCATGGAAGAACGGTTACCACCCGCCTGGATGAGCCAAACATCGTGAAAGTACGAATTCTCGACGGCGTCAGGCGAACCGTTTGGTGTACTTCGGCGGCAGCAGCCGCATGATCTGCGTGATCGGCGCCCACGGCCAGGACGGCACCACGGCGCGCCCCTTTTCCTTCTCGATGGCCTCGACCATCTTGCGGACACCGGTCTCGTTGTCGACCATCAGCAGGGTGGTCGCCGACTTCGCGGTCATCTCGGACTCGATGTAGCCGGGCTCGATGACGGTGATCCGGATGGGCCCCTTGTCGTACTCGGCGCGCAGGGACTCCCCCAGTGAGGTCATTCCGGCCTTGCTCGCGCAATAGGCCGCCTTGCCGCCGGGCACCCCGGTGTTTCCGAGCACCGACGAGATCAGCACGAGGTGTCCACCGCCGCAGCGCTTGAACATCTCCAGCGCGGTCTCGATCTGCACCATGCCCGAGATCAGGTTGGTGTTGATGGTGGCCTTGTTGGCCCACGGCTTACCCTCACCGAGCGGCCAGCCCTTACCGATTCCCGCGTTGACGATGACACGGTCGATACCACCGAGTTCGTCGGACAGTTCGCCGAACACCCGCGGGATGGCCTCGTGATCGTCGACGTCCAGGGCAGCGATGGCGACCTTCGCGTACGGGTGCTTGTCCAGGATCTCGGCCCGCAGTTCTTCGAGGCGCTCGACGCGGCGGGCGCACAATGCCAGGTCCCGGCCCTTGGCCGCGAAGGCACGCGCCATTCCGGCGCCGAGGCCCGAGCTTGCACCGGTGATGAGGATCTTCTGGCGGGTCATGGCAGCAGGATAACCGAGTTATACATCTTGGGAGAAAACCGTCACAGCTCGGTCGCCGAATCACGGTCCGTGCCGCGGCGCGCAAACGTGTTCCAGGCCGCGTATCCGGTGGTGAACCCCAATGCGATCGACATCATCGACACCAGCATCACCGTGATCGCCGCACTGCCCTGCCCCGACGCCAGTTCGGCGACCCCGATCATCCCGATCGAGCTGGGCACGAGCAGCCAGAAACCGGGCGCCAACATCACCTGAGTCGTCGGCGTCCTCGACAACCTGCTGAGCGCCAACGCACAGAGGATCAGGATCAGGCCGCCGCCGAAGCCGCTGAAGTACCCGCCGAACGCCGCGTTGGTCAGCAGCTGGGCGCCGTAGGCGGTGAACAGGACCAGTGTGAGCCACGGCGCGAAACCGCGCGGCGGACCCAGGTGCAGGGTGATCGCCACCGCATAGACCGCCACGCCTACCCAGGGCGCCCAGCTACCCAGCGTGTTGACGGGGGCATCGGCGAGCTCCGACCAGGACAGCCCGAGCAATTGGACGGCCAGCAGGATCCCCAGCGCCAGTTGTGCCAGTCGCAACAGTCCGGCCATCAGTCGCGCCGACCCGGACACCATCTCGCTGGTCGACGACTCGATGACCGCCAGCGTGATCGCCACCCCGGGCAGGAACAGCGTCAGCGGCGCGATCAGCACCCGAAGACTGTCGTGACCCATGTGCAGCAGCCGCCCCAGGCTGAAGGCGACGTAGGTGACCACAAAGGCACTGAGGACCGGCAACAGTTGGCGCAACGCGGCGTTCTTGCGGGTCGCCAGCTCCAGCAGTCCGACGATCAACCCGAAACCGGTGGCGGCGATCAGCGACACCACCGTCGGTTGCAGGATCAGGCCGTAGGCGGCACTCTGCAACCCGTAGCCGATCACCCCGACCCAGCCGGGGAAGCGCCGCGGTAACGCCTGGATGCGGTCCAGCTCGGCGATCCCCTCGACGGGGTCCACCCGGCGGCGCTGGGCCTGCTCCACCAACTCGCCCAACGGGAAGGTCTGGTCGTAGCGCAGCGCAGCACCACGCACCACCGTGGTGTGGTGCCGGTCGCCGGCCTGGATGAAGTTCGGCAGCACCAGCACCGGGCAGTCTGTCTCCTGCCGGGCGGCCACGCGCTCGAGCGCATGACGGACCATCGTCACCGGATAGTCCGCGCTGAGCATCGCCGAGCCGAGCCGGGCGATGAACTCGATGGGGATCGGATCGTCGGTGTCAGGCACGGGCGGGCCTCATCAAGATCAGCGCCGCCACGATGGCCGCCAACGGCACCGCGGTCAACGTCCAGCCGAGCGTATGGATGGCGTCGATCATGCTCGCGTGTGCGCCGTCGACCACCTCACGGGCCCGCTGCGGGTCCAGCACATTGGTGCCGGCGGCCGAACCGGCCCCGCCGTGCGCCGCCCGCAGCGCCTCGCGCGCCTGCTCTTCGCTGATCCCGGTGCCGGCGAGCTTGCCGGCTGCGGAGTGCACGAAGACGCTGGTGCCGATCAGCGCGAACAGCGCCGGCCCCATCGAGTACGCCGCTTGTCCGACAGCGCTTTTCACCGCGGCGACCGCGCCGCTGAGCTCGACCGGCGCGGTCTGCAGCATGACGGTGGCCTCGACGGTCTCGACGACGGCCGCGCCGACGGCGTTGCAGGCCACCGCCGCGAACAGTAACCACAGTGAGCTCTGCTCGCCGAGCCGGGTAACCACCAGCAGACCAGCGACCAGCAACGCCAACCCGCCGACGAGCACGCCACGCTGCCCCAGCCGCACCGCGGCCCGGCCGGCCGCGGCGGCCGCAACGGCGGACAGCAGCGCGGCGGGCGCCATGAGAAGCCCCAGCGCAGTGGGTGATTCGCCGCGAACGGCGACGAGGTAGAAGGCCAGCAACACCGTCACGCCGCCGCTGAGGAAGTTGAAGGCGATGCCGGCGAAGACAGCGGCGTTGAACGGCCCGGAGGAGAATATCCGCAGATCCAATGCCGGGCTGGGAGTGCGTCGTTCGAAGATCACGAAGGCGACCGCGGCGACCAGCCCGACGACCAGCGCACCGATCACGCCCGCGTCCAGCCCGCTCTGCAGCCGGGAGAGCCCGAAGACCGTCCCCGACAGCGCGACGGCCACCAGCAGCAGACCGACCAACGTCGAGCCGGCGCTCGGCACGCGGTGTCTCCGGCACGTACCTGCGCACCATGGCCAGCGCGACCAGCGCCAGGACGGGGGCCACCAGAAAGCAGGTGCGCCAACCGAAGTGTTCGGCGAGCAGGGACCCGATGGCCGGCATCGGCACCGCAGCGACGAACCCGGCCCCCAGGTGCAGTGAGATCGCGGTGGCCCGCCGCTCGGGCGGGAAGACGACGTTGACGATGGCCAACGCCAATCCCAGTTGCAGGGCGAATGCCAGTCCCACCCCGGCTCGGGCGGCGATCAGCACCCCGGCGTTCGGCGCCGAGGCGGCGAGCACACCGAACACGACGGTGCCCATCAGGCCCAGCGAAAACATCCGCCTCATGCCGAACTTGTCCCCGAGTGCGCCGGCTCCGAGCACGCCCGCCGCCAGGGACAGGGTGGCCACGCTGGCGACGAAGCTGGTGGTGCCCGGCGACAGCGCCAGCCCCTCCCGGACCGCCGAGATGTTCGCCGACAGGATCACCGGATCCGCAGCGGTGATGCTGGCGCCCAGACCCGTTGCCACAATCGTCATCGTCGCGGCGGTGCCGGACACCACGTGCGGACGGGTCACGGCTGGAAATCTACTTGAGCAGACGCGACATTCTGCGATCTGCGAGCACTTTGCCGCCGGTCTGGCATGTCGGGCAGTACTGGAACGACTTGTCGGCAAACGACACCTCGGCCACGGTGTCCCCGCAGACGGGGCACGGCAGCCCGGTGCGGGCGTGCACCCGCAACCCGGAACGCTTCTCCCCTTTCAGAGTTGCGGCCTGCTGGCCCACCGAACGCGACACCGCATCGGTGAGCACCGAGGACATCGCGTCGTGCAGGTCGGCCCGTTGCGCATCGGAGAGTTTGTTGGCGGTCGCGAACGGCGACAGCTTCGCCACGTGCAGGATCTCATCGCTGTAGGCGTTGCCGATCCCGGCGATCACCTTCTGATCGGTGATGACGGTCTTGATGCGGCCCCCTTGACCGGCCAGCACCTCGCGCAGCCCGTCGGGATCCAGCGCCAGCGCATCGGGTCCCAGACCGGCGATCTGTGGGACGTCCAGCGGGTCCCGAACCACCCACACCGCCAGGCGTTTCTGGGTGCCGGCCTCGGTCAGATCGAAGCCCTGCGAGTCGCCCAGACCGGATGTCGCCGCCGGGGCGGCTCCGAGGTGCACGCGCAGCGCGATCGGGCCCTTACCCGGTTTCAGCGGCGTCGGCGCCAGCTTGTCCGACCAGCGCAGCCAACCGGCCCGGGACAGGTGGGTGATGAGGTAGAGCTCGCCGACCTGCAGACCGAGGTATTTGCCCCACCGCGCCGCCCCGGTGACCTCGCATCCGTGCAGCGCGGTCACCGGCGGGTCGAAGGTTTTGAGCACCGACAGTGCGGAGATGTCGACCCTGGTGACGGCCTTGCCGACGGCATGCCGGCGCAGGTGATCGGCGAGCGCCTCGACTTCGGGCAGTTCGGGCATGCCACCAGTGTGACTCGAGTGTCGCCCGGGCGGGCACCGATATCGTCTCCCGTGTACGCAGGTGACCCGAGCAGCGCACGGCGGGCCAGAGGCAGTTCGAACGCCGCCGATCCCGGGGCGATCGCGGCGACGGGCCCTGATCCGTTACTGCACAGCCCTTTTCGCATCGCCCGCCACCAGGGACAGCAGCCAGCTGACGATGGACAGCACGATCGCGGCCCAGATCGCGGTCCACCAGAAATCCTCGATGAACAGGCCCCAGTGCGTGGTGTGCTCGGTGATCCACGAGGTGATCCACAGCATCAGCGCGTTGATGACGATATGGATCAATCCCAGGGTCAGGATGTAGAGCGGTATCGAAATGAACTGCACGATGGGCTTGATCACCGCATTCACGAGTCCGAAGACCACCGCGACGACGAAGATGATGCCGGCCCGTTGCAGGGTGGAGTCGCCCCCGAGGATGCTCACGCCGGGCACCACGAGGGTCACCACCCACAACGCGACTCCCGTCAGTGCGGCGCGCAGCAGAAAATTCATGCCGCTCAGTCTGCCGTGCGCAGCAGGTAGATGTCCATGATCCAGCCATGCCGTTCCCTTGCCGCGGCACGCATTTCGGCGATCCGCTCACCCACCTGTCCCACGGTGCCGTGGACGAGCAATTCGTCGGGCGTGCCGAGGTAGGCGCCCCACCAGATCCGGGTGTCGGGCGGGGTGCGCAGGAATGAACATTCGCCGTCGAGCATCACCACGGCGGCTCCGACGACACCCTCATCCCGCAGCCGCCGACCGGTGGTGATGAGGACGGCTTCGCCAATATCGTTGAGCGGGATGCGATGCCGCGCGGTGAGCGCCTGGATGGCGGTGATACCGGGAATCACGTCGAACTCGAATTCCACGTGCTCGGCCACGCGGTCCAGGATGCGCAGCGTGCTGTCGTACAGCGATGGGTCGCCCCAGGCCAGGAATGCCCCGACCCCGTCGGGGCCGAGTTCGGCTTCGATGGCCCGCGCCCACAGCGCGGCGCGGGCGGCATGCCAGTCGGCGACGGCCTGCTCGTAGGCGGGCCCGTCGGCCGCCGGGGCCCTCTTGGGGTCCGGTAGGGCGACGAACCGGTAGCCGGGCTCGGCGATGAAACGCTCGCAGATGAGCCGCCGCAGTGCGACCAGATCGTCCTTGGCGTCGCCCTTGTCCATGGCGAAGAAGACCTGCGTGTCATTGAGCGCCGAGATGGCCTGCGCCGTCACGTAGTCGGGATCGCCCGCACCGATACCGATGACATGAATTGTGCGCACCCGCGAAGGCTAGCGGGGCCACCGAAGGAGACAATTACCCAGTACCGCGGGTATTGACTACCGCTGGTATCGAACGTAGCTTCAAAGCTCACGCACCATTCGAGGGAGTCGACGATGACAGCTTCGGTGAAGACACAGACCACTCGCGCGGAATTCGCCGAACGCCTGCTCAAGGGGTCGGTGCGCAAGTCCTACGAACCCGTCGTGGATATCGACTGGGATGCGCCGCTGGATCCGGACAAGTTCTATCTGCCCCCCAAGGTGGTGTCGTTGTACGGCACCCCGATTTGGGAGGCGATGAGCCGCACCGAGCAGATCGAACTGTCCCGCCAGGAACTGGTGAACACCCTGTCGGCCGGTATCTGGTTCGAGAACATCCTGAATCAGGCGCTGCTGCGCAAGATGATGCACCAGGACCCGACCGCGGCCACCACCCATTACGAACTCACCGAACTCGGCGACGAGACCCGGCACATGGTGATGTTCGGCAAGGCCATCGCCAGGGTCGGCGCCGATCCGGTCCGGCCGAAGCTCTATCAGCGCCTCGCCATCAACGCCCTGCCGTTCGCGTTCCGGGGTTCGGTGCTCTGGGTGGCCGCGTTGATCGGCGAGGAGATCTTCGACTCGCTGCAACGTCAGATGATGGACGATGACGACCTGCAGCCGGTGGTACAGCGGCTGATGCGCATCCATGTCACCGAGGAGGCCCGCCACATCCAGTTCGCCCGTGACGGGCTGCGCAAGCGCATACCGACGATGTCGCGCGCCAAGCGGATGTGGGTGGGCAACCTCAACGGACTCGGCGGACCGTTCTTCCGGTTCCTGTTCACCAACAAGGTGCAGTACCACCGGGTCGGCCTGGACGGCCGGGCGGCGCGGCGGATGGCGCGCCGGTCCCCGCACCGCCACCAGGTGCAGATCGCGGGCTTCGCCCCGCTGGCCTCGTTCCTGGAGGAGGTCGGCCTGATGGGCCCGATCGCGCGGCGGATGTGGCGACGCAGCGGATTCCTGCCCGGCGGCGCGGTGCAGCCGGCCGGACGCGCCGAGATCGAGGAATCCGAGGACGTCTACGACGGACCGGCCACCATCGAGGGCCGGGTGTCCAGAGTCCGGCTCACCGGCCACCTGGACCCGATCGATGGTCAGTATCACTGGCAGGGAACCGTTTTCGAGGCGCTACCCGATGACGCACGCAATCCACTGTCCGTCACGATCGAAAACCGGTCCGCGTCGGCCAGGTTCACCGAACGCAGCCAGCAGGGCGGCTACTCGATCGCCGGCGTCGGCGTTCCGCCCTTCCCGGGGTAGCTCGCGCATTCCGTTCCGCCGATACTAGAACGTGTTCTAGTATCGGCGGCATGCGGTTCACCTATGCGGAAGCCATGACCGATCCCAAGTACTACATCCCGTTGGCCAAAGCCGCCGACGAGGCGGGATACCACGGGATGACCATCGCCGACAGCGTTGCCTACCCCGAGGTGTCGGACTCGACCTATCCCTACACCGAGGACGGCAACCGCGAATTTCTCGACGGCAAGTCGTTCATCGAGACCTTCGCGCTCATCGGGGCACTCTCCGCGGTGACGACGACACTCCAGTTCAACGTGTTCGTGCTCAAACTGCCGATCCGGCCCCCGGCGCTGGTCGCCAAGCAGGCCGGTTCGCTCGCGGCGATGTTCGACAACCGCCTCAACCTCGGTGTCGGCACCAGCCCGTGGCCGGAGGACTACGAAATCATGGGCGTGCCGTATGCACGCCGCGGCAAGCGGATGGACGAGTGCATCGACGTCATCCGCGGGCTCACCTCCGGTGACTACTTCGAATACCACGGCGAGTTCTACGACTTCCCGGCCTTCAAGATGACCCCGGCGCCCACCAAGCCGATCCCGATCCTGATCGGTGGGCACGCGGACGCGGCGCTCAAGCGCGCCGCGCGCAACGACGGCTGGATGCACGGCGGCGGCGATCCCGCGGAGCTCGACCCGTTGCTGGCCAAGCTGAAGAAGTACCGGGAGGAAGAGGAGCGCATCGGTCTGGCCGACGAGTTCCAGATCCACGTCATCTCGATCGACGGTTTCACCCTCGATGGCGTCAAGCGCCTGGAGGACAAGGGCGTCACCGATGTCATCGTCGGCTTCCGGATTCCTTACATCATGGGACAGGACACCGAACCGCTCGACGACAAGATCCGCAACTTGGAGTGGTTCGCCGAAAATGTGATCGCCAAGGCCAACGGGTAGCTGCTCGGCGCCTGAGCTCAGGCGCTCAGCGCGTCGATGGCCGCTACGCTGAGCACCTGATCGAGCACCATGGTGGCGGTGCCGACCGTGGCCGACCGGTCACCATGAGTCGCCGGACGCACCCGCAGCGCGCCGGTGGCCTGCGCAGTCGCGTTGCGGTACAACGTCTCCCGCAGTCCCGCGACGAAGATCTCGTGCACGCCGGCCATATCGCCGGCCACCACGATCAGCGCTGGGTTGAGCAGGTTGACCGCCGGGGCGATGCCCTCCCCCACATAGCGGCCGCTGTCGCGGACCATCCGGCGGGCCTCCGGGTCACCGTCATTGGCGAGTTCGGCGACATCGCGCAGATGCCGCACCGGGCGCCCCTGCTGCTGCAGCGCGCGCACGATGGCCCAGCCACCGGCGATCGCCTCCAGACAGCCCGTGTCACCGCAGCGGCAGGGAACATCCTTCGCGGCGGCGATCTTGTTGTGCCCGAACTCGCCCGCGGCCTGACCGGCCCCGCGCAGCAGCAGACCGCCGGCGATGATGCCCGCGCCCATCCCGCTGGAGGCCTTCAAGACCAGCACATCGTCCTCGTCGCCGTGTTCGGCGAGCGCGATGGCGTTGGCGTCATTGTCGAGCACCACCGGCGTGCCGGTCAGGGACGGTAGCGAATCGAAATACGGCCGCAGCGCCACCCCGTCCCAGCCCCGCAGGATCGCCGACCCGCAGCTGCAGCCGCGTTCGGCGTCCACCGTGCCGGGCAGGCTCAGGCCGACCCCGTAGACCGGATCACCCGGGAACTGTTCCAGCAGCACGTCCAGGCCCTTGACCACGTCGGGCATCAGGTCGTCGGGGCCGAGGGCGACCTCCTGGTCGATATCGGCCAGCGCCCGGACGGTGCCCGCGAGGTTGCAGACCGCGAGCCGGGTACGGCTGATGCCGACGGCCACCGAGAGCACCACACCGGCGTCGGCGTTGAAGCTCAGCTGGGTGGCCGGACGGCCGCCGGTGGAGGCCGCCGGCTGGCATTCGACGACCAGTCCGGTCTCCAGGAGCACCGCCAGTCTTGCGCCGACGGCGGTGCGGGACAGTCCGGTGCGCGCGGCGATCTCCGCGCGGGTGATTTCGCCCTGCCCCCTGATCAGGGCAAATGTCTCACCGACGCTGGTCACGCCTTCGATTTCACCATGAAGGCGTAAGTTTCGCCACTTTCGACTGAAAAGAGCAAAACTAAGTTGTCGCCACGACGTAAGTCGTCCTACGCTGAACCGGTGACACCCAGCCTCGAACGCCCCACCCGCCCGCAGTCCGTCATCGCCACCGATCCCACGGTCCGATGGCTGGCCGTCTTCGCGCTGGCTCTGGGCGGTTTCGGGATCGGCACCACCGAATTCGTCGCGATGGGCCTGCTCCCCGATATCGCGGCCGGCTTCGGCATCAGCGAACCCACGGCGGGCCATGTCATCTCCGCATACGCCCTGGGGGTGGTGGTCGGTGCGCCGACCATCGCCGCGCTCACGGCCCGGGTGCCGCGCCGCGCCCTGCTGCTCGGGCTGATGGTCGTCTTCACCCTCGGCAACCTGGCCAGCATGGTCGCCCCGACCTACCCGACGCTGGTGATCGCGCGGTTCGTCGCCGGCCTGCCCCACGGTGCGTTCTTCGGGATCGCGGCGCTGGCCGCCGCCCATCTGATGGGGCCGCAGAACCGGGCCAAGGCCGTGGCGCACGTGCTGTCCGGGCTGACGATCGCCACCGTGCTCGGCGTGCCGATCGCGTCCTGGCTGGGCCAGGGCCTGGGCTGGCGCAGTGCCTTCGCGCTCGTCGTATTCATCGGCGTGCTCACCGTCGTCGCACTCTGGTTCTGGCTGCCCGATCAGTTGCGCACCATGCACGTCACCAGCCCGCTGACCGAGCTCGGCGCCCTGCGCCGCCCGCAGGTGCTGCTGGCCGTGCTGGTCGGCATGATCGGCTTCGGCGGCATGTTCGCGGTCTACACCTACATCAGCACCACGATGACCGATGTGTCCGGGTTGTCCCGAACGCTGGTTCCGGTGGCGCTCATGGTCTTCGGCCTCGGCATGGTCGTCGGCAACCTGGTCGGCGGACGGCTGGCCGATATCTCGGTGATCCGCGCGCTGTACCTGTCGCTGGGCCTGCTCGGCGTGCTGCTCGCGGTGTTCGTGGCCGCGGCGCACAATCCGTGGACCGCGCTGCTGGTGCTGTTCGGCATCGGCGCCGCCGGCTCGGCCGTCGGCCCCGCCCTGCAGACCCGGCTGATGGATGTGGCCCAGGATGCGCAGACGCTGGCCGCCGCGCTGAACCATTCCGCGCTCAACATCGGCAATGCGACCGGTGCGTGGGTCGGCGGTCTGGTGATCGCCGCAGGATTCGGCTACACCGCGCCGGCCGCGGCCGGCGCGGTGCTGGCCGTGGCCGGGCTGGCGGTGCTCACCGTCTCGGTGCTGCTGGGCAGGTCAGCTACTCCTCGATGACGTGGACCGCGGCCTCCTCGGCCGAGGCCGCGCCACCGTCGATACCGACCTCGCTGCCCAGCAGCTCGGACTCGCTGTCCTCGCCGAAACCGGCGTCCGGTGCCACCAGCCGACCCGAACGTCGGACCCCGACCTCGTCATCGCCGGACTGCTCGTCGGAGGTGTCGTCGCCGTCCAGCAGTGCCGGGTCCGGTTGCTCGTCGGCCAGCCGCTCGTCCAGCGATTCGTGCTCGCGCGCCTCCTGCCAGCGGTCGGGCGGCGAATACCCCTCGTCGAGCACGTCGTCGACGCCGCGATCCACGAGGGTGTCTTCTTGGGGAAGCTGGTCCTCGTCGTCGATGCTGTAGCCCTCGGCCTCTTCCGGCGTCTCTGCACTCATCCCTCAACGATGTCACTGCAGCGCGCAGACGGCCACCCGTTACGGTGGACAGATGACCGACTGGGCCGACGAGCATCTGGCGATGTACCTCGAATCCGGCGGGGCCAAGGGCCACATCCTGGACCTGAGCGAAGGGGGCGGCCGCGCCTTCACCACCAACTGCCTGATCCGCTACCGGGGCCGCAGGTCGGGCAAGACCTACGTGAAGCCGCTCATCTACGGAAACTTCGGCGGCGAGCTCGTCGTGGTGGCCTCCAAAGGCGGTGCCGACGTTCATCCGCAGTGGTACAACAACATTCGGGCAAGCTCAACGGTGGACGTACAGGTCGCCACGCAGGCTTTCGAGGCGACCTGGCGTGAGCTCGAGGATGAGGAGCGACACGAAGCCTGGTCGTATATGACCCACCTGTATCCGCCGTACATCACCTATCAGCAGTCGACGAGCCGCCGGATTCCACTGGTGGCGCTGGCCGTCGGGCGACCGATCGACATCTTCACGCAGCACAGCGCTTGAGCGCATTGGCAATGGCATCGATCGGTGTCGTGGCTTCGATCGCGCGTTGTATCCGCCGTCCCGCCGCCCGGTAGCGATCATCGCGCAGAACGCGGTCGACGGCATCGCCGATCGCGGCGGCCGTGGGCATGGAGGTGCCCAGATCCACCCCGACGCCGGTGTGATCGACGCGGGCGGCCACCTCCGCCTTGTCGGATGTCTCGCCGGCGACCACCAGCGGCACCCCGTGACTCAACGCGTACTGCACACCGCCGTAGCCGCCGTTGGTGACCATGGCATCGACGTGTGGCATCAGCGCCGGATACGGCAGCCAGTCCGTCACCCGCGTGTTCGACGGTATGGGGCAGGTCAGAGTCGCATCGGCGCGCGCGGTGGTGACCACCACCAGGAGATCGTCGCGATCACCCAGAGCCGCCAGCGTCGGCGAGATCAGCTGGTCGAGGTCGGTGTTGTCGAAGGTTCCCTGGGTGACGTGGACGACCGCCCGGGCCTGCTCCACATCGGACCACCATTCCGGTAGTTCTCTGTCTCCCTTGTTTTTCGCAGCCAGGACCGGACCCACGAACTCCACCGTCGCCGGCAGATCAGAACGCGGGTACTCGAACTCCTGGACCGACAGTTGCACCACCGCGTCGGCCAGGCGGGGCCAGTCGCTGATGAAGACCGGGGCCCGACGGGAACCGGCGCTGCGCAGTGCGCGGTCGAGCCGACGCTGACTGCCGCGCATGATGACGCGGTGGGCGACGGCCGTCATCGGCCGGTAGTCGACGCCTGATTCGGGTCGCCACGCCATGCCGAAGGGCGGGATGTCGGCGCTGGAAAGGGTCAGCGGTCCCACGTTGCACACCAGCACCGGAGGCCGTGGCTCCTCTTGCAACAGCAGAGGTAGCGCACCGGTGAAGGTCACGTCCGCCAGCACGGCGTCGAAGGTGCCGCCCTGCAGCGCGGCACGCAGAGAACGTGCCTCCGCGGCAAGCGGTCTGGCAAAAACGGTGTCCAGTTCGGCGCGTCCCAACCAGAACCGCCGCAGTTGCACCGGTAGACGGCGCAACAACGCGGGGGCGGCCGAGGGCGGATCGATCTGGATATCCTCGGGCAGGGCGAGGACGGGCAGCCCGGCCCTGCGTGCCAGGTCGGCGAACCCCGAGCCCGTCAGCAGGGTGACATCGTGCCCCAGTTCCCGCAGCCCCGTCCCGATATCGATCATCGGCAATACGTGACCCCGAATCGGGCTGACGGCAAGCAGGTATCGCGCCAATCCACTTCCTTCGCTCGGGACACCCCTGGTGCCCTGATTGCTCCCCGCTCAAACCGAGCATCACCCGCACCACGCTACCCACTGAATATCGTTGTGCCGGAGACCCACTGCGAGCCCGTCGGCATCGGGCCGTGGGCGCCGTCCGGGCAATGCTGCCACTCACCGCTTAGAACCGGAAAAAGTGGGTACATTCAAGATCGATGGCAGCACGAACCGAGGCCGCGACCCAGCCACCCGTCGTCGCCGGCTCGACGGACTCTCCGTGGCTGACGCCGTTGCGCGACCGGGTGCTGGCGGCCGTGGCCGACTTCCTGGACACGCGCTGCAGCGACTCCCTGCACGGCGCCCACGTCGATATCGCCGAGGGCGTCCTGCGCGCCATGCTGGCCGAGGGCAAGTGCGTGCGCTCCAGTTACCTCTATCTCGGCTGGCAATGCGGTGCCCCACCTTCCGAGGCGACGGTGCAGGCGGCGGCGAGCCTGGAATTGCTGCACGCCTTCGCACTTGTCCAGGACGATGTGATGGACGAGTCCGATATGCGGCGCGGCCGCCCGAGCGCTCACCGCGCGTTCCAGCGATGGCACCAGGAGCGCGGCCTGCCCGGGTCGTCGGCCCGATTCGGCGAGTCCGCCGCCGTCCTGCTCGGCGATCTGTGTCTGGTGTGGGCCGAGCAGATGCTGCGCGAAAGCGGCGTCGGTGCGACCGCGCTGGCACGCGCCTGGCCGCGGTACGACGCGATGCGCACCGAACTCGCGGTCGGGCAGTTCGCCGATCTGGTCAATGACAGTGCGGGGTTTCCCAGCCTCGCCGAGGTGCTGGACGTCGCGCGCCGCAAGTCCGGCAACTACACGGTGCGCCGGCCGCTGGAGATCGGCGCCGCCCTCGCCGGCTGTGATGACACGGTGCTCGGCGTGCTGGGCCGCTACGGCGGCGCGATCGGTGAGGCCTTCCAGCTCCGCGATGACCTGCTGGGCGTCTTCGGCGCACCCGCGACGACCGGTAAGCCCACCGGTACCGATCTGATCGCGCGCAAGGCCACGACCGTGGTGGTAGCGGGATACGAATTGGCAACCGGCTCCCAACAACGCCAGTTCAAGGAATTCATGACGGCCGACCATCTCAGCCCCGACGACGTGACTCGGTGGCAGGCCCTGATCTCGGAGGTGGGGACCGTGAAGTCGATAGAGGACATGATCGGCCACAGACACACGGCGGCGGTCGAGGCGTTGAGTAGCCTCGGCCCGAGCGAACTCGATGCCGGCGCCCGGTCCGCGCTCATCACCATGGCCTCGGCCTGCACCGAGCGGGCCGCCTGATGCGCACCGTGCCCGGGCGAACCGAGAACGTGGTCGTGGTGGGTGCCGGCCTGTCGGGGCTGTCGGCGGCGCTGCACCTTGCCGGCCGGGGACGGCGGGTCACCGTCGTCGAGCGTGGCTCCCACCCTGGCGGGCGGGTCGGCCGCGCCGATGTGTCCGGGTACCGCATCGACACCGGACCGACGGTCCTGACGATGCCCGACATCCTCGACGAGACCTTCGCCGCGGTCGGAGAATCCACCGCGGACCGACTCGACCTGATGCCCGTCGACCCCGCCTACCGCGCCTCCTTCGCCGATGGCAGCAGCCTGGACGTGCACAGCGATATCAACGCGATGGCCGCCGAGATCGAGCGGTTCGCCGGACGCGCCGAGGCGCAGGGATACCTGCGGCTGCGGGAGTGGCTGACCCGGCTGTATCAGCTCGAGTTCGACGGGTTCATCGGTTCGAACTTCGATTCGCCGCTGTCCCTGCTCACCCCCCAGTTGGCGAAACTGGCGGCGATCGGCGGTTTCCGGCGGTGGGAGCCGATGGTGCGGCGGTTCATCACCGACGAGCGGCTGCTGCGGGTGTTCACCTTCCAGGCCCTTTATGTCGGGGTGCCGCCCAAGCGGGCACTGGCTGCCTACGCCGTCATCGCCTACATGGACACCGTCTCCGGTGTCTACTTCCCGCGGGGCGGGATGCGTGCCCTGCCCGACGCACTGGCCGCCGCTGCGTCGGACGCCGGTGTCGAGTTCCGCTACGACGCCAAGGTTTCCGAAATCGAGCGGTCCGGATCGCGGGTCACCGCGGTGCGTACCGACACCGGCGAGCGGTTCGCGGCAGACGCGGTCATCCTCACCACCGAGCTGCCCGACACCTACCGGCTGCTCGGGCGCACGCCCCGTCGCCCGGCCCGGCTGCGGCCGGCGCCGTCGGCGGTGGTCGCACATATCGGTTGCCGCGCTTCGGCTTCCGTGGACGCCGCATCGCATCACACCATCCTGTTCGGCAACGAATGGGACCGGACGTTCGACGAGATCATCGACCAGGGTCGCCCGATGGTCGACCCGTCGCTGCTCGTCACCCGGCCGACCGCCGGCGATCCGACCCTCGCCCCGGACGGGCGGGACCTGCTCTATGTTCTGGCACCGGCTCCCAATACCGATGTCGGGGGCAAGGATTGGGATAGCGACCGCGCCGACTACACCGCGCAGATGCTGGACACCGTCACCGCACGGCTCCCGCACCTCGGTGAGGATCCCGAGATCCTGCACGTCGTGACACCCCGGGACTGGGCTCGACAAGGAATGATCGCGGGTACCCCGTTCGCGTTGTCCCACACTTTCGGTCAGACCGGACCGTTCCGGCCGGGCAACACGATTCGCGGTATCGACAACGCCGTCCTGGCCGGCTCGTCCACCGTTCCCGGCGTGGGCATCCCGACCGCCATCGTGTCGGGTCGCCTGGCCGCCGACAGAATCACCGGAGTCGTAACACCGACCCGCGCACGGACTGTGACTCGATGATGGGGGGCCAGCACATGATCCACTCCGAACTGGATGCGGCGGGGGTACAGGGGGCGCAACTGCGAGCGGCCTACCAACGCTGCCGGGCGCTCAATGCCGCCCACGGTAAGACGTTCTTCCTGGCGACCCGGTTGTTGTCGCCGCGACAACGCCCGGCCGTGCACGCGCTCTACGGTTTCGCCCGCCGGGCCGACGATGTGCTGGACGGATTCGACGATCGCACGACGACCGAGCGCGCCGACGAGTTGCAGGGGCTGGCCGACGCGCTGCACAGCAGACTGGTGATGAACCGCGTGGAAGGTGACGATCCGGTGCTGGATGCGGTCGTCGACACCGCCCGCAATTACGGCCTGGAGTGGCAGCTGTTCGATGACTTCCTGACCTCGATGCGGATGGATCTCACCGTCACCGACTATCCGGACCGAGCCGCACTGGACAGGTACATGTACGGGTCCGCCGAGGTGATCGGCCTGCAGTTGTTGCCCGTGCTGGGCACCGTGGTCTCCCGCGCGGAGGCAGCTCCGCACGCCGCGGCACTGGGAAAGGCATTCCAGCTCACCAACTTCCTGCGCGATATCGATGAGGACCTGACCCGCGGGCGGGTGTATCTGCCCGCGGATGAACTGGCCCACCACGGCGTGGACCGCGAGGTGCTCACCTGGTGCCAACAGAACCGCCGCACCGATCCGCGACTGCGGGCCGCCCTGGTCGAGCAACACGCGCTGACCCGGGGCATCTATGACCACGCCGAACGCGGTATCGCCTTGCTGGAGCCGCAATCCCGGCCCTGTATCCGGGCGGCCCTGACGCTGTACTCGGAGATCCTCGACCGCATCGAGGAGATGGACTTCGAGGTTTTCAGCCATCGTGCGACAGTGTCGAACCGCCGCCGCCTGCAGGTGGCAGGCCGCGGACTGATCGATGCATGGCGCGCCCGCGCCCGCCACAAGGGGCAACCGCCGGCGGGCAAGGCCGATGCCGCATGAGCACAACGCAATACAATGTTCCCGAGGCCTTCGACGCCGGCGCCGGCGCCTACGACGGGCTGGTCGGCGCCAACCCGGGATACCACCGACACCTGCGGCTGTCCGCCGAGCGCATGCGCCTGCCAGACGGCGGCCGAGGGTTGACACTGCTCGATATCGGCTGCGGCACAGGAGCTTCCACCGCCGCACTGCTGCATGCGGCGCCGCACGCACGCATCGTGGGCGTCGACGGTTCGGCGGGGATGCTTGCCTGCGCCCGCTCGAAGACGTGGCCCGACACGGTGTCGTTCGTGCAGAGCCGCGCCGAAGATCTGGCGCAGGCCGGGGTGAGCGGGCCGTTCGACGGGATCCTGTCCGCCTATCTGGTCCGAAACCTGCCCGACCCCGACCCGGTGCTCCGCGCGCTGCTGGCCCTGCTGAAACCCGGCGGCGTATTCGCCGCGCACGAATACTCGGTGCGCGACTCCCGCCGTGCCACCGCGATGTGGAATCTGGTGTCGTGCGCCGTCATCATCCCGGCCGGAAAGATTCGGACCGGCGACGCGGAGCTCTACCGATACCTGCGCCGCAGTGTCAACGACTTCGACGGCGCGGCGCGGTTCCGGGAGCGCCTGCAACACAACGGCTTCGTCGATGTCCGTAGCGAGACCATGCCGGGGTGGCAGAACGGAATAGTGCACACCTTCCTCGGCAGGGCGGCGTCGTGACCGATACCCGCCGGGTCCTGCACCCCGCGGCGCCGGGCCTGCCGCACGCCGCAGCGCTACCCGACCGTCCCACGGTGGCGGTCGTGGGCGGCGGTATCGCCGGCTTGAGCGCGGCGGCCGCGCTGGCCGAGCGCGGTGTCCAGGTGCATCTTTTCGAGCGGCAGTCCTATCTGGGTGGCCGGGTGGGTGGGTGGACCGAGACCCTGCCGGACGGCTCGTCGGAGGCGATGAATCGCGGCTTCCACGCCTTCTTCCGCCAGTACTACAACCTGCGCAACCTGCTGCGGCGCGTCGATTCCGATTTGTCCATGTTCAGCCCGCTGGACGACTATCCACTCGTCGATGCGAGCGGCCGCCGCGACACCTTCCGGGGGCTGCCCCGCACGCCACCCTTCAACGCCATGGCATTCGCGCTGCGCAGCCCGACCTTCCGGCTGCGCGATCTGGTGCGCCTGGACGCGAAGGCGGCGGCCCCGCTGGCGGCGGTGTCGGTGCCCGAGACCTACTGGCAACTCGACGACATCGACGCCGAGTCCTTCCTGCGCGATATCAATTTTCCCGCGGCGGCCCGGCATCTGGCGTTCGAGGTGTTCTCCCGCAGCTTCTTCACCCGGCCTGAAGCACTGTCGGCTGCCGAGTTGGCGACGATGTTCCACATCTATTTTCTCGGCTCCAGCGAAGGCCTGGTATTCGACGTCGCCACGGCGAACTTCGATGTCGCGCTGTGGCAACCGCTGGAGCGGTATCTGCGCGGCCGCGACACCCACATCTACCTGGAGACCGCGGTCCGCAGCGTCACCGGTGACGGCGACGGCGCTTTCACGGTGACCGACGACTCCGGTGCCACCGTCAGCGCAGACGGCGTGGTGCTGGCCACCGAGGTGCCGGCGCTGCAACACATTGTCGGCGCATCTCCGGGTCTCGGCGACAGCGAATGGCGGGGCAAGATAGGCGATCTCGGGTCGGCGGCTCCGTTCGTGGTGCGCCGGCTCTGGCTGGACCGCCCGGTGAACGACGACAGACCGGCCTTTCTGGGCACCGGTGGGCTGCCGCCGCTGGACAACATCAGCGTGCTGAACCGCTACGAGAGGGAAGCGGCGTCCTGGGCGCAGCGCACCGGGGGCTCGGTGGTGGAACTGCACGCCTACTCCGTCACCGAGGACACCCCGGAGTTGCGCAGCCAACTGGACGCCCGGCTCTACCAGCTGTACCCGGAGACCGCGGCAGCCGGCGTGGTCCACGAAAGCACACTGTGCCGCAGCGATTGTCCGCGCCTGGGCCCGGGAGATTTCGCGAACCGGCCCACCGTGACGACATCGCAGGACGGGCTCGTGCTGGCCGGTGACGGTATCCGGATCGATCTGCCGGTGGCGCTGATGGAGCGCGCGGCAACCACCGGTCTCGCCGCGGCCAACACCCTGCTGGGGCGCTTCGGCGTGCGGGGACACGATCTGTACACGGTGCCGGTACGCGGGCGCTCTGCCGTGCTGCGGGGGCTCGCCGACCGGGTGGAGGGGCGGGTGCGGACATGAAAGCCTGGCCGTTTCAACTGCTTCCGCGCCTCGAATGGAGCCGACAGCGACCGACCTTCGGTCAGGCCGCGCCTTCGCTCATCGCCGCCGCGCTGGCCAGGTCCCAGCGCAGGCCCAGCGGGAACTGGTATGTGGTCGGTGCCAGCACAGATGTCTCGGGTAAGCCGTTCGGTGTGACGGTGGCCGGGGCCGAACTGGTGTGCTGGCGCGATGGCGAGGGCGGACTGCACGCCGGACCGGCGCGGTGTCCGCACCTGGGCGCCGATCTGTGCACCGCGGCGATCGACCGCGGACATCTGGTCTGTCCGTGGCACGGACTGCGACTGACCGGCCGGGGACGGCCGGACTGGCCCACGCTGCCGGTGTTCGACGACGGTGTGCTGGTGTGGGTTCGGCTGGATCGGATCGGCGGTGAGCAACCCACCGAATCCCCGATTCTGTCGACCCGCCCCGATGGCCCGCGAATCTCGGCGGTCGCCAGCATGTCCGGCGCGTGTGAACCGGGCGATATCATCGCCAACCGAATGGACCCGTGGCACGGCGCCTGGTTCCATCCCTATTCGTTCGCCCAGCTGGAGGTATTGAGCGCGCCGGCTGAGGATCCGGATCTGGCCGAGGACGAGGACAGGTTCCTGGTGGCTGTCACCTTCCGGATCGGCCGGCTCGGGGTGCCGGTGATCGCCGAGTTCACCAGCCCCGAGCCACGAACACTGACCATGCGCATCATCGACGGTGAGGGCAGCGGTAGCGTGGTCGAAACCCATGCGACCCCCAACGGCCGCGGGCCGGACGGCCGCCCGCGCAGCACGGTGATCGAGGCGGTCGTCGCACACTCCGACCGTCCCGGGTTCGCGCGGGCGCTGCCGGCGCAGTCGTTGATCGTGCCGTTCATGCGCAAGGCGGCCCATCGGCTGTGGCGTGACGATCTGGAGTACGCGGAGCGCCTGCAGGTGGTGAACCGGCAGGACGCCGATGGCACAGCGGGTTTGCTCAGGCCGCCGGCCGTGCCCAGCCCGGCAGATCCGCATCCTCCAGCAGGGGTACCTGATCCTGCGCCCAAGGGCTGATCGCCCAGTCCAGGGCCGCGGCGGAGCGCACCTCGCTCCAGTCGACCCACACCATGTCCATCACCTCACCCGGCTCCGGTGCCAGCGCACCGTCGATGAGCGCGCAGAAGACCGGGCATATTTCGTTCTCCACGGTGCCATCGGCGGCGCGGGCGCGGTAGCGGAATTCCGGGAGCACGCAGTGCACATCACGGATCGCCACGCCGAGTTCCTGGTACCCGCGCCGGTGCACGGCGTCGACGATCGCCTCACCGGGAGCGGGATGGCCACAGAAGGAGTTGGTCCACACTCCGGGCCAGGTCTGTTTGTCGAGCGCGCGGCGGGTCAGCAGGACGCGGCCGGACTCGTCGAACAGGTAGCAGGAGAATCCCAGGTGCAGCGGGGTATCGGTGTGGTGGACGGCGGCCTTGGCGGCGCTCCCGATGGTGTTGCCTGCATCGTCGAGCAGGACGACCTGCTCCTCCGGGATCGCGTTCACAGTGCTGGAGATAGCCGGTGGGGATGATGCCGAAACCTGGTGGAGATCACCGCAGGTGCTCCTCACAATTCGAGGTGAGGTTCGAGAAGTGCACCGCGGGCGCGCCGTCGACGAGCACGAAGTCCGTGCCGGGATACCACTGGGTGCCGGGACGGATCCAGGGCGGTGCACCGTCGGGGTAGGCGATCGTCATGTCCGCATAGAAGCGGGCGTCCGGCGGGCACGCGGCGCTGCTCGACGGCAGCGGATTCCAGGCATGCACCACAACGGGATTCGTCAGGCCCGGGCCCTGCGCGCAGTTGGGCTGACACTCGACCGAGATGTCGGTACCGAATCCATTGGCGCCCTGCGCATCCCAGGTCGACCAGACCATGTTGTGCAGCACCCCGGTGCCGTCGCAGTTGTAGTCGAACACCGCGGGGCGCTGCGGCAGCGGGTTCTGCGTGTCGTAACACATGCCGATGGCGTAGCGGGCCGACTCGGCGGCCGGCTCGGCCCCGGCGGACGGGGCATCTGACAGCGCGGCGCTCGACAACGCGACGAGGGTGGCGGCGGGCGCAGCGAGCAGGCAGTTCACCCCGGGAGACTAGCAATCCCGCCACGCCGCGGCATGTCGTTCACGCTGCCGTTCAGAACGGTGCGACCAACTCGCGCCGATACCGTTGCACCCACCCGATGTGGGATTGACGTTCGTCATCGATGCGTTTGGCGCGGTCCTCGGCGCGGGTGCGCTCGCGCCGAGGCATGGTCAACCCCTCGGTGTGCTTCCGCGGCGACGTCCCGTCGATCTGGACCGCGGCCGTCGGTGCGCAGAGTTCGGGGAACAGCGCCCGACTTCCCGGCCTGGTGATGTGTGTGCCGCCGTCGGGGTCGGTCCATTCCAGGGTGCCGTCGGCGAACTGGCGGCTGCGCCAGCCCGCCCAGAACGTCTTGCCCATGTGGTGCTCGCGGCACAGGCAAGCCAGGTTCGAGGCGGCGGTCGGCCCGAACGGGTACGGGACCGTGTGATCGATATCGGTCACCGTGCGGGTGCAGCCGGGGAATCGGCAGGTGTGGTCGCGGCAGCGCACGAATCGCGCCAGCGCCGTCGATGGCCGGTACCCCGGTTCCGGCGGGGATTGGCCGGGGTGGATCAGCGGACGCAGCGTGGCGTGCAGCGCGATCTGCGCGATCACCGGGGCGGGCACGACCGGTCCGCCCAGCATCACCCCGGGAGCCACCGGGCAGAACTCACCGCAGTCCCCGCGCAGGCCGGAGATCAGCTCGGGCCAGGTATGCAGGTACCACGGTTTGGCGAACAGCGGCCTGCGTCTGGAGGTCAGCGCCCGGCGTTGTGCCGTGAGGTCGCCGACCGGTGGCGTTTCCGATGCTGGGTCCGGTTCGGGCTCGGGCTCCGGTTCGGGCTCGGGCTCGGGCTCGGGTCCGGGTTCGGCCGGCCCGTCGGCCGGTGCGGCACCGCCGCCGCTACCGTCACCCGGCCCCGGGGCGTCGGCCGGGGCCTCGGGCGCGGTGCCGACGGCATCCTGACGGGCGATCAGGTAGATCACCACCCCACCGGCCGGCGGCTTGGCAGCGGCCTCGCAGTCGGGACGTTCACACAGGCACGGCAGCCGATCCCACCCGAAACCCATCGCCCCGAGCGCCGCAGCGCGTCGCATATCCAACGAGCGGGGGTCCTGATCGCACACCGTGCGGGCCAACGCATCGGCCCGCCTGTCAACGGCCATGCCGTCGGTGACCGACAGGGAGGCGTTCAGATGCGCGGTCCCCGAGGCGTCGTCGACACATACGTCGGCCCGGTGCCCGTGTGCGGTGGCCTCGGATCGGCGCACAGCGAGCGGATCGTGGGTCAGAACCACAGTGTCGACGGCCTTCTCGATCTGATCCACCGACATCGCGGCACCGGAAGCGAACTCGGTGGCCAGAGCGGTGTCGATGGTGCGGCGCGCATCGGGATCCTTGACCAGCAGGGTGCGGGTGCAGATGATGTGCACCGTCTTGTAGGACAGGGCGCCGGCGGCGAACAGTGCGCGCAGTTTCGGCAGCCGTTCGGCCAGCGCCACCGCGTCCATCAGCAACCCCGAGGCGACTCCACCGGTGATGCCATGGCTCGCGCCGATCTGCGCACACACCGCCGACCAGTTGTCGAACCGCCACTGCTCACGCTCTGCCGAGCCCGCCGCGGCATACGCGGCGGCGAGCATGTCGGCCATGGACGACAGCCGGGCCGCACAGGCGGCGTTTTCCAGCCGCGCGTAGGCGCGGACCCGCGCGGCGGGGGTCCTGGCCGCACCCACTTCCGCCAACCGTTCATCGAACATGCATTCGATTATTGCCGGATCCGAGACGTGCCGCCACCGCCGAAACCCCAGGCTGTGGATGAATTCGTGATTGTGGATAACCCGGCCAATCACTCGCGAGGCCGGCCGGAAATAAACCGGGGCCAAGCCTGGTTACACCCAACACAATTATGGAACGTTGTTCTATAAGATGGTCACACGAGAGAGGCATGACATGACAAACGTCGTCTTCATCCACGGGCTCTGGGTCGCGCACACCGCATGGCAACCCTGGATCGAACACTTCGAGGCGCGGGGCCATCGGGCCTTCGCCCCGGCGTGGCCCGGCGAGCACGCCACCCCCGAGGAAACCCGGCTCCATGCCGCCGACCAGGCCGGCAATGGAATCGACGAACTCAGCGAGTATTTCGCGCAATACCTCGCACAGTTCGACACTCCGCCGGTGGTGATCGGGCATTCGTTCGGCGGACTCATCGCACAGAAACTGTTGGGCCAGAACAAGGCCGCCGCAGCCATCGCGATCGATCCCGCCCCCATCAGAGGCGTCAAGCCGTTACCGCTCGCGCAACTGCGCTCGGCCTTCCCCGTCCTCGGCAACCCCCTCAACAAGGGACGCGCCAAAGGACTGACCGAGGCGCAGTGGCGCTACGGATTCGGGAATGCCCTGCCAGAGCAGGAATCCGACGCACTCTGGCAGCGGTGGGCTATCCCGTCACCCGGCAAGCCGCTCTTCGAGGCCGCCGCCGCGAACTTCGCCGGCAATTCGCCGGCCAAGATCGATACCGGCAACAGCGCGCGCGGACCGCTGCTGATCACCGGCGGCACCGCCGACCACACGGTTCCGTTGGTAAGCACCAGAGCCGCGCACCGGTTGTACGAGAAGTCCAGCGCCATCACCGATTTCCACGAGTTCGAGGGTCGCGGCCACTCGCTGACCATCGACCACGGCTGGCGCGATGTCGCCGACGTCTCCCTGGATTGGTTGGCGCAACGACAGGTCACCCGGGCGGCATGAGCCCACGAAAACGCACCGCCAGCCATCAGGTCTCGGCCGCGCTACTCAACGCGGCCGAGACCGTGCTGGATCGCGACGGCACTGCCGGAGTGACCGTGCGCGCCGTCGCGCACGAGGCGGCGGTCTCCCCCATGAGCGTCTACAACCGATTCGAGCACAAAGAAGGTCTCGTCGTCGCGCTGGCGATGCGCGCCCTTGAGGGGCTCGCCGATGCGATCGACGTGGCCGGGGAGGTCGAGCCCCGCGAGCGGTTCCGCACGGCGTGCCGCAATTACCGGGACTTCGCGTTGCGGCATCCGGCGCGCTACTCACTGATCTTCGGAGCGGACAGCCCGCTACAGGATCAATCGTCGGCGGTGGCGGCGACCGGCCGGGCGGTGTTCGACACCCTGACAGGGTTGATCAAGGCCATGAGAACACCTTCCTCTCAACCGGATTCGGCCGAGGCTGCGCAGATCGTCTGGGGCGCCATTCATGGCGCCGTCACCATCGAACAGGTGGGTATCGGGCAGACCCCCGACTGCGCCGCCACCTTCGAGAATCTGCTCGATCTCTTCGTCGGCAGCCTGTCGGCCTACCGGTAGCTGGGGAGCTCGGGTTCGCCGGCGGAAAGGTTGATGGGGAGCTTGCCGGCCGCTGACGCCGCCGAGGACAGGGCTCTGCCGACCGGGCCCGCGACCACGCCGGCCGCCGCGTGTACCACCCGGATACCGCTGCGGGTACGCGGGTTCATCAGCCGCAGCATCCTCGGCCGGATGAGGGGTGCCGCATCGATGAAGGGCTTCATCAGCCGTTCGTAGCGAGCCAGTGCCCCGAGCACATCGTCACCGGAGCCGAGTTCACCGGCCAGGATGTACGCGCCGATGAGCGCCAGACTGGTGCCGGCACCACCGAAGGTCGCGTTGCAGTGCGCTGCATCCCCGAGCAGCGCGACGCGGCCCCTACTCCACGCCGGGCTGCTCATCTGCCCCACCGACGAGAAATACATCGGCGCACCGGCATCCAGTTCGTCGAGGATGCGGGGCGTGACGTCGCCCAGATCATCGAACGTCCGTCGCAGGATGCTGTTCAGGTCCTCGCGGCCCAGGTCGTCCAGACCGCGCACATCGGAGATGAAGCTCAGCATGGCGCGGGTGGTGCCGAGATTGTCCGGTCGCAGATGCACCGATCGGGACTCGGTCGCGTGCTGCCAGCTCCACCAGTTGTCGTCATCATCGCGGCGGGGAATGGTCGCGTACGCGATGTACATACCGAGATCGTTGACCTCGGTGGCCGCGACGAAGCGCCGCGTGCGCGAATACAGTCCCTCGGCGATCACCAGCAGGTCGGCGTCGACGATGTCGCCGTCATCCAACGTGACGGTGACGCGCTCGCCGTGGTCGACGACATCGGCGATCCGGGTGCCGAACCGATAGACGGTGGAATCGGAATGATCGATCAGGATGCGGGACAGTTCGCCGCGCAGGATCTCCAGTTCCGCAGTGGGCCCGTCGATTCCCGGCGACACGGGGAACGCGGCCGCCGTCGAGCCGTCGTCCCGCACGAAGCGCATGCCGACCTCGGTGGTGTTGGCCGCCCGCACGTCGACATCGATGCCCATCCGCCGGACGACCTCACGGGCGGCGCCGCGGATATCGACGTTCTGCCCCTCGTCGCGGCGCTCGGGATACCTCTCGATGACGGTGGTGCGCCAACCGCGGGCCGCGAGCGCAAGGGCGAGGGCGGGTCCGCCGATACCGGCGCCTGAGATGACAGCATGTTGAACCACACCTCGAACGTAGCCGCCGGTTCTGTGAGACGCCCGCGCCGTAGTCTCGGGACCATGACCGTCACCGTCGACGAGATCCAGGTCGCCGATCCACCCGAAGCTTGGACGGCAGCGGGGTTCAGCGTCTCCGAGGGCCTGTGCCGGGTGGGCGGCGTCGGTATCCGGTTGGTGGGGCGTGCGCACGGCGCAGGCATCATCGGCTGGTCGCTGGGCGGGGTCGATGTGGATGACCTGGACGGCATTCCCACCGCCGCACCCGAGACGGTCCCGGCGGCGCCCGCCGAGCACGCCAACGGTGTCACCGGCATCGACCACATCGTGCTGCTGTCCCCCGACCTCGACCGCACCGTTGCCGCGCTGGGCGTCGTCGGCGCGCAACCGCGCCGGGAACGGCTGGGCGAACTCGGCGGCCGGCCCATCCGGCAGATCTTCTTCCGCTTCGGTGCGGTGATCATCGAGGCCGTCGGCTCACCGGACACCGTCGGCGAGGGCCCATCCACGCTCTGGGGCATCACCTACACCGTCACCGATATCGACGAGACGGCAGCGTACTTCGCTGGACGAACCACGCGGGTCAAGGATGCGGTGCAGCCCGGCCGCCGGATCACCACGGTGCATCATCAAGAGTTCGGTATGTCGGTGCGGACGGCGATGCTCTCGGCACCTATTCTCAGCACATGACCGACGACCCGGTGGTGATCCACACCGACGGTGGGTGCCGTCCGAATCCCGGCCCCGGCGGATGGGGTGCGGTGCTGCGCCAGCGTCATCATGTCCGCGAGATGTGCGGTGGCGAGCCCGGCGACACGAGCAACAACCGGATGGAACTCACCGCGCCGATCATGGCGCTGGAGGCACTGACCCGGCCGGTGCTGGTGCACCTGTACACCGACAGCACCTACGTCCGAAACGGCATCACCAAGTGGGTGCTCGGCTGGGAGCGCAACGGATGGCTCACCGCCGCAAAGCAACCGGTGAAAAACGTGGATCTGTGGCAGCGTTTACAGGCCGCGTGCGCGCGACATCAGGTCGAGTGGTTCTGGGTGAAGGGTCATTCCGGCGTCGCCGACAATGAGCTGGCCGATGTGCTGGCGACCCGTGGGCTGGAAGAGGCCATCGCCAACGCGTGAGATTCACGCGCCGCACGCGGTGTGATATCCATCGCCTCGCACCCGTCTGGTTTTGCAGACCGTCACCGCCGGTGTCACGCTGGTGGCAATGTGTGCACGGTTGACTGGACGCCTTCGCTGGTACCTGCGTGCGCTCGGCTTCCATCCGCTGGTCCGCACCGTTGACCGGCTGGAAACGCTCGTGGTGCTCGGCGTGCTGGTCGCTGGTCTCTTCGCGATTCCCGTCGCGGTTTCCGCGGGAACCGTGGTGCACGACGCGAGCCTGCGTACCGCGGAGCAACAGGCCCAGAGCCGGCACTCCGTGCAGGCACTCGTGGTGGCGGGCATAGGTGCGCCCACCGAACTCGACACACCTGCCTATGTGCGTGCGCAGTGGCGCGAAGGCACCCAGATGCGCACCGAGTCGGTCGTCAGCCCCGCGACCATCCGGCCCGGTGATCACATGACGGTCTGGGTGGACGACGGCGGGAAGGTCGTGTCGGCGCCGCTTCGCGCCGACGATGCCGCACTGACCGCCACGGTCGCCGCGGTGTCCTTCTGGATCAGCATCGTCACGTGCTGCGCGCTGGTGGCGTACCTCATCCGCCGCGGACTGGACCGCTCTCGCCACCGAGCCTGGGACCGGGAACTACTTGTGTTGGCGCACAACGACGACGGCTGGGCCAACCGGCGCAATTAGCCTCAGCTGGCGTGACGAAATCTGTTGCCGCCGGCCCGCTTCGCGGTGTACATCGCCTCATCGGCGGCAACCACCAGCCCGTCGATCCGCGCGCGCCGGGCCGCCTCGTCGCCTCCCAGGGTGTCGACCTCTGCCGACGACGTCCCGACACTCGCCGTAACGGGCACCGGGAGATCGGCGATCGCCTTGCAGATCCGGCGGGACAGCAGCGTCGGGTCGGCGGTCGCGCACGCGGCAGCGACGACGAACTCCTCGCCACCGATCCGTCCGATCACCGCGGTGGTGTCGAAGACAGCGTGGCCCAACGCGCGCCCGACCGCCACCAGGGCGTCATCGCCGGCCTGATGCCCGTACGTGTCGTTGATGTGCTTGAAATCGTCGAGGTCCACCACCGCGACCACCAGATGCGCACGGTCGGTGGCGGCCAGCATCTTGGCGATGTGCTGCTGAAGTGCCCGCCGGTTGAGCAGGCCGGTGAGCGGATCCCGTTCGGCCTGTTCGAGATCGACGCCGAGCGCGCGCACGAGGACGTGGATGGCGAACGGCATGACGATGTTGACCTGCAGCACCAGGAAGATGTCGACCAGGGCGAGCGCGACGTGACCGGAGTCGACGACGCGGACCGCGACGACCAGCGCAACTGCGGTCGCCAGCACGAAGTTGTACAGCACCAGCGCCGTGCCGTGGAAGAACGCAATATAGGCGGCGGTGGTCGCGAAGGCGATGCAGCCGGTGAGCCCGCCCTGCGGATCGGGATAGGACAGACAGGCGAGGGCCACCGACGTGTTGGACACCAGCGCAAAGGCCAGTGACTGCCCACGCGTCGGCCATGTCAGCACCCACAGCACCGCGCCCGCGACGCCGCCGCCGAACCCCGTCCACATCATCGCGACAGGGATGGCGTCGCGGGGGCCGTCGACACTGTTCAGCAGCGCCAGCAGGCACAGGGCCAGCGACCCGGCGACCATCGCCATGGCCACCCGCACCGCACCGGTCATGCGCCGCGCGAGAAGGTAGTCGGTGATCCATTCGTAGTGGTTGGCGCGGAGCAACCACCTACTCGGTCCCGGCGCCGTCATCGTCGTAGTCCCTGCTCATTTGGTGCTGGTCAGCAAATCATCCACGACAGTACCGTGACCTCGACATAAGCATCGGTGAAGTGCAATGACTGCTCGTCCCGGGGAGTCGGTTGCGCCGGCTGCCAGCAATGGTGCCAGCGGAGTGCCCGCGCAACGGGATACCGTCATCGGGTGACGGCGTCGCGATCGCGCGCTGCCCGGCTCGGTGCCGTGGCGGCCGCACTGCTCACCGTCGCTGCGCTGCCCGCCTGCGGACGGCCGGCGCAGCCGCCGGTCGCCGCACATTCGACATCCTCGAAAACCACGCCGCCCGCGGCGGGCACGAGGACCGGCGCGGTGTTCTCGGCGGAGTTCTCGCCGGTCTCTGCGCTCATGAACGACGCGATTGCCCGGCATCGGCTGCCCGGCGCGGTGGTCCAGATCGGGCACGCCGGAGAAGTGGTGTTCCGTTTGGCTTTCGGCGAGCGCAAGCTCGCCGACGAACCCGGGGTGGACGGGTCACCCTCGCCCGCCGAGCCGATGACCGAGGACACGATCTTCGACCTGGCGTCCCTGACGAAGAGCATTGCCACCGCGACGGCCGTCATGCAGCTCTACGAACAGGGCCGAGTTCGCCTCGACGACACCGTGCAGACGTACCTACCCGACTTCACCCCGGCCAACGACCCGCGCCGCGCGCAGCAGGTGACGCTGCGCATGCTGCTCACCCATACGTCGGGCATCGCGGGCGACCTCAGCCTGGACGGTCCGTGGGGACTGGACCGGGCCGACAAGGCTGACGGACTTCGCCGCGCGCTGGGCGCCTGGGTGGTGTTCGAACCCGGTGCGCTCTTTCACTACTCGGACATCAACTTCATTCTGGTGGGCGCCATCATCGAGAAGCTGACCGGCCAATCCATCGACACCTACGTGCAGAGCCACGTGTTCACGCCACTGGGTATGAACGACACCCACTACTTCGCGGTGTCAAAAGCCTGCGGGCCGCATGAGGTTCGGGGCAACGCGATTGTCGTCGACCCGCGTGCACCCGAAGTGACCGACTGTCCGGCCGGGTCATGGCGTACCGACCTGCTGACCCGGGTCGCACCCACGGCGCGCGACGAGGACAGCCCGGGGCTCAACCCTGACCATGGCCGTCTGCTGCGCGGCACCGTGCACGATCCGACGGCACGACGGATGGGCGGCGCGACCGGTGCTGCCGGGGTGTTCTCCACCGCTCACGATGTCGGCCTGTTCGCGCAGGCCCTGCTCGACCGACTCGCCGGCCGACCGAGCGCGTTTCCGCTGACACAGTCGACGGTCGCCCTGATGACCAGCCCCCAGCAGCCCGTGCCGGGGCGCGATCTCCGCGGCCTGGGCTGGGATATCGACACGGCGCATTCCAGACCACGCGGCACGCTTTTTCCCGTCGGAAGCTTCGGCCACACCGGCTTCACCGGCACCACGCTGTGGATCGATCCCGGATCGGACACCTACGTGATCGTGCTCGCCAACGTGATCCACCAGCGCGGTGGCCCACCGATCGTGGGCCTCAGTGGTGAGGTGGCGACGACCGCGGCACGGGCGCTTCATCTGTACGGCACCTAGCGGGGGTGGGATGTGCGTCGACTCCCGCACCACTGACCGAGATGTAGTTTTCGTCGGGTGCGGTGGTCAGCGAACCGCGAGCTGCGCGAGCTTCGCAGCCGTGCCGGTGCCAGGCACGGCGTGGTAGATCTGTAGGTGCTGGCCGTCCGAATCGGGTATGGGAAACCGGTTGCGGCGCAGGTGCAATTCGCCGACTCGCGGATGCAGCAGGTGACTGGTGCCCGCTGGGCGGTAGCCGACATCGGCCCGGAGCCAGAGCAGCTGGAATCTTTCACTACTGGCAGAGAGCTCATCGACGATGGCGTCGAGGCGCGGGTCGGCCGCCTCACCGCCGGCAATCTGGCGTAGACCGCCGACGACTCCGGCAGTGGCCTCGTCCCAGTCCAGGTGCAGTCGACGTTCCGCCGGATCCAGGAACAGCTGCCGCAACAAGTTCCGTCCGGGCGCGAAGTTCGGCGAAAGTGCCCGCGCGAGAGGGTTCGACGCGAGGCAGTCCAGGCATCGTCCCGCGACGAAGGCGGGCACGGACAGTTGGTCCAGAAGGCTGACTACATCGTCGTCGACGTGCTCGACGCCGGTATGTATCGGGCGGTCGCCGCGGGCGAGTTGATGCAGGTGCGCGCTCGCCGCGGCATCCATGCGTAACGCCCGGGCCAGTGCATCGAGAATCTGCGGCGACGGATGAGCGTTGCGCCCCTGCTCGATTCGCAAATAGTAATCGGCGCTGATACCAGCCAGAGCGGCCAGTTCTTCACGTCTCAACCCCTCGACCCGTCGGCGAGGACCGGGCACCAGTCCGACATCTTCTGGCCGGACCTGTCCACGTCGCAGCCTCAGGTACTCACCGAGCGCATCACCGCTGGTCACCACATCATCGTAGCCAAAGGTGGGTCTGTCAGTACCCAGGATGACCGGGGTGTACCCAGACCGGCACCGCACCTTTGAGACTTGGTGGAGTACGCACCCACTGTCAATACCACCGACACACGGAGGTCCGAGCCATGACTGCCACAGTTGCCGATCCGGTCCAGGTCATCGCACACGAGCGGGAAGGACGCGACCGGGGTTGGTGGGACCAGATGGCCAGTTGCTATCACTCGCGATTCGCAGGTCCGGTCGATGTGGTTCACCGGGACCGGCCAACAGTTCGCCGTCGCGTCACGCGAGATGGCGGCGCGCGGGGACCACGCCCGACACCGGCTGTCGGTTCCCAGTGTTCACCGTCTCGGCGAACGTGCGGTGGTGACGATGCCGATGGCGATCGAGTTTCGCATCGACATGCATGGTGTTGAGGCCGATCTCGTCAGCTACGCCCGCGGCATCTACCGGCTGGAACGACGAGACGGACGGTACGGAATCTGTTATTTGTCAACGATTTACGAGCGGGACACGCTGACAGCCGTGTTGCCCGGCGATTCGGTTCCCATCGACCGCCGGCGCCTGGCCGCGCAGCCCTCCAGCTATCGCATGCTTGCCTACTACTTCGACGGGCGAGGATACGACGTCGATCCGGATCTACCCGGTGATCACAGACCCGAATCGGGCGACGCGCTACTCGCCGAGGCCTTCGACTGGCTCAAGAACTGAACTGGAGCTTGCCATGCGCACCATCACGCTCGAAGAACACTACGTATCGCGGGCCTTTCTCGAGCTGGCCGGCATTGATCTCGGGCCTCAGCAGGCGGTAGACATGTCCGCCGCAGCGGTCACCGAACTGGGCGAACTACGGCTGAACGACATGGACGCCGCCGGCATCGACATGCAGGTACTGAGCCACGTACTACCGACTTTCGATGCGATTCCGGTCGATCACCAAGTGGAGATTGCAACCCGCGCCAATGACCAGGCCGCCGAAGCGGTGGCGGCACATCCCGATCGCTTCGCGGCTTTTGCCGCTCTTCCGATGGGTGATACCCCGGCCGCGGTACGAGAACTGGATCGTGCGGTCAGCGAGTTGGGCTTCAAGGGCGCACTGGTCAACGGCCGTGAAGGCGGACGCTTCCTCGACGATCCGGAACTGCTTCCCGTCCTGGAACAGGCTGCGACGCTGCGCGTCCCGCTATACCTGCATCCCGGCCTGCCAGCGGATTCCATCCGGCGCGACTACTACTCCGGCCTTCCCCCAGAGGTCGCCTACGCACTGGCAGCGCCGGCGTGGGGCTGGCACGCCGAAACCGGGCTGCACCTCTTGCGGCTGATTGCCACCGGCACATTCGATCGACTCCCCGGATTGCAGATCATCGTCGGCCACATGGGCGAGATGTTGCCCTTCATGCTCGACCGGGTCGACGCCTACCTCACCCCACCAGTACGCCGAAACGGCCTGCAGCGCAGCATCGCCGAAACCTTCCGCAGCAACGTCTGGGTCACCACCAGCGGAATGTTCAGCACCGGGCCGCTGCGGCTGTTGATCGACGTCATCGGGATCGACCGCGTGCTGTTCTCCGTGGACTACCCCTTCTGCGCTACCACGCAGGGGCGCGACTTCCTCCACCAATTGCCGATCAGCACCAGCGACAAGGCGAAGATCAGCCACCGCAACGCCGAGAAACTGCTCGACATCCCGCCCACCCCGGGCAGCAGTCACCACCCGAGAAGAGGAGAAATACCATCATGACCACGACACTCATCACCGGCGCCAACAAGGGCCTCGGCTACGAGACCGCCCGCCAATTGATCGCGGCCGGCCACACCGTCTACCTCGGCTGCCGTGACCCGCAGCGAGGACAATCGGCCGCGGATCGCCTCGGCGGCCGCTTTGTCCAGCTCGACGTCACCGATGACGAGTCTGTCTCCGCTGCAGCCACATTCATCGGCGATAATGGGGGCCTGGACGTCCTCGTCAACAACGCCGGCGTCGAAGGACGTGGCGAGCACAACTCGATCATCAGCGCCGCCGCCGTGACGGCCGACATGGTGCGCGAGGTCTTCGACACCAACGTCTTCGGGGTTGTCCGGGTCACCCACGCCTTCCTGCCGCTGCTGCAGCGGTCGCCGGCGCCGGTGGTGGTCAACGTCAGTAGCAGCCTCGGTTCCTTGAGCCTGGCCGGCTCACCCGAAAGCCCTACCTATCATTACCCGGGGGTCGCCTATCCGGCGTCCAAGTCTGCGCTCAACATGATCACCGTGCAATTCGCCAAGCAGTTTCCGGGCATACGGATCAACGCCGTCGAACCCGGCTACACCAACACCGACCTAAACGGGCGCACCGGCACCCAAACTGTCGAAGTAGGCGCACGCATCATCGTCGAGATGGCCCAAACCCCGCCTGACGGGCCCACCGGTGGCTACTGCTCCGCGCACGGTGAGATCCCCTGGTGATGCCCAAGACCCTGATCACCGGCGCCAACAAGGGCCTCGGCCACGAGACCGCCCGCCAATTGGTCGCGGCCGGCCACACCGTATACGTCGGCGCCCGAAACCCCATGCGGGGCCGTGCAGCCGCCATGCGGATCGGCGCACGATTCGTCGAACTCGACGTCACCAACGACGCTTCGGCCGCGGCCATCGCAGTCGCCGGCGGGTTGGACGTTTTGATCAACAATGCAGGGGTCGTTGAGCGGACACCAGCGGGCCGCTTTCTGCCGGCCGCCGACGAGACCGGCGACTCGGTCCGGTCGACGTTCGAGACCAACGTCGTCGGTGTGGTGCGGATGATCCAGGCATTCTTACCATTGCTGGAGAGGTCGAACGCCCCGGTCATCGTCAACGTCAGCAGCGGGCTTTCGCTGACGCGTGACCTCATTCGCGGAGACTCACCGACTCATGCATTCCCTGGGATCGGCTATCCCGCATCCAAGGCCGCCCTCAACTCGATCACCGTCCAATATGCCAAGGCATACCCGGACATCCGGATCAACGCCGCCGGACCGGGCTTAACTGCCACCGAACTCAATTGTCACACCGGAAGGCAATCGGTCGAAGAAGGCGCAGAGATCATCGTGCGCCTGGCTCAGATCAGTCCCGACGGGCCCAGCGGTGGGTTCTTCGATCTCGGCGGCTCCATCCCCTGGTAGCCGGGGTCGCGACCTGCCTGCGTCCACACACTCGCCGCGAATAGGGCAAATTCTGCCTCCTCTGGCGCTTGGTTGCCTGGCCCTGAACTACTCCCACACCACCTCGTCCGGCGACTTGTCCGGCCGCAACCCCCGCCAACTGGGCTGGCGCAACCGGCCGTCGGAGGTTCGCTCGCTGAAGCGCACCTCCCCCACCAACTCCGGGCGCACGAAGGTGACACCCTTGGCATCGGGGCCGGAAAGCCGCTTGGTGAAGGGTGATTCATCGCTCTCCAAGGGCTTGAGGATCTTTCGTAGCTCACCGAGCATCTTCTCGGTGAACCCGGTGCCGACCCGGCCGGCGAACTGCAAGCCGTCGTCACCGGGGACCCCGACCACCAGCGCCCCGATCCCGCTGGTGCGCCCGCCCTCCCCGGCACGCCACCCGCCGATCACGACTTCCTGTGTCCGCCAGAGCTTGTCCTTGACCCACGACTGGGAGCGCCGGCCCGGCTGGTAGGTGGAGTCCCGCTTCTTGGCCACCACCCCCTCGTAACCCTGCTCGCGCGCGTACTGCAGCGCATCGGCTCCGCTGCCGGATAGTTGTTCGGGCACGATGAGTCCGCCACCCTGGGCGAGCGTCTCGAGCAGCTTGCGCCGATCGGAGTACTTGGCCCGCAACAGGGATCGCCCGTCCAGCTGCAGAATGTCGAACGCCCAGAACTCGATGTTGCTTCCCGAAGCCCGGTTCTGCATGGCACCGAAGCTCGGCACACCGGCGGCGTCCAGGGCCACCACCTCGCCGTCGAGGATCACGTGATGGTCGGCCAGGTCGGCGGCCAGCGCCCGCAGTTGCGGATACTCGCCGGTGACATCGCGGCCGCTGCGGGTGCGCAGCGCCACATCGCCGTGATCGGCGTCGACCAGCAGCCGGTAACCGTCCCACTTTCCCTCGAACGCCCACACGGCCGGCGTCAACTTCTCCACCGACCCGTGGGTGGCGAGCATGGGCGCCAGATCCGCTGGTGTCGCGACCGGTTGCTCCTTCATCCGGTGCGCCAGCCAGTTCTTGCCCCCGGTCTGGATCAACGCGTACCGGCCCTGGATCTTCGAGCCGTGCAGGGTGACGATGACCTCCCCCTTCTTACCGTCGACGCTCTCGCCGTCCACGCCGGGATCACGGAACTTCTCGGTCTCGTAGGTACCGGAATCCCAGACGACGACCTCACCACCGCCGTACTCGCCCTTGGGGATCGACCCCTCGAAGGTGGCGTACTCCAGCGGGTGGTCCTCGGTGTGCACGGCGAGGTGATTCACCGATGTGGTCTCGGGCAGGTTCTTCGGGATGGCCCAGGACACCAGCACCCCGTTGCGTTCCAGCCGGAAGTCGTAGTGCAGCCGGCGCGCGTGGTGCTCCTGGATGACGAAGGTTTCGCCGGAGCCGCCCCGGCGGCGACCTTGAGCGTCGTTCCCGGTGGCCGGGGCCGTGTGCGGCACCGGTTCGGGCGTCTTGCCGGCGTCACGCATGCTGCGGTAGGTGGTGAGTTTGTCTGGTAGCGGGGCACTTTCGTCCAGCCCCTGGAGCAGATCCCCGTCGCGCTCGACCCGCGCCAGCACCTCGTCGAAGCGCAGATGGCGCAGATCGGGGTCCTCGATCTCCTCCCAGGTACGCGGCGCCGCCACCGTCGGTTCTTCCCGGCCTCGCATCGAGTAGGGCGCGATGGTGGTCTTGGCGGCGCTGTTCTGGCTCCAGTCCAGGAACACCTTCCCGGTGCGCACACTCTTGGTCATGGTCGCGGTGACCTGTTTGGGCATGGCCTTCTCCAGCTGCAGTGCGATCCGCTTGGCCAGCACCGAGGCACCCTGCGAACTCACCGGGTCGGCCAGCGGCACGTAGAGGTGCAGTCCCTTGCTGCCGCTGGTCAGCGGATAGGCCGTCAGGCCGATGTCCTCGACGTACCCGCGGACCTCGTGGGCGACCTCGCACAGTTGCCGAAAGGTCACGTCTTCGCCGGGGTCGAGATCGAACACGATGCGGGTGGCCGGACCCGGCTCACCGTGCTGGTCGAACCGCCACTGCGGGACGTGCACCTCCAGCGAGGCCTGCTGCGCGATCCAGGCCAGCCCTTCCCGGGTGTCGATGATCGGGTAGGTGGTGGTTCCCGACCGGTGCGTCACCGAACCCCGGCGCAGCCAATCCGGGGCGGACGACGCGAGCTGCTTCTCGAAGAATTCCGGCTGCCCGACGCCGTTGGGCCAGCGTTTGCGGGTGACCGGACGCCCGGCGATATGCGGGACCATGGCGTCGGCGATTGCCACGTAATAGTCGAACACCTCGGCCTTGGTCGTCCCGGTGGCGGGATAGAGCACTTTGTCGGGATTGGTCAATCTGACCCGGCCGAAGCGCTCCACCACATGAGCCTATTACCCGCTGTTACCGTTGACCATGCGATCAATCTGGAAGGGCTCGGTCTCCTTCGGTCTGGTCAACGTGCCGGTCAAGGTCTACAGCGCGACCGAGGACCACGACATCAAGTTCCACCAGGTGCACGCCAAGGACAACGGACGCATCCGCTACAAGCGGACCTGCGAGGTGTGCGGCGAGGTGGTCGAGTACCGCGACATCGCCCGCGCCTACGACTCCGATGACGGGCAGACGGTGATCATCACCGATGAGGACATCGCCACCCTGCCCGAGGAGCGCAGCCGCGAGATCGAGGTCGTCGAGTTCGTGCCGGCCGATCAGCTCGACCCGATGATGTATGACAAGAGCTATTTCCTGGAGCCGGACTCGAAATCCACGAAATCGTATGTGCTGCTGGCCAAGACGCTGGCCGAGACGGATCGGGTGGCGATCGTGCATTTCGCGCTGCGCAACAAGACCCGGCTGGCGGCGCTGCGGGTCAAGGATTTCAGCAAGCGCGATGTCATGGTGGTCCACACGCTGCTATGGCCCGACGAGATTCGCGACCCGGACTTCCCGTCGCTGGACAAGGATGTCGACATCAAGCCCGCCGAGCTGAAGATGGCCGGGCAGGTGGTCGAATCGATGACCGACGATTTCAAGCCCGACCAGTTCCGCGACGACTACCAGGAACAACTGCACGAACTGGTGCAGGCGAAACTGGAAGGTGGCGAGGCGTTCACGGCCGAGGAGCAGCCCACCGATCTCGACGAGTCCACCGAGGACGTGTCGGATCTTTTGGCCAAGCTGGAGGCCAGCGTGAAGGCCCGCGGGTCCGGTTCGTCCGGTAAGGACGAGCCCAAGAAGGAAGCCGAGAAAGCGCCCGCCAAGAAGGCGCCGGCCAAAAAAGCTGCCGCCAAGAAGACCCCTGCCAAGAAGACCCCCGCGAAAAAGGCCGCCGCCAAGAAGTAACGGCAGGCTCCGGCCGGTGCGATCTACCTGTGTTCAGTGTCCCGGAGGCACCGTCGCCAAGGCTGACAACAGGTACGAAAACTACCGGCGGGGCCTACCTCTTTTCAGTCCTCGGAGACACCGTCGCCGATAACTGAAACCAGGTACGACGCCCTTCCAGGCTCCCGCGGCTGCTCTGATCCGCTGAGCCACAGCGGCTTTGGCCCAACACGTGCCCCGAGAGGGAATTGAACCCTCGCCCTGAACCTTATAAGAGTCCTGCTCTCACCACTGAGCTACCGGAGCAAATGACGTTCTGCAGCAGGCACATTCGTCGCCCACCGGATGAAGTAGGACTGCGGACGCACCCGCCTGGCTGAGGGCGTCAGGCAACGTGCTCAGCAGCAGGGATGGGTCAGGCAGATATTCGTGAAGACTTCCGAGCGCGACGCTCGGCGGACACGGGCATGCGACGACCGTACCGCGGGGCACCCCCGATTCCCAGCGATCTGTCAGCCACCGTCAAATTAGAACGTGTTACAGAAAGTCCCCCAGTGGTCGGCGCAGTCTTGTTACGGTGGCGCCGAGGACAGAAATGAGGCCCGCATGATTCTGGACAAATTCCGGCTCGACGATCAGGTGGCGGTGGTCACCGGAGCCGGCCGCGGACTGGGTGCCGCGATCGCCGTTGCCTTCGCCGAAGCCGGTGCAGATGTGGTGATCGCGGCTCGTACCCGGTCGCAATTGGAGGAGGTCGCCGCACAGGTGGCCGCGGTCGGCAGACGGGCCCATGTGGTGGTCGCCGACCTCGCCCATCCCGAGTCCACCGCAGCACTGGCCGCCGAGGCCGTCGAGGCGTTCGGGAAACTAGACATCGTCGTCAACAACGTCGGCGGCACCATGCCCGCACCACTGCTGGACACGTCCACCAAGGATCTCAAGGATGCGTTCACGTTCAATGTCGGCACCGCACACGCGCTGACCGTCGCCGCCGCGCCGCTGATGCTGGAACATTCCGGCGGCGGGTCGATCATCAACATCACCTCGACGATGGGCCGGCTCGCCGGCCGGGCGTTCGCCGCGTACGGCACCGCCAAGGGCGCGCTCGCGCACTACACCCGGCTGTCCGCGCTGGATCTCTGCCCTCGTATCCGGGTGAACGCGATCGCGCCGGGCTCGATCCTCACCTCGGCGCTGGACATCGTGGCCTCCAATGACGCTCTGCGCGACCCGATGGAGAAGGCCACCCCGATGCGCCGCCTCGGCGATCCGAGCGATATCGCCGCGGCCGCCGTGTATCTGGCATCTCCGGCCGGCAGCTACCTGACCGGCAAGACCCTCGAGGTCGACGGCGGCCTCACCTTCCCCAACCTCGACCTGCCCATCCCGGATCTGTAAAGGAACGCCATGAGCATCAAAGTCGCCGCGATCGGCACCGGAAACGTCGGCCGCCACGCCCTGACCCAGCTGATCAACGATCCGCAGTACGAACTCACCGGCGTCTGGGTCTCCTCGGAGGCCAAGGCCGGCAAGGATGCCGGAGAACTTGCCGGTCTTGATGTTTCGACCGGCATCAAGGCCACCAACGACCTGGACGCCATCCTCGACGCCAAACCGGACTGCGCGGTGTACACCGCGATGGCCGACAACCGGTTGCCCGACGCCCTGGAGGACTACCGCCGCATCCTGGCGGCCGGCGTCAATGTGGTCGCCAGTGCGGCGGTCTTCCTGCAGTACCCGTGGCAGGTGCTGCCCGCGGAACTGCTGACGCCGATCGAGAAGGCCGCCGAAGAGGGCGGCGCCAGCATTTTCGTCAATGGCATCGATCCCGGATTCGCCAATGACCTTCTGCCCCTTGCCCTCGCTGGCACCTGCCAGACCGTCGAGCAGATCCGCTGCATGGAGATCGTCGACTACGCCACCTATGACAGCGCCACGGTGATGTTCGACGTGATGGGCTTCGGCAGGTCGCTCGATGATCTGCCGATGCTGCTGCAGCCCGGCGTGCTCAGCCTGGCCTGGGGATCGGTGGTGCGCCAGCTGGCCGCTGGGCTCGGCATCGAGCTCGACGAGGTCACCGAGACCCACGTCCGGATCCCGGCGCCCGGAGGATTTCGAGATCGCGTCCGGCCACATCCCCAAGGGCACGACCGCTGCCATGCGATTCGAGGTCCGCGGCATGGTGGGCGACCACCCCGCGGTGGTACTCGAGCACATCACCCGGTTGCGCGACGACCTGTGCCCGGAGTGGCCGCAGCCCGCCCAGGAGGGCGGCTCGTACCGCGTCGAGGTCACCGGTGAACCGTCCTATGCGCTGGACCTGTGCCTGAGCAGCCGCAAGGGCGACCACAACCATGCCGGCCTGGTTGCCACCGCGGCCCGCGTCGTCAACGCGATACCGGCCGTCGTCGCGGCCGCTCCCGGCATCACCACGACGCTGGATCTGCCGCTGATCACCGGGAAGGGCCTCTACGTGGCACCCTGATCACCTTGACGTGGAGGTTTCGGCTACCCTAACTTTTCTATTCGATAGTCCGGATGGATGAGAAGGGGAAGCGTGCTGCACGACACCACGCCCACGCGGGTACGGCCGAGTTGGTATCTGCTCGGACCGGCATTCGTCGCGGCCATCGCCTACGTCGACCCCGGCAACGTCGCGGCCAATGTCAGCGCCGGCGCACAGTACGGCTTCCTGCTGGTCTGGGTCATCCTGGTCGCCAATGTGATGGCCGGCCTGGTGCAGTTCCTGTCCGCCAAGCTCGGCCTGGTGACCGGGCGCTCGCTGCCCGAAGCCGTGGCCGATCACTCCCGCACCCGCACCCGCGTCGCCTATTGGATCCAGGCCGAGCTGGTCGCGATGGCCACCGACCTGGCCGAGATCGTCGGCGGGGCGATCGCGCTCTACCTGCTGTTCGACCTGCCGCTGCTGGTCGGCGGAATCATCACCGGCGCGGTGTCGCTGGGGCTGCTGGCGATCCAGAACCGCCGCGGGCAGCGGGTCTTCGAGCGGGTGATCACCGGTCTGCTGCTGGTCATCGCCATCGGTTTCCTCACCAGCCTCTTCGTCGCGCCGCCGTCGGCCGCCGACGTGGCCTCCGGTCTGGTGCCCCGCTTCGACGGCGCCGAGAGCGTGCTGCTGGCCACCGCCATGCTGGGCGCCACCGTGATGCCGCACGCGGTGTACCTGCACTCCGGGCTGGCCCGGGATCGGCACGGGCACCCCGCCGCCGGGCCGGCCCGAAAGCGGTTGCTGCGCATCACCAAGTACGACGTCGGTCTGGCCATGCTGGTCGCCGGCGCGGTGAACCTGGCGATGCTGCTGGTCGCCGCGACCAACCTGCAGGGCATGGAGAACACCGACTCGATCGAGGGTGCGCACGCCGCGGTCAGCAGCCAACTGGGGCCGACGGTGGCGCTGTTCTTCGCGATCGGCCTGCTGGCATCCGGGCTGGCCTCGACCTCGGTCGGCGCGTACGCCGGCGCCATGATCATGTCCGGGCTGCTCAAGCGCAGCTACCCGCTGTTGTTGCGCCGGCTGGTCACCCTGATCCCCGCGCTGGTGATCCTGGCCATCGGGGTGGACCCCAGCCGCGCGCTGGTGCTCTCACAGGTGGTGCTGTCGTTCGGAATCCCGTTCGCGCTCATCCCGCTGATCAGGCTGACCAGTAACCGGGCGCTGATGGGTGCCGATATCAACCACCGGGTGACGACGGCCTTAGGCTGGCTGGTGGCCGGTGTCATCACCGCGCTGAACGTCGTGTTGATCTACCTGACCATCCGAGGCTGATGCGCCACCTGTACTTCGCATATGGATCGAATCTGTGCGTGCACCAGATGGCCCGGCGCTGCCCGGACGCCACCGATCCCCGGCCCGCCACCCTGGCCGATCATGACTGGCTGATCAACGAGCGCGGGGTGGCCACCGTCGAACCGTTCCACGGCGCCGTCGTGCACGGGGTGCTCTGGTGCCTCAGCGATCACGACCTGGACGTGCTGGACAGCGCCGAGGGAGTGTCCCGGTGCGCTACCGCCGCGACGAACTGGTCGTGCACACCGCCGAGGGCCCGGGCCCCGCCTGGGTCTATATCGACCCGCGGGTCGAGCCCGGGCCGCCCCGACCCGGATACCTGGAACGGATCATCGACGGTGCCCGCCACCACGGGCTGCCGCAGCGCTGGGTCGACTTCCTGCACAAGTGGGATCCCGCCAGCTGGCCGAGCCGCGAAGAGACCGATACCCCTGCACCGCAATCACTTTCGGAGTTGCTTGCCGACCCGGACATCGTCGAGACCAGCACCCTGGCATCCCGGTTCGGGTTCCTGGCCATCCACGGCGGCGGGCTGGAACAGATGACCGATGTCATCGCCGACCGGGCCGCCCGGGCGTCCGGGGCCTCGCTGTACACGGTGCGCCACCCCGACCGGTACCCCCACCATCTGTCCTCCACGCGTTACCGGCCCGCGGAGTCCGCACGGCTGGCCGCCTTCCTCGACCACGTCGACACGGTGGTTTCGCTGCACGGCTACGGCCGGATCGGGCGCAGCACCCAACTGCTGGCCGGCGGCAGTAACCGGGACCTCGCCGCGCATCTGGCCCGAAATGTGAAGGTGCCCGGCCACGACGTGGTGTGCGATCTCGACGCGATACCCCGCGAGCTGCGCGGGCTGCACCCGGACAACCCGGTCAACCTGCCCCGCGGCGGAGGCGTCCAGCTCGAACTGCCGTCGCGGCTGCGCGGCACCAGCCCGCGCAGCGGATTGCCCGGCGCCGACGGCCTCACCCCGGCGACCTCCGCGCTGATCCACGGCCTGTCCGCGGCCGCGAGAGCCTGGTCACTCCCGTAATCCCGGTGAGATCGACGTCGCGCCGACCCATCCACTTTCCGCACCGCTCCGAATACCGATCGTGGAACGAAACGAGCGCACCGACCGCTCCATCGCCGTCATCGGCAGCGGCGTGGCCGGGCTGACCGCCGCCTACGTCCTGTCGGCCCGCAACCGGGTGACCCTGTTCGAGGCCGACATCCGCCTCGGCGGGCACGCCCACACCCAGCTGGTCGACGACGGGCGGGGCAACCCGGTGGCCGTCGACACCGCGTTCCTGGTGCACAACGACCGGACCTACCCCACCCTGTGCAGGTTGTTCGCCGAACTCGGCGTGCAGACCCGCGATACCGACATGTCGATGTCGGTGCGCGATGACCGCATCGGACTGCAGTACGCCGGAGCGCGCGGACTGGGCGGACTGTTCCCGTCGGTGTCGAATCTGGCCCGGCCGCGGTACCTGCGCATGCTCGCCGAGGTCACCCGCTTCCACCGGGCGGCCGGCGACCTGCTGAGCGTGCAGGCGAGGACGGCGACGCCGAGACGCTGGGTGCGTTCCTGGAGCGCCACGCGTTCTCCGACTACTTCATCGAGCACTTCATGACCCCCCTGGTGGCGGCGGTCTGGTCGTGCGCGCCCGGGGAGGCCATGCGTTACCCCGCGCGCTACCTGTTCATGTTCCTGGAGCACCACGGCATGCTGACGGTGTTCGGTTCCCCGACCTGGAAGACCGTCGTCGGCGGCTCGGCCACCTACGTCGCCGCCGTCGCCGAACGGGTACAGGAGGTGGTGCTCGGCTCGCCGGCCGGATCGGTGCGACGCAACGAACACGGCGTGCAGGTCAGCACCGGCGCAGGCGGACCGCGGCAGTTCGACGCCGCCGTGATCGCCACCCACCCCGATCAGGCGCTGCTTGCGCTGGCCGAACCCACCTCCCGGGAACGCGAGATCCTCGGCGCGATCTGCTATTCGGCAAACCACGCCCAGCTGCACACCGACACGTCGCTGCTGCCGACCAAGACCCGCGCCCGGGCGTCGTGGAACTATCTGGCCACCCCCGGTGACGGCCCGGTGCTGGTGACCTACGACATCAGCCGGCTGATGGGGATCGCCGGGGAACGGCGGTTCCTGGTCACCCTGGGCGGGCGCGACCGCGTCGATCCGAGCGCCGTGATCGCCGAGATGATCTATGACCACCCGCTCTACACCCCGGAATCGGTTGCCGCCCAACGCCTGCTGCCGACCCTCGACGACGACCGCGTGGTGTTCGCCGGCGCCTACCACGGGTGGGGCTTCCACGAGGACGGTGCGGCAGCCGGACTGCGCGCCGCTGAACGGCTCGGCGCGCGCTGGCCCACCGCCCCCGAACAGCAAACCGTGTCATGCTGAGCCCGGCGTTGTACCGGACCCGGATCGGTCACGTCCGGCACGCCCCGTTGCGCACCGAATTCGAGCACCGCAGCTACACCTGGTACGTCGATATCGACAACCTGCCGAAGCTACCCATCTGGTTGCGGCCCTTCGCCGCCTTCCGTGCGCAGGACCACTTCTCGGCACCCGCGGACCAGCAACCGACGCTGCGTGAACGGGTGGACGACTTCCTGGCCACCCACGGGATGGATCCGGTCGACGGCCAGGTCACCGCGCTGTTGCATGCCCGGGTGCTCGGCTACGTGTTCAACCCGATCAGTGTCTTCTGGTGCCATGACGCCGCCGGCGAGCTCGCGCACGTCATCGTGGAGGTGCACAACACCTACGGCGGACGACACGCATACCTGTTGCCGCCCACCGAAACCGGGCCGGCGGCCGTCACGAAGAGCTTCTACGTCTCCCCGTTCAACGAGGTCGAGGGTTACTACCTCGTCGACGCACCGAGGCCCGGCGCCACAGCGGATCTGGTGATCTCCTGGCACCGCGACAACAAGCTGGTCTTCGCGGCGTCGCTGCACGGCCAGCGCCGGCCCGCGTCGGCGTGGAACCTCGCGCGCATGCAGTTGGTGGCCCCGGTCGCACCTCTGATGGGTGCGCTGCAGATCCGGCTGCACGGTATCGCGCTCTGGCTGCGCGGCCTGCCCGTCATACCCCGCACCACCACCTCGGAGACCAGAAAGGTCGCGCACAGATGACGCTGGAGACCACCGGTAACATCGAGGCCCAGCGGGATGGCACTCGGTGGGCCCAGATCGCGGGAGCACCCCGCGGCCCGGTCAGCGCGGCGCAGGGACGGATCGCCGGGGCGCTGCTGCGGCGGGCGGTGCGCCAGTTGCCGATACGGCTGCAGCACCCGGACGGGTCGGTGCTGGGCGCCGCCGATCCCACCCTGCCCACCATGACGTTGCACCGGCCCGAGGCGTTGTTCCGCCGGGTGGGCCGCTACGGGCTCATCGGTTTCGGCGAGTCCTACATGGCCGGCGACTGGACCTCGAACGACCTGCCGGCACTGCTCACCGAGTTCGCCTCATCGGTCGATGTGCTGATTCCGCCTGCGCTACAGCGGCTTCGCCCGCTGGCCGTGGTGCGGCACCCGCGGTCCATGCACAACAGCCCGGCCCAGTCGCGGCGGAACATCGCCGACCACTACGACCTCTCGAACGCGTTGTTCGCCGAGTTCCTCGACGAGACGATGACGTACTCCAGCGCCCTGTTCGGCGACTCCCGGCCGGACTGGCACGGTCTGGCCGACGGCCAGCGCGCCAAGATCGACCGCCTGCTCGATACCGCCCGGGTGCGGGCCGGTAGCCGCGTCCTCGAAATCGGCACCGGGTGGGGCGAATTGGCCATCCGCGCGGCGGCACGCGGCGCCCACGTGCACAGCATCACGTTGTCCTCCGAACAGCTGGCATTCGCCCGACGGCGCACGGCCGAGGCCGGCGTGGCCGACCGCGTGCACATCGAACTCCGGGACTACCGCGACATCGACGGACAGTATGACGCCGTCGTATCGGTCGAGATGATCGAAGCGGTCGGGTATCGCTTCTGGCCGACGTTCTTCGAGACACTGGACAAGCTGGTGCTCCCCGGCGGACGGGTCGCCCTGCAGGCCATCACCATGCCGCATGATCGAATGCTGGCCTCCCGCAACACCTACACCTGGATTCAGAAGTACATCTTCCCGGGCGGCCTGCTGCCCTCGGTGGAGGCGGTCATCGGGATCACCGAACGTTCCACCCGGCTGCGCACCGTCGACATGTTCTCGCTGCAGCATGATTACGCCGAAACGCTGCGGCTGTGGCGCGAACGCTTCCTGCAGCGATCCACGGCCCTGGCCGAGCTCGGCTTCGACGACACCTTCCAGCGGATGTGGGAGCTCTACCTCGCCTATTCGGAGGCGGGATTCCGCTCCGGGTACCTGGACGTGTACCAGTGGACGTTCGCCCCGACCGGGGGCCGTCGATGAGCATGGCGAAATACCCGTGTTGCAGACCGTGACCGCATCCGTGCCCGCTAGGCTACGGAGCGTGACGGCAGACCTCGACGCGTTGCTGCGCCGGGTGGCGCAACGCGATGTCGATGCCTTCGCCGAGTTCTATGACCACACCCGGTCCCGGGTGTACGGGCTGGTCACCCGGGTTCTGCGCGATCCTGGCTACAGCGAGGAAACCACGCAGGACATCTACCTGCAGGTATGGCGCAATGCCGCTGACTACAACCCGTCCGCCGGGACACCGCTTGCCTGGTTGATGACCGTCGCGCACCGCCGTGCCGTGGACCGGGTGCGCTCCGAGCAGGCCGCCACCGACCGGGAGGCCCGGTACGGCGCCGCCACCGTCGAACTCCCGGTCGACCAGGTCGCCGAGGGCGTGCTCACCCGTGACGAGTACCGGCAGGTCACGGCGTGCCTGGGATCGCTGACCGACCGGCAGCGTGAGTGCATCCAGTTGGCCTACTACGAGGGCCTGACCTATGTGCAGGTCTCCAGCCGGCTGTCGGCGAACCTCGCCACCGTCAAGTCCCGGATGCGTGATGCCATCCGCGGCCTGCGCGCCTGTCTGGGGGCGGCATGACCACACCCCACGACGACCTCCTGACCCTGGCCACGGCCTACGCGCTGGACGCCGTCGACGACGCCGAACGCGCCGATATCGAACGCCGGGTGCAAGCGGCGCCCGAAGAGGTGTCGTCGGCGTTCGATAACGAGGTTCGCGAGGTCCGCGAGGCGATGGCCGCAGTGTCGTCGACCACCGCCGCCGAGCCTCCCGCTCAGCTGCGTGAGCGCCTGATCGCCACGGTGTCCGCCGAGCAGACCGGGCAGGTGCGGCAACTGCACCCGCCCCGGCGGCGCTGGAGCACCGCTGTCGCAGCCGCGGCGGCGGCCGTCGTCATCGGGGTGGCCACGTTCGGTGTCGGGTGGTGGCTGCGCCCGGTGCCCACCGAGACCACCGCCGAACAGATCTTCGCCGCGCCGGACGTGCGCACCGTCTCCGGCCAGATTCCGACCGGCGGCACCGCGACCGTGGTGTTCTCCCGCGAACGCAATGCCGGTGTGCTGGTGATGAACAACGTCGAGCCGCCCACCACCGGCACCGTCTATCAGATGTGGCTGATCGACACCGAGGGAGCGCACTCGGCGGGTGTGATGGACGCCGGCGCCATCGCCCCGTCCACCACCGCGGTGCTGCCCGATCTCGGCTCGTCGACCACCCTGGCGTTCACCGTCGAGCCCGGCTCGGGCTCGGACCGGCCCACCACTACGCCGTTTGCCTCCTTGCCGCTGAGCTGACCGCGCTACCGTCGGTGCATGCCCCGCGACTTCCGCTTCGGTCTCAGCCTGCGCGACACCTCCTCGGCGGCCAAGGTCCGCGACGCGGCGCGCCGGGCCGAGGACCTCGGCTACGACGTCCTCCTGGTACCCGACCACCTCGGCGCACCCGCACCGTTCCCGGTGCTCGCGACCGCCGCCGCGGCCAGCCAGACGCTGCGGCTGGGCACTTTCGTGCTGAACGCCTGCTTCTACAAACCGGCGCTGCTGGCCCGCGATGTCGGCGCGCTGCACGATCTGTCCGGTGGCCGATTCGAGGTGGGCCTCGGCGCCGGCTACGTCCGCGAGGAGTTCGAGGCCGCCGAACTGCCCTTCCCGTCGGCGCGTCAGCGCATCGACTATCTGGAACATGTCGTCGAGCACCTCGCCGAGCATGTGCCCGGCGCGCCCATCATGATCGCCGGCGGCGGTGACCGGCTGCTCACCGTCGCGGGCAAGTGGGCCAACATCGTCGGTGTCACCGGCAATCCGGTCGCCGAGCGCATCGCATTCCTGCGTGAGGTGGCCGGTGCGCGCTTCGACGACATCGAGCTGAACCTGGCGATCACCGCCGTACCCGCCGACGGTTCCGACATGCCGAATCTGACGATGACCCGCCACTATGCGCCCGGCCTCAGCGACGAACAACTGCTGGCCCTGCCCGGGGTGCTCGCCGGTTCGGTCACCGCGATGGCCGACAAGGTGCGCGGGTTGCGCGACACCTACGGAGCGAACTATCTGGTGGTGCAGGCCAGTCACGCCGAGGTGTTCGGAAAGGTCATCGCTCACCTGAGATAGCGCGCGCTTGCATGAGCACCCTGCGGGCCCTGACCGTCTCGATACCGGTACGCCTGGCGACCAACGTCTTCTACATCGCCTTCCAGATGGTCGAGGACTGTCTGCTGGTGCCCAGGATCGTCGGGCGCGCGGTCCATGGTCCGGCGCTGACCACCATCGTCGCCGTACTGATCGGGGCGACCCTGCTGGGCGTCGTCGGCGCGCTCGTCGCCATCGCCATAGCCGCGGCAATGCAACTCAAAGTCCAGGAGGTTCGCTACCCGCGACTCGACAGTGTCTGACCGGTCTCACCATCGCGCAGATGGTGGCACAGCCCACTGGCGGGACGGGGTTTGACAATTCGGCACCAGGGAACCCCGTGGGAGGAAGCGAAATGACCGCCGACAGGCACGGTCATGGTGCGCCTCACGTAGCAGCGCACCACACACGAAGCGACAAAGGAGCTCAATATGGCTGACAACAATGGTGCCGCCGAAGGTATCTCGGGAGTCGTCGAAGGCGTCAAGGGCAAGGCCAAAGAGGCGGTCGGCGCCGTGACCGGCAATGACAACCTGCGCCGCGAGGGCGAGGCCCAGCAGGACAAGGCCGACGCGCAGCGCGATGTCGCCAAGAAGGAAGCCGAGGCGGAAGCCGCCCGCGGGTCCGCGGAGGCCAACGAGGCCCGTCAGAAGGCCGAGCAGGACTAGCAGTACGCGCGACGTGGGGGACAGTCCGGAAGGGCTGTCCCCCACGTCGTGCCTGGGTGTCATCTGTCCGCGCGTCGCCGGTGGCGTGCGCGGCACGGGTCGACGGTGAACTAGACTTCTGCTCGCCTGCCGCGGCAGGTCCCCTGCCCCCGTAGCTCAGGGGATAGAGCACGGCTCTCCTAAAGCCGGTGTCGCATGTTCGAATCATGCCGGGGGCACCACGTTCGTCGTATTTCCTCGGTTGATGGGTGACCTTCGACGAACGCTCGCGTTCCAGCGGGACGGTCAGCCCTGACGGCGCCGGCTCATCGGTGCTCTACTTGGGCGATCGAACCACCTACCGGCCGGCCAGACGCCGAACCGTGTCGAGAGCCAGGCGGCCACGGGCCATCCCGGTGCCGGACAAGGGGCCAAACATGTCGGTCTGAACGGATACCGTGTGGCATGCTATCGCGCATGTCCGTTGCCTCGATGCTCGACCGCGAGGTCTACGTATATGCGGAGGTAGATCGGCTTGTTGGACTCCGCGGCGGAACTGCGCGGCGCTGGATAAACGGGTACGAACGGTCCGGAACCGTACACGAGCCGATTCTGCGGATCGTCCCACGCGATACGGCGTGGGTGACATGGGGCGAGTTCGTCGAAGTCCGCATGCTTGCCGAGTTCCGTGACATCAAGAACGTGCCAACACGTCGGTTACGGGCCGCTATCGACTCGCTGCGCCGCACTTACCGCCCGGACTACCCGTTGGCGTATCTCAAGACGTTTCTGGACGTACATGCCCGCGACTTGACGATCAGCGGCGAGGAAGTTGGTCTGCCCGACGAAGAGGTCGTTGTGCGTACCGGCCAGCGCCTCTTGGGTGATGCAAAATGGCTTGCCGATGTCGCGGTCCTCGAACACGACGACGAGGGTGAACCGCTCATCGCACAGTTGCCTGCGGACAAGGACTTTCCCGAAATTGTCATCAACCCGGCGCGGCTTAGCGGCCAGCCGACGTTTGTCGGTAGCCGAGTATCACCAGTGACCATCGCAGGAATGGCCAACGGCGGCGTTCCCCACGAGGACCTCGCCGCGGACTACGGCCTAAGCCTCAGCCAGATCCAGCAGGCGCTCGACTACACGGACAAGTACCGACTTTCGGTGGCGTAGGGCCGAATTACATTGATAGCGATCGGGGACGTCAAGTATGTCGTCGATGAGAACCTGCTCAGTCTTGGCAATGCCATGGTCGCCGTCCGTCGCGATACTGCGCGTTTCAGTAGGGCACCAGTCGAAGAACTATTGCCGCGAGGAATTCTCGACACGGACTGGATACCCATCGTCGGTGACCGAGGATGGGTGATGATCACCAACGACCGAAGACTCCGCACACGTCCAGTTGAAGCTCAGTTAGCGATCACCCACAGGCTCAAAGTTGTTCACTTGCACGGGAAGATCGGAAATCAACCCGCTTGGGACCAGCTCATACGAGTAGCGACACGGTGGTCCGATATTTCCGATCAGCAACCGAAGGAAGGCCCGTGGTGGTTGTCTCTGCGTACTGGGCCACCGCAGCTTATCGGATTTGACCCCGGCACCGTCGAACGATAGCCGGCAACGCCACCGCATCCCGACTTGTCGTATCGGTCGCAAAAAACACCCCGGGTGTTCCCGCACTACACATGCCGACATCCCGAATGCTTGAGTCACATAAGGACCATCGTGGAACTCAAACCTGGCCTTCCAATTTCGCAGGTTCGAAGCGGGCCGGGGCGCTTCAGGGCCCGACGGGATAGTGGCTGGCGATGGCGATGCGGTTCCAGCCGTTCATCTCGACGGCCAGCCAGGTGACGGCGGCGATTTGCTGCGCCGATAGCGCCGCCTCGATATCGACGCTCGGCGCGGCGGCCCGTGTGCTCGTCGGCGATCCGGGTGACCCGCTCGGCCAGCGTGAGCGCGGCCCGCTCCTGCTCGTCGAAGTACTGCGACTCCCACCAGGCCAAGCAACACGGCGAGCCGGTCCGCGGACTCCCCGGCGGCGATGGCATCACGCGTATGCATCCGCAGACAGAAGGCGCAGCCGTTGATCTGCGAGACCCGCAGTTTGACCAGTTCGACCAACAGCGCGGACAACCCCGCCGCCTCCGTGGCCTCCTTCACCTGGGCGTCGAACGCCGCAAAGGCCTCGTACGGACCGGAGAACTGCTTACTGATGTTGACCTTCGGGAGCATGGTTTTCCTTTCTCGGCGGGGCATTCACACATAGGACTCGGCAGCGCCCCGGTTTGTGACAATCTCAACGGGTTCGCCGGAGCGCGTCGAGCGCATCCTGGGTGGTCCAGACCGCCGAGGCGAGGAACCGGAAGTTCACCAAGGCGGCGAGATAGCCGTCCCCCTCGGGCAGCCGAGGGCCCGCGGTCGCGTCTTTGATCACCACCACCTCGAAGCCCTGCTCGATCAGTTCGCGAAGATGACTCTCCGTGCAGAGGTTGGCGGCCATTCCTGCCAGAAGAACCTGCGTCACACCGCGTTTGCGCAGTTGCAACACCAGGTCATTGGACTCCGGCCCGACCAGCTTGTGCGGTGAGGCAATCACCGTCTTGCCGTCCAGGATCCGATCCTTGAATTGATCGAGGTAATCGGCTCCGGAGCCGTCGAAACCGTCCGGGGAGAGTGGATTCGTCCGGGCGAACATGCCGACGCTGTGCATGAACCGCTCGAGCGGACCACCGAAGTTCCAATCATCGTCGGATGGATAGTAGTAGTGCGGCGAGATGGCGACGGTGAGCCCGGATTCCTTGGCGGCAGAGAGAAGTTCGTCGATGTGACGGACGGTCGAATTTTCCTCGATGCTGGCACCGAACACCGACCAGGTCGCCCCGTCCGGGCTCAGGAAGTCGTTCTGGGGATCGGTGATGACGAGCGCCGCGCGCGCCGCGTCGAACTCGAATCCCGATGGAGGCAAGGCTGGTTCTCTGGGCTCGTCGTAGATCGCTGCAGTCGTCATCGCATGTCGTCCCTTCATGGTCGCAGCCGCCGAGCGGCAGATACCCACCATAAATATCCGACCGGTCGGATATCAATAGCCAATCCGGCCGACTTTCACACCGGCGCGCCCAGTGCGTCGACCAGCCGCGGCAGGGTGACCTTGACGAAGCGATCGTAGGGCTCCCGCGAACGGTCCACTTTCGCGCGAAAGACCGCGCCCTCCCACGCCTCGATCAGCAGATTCGCGGCATCACGGCGTTCCCGCGGGCTACCGGACGGCAGCGTATCCGCCAGTTGCTCCTCCCAACCGGCCAGGATACGGCGCAGTTTCTCCGACGCGGCCGAACTGGTACCCGACACCTCCAGCGCGAGATTCCCAACGAGGCAGCCCAGCATGAACGCATGGCGCTCATGGTCATCCGCGATCGCGATGAAGTACCGCTCGAGTCGCTGCAAGGGCGCGCCGCGCCCACCCAGCAACGGGCCGATCTGGCTTTGCAGTTCGAGCCAGTAGAACTCCAGAACCGCCACGACGAACGCTTCTTTGCTGTCGTAGTAGGTGTAGAACGTGCCCTTGGGCACCCCGGCCAGATCGGTGATCTCCTTGACCCCGGTGCCGTTGGCGCCGCGCGCGTAGATCAGCTCCAGGCCGGACGTCAGAAGTCGGCGGCGGATCTCAGGATTCTCCGGGCGCGGCATGGAGATCAGGGTAGTCGACCGATCGGATGGTCATATCAGATAGTTCGCGCGATAACGCTGCGGCGACAGACCGATCGCGCGGACGAAATGGTGCCGCAGCGACTCGACCGACCGGAATCCCGACTTCGTGGCCACCTGATCGACAGACAGCCGGGTGGTCTCCAACAGCTGACGCGCACGGTCGACACGCATCTGCAGCAGGAGTGCCTGCGGGGTCGTCCCCGCCTGAGATCGAAAGTGACGGTTGAGACTCCGCACACTCATGGATGCCTGTGCGGCGATGGCGGCGAGGTCGAGGTCGGAGTCCAGGTGCTTGTACATCCAATCGATGGTCGCCTGTAGCGGGTTCACTCCCCGCACGGGATCCACATGCTCGATGTACTGCGCCTGACCACCATCGCGCCACGCCGGCAGCACCAGCCGGCGCGCGGTCCGGGCGGCAAGATCGGCTCCGTACTGCGAGCGCACGAGATGCAGGCAGAGATCCAGTCCGGAGGTCACGCCGGCCGAGGTGAGGATCGGGCCGTCGTCGACGAACAACACGCTGGGGTCCACCACCGTGCTCGGATACCGCTCGGCGAGCACGTCGGCCCACTGCCAGTGCGTCGTCGCGCGCCTACCGTCGAGCAGCCCGGCGGCGGCGACGGTGAAGGCTCCGACGCAGACCGCGGCGATCCGGCTGCCCTGGCCGGCCGCCGCGCGCAACGCATCCAGCAGCTCGCCGTCGGGTTCATCCAGAAAAGTCTGGGCGCCGGGGACCACGACGATATCGGCCCCGACGGCGTCCTCGTAGCCGTGCCGGCTGCCGATCTCGATGCCTCCCCAGGCGGCGATGGTGCTGACAGCACGACCCGGCGTACACACGCGGATCTCGTAAGGCACTGCGGCAGTCGAGGTTTCCGCCGCTGCAAGGTTTGCCATCCCGAACACCTGGCCCGGGATCATCGCCTCGAACCCCAGGACGTTGTCGGCGATGAGTACGGCGATCGTGGGCATGGCTAGATCTTACCGATATGTGTCTTTCTGGCCACTGTCGGCCGGCGCGGACAACGAACAGACTTCGAGCACCGACAACGAAAGGCCCACCGTGACGACCACCCAGAGCGACCTCGCCGCGCTGATTGCCCTACCCCAAACCGAACTCGCGGTCGCAGCCAACGACTTCGTGGCCGACGTCGCCCCGGATTTCGTCTACAACCACAGCGTGCGCAGCTACGTGTTCGCCTGCGCCATGGCGCAGGCGACCGGGATGACCGACTACGACGACGAACTCGTCTTCCTCAGCTGCGTCCTCCACGATGTCGGCGCAACGGAATTCGCCAACGGCGACCAGCGGTTCGAGGTCGACGGAGCTGACGCCGCCGCCGCATTCCTGCGTGGCCGCGATGTCGACGAGTCGCGGGTGACAACCGTCTGGAATGCGATTGCGCTGCACACCAGCCTCGGGCTGGCCCATCGGTTCGGCCCCGTCGAAGCCATCGCGCAGATCGGAATCGGCGCCGATATCGTCGGATTCGGAAAGGAAGTACTGCCCGCCGGTCTCGCCGATCTGGCGCACGCGACGTGGCCCCGCCACGACCTCGGCTATGCACTCTCCGAAGCCATCGCCCGCCAGGTCGCTGCGAACCCCGGCAAGGGCGGCCCGCTCACCTTCCCGGGCCAGGTTCATCAGCTGCTCTACGGCGCGAACCCGGCGTCCACATGGTTCGACGTCCTCGACGCGGCCGGCTGGGGCGACCGGCCCGCGAACGCCCGGTCAGACCGCCCGGCGGCACAGCGACCCGAAGAGTTGTCCGACCTGTTCATGCGGTATCTCGGCGCCGGTGATGTGGATGGCTTGGTGTCGCTGTACGAGCCCAGGGCGCTGTTCGGCTCCGCCCCCGGCGCGCCGCTCGCCGGGACCGACGCGATCCGGATGGCCCTGGGCGGGCTCATCGAATCCGGCAGCCAGATCATGCTCACACCGCGACGAGTGCAGATCCTCGATGACGTCGCCGTGCTCTCGAACACCGCCTCCGTTCGCATCCCCGGTTCGGACACCGAAGCGGTCGAGGTCGTGACGACAGAGGTCGCCCGCCGCCAGCACGACGGGCGCTGGCTGTACCTCTTCGACGATCCTTTCTTCGGCATCTGATCGGACGGGTCCCGCCGGCCGCGCACCGAATCGGCCGCTGCGCGACGTAACCGTCGGTACGCCGCCGTCCAAGATCAGGTCTCTGGGTAAGGTCGTAGACGTTGACGTCAATACCTATACACAGCGCGACCGGGGCGAACGCCCCAGGTGGAGGACTTGATCGTTCCATGCGCGCGCCGCAGAACCCGCTAGCCTCACCCGTCCCGACCGTAGCCGCGGCGGCAGGTGGGCGGCGGCTGTCGCTGCTCCTGGTCGAGGATGACCGAGCTGACGCCTTGCTGGTCGAGGAACTCATCGCCGATGCGGCCGGTGCGTTCGACTTCGTCTGGTCCCAGACCGTCTCCGAGGCCGCCCGCTCCCTCACCGAACAGCGCCCGGACTGCATCCTGCTCGATCTGAACCTGCCCGATTCCACCGGCATGGACGCCGTGCACCGGCTCGGTGGCCTCGACAACACCATCCCGATCATCGTGTTGACCGGCTACAACGATGAGCCCTTCGGGGTGTCCGCGGTGTCCTCGGGAGCACAGGATTACCTGGTCAAGGGCCGGGTGGAGCCCGACACCCTGCGCCGCGCCGTGCTGTACGCCATCGAACGCAAGCGCGCCGAACTGGCCACCGTCGACCTGCATTCCACCCGGTTACGGGCGCTGGAGAACGCCCGGCTGGAACGCGGGCTGCTGCCCTCGCCGGTGCTGCTGGACGCACCGGGTGTCCAGATCGTCACGCGCTCGCGCCCCAGCCGTCAGGACGCCCTGCTCGGCGGGGACTTCTTCGATGTCGTGCAGACCGACAACCGCACCGTGCACGTGATGATCGGCGATGTTGCCGGGCACGGTCCCGACGAGGCGGCCCTCGGCGTCGCCCTGCGCATCGGGTGGCGGGCGCTGACCTTCGCCGGCCTTCGCGGCAACGAACGGATGCGGGAACTCGACCGGATCCTGACCACCGAACGAACGAGCACCGGCACCTTTGCGACCCTGCTCAGCTTGGCCATCGAACCCGACACCGGCCACTTCACCGCGGTGCGTGCCGGCCACCCCGGCATGCTCCTGCAGGGCGGCGGCACCGTGGACTGGGTGGAGCCCCGCCCGGGCGCCGCGCTGGGTCTGGGCGCCCGGGAGTGGCCGGTCGAACATTACGAACTCCCCCCGGGGCACGGACTGTTGCTGCTCACCGACGGACTGTTCGAGGGTCACTCGGGCCGCGGCGACGAGCGACTCGGCGAAGAAGGGCTGCTGACCATGGCCCGCTCGCTGGCCCGGTTGCCCGGCGCCGATTTCGTCGAAGCGCTCATCGAGGCCGCCGAGTCGCGGGCTCAGTTGCACGGCGGGCTCACCGACGACATCGCGGTGATCAGAGTGGAGCGATCCTGAACATGAGACTCACCGTGCAGGGCTGGCAGAACCTGGTGCTCGCCGCCATCGGAACGGCGGTGTTGGCCTGCTCGATAGCCGCCACCATTTTGGTGGGCCAGGCGGACAAGGTGTCCAATCAGCTGCGGGACGGCATCCAGCCGGCCCGGATCGCGGCCTACCAACTCCAGGCGGCGCTGCGCGATCAGGAGACCGCGGTCCGCGGCTACCTGATCACGGGCGACCCCCGGTTCCTCGACCCGTACAACGACGGCCGCACCGCCGAAACCGATGCCGCCGAACAGATCCGGCAGTCCGTCGCGGGCAACGAAGAGCTCCTCGTCGACCTCGACACCATCGAGGCGGCCGCCGCTACCTGGCGCGCCGAGTACGCGGATCAGCTGATCGCGACCGCCACGCCAGGGCAGCCGGTCGAGGATGCGAGCATCGACGAGGGCAAGGTGCTCTTCGACCGGCTCCGCGCGCTGTTCACGATCCAGAACGATCACCTCAACGAGGCCCGGGCGACCGGCCTGGCACATCTCGACGAGATCCGCGGCTGGCGCGACGCGGTGATGATCGCGATGATCCTGACGTTCGTCACCACCGCGGTGCTGCTGGCGGTGGTGATGCGCAACGCCGTCACCCGGCCGCTGTCGGCGCTGGCCGCGGCCTGCCGGCGCATCACCGAGGGCAACTTCGGTGAACGCATCATCCCGCGCGGCCCCCGCGACATCCGGGCCATCAGTGCCGACGTCGAGGACATGCGCCAACGCATCGTGGACGAACTCGAGACCTCCCGCGCCGCGCGCGAAGCCCTCGATGAGCAGGCCGACGAATTGCGGCGGTCCAACGCCGAACTCGAACAGTTCGCCTACGTCGCCTCGCACGATCTGCAGGAACCGCTGCGCAAGGTCGCGTCGTTCTGCCAGCTGCTGGAAACACGCTACGGCGAGAAGCTCGACGACCGCGGTATCGAGTACATCGGGTTCGCCGTGGACGGCGCCAAGCGGATGCAGGTGCTGATCAACGACCTGCTCACCTTCTCCCGCGTCGGCCGGCTCAACGCGACGAACACCGAGGTGGACCTCAACTCGGCGGTCGCCGCCGCCCTGAACAATCTGACCACCACCATCGACGAGACCGGCGCACAGATCGTGCTGCCCGACGCACCGCTGCCCACCATCGACGGCGACCCCACCCTGCTGGCGATGGTGTGGCAGAACCTGATCGGCAACGCGGTGAAGTTCCATCGCGAGGGGACGGCGCCGCGGATCGTGATCGAGTGCGCGGAGGGCACCGGCGACGACGCCGAGAAATACCTGTTCACCGTCACCGACAACGGGATCGGTATCGCCGAGGAGTTCGTCGACAAGGTCTTCGTCATCTTTCAGCGGCTGCACGGCCGCGATGCCTACACCGGTACCGGGATCGGCCTGGCGTTGTGCAAGAAGATCGTCGAGCACCACGGCGGGACGATCTGGATCGACACCTCCTACACCGACGGGACGCGGTTCACGTTCACGCTGCCCATCACCCCGACCACCGCGCCCGATCTGGCGCCGCAACCTCAGCTGGAAGGAACCCCGTGAGCTATCCCGAGACCCGAGCCATCGATATCCTGCTCGTCGAGGACGATCCCGGTGATGAATTGATCACCCGTGAAGCGTTCGAGCACAACAAGATCAAGAACAATCTGCATGTCGCCCACGACGGCGAAGAGGGGCTGGACTTTCTGTACCGGCGGGGCAAGTTCGCCGACGCACCACGGCCCGACCTGATCCTGCTGGACCTGAACCTGCCCAAATACGACGGCAGGCAGCTGCTGGAGCAGATCAAATCCGACGACAATCTGAGCCTCATCCCCATCGTGGTGCTCACCACGTCGTCGGCCGAAGAGGACATCCTGCGCAGCTACAAGCTGCACGCGAACGCCTACGTGACCAAGCCGGTGGACCTCGATCAGTTCATGAGCGCGGTGCGCCAGATCGACGAGTTCTTCGTTCAGGTGGTTCGGCTGCCGCAGTTCTGAGCAATGTGGTCCCACTGCAGGCGAACCTCGGTGCCGGCCGCAGTGGCATCGATATCGGCGCGGTCGGCGAGCGCGTGCATCAACGGGATGCCGCGCCCCCGGGCCACGTCGTGGACGTCGTTGTCGTTGGGGCGCCAGTGCCCCTCGTCGGTCACCGTCACGGTCAGCACCGCGGCGGTGTCGTCATAGTCGGCACGCACATGCATCGGACCGGGTTGCGGGAGCACCGACATAGGCGAACTCGGCCGCGTTGGCCAACGCCTCGTACACCGCGAGCAGCACATCGCTGGATTTCTCGGGATCCAGGAGAAAGTTCTGGCGCAGCCATGCGGCCAGCTCTTGCCGGATCTGAGCCGCGAGCTCGGGGCCGGCGATCACGCCGATCTTCGCGAAGGATGCGGAATCGCCTTGCTCTGTCATGTCGACCGGTGGCTACCCGTTTGCAGCTTTTTCTAACTCTGCAGAGCGGCGAGGGCCTCATCGAGGGTCGCGTGGAGTTCGACGACGTCGGCGATGCCCACCAGTTTGAGCGGCCTGCTGGTGGCCGGACCGTCCGCGACGACAACGAGTTTCACAGCAGGCGCGAGGTCACCGTGCGCGGAGACGAGCACCCCCATGCCGGCCGACGCCAGAAACTCGACCGCGGTGAAATCCACCACCACCGCCGCCGGTGCCGCGGCGGCCGCAGCCTTGATCGCAGCTTCCAGCTTGGGCGCGGTGATCATGTCCACTGTCCCGGCCACCGACACCACACTGATATCGCCGACACGGCTCTGCTGGATATCGCCGCTGGCCGCAGCTGGCTGGCTACTCATCGTTCCTCCGTCTTCGCGCACCCGGAATTAGCTGCGCGTCGAGGACGCACCGACCAGATCCTGGTCCCGGGCTACCCCATCGTAGCCACGTCGCCTCGCGTGACTGATCTCCGACGCAACGACCGCGACCAGGATGGACACCGCCGCGGCGGCCAGCAGCACGGGCGGTCCGTACGGCAATGCCGCGGCGCCGATCAGCGGGGCGATCGAGATGCCGACGTACATCGCCGTCGAGTACCACGCGAGTGCGGTGGTGGCGTAGCGCGAATCGATGAGCGCGAGCCGGTACTGGATGGCCACCGAGGCGGCGAACCCGGCGATCCCGGACAGCGTGAACACCAGGGCGGTCGCCACCATCGATCCGTGCGCCGCGATGAGCGCGACGAAGGCGACGGCCTGGGCCGCCAGCACGATCTGCAGGGTGCGACGGCTACCGATGCGGTCGGCCAGGCGGCCACCCACGATGTTGCCGATGACACCGGCCACCCCGTAGGCGAGCAACAGGATCGCCAGCCGTTTGTGGTCGCCGCCGGTGGCGTCGTGGGTGATCACCGCGCTGAAGATGTAGACCATGTTGAACGCCAGCGTCATCAGCAACGACGCAACGATCGCGAACACGATGCGCGGATCACGCAGGACCACGGCGCGCGACCGCAGGTCCACCGCCGGGCTGCGCGGGACATCGCGCACCACCAGCAGCAAGGCCGGGACGAGCAGCGCGGCCAGGCCGGCCAGCGCCGACAGCGGGAGCCGCCAACCACCGATATCGGCCAGCGCGGTGCCGATCGGGGAGCCGATCGCCATGGCCAGGGTGAAGCCCATACCGACCAGCGCGATGGCCCGGCCGCGCTGGGACAGCGCCACCATCACCGGTGCGGCGCCGAGCGCCGAAGGCACCAGCGCCGCACCACCGAGGGCCGCAATCACCCGGCCCGCGGTGAAGACGGTGAAGGTGTCCGCCGCCGCGGCCAGGAACGTACCGGCGGCGATCAGGGCCAGCCCGGCGGCCATCACGCGTTCCGGACGGACCCGGCCGCAGGTGACCGACACCAGCGGCGACGCGACGGCGACAACGATGGCATAGACCGAGATGGAGTAGCCGATGGTGCCGGGGCCGACGCCCAACGTGTGCGCGATCTGGGGCAGCACGCCGGCGATGACGAAGGCGTTGGTGGCGACGACGAACAGGCCGAGGGCGAGCAGACCGAGGCGCACTGCACTTGCTCTGGCCAGCCTCACCCGCACCTCACTTCTCGACGAATTGGTACCTCAGCGTACCCGCTCTGGGTCAGGCCGCTTCCAGCTCCAACAGCGTCGCCTTGGCCGCCATTCCGCCGGCGTACTGCCCGAACGATCCGTCGGTGCGCACCACCCGGTGGCACGGGATGACCAGCGGCAGCGGGTTGCGGGCGCAGGCACTGCCCACCGCCCGCACAGCCTTGGGACTGCCGACCGCCGCCGCGACGGTCGCGTAGCTCTCCCGGCGCCCGTACCCGATCTCGCGCAGATGCTCGATCACCTGGCGGCGGAACCCGTCGGCCAGCCGCAGATCGAGCGGAAGATCGAACTCGGTACGCCGACCCGCGAGGTACTCCTCGATCTCGGTGGCGGCAACGTCGAGACGGGCGGGGGCGTGCAGGATCCGCGGGCTGATCCGCTGGGCCAGCGTCGCAAGCACGTCTTCGTCACCGGAGAGGAACGCCACCCGCACCAGACCGAGCGGTGTGCTCGCCAGCAGCAGCCGACCGATGGCGGTGTCCAGGGTGCGGTAGGCCACGTCGAGCAGGTCGGCATCCTGAGCCGCATGCTCGAGGCGGCGGTGCAGCCGGTCCAGAGTGGGGGCGTCGGCGTCGATGCCGTCGAAGATCTCGGTCATGCGTCCTCCTTGAGGTAGGTCGTGCGCAGCGTCTTGAGGCCGTCGGCGGCGGCGCGGCGGGCGGCCTCGGTCGACCCGCCGAGCAGATCCGCGATCTCGGCGTAGGGCAGGCCCGCCAGGTAGCGGTAGGCCAGCGTGCGGCGCTGCTTGTCGGGCAACGCCGCCAGCGCCGCCCACAGGTCCGGGTCGTGGTGATCGGTGTGCCCGGTATCGGGAACGGCATCGACCGGGGCGGGCGACCGGGACACCGCGCGCCCGATGTCGATGGCCCTGCGGTGCGCGATGGTCACCAGCCAGGCCTCGACGTCGGCGCTCGGATCGAGTTCCGGGTAGGCCCGCAGGGCGGACAGGAAGGTCTCCGACCACGCGTCCTCGGCGTCGGTCGGGCCGACGACGGCCCGGCACACCCGCAGCACCATCGCGCCGTACTCGGCCACGATGTCCTCGAACGGTCGTCCCACAGTCACATTGTGTAGACGCCACCCAGGACCGAAACGTGAGATGCCAGTTCACCCGACTAACTCTCTTAGTTGTAGTAGCGTCGGTGGCATGGGCGCCAACGTGTGGATCCTGGGCGGCTACCAGAGCGACTACGCCCGCAACCTGCAGCGCGAGGGCCGCGATCTCGCCGACCTGACCGCCGAGGTCGTCCGCGAGACCCTGGCCGCGGCGCGAACATCGGCCACCGATATCGGCGTCGTGCACGTCGCCAACGCCTTCGCCGAGATGTTCGCCGCCCAAGGTCACCTGGGCGCGATGCCGGCCACCGTCGAACCCGACCTGTGGGACGTCCCGTCCTCCCGGCACGAGGCGGCCTGCGCGTCGGGCAGCGTCGCCGCCCTGGCCGCCATCGCCGATCTGCGCTCGGGCGCCTATGACAGCGCACTGGTCATCGGGGTGGAACTGGAGAAGACGGTCCCCGGCGATGTTGCCGCCGCCTACCTCGGCGCGGCCGCCTGGACGGGGCACGAGGGCGCCGATGCCACCTTCATGTGGCCGTACATGTTCAGCCGGATCGCCGACGAGTACGACCGGCGCTACGGCCTCGACGACACCCACCTCGATGCCATCGCCCTGCTCAACTACACCAATGCCCGCGCGAATCCGAACGCGCAGACCCGCGCCTGGCAGTTGGACACGTCGTCGAATCCTGTGGTGGAGGGCCGGATCCGGCGACTGGATTGCAGCCAGATGACCGACGGCGGCGCCGGAGTGGTGCTGGTGAGCGACAACTTCCTGCGCGATCACCCCGACGCCCGGCCGATCGGGCGGATCGACGGCTGGGGCCACCGCACCGTCGGGCTGGGCCTGCAGCAGAAACTGGACCGCGCCGCCGACGACCCCTATGTGTTGCCGCATGTGCGCGGCGCCGTCCTCGACGCGTTCGCCCGCGCCCACGTGGCCCTCGATGATCTCGACGGTCTCGAGGTGCACGACTGTTTCACTCCCAGTGAGTATCTCGCGATCGACCACATCGGGCTGACCGGGCCCGGCGAGTCCTGGAAGGCCATCGAGAACGGTGAGATCGAGATCGGCGGCCGGCTGCCCATCAACCCCAGCGGCGGCCTGATCGGCGGCGGGCATCCCGTCGGCGCCACCGGTATCCGGATGCTGCTCGATGCCGCCAAACAGGTCAGCGGTACCGCCGGCGCCTACCAGGTGGAGGGCGCAAAGATATTCGGCACCGTGAACTTCGGCGGCAGTACCGCCACCACCGTCAGCTTTGTCGTCGGCACTGCCAAGGAGGCCCTGTGAACACCGATCTCGTCGCCAAGTTCGCGTCCACCCTTCCCCCGGACGACGATCACCCCTACCGCACCGGCGCCTGGCGCCCGCAGACCAGCGAATGGGACGCCGACGACCTCGCGGCCGTGGACGGCGAGATCCCGACCGACCTGGACGGGGTGTACCTGCGCAACACCGAGAACCCGCTGCACCCCGCGTTCAAGGCCTACCATCCGTTCGACGGTGACGGCATGCTGCACATCGTCAACTTTCGGGACGGAAAAGCCTGCTACCGCAACAGGTTCATCCGCACCGATGGCTTCCTGGCCGAGAACGAGGCCGCCGGCCCGTTGTGGCCCGGGATCGCCGAGCCGGTGGAGCTCGCCCAACGCGACTACGGCTGGGGTGCACGCACCCTGATGAAGGACGCCTCCAGCACCGATGTCGCCGTGCACCGCGGTGTCGCGCTCACCAGCTTCTACCAGTGCGGCGACCTGTACCGGATCGATCCCTACACCGGCGACACCCTGGGTAAACAGGACTGGGCCCCAATCGGATTGGGGGTATCGGCGCACCCGAAGGTCGACGACGCCACCGGCGAGCTGTTGTTCTTCAACTACGGCAAGGACGCACCGTACCTGCATTACGGCGTGGTCGACGAGAACAACGCGCTGGTCCACTACGTCGATGTCGAGCTGCCCGGGCCCCGACTGCCGCACGATATGGCGTTCACCGAGAATTACGTGATTCTCAACGACTTTCCGCTGTTCTGGGATGCCGAATTCCTCAAGCACAACGCGCACATCCCCCGACTGCACCGCGACATGCCGTCCCGGTTCGCGGTGCTGCCGCGGCGCGGCGGGGCCGCTGACGTGAAATGGTTCGAGGCCGACACCACCTACGTCCTGCACTTCACCAATGCCTACGAGGACGGCGACGAGATCGTGCTGGACGGGTTCTTCCAGGGCGAGCCCGAGCCGACCGAAGGCTTCGATAACGGGATGAACCCCAAGTGGCAGCGCATCTTCCGCGGACTGTCACTGGACGGGATGCAGACCAGGCTGCACCGCTGGCGGTTCAACATGGTCACCGGACAGACCCGTGAAGAGCAGTTGTCGGACAGCATCACCGAATTCGGGATGATCAACTCCGGCTTCGCCGGACGACCCTACCGCTACACCTACGCCGCCACCGGCAAGCCCGGCTGGTTCCTGTTCGACGGCCTGGTCCGCCATGATCTGCACACCGGGTCCGAGCAACGGTTCGCCTTCGCCGACGGTGTCTACGGCAGCGAGACCGCCATGGCGCCCCGGTCACATGTCACCGCCGGGGCGGCTCCGCGGGTCGGCAGCACCGGCGAGGACGACGGCTACCTGATCACCCTCACCACCGATCTGAACGCCGACGCGTCCTACTGCCTGGTGTTCGACGCGGCCCGGGTATCCGACGGCCCGGTATGCACACTGGCGCTGCCCGAACGGATCTCCAGCGGCACGCACTCCACCTGGGCGCCCGGCTCGGAGCTGAGGCGCTGGCGCGAGTGACCCAGCCCAACGCCGTGGCCCGGATGCTCGGGCTGCTCGGCGATGAATGGACCCTGCTGATCGTCCAGCAGGGCCTGCTGGGCGCCTCCCGGTACGGGGAATTCGTGGAACGGCTGCCCATCTCCCATTCGGTGCTGACCCGGCGTCTGGTCGCCATGGTCCAGCACGACCTGATGACGCGCCGCCAGTACCAGTCCGGGCCGACCCGGTACGAGTATCTGCTGACCGCGCGCGGCCGGGCGTTGTGGCCGGTGCTGGTGGCGATCTGGGCGTGGGAACGCCACTGGGTGCCCGAACACCCACTGCCCGCCATGCGGCACGGCGACTGCGGCCGGGACTTCACCCCGCTGCTCACCTGCCGTGGATGCGGGCTGGAGACCGACGAGAAACACCTCGTCGCGCAGTGGGGCCCGAGCGGTTCCTGGCCGCGGTCGATGCCGGTGGGCTCCACCCGGCGCCGTTCGCACAATGACCGGGCCAGCCAGGCAGATCTGTTCCCGCAGACCATGAGCATCCTGGGCAACCGGTGGGCGTTCGCCATCATGGTGGCCGCCTTCGTCGGGACCACCCGGTTCACCGATTTCGCGGGCCAGCTCGGGGCGCCGCCCGGGTCGCTCACCGACCGCCTGCAGATCCTGGTCGAGGGCGGTGTGCTGGACGGCGGCTACCGGCTCACCGAGAAGGGCCGCGCGGTGCTGCCCATCATCGTCACCGCACTGGACTGGGCGCAGCACTGGTATGTCACCGACGAGGGCCCGGCGGTGCAGGTCACCCACACCGCGTGCGGCGGTGCGTTCACCGCGGTGCTGGCGTGCGATCAGTGCGCGAAGCCGCTATCCGGGTCCGGGGTCGTGGTGGTCTGAGCGGGACCGCAGATTGTTGCGCACCGCGGGCCATTCGATGTCCAGGATCGAATAGACCACGGTGTCCCGGCGCGACCCGTCGGCCAGCAGTTGGTGACTGCGCAGCACGCCGTCCAGCTTGGCTCCGAGGCGCTCGATCGCGGCCCGGCTGGTCGCGTTGAAGAAGTGGGTGCGGAATTCGACGGCCACACAGCCGAGCACCTCGAAGGCATGCGTCAGCAACAGCAGCTTGGCCTCGGTGTTCACCCCGGTCCGCCGCGCCGGTGCGGCGTACCAGGTGGCGCCGATCTCCAGGCGCCGGTTGGGTCCGTCGATGTTCAGGTAGCTCGTCGACCCGAGCACGGTGCCGTCGAGGCCGCGCACCACGAAGGTGCATCCGTGCGGATCGGCCAGCCGGGTCTGCACCCAGGCGGCCGCGGTATCCGGTGTCGGCACATTGGTGAACCACAGGCCGCCGGTGTCCGCGGCGGCCGCCGCGATCTCCCCGGCGTGCCCGGCCTGCAGCGGTTCCAGCGTCACCCAGCGCCGCCCGGTCAGCACCACCGGTTCCACGAAACTCATCGATGCGCCCCGGTCTGCGCCCAGGCGACCACCATCGCCAACACGGACAGCAGGATTGCGAGCACCGTCATCGCCGCGGCCAGGTACATGCCGTACCCGGGTGCCACCGGCGCCTGCACGTAGAGCCGGAAGTACCAGCCGATCAGCGCGGCCACGACCATCGAAACAGCCAGTGCCGCAGACGATGCCAGCCGCGCCGACAACTGCCGGGCGGCCATCGCGGCGGCCACGATCAGCACCGCCGCCAACAACACGATCAGCTGCCCGACCCCGAAGCCCGGCGGCGGCACGCCGATGGCCCCGACCTTGCCGCCGATCGCGTTGGCCCGGCCACCGCCGTCCGCGGTCGTGATGAGCCACGGCAGCCAGGCACTCACCGCCAGAACCAGCGCGCACAACGCAACCAGCCAGCCGGGACGCAATCGAGCCATGCGCCTCAGGTTATCGGGTCGCGCTGCGTACCCTGGGTCCCCATGACGGAACTACCCGATTGGGCCCGCCGGCTCGACCTGTCCCCGCACCCCGAAGGGGGCTGGTACCGCGAAACCTGGCGCAGTGAGCTGACGTTCCCGCAGTCGGTGCTGCCGTCGGACTACACCGGGCCACGGCAGGCCGGAACGGCGATCCTGTTCCTGCTGATGCCCGGCCAGCAGTCGGCCTGGCACACCGTGCGCAGCGCCGAGTTGTGGCTACACCACCGGGGCAGCCCGCTGCTGCTGGAGGTCGGCCGCGAGCAGGACTCGGCGCACACCGTGGTGCTGGGACCCGATATCGCCGCCGGTGAGCAGCCGCAGTCGGTGGTGCCACCCGGACATTGGCAGCGGGCGATGCCGCGTGATCAGGAGCCCACCCTGGTCAGTTGTGTGGTGGTGCCGGGCTTCGATTTCGCCGATTTCGCGCTGAGCGCCGGTTAGGGCTGCAACGAGGACAGGTTGAACCCCGCGCCGGTCGGATCGGCCACCGAGGCCAGCCGCCCGTACGGGGTGTCCTCGGCGGGCCGGGTGATGCTGCCGCCGTTGTCGACGATGAGTTGCTGCGCCTTGTCGACGTCCTCGGCACCCAGGAAGAAGAACCAGTTCGACGGTTCGTCGGCCGCCATGAACGCACCGCCGTCCATCACGCCGATCCGCTGCTCACCGTCGAACACCACGGTGCTGTAACGGAACTCGTCGGAGTCCGCCTCGACGTGGGTCTGCCAGCCGAACACCGCGCGATAGAAGTCCAGGGTGCCGGCGAAATCACGGGTGGTCAGCTGATGCCAGACGGGTGCGCCCGCCACCCCGGTGGCCTCGAAGCCGAGATGCTGTGTGGGCTGCCACAATCCGATCATGCCGCCGGTCGGATCGGTGACCATCGCCATGCGGCCCTTGGCCGGGATGTCCATCGCCGCAGCGCAGCTGAAGCCGCCGGCGGCGGTGACCGCCTCGATGGTGGCATCGGCGTCCGCGGTGTGCAGGTAGGTGTTCCAGCCGTCCGGCATGTTCCACTGCGGATCGTTCGGCATCAGCCCGGCTACCTGGACGCCGTCGACGAAGGCGCTGACGTAGCCGCCGTACTCAGGGCCGGCGGATTCGAAGGTCCAGCCGAAGACCGCGCCGTAGAACTGCTGTGCGCGCTCCATGTCGGAGGTGGACAGGTCGATCCAGCAGGGGGCTCCCAGGGGGTGTGAGGTTGTCATGCCGGTACCGACTTGGGTACCCGCCAAAACTCATCGCCGCGAGCGTGCGAATTCATACGCAAATCGCCGAGGCTGCCGTATGAGGACGCACATTCGAGAAGGCGTGTATCTACGAGTAGACCCGCTTGAACTGGTCCAGCGACTGCCGGATGTCACTCTTGAGCGCCCCGGCGACCACCATGCCGATCGGGCCGAACAGCGCGGGCCCGCCGAGGTGGATGTCCAGCTGCACCGAGGCGCTCTCGGCGACCGGCTTGACCCGTGCGATCAGCTTGATCTTGACCCCGCCCACACCGTTACCGTTGAGCGTCATCGACTCCGGCGGCTTGTAGTTGACGATGGTCCACTTCACCCGGTTGAGCATGCCCTTGACCTCGACGATGGACTCGATCTCGGTGCCCTTGTCCAGCGTCTCGGGCAGCTCGGAGCGCCACATCTTGTGGATGCTCAGCCACTCCTTGAACCGGGACAGGTCCGAGGCGGCCTCCCAGGCCTGCTCCGGGAGCAGAGGAACGTCGACGGAGACGGACAGTTTGGCCATCTACGGCGCAGGAGGAGAGGCCGGGGGCTGTCCGGACTGCTGGGTCGGCGGCACCGGTGGCGGCGGGGTGCCGGCCTGGTCCCGGGCAGCCTTCTTGGCGGCGTCCTGCACCTTGTCCACGTGCTGGGCGTACTTGCCCTGCGTCTTCTTGTCGACCAGGTCGCCGGCCTTGTCGATCGCGGTATCGACCTTGTCGGCGTTCTTGGCCACCAGGCCCTTCACCTTGTCCAGGAAACTCATGACGCCAACCCTAGCGCCACAGCCGGCGCTCTTCACCGGACAATCGGCCCTCCACCCACCAGGCCACCTCGATGATCACCGCCGCGACGGCGCCGATGGCCAGCCCCATCGAGGTCAGCGCGACATCGGTCGGGTCCAGCAGGAACGTCCGTTGCGCCAGCGGTATCGAGAAGATCACCACATAGGCCAGTGCGGACACCGCGACCAGCGCGATGCGCCACCACTCGTAGGGGCGGGCCACCACGGCCAGCACCCACACCGAACCGACCAGCAGGGTGATCAGCGCCGTGGTGGAGGCCTGCGTCTGCTCGACCTCCGTGGCGCCCCGGCCTTGATAGGCCAGCAGGTAGGAGATGAAGGTGCTCAGACCGACCACGACGCCCGCGGGCAGCGCCGAGGTCATCACCCGGCGCACGAAGCCGGGACGCGCCCGTTCGGAGTTCGGCGCCAGCGACAGGATGAACGCCGGGATGCCGATGGTGAACCAGGCCGCGATGGTGACGTGGATCGGCTGGAACGGGTACAGCAGCGGATCCGACCCGAACAGCTTGGCCGACACACCGCCGATGCCGACGAGTGCAGCCAGAAGCACCGAGTAGACCGTCTTGGTGAGGAACAGGTTGGAGACCCGCTCGATATTGCCGATCACCCGGCGGCCCTCCCCCACCACATGAGGCAGTGTCGCGAACTTGTTGTCCAGCAACACGATCTGGGCCACCGCGCGGGACGCCGAGCTGCCCGACCCCATCGCCACGCCGATATCGGCGTCCTTGAGGGCCAGCACGTCGTTGACGCCGTCGCCGGTCATCGCCACCGTGTGCCCGCGGGACTGCAGGGCGTGCACCATGGCCCGCTTCTGGTCCGGGCGCACCCGGCCGAAGGTGGTGTACTGCTCGACGGCGGCGGCCAGCTCATCGGCGTCCTCGGGCAGCTGACGGGCGTCGAGCGTCTCCCCGTGCAGGCCGAGCGTCCCGGCCACCGAACCCACCGACTTGGCGTTGTCCCCGGAGATCACCTTGACGGTGACCTCCTGGGAGGCAAAGTAATCCAGGGTGTCGCGGGCATCCGGGCGCACCCGCTGTTCCAGGATGACGAGCGCGGCCGGGGTGACGGCCCCCGGTGCGTCCGGGTCGTCCACCGAGTGCTCGCACGACCCCAGCAGCAGCACACGCAGGCCCTGCGCACCGATCCGCTCGGCCTCCTGCGCCTCCGGCGAGGCCGGGTCGAGCAGCACGTCGGGGGCGCCGATCACCCAGTTGCCGTGCTCGCCGTAGGACGTGCCGCTCCACTTGGTGGCCGACTTGAACGGAGCCGCCGCGGTGGCCGTCCAGCCGGGGGCGGTGCCGTAGGCCTCGGCGATGGCCGCCATGCTGGCGTTCGGGCGGGCGTCATCGGCGGCCAGCTGGGCCAGCACCTGGGCCGCATCACCGCCACCGACAGCCTTCACTTCGGACAGCCGCATACCGTTCTCGGTCAGCGTGCCGGTCTTGTCGGCGCACACCACATCGACGCGGGCCAGTCCCTCGATGGCGGGCAGTTCCTGCACCAGGCACTGACGCTGCCCGAGTCGCACCACGCCGACGGCGAATGCGATGGAGGTCATCAGCACCAGGCCCTCGGGCACCATCGGCACCAGCGCTCCGACCATCCGGAGCACCGATTCCCGCCAGCCCGCGTCGGTGGTGAACAACTGGGTGTAGATGATCAGCGCACCTGCGGGCCAGAGCAGGTAGGTGATGAACTGCAGGATCGTGTTGATCCCGCTGCGCAGTTCCGATTTCACCAAGGTGAACTTGCTGGCCTCCTCGGCGAGCTGGGCGGCGTAGGCCTCCCGCCCGACCTTGGTGGCCCGGTAGGCGCCGGAGCCGGCGACGACGAAGCTGCCCGACATCACCTTGTCGCCGGGGTCCTTGGCCATCGGGTCGGCCTCACCGGTCAGCAGCGACTCGTCGACCTCAAGGTTGTTCTCCTCCAGCACGTCCCCGTCGACGGTGATCTGGTCTCCCGGACCCACCTCGATGACGTCGCCGAGGACGACTTCGCTGGGCGCGAGCGCGCGGGTCCCGGACTGCCTGCGCACCACCGGTTTGGCCTGCCCGACGATGGCCAGCTTGTCCAGGGTCTGCTTGGCGCGCAGTTCCTGAATGATGCCGATGGCGCTGTTGGCGACGATCAGCAGCCCGAACAGCCCGTTGATCAGCGACCCGGTGGCCACCACGATGGCGAACAGCACGCCGAGGATCGCGTTGATGCGGGTGAAGACGTTGGCGCGCACGATCTCCGAGACGCTGCGTGCCGCCCTGGTCGGCACATCGTTGGTCTGGCCGTCGGCCACCCGCTGGGCGACCTCGGCATCGCTCAGGCCCGACATCATGGTCGTCACTTGGTGAATACCGCCTCATCGAAGTACTCGAGCGTGAGCGTGTCCCCGTCGAAGGTGGCCTTCGAGATCGTTCCCGGCGGTGCGTTCTCGGTGACCAGCGTGAAGGTGAACACGTTGCCGTCCCAGTGGGTCAGCGGCACGTCCAGCTTCGGACCGAGGGCGAGGTGCAACCGGCCGTCGCGCTCGGTGACCCGCGCCGGCCCCCAGTAGTCGTTGCCGTAGGTGCCGGTATAGGTCGACAAGGCCGCTGCCGGTAGCGGTGTGGCCGGCGGCTTCTGTCCGACCAGCGAGCCCACCGGGTCGCTCATCGGCAGGAGCTGGGACCGGTACAGGTCATACCAGGGTTCCCGGATCTCGCCGAACTGCACCAGATCCGCGAACTGCGCGGTCAGGGCTTCCGGCACACCCGACATCGTCCCGTTCGTCAGGGCCACGATGCCCACCTCGGCCGAGGGCAACATGAGGACGTTCGTCCCCGCGCCGAGCTGGAAGGCACCCGAGTGGCTCAGCTCCATGCGCGCGCCCGAGGTGGTGCCCACATTGAAGCCGTAACCGTAGAAGCCCGACCTCATCGCGGGCTCGGTGGCCCGGCTGGACACCACCTGCGGGGTGGTGGCGGGCAGCAGCGCCGCCGCGTCGATCAAGCGCTGCCCGCGATGGCTGCCCTCGCCCAGCACCATCGCCATCCAGCGCGTCATGTCGTTGACCGAGGAACTGACCCCACCCGCGGGCGCCTGCTGATCGGCGTCGCGCACATATTGTGGCCGGTATTGGTCGTCGCCGATCCGGATGTGCCCCACGGCCCGGTTGGCCCTGGATTCGTAGTCGGCGAAACGGTAACTGGTGGAGCCCATTCCGAGCGGGGCGAACAGCGTCTCCTGGCCAAGCTGGTCCCACGGCTTGCCGGCCGCGGCGGCCACCGCTTCCGCGGCCGCGGTGAGACCGAAGTTGGTGTAGGCATAGGAGATCCGGAACGGATCGAGCGGGAGCAGGCGCAGGCGCTCCAGGACGGCGCGGCGGTCGTAGCCGATGTCCTCCAGCTGATCCCCGGCGTGGTCGGGCAGCCCGGAGCGGTGCGAGAACAGGTCCCCGACGGTGACCATCCGGGTGACGGTGGGGTCCGACAACGCGAACCAGGGCAGCTTGTCCACCACCGGGGTGTCCCACCCGATCGCCTGCTCGCTGACCTGCCGGGCCACCACGGTGGCACTCACCGGTTTGGACAGCGACGCCAGCTGGAAGACGGTGTCGGGGTCCACCGGCTCGGCGGCCCGCACGTCGCGTACACCGAACCCCTTGGCGTAGATCGCGTTTCCCTTGTGCACCACGGCGACCGCCATTCCGGGCACACCCGACTTCGCCATCAGGTCGGCGGCCAACTCGTCCAGCTCGGACACCGCGTTCTCGACCGCGTTGCGCGGCAACGGCATCGCCGGAACCAGCGGCGGTACCGGGGCGGGCGACTCGATGGAACCTGCCGGCGTCGTGCCCGGCGGATCCGTGGTGGGCGTTCCGCATCCGGCCAGCAGCACGGCGACCGCGCCGACGCTCAAGATCAGTCTCACGGCGTCAACGCTATCGGGTCAGTCCCGCCACCACGTTTGATTCTGGGGCTGACTGACCGAATCGGCACTGACCAGCTGCCCCGGTTTCGGCGTCGCCACCGGCACTCCCTCGGCGGCAGCCGCGCGCAACATCCGCTCCACCGGCTCCGACCACGGGTGCGGCGCCAGCCGGAATGTCGCCCAGTGGATCGGCACCAGCAGCCCGGTGTCGGTGACGTCGCGGTGGGCGCGCACCGCTTCCTCCGGGTTCATGTGGATGTCCGGCCAGCCCGGGTGATACGCCCCGATCGGCATGAGGGTCAGGTCGAACGGCCCGTAGGCGTCCCCGATCCCGGTGAAACCGGGCGTGTACCCGGTGTCGCCGCCGAAGAAGACGCGGTGCCGCGGACCGATCACCGCCCAGGACGACCACAGCGTCATGTTGCGGGTCAGAAAGCGCCCGGAGAAATGCCGCGCCGGGGTGCACACCAGCCGTATCGACCCGAGCTCGGCGCCCTCGTCCCAGTCCAGTTCCACGATCCGCTCCGGCGGCAGGCCCCAGGTGCGCAGGTGCGCACCGATCCCGAGCGGCACGTAGAACTTGGCGCGCTGCGTGCGAGCCAGTGCCTTGATGGTGTCGATATCGAGGTGGTCGTAGTGGTCATGGCTGATGATCACCGCGTCGATCGCGGGCAACTCGTCGAGCTCGGCGGGCACCGGGTGCAGGCGCTGCGGCCCGATGACCCGGGACGGTGAGCACCGCTGGCTCCACACCGGGTCGGCCAGCACCCGGTAGCCGTCGACCTCGATCAGCGCCGACGAATGCCCGTACCAGGTGACGGCCAGATCCGCGGGAGCAGTGTCAAGGGCCGGGCGGACCAGCGGGATCTCCCGGGGCGGACGCTGCTGCTGTCCGCCGGCCAGCATGTCGCGCACCAGCGCGAACTGATCGGCCCTGGTCAGCTGCGCCGGCGAGGCCGGTTCCCGGTTGACGAAGACACCGCCGTCATAGTTCGGGGACTTCTTGGCCGCCGGGCCGATGTCGGCGGCACCGAGCGCCGACGGTGCGCCCTGCACCGCCCGCAGCACCCAGCCACCGGCGACGACTGCCGCGGTGCCGCCCAGCAGCCGGGCCGCCTGGGCGAACATCAGGCGCCGAGGAAGTTCGGGGAGCGCTTCTCGATCCGGGCCACCTGGGCTTCGATCACGTCCGGGCTGGCCCAGGCCTTGTCGAAGCCTTCCTTGTGCGCGGGCCACGGCTCCTCGTAGGCGCCGTCGTCGTTGAGGACACGCTTGGAGTGCGCGACCGAGAGCGGCGCGTAACCGGCGATCTCGGCGGCCCAGGCCTGCGCGTCGGCGAGGTCGCCGATCCGGTTGACCATGCCGGTCTGTGTCGCGGTGTCCAGATCGAGGCGCTCGGCGGCGATCAGCATGGCGCGGGCCCGGCCGTGCCCGACCAGCGACACCAGCCGGCGGATCGACCAGTTGTCGAGTGCCAGCCCGTACTTGGCGATCGGGAACTGGAAGTAGGTGCCGGGCGCGGCGACCCGCAGATCGCAGATCATCGACAGGATGACCCCGGCCCCGATGGCCGGCCCGTTCAGCGCCGCCACGACGGGCACCGGGCTGGCGTCGATGGCCAGGTTCAGCGCCGTGATCTTGTCCGGCAGTTCCTGTGCCACGCCCTGGGCGTCGGACAGATCGGCGCCGGCGCTGAACACCGAGCCCTGCCCGGTCAGCACGATGGCCCGCACGTCGGAGACGACGGCCTTCTCGATCTCTTCCCGCAGTCCGTCGACGAGTGCGGCGTTGAGTGCGTTGCGGCGCTCGGGGCGCTGCATTTCCAGGGTGACGACGTTGCCGTCGCGGGTCACTCCAATCATGGACCCCAGCCTATTAGCCTTCTCGTGTGAGCAGCGCGCTGGCACTACGTGATGCCGTCCTCGACGAGGGTTCCTTCCGCAGTTGGGACAGCGCTCCCCTGCAGGTTGCCCAGTCCGAAGTCTATCGCGCGGAACTGGCAGCGGCGGCCGAGAAGTCGGGTCTGGACGAATCGGTGCTGACCGGCGAGGGCACGGTGTTCGGGCGGCGGGTGGCCGTGCTGGCCTGCGAGTTCGACTTCCTGGCCGGCTCCATCGGGGTGGCCGCCGCCGAGCGGATCACCGCGGCGATCACCCGTGCCACCGCCGAGCGGTTGCCGTTGCTGGCCTCCCCCGCCTCGGGCGGCACCCGCATGCAGGAGGGCACCGTCGCCTTCCTGCAGATGGTCAAGATCGCGGCCGCGGTCGAGCTGCACAAGCGCGAGCACCTGCCCTACATCGTCTATCTGCGCCACCCCACCACCGGCGGGGTGTTCGCGTCCTGGGGTTCGCTCGGACACGTCACCGCCGCCGAGCCCGGCGCGCTCATCGGGTTCCTCGGCCCCCGGGTGTACGAGCATCTCTACGGCGAGAAGTTCCCGCCCGGGGTCCAGACCGCGGAGAACCTGTACCGGCACGGCGTCATCGACGGGGTGGTGCCTCTGGAGGCGGTGCGCGCGGTACTCAACCGCACACTGGCGGTGATCCTCGACCCGCCCGGCCCGCCGCCGCCGGCCCCCGAACTCGCGCCCATCCCCGACATCCCGGCCTGGGATTCGGTGCTGGCTTCCCGGCGGCCCGACCGCCCGGGCGCCGAGTACGTGCTGCGGCACGGGGCGACGGACCCGGTGGTGCTGAGTGCCACCGCGGGGGGGGGGGGGCACCTCCCCCCCGGGGAGAGGGAAAGGGACAGGGAATGCACGAGCTCCGGTCAGACGCTGCTGGCGCTGGCCCGGTTCGGCGGACAGCCCGCGGTGGTGCTCGGTCAGCGCCGCCTCGGGATGCTGGGCCCCGAAGCGCTGCGGGAGGCGCGCCGCGGGATGGCGCTGGCCGCCGGTCTGCGGTTACCGCTGGTGTCGTTCATCGATACCGCGGGCCCGGCGTTGTCGGTCGAGGCCGAGCAGGACGGCCTGGCGGGTGAGATCGCGCGCTGCCTGGCCGAATTGGTGACGCTGCAGGTCCCCACGGTGTCGGTGCTGCTCGGTCAGGGCAGCGGCGGCCCGGCGCTGGCGATGGTGCCCGCCGACCGGGTGCTGGCCGCCCAGCACGGCTGGCTGGCGCCGCTGCCGCCGGAAGGGGCCAGCGCCATCGTGTTCCGTGATACCGATCACGCGCCGGAACTGTCTGCCGCCCAGGGTATCCGGTCGGCCGATCTGCTGCGCAGCGGGATCGTCGACGTCATCGTCCCCGAGCAACCTGACGCCGCCGACGAACCGATGGCCTTCACCGCACGGCTGTCGGCGTCCATCGCCGGCGAGTTGTACCGGCTGCGCGCCATGTCCGATATCGAACGGGTGGGCACCCGGCTGCACCGCTACCGGCGCATCGGGCTGTAGGGATCAGACCTCGATCGGCGGGTTCAACCTCTCCATCGTGTACTGCCGGTCACGGCGCGCCGCCCACGAACTGGCGGCCAGCGCCGCGGCCAGCAGTCCGACGAGCACCGCGACCGCGACCACCATCCGGGAGTCGAACCCGCCGGCGATGGTCTGCCGTAACCCGTTGACGGCGTAGGTCATCGGGTCGAACGGATGCAGTATCTGGAATGGTTTGGCCGTCGTCTCCACCGGGTAGATGCCGCCCGCCGACACGAGTTGCAGCATCAGGAAGGCGAGTGTCACCACCCGCCCCACCGACACCCCGAACAGCGCGTTGAACGCCTGGATGATGGCCAGGAACGTCGCGCCGATCAGCAGCAGGAACCCCACCGTCGCCAACGGGTATCTGGCCTCCAGCCCGACCCCGAAATGCACCACCACATACATCACCGAGACCTGGCAGACCACGATCAGCAGCGCGGGCCAGTATGAGGCCAGCACCACCCGCAGCGCACCCAGGCCGTGCACGATCGGCCGGGACTGCATGGGCTTCAACAACATCCAGATGATCATCGCCCCGATGAACAGGGCCAGCGGCAGAAAGAACGGGGCGAAACCGGTGCCGAAGGTGGCGGCCGGGTTGTCGGTCTGCAACTCCAGGGTGACGGGTGCGGCCAGGGTCCGGGCGACGTCGGTGCGCTGCTGCGGCGTCCACGACGGCACCTGCGCCGAGCCCTCCTTGAGCTTGCTCGCCAGCTCGGCGCTGCCATCGGCCAGCTGCTGCGTGCCATCGGCCAGTTGCGTGGCACCATCGGACAGCTGACCGCCGCCATTGGCCAACTGCACCAGACCGCTGTTGAGCTGGTGCGCCCCGCTGTCGAGCCGGTCCACCCCGTCCTTGAGGGCCGCGACATCGCTGCGCAGGCCACCGTCGAGCGCACGGGTGATGAACACCCGCAGCTTGCTGTTGGGGTCACCGAGTTCGCCTTCCAGCCGGGATGCGCTGTCCCGCAAACGGATCAGTCCGTCATCGGTGGCCGGGTCGATACCGTTGGTGCGCAGCAGTCGTTGCGCACCGGCCAGTACATCGCCGGCATGGCGCACCGTCGGGTCCGGGTTGGTCTGCAGCAGACCCAGCGCCTGGTCGACGATGGCCGCGGCCTGCACCTGATCGATGTTCAGCGCGGCGATCCGATCGGTGGTGGACCGCACCGCGGAGCTCAGCCGCTGCGCGAGCAGCCCGACCTCATCGGGATCGAGTTGCAGACCGCCCACCCGGTCCAGCATCTCCAGCAGCGGGCCGGTGGCCGAGTCCACCCGGGTGGCCAGCTGCCGGGTCCCGGCCATCAGCTGGGCCGAACCGTCACGCGCGACCACAAGTCCGGCGGTCAACTGATCGGCGCCCGAGGCCAGCTGTTGCGCACCGTCATTGGCCTCGGCGTTGCCGGACGCCAGTTGCTGGGCGCCGTCGGCGGCCTGGACCAGGCCGTCACCGGCGTCGGTCAGCCCGGTCAGCACGGTCTCCAGGGTGCGCTGCCCGATGCTCGCGTTGACCTGGTTGATCACCTCGCGGGCGGCGTTCTGCCCGATGATCGATCCCAGATAGTTGTTGGCATCGTTGAACGTGAAGTCGATGCGCGCCTGCTGCGGTGCATCGCCGGACGGCGAGGCGACGTCGGCGCTGAAGTCCTGCGGCAGCGTCACCGAGAAGTAGTACCTGCCGCTGCTCACCCCGTCGGCGGCCTCGGCGGCCGAGACCTGGTGCAGTTGCAGCTGGCCCGAATCCACCAGGGCGTCGGCGACCTGCGCGCCCGCGTCGAGTCTCTTACCGTCGACGACGGTGCCGGTGTCCTCGTTGACCAGCGCCACCGGCACCTTGTTCACCGCGTCGAACGGATTCCAGAACGCCCACAGGTACATGGCGCCGTACAGCAGCGGCATCAGCACCACGGTGACCAACGCGATGCGCGGCATCGCCCCGCGGGAGAATCGTTTCAGGTCGGTGCCCAGCGACATTCCGGCAAGCATGGCTACTCAACTCTCCATAGAAATCTGGGCACGGGCTCCGGGAACAGCATTGGCCGATGTGGTGATCACCGTCTGGTGCTCCCCCAAGGCGTTCAGGCGCTCCAGCACGACGGCGCGGTTGCCGTCGTCGGTGATGCCGTCCAGATCGCCGACCACCAGCAGCGGCGGAGTCCCGGTGTTGGCCAGCGCGATCCGCAGCAACACCTGGGCGAGCTCACCGAGCTGGTCGAAGTACGCACCCAGGTCCGGCAGCCCAACCGCACCGAAGGTGCTCGCGCAGATATCGGCGAGGTCGGCCGCCGACGCCTGCCCGATGAACCGGTACCACGGTGCGTCCCAACGCAACTGCTCGGTGATGAGGTCGCGGACGGTGACGGATTCGGCGATCTTGTCCAGCTGGTCGATATTGGCCAGCGCCGACACCGCGAAGATCTTGCGGGCGTCGGAGTGGCCGAACACCGTGACCGTGCCCGAGATCGGCCGCATCCGCCCGGCCAGCGTCAGCAGCAGAGCGGTGCGCCCGGTGCCGGCCGGATGGATCAGCGCGGTGACCCCGCCGGTGTCGACGTCCAGATCGATGGGGCCGTAGACCGGCCCCCAGGGCCCGCGCATGGTGATGGCGCGGGCGCTGACCGCCGGTTCGGGCGCGGGTTCAGAGACTGCGGCTGACACCGCCCAATCTCAGCACACAGTCAGCTCAGGTTCAGGTAGCCGCCGAACATCGTCAACAACTGCTCGGCACGCCACCAGATGAGCAGCAAGAACAGAGCCAGCAGGGCGGCGGTCACACCCCCCTGAATCAGGTTGCGCTGCGCTTTCGGCGCGTAGACGAACCCGGCCGCGACCAGCGCTCCGGTGATCAGGCCGCCGAGGTGGCCCTGCCAGCTGATCGCCCCGGCACCCAACAACGGTGCGGCGAAGGTGATGACCACGTTCAGAACGATCAGGCCGACCACCCAGCGGACATCGAGGTTGAGCTTGCGCGACACCACGAAGATCGCCCCGAACAAACCGAACACCGCGCCCGAGGCGCCGGCCGTCGCGCTGTTGAGCGGCGAGATGAGGAACACCAGCACCGACCCACCGAGCGCGCTGAGCCCATACAGCGCGCCGAACCGCAGCCGGCCCAGCAGCTGCTCCAGCGACGGGCCCACCACATAGAGCGCCCACATGTTGAACAGGATGTGGGTGATCCCGTAGTGCATGAACGCCGAGGTCACCAGCCGGTAGTACTGACCGTCGGCGACCGCAGGCGGCCACAGCGACAGCCGGTTCTCCAGTTGTCCCGAGGCCATCTGCAACACGAACATCAGCACGTTGATCCCGATCAACGTGTAGGTCACCAACGGTTTGTCGGTGGCCGCCTTGCCACCGAACCGGCCCTGCGTGGGCCGGATGGTGGCCGCGCCCGCCGCCACACATTCGGGGCACTGGTGGCCCACCGCCGCGGAGATCATGCAGTCCCCGCAGATGTAGCGCCCGCAGCGGGTGCACTGGACGTAGGTCTGGCGACCGGGATGGCGGTAGCAGACCGGGGCGGCCTGCGGGGGCACCTGCGGCGGGTAGCTCATGCGTCCATTCTGGCCGATGCCTCAGAGCAGCCCGGCCGCACGGCGTCGGGTCACCACCCAGAGCACCGCGGCGGCGATGACGGCCTCGGCCAGCGACACCGTGGTGGCCACGCCCATCAGCGTGCTCATCGACTCGGCCGGCGGACCGGAGATGGCCGGTTGTTCGGCGTGCCGATGTCCCGGTAGCGACAGATGCGCCGCGACCATGGCCAGGCTCATCACCCCGACCAGACACCAGATGCGAATCGACCCGGCGCGCCACAGTTCGTACCCACAGAACAGGCAGACCGACGCCATGGCCGCGACCAGCACGGCGACCACGGCGCTGCTCGCGTGGCCGAGCATCGTCAGGTGCAGCACCGCCGAGAGCACAGCGAGCACGGCACATACCCGCCGCCCACACAGTGCCATGTATCAACTCTTCCAGCAGTGCGGCCTTGGCGCAGCGGGAACGACGGTTCTACAAGCCGAGGATCTGAACGCTCTCCTCACGCATCTGCACCTTGCGGATCTTGCCGGTGACGGTCATCGGGAACTCCTCGACCAGGTGCACGTACCGCGGGATCTTGTAGTGCGCCAACCGGCCCTGCGCGAATTCCCGGACGGCGTCGACGTTCAACGGGTCCGCGCCGGGTTTCATCTTGATCCACACGCAGATCTCCTCGCCGTACTTCGCATCGGGCACCCCGATCACCTGGGCGTCCTCGATCCCGGGATGGCTGTAGAGGAATTCCTCGACCTCGCGGGGATAGACGTTCTCACCGCCACGGATGACCATGTCCTTGATGCGCCCGACGATGGTGCAGTAGCCGTCCGCACGCATGACCGCGAGATCGCCGGTGTGCATCCAACCGTCCTCGTCGATCGCCTCGGCGGTCTTGTCCCCGTCCTCCCAGTAGCCGAGCATCACCGAATAGCCTTTGGTGCAGAACTCGCCGGGCTGCCCGCGTTCCACGACCTCGCCGGTCTCGGGATCGATGATCTTCACCTCGACGTGCGGGTGCGCACGGCCGATGGTCGCGGTGCGGCGTTCCAGATCGTCATCGTGCAGGGTCTGGCACGACACCGGCGAGGTCTCGGTCATGCCGTAGGCGATGGCCACCTCGGCCATGTGCATATCGTTGATGCAGTGCTTCATCACCTCGATGGGGCACACCGCGCCGGCCATGACGCCGGTCCGCAGACTCGACAGGTCACGCTCGGGGAAGCTCGGGTGGTTCTGCATGGCGATGAACATCGTCGGCACCCCGTACACGCCGGTACAGCGTTCGTTCTCAATGGTTTCCAGGGTGACGCCGGGTTCGAAGCCGGGCGACGGGATCACCATCGTGACACCGTGGGTGGTGCAGCCGAGGTTGCCCATCACCATGCCGAAGCAGTGGTAGAACGGCACCGGTATGCACAGCCGGTCCCCGGGTGTGAGGTTGATGCCCTCGGTGACGAAGAAGCCGTTGTTGAGGATGTTGCGGTGCGACAGCGTCGCGCCCTTCGGGAAACCCGTTGTGCCCGACGTGTACTGAATGTTGATCGGGTCGGTGTTGGCCAGCGTGGCCTGCCGGTCCCGCAACTCCTGATCGGGGACCGCGGCGGACCGCAGCGCCGCCCAGTCTTCGGTGCCCAGGAAGATCACCTCGGTCAGGGCCGGCGCCTCGGCGCGGACCTCACCGACCATCGTCACATAGTCCGACGTCTTGAATTCGGTTGCCGAGATGAGCATCCGCACCCCGCGCTTGGTTGAGCACGTAGCCCAGCTCGTGGGTGCGGTAAGCCGGGTTGATGTTGACCAGGATGGCGCCGATCTTGGCCGTCGCGTATTGCACGATGGTCCACTCGGCCCGGTTGGGCGTCCAGATACCCACCCGGTCACCCTTGGCGATCCCGCGGCCCAGCAATCCTCGTGCCACCACGTCGATCTCGTCGTTGAGTTCGCGGTAGGTCCAGCGCAGACCCTGTGCGACATCGACGAGCGCCTCGATGTCCGGGTGCTCGGCCGCGGTGCGCTCGAAGTTCGCGCCGATGGTGTCTTCGATGATCGGGACGTCGGTAGGCCCGGCGTCGTAACTTTTCATCGCTCGCCCCTAGCACTTTCCCCGTCGCTTCGCTCGCCCAGAAGATCCTCGTAGCGGTGCTCGGTGTCGATCGGGGTGCCCGACCGGTGCGCTTCATCCTCGCGCGTGCGCAGTTCGACGCGCCGGATCTTGCCGGAAATGGTCTTGGGCAGCTCGAAGAACTCGACCCGGCGCACCTTCAGGTACGGGGCGAGGTGATCGCGGGCGTACTCCATGATGGCGCGGGCGGTACCGGAGTCGGCGTCCCAGCCGTCGGCAAGGGCGACATAGGCTTTCGGGATCGCCAGCCGGGTATCGTGTGGTTGCGGGACGACGGCGGCCTCCACCACCGCGGGATGCTCGATCAGTACGCTCTCCAACTCGAACGGTGACACCTTGTAGTCACTGGACTTGAAGACGTCGTCGGTGCGGCCGATGTAGGTGATGTACCCGTCGCCGTCCCGGCTGGCGACATCGCCGGTGTGGTAGTACCCGCCGTGCATCACGGCGTCGTTGCGCTTCGGGTCGCCGAGGTAGCCGGTCATCAGGTTCACCGGGCGGGTGCGCAGATCCAGACAGATCTCACCCTCGTCGGCGAGTTCCCCGGTGAGCGGATCGACGAGCACCACCGGGACGCCGGGCATCGGCCGGCCCATCGAGCCGGCCTTGACCGGCTGACCGGGCGTGTTTCCGACCTGCAGGGTGGTTTCGGTCTGCCCGAATCCGTCCCGGATGGTCAGCCCCCAGGCGCGTTCGACGGCGGCGATGACCTCGGGGTTGAGCGGCTCGCCGGCGCCCAGGATCTCGCGCAGCCCTTCGGGTTTGGCGCCCAGGTCGGACTGGATGAGCATCCGCCACACCGTCGGCGGCGCGCAGAAGGTGTTGACCCCGGCGCGCCGGATCTGGTGCAGCAGGCTCGCGGCGTCGAAGCGGGCGTAGTTGTAGACGAAGATCGTCGCCTCGGCGATCCACGGGGCGAAGAAGCAGCTCCAGGCGTGCTTGGCCCAGCCGGGCGAGCTGATGGCCAGGTGCACGTCGCCGGGGGTGACCCCGATCCAGGCCATCGTGGACATGTGGCCCACCGGGTAGGACACCTGGGAGTGCTCGACGAGCTTGGGCCGGCTGGTGGTGCCGGAGGTGAAGTACACCAGCAGCGGATCCTCCACGCTGGTGACGGTCTCGAAGCGCTGCGGAGTGACGTCGTAGGCATCGGCGTAGCGGTGCCACCCGGACGTGGTCCCCCACCGCGATGCGCACGTAGTCACCGGGCACCTCGTCGAACTTCGGCGCGTCGGCGGCGTTGGCGATGACGAACCGGGCCCCGCCGCGCTCGATGCGGTCGGCCAGGTCGGCGGGCCCCAACGCGCCGGTGGTCGGCATGACCACCGCGCCCAGCTTGGCCACCGCCAGCATGGCCTCCCACAGTTCGACCTGGTTGCCGAGCATCAGGATGACCCGGTCTCCCTTGCCGACGCCCAGGCCCTTGAGCCAGGTGGCGACGCGATCGGACCGGTCGGCCATCTCGGCGAAGCTCACCTTCGTCTCGGTGCCGTCCTCCTCGACGATCCACAGCGCGGTGCGGTCGTTGCCCGCGGCGATGACGTCGAACCAGTCGATCGCCCAGTTGAAGTTCCCGGTGATGTCGGGCCACGCAAAAGTGCCGACCGCCTTGTCATAGTCGCTGATCACGGCGACGAGGTGGTCGCGGGCGGCGCGATACAGATCGGTGTTGGTGCTCATGGAAGATAGGATCTACGTCACACTCACCTGACCGCTACCCCCGAAAGAGGGGAACACCCGTGACTCCCCTGCTGAGGCCCCGCGACACCGACGCGGTGCGCGCCGAGTTGCGCCGGGTGTCCGTCGAGGGCGGGGTCCCGGTGCTGTTCGGCGGCGAGGTGGCCGGCGATGCGCTGCTGCTCAGTGAGTTCGTCGGCACCCGGACCGGGCTGCTGCGCGGGCTGGTGGTGCGGTCGAGTTCCGGGCTCGGCGGGGCCAGCATGGTCGAAGGCCGGCCGCTGTCGGTGGCCGACTACCGCAATGCCTCGACCATCACCCATGACTACGACGCCCCGGTGCTCTCGGAGGGCATCCGTTCGGTGCTGGCGGTGCCGGTGATCGTGGACGGTGTGCCGCGCGCCATGCTGTACGGCGCGTACCGGTCCGGGGCGCCGTTCGGGGGCCGGGCCGCCGACCTGATGGTCGGCTCCAGCCGCCGACTGGCCGACGAACTACGCATCCGCGACGAGGTGGACCGCCGAATGCGGCTGCGGGAGGCGCAGCAGACCGGGGCGGCCAACCCGGAGACCATCCGCGAGGTGTACGCCGGGCTGCGCACGCTGGCTGCGCGCACCGACGCCGACACCGGAGCCGAACTGCAGCGGCTCGCCGACCTGCTCTCGATGCCGTCGCAGGACGTGCATCTGACCCCGCGCGAGCTCGACGTGCTGGCCCAGATCGCGCTGGGCTGCACCAATGCCGAAGCCGCCGAACGCCTCTCGCTCAAGACCGAGACGGTGAAGAGCTATCTGCGCAGCGCCGCAGCAAAACTGGGCACCCGCACCCGGCACGAGTCCGTGTCGCGGGCCCGGCGGGCCCGGCTGATTCCCTAGGTCTCGACTGGCGCGGTGCGGCCGGCAAACGTCACGGCCTCGACGCCGTGCTCGCGGGAGTCCGCCTCTGCCTTGGCGATCTCGGCTGCCAGATCCAGCGAACGCGCCATCACAATATAGGCGATCGCCGAGGCGAAAAGCCCGACGAACAGGGCGATGTCGACGTCGCCAAGCGCCTTCGCCACCGGGCCGGTATACCAGACGGTCACGACGAACGGGATCATCGCAATGATGCCGATGGCATAGGCGCCCAGACCGCGCCAGCCCCAGGAACCGTAGACGCTGCCCTCGGACACGAAGATCTCCCGGATGGCGTAGTGCCCGCGCCGGACGAAGTAGTAGTCGACCAGGTTCACCGACGTCCACGGCACCAGCAGATACAGCAGCACCACCAGGAAGCTGCTGAAGTTGGCCAGGAATTCGCCCGAGGACAGCACAGCTCCCAACAGTCCGGCGCCCGCGATGACACTGCACGCGATCACCCGCAGGCGGCGGGTCGGCTGCACCGGTTTGAACGAGTCGACCATCGTGATCAGCTCGAGGGAGGACGCATAGATGTTGACCGTGATGACGGTGACCAGACCGGGTAGTGCGGCGACCAGCAGCCACCCGCCGGACCCCGCGATCAGGCCATCGGCGGCGTTCTTGACCGCCTCCAGCGGCGACGCGTCGGCGAACAGCGCGGCCACCAATGCACCCAGTGCCATCAGCCAGGCCGCCCCGATGAACACCCCGGCGTAGGTGTACCACAGGGCCTTTCGTGGGCTCGTCTGCGGCGGCAGGTAGCGCGAGTAGTCCGAGACGTAGGGCGCCCACCCCAGCGCGTAGGCCGCCGCTGCGGCGAACTGCACCAGGAAGGCCGCCCAGGTGAATCCGGCGAAGCCGAACTGACCGGCCGGAACATCAAGCACGACGAGCGCCGCGACGGTGAACACCCCCGAAGGTCGCCAGGAACAGCCACGTCGGCCAGGTCTGGAACCGGTGGATCCAGTGATAGCCGTAGATCGCCAGCGTCAATGCCAACCCGGTGATGATGACGAACCACAGATTCCGCAGGTCCACGCCGGTCGTCAGGATGATGACGTCGGCCGCGAGGATCTGGTTGAAGATGTTGAAGCCGACGATGCTGAAGACCACGACGGCGCAGATCACCACGACACCGCGGTAACCGAATTGGGCCCGCGACTGGATCATCTGCGGCAGACCCAACTGTGGGCCCTGCGCGGAATGAAACGCGGTGAAGACCGTGCCCACGGCTGCGCCCAGGACGATCGCCAGCAGCGAGGTCAGAAACGACGCCCCGAGCGCTGCCCCCACCATGCCGGTGGCCAGCGTCGTCAGGTTCGCGTTCGACATGAACCACAGCGGGAACAGCGTCGTCGGTTTGCCCCTTCGCTCGTCGAGCGGGACCCAGTCGATGGACTTCGATTCGATGGCGGGGGTGTCAGGCATGGATTCCTCGCTAGTACAGGTCCGGTCGCCGGTCGGCGAACAGGTCGTTGTGTGCACCAAGGGATTTGCTCGGGTCGATATCGACAAGCGCGGACGCGACGCCATTGTCGTCGGGGGTGGCGACCACCCAGCCATCGCGGTCGATGACGGCAGTGCCGCCCGTCCACTCCACACCGCGTTCGGATCCGTGCCGGTCGGCGATCGCGGTGGGAAGCCGGGAAGCCCGGGCGGCGGCCATCGCCTGGATGGTCTCGGGCGGATGCTCACCGTCCGGTCGGTCCACCAAAGGCCAGTTGACCGGCAGCGCCAACAACTCCGCACCGGCCAGCGCCAGACGCCTTGGCACCTCGGGGAACTCGATGTCGTAACAGATCGCGACACCGAGTCGGCCGATCGGGGTGTCGAGCACCAACCCCGCTTCGTCACCGACGCCGAAGAACCGGTGCTCGGCGTCCCACAGGTGGGCCTTGCGGTAGCAGCCGAGGGTGCCGGTGCGGTCGAAGACCAACGCGGAGTTGAACAGCTGCTCACCCGCCCGCTCGCAGAAGCCGACCACCGCGACCGCGCCGTCGGGGACATCCTCGGCCAACGACGCCAGCCGAGGGTCCTCGGCCGACATCGACAGCGAGCGCGCCTCGTCGACATCGTTGAAGACATATCCACTGGTAGCCAGCTCCGGCAGCACGATCAGATGCGGTCCGGATTCCGACCGCTGCAGGGCGGCCCTCGCCGCAGCGAAATTGCGCTCTTCGTCGCCGAATTCGATCGGCAACGCAATGGAGGACACCCGCAGCGTGGCCATCAGCGCCCCCGGTTGACTGCCGGTGTCCCATCGAAAACACCGGAGTGCCTGCCGATCTTGTCGATCCGGATCGTCGCGGTCACCTCATGGGCGGCCAGCCCCTCGAACGCCGAGATGCGTTCGACCGCCGGCGCCAGCTCCACGGTGGCCTCCTGCTGGGCACGCTGATAGGTCAGCGGTTTGAGGAAGCGGGACACGGACAGGCCGGCGTTGTAGCGGGCCGTCTTACCGGTCGGCAGCACATGATTCGTGCCGGCGATGCCCTTGTCCGAGTACGCCACGGTGCTCCACGGCCCGATGAACAGCGAGCCGTAGTTGCGCAGTTCCTTCAGGAAGAACTCGTCGTCGTCGGTCTGCACCTCGAGATGCTCTGGACCGAGGACATCGGCAATGGCCGCAGCCTGCGCGCGGTCGGCGGCCACCACGACTGAGCCGAAGTCACGCCACGCCGCCCCGGCGATCCCACGGGTCGCCAGCGTCTCCAGTTGGCGGTCGATTGCCTCGATCACTTTGCGGCCCAGCGCTTCCGAGGTGGTGATCAAGGCCGCCGGCGAGTTGGGGCCATGTTCGGCCTGTCCCAGCAGGTCGGCAGCCACCCATTCGGGATCGGCGGTGTCGTCGGCGAGCACCGCCACCTCAGAGGGACCCGCCAACAGGTCTATTCCCACCCGCCCGAAGAGTTGACGTTTGGCCTCGGTCACGAAGGCATTGCCCGCGCCGACCAGCATATCTACCGGCGCGTCGCCGAGCAGTCCGACCGCCATGGCGCCCAGCGCTTGTACTCCACCGACCGCGAACACCCGATCCGCCCGGGACAGATAGGCGCCGTACAGCACCGCCGGATGCGCGCCGTGCTCACCGGAGGGCGGCGTGCAGGCGAGGACGGTGGGCAGCACCGGCGGTCTTGGCAAAACCCGCGGTCATGAACGCGCTGGCGAGCAACGGGAAGCGTCCTGCGGGCAGGTAGGCGCCCACCCGGGTCACCGGGATGTACTGCACGCCGCCGACGACGCCGGGCGCGATGTCCACCTCGAAATCGGTCAGATGCGCACGCTGTGCACTGGCGAACCGGTTCGTCCGCTCGTAGCCGAGTTCCAGCGCGGCGCGAACATCGGCGGGCAGTGCATCACCGCTCTTGCGCAGATCGTCGGAGCTCACCTCGAGCTCGCCGGTCCAGCCGTCGAGCTCGTGGGCGTAGCGGCGTACGGCGTCCACGCCGTTGCGCTCGATGTCGGACAACATCTCCGACACCCGTTCGACGACCTTCGGATCGCGTTGTGCCGGAGGACCGTCGATGGCGGGCCTCTTCAGCCAGGTGAACGGACCGAGGGTGCGGGCTTCGTCAGCGGTGATCTGCATGCCGGTGACGGTAGGCCTGATCAGACCAGAGGACTAGATGGGTGACTCCTGCATTAACCAAAGGATAATCCGATGGCTAGATATCGCCGCAGGTCAGCCCCGCCCTCGGTCGATCAGCGGCACGGTCGACCGGCCCCGGTCGGCGGCGGTAGGCGGAACGACCGGGAGATCCTTGACGGTGTCTTCGGCCAGTCGGGCGAACTCGCGGGTGGCGTTGGACAGCGGCCGGCCCCGATGCTGCGCCAGCGCGATGGTGTCGTACAGCGGATCCTCGAATGGCGCGATATGCAGACCCGCGGGGAAGGCCTCGCTCGCGATCACCGCGCCACTGACAATGGTGTCCCCGACATTGGCGGCGACAAGCTTGAGCGCGGACTCCACGTGCTCGATCTCGATGACCGGTTCCACGCGCAGGCCCGCCAGCTGCGCACGCTCGGCAAGCTGACGCCGCGTCGGGTCCTTCCAGCCGTAGTGCGCGTCGTAGAGGACGAGCGTCGCCCCCGCGAATTGTTCCGTGGTGACCGGCCTCTCGGTGTGTGACGGGTCTGCGCTGACGTAGAACACCTCATCGCGCAGCAGCGGCCGCACCGTCAGGTCGTCGTCGTCGATCGGCAGAATCAGCATGCCCGCCTCGATCTCACCGGCCTGGATGGCCGCCGCCGTCTCCGCCGAGTTCTGCCCGACCAGCCGCACCCGCACCGACGGGTAGCGCATGTGAAACGTCTGCACCAGATGAGACAGCAGGTAGTAGTCGGCGTTGCGCGGCACACCGAAGGTCGCTGTACCGCCGCCGAGCGATCCCACCGATCGCACGGCCTGCACACCGCCGTCGGCCGCGTGCACCGATTGTTGCGCGTACGGGAGCAGTTCACGTCCGGCCGCCGTGAGCGCCAACCGCCGGCTGCCGCGCACGAACAGTTGCGCGTCCAGTTCGTCCTCGAGTCGACGTACGAGTTCCGACACCGACGCCTGGGCGACCTGCATCGCGTCGGCGGCCGCCGTGAAGGATCCCAGCCTCGCTGCCTCAGCGAATGCGCGCAGTTGGTTGAGGGTCACGCAAGCGACTCGACCCACGCGCGGTGCAGCGCGGCGAACCGGCCGTCCCCGCCGATCAACTCGGCCGGCGGACCGTCCTCGACGACCTCGCCGTGTTCGAGCACCAGCACCCGGTCGGCGATCTGCACGGTGGACAGCCGGTGCGCGATCACCACCGCGGTGCGGTCGGCGAGCACCGTGGCCAGGGCCTGCTGCACCATCCGTTCGCTCGGGATGTCCAGCGACGAGGTGGCCTCGTCGAGGATCAGCACCGCCGGGTTGGCCAGGAACGCGCGGGCGAACGCGATCAACTGACGCTGCCCGGCGGAAAGCCGGCCACCGCGCTTGGCGACATCGGTCAGATACCCCTCGGGCAGCGCGTCGATGAACCGGTCCGCGCCCACCGCGATCGCCGCCTCGCGGACCTCGGCGTCGGTGGCCGACGGCCGGCCGAACCGGATGTTGTCGGCGACGGTGCCCTCGAACATGAAGTTCTCCTGCGTCACCATCACCACATGCGAACGCAGATCGGCTTGGGCGATGTCACGCAGGTCGGTGCCGTCCAGTGTCACCGACCCGCTGACCGGGTCGTAGAAGCGGGCCAGCAGTTTGACGATGGTGGTCTTGCCGGCGCCGGTCGTCCCGACCAGCGCGACGGTCTGCCCGGCCGGGATGTCCAGCGTGAGCGACGGCAGGACCGGACGATCCGACACATAGGAGAAGTGCACATCGTCGAAGGTGATGCGCCCCTTCACGTTCTCCAACCGCACCGGATGCGCCGGGTCCTCGATATCGGGGTCCTGTGCCAGCACACCGGCGATCTTCTCCAGCGCCGCCGATGCGGACTGGAAGGTGTTGAAGAACTGCGAGATCTCCTGCATGGGCTCGAAGAAGATGCGCAGATACAGCAGGAAGGCGGTCAGGGTGCCCAGCGTCATCTGGTCTTCCAGCACCAGATATCCGCCGTAGAGCAACACCGCGCCGGTGGCGAGGTTGCCGGTCAGCCGCACCGCGGGCATGAAGACCGCCAGCAGTTTGAAGGCCCGCTCGTTGATCGACTTGTACTGGTCGGCAACGTCTTCGAAGATTTCCTGGTTGCGCGGCTCCCGGTTGTAGGCCTGCACCGCCTTGATGCCGGTCATGGTCTCGACGAACTGCACGATCACCAGTGCCGCGGCTTCGCGCACCTTCAGGTAGGTGCGCGAGGACTCGCTGCGGAACCACATCGTCAGACCCACCAGGATCGGGAACGCGCACAGGCACGCCAGCCCGAGCCGCCAGTCCAGCACGAGCAGCAACACGGCGGTGCCGAACATGGTCAGCACCGCGGTGATCAGGCCATCGAATCCGGTGGCCAGCATGTCCTGGATGGCGTCGACATCGTTGGTCGAGCGCGCCACCACCCGCCCCGAGGTGTAGCGGTCGTGGAAGGCCACGTCGAGGCGCTGGAAATGCCGGAAAAGCCGGCGGCGCAGCTCGATCAGGATTTCCTGGCCGATCCGCCCGGACCGACGCAGGAAGTACATCCGGCTGGTGGCCTGCAGCAGCACCACACCGCACAGGGCGCCCAGGATCAGCAACAGTTCGTGCGCGGTGCCGCCGGCGGCGATCGGCGGGATGCCGTGGTCGATACCGCGCTGCACCAGCAGCGGCACCGACAGGCGGGCCGCGTTCTCCAGCACGACCACCACGGCGAGCACCGCCACCACCGACTTGTAGGGCCGCAGCAGCGATCCCAGCAGCGTGCGGGCCTCTCGGCGCCGGGAGACCGACTCGTCGATGGGCAGGTTCTCGTCATCGGCCGAGACGGCCTTGCCCCGCCAGTCGGTGGTGCTCATCGTGGCCCGCCCGTCATGGTTCAACCCCAGCGAGCTCTTCGTCGGCCGCCAGCAGGTACCGGTACTCCGGCGCGTCGGCCAGCAGTTCGGCGTGGGTCCCCACCCGGGTGACGGTGCCACCCTCCAGCAGGGCCACCCGGTCGGCGAGCAGCACCGTGGAGGCCCGGTGGGCCACCACGATGCCGGTGACATCACGCAGCACCCGGCCCAGCGCCTCGGTGACCTCGGCCTCGGTGTGCACGTCCAGCGCCGACAGGGTGTCGTCGAGCACCAGGATGCGCGGGTCGGCGATGATGGCGCGGGCCAGCGAAAGGCGTTGCCGCTGCCCACCGGACAGGCTCATGCCCTGCTCACCGATGCGGGTGTCCAGACCGAACGGCAGGTCGTAGACGAACCCGGCGGCCGCCACGTCGATGGCCTCGGTCAACCGCTCCTCGGTCGCGTCCGGGCTACCGAGGCGCAGGTTCTCGGCCACCGACATGGAGAACAGCGTCGGGTCCTCGAAGGCGGTGGCCACGGTGTGGCGCAGCGCAGGCAGCGAAAGCTCACGGATATCGGTGCCGTCGACCAGGATCGCGCCCTCACTGACATCGTGCAGCCGGGACAGCAACGCGGCCAGCACGGATTTCCCGGATCCCGTGGCACCGACCAGGGCGACGGTCTCCCCGGACTCCACCGCGAGGTTCACGTGCCGTAGCGCCCAGTGCTCGCTGTCCGGGAAGCGGAACCCGACATCGACGAGTTCGAGCCGACCGCCGCGCGGCGACTCACCGTGCGGTCCGTCGCTGATCGTGCGGGGCTCGTCGAAGATCTCGGCGACACGGTTGGCCGCCGTCATCGACTCCTGGGTCATCGACAGCAGGAAGCCCAGCGAGGCGATCGGCCACACCAGCGACAGCATCATGGTGATGAACGCGACCAGCGTGCCCATGGTGACCAGCCCGTGACCCGCGGCGTACGCACCGAACCCGAGCACGATGATCAGCGTGATGTTCGGGATGACCTCCAGCAGCGTCCAGAATTTCGCGGACACCCCGACCTTGCGCACCTCGGTGTCGAACAGGCCGGTGGCCCGCTCGTCGAAGCCGCGGTAGGCGTGCTCCTCGCGGCCGAAGGACTTGATCACCCGCAGCCCGAGCGCGGACTCCTCGACGTGGGTGGCGACATTGCCCGCCTGATCCTGAGACTGCCTCGACAACAGGGTGAACTGCCGCTGGAAGTGCAGGATGGTGAGCGTGATCGGCACGATGGCCACCACCACGACGACACCCAGCGGCCAGTACATCGCCAGCAGGATGGTCGTCACCACGATGATCTGGACGACGTTGAGCATCAGGAACAGCAGCCCGAAGGACAGGAACTGCCGGATGGCGCTCAGATCGTTCATCACCCGCGACAGCAGCTGCCCCGACTGCCAGTTGCCGTGGAACGACATCGGCAGGATCTGCAGCCGGGCGTAGAGATCCTTACGGATATCGGCCTCGACGCCCATGGTCGCGCGGGCCACCAGCCAACGCCGGATGAACCACAGCACGGCCTCCATGACCAGCAGGGCGGTGGCCGCCAGCCCCAGCGTCCACAGGCCCGCGGAATCCTTCTCGCGGACCGGGCCGTCGATGACGGCCTTGGTGAGCAGGGGCACCGACACCGTGGCGGCCAGGCTGACGAAAGCCGCCACCACCATCGCGATCCAGCGGACCCGGTAGGGCTTCAGGTACGGCAGCAGCCGCAGGATGTCCGAGGACGACCTGATGCGCCGCGGTGGCGGCGCGATCGCCGGCACCGATTGCAGTCCTGACACACGCAACCACCTCCTCCCCCTACCCATACTGAGTTCTACGCCATGAATCCGACAACCGGATTAGCCGCCGCCAGGCCACCGTAAAACCTCAACAATGGATGAGGTCAATTGTTTCCCCGCCCGGCCCACGTCTACCGTCGGAACACGTGTACGCCGAAACGTTGGGCAAACTGGAAGCCTGGGAACGACGAGCCGAGTGGCCGCTGGCCGGGGTCGCGCTGATCTTCCTCGCCGCATACGCCGTCGAAGTACTGGCCCAGCCGCGGGGTGCCGTGGTGGCCATCCTCATCTGGGCATCCTGGCTGGTCTTCGCGATCGACTACGTGGTCAGACTGAGCCTGGCCTCCGATCGGTGGCGATGGTTCTACCGGCACCTCCTGGACCTGCTGATCGTCGCACTGCCGCTGTTGCGGCCGCTGCGCCTGGTCCGACTGTTGATCCTGATCCAGGTGCTGCAGCGGGCCGCCGGGAGCGCGATTCGCGGCAGGGTGGTGCTCTACACGGTGTTCGGCGCCGTACTGCTGGTGTTCGTGGCCTCGCTGGCGGTCCTGGACGCCGAACGCCCGGCGCCCGGCGCGTACATCACCGACTTCGGTGAAGCGCTGTGGTGGTCGGTGACCACGATCACCACCGTCGGATACGGCGATCTGACACCGATCACGACAACCGGCAGAGTGATAGCCGTGCTGCTGATGATCGGTGGCATCACGCTGGTCGGTTCGATCACCGCCACGCTGGCCTCCTGGATCGTCGAACGTGTCTCCGACGACCGGGCCGCCGACCATGCGGTGACGACCGGGCACATTCGTGAGGTCCTCGACGAGATCGAGCAGCTACGCGCCGAGGTTCGGCAGCTGAACAGCAGGGCGGGCAGCGACACCGGCGAATGACGCGGCATCCCCCGGATGCCGCCCTCTTTCAGGCAGTATTGGCGCCATGGAAAGTGGTACCTCGGCGTCACCTCGGGTTCTCGTCGTCGACGACGACCCCGATGTACTCGCCTCACTGGAACGTGGCCTGCGGCTGTCCGGGTTCGAGGTGTCCACCGCCGTCGACGGCGCCGAGGCCCTGCGCAGCGCCACCGAGACCCGCCCGGACGCGATCGTGCTGGATATCAACATGCCGGTGCTGGACGGTGTCAGCGTGGTCACCGCGCTGCGCGCCATGGACAACGACGTGCCGGTCTGCGTGCTGTCGGCCCGCACCAGCGTCGATGACCGCGTTGCCGGTCTGGAGGCCGGCGCCGACGACTATCTGGTGAAGCCGTTCGTCCTTCAGGAGCTGGTGGCCCGGGTCAAGGCGCTGCTGCGCCGCCGCGGGTCCACCGCGACGTTCTCCTCGGAGACCATCTCGGTGGGGCCACTGGAGGTCGACATCCCGGGCCGCCGCGCCCGGGTCAACGGCACCGATGTCGACCTGACCAAACGCGAATTCGACCTGCTGGCCGTGCTGGCCGAGCACAAGACCGCCGTGCTGTCCCGCGCCCAGCTGCTCGAGCTGGTGTGGGGCTACGACTTCGCCGCCGACACCAACGTGGTCGACGTGTTCATCGGCTACCTGCGCCGCAAGCTCGAGGCGGGCGGCGCGCCCCGGCTGCTGCACACCGTGCGCGGTGTCGGCTTCGTGCTCCGGACCCAGTAGTTCAGCGGCGACCCAGTGGACCTGAACGACCGGCTGTACCGCGCGCTGGGCCTTCCCAAGCGCATCCTGTCGCTGCGCACCATCGTCATCGTGGCCGCGCTCGGGGTCGTGCTGACCGTCATCATCATCGGTACCTGGGTGTGGATCGGTATCACCAACGAGCAGTACAGCCAGCTGGACCGGCGCCTCGACTCGATCAGCAGTCTCGGGGACGTCAGCACCCTGCTCAGCAGCGCCATGGCCGACGAGACCGACGCCCCGGTGACCGACCCCGATCTGGTGCGCACCGCGCGCATCGGCGGCGCCACCGTGTCGATTCCCGCCGATGTGGTGCTGCCCGAGTTCCCGGTCGGTTTCGAGACCACCACCATCAACGGCACCGAATACCGGGTGCGCACCTTCTCCGCCGGGCAGGCGTCCATCGCGTTGGGCGCGACCCTCACCGACACCAAGCATCAGATCGACTCCCAGCACCGCCGGGTGCTGCTCATCAGCGGCGGCGTGATCGCCGGCACCGCCCTGATCGGGTGGATCATCTCGGCGGTCATGATCACCCCGTTCCGCCGGCTGGCCCAGCAGGCCCGCGCCATCAACGCCCAATCCAACCCGGACGAGGTCAATGTGCGCGGGGTGTGGGAGGCCAGCGAGATCGGCGAGGCCGTGGAGGGCATGCTGGCCCGCATCGGCGATGAACAGCAGCGCACCAAGGCCGCGCTGGAGTCGGCCCGGGATTTCGCCGCGGTCGCCTCCCATGAGCTGCGCACCCCGCTGACCGCGATGCGGACCAACCTGGAAGTGCTTGCCACCCTGGACATGCCCGACGAACAACGCGTGGAGGTGCTCGGTGACGTCATCCGCACCCAATCCCGCATCGAGGCCACCCTGTCCGCGCTGGAGCGCCTCGCCCAGGGCCAGCTGTCCACCTCCGATGACCACGCACCGGTCGACCTGACCGAACTGCTGGACCGCGCGGCGCACGACGCCATGCGGGTGTACCCGGAGCTGGACGTCTCACTGGTGCCCGCGCCGACGGTGCTGATCCTCGGCCTGGCGGCCGGCCTGCGGCTGGCCGTCGACAATGCGATCGCCAATGCGGTGAAACACGGTGACGCGACCCGGGTTCAGCTGTCGGCGGTGAGTTCCCGTGAGGGCGTGGAGATCGCGGTCGACGATGACGGCTGCGGAATCCCCGAGGAGGAACGCACCAAGGTTTTCGAGCGGTTCTCCCGGGGTTCGACGGCCTCGCATTCCGGCTCGGGCCTCGGCCTCGCTCTGGTGGCCCAGCAGGCCGAATTACACGGCGGAACAGCATCATTGGAAGCCAGCCCGCTGGGCGGAACGCGTCTGCTGCTGAAATTACCCGGCCCGCACTAGGGCGTCCTACGCAACGTGAAGGCGAGCGTCAGCACGACGCCGAGGAAGAACGCCAGCGCCAGCAGAGCGGCGTTCACGACGACTCCGGCTCATCGGCCGGCCTGACCAGCAGCACGGTCGCGCCCCACGCCACCGCTGAACCGAGCACGAACGCCAGCAGGTACCAGAACCACTGCATCACGAATGCCATCTCATCCCGATGCTGAAACCGAAGTCCGGCAGCGCCGCCGCGGCCGTCAGCACCGGGTCCAGACCGGCCAGGTCGATGGCGGTGATCCCGTCGATGACGGTCATCAGGTCGATGACTCTCGAACCCGGCAGCAGCGTGCGCGTCCGGTCCAGAGCAAACGTCCGGGAAGGCTCGTCAGGCACCTGACCGCTGAGCACGACGTCAACGCCGCTGCGCTGCAACGAGAGCGGGGCCATCAGCACGGTGGGGCGCGCACCGTCGGCGCGGGACAGTGTGGTCTGGGTGCTGATCCCGGCGAGCGGTAGCGAGTCCGCGGTCTGATTCCACCCGCCCGACCCGATGAGCGCGAGGACCAGCGGCACCGCGATGAGTGCGACCAGCCAGCCCGCGCCCGGCGGCCGCCGGTAGAAGCGGGTCGCGCCGGGCTCGGGCATGCTCGGATTCGCCTGGCTCAGCGAGCTGCCAGCAGGTCGATCACGAATATGAGGGTCTTACCTGACAACTGGTGTCCCCCACCGGCCGGACCGTAGGCCAGCTCCGGCGGGATGGTGAGCTTGCGACGGCCACCGACCTTCATGCCGGGGATACCGTCCTGCCAGCCCTGGATGAGACCCCGCAGCGGGAACGAGATGGCCTCGCCGCGGTTCCATGAGCTGTCGAATTCTTCACCGGTGTCGTACTCGACGCCCACGTAATGCACCTGCACGGTGCCACCCGGCACCGCCTCCGCGCCGTCGCCGACCGTCACGTCTTCGATGACCAGTTCGGCGGGTGCGGGGCCATCGGGAAATTCAATCTCGGGTTTCGTTGCCACGGTTTCCTACCGTAGTCGGGCAAACTGGTTCTGTGGCCCCAGACCAAGACATCGTGATCGTCGGAGGTGGGCACAACGGTCTCGTCGCGGCGGCATACCTCGCCCGCGCGGGACGGCGGGTCACTCTGCTGGAACGACTGGACCATGTCGGGGGCGCCGCAGTGTCCGCGCACGCCTTCGACGGTGTGGACGCTCGGTTGTCCCGCTACTCCTATCTTGTGAGCTTGTTGCCCCGTCGCATCATCGAGGATCTCGGTGCCCGGTTCCGGCTGGCACGTCGCCGCTACTCGTCCTACACGCCGGATCCGGCGAACCGGGGCGCCAGCGGTTTGCTGATCGGACCGCGAAACACCTTCGCCGCCATCGGCGCAGGCCCCGACGAGGCGCGGTTCAACGAGTTCTACCGGCGCGCACGGCTGGTGACCGGCGCCGTGTGGCCGACGATGATGTCACCGCTGACCACCCGCAACACCATCCACAACCGCGTGCTGGCCGCCGGTGACCCGGCCGCCGGCGCCGCCTGGCAGGCGCTGATCGAGACACCCATCGGGCGCACCGTGGCCGAGGCGGTGCGCCACGACCTGGTGCGCGGGGTGATCGCCACTGACGCACTGATCGGTACCTTCGCCGCCACCGACGATCCATCGCTGGTGCAGAACATCTGTTTCCTCTACCACCTGCTCGGGGGCGGCACCGGCGACTGGGATGTGCCGGTCGGCGGGATGGGTGCGGTCACCGGTGCGTTGAGTGCGGCCGCCTGCGGTTTCGGCGCCGAGATCCGCACCGGCGCGGAGGTGTACGCGATCAGCCCGGACGGGGACGTCAGCTACCGCACCCGCGATGGTGAGCACACCATCCACGGTCGGCACGTGCTGGCCGGGGTGACCCCCGCGGTGCTGGCCCGGCTGCTCGGCGAGCCGGAGCCGAAAGTCGCTCCGGGCGCTCAGATCAAGGTCAATCTGATGCTGAAGAGGCTGCCCCGGCTGCGGGATCAGTGGGTCGGCCCGGAGCAGGCGTTCGCCGGCACCTTCCACATCAACGAGACACTGCGCCAGCTGGACGGCGCCTATGCGGCAGCATCGTCGGGCGCGATACCCGATCCGCTACCGTGCGAGGTGTACTGCCACTCGCTGACCGATCCCAGCATCCTGTCGGAACCGTTGCGCAGCAGCGGCGCCCACACCCTGACCGTGTTCGGACTGCACACCCCGCACGGCCTGCTCGCGGACTTGGATCCGGACACCGCCCGCATCAAACTGGCTGCGGCGGCGCTGCATTCGCTGAACTCGGTGCTGGCCGAGCCGATCCAGGACGTCGTGATGCATGATGCGCACGGCCGGCCGTGCGTGGAGGCCAAGACCACCACCGATCTGGAGGACGCGCTGGGCATGACCGCGGGCAACATCTTCCACGGCGCGCTGGGCTGGCCGTTCGCCGAGGATGACGAGGAGCTCGACACCCCGGCACGGCGCTGGGGCGTGGCCACCGACCACGACGCCATCCTGCTGTGCGGTTCGGGTACCCGCCGCGGCGGCGCGGTGTCCGGTATCGGCGGGCACAATGCGGCGATGGCGGTGTTGGAGAGCTAGCCCAACTTTTTCAGAAGCGCCTGCAGCGCAGCAAGTTCCGCAGTGTCGAGTCGACGCAACGGTGCGGGTGCCGGGTTCTCGACAGTATCGATGATGGCCAGCAGCTCACGCCCGGCGGGGGTGAGCGACACCGTCTTGGAGCGGCGGTTGCCCGGGTCGATCTGTCGAATCACCAGACCGCGCTCCTCCAGATCGTTGACGGCCACGGTCGCGGCGGGGGCATCTATCGTGGCGGCGGCCGCGATCTGCTTGACCGACAGCGGCTCGCGGGCCAACCGGCTGAGGATGCGAATCCTGCTGAACGGCAGACCGGTCCGGTCCACCACGGCGCGTTTCCAGGTGTCCTGGTTGTTGATCACCGTCGACGACATCAGCCGCCAGACCTCGTCGGCCAGATGATCAGGCATCGGCCGCCGCCTTCGGGGCGTCGATGAGCGGGGCGAGTCTGCGGGCCGAGTCCATGGCCCGCGGCGACGTCGACACGAAGCCCAGCACCGTGATGACCACGCCCAGCGCCACACACACCAGCCAGAGCGGGCGTGCCGCGGCGGTGAAGTCCCCCGTGCCGGCCAGCGCCGCTCCGGCCACCGAACCGCACAGGGCCACACCGATACTCACGCCGATCTGGCGGCTGGTGCTGGTCACCGCGGAGGCGGCGCCGGCCCGGTCCAGCGGCATCCCGCTGACCGCCGCGTTGGTGATGGGCGCGTTGACCATCGAGAAGCCGATACCGAACACCGCGAAGACCGTCATCAGCGCCCACACCGGGGCGGACTCCGGCAGCAGCGCCAGCACGGTGGAGGCCACCGCGATCATCACCCCGGACACCAGCAGGGACGGCCGGGCCCCGTAGCGACCCACGAGCCGACCCGACAACGGCGAGAACACCAGCGCCCCGACCGCGATCGGCAGGTAGATCAGTCCGGTCTGGACGGCCGAATAGCCGCGCGCACCCTGCAGATACAGCGACATCATGAACAGCAGCGCGCCCCAGGAGGCGAATGCGCAGATGGCGATCACCGTCGCGGAGGCGAACGGCACGCTGCGGAAGAAGCGCAGATCGATGAACGGGTCGGTGCGCCGCGACTCATAACGCAGGAAGGCCGCGAAGGTCAGCACCGACGCCGCGCCCGCGGCGATGACCCGCACGTTGTCCCAGCCCAGTGCGGGGCCCTCGATGAGGGTGAAGACGGCGCCGAACAGGAACACCACCGCCAGCAACTGGCCGACCGGGTCGATGTTGCGCATCGTCGCCGACCGGGTCTCCGGCACGAAGATCGCCGTCAGCACGATGGCCGCCAGGCAGATCGGCAGGTTGATCCAGAACACCGCCCGCCAGCTGATCAGGTGGATGAGCAGGCCGCCGACGGTGGGGCCCAGGGCCATCGAGATACCGACCACCGCGCCCCAGATACCGATCGCCCGGGCACGTTCTACCGGGCCGGTGAACACCTGCGAGATGATGGACAGCGCCACCGGATTGAGCATCGAGCCGCCGATGGCCTGTAGGAACCGCGCGGCGATCAGGGCGTCGATGCCCGGAGCCAGGCTGCACAGCAGCGAGCCGATCGCGAAGATCAACAGCCCGGCCTGGAACACCCGGCGCCGGCCGAAGCGGTCACCCATGGCGCCGGAGAGCATCAGCAGCGAGGCGAGCACCAGGGTGTAGACGTCGATGACCCACTGCAGCTGGGATGCCGTCGCGCCCAGATCGGCGCGGATCGACGGGATCGCGACGTTGACGATGGTGGCGTCCATCGACACGATCAGCAAACTCAGACAACAGGACGCGAGGACGATCGCCTTGCGCCGAGGCGTCAGCGTGCCGATGGTGTCATTCACACAACTATTGTGAAACTACAACTGTTATTCGGGCAACGCACTGCCCACGTGAGAAATCTCTCGGTACGGGAAAGAGTCAGCGTCCGCCGAGGTCCACGTAATCGCGCTCGGTGTAGCCGGTGTAGATCTGGCGCGGGCGGCCGATCTTGCCGGGCTCGGAGTGCATCTCGCGCCAGTGCGCGATCCAGCCGGGCAGCCGGCCGAGCGCGAACAGGACGGTGAACATGCGGGTCGGGAAGCCCATCGCCCGGTAGATGACGCCGGTGTAGTAGTCGACGTTCGGATAGAGCTTGCGCTCGACGAAGAAGTCGTCGGTCAGCGCGATCTCCTCGAGCTGCTTGGCAATGTCCAGCAGCGGATCATCGACGCCGAGCTTGGCCAGGATCTTGTCGGCCTGCTCCTTGACGATGCGCGCCCGCGGATCGTAATTCTTGTAGACCCGGTGCCCGAAGCCCATCAGCTTCACGCCGTCCTCGCGGTTCTTCACCTTCTTGACGAACGTCTCGACATCGTCGTCGCCGTCGCGGATCTTCGTGAGCATCTCCAGCACGGCCTGGTTGGCGCCGCCGTGCAGCGGGCCCCACAGCGCATTGATGCCGCCGGAGATCGAGGTGAACAGGTTGGCCTGCGAGGACCCCACGAGGCGCACCGTCGAGGTCGAGCAGTTCTGCTCGTGATCGGCGTGCAGGATCAGCAGCATGTCCAGGGCGCGGACGATCTCGGGATCGACCTCGTAGGGCTCGGCCGGGAAGCCGAACGTCATCCGCAGGAAGTTCTCCACCAGCGTCAGCGAGTTGTCCGGGTACAGGAACGGCTGCCCCTCGGACTTCTTGTAGGCGTACGCGGCGATGGTCGGCAGCTTGGCCAGCAGGCGGATCGTGGACAACTCGACCTGCTTGTTGTCCAGCGGGTCCAGCGAGTCCTGGTAGTAGGCGCTCAGCGCGTTGACCGCCGAGGACAGCACCGGCATCGGGTGCGCGTTGCGCGGGAAACCGTCGAAGAAGCGTTTGAGATCCTCGTGCAGCAGGGTGTGCCGCTGGATCTGGTTGGTGAACGAGGCGAGCTCATCAGAGGTCGGCAGCTCACCGTAGATGAGCAGGTAGCTGACCTCGATGAAGGTCGACTTCTCGGCGAGCTGCTCGATCGGGATACCGCGGTAGCGCAGGATGCCCGCGTCACCGTCGATGTAGGTGATCGCGCTCTTGGTCGACGAGGTGTTGACGAAACCGCCGTCGAACGTGGTGTAACCCGTCTTGGCCAGCAGCGGCCCCAGCGCGATACCGTCCGAACCCTCAGAGGCGTGGACGATCTCCAAGTCCAGGGAGCCGCCCGGATAGGACAGGGTGGCTTTCTCGTCAGGGCTGGAGTTGTCGGCCACTGGAACCCCTTCTCTGGGCGTCGGCATGGGTGAGGCGACCGGAAGCCGTCTCTTGATACTGGACGGTAGTCGCTAACAATCCGGCGCGCTTGCGGGGGGTTCCCCGGCGTGCGGATCTGTCGACTCCGGGGCCGAGGTCCACGGCCGCCACGTCCGGGTCAAGGTCTCGTAGGCCGCCGAGATGCGGGCAGCAACGATCTCCGGCTCGATGGGCGGGTGACCGGGCGTGCCCAGGCCCCGAGTCGCCGAGTTCATCAACGCGGTCCAGGTCTCCAGCACCATGTGCACCGCGTCGTGGTCCCGCGGCAGACCCATCCGCTTGGCTAACGCGATGACCGTGGGGAAATGGTCGGCCTGCTGGCGGTAGGGGATGTTGACCACCGCGAGGCTCGCCGAGGAGTTCACGATCCGGATCAGCGCCGCCATCCGATGGAAGATCGGCGTCGGTCGGCCGTCCCGGCCGGGCTGCACGGCCTTGAGGTGGGCCCGCAACATCGCCTCGAACTCGTTGATATCGGTGGGCAGCCGCTCCAGCTCGTCGGCGACGAACGCGGCGGTGTCCTCGATGATGGCGAAGATCACCGCTTCCTTGGTCGGGAAGTACCGGCTGAAGGTGCGCGGCGAGACGTCCGCGGCGGCGGCGATCTGCTCGACGGTGGTGTTGTCGAAACCCTGCCGCTCACACAGTTCTGCCGCAGTCTCGATCAACGTGATGCGGGTCCGCAGCTTCTTTCGCTCCCGCAGCCCGCTCGGCTGCCGCTCAGGCATTCGCCGGGATATCGTCGACGGCCGCTTGTTGGCCCGGGCTGGTGGCGAAGATCTGGCCGGCGAACCCGGCGACCTGTTCACAGGCCTGGTTGAGCCGCTCGATCATCAACAGCGGGCCCAGCGGTATCCCATCGACATCCTCGACCAGGTCGCCACATGCGGCGATGATGATCGCGGAGAAGACCGAAAGCCCCAGCAACAACTGGCGATCATCCTTCTCGACACCCATCAGCTCGGCCAGAGCGGCCAGCACCGCAGGAGACCTGAATTGGAATGCACTCTGTCGCAGGGCATCTGCGCTGTTGATCACCCGCAGAGTGAGCACGGCGCGGTCACTGGTGAAGCCACCGACCTGACCGGCGGCGGACTTGGTCAGCACCGCGATGTGCGCGGCCCGCAGCGCCTCGATCGGGCCGATCCCGCGCGGCAACAAAGCCACTTCGGCAGCGATCTCGTGGGACAGATCCTCCAGCAGGGTGAGGAAGACGGCTTCCTTGCTGGCGAAGTACCGGCTGTACGTACGTGGCGCCACCTCGGCCACGGCAGCGATCTGGTCGACGGTCGTCTGCTCATAGCCGTGACGCAGGCAGAGCTCCAGCGCCGCGTCGATCAGGATGGCCCGGGTGCGTAGCTTTTTTCGTTCGCGCAAACCGAGATCGGTTTCCCTGTCCGCAGCGGCCACCGGGGAATCCTAACCCGACCACCTGGGAGAGCGCCGGAGGTTACGGCTGAAGGCGCTCCACCAGTCCGTCTGCCGGCGTGATCCGAATCCTGTTATGCACCCGGTTTTCCCGGCCCTGCCAGAATTCGACGACCTCGGGCGCGATCAGGTATCCACCCCAATTGGGCGGAACAGGAACGGCTTCGAGCTCGGCGAACCGGGCCGTGACATCGGCGAGCCGGCCGAGCAGCGCCGCACGGGAGGCGATCGGCGCGGACTGCTGCGACGCCCACGCACCGAGTTGCGAGCCGCGCGGCCGCTTGGACCAGTAGTCGGCGGTCGCCTCGGCCGGCACCCGGATCACCGGTCCGCGCACATGAATCTGGCGCCCCAGCCCGTACCACGGGAAGGTCGCGGAGGCATACGGCTGTATTGCCAACTGCTCGCCCTTGGCAGAGTCGTAGTTGGTATAGAAGGAGATCCCGTGTTCGTCGGCGCTCTTGCACAACACCGTGCGCGTCACCGGCCGGCCCCGGGCGTCGACGGTGCCGACCACCATCGCGTTGGGTTCGGACAGCCCGGCGTCGTGGGCCTCGGCCATCCACCGGTCGAACAACACCAGCCATCCGTCGGCCACCCAGTCCGCGTCGAGATCCGCGCTGCCGTCTTTCTCGACCGACCCGTATTCGGCCCGCATCCGTGCGAGCTGTTCCGGTTCCATCTGCAGAACGGTACGCGCGCGGCGGCGGTCGCGGACGAATGCGAGAATCGGCGCATGACGGAGCTGTCGCCGGTGCCCAAGGATTTCGTTCCCGGACTCGCAGGGGTGGTGGCGTTCACCACCGAGATTGCCGAGCCGGACAAGGACGGTGGTGCGCTGCGCTACCGCGGCGTCGACATCGAGGACCTGGTGGACCGCAGGGTCACCTTCGGCGAGGTCTGGGGCCTACTGGTCGATGGTGACTTCGAGCACGGGCTGCCACCTGCCGAACCGTTCCCGCTGCCGATCCACTCCGGCGATGTCCGGGTGGATGTCCAGGCCGGGCTGGCCATGCTGGCGCCGATCTGGGGATACGCGCCGATCCTCGACATCGACGACGCCACCGCCCGTGATCAGCTCGCCCGCGCGTCCGCAATGGCGCTGTCCTATGTAGCCCAGTCCGCCCGCGGGATCTACCAGCCCGCCGTCCCGCAGCGCTCCATCGATGAATGTGGCACCGTCACGGCACGTTTCATGACCCGCTGGCAGGGTGACCCGGACCCCCGGCACGTCGAGGCCATCGACGCCTACTGGGTGAGCGCCGCCGAACACGGGATGAATGCCTCCACGTTCACCGCCCGCGTGATCGCCTCCACCGGTGCAGACGTGGCGGCGGCGCTGTCCGGTGCGGTCGGCGCCATGAGCGGGCCGCTGCACGGCGGCGCACCCGCACGGGTGCTGCCGATGCTCGACGAAGCCGAACGCAGCGGTGATGCCCGGGCAGTGGTGAAGGGCATCCTGGATCGCAACGACAAGCTGATGGGCTTCGGCCACCGCGTCTACCGGTCCGAGGACCCACGCGCCCGGGTGTTGCGCGCGACGGCGAAACGTCTCGGTGTGCCCCGGTACGAGGTGGCGGCGGCGTTCGAGCAGGCCGCGCTCGCCGAGCTGCGCGAGCGACGACCCGACCGCGCCATCGAGACCAATGTCGAGTTCTGGGCCGCGGTCATCCTGGATTTCGCCCAGGTGCCGCCGAAGATGATGCCCGCGATGTTCACCTGCGGACGGACCGCAGGTTGGTGTGCGCACATCCTGGAGCAGAAGCGGCTGGGCAAGCTGGTGCGCCCGTCGGCGGTGTACGTCGGGCCCGACCCGCGCTCCCCGGAGTCGGTCACCGGGTGGGACCGCATCGCCGCGTCATGACCTCTTCGGTATTCGCCTCGGCCGCTGCGGCTTTCGCGCGGCTGGTGCGGGAGATGCCCGAAACGTCCTGGGACGGTCCAGGCTTGGGCGACTGGGATATGCGCGCGTTGGTCGGACACACCTCACGCTCGCTCATCACCGTCAGCGAGTACCTGCGCGCGCCGGCCGATCATGAGGATGTCGACGACGCCGTCGCCTACTACGTGTGGGTCCGGGAGTACATGGGTTCCGCCGGCGCCGAGGCCATCGACGAACGCGGCCGCCAAGCCGGGCGTGATCTCGGGGCCGACCCGGCCGCCGAGGTGGACCGCCTCGTCGCCCGGGCACTGGACGATGTCGAGAATGCCGGCGATCCGGTCATCAGCGTCATCGGCGGGCTGGGCATCCGGTTGTCGCACTACCTGCAGACCCGGGTGTTCGAGCTGACGGTGCACGGTGTCGACATCGCACGGGCGGCAGGCCTGGCTGTCGAGCTACCCGCCGATGCCGTGGAACAGGCGGGCGTGCTGGCCACCCGGGTGGCCGCCCGGCTGGGACAAGGTGAAACGGTGTTGACGGCGCTGACCGGTAGATCCGCACTGCCACCTGGCTACTCGGTGGTCTGAGCACCTGTTGGCCCCGTCTGTGTCACACCCTCGTGGTTGCATCCGATGAGATCGGGCCGCGCCCCCGGTCTATAGATCGTCAGTCGCCCGAGATCAGGAGAAACATCATGACCATCGAAGTCACCCCCGCTGTCATCCCGCACCTGTGCGTCGACGACGCCCCCGCCGCCATCGACTTCTATGTCAAGGCATTCGGCGCCACCGAGATGGGCCGGGTGCCGCAGGCCGACGGCCGGCTGATCCACGCGGCAGTGCAGATCAACGGTTCCACCATCATGCTGAACGACGATTTCCCCGAGTTCGACAACGGCAAGTCCCAGACCCCGAAGGCCTTCGGCGGCACCCCGGTCACCATTCACCTCACCGTCACCGATGTGGATGCCGAATTCGCGCGGGCCGTCGAGGCCGGCGCCGAGGTGATCATGCCGCTGGACGACCAATTCTGGGGCGACCGCTACGGCATGGTGCGCGACCCGTTCGGCCATCAGTGGTCGCTGGGACAGCCGGTCCGTGAGGTCAGCATGGACGAAATCGCCGCGGCTATGCAGGAACAGTCGTAGCCCCGGGCAGGTAGAGCGCCAACAGGCCCGTCGGCAGCGCGTTCGCGCCGGTGATCTGGCTGATCGCCGAGATGCTGGCGGGCTTGGGGGTGCGCTCGAGCTCGGGTGTGCCGGGGTCGGAGCCGTACAACCCGAACTGCAGGTGGTAGCCCTCCGACCATTCCAGGTTGTCGACGAAGGACCAGTAGGTGTAGCCGCGGATGTCGGTACCGTGCGCCACCAGATCCTGCACGACGGCGATGTGGTTGACGATGTAGGACGGCCGCTTGGTGTCGTCATCGTCGGCGACGCCGTTCTCGGTGATCCACAGCGGTTTACCGTAGGAGGCAGCAACTTCCAGCACCTCGCGGAAGCCGCCCGGGTCGATGGGCTGGTTGAAATCGCTGCAGCTCTGCGAGGACGGCTCACACCGGAACGGGATGCCCTGCAGGAAGTTGAAGCCCGGCAGCGGGGCGAAGCCGAAGCCGCCCATGGGTTGCGAGCCGTAGTACTGCACGCCCAGGAAGTCGACCTTGTCGGCGAACTCGGGATGGATCTCGTTCGCGGTCTTCTTGCCGTCGAAGTTCGCGTCGATCCAGCCGTCGATGACCGCGTTGGGGAACCACTGGTTGAACACCTTGTTCCAGGCGTCCGCGGCCGCGACGTCCTGCGGGTTCACCGGATTGGCCGGCCGTGCGGGCACCATGTTGTTGGCGAAGCCGACGAACGCGGTGTCATCCCACTTGTGGATCGCGTCATATGCGGCGACGTGCCCCTTGGCCTCGTTGGTCACGAAGCGGGCGGCCAGATCCGGGCGCAACACCCCCGGCGGCCAGCTCGGCACCAGACCGGGGATGGCCAGGAACTCGGTCATCACCGGCGGGAACGGTTCGTTGAGCGTCACCCAGTTGTCCACCTGGTCGCCGTAGGTCCAGGCCAGGAAGGCGGCGTACTTCTCGAACTCGACGGGCGTCTGATCCGACAGCCAGCCCGCGGCGGGCGCGGGCAGCCCCAGCTGGATGAGCGGGCGCGCGGTGATCGGGTCATGTACCCACAACGGCAGGGTGAAGTGATTGACGGTCACCAGCGGCTCCAGCCCGTGGGCGCGCAGCGCGTCGAACACCGCCCGGTAGTGCGCCACCTCGACCGGGTTGGCCAATGCCTGCAGGGCCTGCAGATCGGCCAGGCTCACCCCGCCGCCCTCATCCGAGATATCGATGCCGGCAGTGGAATTGGGGAAGATTCGACTCCACTCGATCGACATCCGGAAGGTGTTCATGCCGAGTTCGTTCTTGGCCAGCGCGGCATCGGAGTCGTAGGACACGTAGGTGCCCGGCCCGTTTTCCGGGACCCCGTTGGTCAGGCCGAGCAGCTGGTTGAGCGGGTGGTGCACCCACTTGTACCAGTCGGAGTTCGGGTCGATCGGCGAACCGGGCCCGCCCTCGGCCTGGAATCCGGCATGCGCCACGCCCCAATGGAAATCGTCGGGGAAGGACAGGTCGACACCCTCCACCGGGTCGACGTTCACCGTGATGGTGCGGGCCACCCCGTGCCCACCGCCGGGGCGGATCAGGTTGCCCAGGATGGGGATGTGCTGCAGGAAACCGAGCGGGCCGTGCCAGTGCACGCCGGCGCGTTCGTCGTCGACCACGACGGTGAACGAGTCGGTGCCGCCGGTGGCGGCCATGGCATTCGTCGGACGATAGATGAAATCGCCGGTGCTCTGGTCGATCTGGACCACGCCACCATTGATCGGGCGGCCGATCACGGTGTAGGTGAGCGGATCGCCGTCGGGATCGGAAGCGCCGACGTTGCCGAGCACCTGACCGGTGCTGGTCTGCGTCGTCTCGCCGGAGTGGTCGATCTTCGGTGAGCTGTTGAACAGTTCGCGGCGCACCCAGGCCAACACCGCCCACACCGAGGGCGGGCCGACGGGTCCCGCGGGCAGTCCCGCGGCGAACGGGCTGAGCACCGCGCCGACCAGACTCTTGACGACATTGGCCACATAGCGGATCGCGGTGACCGGGTTGGGCAGAGTCGACGTCCATGCCACCGGGGCGGCTGCGGTGGCGGCCACCGGGGCGACGGCCGCGACCACCGGCGCTGCGGTCTGCGTCTGAGCCCGCACCGACGCACTCGGCGTTGCGGGCGTGACGGTGTCCGCGGGTTCGGTGTCCTCGGGCACGGTGCCGTCGCCCTCGTCGACCGCCGGGGCGCCCGATGTAGGGCCGCTCAGGCGCGGCGAGGACAGCCCCCCGCGCGGACTGGTCTGCGCCTGCCGGACGGTCCGCGGCGCCACCCGGCGCTCGGGCCTCTCGACCTCCGGTTTCGACTCGGAATCGGCCCCGGGTGTCGAGGTTTGCGCCGTGCTCTGGTCGGCGCCCTGCTCCGCGCCCTGCTGGGCACCTGGGGTCTCGGCGGCGGCCAGACCCGGATACCCCAACCCGGTGGCCGACCAGATGCCGACCACCACTGCCACTCCCGCGACCCGACCACTACGCATTCATTTCGTATACACGCTGCGGTGTGGCGATGGACCTGCTTTCGCAGGAGTCAGCGGTGCAGGCCGGCAAGCAGCCGTTTGTATGCGGGCGGTCTCGGCGCCGTCGCCGCGGCCGCCAGCATGTCGGCGATATCGACGAACTTGTCCCGCGGGCGTTGCCCGCCACCCCGTGCGATCTCGGCGGCGTCGATGGCTCGCCAACCCGCGGCGTCAACGACCGCGGGCCGGCGGCCGCGGACCAGCTTGTCCAGCGCCGCCGGCTTGTGCACCGGGTCGCCGAGCTGTCCTCGGTTGTAGTCCTCCACCAGGTTGCGCACCGTCTCGGCCGCGCACGACTTGTTGGTCCCGATGAAACCGGTCGGGCCGCGCTTGATCCAGCCCGCGACGTACGCCCCGGCGGTATCGAGCACCCGCCCGCCGTCATTGGGCACCACCGCGGCCACGTCGTCGAACGGCAGATCGGCAATTGCCCTGCCGCGGTATCCGATCGACGTCAGCACCATGCCGGCATCGAGCGTCCCGGCGTCCGCGAACTCGACCCCGGTGATCCGCTGGTCTCCGAGCAGACGCTGCGGGGTGAGCTGGTAGGCCAGCCGGATTCGCGGCCGGATGATGGGCGCCGAGGCGTCTCCCAGCTTGGTCAGGATCTCCAGCTTGTTGCGGGTGAGCCGGTCCTCGACGGTGGCCAGGTCGGCGATGACCCGCTGATGATCGGTGGCGTCGAGCACCACATCGCAGGTGGAGGTCAGGCCGATCAGCTCGGGCAGCGTGAACGCCGAGAACTTGGGTCCGCGCCGCGCCGCGATCACCACCTCCTGCACCTTCGAAGCACGCAGCGCCGCCAGCGCGTGATCGGCGATATCCGTACGCGCCAAGGCATCCGGATCCGAGGTGAGAATGCGCGCCACGTCGAGTGCGACGTTGCCATTACCGATGACGACGACCCGATCGTGGCCGAGGTCCACCGGCAGGTCCGCGAAATCGGGGTGCCCGTTGAACCAGGCCACCACCTCGGTCGCGGTCGCGCTACCCGGCAGACCCATCCCCGCGATGTCGAGGCGGCGATCATTCGGCGCGCCGACGGCGTACAGCACCGCGTGATGATGCTCGAGCAGATCGTCATGGCTCAGGTGCTTGCCCACCTCCACATTCAGAAAGGCGGTGAAGCCGGCGTGCTCGGACACCCGGTCGAAAAGACGGGTGACCCGCTTGGTGCTCTGATGATCGGGCGCCACCCCGGCTCGCACCAAACCATAAGGCGTGGGCAGCTTTTCGAAGATGTTCACCCGGACCCCTCGCTGGGTGAGCAACTCGTCGGCCGCGTACATCGCCGCAGGTCCCGAGCCGACGATCGCGACCCGTAGCGGTCCACCGGGACGGGGCGACACCATCGGCGCGGGCAGCACCGGCGCCAATTTGGACGTCGGCGGCAGCTTGCCTTCCCGCTTCGGGTAGAAGCCGGCGTTCAGTTCGATGAACGGAAGCTGATTGTCGGTGAGCTTGCTGTCCGGCGCGATCGCACCCACCGGGCAGGCGCTGACGCACGCGCCGCAGTCCACGCACGCGACCGGGTCGATGTACAACATCTCGGCGGTCGCGAAGCCCGGCTCATCCGGTGAGGGATGAATGCAGTTGACCGGACAGGCATACACGCAGGACCCGTCGCTGCAACACGACTGGGTGATCACATGAGGCATGACCTAGGACGCGACCGAGACCAGGTGCTCGCGCTGGGGCTCGCTGCGGTAGCGGCTGGGTGCACCGTCGATGCGGCACATCTTCCACACCAGCTTGGCCAGCGGGTTCATCAGCCCGGAGTCGGTGGCCAGCATCCGCACATCCCCGAACATGTCGCGCAGCATCTGGCGCGACTCCGGCGAGGAGAAGAAGATCTCCTTGCGCACCGAACGCGGGATGTCGAAGTTCTTCCAGAACGCCCGCGGCGGAACGATGATGGCCGAACACAGCACGCGCATCACGACAGGCACATAGAGCGACAGCCAGAACCGCTTGGCCCTGGACAGATGCGGAACACGCTTGCGCAGGTACTCGTGGGCGAACGAGATGTGCCGGGCTTCCTCGGCGACATGGATCGCCATCACGCGCTCCATGATCGGGTGCAGCGCCTTGCCCTCGCGCAGCACGTTCTTCTGCGTGTGGTCGATGGGCTCTTCGCCCGCGAGGATGCCGAACCAGAACGGGATCGGCGCCGGTCCGGCGACCAGCGGGATCGCCGGCTGAATCCACTTGAGCAGCTTCGGCATCCCCGGCACGTCGGCACCGATGTGGTTCACCATCTCCTGGAACATCAGGGTGTGGTTGCACTCCTCGACCGCCTCGTGCAGGCAGTACCGGTATTCCGGCGAGCCGTTCGGCGTCCAGAACGCATACTCCATCAGGCCGCGGATGAGGATCGACTCGAAGTGCAGACCGACCTTGGCGACGTTGGCCTGGCGCCACATACCGATCTCGATCTGGCGCTCCACCGGCTGACTCTGGTACCAGGCGTGCTTACCGATCGGATCGGTCGCGGGCAGGATCCAGCGCTCGTCGTCGGGGATCACGGCGAACTCCGGCGAATCCCAGTCGATATCCGTATACGGATTGAAATTCCGCCGGACCGATCCCTCCGACAGGGTGGTCAGCATGTCGACGTATTCGGTGTCGTCGCTGACGTCCATGTTCTTGCGCCACCGGCGGATCATGCGTGTCCTGGCTTCTTTGACAGCCATTCGGGGGCCTCCATGCCTACCGTCAGATTTACATTCGGTTGCTTGCTGTCTAAGAACAGTACCCGCGGTACCAGATTCTAACCAGGGCGTTCTCTCAGGTGTGGCCCACGGACGTTATCCAGGTCACATGTGACCCAGGTCACGGGAGTATGGCGCTCAGTCGGCAAAAGTGACATCCATCTGGCTAAAATCTGGCGGTCACTGTCAGCGACATCACAGCTGACAGCTGGGAGGCGGGAAGCCATGAGCATCAAGAAGCGGTTCGACGCAGGCGCCACCGTCAACAAGACGAGCGGCGGGAAGCGGAAGTTCGTGGTGATCGGACTCGGGATCGTCGTCGCCGTGGTCGGTGGGGTGATCCTCTCCAGCTGTGCCACCCAAATAGGCCCAGGTCAGACGGCGATCAAGGTCGATGACTATTTCCTGATCCCCGCCGATCCCAAGGTCGACGGTTGCATCGAGCCGGAAACCTCGGCCTTCAACCCGCCGGGCGGCTTCAAGGCCTACCGCTACCCGTCGCGACAGATCAGCTGGGACGCGACCGGCAGCCCCGACTCCGAAGCGGAACCGACCATCGTGGTGTCGAACGCCACCGCACCCGCCGAGTTGCGGGTCCCGGTGGTCATCACCTTCGACCTGACCAGCGACTGCGGCATGTTGATGGACTTCCATCGCGATTTCGGCACCAAGTACCAGGGGTGGCTCGACAACGACGGCCTGGTCACCACCGGCTGGGTGAACCTGCTGCGCTATGTGATCGGCCAGCCGGCCGAGCAGGTGCTGATCAGCGTGGCGCAGAAGTACACCTGGCGCGAAATCTGGAACGACGAGAAGGTGCGCATCGAGTTCCAGAACGCCCTGCGTGACGCGCTGCCCGGCGCGTCGCGGGCCCGCACCGACGGGCGGGAGTTCTTCACCAACTTCCAGGTGACTGTCATGAAACCGGACCCGGTGGACGAGGGCCTCAAGGACGCCATCATCGCCGAGCAGAAGGCCATCGCCGATGCGCGCGCGGCCGAGGCCAAGGGTGTGGCCGATGCGAATGCCGCGCGGGCCAAAGCCGAGGCCGACAAGGTCACCGCCCAGGCCCAGACCGAGCTGGCCCGACAGGTCGCGCTGCAGAAACAGGCCGAGATCGCCGGCTACCCCAATGTGGAGGCGTATCTGCGGGCGCTGGCGATCGAGAGTGGGCAGAACCCCTACCAGCCGACCTACGTGGTGCCCCAGGCCGGATGACATCGGCTCGGCCGATAATCTGGTGGTCATGGCCGAACTGACGATCCCCGCCGATATCAAGCCCAAAGACGGCCGCTTCGGCTGCGGACCCTCCAAGGTGCGCCCCGAGCAGCTGGCGGCCCTGGCCGCCGCGGGCGACCTGTTCGGCACCTCGCACCGGCAGGCGCCGGTGAAGAACCTGGTCGGCCGGGTGCGCGACGGATTGCGCCAGCTGTTCGCGCTGCCCGACGGCTACGAGGTGATCCTGGGCAACGGCGGATCGACCGCATTCTGGGATGCCGCCGCGTTCGGCCTCGTCGACAAGAAGTCACTGCACCTGACCTACGGAGAGTTCAGCGCCAAGTTCGCGTCCTGCGTGGCGAAGAACCCGTTCGTCGGCGATCCGATCATCGTGAAGGCCGACGCCGGCAGCGCCCCCGAACCCATTTCGGATCCGTCGGTCGACGTCGTCGCGTGGGCCCACAACGAGACGTCCACCGGCGTGGCGGTGCCGATACAGCGCCCGGCGGGCGACGCGCTGGTGCTCATCGACGCCACGTCGGCGGCCGGCGGTCTGCCGGTCGACATCCGCGACACCGACGCCTACTACTTCGCACCGCAGAAGAACTTCGCCAGCGACGGCGGCCTGTGGTTCGCGGCGCTCTCCCCGGCGGCGCTGGCCCGCATCGACGCCATCGCGGCCACCGATCGCTGGGTGCCCGACTTCCTCTCGCTGCCCATCGCGGTCGAGAACAGCCTGAAGAACCAGACCTACAACACCCCGGCGATCGGCACCTTGATCCTGATGGCCGAGCAGATCGACTGGATGCTGGCCAACGGTGGGCTGGACTGGGCCGTGAAGCGCACCGCAGATTCGTCGGCGCGGCTGTACTCGTGGGCCGAGACCTCCTCGTTCGCAACGCCATTCGTGGCCGATCCGAAGCTGCGATCCCAGGTTGTCGGCACCATCGATTTCGCCGATTCGGTGGATGCCGCGGCGGTCGCCAAGGCGCTTCGGGCCAACGGCATCGTCGATACCGAGCCGTACCGGAAGCTGGGCCGCAACCAGCTGCGGGTCGCGATGTTCCCGGCGGTCGATCCCGAGGATGTCAGCGCGCTGACGGCGTGCGTCGATTGGGTTGTGGAGAGAATCTGAGCACCGCTTCCTCCAGCGATCTGCGTGTCTGCACGGTAACGGGCGGATAACAAAGTAGGGTGCGCGGTGGAGGTGCACTATGCGGGAACTGAAGGTCGTCGGGCTCGACGTGGACGGCAAGCGGCTCATCTGCGAGGCCCCCGACTCCGGTGACAATTTCGCCATTCGTGTCGACAACCGTCTGCGGGCCGCCGTGCGCGGCGACAAGGCCACCTCCAATCAAACCGAGATCGAGGTCGAGGTGAGCCCAGGCTTGCGTCCCAAGGAGATCCAGTCCCGTATTCGTGCGGGCGCTTCCGTCGAGCAGGTCGCCGCGCTGGCCGGTGAGGACATCGACCGGATCCGACGGTTCGCCAACCCGGTGCTGCTGGAGCGCTCGAGAGCGGCCGAACTGGCCACCGCGGCACATCCGGTGCTGGCCGACGGTCCGTCGGTGCTGACACTGCTGGAGACGATCACCACCGCACTGATCTCTCGGGGCCTGGACCCGAATGCGACGAACTGGGATGCCTGGCGCAATGAGGACGGGCGGTGGACGGTGCAGCTGGCCTGGAAGGCCGGCAAGTCCGATCTGCAGGCCCATTTCCGGTTCACGCCCGGTTCGCACGGCGGCACGGTGGTGGCGTTCGATGACAGTGCAGCGGAACTGATCGACCCGAGCTTCGCCCGGCCGTTGCGCCCGGTGGCAGCCGTCGCCCAACTCGACTTCGAGGTGGCGCCGGTTGCGGTGCACGCCCCGGTGCACCCGTCCCACGTCCCGGTACACCCGTCCCAAGTGGTGCTGCCGCCACAGGCCCCCGCGCCAGTCGCCGCCGCTCCCTCTGTTGTTCCTCCGGCACCGCCCGCGCCGGCCCCCGCACCGCAGTCCGCTCCGGCTGCCGCCGGCACGGAACCCGAGGTGGACGACGAACCGGCACCGCCCGCGCCGAAGCGCCGTGCCCGCAAGTCCAAGCCATCTGTCCCTGCGTGGGAAGACGTCCTGCTGGGCGTGCGGTCGGGCACTCAGCGCTGACAGACCACTCTTTCGAGCCGCCGGCCCATCACCCTCAGAAGGGTGGCGGGTCACTGTCGTTGTCGGCGCGTTCGAGGGTGCGTTGGAGTTGGTTGCGGGTGCGTTCGGTGTTGATGCGTTGGGCGCGGTCTTGGTTGCGGGTGCGTTTTCGGAGCGGCATCTTGGTACCGCGGTCGGCATCGTCGGTGTCGCTGATGAGGCTGATCGCCCGCTTTCGGGGGATCGGGGTCTCGATGTTCCAGTGCGGGAACAGGATTGCCGCACCGGGGGCTTTCTGGTAGGTGTGGCCGGTGGGCGCTGTCCAGTGGATCGTGCCGTCGGGTTTCGCTGCCGGTTCCCAACCACCGAATGTCTTGACCAAATGGTGCAGACGGCATAGCGGCCCGAGGTTGCCGGGGTGGGTGGCCCCGGCCGGCCACGGGGTGAGGTGGTCGAGGTCGCAGCGGTGCGCGGCCCGGTTGCAGCCGGGGAAGCTGCAGGTCATCGAACGCATCCGGACGAACGCGGTCAGCGCGGCCGAGGGCCGGTACTGGCGTTCGGTGGGGAGATTCGCGATCTCGGCGAGCGGTGTGACTTTGGCGCCGCCGGCGACCAGCTCGGCGAGCATGGCGGCGGGGATGATGGCGCCATCGAGCATCACCGCGGGGCTCGGATTGGGGTTGCACGCCGCGGGAGCCGCGGGGCCGGCGTTGACCGCAGCCGCGGCAGGCTCGTCGGGTTCGGTGCGGGCTGCGGGCGCGGCAGGCTCGTCGGGTTCGGACTCGGCCGCCGGTGTCTGCGGCTGTTGCTCCGGTGCTGACTCAGTCTCGGCCGACTCAGTCTCGGCCGGACCGGTCTCGGCGGGCTCCGGCTCCGGGGTGCCCGCACTGCCCGGTGTGCTCTGCGGCGGGGTGTCTTCACCGGCGGCGGGCACCTGTTCGGTGAGCGCGTAGATGGTGACCGCGCCCGCGCGCGGATCTTTCCCGCTGCCCGCACAGTCGATGTCCCCGCACTCGCAGGTCAGCCGTTGCAGGGCCGGGCCGACCGCCCCGAGGGAGGCCAGGGCCGCGGCGCGCAGTTCCCCACGCTTGCGCGGATCATTGGGGCAGACGGTGTCGGCCAGATCGTTGAGGCGCTGTTCGAGGATCTTCTTGTCGGTGACGCGCAGCCTGCCCCAGAACGAGGCCACCCCATTGGGGTCGTCCTTGTCGTCGAACTCCACATACAGGTCTTTGGCGTTGCCCTCCTGGAGCGCACCACGGCGTCGGGGTCGAATTTCTCCACCCACAGATCAACCGCGCCGATCAACTGCTTCTCCGAATGCAACCCATACACGCCCGCTTCGCCGGAGATGGCGGTGTCGATCAACACCAGCGCGTCCTGGTCGAGGACCAGGTGGGTGCGCCAGGTGATCGCATCGATCACCGTCGCCGAGATCGCGCCGGTGGCGAACAGGGCCGCGGTCCGGGGTAGCCGGTCACGCAGCGCTTGGGCGATGCGCATCTGCTTGGACGCCGCATACGGATTCAGATTGCACGCCGCCGCGACCGCGGCCTGCGCCCACGCCCAGCCATCGATCACCTGGTGGGCGACCACATCGTCTTCGTCATCGCACTGGCGGGCCACCACCTCGCCGATCAACGCCAACCGGCGCGCGGCCGCCATCGCCTCGGTCCGGGTCACGGTGGTGACCGCCGAGATGAGCGCCTCGTCGCTCAACCCGGCGAGCGCGACCCGATCCAACACTTCGAACATGTGTGCGATTCTACCGACAGGGTCGGACATGAGTCGAAGAGAATTTCGCGCCCTGTGGATAAGTGTCCCGCCCTCACGTATCGCAACCGCACGAGACGGGCAACCGATGTCCGGGCACCAAAAAGGGAAGGCCCTTGCCTTCCCACTCTCAATTTATAGCGCACCCCGGGGCTTGCGGCAAGACCCGGGTGATGCCGCAAAATCGCTCGCCTGAAAGGTAATTCACCATCCCAGGGGGCTACACCATGCGATTTCTGCTCTACACATTCGGTTCACGCGGGGACATCGAGCCGCTGCTCGCGCTGGCGCTCGAACTGCATAACCAGGGCGCTGAAGCCCTGGTCTGTGCACCGCCGGACTTCACCGAACTGCTCGCAGCAGCGGGTATCTCGATGGTGCCGACCGGCCCGTCGGTACGCGAACTGGTGCACGTCCAGAAGGCCACACACAAGGACGCGCCGGCGCTCGCCGCCGACTTGGTGGCCACCCAATTCGAAACGCTCGAAACAGCACGAACGTGTCACGCCATCGTCGCGACCGGTCTGATGCCCGCCGGGATGCGCTCGATCGCCGAACTGGTCGACGTGCCCTACCGATGCGTGATGTTCACTCCGCAGGTGCTGCCGTCTCCGGACTACCGCCCGCTACCGCGACCGGGTAAGCCGTTCCCTGAGCACGAGACCGACAACCGGGTGCTGTGGGATCTGGACGCCGAGAAGGTCCAGGTGCTGTACGGGCCGGCGTTGAACGAACACCGAAAGGCGAGAGGCCTGGCTCCGATCGACAATGTCCGCGACCACACGTTCACCCACACCCCATGGCTGGCGTCCGACCCGGTGCTGAGCCCGCTGCACGCCCATCCCGGGCTCGATGTCGTGCAGACCGGCGCCTGGATCGTGCCCGACAACAGGCCCCTGCCACCCGACCTGGAGGCGTTCCTGGACGCGGGACCTGCGCCGGTATACGTAGGGTTCGGCAGCGTGACGGCACCGGCCGAAGCCGCCGAGGTGGCCATCGAGGCGATCCGGGCGCACGGCCGGCGGGTGCTGATCGGCAGCGGCTGGGCCGGCCTGACCACGGCCGACCCGGACTGTTTCGTCATCGGCGAGGTCAACCAGCAGGCGCTTTTCCCGCGGGTCGCCGCGGTGGTGCATCACGGCGGCGCGGGCACCACGACCACGGCCGCGCGGGCCGGCGCCCCGCAGGTGGTGATTCCGCAGATCGTCGATCAGCCTTACTGGGCGGGCCGGGTCGCCGACCTCGGCATCGGGGTGGCGCATCACGACCCGACGCCGACCGTCCACTCACTCACCGAGGCGCTTAGGCTGGTACTGACCCCCGAGACCCGAACCAGAGCGATCGCCGTGGCCGGCACCATTCGCACCGACGGGGCCGCAACGGCCGCAAGAATGCTGCTGGGCGCATGATACATACCGTACGAAATAACTAGGGGCACATGACAACCCAGGACTATCAGGCAGAACTAGAGGCTGAGCGCGAGTACGTGGCCGCGTTGTATGACCGGCTGGACGCGGAACGGGCGCGCGCCAAGGACCGCTACTCCGCGGCACTCAAGGGCGATATCGACAAGCAGGACGGTGCCACCCTGGTGAACCGCGACGCCGACGTGCGCGCGCTGGGCAAAGAGGTCAGCAGGCTCGACGTGGCCGACAGCGGATTGTGCTTCGGCCAACTTGAGAGCATCGAGGGTGAGCGGTCCTACATCGGGCGGCTCGGGCTGTTCGACAACGAGAACGACTACGAGCCACTGCTGCTGGACTGGCGGGCACCCGCGGCCCGGGCGTTCTACGTGGCCACCGCCGCCAGCCCGGAGAACATGCGCCGCCGGCGCCAGTTCCACACCCGCGGGCGCAAAGTCCTCGATTTCACCGACGAGGTGCTGGGCCGGCCAGGGCCCGATGAACCGGACGGGTCCAGCGACGCCGCCCTGCTGGCGGCGGTCAACTCACGCCGCGCACCGAGGGCATGAGCGATATCGTCGCGACTATTCAGGCCGAGCAGGACGAGATCATCCGGCTCGATCAATCCGGGGTGCTCGTCATCGAAGGCGGTCCGGGCACCGGGAAGACGGTGGTCGCGCTGCACCGCGTCGCCTATCTGCTGTACACCCAGCGCGAACGAATGGAGCGACACGGGGTGCTGGTCATCGGACCCAGCCCGGCGTTCCTCAACCATGTCGGCCGGGTGCTGCCCTCGCTCGGTGAGACCAACGTGGTCTTCATGACCACCGGCGATCTGGTCCCCGGGCTGCACACCACCGCCGAGGACACCCCGGATGCCGCACGCGCCAAGGGTTCGGTGAAGATGCTCGAGGTCCTCAAAGCCGCCGTCGCCGACCGTCAGCGCACCCCCGCGGAGCCGCTGCCCATCAAGCTGGCCGACGTCACGGTCGAGATCAACGCCGAGGCCGCCGCGTGGGCGATCCAGGAGGCGCGCGAGGCGGGTCTGCCGCACAACGACGCCCGGGCGGTGTTCACCGATGTGATCACCTGGGTGCTCACCGAACGCGCGATCGCGCGAATCGGCAAGGGCTGGTTGACCCGTGACGACAAGCAGGCCTGGGAACACCTGCGCGCCGAACTGCTCGACGAGCTCGAAGATCACGACGCGTTCAAGGCCGCGCTGGACGAGCTGTGGCCCGAGCTGACGCCGGAATCGCTGCTCGGAGCGCTCTACGAGTCCCCCGAACGGCTCACGGCGGCCGGCGCCGATGAGTCGTTGTGGCGACAGGACGGGCGGGCCTGGACGGTGTCGGATGTCCCGCTGCTCGACGAGCTGGTGGACCTGCTGGGCGGCATCAAACCCGATGCGGCCGCGGAGAAGGAACGCCAGGAGGAGGCGGCGTACGCCGCCGGCGTGCTGGACCTGATGGTGGCCCGCGAGGACCTGATGGACGACGAGGACCATCTGATCGCCGCCGACCTGATCGGCGCCGAGGAACTGGCCGACAGGTTCATCGAACAGGACAACCGTGAACTGGCCGAACGTGCTGCCGCGGACCGCGATTGGACCTACCGACACGTGGTGGTCGACGAGGCCCAGGAGCTCTCCGAGATGGACTGGCGGGTGCTGATGCGGCGCTGCCCGGCCCGGTCCTTCACCATCGTCGGCGACCTGGCGCAGCGTCGCTCCGAAGCGGGTGCGCGGTCCTGGGACGCCATGCTGGCACCGCATGTGCAAAAGCGCTGGGTCTATCGGCCGCTGACGGTGAACTACCGCACCCCGGCGGAGATCATGGCGGTCGCCGCCGCGGTGCTTTCCGAGTTCGCGCCGGGCATTCAGCCGCCGGAATCGGTGCGATCATGTGGTGTGCAGCCGTGGTCGAAGAAGGTGAGCGAAGACGAACTTGACACGGCCATCAAGGAATTCGTCAAGGATGAGGCTTCCCGCGAGGGCACCAGCGTGGTGATCGGGCCGCCCGGGGTGCCCGGCACGGTGCCGGCCGCGCTGACCAAGGGTCTGGAGTTCGACGCCGTCCTGGTGGTGGCACCGGAGCGGATCATCGCCGACGGCCCACGCGGAGCGGCCGAACTCTACGTGGCCCTGACCCGCGCCACGCAGCGCCTCGGCGTGCTGCACCACGGCGACCTCCCGCCATCACTGAAAGGGCTTGACCTGAAGAACGCTTGAGGTTTTACCGTCTGATCCATGAGCGCGATCGGGCTGGCCAGTAGCAATCCCTACACCGACGATGCGGCCGTCGTTGGCGAGGAAGCACGCCACGCTCAAGACCTCGGATACGTCACCCTGTGGCGTTCCGGTGATCTGCCGATGGTCGCGGCGGCGGTGCGGGCCACCACAACCATCCCGGTGGCCACCGGGATCATCTCGGTGTCGCGGGTTTCGGCCGCCGACGTCATCGCGCTGCACGCCGATCTGGATCCCGGCCGGTTCGTGGCGGGAATCGGTGGCGCGCATGGCCCGCGGCCACTGCAGTCCATCACCGGCTACCTCGACGAGCTGGACGCGGCCGGCATCCGGCCCGCTGGAGTTCTTGGCGCACAAGCCCGGCGGCTACCGCCGAAACCTGTTGCGCCAGGGTTTCACCGAAACCGATATCGATCAGGTGAGCGACCGGCTGCTCGATGGCATCACTGCCTGGGGTGAACCGCGGCGCATCGCCGAACGCGTTGCCGAGTACCACGCGGCCGGCGCCGATCAGGTGGTGCTGCGCATCGTCGGCGCGGATGACATCGCCGTGTGGCGAGCCAAACTCGCTGCGACGCTGCTCGATTAGGAAAAGGCGAGGGCCAGGGCGACGATCCAGCCGACCGCCACCCCGACCGCGGATCCCAGCACGAACCACCGCAAGACCGGCTTTCGGCGCCAGCCCCACACCGTGGGCGCCAAACCTCCCACGGCGACCAGATTGAGGCCCACCGCCAGCAGCGGATGGATGCTGATCAACCCGCGGCTCAGGACCACGATCGCCACCCCCACCACCGCGGCCACGAAGGCCGCCACCGTCAGGCCGGTGCCCCAGGGAGTCTCGGCTTCGGTCACGGGTCCAACCTAGCGCGCTCATAGAAGGCCAGCGCGGCGGCGGTGGCGACGTTCAGCGAATCGGTGCCGCGCGCCATCGGGATGCGCACCCGCACATCGGCGGAGCGCATGGTGTGCTCCTTGAGGCCCGGCCCCTCGGCGCCGACCATCATCGCCACCTTGTCCCCCGCCAGGTCGGTCATCGCCGATGCCAGCGTCGGCGCGGCGGGATTCGGTGTCATCGCCAGTACCCGGAAGCCTTTGGTGCGCAACACCTCCAGATCTTCCGGCCAGGACGCTGCCCACGCGTAGGGCACCAGCAGGGCGTGCCCCATCGAGACCCGCACCGCCCGGCGGTACAGCGGGTCCGCACATCCGCCGCCGAAGAGCACACCGTCGACGCCCAGTCCGGCGGCGTTGCGGAAGATCGAGCCCAGGTTCTCGTGGTCGTTGACGCCCTCGAGCACCGCCACGGTGCGCGCATCCCCGATCACCTCGTCGACGGTCAGCTCGCCCGGCCGTGGCGCGGCGGCCAGCACACCGCGGTTGAGGTGAAACCCCACCGCGGCTGCCATCACCTCCGCAGTTGCCCGGTAAAACGGGACGTCTACACCGGCCAGGTCCTCGGTCAGCTCCCCCAGCCTGCGGTCGGTGCCCAGCAGTGCGCGCGGGCGGAATCGGGAGGCCAGCATGCGCTGCACCACCAGCACACCCTCGGCGATCACCAGTCCCTTCCCGCTCGGCAGATCGGGGCGGCGGTCGACACTGTTGAGGTCGCGGAAATCATCGAGGCGCGGATCGGCGGGATCCTCGATATCGACTATGTGCGCCAGTTCAGGCGCCTTCGTCCACGATGGCCAGCATCAGGTCCGCGGCGGCCAGCAGCGTGACCCGCTCCGCGGCGGTCAACGCGGCCAGTCGCTGGGTCAGCCATTCCCGGCTGGCCCGGCGCTCGGCCTCGATGAGATCGACGCCGGCTGCGGACACCGAGACCAGGACCTGCCGGCCGTCGTCGGGGTGCGCGGACCGGTCGACGAACCCGAGATCCACCAGCGAGGCGATCACCCGGGTCATCGACGGCGGGCGGACCCGCTCGCGGGCGGCCAGCGCGCCGGGGGTCATCGGGCCCTCCTTGAACACCGTGGCCAGCGCCGACAACTGCGTGAGCGACACCGGCGAATCGGGCCGACGGAATCGGAGCTGACGGGCCAGCCGCACCACGGCCAACGACAGATCACTCGGTAACCGGGCATCGACGTCGTCAGTCACAGGTCCGAACAATACCCAGCGGGCATCGGCTAGGTTGACATGCGATGACCGCGAATCCGCCGCCCGAGCCGCCTGCGCTGCCGGCGCGGTTGCTCGAACCGGCACCGGTGATCATCGTGCTCGCTTTCGGCTGGTTGATCGCGGTGGCGCTGGCCTTCGCCGTTCCCGGCCTGCACGAGTGGCGGCCGATCACGATTGCCGGGCTGGGCGTCGGCCTGCTCGGCACCTCCATCTTCCTGCTGCAGCGTCGCTCCGCCCGTCGCGGTGACCGCGGTGCCCAGCAGGGTCTGACCTGAAGACTCAAGGAGAACAATGGGAGCCCCACTACTGCAGGCGCAGATCGACATCGCCGCTCCGCCGGCCACGGTGTGGGCGCTGATCTCGGACCTGAAGAAGATGCCGCAGTGGAGCCCGCAGACCCGGGCGATGAAGATGTTCGGGCCACTGCGCGTCGGCGCCAAGACGGTGAACTTCAACCGGCGCCGCCTGCTGATCTGGCCGACCAGCAGCACCATCACCGTGGTCGAGCCGGAGCGCAAGCTGGCCTTCCGTGTCGATGCGAACGGCACCGAATGGAGCTACGAGCTCGAACCCATCGACGGCGGCACCCGGGTCGTGGAAAGCCGCCGCGCACCCAACGGCATCAAGAAGTTCTCCACGGTCACGGTGAACGCCGTGATGGGCGGGGTGCCCAGCTTCGAGAACGAACTCGTCGAGGGGATGAACGAGACGCTGAGCCGGCTCAAGGCCGCCGCCGAAGGCGCTTAGGCCCATCGATCCGGCCGCCGCCGAACCCGCCTCGCTAGGTGTTCAGGTCGAGCACGCCGTCGTCATAGGGGACATAGAGCGGCGAACCGGTGCCCGCGGGCACCGGGGTGTCCGAATGCGCGCCGCAGCCGTATTCGCATTCCACGACACGCCCGTCGGCGGACAACTCGTTGCAGCAGACCCCGAACAGCGTGCCCAGCGATCCGGACAGCGGGACGTAGAAACCGCATTCGCCGCACGTCCGGCGGGTGGCGCGTGCCATGGCCGACGCCGGTCCGAACTCACCCTCGTGCCAGCGCTCGGCGGCGTCGAGGCGGCCTTCCAGGCTGAGCACCCGGCGGCGGCCGAGTCCGACCTCCCCGGCCAACTCGTCGAGTTCGGGATCGCCGCTGGACATGTAGCCCGGCACCAGGCGCGGGTCGTCGGGCGGGGTGGCAAGCAGGTCACCGGGGCCGAGGTCACCGGGCTGGACACGCTGATCCCAGGGCACCCACTGCGGCGCCAACAGCGCCGTGGGGCCGGGGACCAGCACCGCTTCACTGATGGTCACATGATCGGTGCCCGGATAGCCGGCCACCACGACGGCCCACTGCCAGCCCTGGTATCCGGGCAGCACGGCCAGGAAGCGATGCGTGGCCGCCGTCTGATCATCGAACACCGCGCCGAGGTAGTCGCCCACGCTGTCGGCGCCACTGAGTTCCTCGACGGCGCTACGGGCGGTATCGACGGCGCCCATCAACAGGGCCTCCAATGCCGGCGGCCGTTCTTGCGGCAGCTCGATATCCGGGGCCTGCTCGGTCACTTCCGTCATGCTGTCCATCGGTGTCCATATTGCCTGACCATGCGCGCCAGAGCCACACCGGTGGCCTGCACACCGTGGCCGCCGGTTTGAGGGACAATCGACAACGTGTCTTCCCGGGATCCCCGCTACTACCCGCCGCGGCCTCCGTCCGGCGACGAGCACCCCGGCATGGCGAACTATCCGAGCGACGGCGAAATGCCGCGCCGAGGGCCGACGCCCCGGGGTGGGCAGGGCAACCCACAGACCCCGAGCGCCAACCGTTGGTTGCCGCCCCTTGACGACCACGACGCGGCCCGGCGCCGCGCCGATCCCCCACCGAGGGCCGGTGCCTCCGCGGGCGAGCGCGTCACCGTCACGCGCGCGGCCGCCCAGCGCAGCCGGGAGATGGGCTCCAAGATGTACGGGCTGGTGCACCGGGCTGCCACCGCCGACGGCGCCGACAAGTCCGGGCTCACGGCGCTGACGTGGCCGGTGGTCGCGAACTTCGCCGTCGACGCTGCCATGGCGGTGGCACTGGCCAACACGCTGTTCTTCGCCGCGGCCTCCGGGGAGAGCAAGAGCAAGGTCGCGCTGTACCTGCTCATCACCATCGCTCCCTTCGCAGTGATCGCGCCGCTGATCGGTCCGGCACTGGACCGTCTGCAGCACGGCCGCCGGATCGCACTGGCGATGTCGTTTGCGGCCCGTACCGTGCTCGCGGTGGTGCTGATCGCCAACTATGACGGAGCCACCGGCAGCTTCCCGTCCTGGGTGCTCTACCCGTGTGCACTCGGAATGATGGTGCTTTCAAAGTCCTTCAGCGTGCTGCGCAGCGCGGTGACGCCACGAGTGCTGCCACCGACCATCGATCTGGTCCGGGTGAACTCCCGGCTGACGACGTTCGGCCTGCTCGGCGGGACGGTGATCGGCGGCGGCCTGGCGGCCGGCGCGGAGTACCTGTTCAGCATGTTCGAGCTGCCCGGCGCGCTGTACGTATTGGTGGCCGCGACCGTCGGCGGTGCCTTCCTGGCGATGCGGATCCCGAAGTGGGTCGAGGTCACCGCAGGAGAGGTGCCGACCACCCTGAGTTATCACGGGGGTACCGATCAGCTGCGTCGTCATCCGGAGCGTTCGGCGGCACGGCAGCCGCTGGGCCGCAACATCATCACGTCGCTGTGGGGTAACTGCACCATCAAGGTGATGGTCGGATTCCTGTTCCTCTATCCGGCGTTCGTCGCGAAGGCCCACGGCGACGGCGGCTGGGAACAGCTGCGCATCCTCGGCCTGATCGGTGCGGCCGCGGCGATCGGCAACTTCACCGGAAACTTCACCGCGGCCCGTCTCAAACTGGGCCGCCCGGCGCTGCTGGTGGTCCGCGCGGCGATCGCGGTGACGCTGTCGGCCCTGGCCGCCGCGCTCACCGGCAACCTGATCGTCGTCGCGGTGGCCACCCTCATCACCTCGGGCGCCAGCGCCATCGCGAAAGCCTCCCTGGACGCCTCGCTGCAGGACGATCTTCCCGAGGAGTCGCGGGCGTCGGCGTTCGGCCGTTCCGAATCGGTGCTACAGCTGGCCTGGGTGATCGGCGGGGCGACCGGGGTGCTGATCTACACCGAACTGTGGGCAGGGTTCACCGCCATCACCGCGATTCTCATTGTCGGGCTGGCGCAGACACTGGTCAGCTACAACGGCGCATCACTCATCCCGGGCTTCGGCGGCAACCGCCCGATCCTGGCCGAAACCGAAGGCGGACCCCTGAATTTCTCCAGAAGCACCACGGCGGGCCGACGATGAAGCGGGCGGTGGCGTTGCTCGCGGTGGTGGCACTGCTCTCGACCGCGGGCACCGGCGTGCTGGTGTGGCAGCTCAGCAAGGATCACGGGCCGCGCTATCCCGAGATCAGCGCCTACTCGCACGGCACAACGGTGCGCGTGGGGCCGTATTTCTACTGCGATGTGGTCAACCTCGACGCCTGCGAGAACCCGGAAACCACCGGCGAACTCACGGTGACATCGCGGGGTCCGGTGCAGCTTGCCGTGGATCCGCCCATCGCCGACGCCCCCTGGCTGTTGTTGCGCACCTATGAGGACGCCGAGGCTCCCGTCGCCCAGGAGTTCCGGCCGGGCGTCGCGCAGGCGATCACCGTGCCCAGCGTCGATGCGCTCTACGGCAAGCTGACCGGCATCGTGGTGCAACTGCCGACGCTGGTGCGCGACGAGGCCGGCAACGAGTTCCCACTGCCGCACGCCGAGTGGTCGGTGCGCACGATCTGGGACCCGGCCGCCGAGTACTCGGAGTCCGTTTCGGACTACCCGGCGGAGTGACCGAACGGGACCTCCTCGCCGGCTTTCGTCGGACCGGGTGCGGTTCCGTCGCCAAATGGCCTGCCGCCCAAGGCTTCCCGACCGTGCGGGGTCAGCCAGTTCGACAGGTCGGGCCCCTTCGGGACGACCTGGGTGGGATTGATGTCGGTGTGCACGATGTAGTAGTGCTGCTTGATCTGCACGAAGTCGGTGGTGTCCCCGAATCCGGGCGTCTGGAAGAGGTCGCGGGCGTAGGCCCACAGCACGGGCATCTCGGCGAGCTTTGACCGGTTGCACTTGAAGTGACCGTGATACACGGGGTCGAACCGGGCCAGCGTGGTGAACAACCGGACATCCGCCTCGGTGATGGTGTCGCCGACGAGATACCGCTGGGTGGACAGCCTTTCGGTCAGCCAGTCCAGGGTGGCGAACAGCCGGTCATAGGCCTTGTCATAGCCCTCCTGTGAACCGGCGAACCCGCATCGGTACACGCCGTTGTTCACCTCGGTGTAGACGCGCTTGGCGACCTCGTCGATCTCGTCGCGCAGATTCTCGGGGTAGAGCTGGGGCGCACCCTCGCGGTGATACTCGGTCCACTCGGTGGAGAAATCCAGGGTGATCTGCGCGAAATCGTTGGTGGCCACCGCGCCGGTGGGCACATCCACGATCGCCGGCACGGTGATGCCCTTCGGGTAGTGCGGATCACGCTTGAAGTAGGCGTCCTGGATCCGCGGGATCTTGAGCACCGGGTCGACGCCGCCGGGGTCGAGGTCGAAGGTCCAGCTGCGCTCGTCATGGGTCGGCCCGCAAAACCCGATGGACAGAACGTCTTCCAGGCCGAGCAGACGCCGCACGATGATGGTGCGGTTGGCCCACGGGCAGGCCCGCGCCACGACGAGCCGGTAGCGGCCGGGCTCGACCGGGTAGCCGTCCCGGCCGTCGGCGGTGATGCGGGTGCTGATGTAGTTGGTGTCCCGGTTGAACTCGCCCTGCTTGTTGACGTAGGTCATGGGGACCAGTGTTCCCGTCCGACGTCGAGTTGATGTCGATCACACTCAAATTCATCGACGAAAAGTCGACGCTGGACGAAAGGTGGAACCGACCGGGTCCGCGCGGAGTCCAACTACACATGGGCAATCTCGGGTGGCCGTTCCTCGGGACGGAGGCGCGCGCCGCCGGCCTCGTCACCGATTACCGCCTGCGCACGACGTACACCGCTGTGCACCGAAATGTGTACGTGCCGCGCGGAGTGGAACTCGATGCCAGGGACCGGGCAGTAGCTGCGTGGTTGTGGTCGGGGCGTCGGGGTGTGCTTGCTGGACTTTCGGCTGCGGCGCTACACAACACGCGCTGGATCGACGCGAACCTGCCTGCGGAGCTGAACCGCTCATCCCGAGACAAGGTCCGCGGCATCATCCTGCACAGCGATACTCTCGCGGCAGACGAGGTCTGCCAGCGCCGCGGGATGCCCACCACCACCGCGGCGCGTACCGCCTTCGATGTTGGTCGTATCGCCGACGTGCCCACCGCGGTCATCCGACTCGATGCCCTACGCAACGCCACCGGTGTCAGCGTGGATCAGATCAACAGCATCATTGCCCGCTACCCCGGCGCGCGAAGAATCCGGCAGCTGCGGGAGGCCGTCGCACTCTCCGACGGCGGCGCCGAGTCCCCACCGGAAACCCGGACGCGCCTGCTTCTGCTCAACGACGGGCTGCCCACCCCGAGTACTCAGATCGCGGTCTACGACGACTATTCGTTTGTCGCCAGGCTCGACATGGGGTGGCCTGGCTACCAGGTGGCGGTGGAATTCGACGGCGCCCAGCACTGGACAGACGCGAGGCAGCGCAGCCGCGACATCGACCGGATCGCCGAACTCGAGGCACTGGGCTGGATCATCATCAGGGTCAGCTTCGAGATGTTGTGCGCACGGCCGCAGGTGATCTTGCAACGGGCGCGACAAGCCCTCACCCAGCGTGGACTTATCGTCGAAAAATCAGCCGGACATCAACGAAAAGTCGACGCTGGACGAATCGTGGACCCTAGGCGTCGAGCTCGGCGGCGACAGCCTTGACGACCTCGGACACCCGGCGGGCGACCTTGCGGTCGGGGTACTTGCCCTTGCGCAGGTCGGGCTGGATGGTGTTCTCCAGCAGGGTGATCAGATCGCCGACCATGCCGTGCAGCTCGTCGGGGGTGTGTTTGTGTTCGACGGTCACCGCTTCGCGGCGCGTCTTGGCCAGGCTCGGCGGCGGGTCGATCAGCTTGACCTGCAGCGCCTGCGGACCACGACGCCCGGCAGCCAGTCCGAACTCGACCTTCTGACCGGCCTTGAGCCCCTCGACACCCGCGGGCAGCGCCGAGGAACGCACGTAGACGTCCTCGCCTTCCTCCTGAGAGAGGAAGCCGAAGCCCTTCTCGGAGTCGTACCACTTCACCTTGCCGGTCGGCACTGCTGTCACCCGTTCGTCGTGATAGATCGCATAAGTAATGCGTCCCGCCTGCGCAGGACGCAATTGCAGGCATCCTACTAGCCTCTCGGTAGGCTGACAGCGACAGCCTCGGAGGAGACCATGCGCCTGATCCTGAACATCATCTGGTTGATCTTCGGCGGCCTGTGGCTGGCGCTCGGATATTTCCTGGCCGGAATCATCTGCTTCATCCTCATCATCACGATTCCGTTCGGCTTTGCTGCCTTCCGGATCGGCGTCTACGCGCTGTGGCCATTCGGCTACACCGTCGTCGACAAGCCGGGACCGCGGCCCGGCGCCGCCATCGGCAATGTCATCTGGCTCATCGTCGCCGGTATCTGGCTGGCGATCGGGCACGTGCTGACGGCGATCGCGATGGCGATCACGATCATCGGTATCCCGTTGGCCATCGCGAACATCAAGCTCATCCCGGTGTCGCTGCTGCCGCTGGGCAAGGAGATCGTCCCCTCGGACCAGCCGTTCGCCGGGGTATCACGGTGACGGTGACCGATCTCGGACTGCCGATGCCGACCCGCCCGGTCGTCGCCGGCATGCCGGCCACCGGTCCACTGCTGGATACCTACGGCCGCGCCGCGACCGACCTGCGGGTGTCGCTGACCGACCGGTGCAACCTGCGCTGCACCTACTGCATGCCGGCCGAGGGCCTGGACTGGCTGCCCGACAGTCAGCTGCTCAACGCCGACGAGCTGGCCCGCCTGCTGCGGATCGCGGTCACCCGGCTCGGCATCACCAGCGTGCGGTTCACCGGCGGCGAGCCGCTGGTCTCCCCGCACCTGGAGCAGACCATCGCTGCCGCGGCTGCCCTGCGGCCCCGCCCGGAGATCGCGGTGACCACGAACGGGCTGGGTCTGGCCAAACGTGCCGCGCGGCTGAAGGCGGCCGGGCTCAACCGGGTCAACGTCTCCCTGGACACCGTGAACGCCGAGCATTTCGCCGAGATCACCCGGCGCGACCGGCTGGCCGACGTGCTGGCCGGGCTGGCGGCGGCCGCCGACGCCGGGCTGGGACCGATCAAGGTCAACGCGGTGCTGGACCCGCGCACCGGCCTCGACGACGTCGTGCCCCTGCTGCGGTTCTGCCTGGAGCACGGATACCAGCTGCGCATCATCGAGCAGATGCCGCTGGACGCCGGCCATGAGTGGACCCGGGACAAGACGATCGACGCCGATATCGTGCTGACCACGCTGCGCAGGCATTTCGATCTGCGCCCCGATCCGGGCCTGCGTGGATCGGCCCCCGCGCAGCTGTGGCGGGTGGACGGCAGCGAGGGCACCGTCGGGGTCATCGCATCGGTCTCCGAGTCGTTCTGCGGGGCGTGTGACCGCACCCGGCTGACCGCCGACGGTCAGATCCGCAGCTGCCTGTTCTCCTCCACCGAAACCGACCTACGCGCCCTGCTGCGCGACGGCGCCGACGATGACGCGCTGGAGGCGGCCTGGCGGACGGCGATGTGGGCGAAACCGGCCGGGCACGGGATCAACGATCCGAGCTTCATGCAGCCGGTCCGGCCGATGAGCGCCATCGGCGGTTGAGCGTGTCCGAAGTACAGGTCACCATCCGATATTTCGCCGCCGCACGGGCCGCTGCCGGAATCGAGACCGAAACGTTGTCGGTCCCGGCGGGCACCACCGTCGACGGACTGGTCACCGATCTGTCGGGTCGCGGACCCGAACTGGCGAAAGTGCTTGCACGCTGCTCGTATCTGCGCGACGGCGTCGCGGTGCGAGATAAAGATGTCGCGCTCAAAACGCGCGAAACGGTCGATGTGTTACCCCCATTCGCCGGCGGCTAGCCGTGATTTGTGTCACATCACAAAATGGTCACAAAGTAGCTACCTGCGGTTTGAGTCGCGAAAACACCTGCGGAAACGCCCGGACTCCCTGCGCCTTTAATGTCCTCTCATAGTTCTTAAGCACCGGAAACGCCGGGCGCCCACCGAGATGACGGCAGGTGGGAGAACGGTTACCGTCTTGCCAAGCCGTTCGACCCACATTGATCGGCCCGCCTTCCCCGATTGCGCCGAGCTCCATCCATCGGGACAAGGACACCCACGAACCACTGGATGGAGGCGGGGGACCCAACCGGTCCGCCGACAAGCAGACCAGGAACGCCATCACCGGTTCCTTGGGGTGAAGCCAGAAATCGTCTCCGACGAACGAAGGCCGGGCAACCTCTCCTGCCCGAACCCGACAGCTGACCTCGCGGGCGCTGACGAGAGGAATTTCCAGTTTTATGAGTGGTCGGCATCGTAAGCCCACAACTTCGTCTGTAAGCGTCGCCAAGATCGCCTTCACCGGTGCGGTCATCGGCGGCGGCAGCCTCGCCCTCGCCGGTCAGGCCGGCGCGGCGACCGACGGCGAATGGGACACAGTCGCCAGCTGCGAGTCCGGCGGTAACTGGGCCATCAACACCGGCAACGGCTACCACGGCGGTCTGCAGTTCTCGCCGAGCACCTGGTCCGGCCACGGTGGCGGGGAATTCGCCCCCTCGGCATTCCTGGCCACCAAGGAAGAACAGATCGCTGTCGCCGAGCGCGTGCTCGCCAGCCAGGGCAAGGGCGCATGGCCCACCTGCGGACGCGGTCTCTCCGGTGCCACCCCACGCAACGTCGTCGCCGAGCCTGCACCCCAGCCGCTCGACAACCCCCTGATCAATGGCGAGCTCCCGCCGCCGCCCCCGCCGGCACCCGAAATGCTGCCGCCCGCACCGATCGATGCACTTGCCGCCCCGGCCCCGCTGCCCATCGATGCACCGCTGCCGCCTGCCCCGCCGGCCCCGCTGCCGCCTGCACCCGAGTTCGTCGCCGTGGCGCTGGATGCCCCGCTGCCGCCCGCACCGCCGATCGACGCCCCGCTCCCCCCGGCACCCGCACCCGAGTTCGTCGCCGTGGCGCTGGACGCCCCGCTGCCGCCCGCACCGCCGATCGACGCCCCGCCGCCCCCGGCGCCCGTCGAGACCGTCGCCTCGCTGACCCACGATCAGCTGGCTGCGCTGCCGGCCATCCAGGTTGCCGACTGGGATGTCGCCCCGGCGCTCGAAGGCCAGCCGCAGCTGTGGTCGCTGGATGCCCCGATGCCCCTGGAGCCGGTGCTGCCCGCGCCTCCCGCTCCGGCACCGGTCCCCGCGCCTGTCGCCGCACCCGCACCGGTGCCCGCCCCGGCGGCCGCGCCCGCCGTGGTCGCCGCCCCCGCGGCCGACCCGCTCGCCCCCGTCCCGGCCGAGGGTGTCCCGCACCTGATCAGCCCGGAGAGCCTGCCACCGGGCACCACGTTGGACCCGAACACGCTGCCCAACGAGAGCCCCAACGTCAGCTACCTGCGCCAGATCTGGAATGCCGTGCAGGACCAGCAGATCACCGGCAAGGACGCGCTCATCGCCGTCACCACCCAGCGCTCGCTGACCGGTACCGCTCCCACGGCGCCCCCCGGGCAGGTCATCGCACCGCCAGGAGCCGCGCCTGCGCCGGGCGCTCCGGTTCCGCCGCCCGCGCCGCTGCCCGGCGCACCGGTGCTGCCGCCCGCGCCGCTGCCGGCACCGTAAGACCGCAGACACCGGAGCCGCATTCCCGATGGGAGTGCGGCTTCGGTGCTCTCTAGGCCGAGTTGACCCATTCGTCGGAACCGTCGCCGAAGTGCTGGTGCTTCCACACCGGCAGCCGGTCCTTGACGGTGTCGACGAGCAGCGCGCAGGTTTCGAATGCCGCGCGCCGATGATCGGCGGCCACCGCGACGACGAGGGCGGCATCCCCGATGTGCAGATCGCCGATCCGGTGGCTGACGGCGACGGCACGCACGCCATGGCTGTCCCGGGCCACCTCGTGCACCACCTCGTTCAGGGTCTCCCACGCCGACGGATGCGCGGAGTACTCCAGCCGCGTCACCGCGCGCCCGCCGTCGTGGTCCCGGACGACCCCGGAGAACCCGACGACCGCGCCGGCGGCTCGTGGGCGACCAGGGCTTCGTGCTCGGTCAGAGAGATCGGTTCCGCGCAGAGGCCGACGCGGAGGACTTCCGCGCCGGTCTCCTCTTCGCGCAAGCGCTCATCAGCGCCGGTCTCCTCTTCGCGCAAGCGCTCATCAGCGGACATGATCACCTCCGGCCAGTTGGTCCAGCGCATGCTCCAGCACGTCGGCGAGCACACCCAGTCCGTCTTTGACGCCGCCGGTGGACCCCGGCAGGTTGATGATCAGCACCCCGTCGCGCACCCCGCACACGCCGCGGGACAGCACCGAGGTCGGCACCTTCGGCAGACCGGAACGGCGGATCGCGTCGGCCAGCCCGGGAATCTGGTAGTCCACCAGCTCGGCCGTGATATCGGCGGTGCGGTCCGTCGGCGAGATGCCGGTGCCCCCGGAGGTGATGATCAGCGAGATCCGGTCCGCCAGCGCCTGCCGCAGGGCCGCCTCGACATCGCTGCCGTCGGCGACGACCACGGCAGCGGGTACATCGAATCCACGCTCACCGAGCCATTCGACGATGACGGGGCCGGTGCGGTCCTCGTAGACGCCCGCGGCGGCACGGGTGGAGGCGATGACGACGCGCGCCGAGCGCATCAGGCGGGCGTCCAGGTCCCGGTCTTGCCGCCCTCTTTGCGCACCACGTGCAGGTCCTCGATACGGGCGGCCGGGTCGACGGCCTTGATCATGTCGTAGACCGTCAGCGCCGCCACGCTCACCGCGGTGAGCGCCTCCATCTCGACGCCGGTGCGGTCGGTGGTGCGCACCGTGGCGGTGATGGTGACTTCGGTTGTGCCGATGGCGAATTCGACATCCACCCCGGTCAGCGCCAACTGATGGCACAGCGGGATCAGATCGCTGGTGCGTTTGGCCGCCATGATCCCGGCGACCCGGGCGGTGGGCAGTGCGTCACCCTTGGGCAGCCCGCCGCCGGCGATCAGTTCGATGACATCGGGGCGGGTGTGCACCGCACCCTGCGCGACGGCGGTGCGCCTGGTGGCGGTCTTGGCCGTGACGTCGACCATGTGCGCCGCACCCGAGTCGTCGAGGTGCGAGAGCCCGCTCACCGGCTACTTGTTGACGACGGTGACCGGGTGAATGTACGGCAGTTGCTCTGCGGGCAACGGGAAGGTCACGTCACCGAACGGGGACAACGAACCGGTGCGATCACTGACGAGCTCGCTCACCGCGTGATCGCCCTCGGCCACCTCGGGCCAGCCATTATCGACGTACTGCTTCTTGTCTGCCACCCCCTCATTGTGGCAGGTACCACGAGCGGTGGCGAGAGCGGGACGCTGGCTTAGGCTGGTCGGCAATGACCAAAGTAGGTGGGGCCGGCGTGCCGCTCGGCGTCTGGCTGGCCGACCTGCCCGACGAGAGCCTGGTCCGGCTGCTCGAATGCCGGCCGGACCTCACCCAGCCACCGCCGGGCACCATCGCCGCGCTGGCGGCCCGCGCCCAGGCCCGCCAGTCGGTCAAGGCCGCCACCGACGCCCTGAACTTCCTGCACCTGGCGGTGCTGGACGCGCTTCTCGTGCTGCACGCCGACACCGCCCCGGTGCCGCGGGACATGCTGCTGGAGTATCTCGGTGACCGCGCCGACAGCGCCCAGCTCAAGGAGGCGCTCGACGCGTTGGTCGACCGTGCCCTGATCTGGGGTGAGGACGTGTTGCGCGTGGTGGGCGAGACCGCGGCCGGGCTGCCCTGGTACCCCGGCCAGGCCGTGCCCGATGTGCCCGATCTGCCCGCCGAGGAGATCCCGGCGCTGCTCGCGGACCTCGACGACCCGTCGCGTGAACTGCTGACCCGGCTGGTCGAGGGCTCACCGGTGGGCCGTACCCGCGATGCGCTGCCCGGGACGCCCGCCGACCGGCCGGTGCAGCGGCTGCTGTCCGCCGGGCTGCTACACCACATCGGCAGCGACACCGGGGACACCGTCATCCTGCCGCGGGTCGTCGCCCAGGTGATGCGCGGTGACCTGCCCGGCCCGACCGGTCTGCGCACGCCGGACCCGACGATGCACACCACGACGCAGGCCGATGTCGACTCGGTCGCCGCGGGCGCCGCCATCGACCTGCTCCGCGAGTTCGACGTGCTGATCCAGACGCTGTCGACCACCCCGGTGCCCGAATTGCGCAGCGGTGGGCTCGGGGTTCGCGAGGTCAAGAAGCTGACCAAGCTGACCGGTATCGACGAGCAGCGGCTCGGCCTGATCCTGGAGGTGGCCGCGGCGGCGGGACTGATCGCGCCCGGTACCCCGGACCCCGAACCCGCCGACGGCAACGCCCCGTACTGGGCGCCGACGGTCGCCGCGGACCGATTCATCGAGATCTCGACCGCCGCCCGCTGGCAGCTGGTCGCCTGGACCTGGCTGAACCTGCCCGCGCGGCCGAGCCTGGTGGGCAGCCGCGGACCCGACGGTAAGCCGTTCGGTGTGCTCTCGGATGCGCTGTACTCGACCGCCGCCCCGCTGGACCGTCGCCTGCTGTTGACGGTGCTGAACGATCTGCCCGCCGGCGCGGGCGTGGAACCCGAATCGGCGGCGCTGGCGATGGTGTGGCAGCGGCCGCGCTGGGCGGCCCGGCTGCAGCTCGACCCGGTGACCAACCTGCTGCGCGAAGCCCACGCGGTCGGGCTGGTCGGGCGCGGCGCGATCGCCGGCCCGACCCGGTTGCTGCTGGCTCAGCGCAGCGAGGACGACGCCGAGGCCGTGATCAACGCGATGGCCAAGGTACTGCCCGCACCGCTGGACCATTTCCTGCTGCAGGCCGACCTGACGGTGGTGGTGCCCGGCCCGCTGCTGCGCGAGCTCGCCGAACAGCTGGACGCGGTGGCCACCGTCGAATCGGCCGGTGCAGCGATGGTCTACCGGATCAGCGAACCGTCGATCCGCCGCGCTCTCGATTCCGGGCACACCGCGGGCGGCCTGCACGCCTTCTTCGAAAAGCACTCGAAAACACCTGTGCCACAAGGCTTGACGTACCTGATCGACGATGTCGCACGCCGGCACGGCCAGCTGCGGGTCGGGATGGCGGCATCGTTCGTGCGCTGCGAGGACCCGGCATTGCTGGCCCAGGCGGTGTCCACACCGGCCGCCGAACCTCTGGAGCTGCGCATCCTGGCGCCCACCGTCGCGGTGTCACAGGCCTCGATCGGCGAAGTGCTGGCGGCCCTGCGCGCCGGCGGGTTCGTGCCCGCGGCCGAGGACTCCACCGGTGCGGTTGTCGACATCCGTGCCCGCGGCGCGCGGGTGCCCGCACCGGGGCGGCGCCGCGTGTTCCGGCCGCCGACCGCTCCCGGAGCCCAGACCCTGGGCGCGATCGTCGCGGTGATGCGCAGCGTGGCGGCCTCGCCGCGCTCCGGTGAGCGCCTGGATCCGGCGGTGCTCATCGCGCTGCTGCAGCAGGCGGCGCTGGAGCAGACGTCGGTGGTCATGGGTTACGTGGATCCGGCGGGGGTGGCCACCCAGCGCGTGGTGTCCCCGATCAACATCCGCGGAGGCCAGTTGACCGCCTTCGATCCGGCCTCGGGCCGGGTGCGCGAGTTTGCCATCCACCGCGTGACGTCGGTGGTGTCGGCCGACTCTGGATAATGGACGGAATGACCTTCAAGCGAGTAGTGAAGCGGATCGCGCATGACTGACGGCCCCCTGATCGTGCAGTCCGACAAAACCGTGCTGCTCGAAGTCGACCACGAACTCGCCGGTGCGGCGCGGGCGGCGATCGCCCCGTTCGCCGAGCTCGAGCGCGCCCCCGAACACATCCACACCTACCGCATCACGCCACTGGCGCTGTGGAACGCCCGCGCCGCCGGCCACGACGCCGAGCAGGTGGTCGACGCCCTGGTGAGCTTCTCCCGGTACGCGGTGCCGCAGCCGTTGCTGGTCGACATCGTCGACACCATGGGCCGCTACGGCCGGCTGCAGCTGGTCAAGAGTCCGGTGCACGGACTGGTGCTGGTGAGCCTGGACCGCGCGGTCCTCGAGGAGGTGCTGCGCAACAAGAAGATCGCCCCGATGCTGGGCGCCCGCATCGACGACGACATGGTGATCGTGCACGCCAGCGAGCGTGGGCGGGTCAAGCAGATGTTGCTGAAGATCGGCTGGCCCGCCGAGGACCTGGCCGGCTACGTCAACGGTGAGGCGCACCCGATCACCCTCGCCCAGGACGGCTGGGTACTGCGCGACTACCAGGAGATGGCCGCCGACTCGTTCTGGGCCGGTGGGTCCGGGGTGGTCGTGCTGCCCTGCGGTGCGGGCAAGACCCTGGTCGGCGCGGCCGCCATGGCCAAGGCCGGTGCGACGACGCTGATCCTGGTCACCAACACCGTCGCGGGCAGACAGTGGAAGCGTGAGCTGATCGCGCGGACCTCGCTGACCGAGGAGGAGATCGGCGAGTACTCCGGTGAACGCAAGGAGATCCGCCCGGTCACCATCGCGACGTATCAGGTGATCACCCGGCGCACCAAGGGCGAGTACAAGCACCTGGAGCTGTTCGACAGCCGCGACTGGGGTCTGATCATCTACGACGAGGTGCACCTGCTGCCCGCACCGGTGTTCCGGATGACCGCGGATCTGCAGTCGCGGCGCCGGCTCGGGCTGACCGCGACGCTGATCCGCGAGGACGGCCGCGAGGGTGACGTGTTCTCCCTCATCGGCCCCAAGCGCTACGACGCGCCGTGGAAGGACATCGAGGCGCAGGGCTGGATCGCGCCGGCCGAGTGCATCGAGGTACGGGTGACGATGACCGACAACGAGCGGATGCTCTACGCGGTCGCCGAACCGGAGGAACGCTACAAACTGTGCTCCACCGCGCACTCCAAGATCGCGGTGGTGAAGTCGATCCTCGAGCGCCATCCCAAGGAGCCGACGCTGGTGATCGGCGCCTACCTCGACCAGCTCGACGAGCTCGGCCAGGAGTTGAACGCCCCGGTGATCCAGGGGTCGACGAAGAACGCCGAACGCGAGGCGCTGTTCGACCAATTCCGGCGCGGCGAGATCCGCACCCTGGTGGTTTCCAAGGTGGCGAACTTCTCCATCGACCTTCCGGAAGCCTCTGTGGCCGTTCAGGTTTCGGGTACCTTCGGGTCGCGCCAGGAAGAGGCGCAGCGGCTGGGACGGCTGCTGCGACCCAAGGCCGACGGTGGCGGTGCGGTGTTCTATTCGGTGGTCAGCCGCGACAGCCTGGACGCGGAGTACGCCGCGCACCGGCCAGCGTTTCCTTGCCGAGCAGGGCTACGGCTACATCATCAAGGACGCCGACGATCTGCTGGGCCCGGCCATATGATCCGTCGGGCGAGTGGTGCCGAAGGACCTGACCGCGCCGGTCAACCCGACGGTGTCGATCGAGGTCGACGATGTCGACGCCGCGCACGCCGCCGCGCTGGCGGCGGACCTGCGGATCGTGCACCCGCTGTCCGACGAGGACTGGGGCGTACGGCGGTTCTTCTTCGCCGACGGCTCCGGCAACGTCGTCAACGTCCTATCGCACCGGCGCTAGGTTTCCAGCGCGCCGGCCGCCACCGCGGCCGCGTTGATCCGGGTGAGCACCGAGTGCAGATGTTCCAGTTCGGCGAGGTCGACGCCGAGCCTGGCCACCACGGCGGGCGGGATGTCCAGCGCTTTGCGGCGCAGCGCCGCACCGCCGGCGGTCAGCGAGATGTGGGTGGTGCGCTCGTCGGCAGCGCTGCGGGTCCGGGTGATGAATCCGAGCGTCTCCAGCCGCTTGAGCATGGGCGAGGTGGTTGCTGGGTCCAGTTGCAGCAGTGCGGCAATCTGCTTGACGGACAACGGCTCTCCATCGACATTGGCGTTGTCCCACAGCGCCAGCATCACCAGGTACTGCGGATGGGTGAGCCCCAGCGGCTCCAGCAGCGGCCGGTACACCGCCAGCACGGCGCGGTTGGTCACCGCGAGCGCAAAACACACCTGACGCTCCAGTGCGAGCGGATCGACTTCATGGGACACCGTGGTCATGCTCACAATAGTAGCCCACTAATAGTTAGGGTACTATTTAAACCATGGCCGACACTCCCACCTTCGTTCAGCGGGTTCTCTACGCGTACGGGCGGCGTCTGCCCGATTCCATGCGGGACTGGGTCGCCGCCGACCTCTCCGGCCCGGGCGCAATCCGCCGCCACATGATCCGCTACGCGATCCCGCCTGCGCTGATCCTCGCACCGCTCTGGCTGCTCCCGGCCTCGCTGTACGTGCACCTGGAGATGACGGTGCCGATCTACACCTGGGCCCTGATCATGGGCTACGTGCTGAACAAGGTGTGGCGTCGGCACCGCCTGGCCCAGCACGGCCTGAACCCCAACCTGGTCGACGCGATCAACCGCGAGAAGAACGCCCGGTTGCACGAGGATTACGCCCGGCGCTACGGCGACCGCCCGGACGACGCGGGCTGGCAGTCGAACTCAAGCCCATTCTAAAAGCGCCGCCCCGGTCAGACGTGCGGGCCGACCTGTTTGGCCACCGTCAGCAGCACCACCGAATCCTCGATCGCGGCCAGCGCGTGCCGGGTACGCGGTAGCACCAGGTGATCACCGGCAGAGCCTTCCCAGCCGGCCTCCGCGGTACTCACCCGGACCCGGCCGTGAAGCACCTGCACCGTCGCCTCCCCCGGACTCTCGTGATCGTCGAGGCCGTTGCCCGCGGTCAGCGCCATCAGCGTCTGCCGCAGGCTGTGCTCATGGCCGCCATACACCGTGTGTGCGCTGCGGCCACTCGTAGCGGCGCGGGCGGTTTCCAGGTGCTCACGCGCGAGGGCAGTGAGCGAGATCTTCTCCATGGCACAACTATGCCTAACTGAGGGCAGGGATGACCTCACGCTCGAACAACTCGATACCGGAGCGGTCGTACGCGGCCTCGGGGAAGTACAGGATGGCGTACTCACACCCGAGGTCGCGTAGCCGCGTCAGCCGCTCGACGACCTGTTCGGGGGTGCCGGTGGCCGAGTCCGGTGAGGCGACGTTGGACAGCATGGCGTCGACGGCGTCCTCGCCGGCCTTGGGCACCTGCCGGTCCCGGATGGCCTTGAGGCGGTCCTTGACCTCGGACTCCGAACTCGCGATGACCGAGTTGACATTGGCCGACCGCACGATCGCGTCGTAATCGGTGCCGACCTCGCCGCAGTGCCCGGCCAGGATCTGTGATTTGCGCTCGAACTCCTCGGGTGCGCTGCTGAAGTTGGTGTACTGCGCGTACTTGGCGGCGATGCGCAGGGTGACCTTCTCGCCGCCGCCGGCGATCCACAGCGGCAGCCCACCCTCCTGCGCCGGCCTGGGGGCGACGATGGCGCCGTCCACCTGGTAGTACTTCCCGTCGAAGGTGACCCGGCCGTCGCGCCAGGCGTCCCGCATGATCTGCACGCCCTCATCGAGGCGGCCCAGACGCTCACCCGCGGACGGGAAGCCGTACCCGTACGCGCGCCATTCGTGTTCGTACCACCCGCCGCCGATGCCCATCTGGGTGCGGCCGCCGGCGATCACATCAACGGTTGCTGCAACTTTTGCCAGGTAGGCCGGATTCCGGTAGCTCATGGCGGTACACATCTGGCCGAGTTTGACCCGTTCGGTGGTGGCCGCGAACGCCGACATCAGGGTCCAGGCCTCGTGGGTGGCCTCATCGGTGGGGACCGGAACGGTGTGGAAGTGGTCGTAGACCCACACCGAGTCCCACGTGCTGTTATCGGCGTAGGTGGCCAGGTCACGCATCACTGACCAGTGCTTATCGGTGGGAATGTCGACGAGGTCGAGTCGCCAACCCTGCGGGATGAAGAGTCCGAAGCGCATACCTTCAAACTCTAGGCGTCCCCACCCGATTCTTAAATCGTCTACACTCCAGATAAATCATTCGCTGGATCAACGCTGAGGACTGGTCATGACCGCCATCACACGTCGCTTCGCGGCCGCTTCGCTGGCCACGCTGATGCCGCTGGCTGCCATCTCGATCGCCACCGCGGCACCGAGCGTTGCAGAAACCACCTGCGGCGCCGGCCAGTCCGAGTTCAACGGCAGCTGCGTGGACAACTGCAACAAGTCGCAGGTCCGCAACTCCGATACCGGCAAGTGCCAGTCGCTGTTGTCGGCCGCGCTGCAGAAGGCCGAGACCCCGGCGGTCGCCAAGTTGACCCCCGAGCAGATGGGTGGCGCCTGGCAGCTGGCCCAGCAGGCCGGGGCCATCCCGGAGGGCACCCGGGTGTGGAACTCGGTCGTCGGCACGGTCGACACCGTGGTCGGCTGGCCGGTGCTGGCCACCTCCGCCGCCGCCGATGTCGCCAGCACCCTCGCCTTCCTGAACTTGATCCCGGATAGCGGCGTCGGCGTGGCCCGAACCGCCAGCGCCACCGGTGCCACCTTGTCCGCGGCCAATGACATCGCCCAGGTCGCGCGGGCGCTGCCGTCCCCGCAGGTCGGCCTGCCGAAGATCGGCATGCCGCCGCACCCCAAGCTCGGCTTCCCGCCGCACCCCAAGATCGGGATGCCTCGCATCGGCATGCCGAAGCTGGGCGCCTCCGGCATCTGCGGACCGAAGCTGCTGTTCTTCACCCCCTGCCTCTGACCGATGGCGCTCTCTCGGGAAGAACGCGAAACGTTCCTTGCTGAGCCTCATGTCGCCGCTCTGTCGGTGAGCGCCGGGAAGAATCGCGGTCCCTTGACCGTGCCGATCTGGTACCAGTACACCCCGGGCGGTCAGCCCTGGTTCATCACCGGGACCGGGTCACGAAAGCACCGGCTGATCGAGGCCGCCGGCCACTTCTCGCTGATGGTCGAGCGCGTCGAACCCACCGTGCGTTATGTCGCGGTGGACGGTGCGGTCGACCGGATCGAGGACGGCACCGACGAGCAACTCGTCGAGATGACCAGGCGTTACCTGCCGCCTGAGGCGGTCGAACCGTATCTGGAGATGGCCCGGCGCGAGCACGGCCCCAGCGTGGCGGTGTATCTCAAACCCCAGCACTGGCTGTCGGCCGATCTGGGCGGCTTCTAGCTCAGCCCCAGCGCGTCCAGCGCCCCCGCAATGCCGGCGGCCCGCAACGCTTCGGCCGGCGTATCGGGAAACTGCAGGCAGCAGTCCTGCAACCCACCCAGCGCGATCACCGCACGCACGTCCTGTTCCAGCGTGAGGTCCGGCCCGAAGATCACCCGCCCGAGGCGTTCCCGCCAGGCCAGCATGCTGTCGATCAGCCCGAGGTTGGCGATGGTGCTCAGCTCAGACACCACGGTCACCAGAGCGGCGCGATGCGCGTAGAAGTAGTCGAAATAGCGCTCGAGCAGCTCGGTGGGGGTCAGGCCGTCGGCCCGCTCACATTCGGCGACGAACTGTTCCCCGCCATCGATCAGTGGTGCGACGATGCTGCGCACCAGGTCTTCTCGCGACGAGAAGTGGTGATACAACGCCGGTTTGGTGATGCCCAGCCGGGCCGCGATGTCCTGCAGGCTGGTGCGCTGCACACCCTTCTCGGCGAAGAGTTCGCGCGCCACCTCCTGGATCCGTTGGCGGGTGTCCGACCGTGGCGCGCTCACGTACCTAGCCTAACTGACCGATCGTTAAGTAAGCTGATCGGCATTCACTTACCGACCGTTAAGTAAGGAGCAGGACATGCGGGTTCTCATCTCGGGTGCGAGCATCGCCGGACCGGTGCTCGCCTATTGGCTGACCCGTCGCGGCTTCGAGGTCACGGTGGTCGAACGAGCGCCACAACTGCGCAAGACCGGCGGGCATGCCATCGACCTGTTCGGGCCGGCGATGGAGATAGCCGAAGAAATGGGTGTACTCGACGCCGTGATGGCCCACGCGACCGGCACCGAGCGGATCACCTTCCACCGTCGGGGCGCCCGCCGCCCGGCGCAGATCGACTACCACAAGTTGTCGTCCGCGCTGTCGGACCGGCACGTCGAGATCATGCGGGACGACCTGAGCGAGATCTTCTACGACGTAGGCCGCGACGCCGTCGAGTATGTGTTCGGAGATCACATCACCGGCATCGCTACGGACGGCACCGTGACGTTCGCGCGGGGCGCGGCACGACAGTTCGATCTGGTGATCGGCGCGGACGGGCTGCACTCCGGAGTGCGGCAGCTGGTGTTCGGCGCGGACAGTGGGCACGAGGAGTTCCTGGGCGCCTACCTCTCGGTGGTCTCGGTGCCGAAATCGCTGGCGCGAGATGGAGAAATGGCGGGCTTCATCGACGTGGACCGCACCGCGATGATCTACACCGCAGATCACCTCGACGATGCGCGGGCGGTCTTTCTCTTCCGGCCGGTGGACGACTTCCGCTACGACCACCGCGACTCGCCGAGCCAGCAGCGCCAGCTGGCCGACCGGTTCGCCGGGATGAGCGCCGAGGTGGACCGCTGGTTGAACGAGCTCGAACGCACGCCGGCGTTCTATTTCGATGCCATCACCCAGCTGCAGCTGACCAGCTGGTCGCGCGGCCGGGTGACCTTGGTCGGCGATGCCGGCTACTGTCCGGGCCCCGCAGTCGGCGGCAGCACCAGCCTCGCGGTGATCGGCGCCTACGTGCTGGCCGGCGAGCTGCAGCGGGCGGGCGGTGATCCGACCGTCGCCTACGCCGCCTACGAGCGGGTGATGCGCGAGCCGGTGCTCGGCGCCCGGGCGCTGGCCAAGTCCATGGCGAAGAGCATTCTGCCGTCATCGCCGCTCGGCATCCGCACGTTGATCGTTGCCGGACAGCTGATCTCGGCGCTACCGACCCGGGTGACGGCCGTGCTGGCCGGACTGAACAGCAAGGGCATCCGGCTCTACGACTCGATCGAGGTGCCGCAGTACGAGCTATCCGACGTCTGACCCGTCGCGGCGTGCACGGCTTCTCCACCGATACAGCTCGGCGTCGGCCCGCGCGTACAGATCGGCAATGTCGACCGGTCCAGAGGTCTGGGTGGCGGTGCCGATGCTGACCCGCGGCGTGCTCGACCGCACGTCCTCGAGGAAACTCTCGACATCGTCCCCGGCGATGCAGGCGGCGAACTCGTCGCCGCCGAGTCGTGCCAGCACCGCACCCCGGGGAGCGGCTCGTGCCCAGTGCCGGGCGTACTCGATGATCAGACGGTCCCCGGCGGGATGGCCCTGGGTGTCGTTGAGCCCCTTCAGATCATCGATGTCGAGCGCGACGACGGTGATCGCCGACGGCGCACGGAGCGCGGCAAGCAGATCAGTGGTGGCGATCTCCCAGCCGGCCCGGTTCAGCACGCCGGTGAGCGGGTCGGTGCAGGCCGCGGTGAACATCGCCCGCATCAGCATCCCGAAGGACTCGGCGGCGCCGGCGATCGCCACCACGATGATCAGGACGGTGATGACACCCACGTGCGGTGCCGGCGCGATGGCGACAGCCGCCACGCAGGCCAGGATCAGGATGCCGATGAGCGCCCACGCCTGCCGGGGCGGATGGAAGGCCCGGATGTACATCGCCAGGAACATCGGCGCGATGAGGCAGACGTACTCGGCGGTGAGGGTGACGTGAAAGGCCATCACGACCGGCGTGGCAATGACAGCGACCGCAGTGGCGAACATGGCACGATTCGGCCTGACACACAGCTGCACGAGGCCGAGAACACCCAGAACGATGGCGATGATGCCGCCGACCGGGTTGCCGTAGGTCAGGTCGGTGCGGACCGGGACCAGCGTGAACACCACCCCGTAGGTGAAGAGAAATGTCGTCGCACCCAGGTAGATGCGCAGCAATCTGACACGCTGCTCACCGATGAAATGACCTCTCGCCCCGGCGAGGGAGGTGATGCGGGACATGACCGACAGCCTGCTCTACGTCGCGGGCCGATACAACGCCACCACCCCGGGCACGCTCACCTTGAGCGATGGGGTGCGGGGTAGCTCGTCGACGAAGACCACCGAAACCGGAACATGGTGGGCCGGCAGCGCCGCGCGCACGGCCGAGAGCAGGTCGGCCTCGGTGACGGTGGCGCCCGGGACGATCTCGACGGCGGCGAAGGGCACCTCGCCGAGTCGGGCGTCGGGCACCCCGACCACTCCGGCGTCGCGCACCGCGGGGTGCGAGATGAGCACGCCACGAACCGTTTCCGGGATGATCTTGAAGCCACCCCGGTTGATCGCGCCGTCCGCCCGGCCGTGCACGGTGATGAACCCGTCTTCGTCGACCGACGCGATATCGGTGGTGCGCACCCAGTCCGGGCCCAGCAGCGGCACCTTCGCGGTCAGGATGCCCGGCTCCCCGGTCGGTGCCGCGGCACCGGTGTCGCCGTCGATGATCCGGACCTCGACGCCCGGCAGTGCCCGTCCGGAACTGGCGCGTTTGCGGGCGCCGAACTCCCGGTAGAGATCCGGGGTCCAGGTGCATACCGAACCGGCGAATTCCGTTGCACCGTAGGCGGTGAGTACCGGGATGCCGTATCGCTGCTCGAAGGCGTCGCGGGTGGGCACATCGAGTGGGCCCGACGCGCTCATGACGAACTGCAGCGAGGACAGGTCCGCGGCAGGCAGATCGGCCTCCAGCAGCATGCGCACCACTGCCGGTTGCACGCCGACGCGTTGCAGACCATGGCTTTTCACCACATCAACCCAGGCCGACACACTGAAGCGCTCCATCAACACCATGCGTTTGCCGACGTAGACACCGGTGACCAGCTGGCAGACACCGCCGATCCCGCCGAGCGGCCAGTAGACCAGTTCCGGGGGTTCATCGGGCGCCGCCTGCCCCCCGGTGACACTGAAGACGGTGTGCTCCAGCACCGCGGCGCGGACCACGAATCGTTTGGGGGGCCCGGTGGTTCCGCTGGTGAGGATGGCCAGGGCGCCGTGCACCTGCGGACGCTGCCGGGTGGTGTCGGCCTCGGCAACCGCGGCCACCTCGGCGCCCAGCGAGACCCCGGCCGCGCCGATGCGGTGCACCGCGGCCAGGACGGGATCGGTCCAGTCCTGCGGGTCGGCGAGTACGGCCGCGACGTCGAGGTGTTCGATATCGGCGGCGATCGCCTCGGGTGACTGGAACGAATAGATCATCACCGCCGGGCGCCCGGCCGCGAGTGCCGCGATGACGGCGGCGGCATGCGGATAGCGGTTGCGCACCACGAGGGCCACGGGTGCGTCCGGGGCAACACCGGCGCGGTCCAGACAGTCGGTGATGCCGGCACCGTAGGCGGCGACCTCATCGCCGGTGAACCAGCGCCGGTCGAACTCGATACACGGCCGGTCACGGTAGCTCGCCAGGCCTGCCGCAAACCTTTCGGTAAAGCTTTCGGTCACCGGTTCATTGTGCACCCCGGACTACCCGGTGAAGCAACTGCGGTAGTCGCTGGGCGTGGTGTGCATCTGCTTGCCGAAGTGGTGTCGGAAGGTCACCGGGGACTCGAAACCGACGCGGGCCGAGATCTGTTCGATCGAGAGATCCGAGGACTCCAGCAGCGCGAGGCTGGCCTGGATGCGCTGTTCGATGAGCCATTTGATGGGCGTGGTGCCGGTGGCCTTGGCGAATTGGCGCAGGTAGCTGCGCCGTGACAGCGTCGAGTGCGCGGCCAGTTCGTCGAGGGTGATCGGACCGTCGAGATGCTCCATGGCCCAGGCCATTCCGGCGGCGATCCGCCCGTCGGCCGTCGGCTCGGGGATCGGGGTGTCGATGTACTGGGCCTGCCCACCGGCGCGGTGCGGGGAGATCACCAGGCGCCGCGCGACGTCGTTGGCGACCCGCACGCCGTGATCAGACCGCACGATGTGCAGGCAGAGGTCCAGCCCCGCCGCGCAACCCGCGCTCGTGAGCACCCGCCCGTTGTCGACATAGAGCGGCGCGGGGTCGACGTCGATCTCGGGATATTGCCGGGCGAGCATATCGGCGTAGACCCAGTGGGTGGTGGCCGAGCGACCGTCGAGCACGCCGGCCGCCGCCAGCGCGAAGGCACCCGAGCAGATCGACACCAGCCGCGCCCCGCGAACGTCGGCGGACCTGATCGCGTCGACGAGGCCGTCCGACGGGCGTTGCCGCACATCGCGCACGCTGGGGATCAGCACGGTATCCGCGGCCGCCAGGTCGTCGATGCCATAGGACGTGCGTACCGTCGCCCCGCCGAGCATCCGGACCTCGGATTGCTCCGAGCACAGGCGCACCGCGTATCCGGGTGGCGCGACGCCGGCCGAGAACAATGCCGGCAACTCGGCCATCCCGAAGATCTCCGCGGCCAGGCCCGACTCGAAGCCCGACATGCCGTCATAGGCCAAAATCGCGACGGTATGCATGTCACTATCTTAGCGAACAGCGGCACCAGTGCCACTGTTCGCGCGCAGCACGGTTCGGCATCGTCTTCAGACATGATGAAAAAAGCTCCGGAACACAAGCGCTTTCGCATCCTCGCCGAGTTGCTCGCCGGTCTGCACGCCGCCAACGGCCTGGCCCACGGGGTGCGGCCCGCCGAGCACTCCCCGGCCCGCACACACGAAGAAACCCCCGGGCAGGTCGCTTCGAGGACGACTGCCCGGGGGTCTCTGGTCTTACCGCGTGACTACGCCTCCAGCGAGGCGGGCGGGTTGAAGCGGTCGCCGTAGCGGGCGGCCAGTTCCTTGGCGCGGGCCACGAACGCGGCCTTGCCGACACCGAGGGGTCCCTCGTAGCCGACGATGAACTGCGCGGAGCCACCGGTATACGGCGGGAAGCCGATACCCATGATGGAGCCGATGTTGGCGTCGGCGGTCGAGGTGAGCACACCCTCGTCGAGGCACTTCTGGGTCTCCAGCGCCTCGGCGAACAGCATGCGGTCGATGGCGTCCTGCAGCGGGATCGTGGTGGTTCCCGAGTTGAAGGTCTCCTTCAGTCCCGGCCACAGCCCGGTGCGCTTGCCGTCGACGTACTCGTAGAAACCGGCACCCTTCAGTCGCGAGGGGCGACCGATCTCGATCATCTTCTCCACGACGGCCTCGGCCGGGTGCGGCACGTGGGTGCCGCCGGCCTCTTCGACGCCCTGGCGGGTGGCGACCGCGATCTTGTGCATGAGCTCCAGGTTGAGCTCATCGGAGAGCTGCAGCGGTGCGGCCGGGTAGCCGGCCTGCGCGCCCGCCTGCTCGATGGTGGCGGGCTCGACACCCTCACCCAGCATGGCCAGCGCCTCGTTGACGAAGGTGCCGATGACGCGGCTGGTGAAGAAGCCACGGCTGTCGTTGACCACGATCGGGGTCTTCTTGATCGCCAGGGTGTAGTCGAACACCCGGGCCAGCGCCTCGTCAGAGGTCTTCTCGCCCTTGATGATCTCCACCAGCGGCATCTTGTCCACGGGGCTGAAGAAGTGGATACCGATGAAGTCCTCCTGGCGCTTCACACCACTGGCCAGGCCGGTGATGGGCAGCGTGGAGGTGTTCGAGCCCAGGACCGCGTTGGGCTCGACGATGTCCTCGATCTCCCCGAACACCTTGTGCTTGAGTTCCTGGCTCTCGAAGACGGCCTCGATGACGAAGTCGACACCAGCGAAGTCCGCCGCGTCGGCCGTCGGGGTGATCTTGGCCAGCAGCGCGTCGGAGCGCTCCTGAGTGGTCTTGCCGCGCTTGAGCGCCTTGGCCTCGATGGCCTCGGAGTACGCCTTGCCTTTCTGGGCAGCCTCGAGCGAAACATCCTTGAGCACAACGTCATAACCGGCCTTGGCCGAGACGTAGGCGATGCCGGCGCCCATCATGCCCGCACCGAGCACACCGATCTTGCGGATCTCGACCGGCGCGATGCCCTCGGGCCGCGAGGCACCGCCATTGATGGCCTGCAGGTCCAGGAAGAACGCCTGGATCATGTTCTTGGCGACCTGGCCGGTGACCAGCTGGGTGAAGTAGCGGCTCTCGATGCGGGTGGCGGTGTCGAAGTCGACCTGCGCGCCCTCGACGGCCGCGTTCAGGATCGCCCGCGGCGCCGGCATCGGCGCACCCTTGAGCTGCTTCTTCAGCAGCGCCGGGAAGGACGGCAGGATGGCGGCCAGGCCCGGGCTGGACGGGGTGCCACCGGGCATCTTGTAGCCCTTGACATCCCAGGGCTGCACGCCACCCTCGGGATTGTCCTTGATCCACTTCTTGGCGGCCGGCACCAGCTCGTCGACGCTCTTGACCAGCTCGTCGACCAGGCCGATCTCCTTGGCCTTGGCCGGGCTGAACCGGGTGCCCTGGCTCAGGACCTCCATGAACGCCTTCTGGATGCCGAACAGCCGCACGGTGCGGGCGACGCCGCCACCGCCGGGCAGCAGGCCCAGGGTCACCTCGGGCAGGCCGATCGCCGACACCCTTGACGTCGGCGGCGATGCGGTGATGGGTGGCCAGTGCGATCTCCAGGCCGCCACCCAGCGCGGCACCGTTGATGGCGGACACGACGGGCTTGCCGAGGGTCTCCAGCTTGCGCAGGTCGGCCTTGATGAATTCGACCTCGTCGAACGCCTGCTGGGCGTCATCGGGGCCGATGTTGATCATGCCCTTGAGGTCGCCGCCGGCGAAGAAGGTCTTCTTCGCACTCGCGATGACCACGCCGGTGATCGAATCCTTCTCTGCCACAAGCCGCTCCACCGCATTGTGCATGGATTCCTTGTAGTGCTCGTTCATCACGTTGGCCGAGCCGGTCGGGTCGTCCAGCGTCAGCGTGACGATGCCGTCGGCATCCTGGTCCCACTGAATGGTGTTCTCTGCCATGACTTTTCCTTAGACCCTCTCGATGATGGTGGCCACGCCCATGCCGCCGCCGACGCACAGCGTGATCAGGGCACGCTTGGCGCCGCGGCGCTCCAGCTCGTCGACCATGGTTCCGGTGATCATGGCGCCGGTGGCACCCAGCGGGTGGCCCATCGCGATGGCGCCACCGTTGACGTTGAGCTTCTCGTCCGGGATGCCCAGATCCTTCTGGAACTTCAGCACCACCGAGGCGAAGGCCTCGTTCAGCTCGAACAGGTCGATGTCATCGACGGTCAGCCCGGCGCGGTCGAGCACCTTCTTGGTGGCCGGAGTGGGGCCGGTCAGCATGATGACCGGATCGGCACCGCTGGTGGCGGTCGCCACGACGCGGGCGCGCGGGGTCAGACCCTGCGACTTTCCTGCGGCCTCGCTGCCGATGAGCACCAGGGCGGCGCCGTCGACGATGCCCGAGCTGTTGCCGCCGGTGTGGATGTGGTTGATCTTCTCGACATAGTGGTACTTCTGCAGCGCCACATCGTCGAACCCGCCCATGGCGCCGATACCGTCGAACGCGGTCTTCAGCTTGCCGAGGCTCTCCACCGTCGAACCCGGACGCATGTGCTCGTCATGGTCCAGCACGACGAGACCGTTCTGGTCCTTGACCGGGACGACGGACTTGGCGAAGTAGCCGCCCGACCACGCTGCGGCGGCGCGCTCCTGCGAGCGTGCGGCGTAGGCGTCGACATCCTCGCGGGAGAAGCCCTCGATGGTGGCGATCAGGTCGGCGCCGATGCCCTGCGGGACGAAGCCGACGCGGTAGTTGGTGTCGGGGTCAGAGGCCCAGGCGCCACCGTCGGCACCCATCGGGACGCGGCTCATCGACTCGACGCCACCGGCGAGCACCAGGTCGTCCCAGCCGGAGGCGACCTTCTGGGCGGCCAGGTTGACGGCCTCCAGGCCGGAGGCGCAGAAGCGGTTGAGCTGGAAACCGCCGGTGGTCTCCGGGAGGCCGGCCACCAGGGCGGCGGTGCGGGCGATATCGCCGCCTTGATCCCCGACCGGGGAGACGACGCCCAGGATCAGGTCGCTGATCAGGTTCTCGTCCAGGTCGGGGAAGCGGGAGCGGAGCTCGTCGACCAGGCCGACGACCAGGCGCACAGGCTTGATCTCGTTGAGGGCGCCGCCGCGCTGCTTGCCGCGCGGCGTGCGGATCGCCTCGTAGATGAAGGCATCGGACATGTGTTGTTCCCTTTCGGGTGGGTGACAGGGGACGTCCATCGGGACGGTAGTCCACTGGACGCGCAGCCTAGCAAAACCGCAAACCAACCTGTTGGTTGGGCGCCCTTTCCCGACCAATACGCCAATGGCCACTTGTTGCACGCCTCCGTGGAGAAAACGTGCGACAAGTGGCCATTGAGCCGCGGGATATCAGGCGGTGCGGGCGTCCTCCAGCTCATCCAGCGTCGGGTAGTCGATGTACCCCGCCGGACCGGAGGCGTAGAACGTGCTCACATCGGGTTCGTTGAGCTCTGCCCCGAGCACCAACCGGTCGATCAGGTCGGGGTTGGCCAGCCAGGTCCGGCCCACCGCGACCGCACTGGCGGCACCCCAATCGGCCAGGCTCTCCAGCTGGCAGAAGTCGGTGCCGGTATCGCGCCCGGTGTTGAGCACCAGGGTGCCGCTCCACAGCGCCCGCAGCGCGCCGAAAGTCTGGGTGGACGGGTCGATGAGCACGTGCAGGTAGGCGATGCCCAGGCCCGCGATGCGGTTCAGCAGGGCCTCGTAGGCGCCGACGGGGTCGTTCTCGCGCATGTCCCCCGCGGCGTTTCCCGGCGAGATCCGCAGCCCGACCCGGTCGGCGCCGATCTCGTCGACGACGGCCTCGACGACCTCGGCGGTGAGCCGGGCCCGGTTCTCCGGGGAACCTCCGTAGCCGTCGGTGCGGACGTTGACGACATCGGAGAGGAACTCGTGCAGCAGGTAGCCATTGGCGGAGTGGATCTCCACACCGTCCATACCGGCGTCGATGGCGCGCCGCGCGGCCGAGCGGAACTGGCCGACGATCGACTCGATCTCGTCGACGCGCAGCGCCCGCGGCACCGTCAGCTGCTGCTTACCCGACGGGGTGTGGGTCACCGCGTCCGCGGCGATGGCCGAGGGGGCGACGACATCGAAGCCGCTGATCTCGGGATGGGCCATCCGGCCGACGTGCCACAGCTGGACGAACATCTTGCCGCCCTTGGCGTGTACCGCGGACGCGATCTCGGCCCACACCGCCTGGTGGCGGTCGGTGTAGATGCCCGGGGTGTTCATATAGGCACCGTTGGCCTGCTCGCACACCGCCGTGGCCTCGCTGATGATGATGCCGGCGCCCGCCCGCTGGGAGTAATACTCGGCAGCCAGATCCGATGGGGTGCCATCGGATTGGGCGCGCGAGCGGGTCAACGGTGCCATGAAGATCCGGTTGGCGGCTGCGGTCGCGCCGACGCGCAGCGGCGTGAGCAGGGTGGCATCGGGGGCGAGCGTGAACGTCATGCTGCACTCAGCACCGCCACCGGGTCGTTCATTCCCGCCGCAGACAATGTCACATTCTCAGATCAGGATGGTCAGCGGATTCTCGATCCTGCGCGTGAAGGCCGCCATCCACTGTGCGGCCACCGCGCCATCGATCACCCGGTGATCGGCCGACAGGGTCACGGACATGACCGTGCCGACGGCCAACTCACCGTCGATGACCACCGGTCGCTGGGAGGCACCGCCGACGGCGAGGATGCCCGAGTGCGGCGGGTTGAGAATGGCGGAAAATGCGTCGACGCCGTACATACCGAGATTCGACACCGAGAAACTGCCGCCTTCGAGTTCCTGCTGCTTGATCCTGCCCGCGCGGGCGCGGGCGGCCAGGTCGGCGACCTGGGCCGCGACCGAGGAGATCGGCAGCCGGTCGACGCCGCGCAGGACCGGGGTGAGCAGGCCACCGTCGACGGCGACGGCCACCGCGATGTCCGCCCCGTCGAACCGGCGGATCGAATCGCCGTGCCAGATCGAATTCGCCTCGGGCACTTCGACAAGGGCCGCAGCCACCGCCTTGAGGATGAAGTCGTTGACCGACACCTTGGCGGGGGCGGCTGTGTTGACGTTCCTGCGCAGCTCCAGCAGGGCGTCGACCCGGCAGTCGGCGCTGACATAGAAGTGCGGCACCGTGGTCTTGCTCTCGGTGAGCCGCCGCGCGATCGCCTTGCGCATGCCGGTCAGCGGAATGTCGGTGAAGCCGTCGCGCTGCCGTGGTTCCGAGGTGACCGCGGGTGCCGGAACCTCGACAGGTTCGGGTGCGGGCAGCCGGTCCAGATCGCGCCGCACGATGCGTCCCGCCGGCCCGGTGCCCATCACCGTCGTGAGGTCGATCCCCTTCTCACGGGCGATCTTTCGGACCAGTGGAGTGGCAAAAAGCCGGTGACCGTTTGCCTGTGGCGCCGGCTCGGCGATCTCGGTGATCTTCTCGATCACCGACGCCGCCGACTCCGGGTCCCGTGCGCTGATATCGACCGCGTCGGCCGTCTCGCCCGGCGCCGTCACCACGGCGATGGGTTCACCCACCGCGATGGTCGCCCCCTGCTCGGCCACCAGCTGGGCGATGATGCCCTCGACCTCGGCGGCGTACTCGACGACCGCCTTCTCCGTTTCGATTTCGGCGATCGGGTCACCGATGGCGATCTCCTGGCCGACCGATACCAGCCACGTCTGGATGATGGCTTCACCGGAGTTGGCGAGCACCTCGGGCATCCGGACCACGGTGGCCATCAGTACCGATCCCCCGTCGCGTCGCTCGCCCCGGTACGGCCCATCGCCACGCGCATCTTCTCCAGGCCGACCACGATCTCCTCGGTCCCGGCGATGGCCGCCCGCTCCAATATCCGAGAGATGCTGGGCGAGGCTTCCTCCCCCGACACCCGTTCGATGGGCTGATCGAGCCAGTCGAAGAGCCGCCGTTGGAGCTCGTCGGCGAGCCACCCGCCGTAGGAGCTGCCCCGCGCCCCCTGCTCGACGATCAGCACCGCGTTGGTCTTCTTCACGCTCGCTTCGATGGTGCCCCAATCGATCGACGCCCGGTCCAGCCAGCGCAGGTCGATCAGCTCGGCGTCGATACCGGTCTGTTCGATGGCCTCGGCGCAGCGCGCCACCATCGACAGGTAACTGATGACGGTGACATCGTTGCCGGCGCGACGGATGGCAGCGGTACCCGGGGCGATGATGTAGTCGAGCGACCCGTCGGGAACCTTGTCGGCGGTGCCGTACAGGTCGACGTGCTCGATCACCAGAACTGGATCGTGCAGCGCCAGAGCCGCATTCATCAGACCCACATAGTCGGCGGCGGTCGACGGCGCGACGATTCGCCAGCCAGGGCTGGTGGCGAAGATCCCGGCGGGGTCCATCAGGTGCTGAGAGCCGTAGCCCGAGCCCATCGCCACCTTGGTCCGCAGCACCAACGGCACCGCGTTGTCGCCGCCGAACATGTGGCGCGCCTTGCCGATCTGATTGAACACCTGATCGGCCGCCACCCACATGAAGTCCGGATACATGAACTCCACCACCGGCCGGAAGCGGCCGTCGAGCGCGAGGCCACCGCCCAGGCCGGTGAAGGCGTTCTCACTGATGGGGGTGCCCACCAGGCGCTGCTCGCCGTATTTGGCCAGGCCCTTGGTGGCGCCGTTGGTGCCGCCGTTGAGGCGGTGGACGTCCTCTCCGAAGATCACGATGCGCTCGTCGGTGGCCATCCGCCGGTCCATCACGCCGGCGACGGCTTCGATGAATTTCATGTCCCGCCAGGGCCCTTGGTGGGCGGTGGGTTCCAGCACCTCGAGTGCGGACAGTTCACCGGCGTCGCCGCGAACGCCGACGTTGACGAAGCTCGGGTCGGGCCACAATTCGGGCCGGATGCGCCGCTTGCCCGGCGACTCCGGATCGGCCTCCAGCAGCTCGGCCACTGCGGAGGTCATCGCGTGCTGGGCCTGCCTGCGCAGTTCGGCCACTCCGGCGTCGTCGATCAGGCCCCTCCTGGTCATCTCGGCGGCCATCTTCTCCAGCGGGTCACGCGCTCGCCACTGCGACTCTTCGTCCTTGTTGCGGTATCCGAACGCACTGCCGGGGTACGAGCCGTTCTGGTGGAAGAAACGGTAGACCTCCACCTCGATGACGGCAGGTCCCGTCGCCCCCGCGCATCCGTTCGGCCGCCTGCTGTCGTTGCCAGGTGCACCGCGAGTGGATCCATTCCGTCGACCCGCCAGCCCGGGATGCCGAACCCCTGGCCACGCACCGACAGCCGCGGATCCGCGGTGATCTCGTCGACCCGCGTCGAGACGGCGTACAGGTTGTTCTCGATGAAGAAGCAGAACGGGAGCTTCCAGGCCGCGGCCAGGTTCATCGACTCCAGTACCGAGCCGATCTGGCTGGATCCGTCACCGAAGTAGCTGATGGTCAGATCGGTGGTGCCACTGTGCTTTTGCGCCCATGCGTTCCCGGCGCCCATCGGGACGCCGCCGCCGACGATGGCGTTGGTGCCCAGCGCTCCGGCCGCGAACCACTGCAGGTGCATGGATCCACCACGCCCTCGGCAGTAGCCCTGCGCCAGACCGAGAATCTCGGCCAGCGTGCGCTGCAGCACCCGCTGGATCTTCGGGGTGACGGCCGCGGCGGGATCGATGACACCGCCGGACACGTGGGTGAGCGCCTTGGCCAGGAACTGGTGGTGACCGCGGTGGGAACCGTTGACCGCGTCGGTGGACCGCAGTCCGACGATGGACCCGACCGCGCCACCCTCCTGCCCGATGCTGGAGTGGGCGGGCCCGTGCACCAACCCTTCCCCGGCCAGTTCGAGGACGGTTTCCTCGAAGGCCCGGATGAGGTGCAGCTGGCCCAGCATCGTGCCGAGCAGCACCGGGTCGGCGGCGTCGTAGTCCGCGTCGGTGGTGCCGAGTTCGATCCACGGAGAGCCCGTCTCCAGGCGGGTTTCGGTTGGCATTGCCCTCAATCTCCATCGGCCGGACATCCGGGTGGCGGTATGTGATGCAGGTCCCACAGTAGCCCAGTTGGATCCACTTTGGCCATATCCATGCCAGAATCGCGGTCTTGAGCGGTATCATTGACCCGTATTGGATCCATTAAGGAAGGTTGATTGCATGCCGCTGCCCGGCCTGGTCGGTACCGACCACATCGGATTCACCGTGCCCGACCTGGACGAGGCGCACGACTTCTTCGTCCGCGTGCTCGGGTGCGCGCACGTCTACACGCTGGGCCCCTACGCCCATGACGACGACTGGATGGCCGAGCATCTCAACGTCCACCCCCGCACGGTCATGCGCGAGTTGCGGTTCTACCGGTGCGGCACCGGCGCGAACTTCGAGGTGTTCCAGTACGAGGCCGCCGACGGCCAAGCGGCCCAGCCCCGCAACAGCGATATCGGCGGGCACCACCTGGCGTTCTACGTCGACGATCTCGACGCCGCTGTCGCCTATCTCCGCGCCGAGGACATCCGCGTGCTGGGTGCCCCGACCGCCAGCAGAAACGCCAGTGAGGGGCAGCGCTGGGTGTACTTTTTGAGCCCGTGGGGCATGCAATTCGAACTGGTCAGTTTCCCGGGCGGCAAAGCCTACGAGGCCAATGCGCCGGTATTGCTGTGGAATCCGAATCACCCGGCGAGCTGACATGACTCAACCTCCGCCGGTGCGCGACGGGATCACCGGGGCCCGAGTCGCCGACGAACTGCGCGAAGCCATCCTGACCGGTGGGTACCCGCCGGGCACCCGGCTGCGACAGGAGGCGCTGGCCGAACGGTACGGAGCCAGCCGGGTGCCGGTGCGGGAAGCGCTGCGCATCCTGGAAGCCGACGGCCTGGTGACGACGGTGGCCAATGCCGGCGCGTGGATCGCCTCGCTCAGCCTGGATGAATGCGTGGAGCTCTACCAGGTCCGCGAGCGGATCGAGCCGTTGCTGCTGCGGTACAGCCTGCCGCACCTCGACGACCTGCAGCGTCGAGCGGTTGGCCGAACTCGCCGAGCAGATGCGCCGCACCAGTGATGTCGAGCAGTTCCTGGCACTGGACCGCGAGTTCCACCTGGGCAGCTATGCCGGTGCGGGAACGTCTTTCCTGGGGCCCACCGTGGAGCGGCTGTGGAACACCACCCAGCACTACCGCCGCGCATTCACCCGGCTGCTCGACGATGACAGCCACCGCATCGTGCACGACGAACATCACATGCTGGTCGCGGCGATCCGCGAGCAGGACTCCGAAGAGGCCGAACGCGTTCTGCTCGGCCATATCCGGCGCACTCGACGCCAACTGGCGCGGCACCCAGAAGTTTTCGACTGAACCGTCCCCGAGAGAAGGAATTCATGGCAATCGCAACGATCAATCCGGCGACCGGTGAGACGGTCGAGACCTTCGAGGCGCATTCCGCGGACGAGGTGCAGCGCCGAATCGCACAAGCCTACGACGCGAGCCAGAAGCTGCGCACCACCAACTATGCGCAGCGCGCCCGGTGGATGCAGGCCACCGCGGACCTGCTGGAGGCCGAGGTCGACAAGACCGCGGAGATGATCACCATCGAGATGGGCAAACCCATCGCCCAGTCGCGGGCCGAGGTGCTCAAGTGCGCCAAGAACATCCGCTACTACGCCGACAACGCCGAGTCCTTCCTGGCCGCAGAGGAACTGGCCGATCCGTCGTCGGTGGCGGCTTCGGCCGCGGGCACGGTGTGGCAGCCCCTGGGCGTGGTGCTGGCGGTGATGCCGTGGAATTACCCACTGTGGCAGGTGATCCGCTTCGCCGCCCCGGCCCTGATGGCAGGTAACACCGGGCTGCTCAAACACGCATCGAACGTCCCGCGTTCTGCGCTCTATCTCGACGACCTCTTCGAACGAGGTGGTTTTCCGGCCGGCTCGTTCCGCACCCTGCTGATCGGTGCGGGTGACGTCGCGGCCGTCATCGAGGACAGCCGGGTCACCGCCGTCACGCTCACCGGCTCCGAACCCGCCGGGCGTTCGGTGGCCGGTATCGCGGGGCAGCAGATCAAGAAGGCTGTCCTCGAACTCGGCGGCTCCGACCCGTTCGTCGTGATGCCCAGCGCCGATATCGACGCAGCGGCCACCACCGCGGTGAAGGCCCGCATCTCCAACAACGGTCAATCCTGCATCGCAGGAAAGCGTTTCATCGTCCACGCCGACGTGTACGACGAGTTCACCCGACTGTTCGTCGCCAAGATGAATGCACTCAAGGTCGGTGACCCGCTGGACGAAACCACCGATGTCGGACCGCTGGCCACCGAGTCCGGCCGTACCGACGTCGCCGAACTGGTGGATGACGCGGTGCTCAAGGGGGCCGAGGTGCTCGCCGGCGGCAGCGCACCCGACCGGGCGGGTTGGTACTACAACCCGACCGTGCTGGCCGGGCTGACCGACGAGATGCGGATCGTGCTGGAGGAAACATTCGGGCCGGTGGCCTCGATGTACAAGGTGGCCGACCGCGAAGAAGCCGTCCGCATCGCGAACCAGACCACCTTCGGACTGAGTTCGGCGGTGTGGAGCAACGACCCGGAGGAACAGGATTGGTTCGTCGCCAACCTCGATGCCGGTGCGGTGTTCCTCAACGGCATGACGGTGTCCTACCCCGAGCTGCCGTTCGGCGGCATCAAGGACTCCGGCTACGGCCGCGAGCTCGCCGCCGCCGGCATCCGGGAGTTCTGCAACCTCAAGACGGTCTGGAAGGCGTGACGATGGCACGTATCAGCTATGTCCGGCCGGACAGTGTCACCGAGCCCGATCTGGTCGACATCCTGGCGCAGTCGCGCACCTTCGGCACGCCCCGCCTGGAGAGTCAGGCCATCCGCGCCCACGTGCCCGCTGTGCTGCGCACCTTCACCGCATCGTGGCAGCAGACATTCCGCGACGGTGTGCTCGACCATGCGATCAAGGAACTCGCGCGCGTGTTCATCGCCAAGAGTCTGGACTGCGGCTACTGCGCGGGCCAGCGGTCACACCTGGGCGCCGAGGCGGGCCTGACCGAGCGGGAGTTCGACGAGGTGATCGAGTTCCGTGATTCGACCGTGCTCGGCGACCGGGAGAAATCGGCGCTGATGTGGGCCGAGGCCATCGCCTGGGACCCCAACCTGGCCGACGACGCGCTGTGGGAGGACCTGCACGCCCACTTCACCGAACCCGAACTCGTCGAACTGGGCTATTTCATCGCGCTGACCATGGGCCAGCAGAAGTTCCTCAAGACCCTGGACCTGCGCCATGGGGATCTCGGTGTGGAGAGCCTCGCCGGATTGTCCCCCGAGGTCGCCGAGCGGCTGCGGGGCTGACCTAGTCACATCGCCCGCCGCATCCACGCAGGCCTGACCCAGCCCGAACAGAAACTCCCGGTGGACGTGTCTACCGGGAGTTTCTTTCATGCGCGGGCGAGGGGTCCCGCGGGATCTTGGCGCCGATTTCTACACCAGGGTCGCGGGGTTCGGGAATTCACAACCCTGATGTAGAAAACGGCACGACGGCTCAGTACTCGTTGGCCACGAACAGCTCCTGGGCCGGGAACTTGGTGAGGATCACCGGACCGTCGTCGGTGACCACCACTTCCTCCTCGATCCGGGCGGCCGACGTCCCGTCCGAAGCCGGGCAGTACGTTTCCATCGCGAACACCATGCCGGCCTGCAACTCGACCGGATTCTCCAGCGAGTTCAGCCGCGAGATGATGGGCCGCTCATGCAATCCCAACCCCAGACCGTGGGCGAACTGCAGACCGAAGGCCGCCATCTCGTTCTCGAACCCGAAGTCCTCGGCCTTGGGCAGCAGCCGGGCGATGTGATCCGACCCCACACCGGGGCGGATCGCTTCGATCGAGCGGTCCATCCACTCCCGCGCGGTCTTGTAGGCATCTCGTTGGCTCTGTGTCGCCGACCCGACACCGAAGGTGCGGTAGTAGCAGGTCCGATACCCGTTGTAGGAGTGGATGATATCGAAGAACGCCTGATCCCCCGGGCGGATGATCCGGTCGGTGAAGTTGTGCGGGTGCGGATTACACCGTTCTCCGGAGATCGCGTTGACGGCCTCCACCTGATCAGATCCGAGCTCGTAGAGCCGCTTGTTGGCCAGCGCGACGATCTCGTTCTCGCGCACACCGGGTTTCAGCACGTCGACGATGTCCTGGTACACACCGTCGACCATGGCCGCAGCCTGATTGAGCAGCATGATCTCGTCGGAGGACTTGATCACCCGGGCATCGAGCATGCTCTGCTGCGCGTCCACCACCGACAGACCCTGGCGCTGCATCTCGAAGAGGAACGGCGGCTCCACGATGTCCATGCCCACCGGTGCGTCGGCGACCCCGGCTTCGACGAGGATGGCTTTGATCTCGGTGACCGCGTCCCGCATCAGGCCCGCGTCCGGGGCCACCGCCCCGCGGAAGCCGAGGAACCCGGCCCGCCAGTTCTCCTGCGGCAGCCACGGGCTGTAGAGCTTGTGATGGCGCACCGCCGAACCGAAGTCCCATAGGATCGGATCCCGGTCGCGGGTCAACAGACAGTAGCGAATCATCTTGTCGCCCAACGCCCCGCCGATCCACGTCTGCGTGGTGTAGCGGATGTTGTAGAAATCGAACAGCAGGAACGCCCCACAGCCACTGGCCTCCAGCGCCGCCTTCGCCCGGGAGATCCGGTAGTCCCGGAGCCGGGCGAAGTCGACGCGCTCCTCGTAGTCGACGCCCATGTGGCCGGGCGCCCCCAGTTGCCGCATGGTGCTCACGTGTGCACCGGCGGGGTCAGGCCGTCATCGACGGCGACGTTCTCGGCCGCGAGCTCGAGGCCCGCGCCGCGGGCCACCTCGAGCAGCAGTGTCGCGAAGTCCTCCTCGACACCGACACCGGCGCCGGCGGCCTGAGCCACGATCTGCCGGGTGGCCGACGCGATGGGCATGGGCGACTTGAGCTGGTAGGCGGCTTCCAGCCCGAGGTCGAAATCCTTCTGCAGCAGGCCCATGGTGAACGTCGGGGTGAAGTCGAGGTTGACGAAGGCCGGCGATTTGTACTGTGTGAAGGTCGATCCCATCACCGAGTCGTTCAGGAACGCCAAGAAGTCGGCGCGGCTCACACCGCCCTTTTCGACCAGGACGGTGATCTCGGCCAGGCACTGGGTCACCACGCCGAGCATGAGATTGTGGGCGATCTTGACCAACCGCGCCACCTCCCCTTCGCCGACGTAGGTGACACTGCGGCCGAACACCGCCAGCACCGGTTCCACGGTCTCGAAGACCTCGCGCGGGCCCGACACCGCGACGGTGAGCTTGCCCGCCGCAATGACTTTCGGGTTTCCACTGACCGGAGTGGCCAGGAAATCACACCCACGGGAGTTGGCCGCTTCCCGGATCTTGGCACTGGCCTCGGCGGAGACCGTCGACGAGTCGGCGATGACCCGCGGCGAGGCGCTACCGGTCAGCAGACCACCTTCCCCGAGCATCACCTGCTCGAGGTCGGCCGATGTGGACACCATCGCGAACACCAGGTCGCGGTCGGCCAGGTCCACCGGCTTGGTGACGACCTTGGCGCCCTTCTCGACCAGCGCGGCGGCCTTGGAGGCGGTGCGGTTGTACACGGTGACGTCATAGCCCGCGTCCAGCAGCCGGGTGACGAGCTGGGCACCCATCCGGCCCGCGCCGATCCAGCCGATCTTCAGATTCGAGGTAGACATGTTCTGGTTCCTTTTCTTTCTCAGGCTGTCGGTTGTGTTGCCGGGGTGTCGGATGCGCTGGGTGCATGCACCGCACCACCGAAGTAGAGATCGGCGATCTCAGGGTTTTCCAGGACCGACCGTGCGGGGCCGGTGAGGAGCACTCGGCCGCTTTCCATCACGATGCCGGTCGATGCCATCCGAAGTCCGAACCGGACGTTCTGTTCCACCATCAGGATGGCCTTGCCCTGCGACCGCATGATCGCGACGGCCTGGTCGATCACCGTGAGCGACTTCGGATCCAGGCCCAGCGACGGTTCGTCGAGCAGAACCAGCTTCGGGTCCAGCATCAGCGAGCGGGCGAACTCCACCATGCGGCGCTGTCCGCCGGAAAGGTTGCCGCACCGGATCCCCGTCTTGTCTTTCACCAGCGGGAACATGCCCAGCACCTCGTCGTAGCGTTGCTTGACCAACGCCCGCTGCCTGCGAATGACGTAGGCGCCCATCAGGATGTTCTCCTTGACGGTCAGCGTCGGGAACAACCCGTTGCTCTGCGGCACCTGCGTGACGCCGCAGCCGAGCACCTCATCGGGGGCAAGACCGGTGATGTCTTTGCCGTCCAGGAGAATCCGGCCGGCACTGGGCTTGAGGATGCCACTGACGGCGCGCAACACCGTGGATTTGCCTGCTCCGTTGGGGCCGACTATGCAGCCCAGTTCGCCCGGGCCCACCTCGAGATCGACACCTTGCAGGACATTGCCGCCGCCGTAGCCGGCAACCACCCCTTCCAGTTTGATCATGCTGGATTTCCTTCCCGGATTCCCTGAGCGACAGTTGCTTTCGAGCCCTTCGAAGGCGCTTCGAGCAGGTAGTCGTCACCGAGGTAGGCGTCGAGTACCAGCGGGTCCTTCTGTATCTGCTCGGGGCTGCCCTGCGCAATCACCGCTCCGCGGGCGAGCACCCGGATCGGATCGCACAGGCCGACCACGAACGGCATGTTGTGCTCGACCAGCAGGAAGGTCTTTCCGCCCGCGTTGAGTTCGCGGATCAGATCGCCCATCCGCTCGATCAGCGTCGGGTTGATGCCGCCTGCGGGTTCGTCGAGCAGGATCAACTTCGGATCGAGCATCAGGACCTGGGCGAGTTCGACGAGCTTCTGCTGGCCGTAGGACAGTGCACCGGCTTGCGCGTCGCGGTAGGCGGCCATCCCGACGAACTCCAGGAGTTCCTCGGCCCGAGCGGCCTCCGTGCCGCTGACCGCGCCGAGCCCGAGCTGGGACACCGAGAAGTCCCGTAGAGGTGCGACGACGTTCTCCAGCACCGTCATCTCGCGGAACAGGCGGGTGATCTGGAACGTCCTGCCCAGTCCCCGGTGTGCCCGCGACCACGGTGAGAGCGCCTCCATGTGCTCGCCACCCAACAGGATCTCGCCCTTGTCCGGGGCCATGGTGCCCGAGATCAGATTGAACACCGTCGTCTTACCCGAACCGTTGGGTCCGATCAGTGCGGTGATGGATCCTTCGGGAACGGTGAAGCTGCAATCGTTGACGGCGTGGTTGCCACCGAAGCTCTTGAACAGCCCGCGCACCTCCAGGATCGTCTTACCTGTCGGCTCCGGTCTGCGCAGCTCGGTGCGGACCAGTGGGCGGTCGAGAGGATTGAGGCGGGCACCGGAAAGGCCCACGGTACCTTTGGTTCTGGCCTTCTCGATCAAGGGCGCCGCCGTCGGCAGGATGCCCTTGGGCAGCAGGATCACCAGCAGAACCAGCAGTCCGCCGAAGAGCACCAGCCGCGCGTTACCGCCACCGAACGCCTGGTTGGCGTAGATGTTGACCGGCTGAATGATGAAGGCGCCCAGAACCGGACCCCACAGCGTGCCACGGCCGCCCAGGATCACCGCGAGCACGATCAGCGCGCTGGTGATGATCGAGAACATGCCGATCGGGTCGACGAAGGACAGGTAGTACCCGTACACCGATCCGGCCATCCCGACGAACAGCGCGGACAGACCGAAGGCCAGCAGCTTGTAGACGGGGGCGTTCACGCCGATGGTGCCGGCCTTGCCTTCGTCCTCCCGGATGGCGATCAGGCCCATGCCGAACTTGGTGCGCCGGATCCACCACGTCATCGACACGGAGGCGGCCAGCAGCGCGACCAGGATCAGATGGAAGGGCCAGTTACCCCATGCCTCAGGCCAATCCGGTAGCGGCAGCGTCAGACCCGAACTGCCGTTGGTGACCGACACCCACTCGATGGCGACGAACTGGATGAGGAACAGGAACGCCACGGTGATGATGACGAACGCCGGGCCGCGGGACCGGTAGGTGACAAGTCCGAGCAGCATCGCGATCAGTGCGGCGATCACGCCGGCCACCGGCACCCACACCAGGGGTTCGATATCGGGGAACCGGTTGGCCATGATGGCACCGACATAGGCGCCGATACCGATGAACGCGCCCTGGCTCAGGGACAGGTACCCGGTGAATCCGGTGATGATGTTCAGCCCGCTGGCGCCGATGGCCAGCACCAGCGACAGGATGACGATGTTCTGTGCGGACATGCTGGGCGACAACGGGAACAGCAGGATCACGACGGCCGCGACGGTGAGCACACCGCGGCTCACCCTCTTGTGCAGGGTGGGATCGAGCAGCCGTGACGGGGTATCGGAGGTACTCATGCGACCGCATCCTCTCGGAGTCGGGTGCCCATCAGACCCTGTGGCCGGGTGATCAGCACGACGATGATGACGAGGAAGGGCACCGCCACCGGCCAGGCCGCTCCGACGTAGGCGGTGGCCGCCATCTCACCGATGCCGATCACCAGCGCGCCGAGCACCGCGCCCGGCAGGCTGCCGAGGCCACCGAGGACGACGATCGCGAGCAGTCGGGCAATCCACTGGTAGTGGGTGCCGGGCAGGAACGGGTAGATGGTGGACAGCATCGCGCCGCCGGCGCCGAGGGTGGCCACCCCGATGGCGAAGGTGAGTGCGGCGATGGTCGCGACGCTCACCCCCACCAGCAGCGCACCACTCTCGTTGGAGGACGCGGCACGGATCGCCCGGCCCGCCCAGGTGTGATTGAGCAGGAGGTACAGCGCGCCCATCACCGCGGCCGCAATGACCGCGGCGATGAGCATGGCCTGTGGAATGTAGATCGATCCGAGCGTCAGCGACGCGTCGGTGTAGGACACCACCACCGTGGTCGAGGTGTTGCCCCAGATGAAGCCCATGATGCCCTCGAGCATCAGCGCGATTCCGAAGGTGGCCAGCACCGTCATCGTCACGTGAGCACCGCGGACATGCCGGATGACCAGCACGTACACCAGCCAGCCGAACCCGAACATCACCACCATGACGATGGGGATGGACAGCAGCGGATCCAGGCCGAGGCTGCGCCACAGCGTGAAGGTGAGGAACGCCGCGAGGACCGCGAACGCGCCGTGGGCCAGATTGATCACCCGCATGACCCCGAAGATCAGGGTCAGTCCGGATGCCATCAGCGCGTACAGCGCGCCGACGAGCACTCCGAGGATGAGCGTTTGCACGAGGGATGTCATGAGAAATGGCTCCTAATCAGGTGTGCCGGAATCAAATATCCCCGCCGCGCCAGCGGAGGATCTGATCCGAGGTGGCCAACTCGGTGGGAAGGACGACCTGGGACACCCCGGCCTGCCACTGCCCGACCAGGAAGTCACCCTTGGGGCTGCCGTCTTCGTTCCAGCTGAGGGTGCCCAGCAGGGTGTCGACGCTGTTGCTGCGCAACCAGTCTGCGAGAGCTGCCTGGTCGTCGATGGAGCCGACCGCGGTGACCGCTGCCGCGAGTACCTGTCCGGCGGCGAACCCGTCGGCGGCGTCCTCGGGCGGGCTCTGGCCGAACTTCTTCTCGAAGCGCTCGACGAACTCGGCGTTGTCGGTGGTGTCGGACAGCGGGCTGTAGCTCGAGGAGAAGAACACGCCCTCGGCGTTGTCGGCCCCGACGGCGTCGAGGTATTGCTGGCCGTAGGTGGGCGAGCTGCTCTGGTAGAGGATCTCCGGCTGGTAGTTGGCGCGGTTCATCGACCGGATCATGTTGACCCCGTCCTCGAATTGCGCTCCCTGCACCACGATTTCGGCGCCGGCATCACGCATGGCGTTGACCACCGAGTCGAAGTTCTTGGTGGTGGCGGGGTACTTGTCCCGGTAGACGGTCCGGATACCTGCTGCGGACAGAATCTTCTCGGCGCCCTCGACCACCGGCCCGGCGAAGGGGTCGTCCAGCGTCGGGTAGGCGGCGGTCGCCGGGCGCTGCTCCGGTGGCAGCGCGGCGACCCATTCGGCGAACACCTTGGCCTGGTCGGTGGCGATGGCCTGCTGCGAGAAGAAGATGTAGGAGAATCCGCGGCTGAACATGTCCGGCGAACCGCAGGATGGGCAGACGAAGAGCTTCTTGTTCTTCTCCGCGATCGCCGAGGCCGGGATGTTCAGCAGCGACGACTGACTGCCCAGCAACAGGTCGACCCCGTCCTGTGAGATCAGGTTGTTGTAGTTGCTGACCGCTGTTTCCTGCTGGGTGGCATCGTCTTTGACGATGATCTCGACCTGCTTGCCGAGCAGTCCGCCCTTTTCGTTGGTCATCTCGACCCAGGTCTCATAGCCCCGCTGGGTGTCCAGGCCACCCTGGCTGAACTCGCCGGTCAGCGGTAGTGAGGCGCCGATCCGGAGGGTATCGCCGTCACCGCCCCCGTCCGCGGAACACGCCGACACGGTCAACGCGATCGCCGCAGTCGCGGCGATCGCGCGAATTACTTTGGTAAAGCGCATGTCCAACCTCTCTGTCAGACCGATTGCCCCGATGGCGGTGGCCGAGTGTTGCCCACATCACTTGCAATCGATTGCAGTGAATCGTCACACAGCGTCGATGCGTAGTCAACAGGTTCCCGGTAGTCCGTCGGCGCAACCGCACACTCCCAACGGCACATACGTCGCGGCACCCCGGTCAGCTGCGACAAGGGGCTTCCCCAGGGGAGCGGCCAGGTCTATAGTCGACCGCAATCGATTGCAGTACCACCGACTCGCGATGGAGCGCCCATGACCCAGGCCGACACCAGGACCACCCGGCCGGCGGCGCTGCCGCGCTCCGCATGGGGCGCCTTCATCGACGGCGGCTTCGTCCCGGTCGGCGACCTGCCGACGTTCGAGGTGGTCGAGCCGTCGACGGCCACGGTCATCGCCACCGTCGTCTGCGCAGATGACGCCCTGGTCGACCGCGCGGTGCGGTCGGCCCGGGCGGCATTGCCCGCCTGGCGCAACCTGTCGGGCCGGCAACGCGGCGCCTACCTCAAGCAGGTCGCCGAGCGCATCCGCGCCCACGCCGACGAACTGGGCGAGCTGGTGTCCCGAGAGAACGGCAAACCCAAACGGGATGCGCTGGCCAACGACGTGGCCTTCAGCTCGAATTGCTTCGAGTTCTTCGCCGGCCTCGGCGACAGCCTGCCCGGTGAGATCATCGACCAGGGCCCGATCGAGACCCGGGTGGTCTACGAGCCCTACGGTGTGGTCGCCTGCATCCTGCCGTTCAACTGGCCGCCCATCCATTTCGCCAAGAAGGGCGCACCCGCGCTGATCACGGGCAACACCGTGGTCATCAAACCCGGCGAGCAGGCCCCGCTGACGGTGCTGCGGCTGGTCGAGATCGCCAACGAGGTCCTGCCGCCGGGTGTCCTGAACGCGGTGCCCGGATTGACCGCCGGGGCCGCGCTGGCCGGCCACCCCGGCATCGAGCGCATCAGCTTCACCGGTGCCACCGCCACCGGTAGGCGCGTGCTGGAGACGGCCGCACAGAATCTGACCTATGCGACCATGGAACTCGGCGGCAAGAACGCCCTGATGGTCTTTCCCGACGCCGACCTCGACCTGGCGGTCACGGTGTCGATCGAGGCGATGTTCTACAACCAGGGCGAAGCCTGCACATCGACGGCGCGGATCCTGGTGCAGGACGCCGTGTATGACGCCTTCCTGGAGAAATTCACCGCCGCGGCTACAGCGCTCGTGGTGGGTGACGGTTTGGACGCGCAGACCGATATCGGACCGATGGTCGATGCCAGACACCGCGACCGGGTGCTGGAATACCTGCAGACCGCCCTCGACGAGGGCGCCCGCATCGTCGGGCAGGGCACGGTGCCCACCGACGCGCCCTATGCCGACGGTTACTGGGTGCCCCCGACGGTGCTCGCCGACGTGGCCCCCGATTCGACTGTCGGACAGGAGGAGATCTTCGGCCCGATCGCGCTGCTGATGCGGTATCACACCCTGGACGAGGCGGTCGAGATCGCCAACGGCACGGCCTACGGCCTCACTGCCGCCATGATCACCCGCGACGAGGCGGCGGCCTGGCACATTGCGCAACGCCTGGAAGCCGGCATGGTGTTCGTGAACAACTACATGCGCCGTTCCTTCCTCGGATCGCCGTTCGGGGGCCAGAAGGGCAGCGGGTTCGGCCGGGAGAACGCTCCGGAGACGCTGCACGAGTTCGTCCGGTCGAAGGCCGTCCGGTTCCGGTCCGGTCGTGGAGAGGTGCCGGTGTGGCCGCCTCGTGGTTGAGCAGGCAACGCGGCGATCGAAGCGACGGGGAAAACACCTGACGGAGCGCCGATGATCCTGATCATCGGCGCGTTCGTGTCCCTGATCGACCGTTCGGTGATGCCGCCACTCGTCCCCGTCATCGCGGCCGACTTCGGTACCTCGATCGAGGCGATCGGCCACTCGCTGACGGTCTACGCGGTGGTCTACGCGGCCTCTCAGTTGATCTGGAGCACGCTGGCGGCGCGCTACGGCCGGATCCGCATCCTGGTCATCTCGACCATCCTTGGCGGATTGGCCAACCTGGCAACGGCATTCACTCATGACGCGGCGTCCTACAACATCGCGCGCGCCGCATCGGCAGCCGCGTTCGCGGCGACCATCACCACAGTGTTGATCTACTACGGTGAGACCCTGACGATCAGACAGCGCGCGGTGGCCACCGCCAACCTCGCCGCCGCTATCGCGATCGGCCTGTCCGCGGGCACGGTGGGGGCCGGCGTCATCGCCCAATGGCTGGGCTGGCGCTGGGTTTTCGTGGTGATATTCGCGGTCTCGCTGGTGCTTGCCCTGGGTTTCACGCGACTCAAGGGGTCGGCGAACGACGTGCCGGAACGCCTGGTCCCGTCGCTGCGCCGGCTGGCGGGCAATCGGTGGGCCCTGGCGATCCTGGCGTTCACGGTCGCCGAGGGTGCGCTGCTGGTCGGGGTGTTCAACTACCTCGCGGTGGCTCTGCAGACGACGGGCGCCTCGGTGCTGGCGGCTGGGGTGGCGACCGCGATGTTCGGCGCCGCGGTCGTGATCGTCAGCCAGTCGATGAAGCTCATCCTGGACCGATGGCCCACCTGGGTGTTGATGCTGTTGGCCGGGTTGAGCACGGTGGCCGCGTATGTGGCGGTGGCGCTTCAGATCTCGCTGGGCACCGTGTCGGCCGCGGCGATCCTGCTGGGGGTGGCCTGGGCCTGCGGGCACACCACGATGCAGACCTGGATGACCGACGCTGCGGCCGACAGCCGCGCCATCGGCATGTCGTTCTTCTCGATCGCGTTGTTCGTCGGCGCATCTGCCGGCGCCGCGGCAGGAAACATCGCGGCGGGCGCCGACCGCTTCGGCACACTGTTCGCACTCGCCGCGGTCGCGTCGGTGGTCTACGCCGCCGTCACCACCGTGGCCCGCGCCCGCTACGTCGTCCGGGAGTGACTCCTCAGCCCGCCAGCATGCCCGGACGTACCACCTCGCCGAACCGCGCGGCGAGACCGTCGAGCTCCGGCATCGGCAGGAACTGCCTGCGCAACCCGACCAGGGTGCCCAGCGCGGCCACGTCCACCGCACCGTTGCCGATCAGTCCCCGCAGGGGATCCTTCAGCACACCAACATGTTCGGCGGCCAGCTCCGGACCGAGATCGAGCAACCGGGCCGCGGACTCGCCGGCCGGACCGTCCAGCGCCCCGGAACGGATGGCGCGCGCGGTCTCCCCCAGTACCTCGACCAGCCGGTCGACTGCACCGGCGCCGGCGCCGTCACGCAGCCGGGCCACGACGGTACCCAGGTAGGGACCCAACCTCGTGACCTCGGCGAGCAGTAGGCAGCCGTGTGCCCGCGCCGTCAGCTCGTTGCCGGCGTTGAGCACCGTCAGGTCGCAGCCGCCGCTGTGTAAGGCGTTGGCCCGCTTGGGTGTGGAACCCAGGGCGATGACCTCCAGGTCGTCCCGGGAGATCCCGAGCTCGGCGAGCAGTGCGTAGCCGACGAAGGCGAATCCCGAGTTCGGGACATCCACACCCAGGCGTCCACCGGCGACCTCACCGAGTCCTGTCACGCCCGGCCGCGCCGCGAGACACAACCGCAGCCCGCGGTCGATACCGGCGACGATCTCGACGTCGAGCAGCTCCCCCAACGGATTCCTGGGCAAGAACCGGTAGGCGAGAACGTTGTCGGGACTGGTGAATACGGCATCGAACTCGCCGGCTCGCAGGGAGGCGAACTGGGCGGGCGACGACGGCACCGGCACATCGCGCACCTGGAGTCCGGCGTCGGAGAGCCGACCGGTGCTGCGGGCGACGTCGAGCAGCACCGACGGGCTGAACACTCCGAGCGTGATCTGATCCATGGCTCTGCAATCGATTGTAGGAATGTTGAGCCGGAGCTTAGCGCGGTCCGGCCGAACACCTGTCAGTTCTTCGCCGGCCCCGTGGAACCCCGCGCCACCAGCGATACCGGCAGCGTCAGTGTCGCCGCCTCCTGCTCACCTGCCTCGATTCCGCGTAGCAACAGGCGGGCCGCCTCGGCGCCGATCTCGCGCAGCGGCATCCGCACCGTGGTCAGCGGCGGCCAGAAGTCACCGGCGAACGGCATGTCATTGAACCCGACCACCGAGACGTCCTCCGGGCAGTGCAGGCCCTCGGCGCGCAGCCGGCGGATCAGACCCAGCGCCACCAGATCGTTGCCCGCCACCAGAGCCGTGGGATTGATCGTGTTGTGGGCCAGCAGTTGGTCAGCGGCAGCCACCCCGGCCTCGATGGTCAGCGCCGATGCGTAGATCGTCTGATGTTGCACACCGGCCCTGGTGGCTGCGGCCTCGAACGCCTCGGCCCGCGAACGCGTCGTGGAGAAATTCGTCGGCCCCGCGGCGTGGATGATCCGGCGGTGCCCCAGCTCGACCAGATGCTCCAGCGCCAACTCGATACCACGCGCGTTGTCACCGGTCACCAGGGGGAAGTTGCCGACTCCGGCGTCACGGTTGACCAGCACCACCGGCACGGCAGCGGCCGCCGCCTCCTCGACCACCGACTGGTCGTCGAGCCGGCCCGTGGCCAGCAGGAAACCGTCGACCCGGCGTTGCAGCAGTGACTCGAAGACCGAGATCTCGACATCATCGTGGGAATCGGTGTTGGCGATGAGCACGGTATAGCCCTGCGCCTGCAGCACATGCTCGATCCCCCGGATGATCGGCGGGAAAATCGGATTCATCAGATCCGGGATGATCACGCCGATCGTCATCGACCTACTGGTCCGCAGGCTGCGAGCCATGGCATTGGGGACGTAGCCCAGTTGTCGGGCAGCCCGTTTGACCCGCTTGAGCGTCTCGGCGTTGACCTGATCGCGGGTGCGCGCGTTGAGCGCCCTCGACACCGTGGCCTTGTGCACCTCTGCCAGGCGCGCCACATCGTCGATGGTCACTCGTCGCGGCATACTCGGCGTTCCCCACCCCTGCTCAGAGCCCCGGCTGTCGGGCTCAGAGGTCAGGTTACCGCGCCACAGCCGCCCTTCCCCACAGGTGGTGCAATCGATCGCATTCGGGTCAAGCGGTGCGCGCGGCGGCGTCGTTGCCGGCCAGCAGCCTGCCGGACACCAGACCCCACGAGACCGCCTGCGATACGCAAGCCGCCCGGTTTCCCGCACCCAGCTTGGCCATTGCGCTCTCCAGGTGATGACCCGCGGTGCGGACGCTGATGAACAGCCGCGCCGCGATCTGATTGTTCGTCAGACCCTGGATCGCCAAGGTGAGTGCGTCGAGTTCACGCGGGGTGATCGCGAAGGGCAACGGGTCGGCGGTGATGAGGACCACCGCGTCCAGGCTGTCGTGGCGATAACGCGGGGCGGTGGCGATGTGGCGAACATGTAGCCATCCGGCGCCGTCGTGCCAACGGGTCGCCTCGGGACGGAAACCCAGCCCGGGCGTGTGCGCGGCCAGCGCCATTTCGGCCACCAGATCACGGTCTATCGGCCGGTCGAAGGTGTCTCCGAGGCTCAACAGATGGGCGCGACCGCCGGCGTCCACCGCCCACGCCTGGGCCTGGGGTGCCAGCAGATCGGCGACCATCCGGGGCCGCACCGAGAAGTCCAGATGCTCGGCCATCTGTGCGCGCAACGAATTGATCTCGCCGACATCGTCATCACTGGGATAGCGGGCATCGTCACAGTTGACGTGGATGGTGCCGGCATAGGTTCCGTCGGCGGTGATCAGTCGCGCCGACAGTCCCTCGTCGAAACCGGCGGGTGCGAAAACACTCTGGACCGAATAGGTGTCGCGGTACTCGGGGAAGTCCCGCCACCGCAGCGCACCGAGACCGCGCGCCCGCATGCTCTCGAAGAGCGGGTCGTGGTCGATGAACCAGGTGTTCAGGTGGTCCATCACCGCATCGGGGTAACCGTGGTTGGCCACCGCGACATGGCAGCGGCGGATGGGATCCCACAGACTGATCGCCGACGCCGATGACGCGGCCTTGGCGCTGAGCGCCTCCAGCATGTCGTGCGCCCGGGTTTCGATACTGGACGTGCTGCCCAGTACCTCGCCGTATGCACCCATCGGTCATCCTTCGTACGGTTCTGCCCCTCGAAAGCATCATGTGCAGACCATGTTTCGAGGATGTTTCCGGGCTGCGGCGCCCACGCAACGGCGGCGGCACAAATGGGAGATTCCTCCCATAGCCCCCGGCCGCCGGGAATTCCTACGCTGGGCGCCAACGATCCCTGACCTCGAAGGCGGCTCCTCATGAAACGACTGCGCGTCGGCGTGGCACTGCTCGCGGCGACCACGATGCTCACGGCCGGATGCGGCAGCCGCGCCGGTGACACCGACACCGTGGCCGCACAGGACTGTGTGGACACCTCGGGCCCCAGTGTGAAGGTGGGCGCGGTCAACTCGCTGTCCGGCGGGCTGGCGGTCAGCGAATCGGTGATCCACGACGCCATCGTGATGGCCGTCGAGCAGATCAACGCCGCGGGCGGGGTGCTGGGCAAGCAACTCGACCTGCTCTCCGAGGACGGCGCCTCCGAGCCGACGACGTTCGCCGAGAAAGCCCAGAAGCTCGTCAACAGCGACTGTGTCGCAGCGGTTTTCGGTGGCTACACCTCGGCCAGCCGCAAGGCCATGCTGCCGGTGTTCGAAGGCTCGGATGCGCTGCTGTACTACGGACAGCAGTACGAGGGGCTGGAATCCTCGCCCAACATCTACTACTCGGGCGCCACCACCAACCAGCAGATCATCCCGTCGCTGGACTATCTCAAGGAGCAGGGCGTGAAGTCGCTCTACCTGGTGGGCAGCGATTACGTGTTCCCGCGCACCTCCAACGCCATCGTGAAGGCCTACGCCGCGGCCAACGGCATCGAGATCAAGGGTGAGGATTACGTGCCGCTGGACAGCACCAACTTCTCCACCATCGTCAACAAGATCCGCACCGCCGACGCCGATGCGGTGTTCAACGTCGTGGTTGGTGGGTCACTGACCTCTTTCTTCCGCGAATACAACAGCGCCGGACTCACCGCGGAGACGATGCCGGTGATGTCGATGTGCGTCGGCGAGGAGGAGGTGAAGAGCATCGGCGCCGACTCGCTGGTCGGGCAACTGTCCTCATGGAACTACTACCAGACGCTGGACACACCGGCGAACACCGCTTTCGTCGCGGACTTCAAGGAACGCTTCGGCGCCGACCGGGTGACCTCCGATCCGATGGAATCCGCCTACACCGCAGTCAAACTGTGGCAGGCGAGCGTGGAGAAGGCACAATCGTTCGCGGTCCCCGACATCCAGGGCGCGGCCGGCGGCGTCAGCGTCGACGCACCCGAGGGCACCGTCACCATCGACGGGGAGAACCACCACGTCACCAAGACCGCGCGCATCGGGAAGGTCGCCCCGGACGGCCTGATCCAGCAGGTGTGGGAATCCCCGCAGCCCATCACCCCGGACCCGTATCTCACGGAATACCCCTGGGCCGAGGGCATCACGGGCTGACACGATGCATCTGACCCCGAAGGACGAAGACCGCCTGCTGCTGTTCCTGGCCGCCGAACTGGCCCGCAAGCACCGCGCGGCCGGGCTGGCACTCAGCTACGCCGAGGCCCGTGCCCTGATCGCCGACGAGGTCGTGGAGGCCGCCCGCGCCGGGGCGAACGTCGCCGACGCGGCGGCGCACGGGGCTCGCGTGCTCACCGATGACGATGTGCTGCCCGGGGTGCGGACCCTGCTGGGTTCGGTTCAGGTGGAGGCGTTCTTCGCCGACGGGCAGAAGCTGGTCACCGTGCACGACGCCATCGGCCCCGGCAACCGCAGCGCCGAGGAACTCGCCGTCATCCCCGGTGAGGTGTTTGCGGCCGAGGGTGACCTGGAACTCAACGACGGCCGGCCGACCGCGACGGTCACGGTGGAGAACACCGGCGACCGCCCGATCCAGGTCGGATCGCACTTTCACTTCTTCGAGACCAACCGGGCGCTGCGTTTCGACCGGCGATCGGCCTACGGCATGCGCCTGGACATCCCGTCCGGCACCGCGGTGCGCTTTGAACCGGGTGAAGCACAGGTGGTTTCGCTGACCAGCTACGGCGGCGAACGGCGGGTGATCGGGCAGAACGATGTCACCAACGCACTCACCGACACGACCCCGAGCGAGGAACTCATGACCAGCATGCACACGCTCGGATTCCTGGACGCGGGATCCTGACATGGCCTACCGCATCAGCCGGGCCCGCTACGCGGAGTTGTACGGACCCACCACCGGTGACCGGGTCCGCCTCGCCGATACCGAACTGCTGGCCAAGGTCGAGGCCGACGCCACGGTCTATGGCGACGAGGCCGTGTTCGGCGGCGGGAAGACCATGCGCGAAGGCATGGCCGTGCACGGCGACCTCACCAATGCCGATGGCGCCCTGGACTTCGTGATCACCAACGCGCTGATCATCGACGCGGTGCTCGGCATCCGCAAGGTCGACATCGGGATCCGCGACGGCCGCATCGTCGGGGTCGGCAAGGCCGGCAATCCGCGCACCATGGACGGGGTCGACCCGGAACTCATCATCGGCGCGGGCACCGATATCCGGTCCGGTGAGGGCATGATCGCCACCGCCGGGGCCATCGATGTGCACGTGCACTTCGACAGCGCCGGACTGGTCGAGGAGGCCATCTCCAGCGGGATCACCACCATGATCGGCGGCGGTCTCGGACCGGTCACCGTCGGGATCACCTCGTCGGGACCGAACAACCTGGCCCGTATGCTCGGTGCCGCCGAGGCCTTCCCGATGAATTTCGGTTTCATCGGCAACGGCAGCGCGTCGAGTACCGCACCGCTGATCGAACAGGGCCTCGCGGGCGCCATCGGCTACAAGATCCACGAGGACTGGGGGGCCACCCCGGCCGCCATCCGGGCCTCCCTGGACGCCGGCGACGAACTCGACCTGCAGGTGCAGATCCACACCGACACCCTCAACGAGTCCGGGTTCTACGAGGACACCATGGCCGCTATCGGTGGCCGGCCCATCCACACCTACCACGCCGAGGGCGCCGGCGGCGGCCACGCCCCCGACATCATGCGGGTGGTGGGTGAGCCGTATTGCCTTCCCTCGTCGACGAATCCGACCAACCCGTACACGCTGAACACCTTCGACGAGCATCTGGACATGGTGATGGTGTGCCATCACCTCAACCCGCGCATCCCCGAGGATGTGGCCTTCGCCGAGTCACGGATCCGGCGCGAGACCATCGCCGCCGAGGATGTGTTGCACGACCTGGGCGCCATCTCGGCGATGGGCTCGGATTCCCAGGGCATGGGCCGCATCGGTGAAACCATCGCGCGCACCTGGCAATTGGCCTCCCACATGCGGGCCACCCGCGGACCGCTGCCGGCCGATGTGGGCACCGGAGCCGACAATGCCCGAATCCTGCGCTATATCGCCAAGTTGACCATCAACCCGGCGAGACTGTTCGGCATCGATCACGAGGTCGGATCGCTGGAACCCGGCAAGCTCGCCGACATCGTGCTGTGGGAACCCAAATTCTTCGGTATCCGGCCCGAGGTGGTGTTCAAGGGCGGGTTCCCGGCCTGGTCGGTGATGGGCGAGGCGAACGCCTCCCTGATGACGTGCGAGCCGCTGAAGTACCGGCCGCAGTGGGCCGCTTACGGCCGCACCCCGGCCGATGTCTCGGTCAACTTCGTCGCGGCGGCGGCCGTCGAGGCCGGCCTCGGCACCCGGCTGGGACTGAGCACCCCGCTGGTTGCCTGCCGCGGTGCTCGGGCGCTGACCAAGGCCGATCTGCTGCACAACGACTACCTGCCCGAGATCACCATCGAACCGGATACCTACCGGGTGATGGTCGACGGTCAGGTGTGCACCAGCACACCGATGACGACAGTGCCGCTGGGCCGCCGCTACACACTGAAATAGCAAGGAGATCACCATGACTGAGGTACTCCGCGTCGGCATCGGCGGTCCGGTCGGCTCGGGCAAGACCCGACTGGTGGAGATGCTGGTGCCCCAGCTCATCGGCAGGGGCCTCGGCGTCGCCGTCATCACCAATGACCTTGTCACCGACGAGGACGCCCAGCGGGTCCGCCGCAGCGGCGTCATCGACCCCAAGCGAGTGCTGGCCGTCGAGACCGGGGCCTGCCCGCACACCGCCATCCGCGAGGATCCGTCGGCCAACCTGGCCGCCGCACGCCGGTTGTGCGCCGAGTTCGATGATCTCGACCTCATCCTCATCGAGTCCGGCGGAGACAACCTGGCGGCGACCTTCACCTCCGATCTGGTCGACTACTGGATCTTCGTGATCGACACCGCGGGCGGTGACGATATCCCCCGCAAGAAGGGCATCGGACTGCTGCAGGCAGATCTGCTGGTGGTCAACAAGATCGACCTGGCCGAGTTGGTGGGCGCCGATCTGGCGGGGATGCGCCGCGACTGCGCCACCGCCCGCCCGGTGAAGCCCACCGTGTTCACCGATCTGCGCTCCGGCGTCGGCCTCGACGCGCTGACCGAGGAACTGCTACGCGGTGTGATGCTCACGGCCGGAACATGATCGCACCCGGCGAGCTGACGGTGCACACCCTGGCCGACGCCACCGGCACCACCCGGATCGCCGAGTTGCGGCAACGCTATCCGCAGCGGGTGACCACCGCGCTGCACACCGACCCCGACTACCCGCGGGCGGCGGTGCTGTGCGTACAGAGCCCCAGCGGCGGCACGTTCTCCGATGACGATCTGCAGACCACGGTCCATTGCGCCACCGGTACCCACCTGCACATGACCAGCCAGGCCGCCACCCAGGTGTTCGCCGGAACCGGCCCCGGCGCCCGGCATCGGCTGCGATTCAGCGTCGAGTCTGGCGCCGTGCTGGAGTATCTTCCCAAAACAATCATCCCGCAGTCTGATTCGACGTTCACCCAAGTCCTCGAACTGGACATCGAGGAGGGTGGTACCTATATCGGCTGGGATGCCATCGCCGCGGGCCGCATCGCGCACGGTGAACGTTTCCGGTACGCCACCATCGACAACGCGTTCACCGTGCGGGTGGGTGGCCGGGTCATCGCGCGGGACCGTCAACTGATCACCGCACGGGCCGGGTTGGACAGCGACTATCTGGCCACCCTGCTGATCGTCACACCCGGCCTGTCGCCCGAACCGGCGCTGGCCGCGGTCCGGTCAGCCCTGGCCGGGTATCCGGGCGTGCTCGGCGGCGCGGGTGAACTCCCCAGCCGGGTCGGTGTTTTCGCGCGGATCACCGCCGCGCGAGCCCCCGAGCTGAACGAAGTCTGCCGCGCGGTGCATGCCGCGGCCCGCCACACCGTGCTGGACCCACCGATTGCAAGGAGCGCCTGACGTGCTGGCCGATACCGTTCTCGGAACCGTCGAAGACCCGGCCTTCGCCGGGCGACGCCGCCACCATGTCGACATCGGCTGGGGTGATGCCGGCAAGCATCGCCAGCTCGTCACCGCCGATACCGGGATGGAGGTACGGATCATGCTGCCGCGCGGTGCCTTCCTGCGCCACGACATGGTGATCGCCGACGATGGCGTCAATGCCGTGGTGGTGCGGCGTCCGCGCGAACCGGCCATCCGGGTTCGCTTCGCCGACAACACCGCACGCGCCATGCTGCTGCTGGGCCACACGCTGGGCAACCAGCACGCCCCCGTCGACGTCGACCACGACACATTGACCGCGCCGCTGTTCACCAGCGCAGCCGCCGCCCGGGAGATGCTCGCCGGCCTCGGTGTCATCGGTGAGGTCACCGAGACCGCGATGGCCGCCGACGGCTGGTCTGCGACGTCAGCCAACCACCATGCCGGCCACCACCACTGACCCCGCCACCGCGATCGCGCTGTGGGTGCAGTTGCACGACAGCGCGTTTCCGGCCGGGCGGATGGTGCACAGCCACGGTCTCGAGGAATGGCTGGCGCAGCGGCCCGATGCCGGCGCGGATGCGATCGAGACGGCGGTGTGCGGTTACCTCACCCACGGTTACGCGACGCTGGATGCCACCGTCACCGCCGCCGCGTGGCGCGACTGGGAGTCGGCGCAACGCCTGGCTGAGCTCGATGAGCTGATCGCGTCCTACAAGCTGTTCGACAACGCCCGCACCGCGTCGGTGTCGGCGGGCAGACAGCTGACCGCGACGGCCTGCGATATCGGTATCGCCGAGCGGCACCCGTACCTGCGCGCCGTGCTGGCCGGTAACACCCCCGGTCACGCCGCCGTCGTCGAGGGGGTGGTGCAGGCCCATCTGGGTGTCACCGAGCAGCTTGCCGTCCTCGGTTCGATGCGGTCGCTGATGGCCTCGATGCTCAGCGCCGCAGTGCGGCTGGGCCGGCTCGGACCACTGCAGAGCCAGCGCATCCAGTTGCGCAATGCCGCGTCGATGACCCGGGTGGCGGCTTCGGCGTGCGAACGTCCGCTGTCGGAGCTGTCCAGCCTGTCCCCCGCGCTGGAGATCAGCGGGATGCGTCATGAGGAACGCACGTCCCGGCTGTTCGCCACCTGACCGGCGATCAGGCTTGCCGCTCAGTTCACCGTGAGCGCCGCCTTGCCGGCCACCCGCCGGCCGAGCAGGGCGTCTATCGCGGCATCGAGATTGTCCCAGGAATCGCGGTAGCCCACCTGGGCATCGAGCAGTCCGCGGCCGGTGAGATCCAGCACGTACTGCAGTTCCTCGCCCAGCGGCCAGTTCGCCATGAACGACTCGATCCTGTTGTTCTTCCGGGCCATTCGCGCCGCCTCGAAATCGATCGGCGTCGACTGGCCGGACGCCGATCCGACCGAGATCAGCGTGCCGCCGTCGGCGAGCAGTCCGTACGCATCGGCCAGCACGGTGCCGCCGATGTGTTCGAGCACTCCATGCACCGGTGCCACCCCGTCGAGGCCGACCACGATCTCGTCGGCGCCGAGTTCTCGCAGGCCCGTACCGCGCTCGGGGCTGCCGACAGCGGCGATCACGTGCGCACCCGCCCGGGCGGCCAACTGCACGGCCAGTCGGCCGACACCACCCGAGGCTCCGGTGACCAGCACGCGCTTGCCGAGTACCGGACCGAGCCGGCGGATGGTCTGCACGGCGGTCACCCCGGCGACCGGCAGCGCGGCCGCCGTGTCGAAATCGACCGAATCAGGCATCACCGCAACGTTTTCCGACGCCAGCACCCGACGCTGCGCCCAGCCCTGCGACCAGGAAGCCCCGGCCACCCTGGCGCCCACCGGCGGACCGGAACCGTCGGCGGCCGCGCATATCACGACGCCGGCGCTGTCCCAGCCGGGGATGTCGCCGGGGTGTTCGGCGTTGTCGCCGTAGTACACCTCACCGAAGTTCAGCGAGATGGCCTTGACGTCGATGAGCAGTTCGTTCGGCGCCGTGGGCACCGGGTCGGGGGCATCGGCGAACGCAAACTTGCGCGGGGCATCGGGGTCGAAGACGATGGCGCGCATCAGCTCTCGACCACCGCGGTGACACGGATCTCGATGCGCATCTTCGGTGCCCCGAGCGCGGTGACGCCGATCTCGGTCCAGATGGGCGGCCGGTCGGGCATCCACTGACGAAGCTGCTCGAACATGACCTCGTTGTGGGCGTCGAAGTTTTCGTCCGGCTCCTTGAGCACGTGGTAGGAGTTCACGTGCACGACATCGCGCCAGGATGCGCCGGCCGCGGCGAGGGTGCGCTCCACGTTCTCGAAAGCCCGGACGATCTCGTCCTCCAGTGACTCCGGGAAGTTGAGATCGTCGTCCCAGCCGCCCTGACCGGAGATCTCCACCCTGTCGCCGATCCGCACGGCTTGGTGGTAGTGCCGCTCGGCCAGGGCGCGCTGCCCGTAGCCCGGCGTCACGAAGAACTCGATGTCATTTTTGACTTCATGCATGAAGTTAAACGTACACCCGATGACTTCATGCGTAAAGTCATCCCGATGGCGAGCACCGACGTACCCCAGTGGTTGTCCGATGACGAGAAGCAGGCATGGACGGGTCTGATCTCGCTGATCCTGCTGATGCCCGGGAAACTCGAGGCTCCGCTGCGCCACGTCGACCTCACCCTTTTCGAGTACCTGACGCTCAGTCACATCTCCGATGCACCGGATCGGCGAATCCGGATGAGCGAGTTGGCGTTCCTGGCCAACGGATCCCTGTCGCGGCTGTCCAATGTGGTGAAACGCTTCGAGCAGCGCGGTTGGGTGATCCGCTTCCCGGACCCCGACGACGGCCGCTACACGCTGGCCGAGCTCACCGACGGCGGCCACCGGCTGGTCGTCGAGGCCGCGCCGATCCACGTGCGTGCGGTCCGCGAACTGATCATCGACCCGCTCACGGGTGCCGACCTGGCGGCGCTGACGCGGATCGCCGCCAAGCTGCGGGTGGTGCCACCCGGGTTCAGATCCCAGCACGGATAGGGTCGAGGCCATGACCGTGCGCAGACTCCAGCCGTACGCGGTGACGATCTTCGCCGAGATGTCGGCACTGGCGGCCCGCATCGGTGCGGTGAATCTCGGGCAGGGTTTTCCCGACGAGGACGGCCCCGCCGGCATGCTGAAGGTCGCCCAGGACGCCATCGCCGAGGGCATCAACCAGTACCCGCCCGGCCTGGGCATCCCAGCGCTACGTGAGGCCATCGCCGAGCAGCGCCGCCGGCTGTACGGCCTCAGCTTTGACCCGGACTCCGAGATCCTGGTCACCGTCGGGGCGACCGAGGCCATCGCCGCATCCGTCATCGGGCTGGTCGAGCCCGGTTCCGAGGTGTTGGTGATCGAGCCGTTCTACGACTCCTACTCGCCGGTGATCGCGATGGCCGGCTGCCACCGGGTCGCCGTGCCGATGGTGGCCGACGGCAGCGGCTTCGCCATCGACGTCGAGGCACTGCGGGCCGCGGTGACGCCCAACACCCGCGCGCTCATCCTCAACTCACCGCACAACCCGACCGGCAGCGTCGCCTCGGCCGAGGAGCTGGCCGCGATTGCCGAACTGGCGATCGCCCACGACCTGCTGGTCATCACCGACGAGGTGTACGAGAACCTGGTGTTCGACGGCCTACGGCACCTGCCGCTCGCGGCGCTGCCCGGCATGGCGGAGCGGACCGTCACGATCTCCAGTGCGGCCAAGATGTTCAATGTCACCGGCTGGAAGATCGGGTGGGCATGTGGCCCCGCCGACCTCATCGCGGGCGTGCGGGCGGCCAAGCAGTACCTGAGCTACGTGGGCGGCGCGCCCTTCCAGCCCGCGGTCGCCCGAGCACTCAACGACGAGGACGGCTGGTCGCTGGCCCTGCGCGATACGTTGCAGGCCCGGCGCAACCGGCTGGCCGCGGCCCTGACCGATATCGGGTTCGGGGTGCACGACAGCCACGGCACCTACTTTCTGTGTGCGGACCCACGGCCGCTCGGATACTCCGACTCCACCACGTTCTGTGCCGAACTACCCGAGCGCGCCGGGGTCGCCGCGATTCCCATGTCGGCGTTCACCAGCGGCGATCACGGTTGGAATCACCTGGTGCGCTTCGCTTTCTGCAAACGCGACGAGACGATGAACGAGGCGATCCGCCGCCTCGGGGTGCTCAAGTCGCGCTGACACGGCAGGATGGACCGATGCCCACTGTGCGCCGAGTCCCCGAGGACACGCTCACACGTCTCGACGCCCTGCTCGAGGATGTCGACGCCGCGTTGGCCGCCCGCTACCCCGGGGACCGCGCCGGCAGCCAGCCGGTGCACACCGTGTACATCAGCGCCGCGGACGCCGGCCCGGCCACCGTCATCGAGTGGGGCGCGCACGCGCTCGAACTGCTGGACCGCTACCCCGAGGTGTTCGCCGAACTCGGGGATGCGACCACCCTGGCGATGGTCAGGGACCGGCTGCGCACCGCACCCATCGCGGATCTGCGGCTGGACTTCGAGGACGGGTACGGGCGGCGCGCCGACGACGCCGAGGACGCCGACGCAGTCCGGGCCGGAGACACCCTGCGTGCGCTGGCGCTGGACAGCTCCGGGATCCGGATCAAGGGGTTGACCGCTGCGGACCGGCGCCGCTCGGTGCGCACCCTGGAACTGGTGCTCGATGGCGGCGTCCCACCGGGTTTCGTGTTCACCGTGCCGAAACTGCGTGCGGCCGAACAGGTCACCGCCACGGTCTGGCTTTGCGAGGCTCTGGAGCAGGCGCACGGTCTGCCCGCGGGCACCCTCCAGTTCGAGTTGCAGATCGAGAGCCCGCAGGCGGTCATCGGGCCCGACGGCACCGCGACAGTGGCCCGGGCCATCGATCTGGCCGACGGCCGATGCAGCGGATTGCACTATGGCACCTACGACTACAGCGCAGCCTGCGGTATCGCACCGCAGCAACAGTCCCTGGACCACCCCATCGCCGACCACGCCAAGGCCGTCATGCAGACCGCCGCCGCCCAGACCGGGGTGTGGATCGCCGACGGCTCCACCCAGGTGTTCCCGGTCGGCTCCGACGACCAGGTGGTGGCCGCTGTCCGCAGACATCACCGGTTGGTGACCCGGTCCCTGGAACGCGGCTACTACCAGGGCTGGGATATGCACGCCGGCCATCTGGTGACCCGATGGCTGGCCACCTTCAGCTTCTTCCGCACCGCGCTCGCCGCGGCCGCACCGCGCCTGCAGGCCTACCTGGACCGGCGGGGCGGCGCGATCGTCGATGAGCCCGCCACCGCCGAGGCGCTGGCCACGGTGGTGCTGCGCGGACTGGACTGCGGCGCATTCGACCCCGATGACGTCCTGACCCTGGCCCCGTCGGCCAGCCTCTCTGTATTGCGAAACCTGAAGGACCGGAATCCGTTATGACCGAATCTCTGCCCGATTTCACCTGGCTGCCGGATCTCGCGCTGCGCACTCTCGGCGGCGCCGTCGTCTGGGCGAATGACGAGTCGTTCGCCGAGAAGGAAAACCTGATCTCGCAGGGACCCTCGACGTACCGGCCGGCCTCGTTCGGGCACAAGGGCCAGGTGTACGACGGCTGGGAGACCCGGCGCCGCCGCGAGACCGGCCATGACACCGCCATCGTCCGACTCGGGGTGCCCGGAGTGATCCGCGGCGTGGTGGTGGACACCGCATGGTTCAAGGGCAACTACCCGCCCGCCATCTCACTGGACGCGCTCGAGGTCGACGGCTACCCCACCGCCGAACAGCTGGCCGCCGACGAGAACTGGACGCCGCTGATCGAACGCAGCCGGGCCTACGGGGACACCCGCAACAACTTCGAGGTCAACTCCGAGAACCGTTGGACCCATGTGCGACTCAACATCTACCCCGACGGTGGGGTGGCGCGGCTGCGGGTGCACGGGGAAGGCCTGCCGGACAAGCGCTTCTTCGGTGTCGGCCCGCTGGACCTCGCCGCGCTGGAGAACGGGGGCCTGGTCCTGGACTGCTCCAACAGGTTCTACAGTTCCCCGCAGAACCTGATCTTCCCCGGCTACGCCCAGGTGATGGGCGACGGCTGGGAGACCGCACGCCGCCGCGATGACGCCAACGACTGGGTGCGGTTCCGGCTGGCCGGTCCCGGCCGCATCAATCTGGCCGAGATCGACACCTCGTATTTCATCGGCAACTCCCCCGGCTCGGCCGCGCTCACCGGGTTCCGCGCCAACGGTGACCGGGTGGAACTGCTGCCACGCACCGATCTGCTGCCCGATACCCGGCACAAGTTCCTCATCGACGCCGACGATGTGCTCACCGAGGTACGGCTCGACATCTACCCGGACGGCGGGCTGGCACGGCTGCGGCTGTACGGGGAGCTGGCGTGACGTATCCCCGCGACCTGATCGGGTACGGGCGTCACACCCCGGATCCGCGGTGGCCCGGTGGCGCCGCGATCGCCGTGCAGTTCGTGCTGAATTATGAAGAGGGCGCCGAGAACTCGATCTTGGACGGAGATCCCGCGTCGGAGACGTTCCTGTCCGAGATCACCCCGGCCGAAGCGTTCGGCAACCGGCACATGAGCATGGAGTCGATGTACGAATACGGCTCGCGTGCGGGTCTGTGGCGGATCCTGCGGATCTTCGAGCAGCGCCACCTGCCACTGACGATCTTCGCGGTGGCACGTGCCATGCAGCGCAATCCCGAAGCGGTGGCGGCGTTCTCGGAGCTGGGCCACGAGATCGCCTGTCACGGGCTGCGCTGGAAGTCCTATCAGCTGATCGGCGAGGACACCGAACGTGCCCATATGGCCGAGGCCATGCAGATCCTGACCGAACTGACCGGCGCGGCGCCGCTGGGCTGGTACACCGGCCGGGATTCCCCGCACACCCGCGAGCTGGTGGTCGAGCACGGCGGGTTCGTCTACGACTCGGATTCCTATGCCGACGACCTGCCGTACTGGGTGAAGGTGCGCGACACCGATCATCTGGTGGTGCCCTACACCCTGGACACCAACGATATGCGGTTCTCGTCGCCGGCCGGCTTCGCCAACGGTGACGAGTTCTACGCGCACCTGCGCGATGCCTTCGACGTGCTCTACGCCGAAGGTGTTGCCGGAGCAGGCGAAGATGCTGTCCGTGGGTCTGCACTGCAGGCTCGTCGGCCGGCCCGCCCGTGCGGCGGCGCTGCAGCGGTTCCTGGACCACGTGCAGTCACACGATCGGGTGTGGGTGGCACGGCGCATCGAGATCGCCGAACACTGGCGGACGGTGCACCCCGCTCCCTGACGCCGAGTGTGCGATGTCATCGCCCAACACGCCGCGGCCGCCGTATCCCGACGCACACTCGCGGCGTCAACGCCGGTGGACGTACTCCTTGGGCGGCGGCGTCGCGAACTCCCCGCGCTTACCGGTGCGCAGCCCCATCGTCACCAGCGACTGCACAGCGAGCGTGGCGGCGGTGACACCGTCGACCACGGGCACACCGATCTCCTCGGAGATGCGCCTGCACATATCGGCCATCCCCGCGCAACCCAGCACCACCGCGTCGGAACGGTCCCGCTCCACTGCCTCCCGGCAGGCCTCGGTGACGAGTTTCGTTGCCATCGGATCGGTTTCGAGATCCAGCACCGGTATTTCGCAGGCGTGATAGCCGCGGCAGAACCGGCTCATCCCGTAGCGTTCAGCCAGTTCCTCGGCCCGCCCGATGGTGCGGCCCAACGTCGTCACGACGCTGAACCCGCGGCCCAGGTGGCTCGCGGTCTGCATGGCGGCCTCGGCGATACCGATCACCGGCCCGGCGGCCAGTTCCCGCGCGGCGTCCAGGCCTGGATCCCCGAAACAGGCGATGACATAACCGTCGACGCCCTCGGCCTCACCGCGCTGGATCGCCGCCAACAGGCCGGGCACACTCATCGCCTCGTCGAAGTGACTCTCGATGGACGGCGGCCCGAACTCGGACGTCACGCCGGTGACATCCACTCCCTCAGCCGCCACCGCCCGGGCGCAGACCTCGATCGTCGAGGTCATTGCCCGGGTGGTGTTCGGGTTGATCACCCAAATACGCGTCACGACACCGATTCTGCCACCAGGACGTCCCGCTTACCCCACAGGTAGTAGATCGCGAAGCCGACTCCGCAACCGATGAACCAGCTGTACTGGGCGGCGGCAGCCATGCCCGCCACGGAACCACCGAGCAGCACCGGGATCATGGCCAAGATGGCACCGATGACGGTGGCGACGACGGCCACTTTGTTGTATCCCTTGGTGTACCAGTATTTTCCGGACTCATCCATGGTGAACAGATCATCCACCACCACCTTCTGCTTACGAATCAGGTAGTAGTCGGCGATCAGCACACCGAACAACGGGCCTATGAAGGCGCCGAGTGTCTCCAGCGTGTAGTGGATGACCTCGGGGTTGTTGTACAGGTTCCACGGTGTGATGAGCACCGAACCGACGGCGGCGATCATGCCGCCGGCGCGCCAGCTGATGCGCTGCGGGCTGACGTTGGAGAAGTCGAACGCCGGGGAGATGAAGTTGGCAACGATATTGATACCGATGGTGGCGATGGCGAAGGTCAACGCGCCCAGCACGATCGCGAAGGTGCTGTCGATGCGGGCCACCGTCTCGACCGGGTCGGTGATGAGCTCACCGAACACCGGCAGGGTGAGCGATGCGGTGACGACCACCAGCACCGAGAACACCAGGAAGTTGACCGGCAGGCCCAGGAAGTTGCCCTTCTTGACGGCCGCGAACGACTTTCCGTAGCGGGAGAAGTCGCCGAAGTTGAGCATCGGGCCGGAGAAGTAGGACACCACCAGCGCGATCGCCCCCAGCATCACCGGAACCGAGGACCACCCGGTGTAGGTGACCCCGCCGAGGTTCAGATCGATGGCGGCCCAACCGGCCTCGTAGATCAGGTAGCCACAGAGCATGAACATCACGACGTAGACGGCGGGCCCGCAGAAGTCGATGAACTTGCGGATCGACTCCATACCGCGCCAGAACACGCAGGCCTGCAACACCCACAGCAGCAGGAAGCTACCCCAGCCCAGCAGCGACAACCCGGCGAATCCGTAGTCCGCGACCACCGCGTAGGGGGCCAGGCTGGGAAAGAGTTTGATCAGCACGATGTCCAGTGCCGCCGAAGCCAGAAAGGTCTGGATGCCGTACCAGGCCACCGCGATCAAACCGCGGATGATGGCGGGGATATTGGCGCCCAGCACGCCGAAGACGGTGCGGCAGATCACCGGATACGGCACCCCGGTCGCCTGGCTGGGCTTGGCCACCAGGTTGCAGAAGAAGTACACGATGCTGATGCCGACCAGCAGTGCGATGAGCACCTGCCAGCTGGCCAGGCCGAGCGCGAACAGGCTGCCAGCGGTGACGTAGCCGCCGACGCTGTGCACATCGGACATCCAGAACGCGAAGATGTTGTAGGACGTCCAGGTCTGCTTGCCCAGCGGGGCGAGATCCTCGTTCGTCAGGCGGGGGTCGTAGCCGGGCTTGATGACGCCGCCGCCGACCGGATGGCCGGCGGCTTCGACGATGTCACCAGCACCGACAACGGCTCCCGGGGGCGCGTCATGCGGAGGTACAACGGTATCGGTCATGGTTGCCGACTATGGGACCGGATTGTTTCCCCACCGTTTCGGCCGACTTATCGGTCGGTTGCACCGGAAATATATTCGTTCACGCCAGCAGGCCGGTGTCGCGCGGCAGGGTGGCGATGACGGCGTTGAGCCGGGCGGCATGCTGTTCGGAGACGGCCAGCAGCGCATCGATATCGCCGGCCAGGAACGCCTCCAGCATGGCGCGGTGATCGGCGTGCAGATCAGCCCGATCGGCGGGGCTGACATGCACCATCGACTGCACCGGTTCGGTGACGTTCCAGGCGGCCTCCAGCATGTGCAGCAGCCGGTGCATCCGTGAGGGGCCGGTCAGCGCGGCATGAAACTGCCTGCTGCCGCGATGATATGCGGCCGCATCCCCGTCCCGGATGGCCTGTTCCAGGCGCTGGTTGGCGATCACCGCGGCGGCACGATCGGTGTCGGTGGCGTTGTGCAACGCCGCGGCCAGCGATGCCGATTCCAATGTCTCACGCACGATGTACATCTCGCGCAGTTCCTGCGCGGTCAGCAGCGCGACGGTGTAGCCACCGTTGCGGCGGTGCGAGATCAGCCCCTCTGCGACAAGGGTCTTCAGCGCCTCGCGGATCGGGATCTGACTCACCCCGAAAACTTCGGCGACCTCGGCCAGCGGGATCTGCGTGCCCGGCGGGACGCCACCGTCCAGAATGGCGCGCCGCAGTTCGCCGAGCACACCGTCCTGGGAGGTGCCTGCCCGTTCGGCGACCAGGCATTCGAGCAGAACCGAGCGCCGCGCCCCCATCTGCTCAGATTAAACCGGTCGTGTTGCGCCGCTGTTTCGGCGTCGTTGGACGCTCAGCCGTGAAAGCGGGTGACCCGGGTGCGAAGCCGGTCCACGGCCGCGTCGAGCACCATCGCCTTGGCCCTGCGCAACAGAAACTCCGGGATCGGCGCGACCAGATCGATGAAGAGATCGAACCGGACGCGGGTGCGGTCACCCTCACGGATCAGCTTGTACTCGCCGTGCTGGCCGCGCTGCTGGAAGGTGTCCTGGGCGTCCCAAACCATCCAGTCGTCGCCCCAGTGGTACTCGAGCATCTCCCTGTCGGTGATCCCCATGATCTTGACCGTCGCCCTGACGTGATGGGGCCTGCCGTCGGGATGGCGGTCCACCACCTCCGCGGACCGGTGCAGGGTGGACCAGGTCGGCACCTCGTCGATGTCGGCGAGCGCATCAAGGATCGCCTCCGGCGAGGCGTCGAAGAGGATTTCTCTCGACGCTCTGACAGCCATCAGGCAAATATAAGACTGCCCTTAGATTGGCGCAAGGATTTCGACCAACTGGGCATTGCCAATTGACGCCGCCGATAGCAGCAAATCCGGCTCACCAGCCGACCTGCTCCAGCGCCGTCGTCTGCTGCGGGGGTCGGCCGATCGGCCCGGCCGGGGTGCGGGAGAACCGCGGCGCCGGCGCGGCCTGACGCACCCCGTGCTCGTCGACCAGCGTGTCCCTGGCCCGCAGATGCTCGTCCTCGGCGGCCTCGGCCCAGTTGAGCACCGGGGTGACGCAGGCATCGGTGCCCGCGAAGATCGCCGTCCACTGCGCCCGGGTGCGGGTGGCGAACCGGGCCTCGAACACCGCACGCATGGCGGGCCAGCGGTCCCGGTCGAACTGGGCGGGCACCTCCCCGGCATCCACCCCGAGTCCGGCGAGCAGCGCCGCGAAGAACTGCGGCTCGATGGAACCCACCGCCATGTACCCGCCGTCGGAGGTCTCGTAGACCCGGTAGAACGGCGCGCCGCCGTCAAGCAGGAACGACTCCCGTTGATCGGCAAGCGATCCCGTCGCCTTCATCGTCCACATCATCTGCGCCAGCAGGCTGACCCCGTCGACCATGGCGGCGTCGACCACCTGCCCGGCACCGGACTTCTCCCGCTCGAACAGGGCGGTCACGATACCGACCAGCACCAGCATCGAACCGCCGCCGAAATCGGCGATCAAATTCAGCGGCGCGACCGGCGGACGGTCCCGGTAGCCGATGGCGCTCAGCGCCCCGGTCTGCGACAGGTAGTTGATGTCGTGTCCCGCGGTCTGTGCCAGCGGGCCGTCCTGCCCCCACCCGGTGATGCGCGCGAAGATCAGCCGCGGGTTCACCGCGGCGCAGTCGTCTGAGGCCCGATCCCGAGCCGCTCGCAGGTTCCCGGCCGGAAGCAGTCCAGCAGCACATCGGCCTTCGCGACGAGGGCGAGCAGCTTCCCGGGTTCGCTCTTGACGTCCAGGTCGACGATCCGCTTGCCGCGGTGCAGCAGATCGACGTTTTCGGCCGGCATCTGTAGGCCCTGTTTCCCCCGTCGCTGCGCTCGCCGGGCTCGGGCCGACGCACCCGCACCACGTCGGCACCCAGGTCGGCCAGCATCATCGCCGCATGCGGCCCGGGCCCGATGCCACCGAGTTCGAGGACCCGGACGCCGGCCAGCGGGCCGGACGGCGTCATCCCTTCTTGACCTTCAGCACCTGCTTGCGCAGGCCACTGGTCGCGACATCGATGGCGCCCTTCATCACCTGCTTGAGCACGAACCCGGGCAGCGGGATCGCCAGGTCGATGGTCATGTCGAACCGGACGCGCGTCGTGTCACCCTCGGGGGTCAGCGTGTAACTGCACTCCTGGGATTTCAGCTGACTGGCCTTCACCAGTACCCAGCTGACCTTGTGCTCCTCCCAGGTGTAATCGATGGTCAGCTGATCGCTGATGCCGACCGTCTTGATGGTTTGAATGACCCGGTGTGGACGGCCCTCGCCGTCGCGGTCCACCACCTCGGCCTTCTGGTACTGGGGTGACCAGCTCGGGGTGGATTCGACGTCGGCGACGACGGCGAAGATCTCCTCGGGGGATGCCTCGATCACCACTTCACGGGAAACGCTGGTTGCCATGGCCTGACAGTAGCGATGTCGCGCAGCGTTAACGTACAGATGGCAACATCGCCGCCATGGCCGCCGAGAACCCCCAGACCATCGCCTACCCCGCACCGGATGCCCGCCCGCACCGTCGCGACACCGACCCGCTCGAACCCCACGTCATCGTGTTGTTCGGCGCGACGGGCGACCTCGCGAAGCGCAAACTGCTGCCCGGGATGGCCTACCTGGATCAGTCGGAGCTGGCGCCCCACATCCAGGTGGTCGGGACCTCCCTGGAGGACCTGACCGACGACGAGTTCCGCGCGCTGGCCAAGGAGGCCATCGACAAGTACGGCACCCACAAGCTGACCGATGAGCAGTGGGCCAACGTCTCGAAGATCCTTAGCTACGTTCCGCAGGGGGCCGGCCCGGCTGCTCTTGCCGAGGCCGTCGCCGACGCCGAAACGCGGCTCGGCGGGCATGCGCAACGGCTGCACTACCTTTCGGTGCCTCCCAAGGCGGCCCGCGCGGTCATCACCATGCTCAAGGAGGCCAACCTGGTGGAGCGCTCGCGGGTGGTGATGGAGAAGCCGTTCGGCACCGACCTGGCCAGTGCCGTCGCCCTGAACGACTTCGTGCACGAGACGTTCAAGGAACGCCAGGTGTTCCGGATCGACCACTTCCTGGGTAAGGAGGCGGCGCAGAACATCCTGGCGTTCCGCTTCGCCAACGGTCTGTTCGAACCGATCTGGAACCGCAATTTCATCGACCACATCCAGATCGACATTCCCGAGACGCTCGGCCTGGACCAGCGGGCCAACTTCTACGAGAGCACCGGCGCGTACAAGGACATGGTGGTCACCCACCTGTTCCAGGTGATGGCCTTCGTGGTGATGGAACCGCCGACCGCGCTGGAGCCGCGCGCGATCAGCGAGGAGAAGAACAAGGTGTTTCGCTCCATGCTGCCCATCCAGTGCAACGACGTGGTGCGCGGACAATTCGCCGGATACCGTGACCTCGAAGGTGTGGCAAGGGATTCCGATACCGAGACCTTCATCGCCCTGAAGGTCGGTATCGACAACTGGCGCTGGGCCGGTGTGCCCATCTATCTGCGCACCGGCAAGAAGATGGCCGAGGGTATGCGCATCATCTCCATCGCCTTCAAGGAAGCGCCGCGCACCATGTTCCCGGCCGGGTCGGGCGTGGGCTCCCAGGGCCCCGACCACCTGACCTTCGATCTGGCCGACAATTCCAAGGTGTCACTATCCTTCTACGGGAAGCGTCCCGGGCCGGGCATGAAGCTGGACAAGATGTCCATGCAGTTCTCCACCACGGAGATCCCGAGCAACGGCGACGTGCTGGAGGCCTATGAGCGGCTCATCCTGGATGCGATGCGCGGCGACCACACGCTGTTCACCACCGCCGAGGGCATCGAATCCCTCTGGGAGCGTTCGGCTCAGCTACTCGACGATCCGCCACCGGCCAAGTTGTACCAGCCGGGCACCTGGGGCCCGAACGCGATCCATCAACTGGTCGCCCCCAACGCATGGCGGCTACCGTTCGAGCGGGCCTGGCGGGAGAAGAAGGCCTAGGTCGCCACGGCCACCACGTCATGCGCCGGAATCATCACCGGTTTGCCTCGCCACCAGGGCTTGCAGCACATTGGCCCGCCGCTGTTCGATCGCTCGCCCGAATTCCTGCAGCAACAACGGGTTGTCGGCAACGATGGCCTCGACCTGCTCGCGCCCGATGCACACCATGGTGACCTCGCCGACGGCATAGGACCAGCCGATCACGGGTTGACGGGTCAGCGTGCTCTGGCCGAGAAATGAACCTCGCTCGTGGTTGCCGACGTCAATCTCCGTACCGTCCTCGGCTGCCGCGGTCATCCGGATCTCACCGGACACGATGAACTTGATGCCGTCGGGCACCTCCCCGGATCGCTGGATGAGTTCCCCGTCGCCGTAGCGCTCCATCGTGGCGTGCTCGACCAACTGTTGCTGTTCTTCGTGATCCAGGTGCAGCGTCGGGGCCACTACCGACCGGATCGCCGCGAACACCCGCTCCGGCGTGGAGAAATGATCGGGGGCCCCGTCGAGGTTCAGATCGGCCCGGCGGGCCGTGTACCACACCCAGCGCAGGAATGTCGCCTTCGCCTTCCCGTCGTCGGCCGGTGTACGCAACGGTATCGTGGTCTGAAACTCGTTGGCGCCCAGCGGAACGGCTGACGGGCTTCGGTCCGGGTGGCATTGCGGCAGTTCCGAGGCGACCCGCACCAGCATGGCGCAGACCTCGTCGGGGGCGTCGTCTACCGAGAACACGCTGGTCACTGTGATGCTGTGTTGGTCAGCCGGACGGCTCAGGTTGGTAAACGAGGCTCCAGCCAGCACCGAGTTGGGCGTGATCTGCAGGCCGCTACCTGTCTCAAGGTGAACGGCACGCCAGTTGACCTCGACGACCCGGCCTTTGGCGGCCGGCGTGTCCAGCCAGTCTCCGATCTTGAATGGTTGCTCGAAGAGCATCAACAGTCCGGAGATGATCTGGCCGACCGAGTTCTGCAACGTCAGACCGACGACGATCGAAGTGATGCCCAGCGCCGTGAACAAACCCTTGACGTTGGCGCCCCAGATGTAGGCAAAGATCATCGCAACGCCGACGGCGATCAGCAGGAAACGGGCGACGTCGAGGAAGATGCCCGGCATCCGCTTGCGCCAGCTGCCCTCCGGGGCGCCCTGGAACAGCGCGGCGTTGACTCCGGACAGCAACAACACCAGCACGACGAACGCGACCAGCGTGCCGACCATCCGTACCGAGGTGGATCCAGCTGGCACCTGGCTGGCTTCTACCATCAACAGCAGCAACGCGGCCAGCGGCAGCAGATAGTTGCGCAGCAGGGTTACCGGCTTGACCAGGGCACTGTGCCTGCGCCGCAACGCATGCTGCCACTCGGTGAGAGCGACCAGTCCGAGCGGAAGCCCGACGGCTATGCCGATCGCCCAGTAGAACCACGCCGAGGCGAAGACCTCTTTCACGTCGCACCCCCGGTCGCCTGCCAAATGGGTTGAGCGACACCGTCGACGGTGACCGAGCCCGCCTCTGTGAACGCCGTGGTGTCGCGCAGCGATTCATAGACCCTGGACGTGACATAGACACCCGGTCGCGGCGAGCCGTCCTTGACCTGATGGGCCAGGTTCACCGCATCGCCCCACATGTCGTAGACCACCGATGGGCTGCCCATCAGACCGCTGCCCACTTCGCCGGTGTCGATGCCGGCGCGCAGGCTCAACTCGACCCCCGTCTCACGGTTGAACCGGTCGACGAGCCGTTCGCAATCGAGGGCGAAATCCACCGTCCGGCGCACGTTGTCCAGTCGCGGCACAGTCAGTCCGCAGCTAGCGAGGTAGCCATTGCGCACGGTGTGGACGCTCTCGACCCCGAGAGCGTCGGCGGCTGCATCGATCTGGCGGATCAGCTCGTTGCCCAGGGCCAGGTACGCCGCCGGGGTCAGCTCCGACTGCAGGCGGTCCAGGCCGATCAGATCGGCGAATATGACGGTGACGTCGTGGTGCTCGTTGGCGATCGTCTCCTCGCCCTGCCGGAAGCGATCGATCACCGATTCCGGCATCAGCGATTTGAGCAGCTCGTCGTTCTCGCGCCGTTGACGCGCGAGCAGATCGTCCTTGACGGTCAGGCTGCGACTCATCTCATTGAATGTCTGTGTGAGATCCCCGAGTTCATCTCGGGTCTCCACGGGTATGGCCACCTGGTAGTCGCCCGCGGCGATCCGTTGGGCGCCGGCTTCCAGCCGCCGGATCGGCCGCACGAACACCTGCGCGAGATAGGCCGCGAGCACGCACACCACGAAGATCATGCCGACGGTGCTGAGCACCATGATGCGGGTGAACGACGCTTCGCGCGCGAACGCCTCCGCGGTATCGATCTTGGCGATGATCGACCATGGCAGCTCCGAATCAAGGTTCATGAGCGGCGCATAGGACTGCAGGGCCAGGTTCCCCAGATAGTCCTTGGAGATCAGGGTTCCGGTCTCACCCCGCCGCGCATTGGCGCTGGCCGCCGACGGGTCGGGCTGCACCAGTGTGGTGCCCCCCAAGCGGATCGCCATCTCCGCGACTGCGGCGGGGGTCCCAGCCGCGGTGACCTCGCTCTTGTAGAGCTGGGGATCCTCCAGGAACACCCGAGAGTCCGAGCGCATGAGCCCGTCGGACCCGACGAGGAACGTCTCGCCCGTCGCGCCGAGCCCGGCGTCGGACCATTTCCTGTCGAACGTCATCAACTGGTTGATCTTGGAGATCGGAAACTGCAGCGCCAGTGCGCCCTCGGTCTTGCCGTTGGGCGTAATCGGCGCGACCATCCATGCAGTGGGTTGCATCTGAGCCGGTTGATAGAACTCGAAATCGGTCAGTCCGACGTAGTCAACGGTGTTTGCCGACATCGCTTTCGTGTAGGCGGTATGCAGTTTGGATCCGGCGTAGGGTCCGGTGACGATATTGGTACCGAGGTCCACACCCTTGTACGCGCTGTATACGACGTTGCCGCGGCTGTCCAGAAGCAGCGCGTCCTGGAATCCGAACCGCGTGACGATTTCTCGGAAAAACCCCTGGTACCGGGCATTGGTGGCCGACCACTGGCTTCCGTCGCGGGCATCGTTCATCGCGACGGCCGCGTCGTCGGTCGGCAGCTGCACGGTGTAATTGGCTTGCAGGTAGCGCTGCGCATTCGAGGTGGGCAACAGTGCTGCGGCGTCCAATTCGGTGCCACTCTGCTGGGCGGTCTGCGTGATGAACGTGTTGTAGTAGTCGAGAACGCCCTGCCATTGCGACGGGCCGACCGCGGCGTCGGCGAGCTGATCGAACCCGCCGGTAAAGGCCGCGAGTGCATCCGAGGTGGTCGTGCCGCGGGTGTACACGACCATGGAGTTCTTCAAGCTCAGGAGCTCGTTCGCCAGAGAGCGGGACTGGGCCTCGCGGACCTCGATCAGCCGGTCGAAGACAGCGGTGCGAAGCGACGTCCGGCCGACCTGGAAGGCGATCGCCCCGACCACCGAAGCCGCCAGGATGGTGCACAGCACCAGCATGAGCATGAGTTTTGATTGAATGCTCACCCGGGCCAGCAGCCGGTCACGGCGGAAGCGGTCCAGCATCCTCTGCTTGTCGGGCGCCGCTCCCGGCTCAGTGACGTGCGCCATCGGTACCCCTTCGCGGCCACCCCGAATCCGGGGATCCCGGTGCAGACTACCAGCAGAATGTGACAAATGAGGCCGATGTGGCTGCTGATACCGGGTGTTGATCGGCGACCTGCTCGGCAACCCTGGCCCGCGACACGTTGGTTCCAGGCATGGATGGAGGGACTGGATGGGGAGAAAGCTCTGCCGTTCAGTTTACGTTGGGGCCTTGGGCACTGTGAGCGACTCTTCCTGCACGACAACACCGTTCGATACCGACTTCGCGGCTACGAGGAGCTGACCGGCAACGTCGCCGGTAATGGTGGGCCCTGCGCATCCTCGAGCATCGCTTCGAAGAGGCGGTCCCCGAGATGCCCGAGGCCGCACCGACCGTTTCCGAACCCGATAGAACGGGTACTGCACGTTCGTGAGCGCAGATCCCAAGACCACCGAATCAGACGCAGGCCCAGAGGGCGCCGCGGACGACGTCCAGAGCGATCCCGCCAAGGGCGCCGGGGACCGGGCGGACTGGTCCGACGAGGGCGGCGCCACCGCCGAAGGCAGTGCGGTCGACGACGCTTAACGGGCCTCGGCAAGTGCCGCCTTGGCGGCGTTGTAGCCGGGGATGAAGGTGATGCCCGGCCCACCATGGCATCCGGCGCTGCCCAGGTACAGCCCGGCGACCGGGAGTTCCTGGTCACCGTAGCCTCTGGGACCGGGCCGGTTCGGTCCCATCTGTTCGGGGTGGATCAGGCCATGGCAGTAGTCACCTCCCGGCGCCCCGAACATGGTGCCCATGTGCCTCGGAGTGAACGTGGTGTGCCGGGAAATCAGGCTCTCGAAATCCGGTGCCAGTCTGCTGATCTTGTCGATCACCCGCCGGCCCATCTCGTTCTTCAGCTCACCGTATGAAGACCCCGCCGTGTCCTCCACGGGGAACCACAACGAGAACGCCGACACCGCGTGCTTGCCCGGTGGGGCGAGGCCGGGATCCTGCACCGACGGCATCTGCATGGCGATGGCCGGATCGGCGGGCACGATACCGCGCCGGCAATCCTCCCACTGCTGCTGTAGTTCCTCGGGTGTGTTGAAAAGACCGATGGCCGACTGCATTTCAGGGTCGTTGAGCATGCCGTACGGGTCGGCGAAGGTCGGGATGCCGTCGAGCGCGAAGTGCATCTGCAGATAGCTGCCACGGTGGTCGACACGGGTGTAGCGCTCGCGCGCCTCGGCGGGCACGGCCGCGGAATCCAGCAGGCCCGTCACGGTGAGGTCGGGTGCCAGCGCCGAGATGACGATCGGCGCCGCGATGGTGGATCCGTCCGCCAACCGCACCCCGGTGACGCGGCCGTCGGCGGTGAGGATCTCCTCGACCGGGGACCGTAACCGCAGTTCTCCACCGCTCGTGGTCAGCAGGTCACTCAGATGCGTGGTGAGCGCGCCGATTCCGCCGCGTAGCTTCTTCATCAGCACGGCGTTCTCATCGGGCACGGCCAGCCCGAAGGCCAGCGCCGCCGCACTGCCGGGTGTGGCCGGTCCGCGGTAGGTGGTATTGACGGCCAGAAAGCTGAGCATGCCGCGCAGCGCACCGTGCTTCTCGGCATCGGGCAGATAGCGGTCGAGTACCTCGGTGACCGAGCCGAACAGCATGTCGGTGATGGCCGAACGCTCGAATTCGTTGTGCGCACAGGCATACATCTCGTCGAGCGACTTCGCCGGCGTCTCGGCGTCGAAGCGACCGAGCGCGCGGGTGGGCGCCAGGCTCCATGCCATCAGCCCCGCCATGCCGTTGACCGCCTCGGCGCCGTGCACCTCGTTGAGATGGGTGAGCAGCTTCATCGGATCGGTGTAGTAGATGACGGGTTCGTCACCGATGCCGCGCAGCGATACCGACATGACGTCGACATCGACGCACGGCAGTGTGTCGAGGCCGAGTTCGCGGCTGACCACCGCCGAGGTCGGGAACTGCAGTGAGCCCGCGATCTCGAACTTGTAGCCGTCGAAAAGCTCTACGGTGGAAGCCATTCCGCCGGCATAGAGCTTGGCGTCCAGGCATAGGGTACGCATTCCCGCGCGTTGCAGCAGAGCGGCGGCGGCCAGGCCGTTGTGGCCCGCGCCGATGACGATCGCGTCGTAGTCCGGCATCAGCCCAGGTTCCACCCCGACCAATGTTTTGTCAATATTGACAAAACTATCCCGTCGGGATGACTCCGGATTCCAGCGAGTCGAGCGCCATCCGGCACAGCCTGGCCAGTTCGGGCAGTGAGCGCTCTTCGGCCAGCATCCACACCTCCATGGCGCCGAACACTGCCGCGGCGATGCAACGGGCGGCAACGGTGACCCGCAGCGCGGCATCGGAGCCCGGCCGCGGCGGATCGTCATGGCGCAGGTGCTCCTCGACAACCTCGGCGAAGGACGCCTCGACCTGCCGGATATGGCGCACGATGCGGCCCGGGTCGAGCTCGTCGGCGCGCAGCTCGGCGATCCTGGCCACCGCGTCCACGTCGTAGGGCGACTGCAGGATCGCGGAGTGCACCGCCTCGACGACCGGCTCCTGCGGGGAGCGGTTGGCCAGCGCGGTACGGAACCACTCCAGGCCGGCGTCGTAGTCGACGAACAGCAGATCGTGCTTGGACGAGAAATGCCGGTAGAAGGTCCGCAGCGACACCCCGGCGTCGGCGGCGATCTGTTCGGCCGAGGTGTCCTCCACGCCCTGCGCGAGGAAACGCACCATCGCCGCCTGGCGGAGCGCGTCGCGCGTGCGCTCACTGCGCGCCGTCTGAGCGGGCCGAACCATCAGCTCAACGTACCGGAGAGGTCGAGACTCCCCCGTTGACAACGACAATCCCGGCGTATTAACTTGTTGGCCAACAAGCTAGTAACAATGGAGGCACGCCATGATCACCGAGGAGCTGCGGCAACGCCGACTGGCGGTGATCCGGGAACACATGCACACCGAGGTCACCCACGACTTCGACCAGACCCTGCAAACCTTCAAATCAGCATCACAGGGCCGCCCACACTACGAGATCATGGCCACCGGCCAGGTGTTCGACGGCGATGACGAAGTGATGGGCTACTACCGCACCACCCGGACCGCGTTCCCCGACCAACGGCACGCCAATGCTCGATTCCACGTCGCCGACGACACAGTCATCGTCGAATTCGATTTGCTGGGAACCAATCTCGGCGAGTTCTACGGGCTCCCACCCACCGGCAAGGAGTTCCGCGTGCCCATCATCGCGGTGTTTTTCTTCGAGGATGAGCGAATCGTCAACGAGCGCATTTACTTCGACTCGGCGAGCCTGGTCCAGCAGATCGGGCGGCCCGAACTACTGGCCTTCGCCGGGGCATGACGGACACCACGAGCCGTCGCACCCAGGAGGAACGCCGCGGGGAGGCCGAGCAGCGGCTCATCCTCGCAGCAGCCGAACTGGTCGGAGAGACCGGGCCCGCCGGGGTGACGCTGGCCAATGTCGGTGAGCGCGCCGGCTACAGCCGCGGCCTGGCCACCCATCATTTCGGGTCCAAGGGCGCGTTGATGCAGCGGCTGGTCGACAGCGTCACCAACCAGTTCAGGGAAGCGGTTCCCCCTGCCGGCGAATCACATTCGGTGCTCGATGAGGGACTCCGGTTGGTCGAGGTGTACATGTCGGTGCTGGCCGATCCGCAGCCGGCCAATCGGGCCCGGCTGGCACTGTGGGCGGATGCCGTCGCGAGCGCCTCATCGGATCTGCGCCCAGCGATGATCGCCGCCGACCGGGAGTTCCGGGCGGCCATCGCCGACAGCCTGCAACGCGGCATCGACAACGGCGAACTCACCTCCTCGGTACACCCTGCGGGACTGGCCACCGTGATCGTCGGTATGTTGCGCGGCGTCGCACTGCAGGCACTGCTCGACGGCGACGTCGATCTGGAGGCCTGTCACACGGAGATCCGCGCCCTGCTGGCGGCACGACTGGAGGATGCTCGATGAAGGTCCATCACCTCAATTGCGGCAGCATGCGGGTACCGACCGCCCCGCTGGTATGCCACGTATTACTGGTGGAGAGCGCGGACGGGCTGGTGCTCGTCGACTCCGGCTTCGGCCTGCTCGACTGCGCCGGCCCACGGCACCGCCTCGGCCCGCTGCGGCACAGCCTGTTTCCGGTTCTGGACGCCGCGGAGACTGCCGCGCGGCAGATCGAGAAGCTGGGGTTCCGCCGCGACGATGTGCGCCATATCGTGTTGACCCACTTCGATCTCGACCACATCGGCGGCCTTGCCGACTTCCCGGCCGCGCTGGTGCACGTCACCGCCGCCGAGGCCCAGGGCGCGGTGCACGCGCCGTCCTGGCGTGAACGCATCCGTTATCGCAGCATCCAATGGGAACACAGCCCGCGGCTTGTCGAACACGGACCGGGCGGTGAGAACTGGCGCGGATTCGCTTCGGCAACAGAGCTTCTCGACGGTATCGTGCTGGTGCCGCTGCCCGGGCACACCCGCGGGCACGCGTGCGTGGCGGTCGACGCCGGCCACCGCTGGATACTGCACGCCGGCGACGCGTTCTATCACCACGGCACCCTCGACGGGCGACCGATTCCGCGGGTTCTGTCCGCCAGCGAGAGCATGCTCGCCTTCGACAGGAAGCTGGTGCGCGTGAACCACACCCGGCTGGCCGAAGTGGCGGCCGCCGGCGGCCCGGAGCTGATGGTGATCAGCGCGCACGACCCGCAGTTGTACGAGCGGGCCCGCGCGACGGCCTGATTCAGCGCGGTGCGAACAGCGCGATGGTCGCGTCGACGGCTTCCTCGGTGATATCGCTCATCTTCCCGCCGTTCTCGACGGTGATGGCGGTGAGTTCGCGCAGGCCGCCGAGCAGCATGATAATCCGCTGCCGCGACACCGGGCCGATCCCGGCGGCACGGAACTGTGCGCTGTCCATCAGGGCGGTGACCATGTCGACGAAATGCTCCATGGACTCCCGGGTGAGCTCGCGGCCCGCCGCCCCGAGCGAGGGGCCGTCACGGATCCAGCTCAGGGTGAGGTCGGGGCGGGACTCTCCCGAGGCGATCCACGCCTCGATGGCCTGACGGGCCTGCTGCTGCCAGGGCGCCTCGGGGTCGACGGCACCGGCGATGGACCGGACCTGTTCGGCGTTTGCTTCGGCGAGCAGCGCCATGAAGCACTCGTCCTTGCTGGAGAAGTGCTCGTAGAACGTCCGGCGCGAGGTCCGGGCCCGGCGCACGATGTCCGCGATCGTCGTCTTGGCGTAGCCGTCCTCGGCGATCGAGGCCTCGAACGCCGCCAGCAGGCGGGCCCGGAAGTCCCCGGTGGCAGCGTCCGTCGTCACCCGGCCACCTTAGAACGGCTCAGCCGATGGGGGTCAGCGGGCTGAGCACGTCGCGGATGAACTGGGTGATGTTGGTCTGCGGATTGCCGTCCGGGAAGCTGACGGTGGCCAGCATGTTGCCGCCCGCGTCGGCGAAGTTGCCGTCGGCGCGTCCCTGATGGGTCGAGGACGTCACCAGGATGATCCCCGTGGTGTCGGCCTTCTCGGCCAGCGGTACCGAGAACTGGGCGTTCTGGACCGTGCTGTTGGCCTTGTCCTCGACGATGATCCGGTTCGCGGGGAAACCGAGCAGACGCAGCAGGTTGCGCATCTCGCCGGCCTCGGTGCGCCCGTTGCGCGGGTTGCCGCCGGTGACGATGATCGGGGACTGCGGAAAGGCCTGCGCGACGGCCAATCCGGTCAGCACCCGGGTGTAGAGGATCGGGCGCATCCAGCCGTCCGGGGTGAGCCCGTAGCCCAGGATCACGATGGCGGGCTTGGTGAAATCCTTGCCCGCGGGTTGCGCGGCGGCCTGCGGCACCGCCGCGCACGCGAACGCCAACGCGACGAGCACGGCGCCGATGATGGCCTTCAGACGACTGCGCTTTTCATCCCCGAATGAGTGCGACACGTGAACTTGATCGTGATCGGTGGGGCGAATGTTACGGAACTGACAATTAGGCATCCGGCCGCACCGGAGGGAGAGTCAGCGCCGGTCAGGTATCGTCGTTAACACGTCGGTAATATTGCCGGCCCTCAGGGCAGACCACTTCGTTGAACGTCGGGCTAGAACGCCCCGCCTCGATTGCGTCGCCTTCTCTGAGACTTCTCAGAGGATCTCATGTCTTCGCGTATCAGTGACACCTCATCCCTGCATGCTTCCGAACGGCGCGAACGCGCCCTCCCCGCACCGCCCTTCGCACTGCCGCACGGTGCGACGGCCATCGTCTACTGCGAGGGACAGTTCGGCGAGCAGGACGGCAAAACCGCCAACGGCCTGGTCCGGCACTCGGAGAAGTACGAGATCCTCAGCGTCATCGACAGCCTGCGCGCCGGCGCGGATGCCGGAAAACTCCTCGACGGCACCGCCAACGGCATCCCGGTGCTGGCCTCACTCGCCGAGTCCATCGCGCACGCCGGACGTGTGCCGGACTACCTGATCTGTGGGCTGGCACCCGCCGACGGCCTGCTGTCCGGCCGGCAACGGATCGTGCTACTCGACGGGATCGCCCGCGGCATGCACATCATCAACGGCCTGCACGAGTTCCTCAACGATGATCCCGAGTTCGCGGCGGCAGCCGTGATCGCCGGCATCACCATCACCGATGTGCGCCGGCCGAAAGCCAAGCGCGACCTGCACCTGTTCTCCGGCCGGATCTTCGACGTCACCTGCCCCCGGATCGCGATCCTCGGAACGGACGGGGCGATCGGCAAGCGCACCACCGCCACCCTGCTGGTCCAGGCGCTCAATGCGCACGGCATCAAGGCGGTCCTGGTCGGCACTGGTCAGACCACCCTGATCCAGGGCGGGAAGTACGGCGTCGCACTCGATGCGCTGGTCCCCCAGTTCTGTTCGGGCGAGGTCGAGCATCAGGTCGTCGCCGCGTTCGAGGGCGAAGACCCGGACGTGATCGTGGTCGAGGGCCAGGGCGCACTGAGCCACCCCGCGTACCTGACATCGGCGCATATCCTGCGCGGCAGTCGCCCCGCCGCAGTGATCGTGCAGCACGCGCCGAAGCGCGCGGTGCTCGGCGACTTCCCGATGGTGGCGATGCCGACCGCGGCGAGCGAGATCGCACTGATCGAGGCATTCGCCGACACCCGCGTCATCGGGGTCACGATCAACCACGAGCAGATGACCGAGGACGAGCTGAATACCGCCATCTCCGAACATCATTCGCAGCTCGGATTGCCCGTCACCGATCCCCTGACGCGCCCCGCGTCCGATCTGGTCGACATGGTGCTGGCCGGGCTGCCCGCGCTCGCGGCGATCACCCCCGTGTGACGCTTCGCATCGAGACCGATCTCGCCAAGGTCGAGCAGAACACCCGGACCCTCGTCGACCGGCTCGACGTGTCGGGCATCCGGGTCACCGGGGTCACCAAGGCCGTACTGGGTTCCCCGGCTGTCGGGGCGGCGATGCTGCGCGGCGGGGCCGGCGGCCTGGGTGATTCCCGGATCGAGAACCTGGCCCGGCTGTCCGGACTCGACCGATGGCCGCTGCGCACGTTGATCCGCTCACCGATGCTCAGCCAGGTGGCATCGGTGGTCGGGGCCGCCGACATCAGCCTGAACACCGAGGCCGTCGTCCTGGCGGCGCTCGACCAGGCCGCGGCCGAGCAGAAGCGGATGCACGCCGTGGTGCTGGTGGTCGAACTGGGCGACCTTCGTGAGGGCATCTCGCCCGGTGACGTCCCGGAGGCGGTGCGCGCCGTCCTCGCCCACTCCTCGTTGCGCCTGGCCGGGCTCGGGGCCAACCTCGCCTGCCAGAACGGGGTGGTCCCCGATGACCGGAACATGGGCGTCCTGACCCGGCTGGCCGACGACATCGAGGTACGACACGGGATCTCGCTCGGCGTCGTGTCCGGGGGCAACTCGGCGAACCTGAGTTGGGCGCTGCACACCCGTGATGTCGGCCGGATCGACGAGCTCCGACTCGGCGAAGCCATCCTGCTCGGCGTCGATCCGCTGGACCGGACCCCGATCCCCGGCCTGCACACCGACGTCTTCACGCTGACCGCCGAGATCATCGAGGTCGCCATGAAACCGGCGCAGCCCTGGGGGGACCGCGCCCAGGCGGCGTTCGGGAAGGCTCCGGTGCGCACCGGCAGTGGGACCGTGCACCAGGCGATCCTGGCTCTCGGTCGCCAGGACGTGGACCCGGACGGTCTGCGGCCTCCCCCGGGCATCACGATCCTGGGAATGAGCAGCGATCATCTGGTGGTCGATCTCGGAGATCATGGGGCCGTCGTCGGCGACGAGATCGACTTCGGTGTCGGCTACAGCGCACTGGTGCGGGCGATGACGTCGCCGTTCGTCGCCAAGATGGAGGTGGGCGCAACGGTGCCGTGAGAATTCGTGGTGGCCAGGGCCGGGATCGAACCGGCGACCTTCCGCTTTTCAGGCGGACGCTCGTACCAACTGAGCTACCTGGCCGGAAGGCTCCGGCCTTGCGACCGGAATACCTCGCCGAAATGGCGACCCTGACGGGACTCGAACCCGCGACCTCCGCCGTGACAGGGCGGCGCGCTAACCAACTGCGCCACAGGGCCTTGCTCTTTACTGCATCGCTCCGGTGTGTCACCACCGTCGCGCCGTACCCCCAACGGGATTCGAACCCGTGCTACCGCCGTGAAAGGGCGGCGTCCTAGGCCGCTAAACGATGGGGGCCTATCCGAATTTCTCCGGGCCGCTCTCAACGCCGGTGACGTTGGAAGCTTCGATAGCTTAGGACACGGCCCTGCGAAATCCCAAACCGGATACCCCCATCCGTCCGGGAGGGCCGCCCAGTATCCTTTTGCACCACGCCCCTATAGCTCAGTTGGTAGAGCTACGGACTTTTAATCCGCAGGTCCCAGGTTCGAGCCCTGGTGGGGGCACCACAGTGCGCACGGCGTCAGCGGTACCGGACCGCGCTGTCCACGGCCGCGCCGGCCTCCTGGTCCTGTCGGTCGTAGACGTCGGCGGCCGCATGCAACGAATCCGCCAGCGCGGTCAGGTCGGTGCGCAGCCGTTCGGCTTGCGCCTCGAGGACGTCGACGAACGCGCCGAAGCCGGGCCCACCCTTTTCCTTCCACGCTGCACGCTGCGTCGACACGCTGTCGGCGACCGCGGCACGACTGGCGGACGCTTCGTCGGAGACCACCGCCATCTGGTCGGCCGACAACCGCACCTGGGCGGTCGACACCGTGATGTCGCCCTGACTCATGGTGCGCCGTCCCCCGCGGGCAGGCGACACGCGATGGTGCCCGTGATCAGTGATGCCTCGAGCGACCCGAATCTCAACTCGCGCCCATCCTCACTGGTGATCCGCACATCGTGGGCCCCTGATGAATTCTGCATCGCAGAGCCGTTGGTGAGTCCGACCTCGGCGGCCAACCGCTCGACCGCGGGCAGGGCGAGGTTCCATTCCTGGTCGGTGAACGAGTGCGTAGAGGTGAGGTTCGCGAAGTACAGCGTGACGCCCTGCCGACCGTCCCTGTTGCAACCGTCGCGTGTTTCGTCGCGCCGCCATTGCCACGGTGCACTGGCCGGAACCAGTTGCGATACTTCGGCGCGCACCCGCTCGATGAGGTCGAGCATCTGGGTGCGGGTGGCATCGATATCGGGCAGATTCGCAATATCCATCGTCGGTACGTCCTCGTTGATGATCGGGGAATCGTAGTGATCTCCGGTGCCGGACCCTTCGCCACCGCCGCTGCTGCATCCAGCCATGACAAGTGATCCGGCCGCGATCAATGCTGTCAACGCGCGGCGAGCGGCCCTCGTCGTCCTCATCGCACCAACCTCTCATCGCCGCTGTCCAACGGTACGTCTGCCAGGCCCCCCGCAATGATGGCCAGGTTGTACCCCGTCGTGCGCAGCCGCCCGTTGTCATCCGACCTCGGGTAGTCGGCGTGGCTCTCCGCTCCGGTGCGGGGCAGGCCGTCGGTGGGGCTCACCGCAGCCTCCGCGGAAAGTTGTTCCAGCGGTAACGTCGTCGGGTTCGGGCCGAACTGGCCGAGATCGCCCGCGGACGGCAACTCGAACGGTCCCAGATGCGGGTCGCCCGATATCCAGTCACCGGGCGCAGTCATGACATAGCCGTGGCCGTCCGCGAGATTCATATCGACCTCGTCACCGATGGGTCGCATCACTTCCAGCGGAATGCCGTGTGTACCCGTGTACCCGCCGACCTCGTTGGTGTGCCCCAGACCCGGCGATCCGTAGAACGCCGCGTCATCGACCACACCGGTCTGTCCGAGTTCGTTGAGCGCTTGTGCTGTTGTCAGCGAGCCGTAGGAATGGCCGAATGCCGACAGGTGCACATCGGACCCGTGTTCGTTGGTCGCGTTGATGCCACGGTAGAAATCGGCGAGATCGGGTGCGGCCTCGTTGGCCCGGCTCTCGAAACCCGCTTCGACGACGGATATGTCCTTGCCGGGAGGTTCATAGCCGAGCCAGGCGATCGTCGAGACCTCTTCGTCGTATTTGCCCGCCAGATCCAATTGCGCGCGGGTCTCGGTGCGAAGCGCGTTGGCCTCGCTGACCATGTCGGGCATGCTGGTCGCCCGCGTGTCGACGCCAGGGGTGGTCACGCTGACGTGTTCGGCGGTGTCGGGGTTGCCCACCGCGATCGCTGCTCGGGTCTCCCGGCCCTCCGGGTACTCGAGCAGCATCAGATACCGGTTCGGGTCGTAGCCGTTGTCTGGGTTGCGGTCCAGCGACATCGCCCCCTTCAGCGCCCGCGCTTCGTCCAGTCGGGCATGGCGATCCGCCACCATCCGGTCGTACTCATTGCGCTTCGCCGCGGAACCGGGACCGCCGGCCCCAGCGCCGGCATACTCCGCGAAGGTGGGGATGTCATCGACGGCACGTTGCGCGTCGGCGATTTCGCGGTCGAGCTGACCCTTGTTGACCTCGCTGCGGACCGGAGTGGGGACACCGTCGCGGTCACCGATCCAGTCCGGATGTTCGGCTTTGACCTTGTCTTGCTCCTCCATCGACAGCGCGTTCCACCATGCGGTGACGTCTTCGGGCATGACACCCTCGCCCTCCGGCGGATACGGCGCGGACAGCCCCGACTGGTCGCGGCCCATCTCCAGGGCACTCGGCACGTCGGCGGCACCTCTGGCGGTGATATCGCCGTTCTCGACATGCCCGAAGACCTCGGCGCAGTCCGCATCGATGTCCTCGGCCTGGTGTACCAGGGCCTTGGCCCGAGATTCGATGTTGTCGGCGATCGGCCGCAGCTCGTCGCGCATATCTGGCGGCGCGTTGATCGTGACGTCGCCATTGTCGGCCAACGCGAGGTAGCCGCCCTGGGCGGACACATCTGCTCGAATCGAATCCAGCTCGGTCTGCAGCTTCGCGACGGCCCCCGCGGTCTCCGACGCCAACTGCTGCACCGCACCGATCACCGCGGCGTCATCGAGCACTTTGCCGGTGGTCTCGTGGATCTTGCCGCGCGCTGCGTCCGCTGCCGGGGAGTCCCAGCCGGGCAACCGCGAGATCAGCTCCAGGTCTGAGGCGACGCCCTCGATCGTGGTGAGCTCGCCCGCGAGTTCGTAGGCGATCGACTGCAGGGCACCGACATTCCACGTGTCGATATCGCTGAGCAGCATCGGCCCGGCCCCCAACCTTTCGCCTCCATCACGCTAACGCGTCACCGGGTGTACTCAGTGCAGCGATTTCGTCGACGGCGGCGCCCGGGGCGCCCACGCCTCATCCGTCATCACCGCGCTTGGGCTTCGGACCCTTGCCGTTCTCATCCCTTTTCTCGTCACCGTTGCCGGGCCCCCCGGCGGGCCCGGCTGCTGCTCGATCGTCGAGGCCGGACTGGTCGTCGTGGTGATCGACGGAACCACCGTCGTGGTGGTGGGTGCCTGCGTCGTCGTGGTCGTCACCGGCGTGGGCATCCCCGACCGCGACGCGGTGTCCACCACGAAGGCGATGACGAGCACGACGATGGCCAGCAGCGCCCCGGCGATGCCCATCAGCTTTCGGCGGTTTGTGCGCGGCGTCGGCACCGGCACGTACGCGGTCGCCGGATCGGGCAGCGGCTGGTCCAGGAACAGCGTCTGGGGCCGCGCCGCCGTCAGGGCGGCCCGCATCTGGTCGGCACCGGCGAACCGGGCCCGCGGGTCTGCCGCGGTGGCGCGCTGCACGACCGATGCCAGCCCCGGGTCGATGTCCGGTCGCAGCGCGGCCAGGTTGTCCTGCGGGCCGGGGACACGCCCCGTGAGCGCCTCGAAGGCCAGCACTCCGACCGCGTACAGATCGTCGGCAGCCGTCGCGGGCCGCCCGGCGAGCCGGTCCGGACTGAGGTAGCCCAGCGTGCCGACCACCAGACCGGTCATGGTGTGGCTGGATTCCGGGCTCTTCGCGATGCCGAAGTCGGCGACCTTGGGCACACCGTCGTCGGTCAGCAGGATGTTGGCCGGCTTGATGTCGCGGTGCAGGACACCGGCGGCGTGCGCCGCCGACAGTGCGGAGAGCACATCGCCGAGCAGTGCGCGGATCTGCGCCAGGGCCATCGGTCCCTGCGCGATCGTGTCGGCGACGGTGCGGCCGCTCAGGCGCTCCATGACGATGTAAGGCGTGCCATCATGCTCACCGCTGTCGTGCACCGCGACGATGTGGGGGTGGCTGAGCCGCGCCGCGGCCCGCGCCTCGACCTCGAAACGGCGGCGGTTCTCGGGCTGCGCGGCCAGCGCCGGGTACATCAGCTTGATCGCGACGGCGCGACCGAGTCGGGTGTCCCAGCCTTCGTGGACTTCCGCCATACCGCCGTGGCCGAGCAAGCCCCGCAGTTCGTAGCGGCCGCCGAGAATTTCGGGCCCCTGCATGGGGCCTACGGTAGCCCGTGCGGCTAGCCGACCTTGGGGCAGTAGAAGTTCGGGCTGTCCCGGTACTCGATGGGCGGCAGGTTGCGTGCGGGCGTCTGGACCAGCGGGGAATCCGCGGGCAGCCGGCCAGCGGCCCGGTCCACCGCGGACCGCTTGCGTGGGTGCATCAGCACCCGTCTGGGCAGCACCTTGGTGGCCAGCGTGATGACGCCGCACAGGCGATCGTGCAGCCGCTGTTGGCGCGGTGTCCACGTGTAGCCCATCAGGTCACGCACCGGCTGGTCGTAGAGGGCGACGGTCATGAAGGTCAGGAAGCGCTGCATGACCTTCAGGTTGAGCGCCCACACCGGGTCCGGGATCCATTGCAGGGAAGGATGTTTGGGCATGGTCGACAGGTCCATGACCTCGCGTGCGGCGTAGTTGTTCTCCAACACGTTGCGGCACATGTGATCCCAGTACTGCTCGAACTCCTCCCAGGAGTTCGGCACCGGCCGCATGCTCATCCCGTACATCCGGTACCAGGCGACGTGCTCGTCGAACAGCTGCCGTTTGTCGGCCAGCGAGATGCCGCCGCCGAACTTCTCGGCGGCCAGCAGGGTGGACTTGAAGAACGTGGCGTGCGCCCAGTAGAAGACGTCGGGATTCAGCGCGCTGTAGCGGCGCCCCTGCTTGTCCACGCCCTTGATGCCGATGTGATAGTCGCGGACCTCGGCGCCGGTCTTGGGCGCGCGGTCGCCGTCGAAGACCACGCCGCCGATCGGGTAGATCGAGCGCAGCAGCCGCGGGATCCGCTCGATGAAGAAGATGGAATGCTCCTCGACCGCCGCGCCGAGCTGTGGGTGCATGTTCTGCATCGACCCGGCCCAGGTGCCCTGGAACAGGCCCGTCCACTGGCCGAAGTATCGCCAGGTCAGCGAGTCCGGCCCGAGCGGTATCGCGGGGGCGTCATAGCCGCCGGAACTGACGGGGCAGCCCGCCGCCACCTCGGCGGATGTGCTGGTCACCGGGCACGTCTCGGACGTATCTTGAGTCACTGGCGAACTTCCCGTCCCGGTCAGAAACAATTCTGACTACACTCGTTGTCACTACGCAGCTTAGGAGTGATGTGCCGTCCGGTCAACGACGTGGTCGATGGTCCGGCGTTCCCCTGCAGGATCGCCAGACATTGCGGCGCAGTGAACTCATCGCCGCCGGGGTGACCCTGCTCGGCGGGGCGGCCGGCCCGGCGCTGACGGTGCGCGCGGTCTGCCGCCAAGCGAGCCTCACCGAACGTTATTTCTACGAGAGCTTCACCGACCGCGACGAATTCGTGCGCGCCGTCTACGACGATGTGTGCAGCACCGCGATGACGGCCCTGCTGTCCTCGCAGACGCCCCGTGATGCCGTCGAGGCGTTCGTGGCGCTGATGGTCGACGATCCGAGCCGCGGCCGGGTGCTGTTGCTGGCCCCCGAGCGGGAGCCGGTACTCACCAAGTCCGGCGCGGAATGGATGCCCAACTTCATCGCGCTGCTGCAGCACAAGCTCACCGAGATCACCGATCCGGCTTTGCAGGCGATGGTCGCGACCGGCCTCGTCGGAGCGCTGACGGCGTTGTTCACCGCCTATCTGAACGGCAGGCTGTCGGCCACGCGCGAGCAGTTCGTCGACTATTGCACCGACATGCTGCTCAGCCGCGCTACCGTGCGCTGAGCCTTTGCCAGCTCAGCGCCCCGGATCGATTTGGAACCGTTATCAGACGCACATCCGGCGTAACTTGATGTCACCAGGGGGCACAGATATATTGAGTGCTACCAACAGGTACAGATAACTGGGAGTGAACGTGTCGCAAGACCTACCCGACGTGCAATTGCTGCGCGAGCTCGAACCTGTCGTCGAGAAGAACATCAACCGGCACCTCGCCATGCGCAAGGACTGGAATCCGCACGACTACATCCCGTGGTCAGACGGCAAGAACTTCTACGCCCTGGGCGGGCAGGACTGGCACCCCGAGCAGTCCAAGCTCTCCGAGGTCGCCCAGACCGCGATGGTGCAGAACCTGCTGACCGAGGACAATCTGCCCTCCTATCACCGCGAGATCGCGATGAACTTCACCATGGACGGCCCGTGGGGCTGGTGGGTGAACCGCTGGACCGCCGAGGAGAACCGGCACGGGATCGCGCTGCGCGACTACCTGCTGGTCACCCGCGCCATCGACCCCGTCGAACTCGAAGAGCTGCGCGTCGAGCAGGTCACCCGTGGCTTCTCCCCGGGCCAGAACCAGCAGGGCGACCTCTTCGCCGGGAGATTGTTCGACTCGGTCATCTACGTGACTTTCCAGGAGCTCGCCACCCGCGTCTCGCACCGCAACACCGGCAAGGCCTGCGAAGAGACCATCGCCGACCAGTTGCTCGGCCGCATCTCCGCCGATGAGAACCTGCACATGATCTTCTACCGCGATGTCAGCGGCGCCGGTCTGGACATGGTGCCCAACCAGGCGATGAAGTCGCTGCACCATGTGCTGCGCAACTTCAAGATGCCCGGGTACACCGTGCCGGAGTTCCGCCGCAAGGCCGTCACCATCGCCGTCGGCGGCGTGTACGACCCGCGCATCCACCTCGAGGACGTCGTGATGCCGGTGCTCAAGAAGTGGCGCATCTTCGAACGTGAGGATTTCACCGGCGAGGGCGCCCGGCTGCGTGACGACCTCGGCGAGCTGGTCAAGGAACTCGAGGACACCTGCGTGAAGTTCGAAGTGGCCAAGGAACGGCGCCTGGAGCGCGAGCGCAAGGTCGCCGAGAAGAAGGCCATGAAGAACCTGTTGGTGACATCATCGGCAGCCTCCTAGCCCCAGCACCCAGCGAAACGGCCCGGTCTGGCTTACAGATCGGGCCGCTCGCGTTGCCCAGCCCGGTCGTGCTGGCGCCGATGGCGGGTGTGACAAATGTCGCGTTCCGCACGCTATGCCGTGAACTCGAGGTGGCCCGGGCCGGCACCGTCAGCGGTCTCTACGTCTGCGAGATGGTGACCGCGCGTGCACTCGTCGAGCGGCACCCGGTGACCATGCACATGACGACCTTCGCGCCCGACGAGTCGCCGCGGTCGCTGCAGCTCTACACCGTGGACCCGGACACCACCTACGCGGCGGCCAAGATGATCGTCGACGAGAATCTGGCCGACCACATCGACATGAACTTCGGCTGCCCCGTCCCCAAGGTCACCAAGCGCGGTGGCGGATCCGCGATCCCGTACAAGCGCAAGCTGTTCGGCAAGATCGTCGCGGCCGCCGTACGGGCGACACAGGGCACCGACATCCCGGTGACGGTGAAGTTCCGGATCGGCATCGACGACGACCACCACACCCACCTGGACGCCGGCCGCATCGCCGAGTCCGAGGGTGCGGCGGCCGTGGCGCTGCACGCCCGCACCGCCGCACAGCGGTATTCGGGGACCGCCGACTGGAGCCAGATCGCGGCGCTCAAGCAGCACGTGAGCACCATCCCGGTGCTCGGCAACGGCGATATCTTCGACGCCACCGACGCACTCGCGATGATGGAACAGACCGGGTGTGACGGAGTCGTCATCGGCCGCGGCTGCCTGGGCCGCCCATGGCTGTTCGCCGAACTGTCGGCGGCCTTCAACGGGCGCCCGATCGCGACCCCCCCGACGCTCGGTGAGGTCGCCCATATCGTGCGTCGCCACGGCGAGTTGCTCTCGGCCCATTTCGGTGAGGACAAGGGCATGCGCGACATCCGCAAGCATGTCGCCTGGTACCTGCACGGCTTCCCCGCCGGTGCCGACCTGCGTCGGGCATTGGCACTGGTCAAGACCCTGCGTGAGCTCGACGCGCTGCTCGGTGAACTCGACGCGGAGGTGCCGTTTCCGGAGGTCGCGGGCGGGCCACGCGGCCGCCAGGGCTCCCCCGGAACGGTCAGCCTCCCCCAGGGCTGGCTCGATGATCCCGATGACCTGACGGTGCCCACCGACGCGGATGTGATGAACTCCGGCGGCTGACGGCGAGATGATCCCGAGACCGCTCCGTCATGTCATCGCGCTGTCGGACTCTCAGGTTGTCTCAGTACGATGAAAGGCCATCTGACCGGGCTCCGGTGGCGGAGCCACGTGCAGTGCTGCTAAAAGGATTGGCAGCAGCTTTTGATCAAGCACCGATGAGAACGTGTGCAACGGCGCGCACGACCCCACGAGCCGAAGGCCGGTAGGACATGAGTGACGGCGATAACGCCACTCCTGACCGGCCCGACCGCGCGCCCGGGGCGGACAGTCAATGGCTTACCCGATCCCCACGATCGGCACCAGGCGCCACGCCGTGGGAACGCGCCCAGCAGTCGGTTCCGCCGGATACCGCGACGGGCAATCACACCGACGGCGTCACCGTCGCCGACCTGATCGCCAAACTGGCGGCCGACCAGCCGACCGTTACCGGCCGTAAACGGCGCCGGGCGGAGCCCGACGAGGACGACCAGACACCCGACCCCGAGAGTGCCGCCGAGATCACCGACCCGGTCGAACCGGTCGACGCCGTGATCTTCGAGCCGACCCCGTCCGATGACCCGATCCGGCGCGACCAGGACGAGCCCGTCACCGAGGTCATGCACGTGCCCTCGGCATACGCCGCGGAACTGCCCGACCTGGCGGCGGTCCGGCCGCCACGACCCCTGCACACCTCGCGTCCGGCCCCGGTCCAGCATCATCGGGCCCGCACCGTCGGCCGGGTGGCCGCCGCCTTGATCGCGGTGTGTGCGCTGGCACTCACCGGCGGCGCCTGGCAATGGCAGTCGATGAAGAACAACAGCCTCAACCAGGTGTCCGCGCTGGACCCCAATTCGCGCGATATCGTCGACCCCAACGCCCAGTTCGGCGACGAGAACTTCCTGATCGTCGGCACCGACACCCGCATCGGCCAGAACAGTGAGGTGGGCGCGGGCACCACCGATGACGCGGCAGGCGCCCGGTCGGACACCATCATGCTGGTCAACATTCCGGCCGACCGCAAACGTGTTGTCGCCGTGTCCTTCCCACGAGATCTGGCGATCACGCCGATCAAGTGCGAACCGTGGGATCCCGAGACCGGGGTCTACGGGCCGATCACCGACGAAGAATCTCCGATGTACGGCATGGACGAGGCCTGGACCGAGACCAAGCTGAACTCCGCGTACGCCGTCGGCGGACCCAAGTGCCTGGTGAAGGTCATCCAGAAGCTCTCCGGCCTGTCGGTCAACCGTTTCATGGCCGTCGACTTCACCGGCTTCGCGAAGATGGTCGACGCGCTCGGCGGCGTCGAGGTGTGCAGCACCACCCCGCTGGAGGACTACGAGCTGGGCACCGTGCTGGCCAACCCGGGCCGGCAGATGGTCGACGGTCACACCGCGCTGAACTACGTGCGCGCCCGCCAGGTGACCACCGAGGTCAACGGCGACTACGGCCGCATCAAGCGTCAGCAGCTGTTTCTGTCCTCGCTGTTGCGCTCCCTGATCTCCAAAGAGGTGTTCTTCAGCCTCAGCAAGCTCAACAACGTCGTCAACATGTTCATCGAGGACAGTTTCGTCGACAACATCAGGACCAAGGATCTCGTCGACCTCGGCCAGTCCGTGCAGGGCGTGAACGCCGGACGGATCACCTTCGTCACGGTGCCCACCACCGGCTACGCCGACGACTACGGCAATGAGCAGCCCCGGGTCGACGACATGGCCGCGCTGTTCGAGGCGATCATCAACGATGATCCGCTGCCCGAGGAGCGCAACGCCGACAACACCCCGGTGCCCGACACACACGGATCCGGCAGCGGCTCAACATTATCGGCCGATGCGGACGGCGAGTTGGTCGACGCGGTGGCCACCGAACCCGGTGCGGTGACGGTGCGGGTGTCGAATTCGACCGGCGAATCCGGACTGGCCAGCAATGCCGCCGATGTGTTGCAGCAACACGGATTCAACATCGACACCCCTGACGACTACCCCGGCCCGCTGAGCTCGACGACGGTGTTCTTCTCGCCGGGCAACGAGCGGGCCGCCGCCACCGTCGCATCGTCGTTCGACAACGCCACCATCGAGCGCGTGACGGGGATGGGCGACGTGGTGCGGGTGGTGCTCGGCTCCGATTTCAGCTCCGTGACCCCGCCCTCACCGAGCGGATCGCCGGTGCAGGTGCACATGGTGCGCGGAACCAGCAGCTCGCCGACCACCGAACTTCCCGAGGATCTCACCGTCACCAACGCCGCGGACACCACCTGCGAGTAGTTCGATCCCGCGCTCGCGGAGGGCATTCACCATTCGTTCACCTGTGGCATCGTGACCTTCGGGCCAGGCGACCGTATGGTTATCGCATGCGTACCGCGTATCAAGAACAGCTGTCTTCGTTGTCCGTTGAGCTAGGCGAGATGTGTGGCCTGGCCGGCGCGGCGATGGAACGCGCAACCCAGTCCCTGCTGCAGGCCGATCTGGCGCTCGCCGAACAGGTCATCACCGACCATGATCGCATCAGCGAGATCAGCGTCCGCGCCGAGGAAGCAGCCTTCGTGCTGCTGGCCCTGCAGGCGCCGGTCGCCGGTGATCTGCGCGCCGTCGTCAGCAGCATCCAGATCATCGCCGATATCGACCGGATGGGTGCGCTGGCGCTGCACGTCGCCAAGATCGCCCGGCGCCGCCACCCGCAACACACACTGCCCGAAGAGGTCAACGGCTACTTCGCCGAAATGGGTCGTGTCGCAGTCGAACTGGGCAGCAGCACGCAGCAGGTCCTGCTCACCCGCGACCCGGAGAAAGCTGCCCGGATTCGCGAGGAAGACGATGCGATGGACGATCTGCATCGCCACTTGTTCACCGTGTTGATGGACCGTGACTGGAAGCACGGCGTCACCGCCGCCGTCGACATCACCTTGCTGAGCCGCTTCTACGAGCGTTTCGCCGATCACGCCGTCGAGGTTGCCCGCCGGATCATCTTCCAGGTCACCGGGGAGTTGCCAACCGAGGACGAGGAAGTTTCCGCCACCTAGCGGGCTGCCGACCTCACCCGCACAGAGAACCGGCGCTCAGCCGATTCGGCCGGAGATGTAATCCTCGGTCGCCTTGTGGCGGGGGTTCGAGAAAATTCTGTCAGTGTTGCCGAACTCGACCAGTCGGCCCGGTGCACCCATCGATTTCTGACTGAAGAAAGCGGTCTGATCGCTGACTCGTGCCGCCTGCCGCATGTGATGGGTGACAATCACGATCGTGTAGTGCCGTCTGAGCTCTCCGATGAGGTCCTCAATGGCGAGAGTGGAGATCGGGTCGAGCGCCGAGCACGGTTCATCCATCAGCAGCACATCGGGCTGTACTGCGATGGCCCTTGCGATGCACAAGCGCTGCTGCTGACCGCTGGAGAGGCCACCACTCGGGCCGGCCAGGCGGTTCTTGACCTCGTTCCACAGGTTGGCGGCCTTCAATGCACGCTCGGTGACCTCGTCGAGCGTTTGCTTGTTCCGGATCCCCTGGAGTTTGAGGCCGGCAACCACATTGTCTCGAATCGACATGGAAGGAAACGGATTCGGACGTTCGAAGACCATGCCGATCGTCCTTCGAATGGCTACCGGATCGATTCCGGCCCGGTAGATGTCCTCTCCGTCGAGGAGCACCGAACCCTCGGTCCGGGCGCCCGGTACCACTTCGAGCATCCGGTTGAGGGTGCGCAGGACACTGGACTTCCCGCAACCGGACGGTCCGATGAATGCCGTCACACTGCCCGGAAGCACCGAAAGCGCGACGTCCGCTACGGCGTGAACGGATCCGTAGTAGACATTGAGGTCCTTTACATCCAGGCGCTTGGCCATATCCGCATCCTAGGTGATCATCGAGTTCGGTTTCGAACCAAGTACCGCGAGACGAGGGCCGCCGCAAGGTAAATCGCGGCGACAAGGATGATGAGCGTGAGCGCCGCACCCCAGACCCGATGCTGCCCTTCGGCCACCGGATTGCTCCATTCGGAGTAGATCAGCAGGGGCAGCGACGCCATGTTGCCCTCCAACGCGTCGAAGTTGATGGCGCTCGTGTAGCCGATCAGCACAAGCACAGGAGCTGTTTCACCCATCACCCTGGCCAACGCAATCAAGATGCCACTGATCATTCCGGGCAATGCTGACGGCACGACGATCCGCGCGATGGTAGTTCCTTTTGTGATACCCAAGGCGTACGCGGCTTCTCGTACCTCATCGGGCACTCGTTTGAGCATTTCTTCGGCACTACGTGCCACCATCGGGATCATCAGCAGCACCAGCGCCAGTGACACAGCGAAGCCGCTACGAGGTAAGCCCAGCGTCGCAATCCACAGCGAAAAAACAAACAGAGCTGCCACGATCGACGGAACACCGGACAAAATGTCGACCATGAACGACGTGGCTCGAGCCGGCCAACCGCGGCCGTACTCGACAAGGTATATCGCCACGAACACGCCTAGCGGCACCGCCATGAAACTGGCGATTGCCACTTGGACCAGGGTTCCATAGATCGCGTGGGCCACACCGCCAGAAAGTTCCTCGGGCAGCACCCCATTCATCGACCGGGTCCACCAATTCAACGATGTGACCGCAGGAAACCCGCGCGAAACCACGGTATGGAGCACCCACACCAGCGGCACCATCGACAGGACAAACGCCCCACCACACAACACGATGGAGACGCCGTTTCTGAGCCGCCGGCCCGCGGCGATCGGGCGAACGGATGGCTCCTTCACTGGTGTGTCCAACCGTGTCAAGGTCATCGGGCACCCAACGTTCTAGAGACCACCATCCGCGCGATCGCGTTGGCGACGAATGTCAGCGCGAACAGCACGAAACCCGCCGCGATGTAGGCACCTGCAGGCCGCGGTGCAGTGAACTCCGCTGCAGCCGAGGCGATCTTGGACGCAAAGGTGTACCCGCCATCGAACAACGACCAGTGTCCAGTTTGCGCCGCGGTGCGCAGGATGATGAGCACTGCAACCGTCTCTCCCAGAGCACGTCCCAGTCCGAGCATGGCCCCGGCAACCAAACCCGAACGACCATAGGGGTAGACAGCCATGTGGACGACTTCCCACTTGGTGCCGCCCAACGCCTGGGCCGCCTCGATGTGACTCCTCGGGGTCACGCTGAACGCTTCCCGCGTCACGGCAGCAATGATCGGCACGATCATCACCGCGAGTACGACTCCCGCTGTGAAGATCGTGCCGCCACCAGCCAGCGGTACGTTGCCGTCAGCGAAAAGGAAGAACCAGCTGAGGTTTTCGTTGAGAAACGACTGCAGCGGCTCCAGCTGCGGCGCGAGAACAAAGATTCCCCAGACTCCGAACACGATCGACGGTATGGCGGCCAGAAGGTCGACGAGCATCGACAGGGGTCGCGCAAGCGGGCGTGGCACGAAGTTGGTCAGAAACGTCGCAACACCCAGCGCCACGGGTACTGCAATCACCAGAGCGAAAACCGAGCTGAGCACGGTGACTTGGAGCAGTCCGGCGATGCCGAACCGCAGACCGTCGGCATCGTTGGTCACGAAATCTCCGCTGGTCAGAAAGTTCGCATTGTTGGCCGCCATTGAGGGGACCGCACTGATCAGCAGGAACAGTGCCATCAACCCGATCGCCCCAACGGTCATCGCAGCCGCCGACGTCGCAGCCAACTGCAGCAGCGTGTTACCCCGCAGCCTCCGCAGTGCATACGACGGCTCCGCGGCCTTCTGCTCAGATTCGCTTGTCATAGAACGGCGTAACCGCCCTTGTTCTCGTCGAGCGGCGAGACCGGCACAGCCGACCCGTTCGCACCGCAGGCCGACAGACATAAGGCCACAATCACCCCCGCGCCGGATACCCGGCAAGAGGGGTCGGGCGTCATATGGCTCCTCATACAATCGGCAGACGGACGGACCGGGCCGCGCACAGGGTGAGGCGATCTCTCACAATGCAGCTCGTGTCCGCGAATCTAGGGACGGCCGATGAACAGGAATGTCTACCTAGATGAACAAACGGCTAATCGACTTGGCAATACTCCCGGCCCCTCGGCCCGAGCATTGACAAACGCAGTTACTCAACAAATATTGAGCAAATGAGTGGTGCTGCAGGGGGCCCGTACAACCGGGCCGCCATCCACGCCGCGCTCGCGGACCCCGGTCGGTTGTCCATCGTCGACCATCTGCTTGTCGGCGATGCTTCCCCCTCGGAACTACAGCTTCTGCTGAGGATGCCGTCCAATCTTCTTGCCCATCATCTCAAAGTCCTTGAGAAGGCAGGAGTTGTGCGCCGTGCGCGCTCGGAGGGCGATCGACGGCGAACCTATCTGTCGGTACAGCACAAAGCGCTCGAAGCGCTACTTCCCTCTCCGATCCGCGGCGCAACCCGAGTGGTCTTCGTGTGCACGCAGAACTCCGCCCGCAGCCAATTGGCGGCGGCAATCTGGCACCGGCACCGCAGTCGCCTGCCGGTGGCTTCGGCGGGCACCCGCCCTGCCGCTGAGGTTCACCGCGACGCCATCGCTGCGGCTCGACGACACAGACTGCCGATCGGCACGGTGGCGCCGCGGCATGTCAACGATGTGCTGGCGGAGGGAGACCTTGTCGTCGCAGTGTGCGACAACGCCCACGAGGAATTGCCCGCGGACCTGTCGCGCATCCATTGGTCGATTCCCGACCCGACTCGGACGCCTGACCCACAGGTGTTCGACCACACGATCGACGTGCTCACCGAGCGCATCGACCGGCTCGTTTCCCTGGTACACCCATCTAGCAACGGAGCTCATTGATGCCTGAGAACATCACCCCCCACTTTCGCGACGACCTGAGTATTGATCAGCAGCTGGGCCTGCGGACAGCCGCGAGCCGGCTTCAGACGGAATTCGCCGCCATGTTCGGCGTCGAGACGATGGAGCGCTTTCTGCACTCTTCCTACGACCAGTTCGCGAGTGCGGCCACCGTCCCGAACTATCTGCCACTGCTGGCCGAACGCTTTGCTCGGCAACGCCTCCGCGCCCTGGCCAAGGTGGAGGGCAAACATGACGACGGCAAGCCCATCGTCCTGTTCCTGTGCACCCACAACGCGGGACGCTCGCAAATGGCCATGGGGTTCTTCACCCATCTCGCCGGTGACGCCGCCGTGGCGTGGTCGGGCGGTTCGGAGCCGGGTCACGAAGTGAATCCGGCGGCGGTCGAGGCGATGGCCGAGGTCGGCATCGATATCTCCCGGGAGTACCCGAAGCCGTGGACCGATGAGATCGTCCGTGCCGCCGATGCGGTGATCACCATGGGATGCGGTGACGCGTGTCCCATCATCCCAGGGCGTCGGTATGAGGATTGGATTCTCGAGGATCCGGCCGACCTGTCCGTAGCCGCCGTGCGTCCCATCCGGGACGAGATCGAGCGCCGCGTTCACGGTCTTCTCGCCGAGCTGGGTGTCCCCGCGGGCAGATAGCAACCGGCACGTTGCGCCTGCGTCGGCGGCCGGGAATTGGCGGCCGCCGACGGGGGTTGGCGACGTCAGGACGATATGCCCGATCCGTTCACCTTCCGTTCACCGAATGTGTCCCGATCAGACGCGTGTATTTCCTACCTTTTGCGAGTACTCGTAACGGCGACACCCCGGGCCCGCAGGCGCGTGCCCGAATCAACTGTGATCGGAGAAAAATGCGCAACTGGCTACCAGCAACCGCAATGGCCGCGACGGCTTCCCTTTTCCTCGTGGGCTGCGGCGGAGGCGGTGACAGTGCAGGAAGCGGCGAGGGCGGCTCCCTGTCGGGCAACATCCGCGTCGACGGCTCGAGCACGGTTGCACCGCTGTCGGAGACCATTGCCGAGTTGTTCCAGCAGGAGAACTCGGGCGTGCAGGTCACGGTCGGCACTTCGGGCACCGGAGGCGGATTCGAGAAGTTCTGCAACGGCGAAACCGACCTCAGCGACGCGTCCCGCCCGATCAAGGACGACGAGGCCGACAAGTGCCACGGAGCCGGGATCAATTTCGACAGCATCACGGTGGCCAACGACGCCCTCTCAGTGATCGTCAACCCAGCCAACCCGGCGACCTGCATGACGGTTGACCAGGTCCGCGCAATCTGGGATCTCGGATCGACCGTCAACACCTGGGGCGACGTGACCGGCCTCGACATCCCGGCGGAGTTCAAGAGCACCCCGCTGAAGCCATTCGGCCCGGGTGTCGACTCGGGGACGTTCGACTACTTCACCGATGCGATCAACGGTGAAGAAGGCAAGATCCGCGAGAACTACACCGACATCGGTGAGGACGACAACGCAGCGGTGACTGGCATCACCGGCGACCCGGGCGGCATCGGCTTCGTTCCTTACTCGTTCGTCACCGAGGTCGGCGACGCGGTCAAGGCGCTCGAGATCGACAACGGCGAAGGCTGCGTTGCCGCGACCCTGGAGAACGTGCAGGGTGGCACCTACACCCCGCTGGGCCGCGAACTGTACGTCTACGCGAACGACAAGGCGTTGAACCGGCCGGAGGTGCTGGCATTCATGGAGTTCTACATCGAGAATTCCGACGCGGCGGCCGAGGCGGCCTCCTACGTTCCGCTGACCGATGCGCAGAAGGAAGAAGCGAACGCCAAGATCGCCGAGCTCGAAGCCAAGTGACCACGGAACTCGGTGACCTAGCATGACAATCACGGACGACGCCGCCAGCCCACCTCTGAAAGAGGTGTCGCTGGCGGCGTCCAGCCCCCGCTATGGGGAGAAGGCGATCAAGGCCGCGTTCGCAATCTGCGCGGCCCTGTCCGTGGCGATCACTACCGCGATCGTCCTGGCCCTCCTCTTCCCGACCATCAGCTTCTTCAGCCACGTCTCGATCATCGAGTTCTTCACCGGCACCTCGTGGCGGCCGGCGTTCGCGACACCGTCCTTCGGCGTGCTGCCCATCGTTGTGGGAACGCTGACCATCGTGTTCTGGGCGTTGCTCATCGGCATCCCGGTCGGGCTGCTGTCGGCTATCTACCTCGCGGAATACGCCCCGACAAAGGTGCGCAAGGTGGTCAAGCCGATCCTGGAGATCCTGGAAGGCATTCCCACCGTCGCGATCGGCATGTTCGGCCTGTTGTTCATGCGGCCCTTCCTCGAGGACCTGATGCCCTTCCTGAAATGGGAGGCGTTCTCCGTCGGTGTCGCCGGCATCATGGTCGGCATCATGATCGTGCCGCTCATCACCTCGGTATCCGATGATGCGATGCGGTCCGTACCGGCCGGTCTCCGCGAGGGCGCGTACGGGCTGGGCTCCAACAAGATGCAGGTATCGCTGCGGGTCATCTTCCCGGGAGCGATCTCCGGCATCATCGCCGCGGTCGTGCTCGCCACCTCCCGCGCGATCGGCGAGACCATGGTCGTGCTGATCGTGGCCGGCCAGACACCACTACTCGGCTTCACCTTCACCGGATCGGTACAGACGATGACCGCGTTCATCGGTTCCACCGCAACCGGTGATATCTCCACCGGCAGCATCGTCTACGAGGCGATCTTCGCCGTCGGGGCGCTCCTGTTCGTCATGACATTGGCCATGAACATGTTCGCGATCCGCATGGTCAGCCGCTTCCGGGAGGTATACGACTAATGACCACAGAGAAGACGCCAGTGCGCACCGAGCGCACGCGACTGGCCACCGCCGGGGCGCGGGCCGTGGTGGAAAGCACACTGCGAAGCAAATCGCCCATGGGGAAGATCAAGAACCAGTTGTTCCTGGCTCTGATGCTGCTCGCCATCGCGACCGCGGTCACGATGCTGCTCGGCATGATCTTGTGGGCGGCGATCAAGGGCTGGCCACGGCTGGACCTGAACCTGTTTCTCAACGCCCCGTCGACGATCAACAAAGACACCGCAGGGTTCCGCCCGGCGATCCTGGGCACCATCTACATCATCGTCGGCGTCATCGTGCTCATCGTGCCCATCGGTGTCGCAGCCGCGGTCTACCTAGAGGAGTACGCGGACAAGACGAAGTGGTTCAACCGGCTGATCGAACTGAACATCCAGAACCTCGCCGGTGTGCCGTCGATCGTGTTCGGCATCCTGGGGATGGCATTCATCGTGCGTGGGCCCATCAGCATGGGTTTCGTAGCGGCCGCAGGTTCCATCACGTTGGCGATGCTGGTGCTGCCGACCGTCATCATCACGGCTCGGGAGGCCATCAAGGCGGTGCCGTCGTCGATCAGCGACGCATCGCTCGGCTTGGGCGCCACCCAGTGGCAGACGGTGAGCAAGCAGGTCCTGCCCATCGCCATCCCCGGCATCCTCACCGGCGTCATCCTCGCGGTGGCGCGGGCGATCGGTGAGGCAGCCCCACTGCTGTTGGTCGGGGCAACGACGTTCGTCACTTTCAACCCCAGCCTCTTCGAGGGTGGCTACACGGCGATGCCGGTGCTGATCTACAACTACATTGCCCGTCCGCAGGAGGAGTTCCACATCCTCGCGGCGGCCGGCGTGATCGTGATGCTGGCAGTGTTGCTGGCTATGAACGGGTTTGCGATCTGGCTGCGCAATCACTACGAACGGAAGTTCTGACATCATGACTCAGGGACCAGCAGCACCCACCACTGGAAGTGAACGGATGACGGACCGAATGACTTCTGACACGACCGCCGAGAAGAACACGTTCCAGGTGGACACACCCGTCCGCCGGGAGCGCTCCGCCACCGGCGGAATGGTGTTCACCGTCAGGGACATGAATGTCTGGTACGGCTCTCACAAGGCGGTGCGCAAAGTCAACCTCGACATTGCCAATGGCGACATCACCGCCCTGATCGGCCCGTCCGGCTGCGGCAAGAGCACGGTACTGCGGTGCTTCAACCGGATGAACGACCTGGTCCCCTCCGCCCGCGTAGAGGGTGAGGTGCGCTACCACGGCATCGACCTGTATGGCAAAGACGTCGATGCGATCGAGGTGCGTCGTCGCGTCGGGATGGTGTTCCAGAAGCCCAACCCGTTCCCCAAGTCGATCTACGACAACATCGCGTACGGCCCTCGGGTCAACGGGATGAAGGGCGACATGGACGAGATCGTCGAGGGGGCACTCAAGGGCGCGGCACTGTGGGACGAGGTCAAGGACAAACTCAAGGAGAGCGCGCTGGCCATGTCTGGCGGCCAGCAACAGCGGTTGTGTATCGCACGGACGATCGCCACGCGACCTGAGGTCATTCTGATGGACGAGCCGTGTTCCGCCCTCGATCCGATCGCGACGAGCAAGATCGAAGACCTGATGCGCGAGCTGGCCGAGGAATACACCATCTTGATCGTCACGCACAACATGCAACAGGCCGCGCGGGTGAGTGACCGGACCGCATTCTTCACGGCCGCGGTCGACGAGGAGGACGGCGTCCGTTTCGGCGAGCTCGTCGAGTACGACGACACCGCGAAGATCTTCTCCAACCCGTCGGACAAGCGCACCGAGGACTACATCTCCGGCCGCTTCGGCTGAGATCAGGCTCGACGCAGCACATTCGTATCCCGGGCACCACCCCGTCGGTTCACAAAGTCGATGTCCATCGGCCGACCGTCGGGGTGTCGCCGTCTCACGGCCTCGAATACAGCGATCGTGTGTTCAGGCCGGGTTTGGGCCACCGTTCAACACCGCATAGCGAACATCAAGGCTGCACCGCGGAGCGAAGGGCTCCGCCGGGCGCAGAATATTCCGGCGTCGGAGGAGATGGCGGCGGCACTAGACCTCGATGCCGGCGAACACGTGATGCACCTCGAGCGAGTGCTGCTGGCCGACGGTCGACGGATCGGACTTGAAAGCACCCACCTTCCGGCGCCACGATTCCGCCATGTCGTGGACACCTTCGATCCGACGTCCTCGATGTATGCGGCCATCCGAGCGTGCGGTGTCGAGTTCGGTTCCGCCATCGAGCGAATCGAGACCGTGCTGCCGTCGCCTCGCGAAGCCGATCTGTTGGAGACGACCACGGTGATGCCGATGCTGTTGCTGAACCGGCGCTCCCTGGATGTCGACGGCGTGCCGATCGAGACTGTGCGCGCCCTCTATCGCGGTGACCGGGTGGCCTTCGAAGCCCACCTCAACGATCGATGAGCCGGCCCGAGCACCGTTGCGGCCCAACGCTACCCCACCGTCACCCGCCACTACGGCAGATGTCGATACGGCAGCTAGAGTCGACAGCGTGAGCGACGCCGTGGACGTGGTGGTGATCGGCGGCGGTCAGGCCGGTCTGGCCGCAGGCTACTACCTACGTCGCCAGAATCTGGACTTCCGCATCCTCGACGCTCAGACCACTGCAGGCGGAGCCTGGCCACACACCTGGGACTCGCTGCATCTGTTCTCCCCTGCCGAGTTTTCGTCGCTTCCCGGTCGACCTATGCCGCCCCAAACCGGTCAGGAGTACCCCGATGCGGGCCACGTGGCGAGGTACCTGGCCGACTACGAGCAGCGCTACCGGTTGCCCGTGCATCGGCCGGTGCAGGTCACCGCCGTGCGCCGCGACGGCACCCGATTGCGCGTGGAGACCGATGCAGGCAGCTGGACGGCCCGCGCTGTGGTCTCCGCCACCGGGACCTGGTGGCGGCCATTCGTGCCCGCCGTTCCGGGGCGGGGCACGTTCCACGGCCGTCAGCTCCACACTGTCGACTACCGGCGACCAACTGACTTCGCCGGATCACGGGTCGCCGTGGTGGGCGGCGGCAACTCCGGTGCGCAGATCGCCGCCGACCTCGGCCTGGCAGGAATCGACCTGACCTGGACGACGCCCCGACCACCTCGCTTCCTCGCTGACGACATCGACGGCCGCGCCCTCTTTGACGCGGCGACCGCCCGACGCCGCGCCCTCGATAGCGGCGCGACAGACACCGGTGGTGTCGCCTCCCTCGGCGATATCGTCGCCGTTCCGCCCGTTCGGGAAGCCCGGAATTCCGGCCTGCTGAAGGCCAGGCCGATGTTCGACCGGCTGACGACTGGCGGATTGACCTGGGCGGACGGCAGCCAGGCCGCGGTGGACGTGGTGATCTGGTGTACCGGTTTCCGACCGACCCTGTCGCATCTCGCGCCGCTGGGCCTCCGCCGATCCGGCGGTTACGTCGCCACCGGCGGCACTCGTGCGGTCGACGAGCCGAGGCTGCATCTTCTCGGTTACGGCGACTGGACCGGGCCGGCGTCGGCGACGCTCATCGGGGTCGGGCGGCCCGCCCGCGAAGCCGTTGCGCAGATCGTCGAGTTGCTGCACTGAGATGCTCGCCGAATCAGCCCGGTCAAGTTGTCTCCAGATTCGATACATGTCAATATAGATAAATGTCGAATCCATCCCTGCTGCTGCACGCCGACGAATCCATCGGCGGCAAGGCACTGGACGAGGCCGCCTGCGCGCCACTTGCCCAGATGTTCAAGGCGCTCGGCGACCCGGTCCGGCTGCGCCTGCTGAGCCTGATCGCCAGCAGTGCCGGCGGTGAAGCGTGCGTCTGCGACATCTCCAGCACGTTCGATCTTTCCCAGCCGACCATCTCCCACCATCTCAAGGTGCTTCGCTCCGCCGGAATCCTGGACAGCGAGCGGCGCGGCTCGTGGGTGTACTACCGGGCCATTCCCGAAGCACTACAACAGCTTTCGACCATCCTGCAGGTCGAGGGCGGAACCCCCGCACCATCCGATGCCTGCGCCGAGGAGACCCTGAAATGAGCACCACCCCCACCGCCGCCGATTCGGCCGTGGTCAAGAAACTTTCCGCCCTGGATCGCATGCTGCCGGTGTGGATCGGCATCGCCATGGTGGCAGGCCTGCTGCTCGGCAGGCTCGTTCCCGGCCTCGGCGACACGCTCGGCGCCGTCGAGTTCGATGGCGTCTCGCTCCCGATCGCCATCGGCCTGTTGGTGATGATGTATCCGGTGCTGGCCAAAGTGCGCTACGACCGCCTCGACTCGGTGACCGGGGACCGCAAGCTGCTGCTGTCCTCGCTGGTGCTGAACTGGGTGTTCGGTCCGGCACTGATGTTCGCACTGGCCTGGCTGATGTTGCCGGACCTCCCCGAGTACCGCACCGGATTGATCATCGTGGGCCTGGCCCGCTGCATCGCCATGGTGATCATCTGGAACGACCTGGCGTGCGGCGACCGGGAGGCCGCCGCAGTGCTGGTGGCCATCAACTCGGTGTTCCAGGTCTTCATGTTCGCCGTCCTGGGCTGGTTCTATCTCTCGGTGCTCCCGGGCTGGCTGGGCCTGGAACAGACCACCATCGACACCTCGGTGTGGCAGATCGCCAAGTCGGTGCTCATCTTCCTCGGCATCCCGTTGCTGGCCGGCTACCTCACCCGCCGGTTCGGCGAAAAAGCCAAGGGCCGCGAGTGGTACGAGAGCAAGTTCCTGCCCAAGATCGGACCGTGGGCGCTCTACGGCCTGCTCTTCACCATCGTCATCCTCTTTGCCCTGCAGGGTGATCAGATCATCTCGCGCCCATGGGATGTCGCCCGCATCGCCCTGCCGCTGCTGGCCTACTTCGCCATCATGTGGGGCGGTGGCTACCTGCTGGGCGCCGCGATCGGACTGGGCTACGCGCGCACCACAACCTTGGCGTTCACCGCCGCCGGCAACAACTTCGAGCTGGCGATCGCGGTGGCCATCGCCACCTACGGCGTGACGTCCGGGCAGGCGCTTGCCGGGGTCGTCGGCCCGCTCATCGAGGTCCCCGTGCTGGTCGCACTGGTGTACGTCTCGCTGGCGCTGCGTGGACGATTCACGAACGGGGCGCCCGTGGCCGAGGAGAAGAAATGACGCGGAAACCCTCCGTGCTGTTCGTCTGCGCGAAGAACGGCGGCAAATCTCAGATGGCGGCCGGACTGATGCGCCGGCTCGCCGGCGACGAAGTGGACGTGTACTCCGCCGGTACCAAACCCGCAGGGGCGGTCAACGCGCTCTCGGCGGAAAGCCTGCGCGAAGTCGGGATAGACATCGGCGGCGAGACACCGAAACCGGTTGATCCACAGCTTGTTCGCGATGTCGACGTGGTCGTGGTTCTCGGGCGGGAGGCCCAGCTTGAACCGGTACCCGGCACCGAATTCCAGACCTGGGACACCGACGAACCCTCCGAACGCGGTATCGACGGCATCGAACGCATGCGCCTGGTGCGCGATGACATCGCGATCCGGGTCACCGACCTGCTGGACCGACTGAAGGAGACTGCCCGATGAGCAAGGTAGAAGTGTTCGAGCCCGCGTTGTGTTGCGCGACCGGGGTGTGCGGCGAAGACGTGGATCAGCAACTGGTGATGTTCTCTGCCGACCTGGATTTCGTCGCCGGGCGCGGCGGCGATGTCACCCGCTACAACCTGGCCAGCGAACCGAGCGCGTTCGCCGAGAACGAGACCGTGCGGGCGTTCCTGAACGTCGCCGGATCGGCCGGCCTGCCGCTGGTCCTCGTCGATGGGGTCACCGCGATGACGGGGCGCTACCCCGATCGCAACCAGCTGTCCATCTGGGCCGGAGCCGACGTGGCCGCAGCGAACCTACTCGGTGACAGCTGCTGTGGAAGCGGCGATTCCGACGACTCCGGGTGTTGCTGAACTCGTGAAGTTCCTGGAGGATCCCCCACGCTTTCTGTTCTTCACCGGCAAGGGCGGGGTCGGCAAGACCTCGATCGCCTGCGCGTCGGCGATCGACCTGGCTCGTCACGGCAAGCGGGTGCTGCTGGTCAGCACGGACCCGGCGTCCAACGTGGGCCAGGTCTTCGGGCTGACCATCGGCAACACCATCACCGACATCCCCTCCGTAAAAGGACTGTCCGCCCTGGAGATCGACCCGGATCAGGCCGCCGAGGCGTATCGCGAGCGCATCATCGGCCCGGTGCGTGGGCTGTTGCCCGACAGAGAAATACAGTCGATCACCGAGCAGCTCTCCGGGTCGTGCACCACCGAGATCGCCTCCTTCAACGAATTCACCGAACTGCTCACCGATTCGGACGGCCCGATGGCGCAGTTCGACCATGTGCTGTTCGACACTGCGCCGACCGGGCACACCATCCGGCTGCTGCAACTGCCCGGCTCATGGACCGACTTTCTCAACGAAGGCAAGGGCGATGCCTCGTGCCTGGGGCCACTGTCCGGCCTGGAGAAGCAGCGGGCGCTCTACGCCGGCGCAGTGGCAGCCCTGGCCGATCCGCAGCGCACCCGCCTGGTGCTCGTCGCCCGCGCGCAACGGTCCACCCTCGCCGAAATCACCCGTACGCACCGTGAACTCGCGGCGATAGGACTCACCCACCAGTACGTCGTGATCAACGGGGTACTGCCTGCCACTGCCGCCGCCGGCGACCCACTCGCCGAGGCGATCCACAGCCGCGAACAGCGCGCCATCGCCGATCTACCCGACGAACTGCGTTCGCTCCCCATCGATCTGGTGGATCTCAAGACCACGAACATCGTCGGACTCGATGCGCTCACGTCACTGTTCAGCCGCAAGCCGGGCTCCCCCGATGCCGCCGACGACATTGCTCTGGACGTGGCCGACGCCCCGCTGGCGGCTCTGGTCGACGAACTCGCCAGTGGCGACCACGGTTTGATCATGTGCATGGGCAAGGGCGGCGTCGGCAAGACCACCATTGCCGCCGCCATCGCCGTCGCACTGGCCGAGCGTGGCCATTCCGTGCACCTGACCACCACGGATCCCGCCGGCCACCTCGCCGACATGCTGCACGGCAATATGGACCACCTGCACGTTTCCAGCATCGACCCGGTCGAGGCGACCCGCACCTACCGTGACCATGTGCTCGCCACCAAGGGCGCGGCGCTCGATGACCGGGGCAGGGCTCTGCTCGAAGAGGATCTCCGCTCGCCATGCACCGAGGAAGTCGCCGTGTTCCAGGCCTTCTCGCGTGCCATCGGCGAATCACGCAGCACGTTCGTGGTGGTCGACACCGCCCCGACCGGGCACACGCTGTTGCTGCTGGATGCCACCGGCTCCTACCACCGCGAGATCGCCCGGCAACTGGGCGACCGGCATTTCACCACCCCGCTGATGCGATTGCAGGATCCCGAACTCACCAAGGTCATCATCGTCACGCTCGCCGAGACCACCCCGGTACTCGAAGCGGCCGGGCTCGCACGTGAACTCGAACGCGCTGATATCCACCCCTGGGCCTGGGTGGTCAACAACTCACTGGCCGCTGCACGTCCGACCTCGCCGTTGCTTCGCAGGCGCGCGGCAGCCGAGCTGTCCGAGATCGACAAGGTGAGAGCCGATCAGGTCGGTCGGGTAGCGGTGGTACCGCTACTGGCGACCGAACCTGTCGGCATCCCCGCACTGAAGGCGCTCACCGTGTCCGGCGCCGCCGCGGTGGGCTAGCAGCAGCCCGCGGGCGCCCCCACCGTGTCATCATCGCTCGCCGGGGCCGCACTGCCGCAGCAGATTTCGCCTTCGGAACCGTGATCGTCAGGATGCTGCGGGCTGGTCCCGAACGAGTCCGAATCGGCCAGCACGGTGTAGACCTCCCACCGCTCGCCGGCCGGGCCGGTCACCCAGACCTTGTCCTGCTTGGCAAAACAACACGTCGCGCCGATCTCCTCATCGGTGAACATGCCTTCAGCGCTGAGTCGGGCGATCTCGGAGTGCACCGTCGCACTGGATTCCACCTCGACACCCAGATGGTTGATGGTGCCGCCCTGACCGGGATTCTGGAACAGAACCAGCTTCAGCGGCGGATCGGCGATCGCGAAGTTCGCGTAGCCGTCCTTCACCTTGGCCGGTTCGGTGTCGAAGAGCGTGGAGTAGAACGTGACGGCCTCACCGAGGTCGTCGACATTGAGAGCGAGCTGAACACGGGACATTTCAGATACCTCCATACCTGTGTGACTTATATCGAATTGGCGCGCCGACCTCAGGATGCCACCTTTTCGACATATGTCAATGCACTGGGTAGAGTTGGCGCCATGCCGAAGTCACTACCGCTGGTCGACATGTCCGCGCCGGTGTGTTGCGCACCAGTGGCCGCGGGCCCGATGGGCGATCAGGCGGCGCTGGAGATCGCCCTGCGCCTCAAGGCTCTCGCCGACCCGGCGCGGGTCAAGCTGATGTCCCTGCTGTTCAGCAGTTCGGCCAACGAGGAGAACAGCAGCGATCTCGCCCGCGCCCTCGGGCTTGCCGAGTCGACCGTGAGTCATCACCTCACCCAGCTGCGGAAGGCGGGCTTGGTGGAGTCCCAGCGGCGCGGCATGAGTGTGTTTCACACGGCGCGTCGCGACGCCGTCGCCGCACTATGTGTGGTGCTCGATCCCCACTGCTGCACCTGAGTTGCCGGCGTAGGCGACATCGGCGCTGTAGACGACAAACCCCAACCGCCGATAGGTTTTGACCGCGGCGGCGTTGTCGCCCTCCACGTACAGCGTGACGTCGGCCTCCGGGCCCAACCGCGCGGCAAGATGGTGCAGCCCCAGCAACGTCAACTCGGCACCGAGGCCGCGTCCCTGCGCGTCGGGGTCCACGCCGACGACGTACACCTCGCCGAGATCCCGGGAATGGACCTTCGTCCAGTGAAAACCCAACAGCCGCGGCCCGTCGAACGCCAGGAACAGTCCCGCGGGATCGAACCACGGTTCGGCGCGGCGCTCATTGATGTCGGCCTCGGTCCAGCCGCCCTGCTCGGGATGCCAGGAGAAGGCCGCGTTGTTGACCCGCAGCAACTCGGCGTCGTCGCCGGGGCCGACGTAGGTACGGATCTCGTGTACCCGCTCATAGCTCGGCAGATCGGCCAACGACCGACGCATCTGAAGCAGTTCGCGCACCGGGCGCAGGCCCAGCCCGGAGGCCAGAGCCCGGGCGGCCGGTAGATCTCCGTGCGCCCAGATCCGGGTCTGCGGCCCGCCCTCGGCGAGCCCGGTGCGAACCAACTCGGTCCCGATACCGCGGCGCCGGGCGTCGGGATGGACCACGGCCTCGGCCATGCCGGGCGCGAGGTTGAGGTAGCCGAGCACCATGTCCCCGTCGCGAGCGAGCAGGTGCCGGGTGTCGTCGCGGCCCAGCTCACGCGGTACCTGGTCACCGACCGGGGCGATGCCATCGCGTGCGGTCGCCGACGTGACGATCTCGGTGATCCCGGTCCGATCCTCGGCGGACAGCCCGGTGCGCCACTCGATCACTGGCTGTGTAGCGGGCCGAACGAACCTGCGGCCGAACCGAAGTCGGATTCGCCAAGGTCCCCGTCGAGCTCCCCGTCGTAGTCGTCGGTGTCATCGAGATCATCGGTCGCCGGGGCCGGCGTGCGCCCACGCGCGGGCCGAACCGCCTTGTACCCGACGTTGCGGACGGTCCCGATCAACGATTCGTACTCGGGCCCGAGCTTGGCGCGCAGCCGTCGCACGTGCACGTCGACGGTGCGGGTGCCGCCGAAGAAGTCGTACCCCCAGACCTCCTGCAGCAGCTGGGCGCGGGTGAACACCCGGCCCGCATGCTGGGCGAGGTACTTGAGGAGTTCGAACTCCTTGTAGGTGAGGTCGAGCGGGCGTCCGCGCAGCCGCGCGGTGTAGGTGCCCTCGTCGATGACGAGCTCGCCGAGCGTCACCTTGCCCACGCTCTCCTGATCGGCGACCCCGCCGCGACGACCGACCAACAGCCGTAGCCGCGCGTCGATCTCGGCGGGCCCGGTACCGGGCAGCAGGATCTCGTCGAGTCCCCATTCCACGTTGACGGCGACCAGGCCGCCTTCATTCACCACAGCCACCACGGGGATCGAGGTCCCGGTGGTGCCCAGCAGGCGACACAGGCCACGCGCAGCGGCCAGGTCGGTACGCGCGTCGACGATCGCAATGTCGGCGGTTCCGGCTTCGAGCAGGGAAGACACTTCGGTCGGTGCCGTTCGTACGTTGTGCGCCAGCAGCGACAGCGAAGGCAGCACGGTGTCCGGGTGCGGGTCAACGGTCAGAAGTAAAAGTTCCAAAATGTCCTCCCGCGTCCTGGATCATCCCCGGGACATCGGTGTCGGAGGTCATCTTCCAGATTCATGGTTGACACGTGGCCGTTACGACCGACGATCGCCTAACAATACCGTGCTACCTGCTGGTTAGCAGACCGGAACCGGTAGGTGTCCGCCCGCCGCCCCGGTGGGTGCGACAGAATGTGGCGGTGCGCAAGCTGTTGACCGGTGTCCTCGCCACCATCCTGGCGGTGGTTCTCGGCGCCGTCGGAACGGACTTCGGCGCGGCCATCTACGCCGAATACCGGCTGGCCCGCAGCGTGCGCACCGCCGCGCAGCTGCACTTCGACCCGTGGGCCAGCATCCTGGGATTCCCGTTCATCACCCAGGCACGCGCGCACCATTACCGCGAGATCGAGATCCGCGCCAACGGCGTGCCGCACCCGGTGACCGGCAGGGTGTCGCTGGAGGCGACGCTGCACTCGATCGACCTGGTGGACTCGACCTGGCTGATCGGCCCGGACGCCACGCTGCCGGTCGGCGTCGCCGAGGCCCGGATCATCATCGACTCGACGCATGTCGGAAAGTTCATGGGTATCAAGGACCTGTTGGTCGAGGCACCCACCCGGGAGACCGAGGACGGACTCAAGGGCGTCACCGAGTCGGGCATCTCCAGCGGCAAGGATCTGGTGTTCACCGGCACCCCGACGGCCGCGGGCCTGGACGAGCGGGTCAGCGTCGCGGTGGACCTGACGGTCGCCGATCCCGACGGCAGCACGCTGGTCCTGACCGCGACCGGGGTGCTGACCGGCCCCGGCACCGCGGACGAGGCCGTACCCGAGAACAAGACCGCCGCCGTGCTGAAGGCGTTCAGCACTCGCATCCCGGGTCAGCGGTTGCCGTTCGGCCTGACACCCACGACCGCGGGCGCCCGCGGATCCGACATCATCGTCGAGGGCATCACGGAGGGACTAACCGTGCGACTGGACGAGTTCAGACAGTCATGAACACCTCGCTGGCGCTCGTCATCGTGATCGTGATCGCGGTGCTCGGCATCGGGTACCTGGTGGGCAAGATGATCACGCTGCGGTCGGGGATGATGCGGGCTGCGGCCGAAGCCTCCGATATCGACACCAGCGGACTCGGCCTTTCCACCACCGGACCGACCATCCTGCATTTCACCGCGACATGGTGCGGCCCCTGTGCGGCGGTGCGCCGGGTGGTCGACCAGGTGTGTGCCGACCTTCCGGCGGTGACCCACGTCGAGATCGATATGGACGAGAATCCCGAAGCTGCGCGCCGGCTTTCGGTGTTGTCCCTGCCGACCACCGTCATCTTCGACGGGGACGGGCGGCCGCGGTACCGGACCACCGGCGTCCCGAAAGCCGCTGACCTGCGCTCGGCGCTCGAACCGCTATTGGCTTGATGCCGGTCCCTACGGGTATTGTGTGCGTCGTGACCGCCCGTCTTGAGCTTCTGCTCACCAAACGCCGCGCAGTTGATCTGTGCCGCACCGCGGGTTGTTGCTGTTGTTGTAGCTGCTGATAGCCGCGCCCTCATCTTGGTGCGCCGCTTTCACCCGGCGCCTTCGTGGCCTGCCAGCCCAGCCCAGCCAAGCAACAGGAGCATTCACATGTCAGCCGATACCGACCAGGTGGACGTCCGCGGACCCCGGTTCGTCGCCTGGATCACCACCGCCGTCCTGATCCTCACCCTGCTCGTCTCGTCGGTGAGCATGCCCGCCGCCGCCGCCATCCTGGGTCTGCAGACGGTGGTTTTCGCCATCGGTGCCGCGCGGGGTCCGCGGCGACACCCCTACGGTGCGGTGTTCGCCACGTTCATCGCACCGCGGCTGGGCCCCGTCACCGAGCGCGAACCGGTCGCTCCGCTGCAGTTCGCACAGCTGGTCGGATTCGCCTTCGGAGCCGTCGGCACCGCCGGCTTCGCGCTGAGTGTTGCGCCGGCCGGCCTGATCGCCACCGGCTTCGCACTGTTCGCCGCATTTCTCAACGCGGCCTTCGGCATCTGCCTGGGCTGCCAGATCTACCCGCTCGTCGCGCGGTTCCGCCGCGTTCCCGCCTGACCTTCACGCACCACACAACCGAAAGGAACCACTTCATGGCACGCTCCGACGTCCTGGTCTCCACCGACTGGGCCGAGAGCAATCTCGACGCACCGAAAACGGTCTTCGTCGAGGTCGACGAGGACACCTCCGCCTACGAGGGCGGTCACATCCAGGGCGCCGTGCGCCTGGATTGGAAGACCGAGCTGCAGGATCAGGTGAAGCGCGACTTCGTCGACCAGCAGCAGTTCTCGAAGCTGTTGTCCGACAAGGGCATCGCCAATGACGACACCGTCATCCTGTACGGCGGCAACAACAACTGGTTCGCCGCCTACGCCTACTGGTACTTCAAGCTGTACGGGCACGAGGACGTCAAGCTGCTCGACGGCGGACGCAAGAAGTGGGAGCTCGACGGGCGCCCCCTGGTCACCGAGGTCCCGGCCCGCCCGTCTACTTCGTACAGTGCCGCGGCGCCCAACAACGACATCCGCGCCTTCCGCGACGAGGTCATCGCCGCGATCGGTGAGAAGAACCTGGTCGACGTCCGCTCCCCCGACGAGTTCTCCGGCAAGATCCTGGCCCCGGCGCACCTGCCGCAGGAGCAGAGCCAGCGCGCCGGCCACATCCCCACCGCCATCAGCGTGCCGTGGAGCAAGGCGGCCAACGAGGACGGCACCTTCAAGTCCGACGAAGACCTGGCGAAGCTGTACGCCGAGGCCGGTCTGGACGGCGACAAGCTGACCATCGCCTACTGCCGCATCGGTGAGCGTTCCTCGCACACCTGGTTCGTGCTGCAGGAGCTGCTGGGTCACAAGAACGTCAAGAACTACGACGGTAGTTGGACGGAATACGGCTCCCTCGTGGGCGCCCCGATCGAGTTGGGAAGTTGATATGTGCTCTGCACCGAAGCAAGGACTGACGTTGCCCGCCGGCGTCGACCTGGAGAAGGAAACGGTCATCACCGGCCGTGTCGTGGACGGCTCCGGCCAGACCGTCGGCGGGGCTTTCGTGCGCCTGCTGGACGGCTCCGACGAATTCACCGCGGAGGTCGTCGCGTCGGCCACCGGTGACTTCCGGTTCTTCGCCGCCCCCGGCAACTGGACGCTGCGGGCGCTGTCCCCCGCCGGCAACGGCGATGCCACCATCGCCCCCACCGGTGCCGGCATCCACGAAATCGACGTCAAGGTCGCCTAGCGACCGATCTAGGCGAGGTACGAGCCGATGAGGAGCTAGGCCATCGGACCTCGCTTAGTAGTTGACAGGGTCACCGCGCTCGGGCCTCGACTCGAGCGCGGTGACCTCTGGCGGTTAGGATCATCCCCGTGGTGCTGTTCTTCGAATTCCTGCTCGTGGTGGCCGTCGTCGTCATCACCTGGTTTGCGCTGTACGCCGTCTATCGGCTCGTCACCGACGAGGGGTGAGCTCCGACAGCGACGCAGTCGTCCCCGGCTCGGGTGACCGGGCGGTGGCCTCTGCGCTGGAACGGGCCAAGATCACCGCGGCCCGCAACATCCCCGCGTTCGACGATCTGCCGATCGCCGCGGACACCGCAAACCTGCGCGCGGGCGCCGACCTGCATCCCGCGCTGCTGGCCCTGTTGCCGCTCGTCGGCGTGTGGCGCGGCGAGGGTGAGGGCCGCGACGCCGACGGTGACTACCGGTTCGGCCAGCAGATCATCGTCTCCCATGACGGCCGCGACTACCTGAACTGGGATTCCCGGTCCTGGCGGTTGACCGCGGACGGCGACTTCCAGGAACCCGACCTCCGCGAGACCGGATACTGGCGGTTCGTCAACGACCCTGCCGACCTCGACGAAACCCAGGCCATCGAGCTGCTGCTCGCCCATTCGGCAGGCTTCGTCGAGTTGTTCTACGGCAGCCCGCTCAACCAGGCGTCCTGGGAGCTGGCCACCGACGCCCTGGCCCGCAGCAAGTCCGGCGTGCTCGTCGGCGGCGCGAAACGGCTCTACGGGATCGTCGAGGGTGGCGACCTCGCCTATGTCGAGGAGCGGGTGGACGCCGACGGCGGCCTGGTGCCGCACCTGTCGGCTCGGCTGGTCCGCTTCATCGGCTGACCGGCCTTCACTACATAGCCGGCACCAAGCTCGCTGCCATCTGCCGCCCAGATTGCCTCCTTAACGTCGATCGCACCTGATCCGTAGAGGAGGAGAACATGACCAAGTCATCGCTGCGCACCGCTGTCCTCGGCGTTGCCGGGGCGGCGTTGTTGGCCGGGGCGGTGGCGTGCTCGTCGGAGGCCGCCGCGGCCCCCGATCACGCCGCATTCGAGCAGTGCCTGTCCGACCACGGCGTACCCGCACCACCCGAAGGCGCACCGCCTGGCCCCGGTGGCCGCCCGGACGGGCCGCCGCCGTCCGGGTCGCCCGCAGCGGGCGGGACACCGCCGGCCCCACCCGGAGTCGATCAGAGCACCTGGGACGGCGCCATGCAGGCCTGCCGGTCGCTGGGCCCCGAACCGCCGACCCGCTGACCGGCCCCGGACACGGAGCAGCCCCCGAGCCGTTGTTCTTGGTTGGACCAACCAAGGGCTCGGGGGCCGGGTGGCTGCTTGGAATTCGCCAGCGCTCGCAGGATGCACGATGCGCATGTGCGAAAGAGCCAAGAGCTCCGTCACACTCCTGGTGCTGCTAGCTAGCAGCCACCTCACTTGTCCGTATGTCACTCAATTTCTCGGACCACCTCCTCTCCTGTGTACGAGCGACCGTACTCCCGAAACCGTGACCCGACAACCGATTTAGCGCGACACCGCGAGGTCCACCAGACGGGCCAGCTCGCCGGCGGCCGGCGCCGGCGGCAGCGCCACGCCGTCGAGGGTGTGCACACGCGCGCCGAGGGTCACCGAGGACAGCAGCCAAACCCCTTCGGCGGCAAGGAGATCCGCGACGCGCAGCGCGCGGTAGGCGCTGCGCGGCGCGATCTCGAACAGCGCGGCGACCGTGGTGCCGGCCAGGATCGGCAGCGTCGGCGGCGGGCTCAGCAGGGTTTCGCTCTGCGCGATCACCACCGAGGAGCGCGGCCCCTCCAGCACCCACCCGTCGTGGTCGACGAAGATCGCGTCGCCGGCGCCGCGGCGCGCCGCCTCCTGCAGCGCCGCGACATTGAGCGCATAGGACAACGACTTCGCGCCCGTCAGCGCACCGCGCGGACCGGGGTCCAGCGTCACCGCCGCCAACCCGTCCCGGCGGGCGGCAACGGCGCGGGCCGGCACCGCGGACACGGTCACGAACGACGCCCCCCGCCCGTGCACCAGCCGCAGCACGCCGTCCACAGATCGGTCCCACTGCACGGCCGCGATATCCACCGCCGCTCGCCAGCGGTCCGGGTCCGGCCCGGGCAGGCCGGCGACCGACGCGGAGTGCTCCAGACGCGCCAGGTGGGCCTCCAGCAGACACGGACGACCGGCGCGCAGCAGCATGGTCTCGAAGACACCGTCGCCCCGGGTGAGTACCGGGTCGACGGCCCGCACCAGCGGCGCGGTGGACCCCTGCCGGACGCCGTCGAGATCCACCACCACATCCGCGGATCGGGCAGCCATGGCCCGAGCGTAACCGCCGTAAGGTGGCGGTATGTCTGCAGTTCCCGCACCTGAAACCGGACCCGACGCCGGCGCCGTCTGGCATTTCGGCGACCCGTTCGGCGAGCAACGCGCCGCCCAGCGCGCCGCCGTCGTGGTGGACCGCTCGCACCGCGCGGTCCTGCAACTGACCGGTCCGGCGCGCCGCAGCTGGTTGCACACCATTTCCAGCCAGCACGTCAGCGACCTGCCCGACGGGGCTGTCGCACAGAATCTGAGCCTGGACGGGCAGGGTCGTGTCGAAGATCACTGGATCCAGACCGAGCTCGACGGGGTCACCGTGCTGGACACCGAACCGTGGCGCGGCGAACCGCTGCTGGCCTTCCTGCGCAAGATGATCTTCTGGGCCGATGTCACCGTCGACCCCGCCGACCTGGCGGTGCTCTCACTGCTGGGCCCCGGTCTGTCCGGGCCCGACGTACTGAACGCCCTCGGGGTCGAGATATTGCCGGCGCCGTGGAGCGCGGTGGCGCTACCCGCGGGCGGATTCCTGCGCGGCACCCACCCCGGCGAATACGACCTGCTGGTGCCGCGGGCAGCCAAGGACGACTGGATCGCCGCGCTGACCGCCGCGGGCGTCACCAGGGCCGGCGTGTGGGCCTATGAGGCGCACCGGGTGGCCGCCGTCCGCCCGCGACTGGGCGTAGACACCGATGAGCGCACCATTCCGCACGAGATCGGCTGGATCGGCGGCCCCGGTGTGGGTGCAGTGCACCTGGACAAGGGCTGCTATCGCGGCCAGGAGACCGTCGCGCGCGTCCACAATCTCGGGAAACCGCCCCGCATGCTGGTGCTCGTGCACCTCGACGGGTCCGCGGACCGTCCGGCGACCGGCGATCCGCTGCTGGCCGGAGGCCGCGCGGTGGGGCGGCTGGGCTCCGTCGTCGACCACGCCGACGACGGCCCGATCGCCTTGGCGCTGGTGAAACGAGCCCTGCCCGCCGACACCGAACTGACCACCGGTGGCGAGACGGCGGTGGCGGCGGTCATCGACGCGGACTCGGTCCCGGACGTCGACGGCGTCGGTGCGGGACGGCTGGCGGTCGAGCGACTGCGCAGCGGAGGCGGTTAGAACCGCGGCAAGGAAGGGCCTACCAGCGGCCCGGCGCGGGGCACGGTAAAGTGTTGGCAGGACAATTAGACACACACAGATCGGAGCCGCCTGCACGTCGGGCCGCTCCGTTATTGCGCGAGGGGGTCCCAATGGGCCGCGGCCGAGCTAAGGCAAAGCAGACCAAGGTTGCTCGTGACCTGAAATACAACACGCCGGAGACTGATTTCGAGCGGCTTCAGCGCGAGCTGTCCAACAGCAGCGCCGCCGACGACTTCAACACCAGCGACGGTCCCTCCGACCGCTACGCCGACGAGGACGACTGGCGGCGCTGACCGCCCGGCGGCCCGCCGCGTGTTCTTCTCAGAACCGCGGATGCTGCCCGACGAGCTGAGCTCGCACCCCATCCTTGGTGCCCTTTGCGACGGTTCCGACCGTCCAGCAGGCCAGGTGGCGTGCGGTGAGAATCGCCAACGCGCGGTCGGTGTCCTCCGGCGCGACGATGGCGACCATGCCGACGCCCATGTTGAACGTCTTCTCCATCTCGGCGCGCTCGATGCGCCCGCGCTGGGCGATCATGCCGAAGACGGGTGCCGGGGTCCAGGTGCCGCGATCCACCTCGGCCACCAGGCCGGGCGGGATGATGCGTTCCAGGTTGCCCGCGAAACCGCCACCGGTGACGTGGCAGAAGGTGCGCACATGCGTCTCGGCGGCCAGCGCCAGACAGTCCTTGGCGTAGATGTAGGTCGGCTCGAGCAGTTCTTCACCGAGCGTGCGACCGAACTCCTCGACATGACCCGAGAGGTCCATCCGGTCGATCTCCAGCAGCACCTTGCGGGCCAGCGAGTACCCGTTGGAATGCAGTCCGGTCGAGGCCATCGCGATGATCACGTCTCCGGGCTTGACCCGCTCCGGGCCCAACACGTTGTCGGCCTCGACGACACCGACGCCGGTGGCCGAGATGTCGTAGTGGTCGGGCTCCATCAGCCCGGGATGCTCGGCGGTCTCGCCGCCCAGCAGGGCGCACCCGGCGAGCACGCAGCCGTCGGCGATGCCTGAGACGATCGCGGCGACCCGTTCCGGCACGGTACGGCCGACGGCGATGTAGTCCTGCAGGAACAGCGGCTCGGCGCCACACACCACCAGGTCATCGACCACCATGGCGACCAGGTCCAGGCCGACGGTGTCGTGCTTGTCCATCGCCTGGGCGATGGCCAGTTTGGTCCCGACGCCGTCGGTCGAGGACGCCAGCAGCGGCTCGCGATAGCCATCTCGCAGGGCGAACAGCCCGGCGAACCCCCCGAGGCCACCACGGACCTCGGGCCGGGTGGCCTTCTTGGCAAGGGGTTTGAACAGCTCGACGGCGCGATCGCCCGCCTCGATATCCACTCCGGCGGTTGCATACGAGATGCCGTGTTGTTCGGCGCGGCCTTTACCCATGGTCACCGGCTCGCCAGTCGAAGCTCGCTCATCGTGCCCAAGGTTACCGGTCGCACCCCGCGCACCGCATGGGCGGTGACCTCAACGCTTTCTCCCGAGTGCCGCCGCGAGCGCGCGCACTGTGACACCGTGACCGTTCATGACAGCAATTCGCTCCTCGGCACTGGCCGCCGTCACCTGCGCTGCACTGTTGCCGGCGCCGTTCGCGTCCGCAACACCCAGCGTCGGCGTCGAGGCGCAGGATCTTGTCCCAATCCACCTCGGACGGTCAGGACTTCATCACCAAGGAGCTCACCATCGCCCCCGGCGGGAGCACCGGCTGGCATTGGCATCCGGGCCAGGTGTACGGCGTGATCCGGGCCGGCACGCTGACCCACTACGGGGCGGACTGCGACATCGACGGCGTCTACCCGATCGGCGATGCGATCACCGAGCAGAGCGGTCCCGGGTACGTCCACCTCGGCCGAAACCTCGGACCCGACCCGCTGGTGATGTGGGTCGGCTATATCGATCCGGCGGGTTCCGCGCAGGCCAACCCGGTCCCCAACCCGGGTTGCCCGTTTGAGTGAGCCGCACCAGGGTATCCACATCCGCGTCGGCTCCGAATACCCCATGAGACGCCGTCGTGAATCGGAGGACCCGTGCCGGATACGAACCCACGCTGCTTGGTGACCGGCGCGACAGGCTACATCGGCGGGAACCTGGTGCCGGTGCTGCTGGAACGCGGCTACTCGGTGCGTGCGCTGGCCCGCACCCCCGCGAAGCTGGACGACCGGCCCTGGCGGGAGCGCATCGAGGTGGCCCGCGGGGACCTCGGTGACCCCGACTCGTTGACCGCCGCCTTCGAAGGCATCGATGTCATCTACTACCTGGTGCACTCGATGGGCACCTCGAAGGACTTCGTCGCCGAGGAGGAGCGCTCGGCCCGCAATGTGGTGGCTGCGGCCAAGAGCGCCGGCGTGCGCCGCATCGTCTATCTCAGCGGTCTGCACCCCGAGGGCACCGAGCTGTCGCGTCATCTCAAGTCGCGCGCGCTGGTCGGACAGATCCTCATCGAGTCGGGTATCGAGACCGTGGTGCTGCAGGCGGGCATCGTGATCGGGTCGGGTTCGGCCTCCTTCGAAATGATCCGTCATCTCACCGACCGGCTGCCCGCGATGACGACCCCCAAATGGGTGCACAACAAGATCCAGCCGATCTCGGTCGCCGATGCGCTGCACTACCTCGCGGAGGCCGCGACGGCACCGGTGCCGTCGTCGCGCACCTGGGATATCGGGGGGCCCGATGTGATGGAGTACGGCGACGCGATGCAGGGTTACGCCGATATCGCGGGCCTACGCCCCCGCGTGATCGTGGTGCTGCCGTTCCTGACCCCGACGATCGCGAGTTGGTGGGTCGGACTGGTCACGCCGATCCCGTCGGGTCTGGCCCGGCCACTGGTCGAATCACTGGAATGCGATGCGGTGATGCACGAGCACGATATCGACTCGGTGATCACGCCACCGGCCGGCGGTCTGACCGGCTATCGGGACGCGGTCCGGGAGGCGCTGGCCCAAGACGGCACGGAAACCCGTGGCGGCAAACGCCATCTGCTGCGGTTCAGCCCGGCGGCGCCGGAGTAGTCAGGGCCGTCGCGACGGCGGTGCCGTCAGGGTCGGCGGAGCGCGTCGGCGTTGTCGCCGCCGGCCTTGACCGATTCCAGCGGGAGTCCGTTGCGTGCCGCATTGGCCAGCATGTGCTCGATGACGTTCTTGCCCAGCGCGGTCTCGCCGGGCAGCTCGATCGGGTAGTTGCCGTCGAAGCATGCCGAACACAGCCGGGTGGCCGGCTGTTCGGTCGCGGCGACCATGCCATGGTGGCTGATGTACCCGAGGGTGTCGGCGCCGACCGCGCGCCGCACGCCTTCGAGCATCTCGTCCTCGTCGGCGGAGTTGCTCGCCGCGTTCGCAATCAGCTCGGCCGGGGTGGCGAAATCGATACCGTAGAAACAGGGCCACTTCACCGGCGGGGACGCGATCCGCACGTGCACCTCGAGCGCACCCGCCTCGCGCAGCATCCGGATGAGCGCCCGTTGGGTGTTGCCGCGCACGATCGAGTCATCGACCACGATCAGCCGTTTACCGCGGATGACTTCCTTGAGCGGGTTCAGCTTCAGCCGGATACCCAGCTGACGGATGGTCTGCGAGGGCTGGATGAAGGTGCGGCCGACGTAGGCGTTCTTCATCAGCCCTTGGCCGTAGGGGATGCCCGAGCCCTGCGCGTACCCGACCGCGGCCGGTATCCCCGACTCCGGGACACCGATCACCAGGTCGGCCTCCACCGGGTTCTCGGCGGCCAGTCGGCGTCCGATGTCGACGCGGGTGGCGTGCACGGAACGACCGCCGATGACGCTGTCGGGCCGGGCCAGATAGACGTACTCGAAGACGCAGCCCTTGGGGGTGGGGTTGGCGAACCGGGTGGAGCGCACGCCGTCGGCGTCGATGGCCAGCAGCTCGCCCGGTTCGATATCGCGGACGAACGAGGCGCCGACGATGTCCAGGGCCGCGGTCTCGGAGGCGACCACCCAGCCGCGGTCCAGCCGGCCGAGCGACAGCGGGCGCACGCCGTGCGGATCGCGGGCGGCGTAGAGGGTGTTCTCGTCCATGAAGGTCAGGCAGAACGCGCCACGCACGGTGGGCAGCAGTTCCAGTGCGGCCTGCTCCAGCGAGGAGTCGGCGGCGCCGTGCGCCAGCAGCGCGCCCAGGATGTCGGAGTCGGTGGTGGCTGCCGGGGCGCCGCGGGTCTCGATCAGCCCCGCGTCGCGGGCCCGGGTGGCCAGTTCGGCGGTGTTGACCAGATTGCCGTTGTGACCCAACGCGACGCCGGTTCCCGCGGCGGTGTTCCGGAAGACCGGCTGGGCGTTCTCCCAGGTGGTCGAGCCGGTGGTGGAGTAGCGACAGTGCCCGACCGCGACATGGCCGTGCATGGCGGCCAATGTCTGCTCGTCGAATACCTGGCTGACCAGACCGAGGTCCTTGAATACCAACACCTGGGAGCCGTCGGCGACGGCGATGCCGGCCGCCTCCTGGCCACGGTGCTGCAGCGCATAAAGGCCGTAATAGGTGAGCTTGGCCACATCCTCGCCCGGGGCCCAGACGCCGAAGACGCCGCATTCCTCTTTTGGCTCGTTCTCTTCCGGCACGACAGGCTCGAAGGTCACGATGGCTGCTCCCTGGGGGCTGTGGGTGACGTGGCCCAGTCTACGGTCATCCGGCCCGAATAACTCAACCGGACGCCGGTTTTCGTCGTCACCTGAGCCAACCGCGCAGCCAGGGGTCTACATTCCCACCGACTACCGTGGGGCGACGTGTGGCATCCAGTGACGCGCGTCGCATTCCGGTTCTGCTTCCTGTACTTCGGGTTGTTCTGTCTGTGGTTCGCCCAGATCACCTACGCGTTCGCCGGCATCCTGGCGCTCTGGCTGCCCGCAGGCGCGGTGATGTGGCAGATGCTGCTGACCGCGCCGGCCACCGACTGGGTGGGCCGCACGCTGTTCGGGGTCGACGCGACCCTGCGTCCCGACTCGGGCAGCGGGGATCAGGCCGCGATCTGGATCTCCATGGCCTGCCTGCTGCTGATCGCGCTCATCGGTACCGCGGTGTGGTCGGTCCTGGACCGGCGGCGCGCCCAGTACACCCGGCTGGCCGACTGGTTCACCGTCTTCCTGCGGTTGTGCCTGGGCGGGCAGATGCTGTTCTACGGTTTCGCCAAGCTCATCCCCACCCAGATGCCTGCCCCGCCACTGTCGGCACTGCTGCAGCCGTTCGGGCAGTTCAGCCCGATGTCGGTGCTGTGGCTGCAGGTCGGAAGTTCGCATCCCTACGAGATGGCGCTCGGCGCGGTGGAGGTCGCCGCGGGACTGCTGCTGTTCTGGCCCCGGACCGCGGTGCTGGGCGCGCTGCTCAGCGTGCTGAGCATGGGGCAGGTCTTCCTGATGAACATGGCCTTCGATGTGCCGGTGAAGATCCTGTCCTCCCACCTGCTGCTGATCAGTCTGGTGCTGCTCGCACCTCATCTCCGACGGCTGGCCGATGTTCTTGTGCTGGAACGCCGTTCGGAACCGGTGCGTGCACCGCAGCTGTTCGCCGGGCAACGCGCCAACGGTATCGCGACGGCAGTGCAGGTGGGTCTGGGCATCTGGGTCAGCATCGGTCTCATCGTCGTGGGCTGGCAGTCCTGGCGTGAGTACGGCGACGGACGGCCCGAGCCGGAGCTGTACGGCATCTGGGCGGTCTCCGAGTTCAGCGTCGATGGGCAGGTGGCGCCCCCGCTGACCACCGATCGGTTCCGGTGGAACCACCTCGTGGTCGACCGGCCCGGGTTGATCACCTTCCAGCTCATGGACGGCACGCTGCGGGACGCGCCCGCTCAGGTGGACGGCAGCCACCTCACGGTCACCGCGCCGCTGCCGCTGCCGGACGGGAAGACCGCCGCCGTACCAGATCCGGCGCCGTTCGCCGACTTCCGCGTCACCCGCCCGGCACCGGACCGCCTGGAGCTGACCGGGCAGCTGGAGGGCCGCACCGTCAGCATGGCGCTGCGCGAGGTCGACCTGTCGAGCTTCACGCTGCGCAACCGTGGGTTTCACTGGGTGCAGGACTATCCGTACTTCCGTTAGGAATCCAGCGTCAGCAGCGGCAGCCAGTGGGCGATCTCGGCGGCGCGTGAACCCGACATGTGCAGCGCCGGCGCGTCGAGGCCGATCAGCCCGGTGACCAGCAACAGCCAGCTGCGCGGATCGGTTTCCACGACATTGGGGGGTGTGCCCCGAGTGTGCCGGGGCCCTTCGATGCACTGCACCGCCACGAACGGCGGGACCCGCACCTCGACGCTGGCGCCCGGTGCCATCGCGGCCAGCGTGCGCGCGGTGAGGCGCACCGCGGCGGCCAGCGCGTCGCGCGCCGGTGCCGGCGCGGACTCGTCGCGCAACCACTGCGCCACCGCGAGCACCGCGGCGCGTGTCTCTGCCGGATCCGCAGTGCGACGGGCCACCATCGGTTTAGTGTCGCAAAGTGGCTGTCGTCGACCGTGCGGCACCGCCGTACAAGACGGTCGGCGCCATCGCCCTGATCCTGCTGATCGTCGGCGCCGCGCTGATCTGGGGACAGTTCCGAGGCGATTTCCGCCTACGCACCGATCTCACGCTGATATCGCCGCGGGCCGGGCTGGTCGTCGACCCGGGATCCAAGGTGACGCTCAACGGTGTGGAGATCGGCCGGGTCGGCGACATCGCGGCGACCAGCATCGCGGGTAGTCCGCATGCCCGGCTGACGCTGCAGGTCGACCCGAGATATCTTCACCTCATCCCGGCGAACGTCAGTGCCGACATCAACGCCAGCACCGTGTTCGGCAACAAGTACGTCGCGCTGCGCTCACCGGAAAACCCATCCCCGCAACGGATGACGGCCGGCACCGAGATCACCGCGACCTGGGTGAGCACCGAGTTCAACACCCTCTTCGAGACGATCATGGCGATCTCGGAGCGCGTCGACCCGGTCAAGCTGAACCAGACCCTGACCGCGGCGGCACAGGCGCTCGACGGGATGGGCACCACGTTCGGTGAGTCGGTGACCGACGGCAACGCGATCCTGGAACGCCTCAACGCCCAGATGCCGCAGTTCCGACGCGATCTTCGCGGCCTGACCGCACTGGCCGATATCTACGCCGACGCCGCACCCGATCTGTTCGACGGACTCGCTGCGGCCGCACTGACCGCAGCGACCCTGCACGATCAGCGCGCAGCGGTCGACGACGCGCTCATGGCGGCCATCGGATTCGGTGGCACCGCCGGTGACATCCTGGACCGGGGCGGCCCGTATCTGGTCCGTGGTGCGCAGGACCTGATCCCCACCTCGACACTGTTCGACTACTACAGCCCGCAACTGTTCTGCACCATCCGCAACTACCACGACGCCGCCCCGTTGATGGCCGAGGTGTTCGGCGGTGACAACGGGTACTCGCTGGCCTCGGCGGGCACGATCTTCGGCATGGGTGTGCCCAATACCTATGTGTTCCCGGACAATCTGCCGCGGGTGAATGCCCGCGGTGGGCCGGGCGGGCGACCGGGGTGCTGGCAGAAGATCACCCGCGAGTTGTGGCCGGCACCGTATCTGGTGATGGACACCGGGTTGTCGATCGCGCCCTACAACCACTTCGAGCTGGGCCAGCCGATCTTCACCGAGTATGTATGGGGCCGCCAGATCGGTGCGCCCACCATCAATCCCTGAGCCCTTGACCTCAACGTACATTGAGGTTCTACGGTGGCGGCATGTCCATGAAACCGCACGAGATCGACTTCCTGAACCGGACCGATCTCGGCCGCCTCGCGACCGTACAACGCAACGGCACACCCCAGAACAGTCCGGTCGGATTCAGCTACAACGCCGATCTGGGCACCATCGACATCGCCGGGTACCGCATGTCGGCCAGTCAGAAGTGGCGCAACATCGCACACCACCCGAAGGTGGCATTCGTGGTGGACGATATCGCCTCCCGCGATCCGTGGCGGGTGCGCTGCCTGGAGATTCGGGGCACCGCCGAGCAGGCCTGGACGCAACCCGCTGCGGGCAAGTCCGGAGACGAGCTCGACGCCGGCATCATCAGGATCACGCCCACCCGCATCATCAGCTTCGGGATCGATGACCCGAACACCGATCCGCACGAGCTGGTGGCCGATATCCGAGACGTCTAAGTCTCCGGGCCGTCCACGCCCGCCTTGTCATCCAGGTCGTGGCGGATGCGCTCGGTGTCGGCCGGCGTCCACCCGTCCGGTGCGGCGATGGCCACCATACCGTCGAGCACCGTGTCGGAGTAGTTGTGCCCGTGACCTTCCGGCACCCCCGCCGCATTCGTCATATCGGCGCTGACCTGCCAGAACGTCACGATCGGGTACCAGCGCATGGACGCGGTGCGGTCGGCTCCCGGCGGCTCCCGCAGCCAATCCGGCCGGGAGAACAGCAGATTCGGCGACCACCAGACGATGGGGTCGGAGGCGTGCTGCAGGAACAGCACCCGGGTGCCGCTCCACGGCGGGGCGGCGACCCGCTGCACGTCGGCCGGGTCGGCCGCCTGCGAGAAGCGCACCGTGCTGCCGTTGTCATAGCGCGGCTCGACCTCCGGGGTGCCCGGGTCGCGGCGAAGCACCAGCCCGCTCCACAACGAACTCTCGTGTGGCGGACCGACCCACAGCACCCCCGAGAAGTCCATCTCGGCGATATCGGGTAGCCAGCCGAAAGCGCCCTGGCCGGCGTAGGAGCCCAGGCTCTCGCCGTACAGCACCAGTTTCGGCCGGTCGTTCTCCGGCAGCTCCGACCACCGCCGGTGGATACCGTCGATCATCATCCGGGCCGACTCGACGGACTTCTGCCGGTCGCCGAGGAACGAAATCCAGCTGGGCAGATACGAATACTGCATGCCGACCAGTGCGGTGTCGCCGTTGTACATGGACTCGACGGCGCGCGCGGCGACCGGGTTGACCCAGCCCGTGCCGGTCGTCGGGATGATGACGAGCAGTTCGCGCTCGTAGGCCCCGGTGCGTTCCAGCTCGCTGAGCAGTACCGCCATCCGGCTCTCATCGGTGTCGGCGGTCTGCAGTCCGGCGTACACCCGGATCGGCTCCAGCGCGGGCGCACCGTTGAGCCGGGTGAGCTCAGCGGCGCGCGGCCCGCCCGCCACGAAGTTGCGCCCCTGAAAACCGAGCGAATCCCAAGACGCGAATGATGTTGGGCTACCGGATTTCTCGGGCTCCATCGGCTGGACGACACCGGCCATGCTGGTGGAGTTCTGCGGCTGGAACACCTGGCTGGCGCCCAGCAGGAACCCGCGGTACAGCACGCCGTTGACCGTCATCACGAACAGCACCGCGATGATCGCGGTGCCGATGAAGAAGGCCACCTCGCTGTGCAACCGCCACCGCCGGATCAGCAGGCGGGCGATGAGCTTCACCAGATCGGCCAGCACACGCCATACGGCGATGCAGGCCGCGCCGACCAGGACGGCCAGCAACACCGTCCGCAGGTAGCCCAGCGTCGCCGGACCCTCGATGCCCATCAGCGCGGATACCTGGCGCTGCCACCGGGCGGCCGGGATCACGATGAGCACGGGCACCGTCAGCGCGCCCGCCACCACCGCGACCTTGGCCACCCGCAATGTCGATGTGCTCGGCGGCCACCACGATCGGTCCCGTAACACGAAGCGGTGCAGTACTTTCCGGATCAGGACGCCTATTCCGTAGCCGATGGCGGCGTTGATACCGCCGATCAGCCCGGCGAACAGCCAGTCCCTGGGCAGCAGCGACGGGGTCAGGGACAGGCAGAAGAACAATGCGCCGACGGGGATGCCGACGAAATCGAGTCGGACCAGACTCCAGGCCCACACCAGTAGTGGGTGCCGGAATGTGGTCCGGTCAATCACCCGAACAACCCGGGCAGCACGCCCTCGGAGGTGGCCCGCAGTTCGGCGAGCGTCACGGTGAACTGGCCCTGTACTTCGATCGAATTGACTACCCTCGTCGGACACGCCGATCCGGGTCACCGGCAGGCTACGGGCCTCGCACATGGCCCGGAACCGGCTCTCCTCGGTACGCGGTACCGCGACCAGGACGCGGCCCGCCGACTCGGAGAACAGGTAGACGAACGGGTCCACACCCTCGGGCAGCACCACGCGGCTGCCGGTCTCCCCCGCCAGGGATGCCTCGATGACGGCCTGGATGAGCCCGCCCTCGCTCAGATCGTGTGCGGCCGAGACCAATCCGTCCCGTGAGGCCGCGGTCAGCACCTCGGCCAGCAGCTTCTCGCGTGCCAGGTCGACCTGCGGTGGCACACCACCGAGGTGATCGCCGGTCACCTGCGCCCAGATCGACCCGTCGAACTCGTCGCGGGTGTCACCGAGCAGCAGCAACGTCTCGCCGGGTTCGTTGCCGAGCCCGGTCGGGATGCGGCGGGTGACATCGTCGATGACGCCCAGCACACCCACCACCGGGGTGGGCAGGATCGGCGTACTGCCGGTCTGGTTGTAGAAGCTGACATTGCCGCCGGTCACCGGAATCCCCAGCGTCGCACAACCGTCGGCGAGACCGCGGACCGCCTGGGAGAACTGCCACATGACACCCGGATCCTCCGGCGAGCCGAAGTTCAGGCAGTTGGTGACCGCGACGGGGGTGGCGCCGGTGACGGCGACATTGCGGTAGGCCTCGGCCAGCGCCAGCTGGGCACCGGCGTAGGGATCGAGCTGGGTGTAGCGCCCGGACGCGTCCGTGGAGATCGCGACACCACGGCCGGTGGTCTCGTCGATGCGCAGCACACCACCGTCGGCATGCTCGGCGAGCACGGTGTTGCCGCGCACGTAGCGGTCGTACTGTTCGGTGATGAAGGCCCGGCTGCACAGGTGCGGGCTGCCCAGCAGCGCAAGCACGGTCGCCTTGAGCTCGTCGCCGGTGGCCGGCCGGGGCAGCTTGGCCGAGGTGTCCGCGATCAGCGCGTCCTGGGTGTCCGGCCGGGCCAGCGGCCGCTGGTACACCGGGCCCTCGTGGGCCACGGTGCGCGGCGGCACGTCCACGACTGTCTCACCGTGCCAGGTGATCTCGAGGCGGTCGCCGTCGGTGACCTCGCCGATGACACTGGCCAGCACATCCCACTTGCGGCAGACGGCCATGAACTTGTCCACGTTCTCCGGTGTCACCACCGCGCACATGCGTTCCTGCGATTCCGAGGACAGGATCTCGGCCGGGGTCATGTCGGCGGCGCGCTGGGGTACCGCTTCCAGCTCCACCCGCATACCACCGTCGCCGGCGGACGCCAGTTCCGATGTGGCGCAGGACAGTCCGGCGCCACCGAGGTCCTGGATGCCGACCACCAGGTCGGCGGCGTAGAGCTCCAGGCAGCACTCGATGAGTACCTTCTCCATGAACGGATCGCCGACCTGCACCGCGGGCAGCTTCTTGCGCCCGGGGCCGGATCCCTCGTCACCGCCGAAGGTCTCGCTGGCCAGCACGCTCACGCCGCCGATGCCGTCCAGGCCGGTACGGGCGCCGAACAGGATGATCTTGTTGCCGGTGCCGGACGCGAAGGCCAGGTGCAGGTCCTCCTTGCGGAGCACACCGACGCACAGCGCGTTCACCAGCGGGTTGCCCGCGTAGGAGGCGTCGAAGACGGTCTCACCGCCGATGTTGGGCAGGCCCAGCGAGTTGCCGTAGCCGCCGATGCCGCGGACCACGCCGTCGAGCACGCGACGGGTGTCGGGGGCGTCGGCGGCACCGAAGCGCAGCTGATCCATCACGGCGACCGGGCGGGCGCCCATCGCCATGATGTCGCGGACGATGCCACCGACACCGGTGGCCGCGCCCTGATACGGCTCCACGTAGGACGGGTGGTTGTGCGACTCGACCTTGAAGGTGACCGCCCAGCCGTCGCCGATGTCCACCACGCCGGCGTTCTCACCGATACCGGCCAGCATCCCGGCCCGCATCTCGTCGGTGGTCGTCTCACCGAAGTAGCGCAGGTGCACCTTGGAGGACTTGTAGGAGCAGTGCTCGCTCCACATCACCGAGTACATGGCCAGTTCGGCATCGGTGGGGCGGCGACCCAGGATCTCGCGGATGCGCTGGTATTCGTCATCCTTGAGACCCAGCTCACGGAAGGGCTGGGGTTGGTCGGGGGTGGCGGCTGCCCGCTCGACGGTATCGGTCTGTGCAGTGGGCTCCAGCGTCACGCGAACAGTCTAGTGAAGCGGGCAAACCGAGCCGAAATTAGCCGCCGGAGACACAGAAGGCGTTGCCTTCCGGGTCGGCCAGCACCACCCACTGGAACTCGTCGCCGAAGCTGTTGCGCCCGGTCTCGGTGGCGCCGAGAGCGACCAGCCGGGCAACCTCGGCCTCCTTGTCCGCGGAATGGAAGTCCAGGTGAACCTTGTTCTTCCCCGGCGTCGGGTCGGGTACCCGCTGGAAGCCCAGCGCGGGCCGCCCCTCGCCGGTGACCATGACGAATTCGCCTGGCGCCACGGCGTTCACGTCACCGCCGGCCGCCTTGGACCACCAGTCGGCGAGGCCGTCGGGATCCACACAATCGAACGTGATCATCTCCACACTCAATGCCATGGCCCAACCCTAGGACAGGGCACCGACTACCTCCCGGGTAATTGAGGATTCGTCCCCGCCCCCACAGGCTGTCGGGCATGACACAGACACCCACCGCATCGAAGTTCACCGCCGACACCTGGGCGGCGTTCTGGGCCGCGCCCGATCCCGCCCGGGTGGCCGGGCTGCTGGCCGAGGACATCGTCGGGCACTGGCCCGATGACCCGTCGCCGGTCCGTGGGCGCACCGCCTACGTCGGCAAGATCGCCGCACTGGTGGCCGCCGTCGGTGACCTGCGGCTGACGCTGGTGGACAGCGCGACGGTCCCGGGCCCCGCTGCGGGCGAGGAGCTGGTATTCCTGCACTACACCGGGACCGGGACGACCGCATCCGGCCCGATCACGATCCGCGGGATGGACCGGGTGCGCACCCGCGACGGGATCGTGGTGGAGAACGTCATCCGCTACGCCGATTCGGAGATCTAGGCACAATCGAGGTGTGCGCGCACGACTTGCCTTCAGCGGCCGCATCGCCGGCTTCGGTACCGATGCGGGTATCCGGATGGTGGTCGGCGTGTGGCAGTCCTCCCCGTTCGGGGCCTTCGCCGATGTGATGGTCCAGACCGCCGACGATCAGCGGCTGTTGCTCGCACCCACCACGGAGGTCGCCGAGTTCGTCGCGGCCACTTACGCATTCGACGACGTCCGGGTCGGCGCGGTCACCGCAGAGCTGGTGGCCGATCGGCTCACCGTCACCGCGGCGGACCTCGATGTCACCGTCGAGCTGGGCGGCCCGGCGCGGTTCGACCGGCTGCTGCGCCTGGTTCCCGGGCCGCTGGCGAGCGCGCCGTGGTGGCTGCGGATCATCAATCCGGTCGCCGGGCTGCTGGTGCCGGGAGTGCACACCGCCGGAACCGCGGGCGGCGCGAGTACTACGGGGTGCGACGCACGCGGCGCATCACTGCGCTGTCCGGGCGGTTGGGCGAGGTGCCGCTGGGCGGGCTGGCCGACCTGGATCCGCCGGTGCGGTTCGGGTTCTCCTCGGCCCCCACCGACCCGCAGCTGGTGGCGGTCACCACCACCATCGACATGCCTTAGCCGGGAGCCAGGAAGGCCGCCAGCGCCGCCGAGTACGCCGCGACATCGGCCGCACCCATCACCTCGCGGGCCGAGTGCATGGCCAGCTGCGCGGCGCCGACATCGACGGTCGGGATGCCGGTGCCCGCCGCGGTCATCGGCCCGATGGTGGACCCGCATGGCAGATCGGCGCGGTGCTCGTAGCGCTGCAGCGGCACACCGGCCTGCCGGCAGGCCAGGGCGAACGCTGCCGCCGTCCGGCCGTCGGTGGCGTAGCGCAGATTCGGCTGCACCTTGAGCACCGGGCCGCCGTTCACCGCGATCTGGTGGGCGGGCTCGTGTCGCTCCGGATAGTTGGGATGGGTGGCGTGCGCCATGTCCCCCGAGGCCACCATCGACGCGGACAGCCTGCGCAGGAAGTCCTCCCGCCCACCGCCGCCGGCCAGGGTGATGCGTTCCAGCACCGTCAGCAGCAGATCGGACTGGGCGCCGTGATCGGACTGCGAGCCGACCTCCTCGTGGTCGAACAGCGCCAGCACCGGTACGTGCGCGGTGGCCGGTGCGGCCAGCAGCGCGTCCAGCCCGGCGTAGCAGGTGGCCTGGTTGTCCAGCCGCGGTGCGCTGACGAAATCCCCGTCGGCCCCGGTGATCGCCGATGCGGTGAGGTCGTGAGTCATCAGGTCGAAGCCGAGCACCTCGGACCCATCGACCCCGGCCCGTTCGGCCACGTAGTCCACGAAGGACCGCCGATCCCCGACGCCCCACACCGCGTTGACGTGGCGCTGCGGGTCGAGGCTGACGCCCTTGCGGTCCTCGGACAGGTGGATCGCCAGCTGCGGGACCCGCAGGATCGGGTCGTCGATCCGGACCAGCCGGTGGCTCGACCCGGTCTGAGGTGGCCACCGAGAGCCGGCCGCTGATCCCGAGATCGCGGTCCAGCCAGGAGTTCAGCCACGCTCCGCCGTAGGGCTGCAGCGCCACCACCTGCCAGCCGGCGACCACCCGGTCCGGGTGCTGCTTGACCCGCAGGTTCGGACTGTCGGTGTGCGCGCCGACGATCCGGAACGGTACACCCGCAGCGGTGGAGTCCCAGGCGACCAGCGAACCCGCGCGGATGGTGAAGAACCTGCCCGCAGCGGGCCAGGCGTCCGCCTCGAACAGTTCGCGGTACCCCGCGGCCGTCAGCCGCTGCGCTGCGGTGGCGCACACGTGGTAGGGCGACGGCGACGCGTCGATGAACTCACACAGACCCTGGGGGCTAGCTGCCATCTTTGTATCTTGACCCGCGCGGCGAAGGCCGGTGGCGCTAGGGTCGCTTTGTGCCGGATCCGCTGCCGCAACAGATAGTCGATCCGTTGACGTCGGCGGCCATCTTTCTGGTCGCCACCATCGAGGACGGCGGCGAGCAGACCGTCCACGACGCGCTACCCGAGATCTCGGGCATGGTCAGCGCCATCGGATTCCGTGACCCGAGCAAGAAGCTGTCGGTGGTGACATCGATCGGCTCGCAGGGCTGGGACCGGTTGTTCGCCGGGCCCCGGCCGGCCGACCTGCATCCGTTCATCCCGCTGGACGGGCCGCGCCATCACGCCCCGGCCACCGCGGGGGATCTGCTGTGGCACATCCGCGCCGAGACGATGGATGTCTGCTTCGAACTCGCCGGTCGACTCATGGAGGCGATGGCCGACGCGGTGACGGTCGTCGACGAGGTGCACGGCTTCAACTATTTCGACAACCGCGACCTGCTCGGTTTCGTCGACGGCACCGAGAACCCCACCGGGGTGACCGCCGACAACGCCACCGTGATCGGCGCCGAGGATCCCGATTTCGCGGGTGGCTGTTACGTGCACGTGCAGCGCTACGTGCACGACATGTCGGCCTGGCGGGCGCTGTCGGTCGACGAGCAGCAGAACGTGATCGGGCGCACCAAGTTCGACGATATCGAGATGGACGACGACGTGAAGCCGGCCGATTCGCATATCGCGCTGAACGTCATCACCGACGAGGACGGCAACGAGTTGAAGATCGTGCGCCGCAACATGCCCTACGGCACCGTCGGCAACGGCGAGTACGGCACCTACTTCATCGGTTATTCGCGCACACCGGCGGTCACCGAGCGGATGCTGACCAACATGTTCATCGGCAGCCCACCCGGTAACACCGACCGGATCCTGGATTTCTCCACCGCCGTCACCGGCGGGATGTTCTTCGTCCCCACCGTCGATTTCCTGGCTGACCCGCCGCCCCTTCCGATCCCGGAAGCCCCGGCCGAAGCCAGGGCGTCGGATTACTCACTTGCGATCGGCAGCCTGAAAGGAACCCCGCAATGAACAACCTGTACCGCGACCTCGCCCCCATCACCGAGGTGGCCTGGGCCGAGATCGAGCAGGAGGCCACCCGGACCTTCAAACGTCACATCGCGGGCCGCCGGGTCGTCGATGTCAGCGAGCCCGGTGGCTCGGTGACCGCCGCCGTGAGCACCGGACACCTGCGCGATGTCGATTCACCCGGCGACGGGGTCGTCGCGCATCTGCGGGAGTCCAAACCGTTGGTGCGGTTGCGGGTGCCGTTCAGCGTGGGTCGTCGTGACGTCGACGATGTGGAGCGCGGTTCGCAGGACTCGGACTGGGATCCGGTCAAGGACGCCGCCAAGAAGCTGGCGTTCGCCGAGGACCGCGCGATCTTCGAGGGCTACGAAGCGGCCTCGATCGAGGGCATCCGCAAGTCGAGTTCGTGCCCCAATCTCGCGCTGCCCGCGGATCCGCGGGAGATGCCCGACATCATCAGCCAGGCGCTCTCAGAGCTGCGACTTGCCGGTGTCGACGGGCCCTACAGCGTGCTGCTCTCCGCAGACGTGTACACCCAGGTGAGCGAGACCACCGTCAACGGCTATCCGATCCGCGAGCATCTCAACCGGCTGGTGGACGGCGAGATCATCTGGGCGCCGGCCATCGACGGTGCGTTCGTGTTGTCCACCCGCGGAGGCGATTTCGATCTGCAGCTGGGCACCGACGTGTGCATCGGCTACCTGTCCCACGATGCCGACACCATCGCGCTGTACCTGCAGGAGACCTTCACGTTCCTGTCCTACACCGCGGAGGCCGCGGTCTCGCTGAACCGCTGAGGGGCCTACGCGGTCAGCACCGCATCCAGGGCGGAGTAGAACAGGCCGAGCCCGTCATCGGAGGGGCCGGTGAGCGGTTCGGTGGCGTGCTCGGGGTGCGGCATCAGCCCGACCACGCGGCCGTTGGCCGAGCTCACGCCGGCGATACCGCGCATGGACCCGTTCAGGTTGTCGCGGTAGCGGAAGACCACCCGGCCCTCGCCCTCGAGCTCGTCGAGCACCGACTCGGCGGCCACGTAGCGGCCCTCGCCGGACTTCAGCGGCACCAGCAGATCCGCACCCGTCTCGTAGCGCGTGGTCCAGGCGGTCGAATTCGAGGCGACCTCCAGCCACACGTCGCGGCAGATGAAGTGCAGCCCGGCGTTGCGGGCCAGCGCGCCCGGCAGCAGCCCGGCCTCACACAGCACCTGAAAACCGTTACAGATCCCCAACACCGGCAGACCGCGACCGGCGGCTTCCACGACCGAGCCCATCACGGGGGCGAACTTGGCGATCGCGCCGCACCGCAGATAGTCGCCGTAGGAGAACCCGCCGGGCACCACCACCGCGTCGACACCCTTGAGGTCGGCATCGCCGTGCCACAGGCTGACGGCCTCCCCACCGGCGAGGCGCACCGCCCGGGCGGCGTCGACATCGTCGAGGGTGCCAGGGAAGGTGATGACCCCGATGCGACCGGTGCTCACGAATCCTCCCGGCTCACCGAGAACTCCTCGATCACGGTGTTGGCCAGCAGCGATTCGGCGATCTCGTTGAGTGCCTCATCGGACACCGAATCGTCGACCTCGAGTTCAAACCGCTTGCCCTGACGGACATCCGCGACACCACCATGGCCGAGACGGCCCAGCGCGCCGACGATCGCCTGCCCCTGCGGGTCGAGGATCTCAGCCTTGGGCATCACGTGCACTACGACGCGGGCCACGTGGACTCCTTCGTTTCGGACCGGTCTTGATCGGTCATGACTCTACCGGCGACGTCTCGGGCCACAATGGAGCCATGCAACTGACCCACTTCGGCCACTCATGCCTGCTGGCAGGCTTCGCCACCGGTGACGGCGCCCAGACCACGGTGCTGTTCGATCCGGGCACCTTCTCGCACGGTTTCGAGGGCATCACCGGACTCGACGCCATCCTGATCACCCATCAGCATCCCGATCACGCCGACACCGAGCGACTGCCCGCCCTGCTGGACGCCAATCCGCAGGCCAAGCTGTACGCGGACCCGCAGACCGCCGCCCAACTCGGCGAGCCGTGGCAGGCCGTGCACGCCGGGGACGCATTCACCGTCGGGCACCTTTCGGTGCGCGGCGTCGGTGGCACCCACGCCGTGATCCACCCGGAGATCCCGGTGATCGACAACACGTCCTACCTCATCGGCGACGCCGACCACCCGGCCCGGCTGATGCACCCCGGCGACGCCCTGTTCGTGCCCGACGAGGCGATCGACGTGCTCGCCGTCCCCGCGGCCGCACCGTGGATGAAGATCGCCGAGGCCGTCGACTACCTGCGGGCGGTGGCGCCGGCCCGGGCCGTCCCGATTCACCAGGGCATCGTCGAACCGTCCGCCCGGGGCATCTACTACGGCCGGCTCTCGGAGATGACCGACACCGACTTCCAGGTGCTCGACGCGGAGAACGGAACCGCGTTCTGAGGCCGCGCACTCTGCTGCTGTGGTGGCCGCCCATCGGTATCACCGCGATGGTGCTGCTGGGCCTCGTGGTCGGCCACGGGCCCACCGCATTCGACGACGGGGCGCTGCGAGTGATGCAGCGCGTGTTCGGCCCCGCCCCACACTGGATGCTCTATTTCAGCTGGGCGCTGCCGATGATGGTGATCCTCGGCATCGCGGTGCTGATCGCGCTGGTGCGCAGGCGCTGGCGGCTGGCTGTGGTGGTGGCGCTGTGCCCGGTGCTCTCGGTGATCGCGACGCGGCTGCTCAAACCGCTGTTCGGCCGCTACAAGGACGGTGTGCTTGCCTACCCGAGCGGGCACACCACCGTCGTCATCACCGTGATGGCCATGCTGGTGCTGGCGGCCGGGGTGTCGCTGTGGCTGGTGCTGGTCGCCGGGGTGGTCACCGTGATCGGCGGGCTGAGTATGGCGGCCACCAACCTGCACTATCTGACCGACAACATCGGTGCGGTGTTCCTGGCGTCCGCGACGGTCTGCCTGGCGGTGCTGGCCGCGGGTCCTCAGGCGGTGTCCCGGGCGGCGGCCCGGCCCGCCGCGCGGCCCGAGAACACGCAGCCGCCCAGGAACGTGCCCTCCAAGGACCGGTAGCCGTGCACGCCGCCGCCCCCGAAACCGGCGGCCTCCCCGGCGGCGTACAGCCCGCCGAACACCGATCCGTCACCCTTGAGTACCCGTGAGTCCAGGTCGGTTTCCAGTCCGCCCAACGACTTCCGGGTCAGGATGTGCAGCTTCACCGCGATCAGCGGTCCGGCCTTCGGATCGGTGAGACGGTGCGGGGCCACCACCCGCGCGATGCGGTCCGGCAGGTACTCGCGGGCCGCCCGGATCGCGGTGATCTGGCTGTCCTTGGTGAACTTGTTGACCACCTCGCGGTCACGGGCGGTCACCTCGGCCTCGACGGTCGCATAGTCCAGCGGCTCGACACCGGGAACGGCGTTCATCGCGGTCACCAGTTCGCGCAGCGAGTTGCCGGTGACGAAGTCCACGCCCTTGTCGACGAAGGCCCGGACCGGCGCCGGGCCGCCGTCGCGTCCGCGGGCCAGCACGGCCTTGACGCTGCGGCCGGTGAGGTCCGGATTCTGCTCCTGCCCGGACAGCCCGAATTCCTTGGCGATGATGCGGGCGTTGAGCACGAACCAGGTGTAGTCCTGGCCGGTGGTGGTGATGTGCTCCAGCGTGCCCAGCGTGTCGAACCCCGGATACAGCGGCACCGGTAGCCGTTTACCGGTGGCGTCCAGCCACAGCGACGACGGGCCCGGCAGGATGCGGATGCCGTGGCTGGGCCACACCGGGTCGTAGTTGGTGATGCCCTCGGTGTAATGCCACATCCGGTCGCTGTTGATGACGCGGGCACCGGCGGTCTCGCTGATGCCGATCATCCGGCCGTCGACATGTGCGGGCACACCGGAGAGCAGTTGCTGCGGGACGCGCCCCATCCGCGGCGGCCAGTTCTTGCGCACCAGATCGTGGTTGCCGCCGATACCGCCGCTGGCGACGATCACCGCCTGGGCCCGGAACTCGAACTCACCCAATGATTCCCGCGACGACGCCACGCCGCGCGCGGCATCGCTGGGTTCCAGCACGGTGCCGCGGACGCCGGTCACCGCACCGTCCTCGACGATCAGCTCGTCGACGCGGTGCCGGTGGGCGAACGTCGCCCTGGGCTGCCCCAGCAGCCGGCGCGCGAAGATGTCGACCAGCGCCGGCCCGGTGCCCCAGGTGATGTGGAAGCGCGGCACCGAGTTGCCGTGCCCGAGTGCGCCGTAGCCACCGCGTTCGGCCCAACCGACCATGGCGAAGATCTCCCACCCACGTTCACGCAGCCAGCTGCGCTTCTCCCCGGCGGCGAAATCCACATAGGCGTGCGCCCACTGCCGCGGCCAGTGGTCCTCCTCGCGGTCGAAACCGGCGCTGCCCAGCCAGTCCTGCAGGGCGAGCTCATGGCTGTCCTTGATGCCGAGGCGACGCTGCTCGGGACTGTCCACCAGGAACAGCCCGCCGAACGACCAGAAGGCCTGACCGCCCAGGTTGGCGGCATTCTCCTGGTCGACGATCAGAACGCGTCTGCCCCGCTCGATCAGCTCCGCGGCGGCGACCAGTCCGGCCAGCCCCGCACCCACCACGATCACATCGGCATCGACCATGCCGACAACTTACGTTGGACGCCGATCAAGCGGCGAGGAACGAGCCGCGTTGAGAAGTCCGACCCGATAAACCCCGTCAGGCGGCGTCGGTGAGGGCGGGATCCGCCTCCCAGCGGTAGGTCTCCGGGTCACAGCCGTGCATAAGTGCCAGGTCGATGGCGTCGAAGACGGCCTGCCGAGGACCGGCGTGGCGCAGCTGACGCGCCGAGACCGCCAGCCGTACCGTGCCGCCGCGGCGCGCGGTGCGTTCGGCCGACAGCACCAGGGTGCGACACCACCAGGGTTCGGTGAGGAATCCGGCGCCGATGCCGAGCACGCGCGCCGGGGCGATACTGTCGCGCACCAGGTCGGTGACACCGCTCAGACCGGCCAGCAGTCGGAAGCCGTTGCGCGGCAACGCCATGACGGTGCCCTCGGACACCGACCAGCCGGGCGCCGCGAACAACCGGGTGCGCAGGCCCAGGTGTTCCATCACCCGGTCGGCGCCCATCAGCCGCAGATTCGCCTCATGCGCTTGCAGGCTGGCGAATTCGCTGCGGCGGTTCTTGGTCGCCGCCTCGTCATAACCGTGCAGCACGACGGCATCCCCGGCGGCGCGGCGCTCGGCCAGCCAGAACAACGTCGCGGGGTCGCGCTCCAGCCGGTAGTCACCTTTCAGGCGGGGAGCCACCAGCAAAGACACCGGCACACCGCGAGCGTCGAGTTCCTCGCAGAAGGTGTCGACGGCGGGCAGCGTGCGGTCCCGGATCCCGGAGATCGAGACGATCAGCTCTGCGGTCACGGGCTTCAGTGTCGCAACATCAGATGTCACGACGGTTGCGAACACCCGGACACGAAGTGAGCATTCGGCTCCGCTATGCGCCCAGGACGGCCTCGATGGCCGCGATCACCTCCGGCGCATCCGGTTCGGTGCGCGGACGGAACCGCTTGACCACGTCTCCACCCGGGGCCACCAGGAACTTCTCGAAGTTCCACTGGATGTCCCCGGCCTGCCCGTCGACATCGGCGGCCTTGGTCAGTTCTGTGTAGAGCGGGTGTCTTTCGTCTCCGTTGACATCGGTCTTGGCCAGCAGCGGGAAGGTCACACCGTAGGTGGTGGAGCAGAAGGTCTGGATCTCCTCGGCGCTACCCGGCTCCTGGCCCATGAACTGGTTGCACGGCACGCCGAGCACGGTCAAACCACGGTCGGCGTAGTCCTTGGCGATCTTCTCCAGCGCGGTGTATTGCGGGGTCAGACCGCATTTGGAGGCGACGTTCACCACCAGCGTTGCGCCTTCGGACAATTCGCCGAGCGTGGTGTCCTTGCCGTCAAGGGTGGTCAGCGGAATCTGGTTGAGGCTCACCGGACCGACGCTAGCTGTCGAACAGGATCGCCGCCAGCCGCTCGACCATAGCCATCGGGTCACCGGCGGTGTCGACGGCCTCGTTGAGCCAGAGCTGGGCGAATCCGTGCACCATCGACCAGGCCGCCAGGGCGGCACCCTCGGGGTCGGCCGCGGCGTGCGGGTCGGCAAGTGTGCCGACGCCGCGGTTCAGTTCCAGGTACGCCGCCGCCGATGCCTGCTGCACCTGCTCGTCGGCGGCGTCGTAGAGCGACTTGTCGAACATCACCTCGAAGTGGCCGGGGTGCGCCAGGGCGAACCGCACGTAGGCCTTGGCCGCGTCGATGAACTCGGGCCGGGCGTCGGTCAGCTCGTCCGCCAGCAGCCGGAACCCCTCGGTGGCCAGTGCGGTGAACAGACCGCGCCGATCTCCGAAGTGATGCGCCGGGGCCGCGTGGGACACTCCGGCAGCCCGGGCGAGCTCGCGCAACGACACACCGTCGGCGCCGCGCGCGGCCACCAGGTTGGCCGCCTCGGCCAGGATCACCGCCCGCAGGTCACCGTGGTGGTAACTCGGCTTGCTCATCGCGCCATCATAACTGCGATCTTGACAGTGCCTAGATAGATCTCAGGCGCGCGGACCACCGAACAGGCTGCCCATCTGACCGTCGCCGTGATTCTCCGGATCCGCGGTGGCCAGCAGCCAGGCGTACTGGAAGGCCGCTTCCTTCCAGCGTTCATAGCGACCGCTGATACCACCGTGCCCGGCCACCATCTCGGTCTTCAGTAACACCCTGGTTGCGCCGGCCACCGGATCCAGCTGCGCGTACCGAAGGGCCGCAACCCATTTCGCGGGCTCCACGTAGTAGACCCGGGTGTCATTCAGCGAGGTCATCGCCAGCACCGCCGGGTAGTCCAGGGATGCGACGTTCTCGTATGGCGAGTACGACTTCATGTACTCGTAGACATCCTTGTCCTCCAGCGGGTTTCCCCACTCGTCCCACTCGGTGACCGTCAGCGGCAGCGACGGATCCAGGATCGTGGTGAGCGGGTCGACGAACGGAACCTGGGCCAGCACACCGGCGAACAGGTGCGGGGCCAGGTTGAGCACCGCGCCGACCAGCAGACCGCCCGCGCTGCCACCCAGCGCGACCAGATTGGCCGAACGCGTCAGATCGGTGGCCACGAGATGTTCCGCCACCGCGATGAAATCGGTGAAGGTGTTGCGCTTGTGCAGGAGCTTGCCGTCCTCGTACCACGGCCTGCCCAGTTCGCCACCGCCACGCACATGGGCGACGGCGAACGCCATCCCCCGATCCAGCAGCGACAACCGGGCGATCGAGAAACGCGGATCCTCGCATGATTCGTAGGCACCGTAGCCGTACAGCAACGTCGGGGCCGGGAATGCCAGACCTGCGCGGTGCACGATGGAGATCGGGATCCTGGCCCCGTCGGGGGCCACCGCCCAGTCCCGGCGCTCGACATATTCTTCGGGCCGGTAGTCCCCGAGCACCGGCTGCTCGCGCAGCAGCGTCCGTTCGCCGGTCACCAGGTCCAGGTCATAGATCCGGACCGGGATCACCCAGGACACCGCGCCCACCCGCAGCTTCGGTGCGGACCAGTTCGGGTTACCGCTGAGCCCAGCCGACATCAGCTCGGATTCGAAGGCGATCTCCTGCGGTTCCCCGTACTGGCCGTCGGCGCCGATGGGCCACAACTGAATTCGGGGCAGCGCTTCGCGGCGGTAGCTGACCACCAGGTGGCTCTCGAATGCGTCGACACCATCGAGGCGGACATCATCGCGGTGCTCGATGAGCGTGCGAAACGCACTCGGGTCACTCACCGGAGCCTCGACCAGGGTGAAGTTCACCGCCCCGTCGTTGTGCAGGATGAGGAAGCGATCCTCGCCGCCGACCACCGCATGCTCAACCGAATACTCCACCTGATCGCGGCGCGGCAGCACCACGGTGAACTCGGCGTCCGGGTCGGCGGCATCGGCGTAGCGCACCTCCGAGGTGACCGCACTGCCCGCGGCGATGATGACGTACTTGTCGCTGCGGGTGCGCCCGACGCCGAGCCAATAGCGTTCGTCGGCTTCGTGATACACCTTCTGCGCGGGCAGACCGGCCCCCAGGCGATGACGCCACACCGTGTCCGGCCGCCATGCCTCGTCGACGGTGACGTAATACACGGAGTGGTTGTCTGCGCCCCACGTCGCGCCGGCGCCGATCCCGGTGATGGTGTCCTCGTAGAGCTCACCGGTCCGGAGATCCTTGAAGCGCAACGTGTACCGCTCGTCGCCCTTGACGTCCACCGAGAAGGCCAGGATGTTGCCGTCGACGCTGACGCTGATGGCACCGAGGGAGAAGAACTCGTGGCCCTCGGCCTCGGCATTTTCGTCGAGCAGGATCTGCTCGCCGGGAATCGCGGTGTTCTCGTCGAGTTCCGGCGGAGTCCAGTCATCCACACCGCTGATCGGGCAACGGGCGTGCACCCCGTACTGCTGTCCCTCGAAGCTGCGGGCGTAGTACCACCATTGGCCGCGGCGGGTCGGGACCGAAAGGTCGGTTTCCTTGGTGCGTGCCTTGATCTCGTCGAAGATCTTCTGCCGCAACGGAGCCAGCGCCGAGGTGGCGGCCTCGGTGTGGGCGTTCTCGGCTTCCAGATGGGCGATCACCTCGGGGCTGGACTTGTCGCGCAGCCACTCATAGGGGTCGATGAACACATCGCCGTGATGCTCGCGGCGATGCTCGACCCGCTTGGCGACAGGAGCTGAGGTCATGCACCGATCCAATCGTCGAAGCTGAGTCCGGAAATGCGTTCGTAGGCCTCGATATAACGCGCGCGGGTGGCCGCGGCGATCTCGGCCGGCAGGGGTGGCGGCGGGGGGTCACCGTGGCGGTCCCAGCCCGAGTCGGGTCCGGTCAGCCAGTTGCGCACGAACTGCTTGTCGTAGCTGGGCTGCACCTCCCCGGGCCGGTAGCTGTCGGCCGGCCAGTACCGCGACGAATCCGGGGTGAGCACCTCATCGGCCAGCACCAGCTGACCATCGGCATCCACGCCGAACTCGAACTTCGTGTCGGCGACGATGATTCCCTTGCTCAGTGCATGCTCGGCGGCCTTGAGGTAGATCTGCAGCGTCGCCTCGCGCAGTTCTGCTGCCCGCTGCGCACCGACCAGTTCGACCACCGCATCGAAGGACACGTTCTCGTCGTGCTCGCCCAGCTCGGCTTTGGTGGCCGGAGTGAACAGCGGCTCCTCGAACTTGCTGGCCTCACCGAGCCCGGCGGGCAGCGCGATCCCGCACACCGATCCGGACTTCCGGTAGTCGATCAGCCCGGAACCGGTCAGATAGCCGCGCGCCACGCACTCCACCGGCAGCATCTGCAGCGACCGGACCACAAGAGCCCGACCCAGGACCTCCTCGGGGATCCGCTCGTCGTCGGGCGGGCCCGCCAGGTGATTGGCGACGCCGAGGTGATCGAAGAAGAACACGCTCATCGCGGTCAGGATCCGGCCCTTGTCCGGAATCTCGGTATCCAGGATGTGGTCGAAAGCCGAGATGCGGTCACTGGCCACGAACAGCAGGTGGTCGTCATCGATGCGGTACAGCTCGCGAACTTTGCCGCTGGCCAGATGCCGGTAGTCGGTCAGAGCGGGGCGCATTGACTCACCCTATGTGCTGGGATCGATGCCATGAGATTGCGGTACCTGCCCTATGCCACCCGGCCCGGCCGCCTACTGGCCCAACTTGTCAGCGACGTCACCGTCCTCATCTGGACGGTGATCTGGGTGATGGTGGGTAGCGCGGTCTACACGGCGGTGGCCACCATCGCCGAAGTGGGCCGCCAGGTGCAGGACGGCGCCGACGGCATCGCGGGCAACCTGAACTCCGCAGGTGAGCGCGCCGACGACTTCCCGTTGATCGGCGACGCGCTGGCCGGACCGCTGCGCGCCGCCAGCGACGCGGCCGGAGAGATCGCCGGCGCAGGTCAGAGCCTGGACAGCACCGCGACCTGGCTGGCATGGGTGCTGGCGCTGGCGGTCGCGGCCACCCCGATCCTGGCGGTCGCCATGCCCTGGCTGTTCCTGCGCCTGCGGTTCTTCCGGCGCAAGCTCACGGTGCTGACGCTGGCCTCCACACACGCCGGACAGGAACTGCTGGCGATGCGGGCGCTGGCCAACCGGCCGTTGGCCAAGCTCACCGCCATCGATCCCGACCCGATCGGGGCTTGGCGCCGCGACGACCGTCCGGCCATCCGCGGGCTGGCGTTGTTGGAGATCCATGCCGCGGGCGTGAGGCTCTGAGAGTCCCCAACTGACCCCCCCCCCCCCCCCCTCCCTCCCCCCTCCCCCTTTCCCCCCCTTCCCCCCTCCCCCCCCCTCCCTCCTCCCCCCCCCCCCCCGGGCGCCCTCGCGCCCCCCCGCCCCCCCCCCCCGCGCCCGGGCGGCCCCCCCGGGGCCCCGGGCGCCCCGCCGGCGGACTCGCCGCGCGCGTGGCCCGCCCCGCCCCCCGCCCCCCCGGCCCCCCGCCGCCGGGCCCCGCCCCCCCGCGTGTCTGGGCGCCCCCCCGGCGCCCATTGAGCCGCGGGCACGCCACGCCTCCGCGATCCCGTCGCCGCGGCACCGATCCGACCCGCCGGCCCGGGCCGCCCGGGGCGGCCCCGCCGCGGCAGGCCCGCGGTTTCGTGGCCTAGCCGCACGCCGTCGCTGTCCCGGCCCATTGCGAGACCCCACACCTTTCGCCGCTCCCCGCGTTCTCGCCGCCGACTCTCGGCCGGGTCGGTCCCCCGGCGAGCTCCCCCGTATCGTCCCGCGTCATCGGTGCGCCGGTCTATCTGCTGCCGCCGCCGAGGCCAGTGCCACCCGCGATTTCGCGCCCCACTGACGCCGCGAACCGACGCGACCCCTCCTGCGCGCTCGCTTCTCCGCCTCGGCTGGCGCGGTGGGCGCCGCTGCGCTGGAGCGGCGAGACCCGGCCCCCGCCGGGTGCTGCCGCTACCGGCAGCGACCCGGACCCCGTTGGTGGTGCCGACTGCGGATGCCGCGGATCGTGCTGGCCCTGGTGATCGGTGCCGCCCTGGCATTTCGGGGGCGACTTCAGGCGACACCCGCAACCCCTGGCAGTCCGGACGCATCGGCTTCGGGCGGCCCACACCGGCGCGCTCGTGCGTCGCTCTCTTCGTGCCACTACCTACCCGCCTCCGGTGGCGCCTGACCGCGGTGGCCGTCTATCTCTCGCCTACCCCGCTCCGTTCCGGCTATCATCGTCGGGCTGAGTGCATGGTGAGCTCGCTAACCAGTGATCATCCTAAGCAGCTAATCAGGCGATCACCGCACCATCTGCACCACCTCACGGCTCATTGGGCGGCCGTCCCGGTGCTGATGTTCTCCCGGCCCTGTGTGTTGCACGTCTCGGCTCACTCCGATCCTCATGGCTCGCGCCGTGCGCTCGGTCCGCCCGAGCGTCGGCTGTCTCTTCGCGATCGGCGTACTCTCATCGGCATCGCCCGCCCCCGCCCATTTCGTTCGTCGCGCTCCCCCCCCACTGCCCCGCCCCGCATCCCCCGTGTCGCGTGCTCCTCGCGTTCATGGCGCTTCCTCTCTGCCACTCTGTCGCCTCACTCGCCCCGCCGAGCTCCCGTCGTGCGCCCGTCGTGCGCCGTCCTCATCTGCTTCTCTCCCACCGAGCAGAGGAAGGACCGGTATGTCAACGCTCGGCGCACCTCGCTGCACGCACCCGCCGTGCGGGTTGTCGGTGACATCCTCCCCCCCCGCTCGTCGGCCCTCCCGGCAAGTCGACGCTTTCGCCGCACGCCTCCACCGGTCGGCGGGCAGGTGACCTCCGACACCCCAGCCTCGCCCAGGTGGGCCCGCAGCTGGTCCCGCAGCCCCCCCGGAGGCCCCCCCTCCTCCCGGCCGCCCCTCGCGGGTGCTCGCCAGCGCCCGCGAGGCGAGCAGGCGGTAGCCGAGGCGGCGGCCCCGGCGCCCGCCCGCCGGGCCCGCGCGCTCCGCGGCCGCCCGGTCTGGTGTCTGTCTCCCCCCCCCCCCTCCCCCCCCTCCTCTCCCCCTCCCTCCTCGCCTCTCCAGGGCCGCACCTCGTCGCCGTCTCTCCTCCCCCCCGTCCCCCTCTCCTAGTCCGGGCCTCGCCCCGGGCGCCCCCCGTCACAGCGGAACTCCGGCGGTGACGGGCTATCCCCCGGCCCGGGCCGCCCCACCCCCCCCGCCCGACAGGCCGGCCCCCCGAGTCGCGGCCGCCCGCCCCCCCCCCCGGGGCACCGCCCCCGCAGGGCGTGGCCCGCGGCACGCCCCGATCGGAGCCGGCAAGAGCGCACGGCCTCCACCCGTAGCCGCTACGCCGGCGAACCCGCCAACTCTCCTTGTCCGCCGTTCCACGTCGCCCTCCACACCACCCTCCTCCTCGCCCGTCTCCTCGCGCCGGCCGAGCCTCGACAGCGTGCGCGCGGTCGCCCGCCCCCGGGCGCGCGCCCAGCTACCGCCACCAGCGTCTTTCGGCACTCGGTCTCTCTTGCCGTCGCCTGCTTACCTCGTCGCGGTCCCTCGCCTCTCTCCCCCCTCCCTGTCGAGCTGCGTCCCGGGGGCTCCTCGTCGGGCTCATCCACTGCCGGTGGCGCGCAGCTGTCGTAGGTCTTCTGTCGTGCCGTAGCACTCGGGCTCGGCCTTGCCGCTCGATTATGTGTCACCCTCGTCCGGCCGCCCTGCCGTCGTGCCTCCCTCCCCGGGCGTTGTAGTTCTCGCCAGCTCGCCCCCGCCCCCCCCAGCGAGCCGAGCCTGTCATCCAGCCGCGCGCCCCTGGGGTTCGCCGACGGTGGTCTCGCCCTTTGCTATGTGCCGATCGCGGGCGCCCGCCTCGCTGTGTCGGTCCGCCACCCCCGCCACCCGCAGCACGCCGCCACAGCACCACCCGCCTTCTTCACATTACCACCCTACCCCCCCCCATTTGCGCACATCCGGTAACGCCCTCCGCTACCAGATGTGCGCAAATCGCGGGGGTGGAACCGTTCGGCCGGGCATCGCGTCCAAGTAGGCATGCTGGACCGGTTTTTGTGCGATCACGACGGCGTCATCACCCTCGCGCAGGCGCAGCAGGCCGGACTGAACCGCCAAGCGGTGTATCGCAGGGTCTGCTCCGGGCACTGGCTGCGCTGCTCACCAGGGGTGTATTTCGTCGACGACCGGCCGTTCACCGACCGTGCGCGTATCCGGGCCGCGGTGTGGGGTTGCGGTCCGCGCGCAACGGCAAGCGGTATCACGGCGGCGTGGTGGCAGGACATCACCAAGTACCCACCCGACACCGTGGAAGTCACCGTGCCCAAAGTGTGCGATCCGCCCAAGAGGTACGGCATCCGCACCCGCCGTCGCGATCTGGACCCCGCCGATTGCGCGACGCGCCACGGTCTGCGGGTGACGACGCTCGCGCTGACGGTCGTGGAGGCCGCCGCCCGCCGGGGCGGCGGGATGAGAATCATCGATGCGGCACTGCAACGACATCTGCTGGAACTGCGCGATCTCTGGGGTGCTCACCTGCGCAACAAGGGCCGGCACGGTTCGCCCGCGGCGCGCAGACTGTTGCGGGCCGCCGACAGCGGGGCGCACTCCGAGGCGGAACGGCTCCTGGTCGGGCTGCTGCGGCAGGCACGCATCACCGGATGGAAGGCCAACCAGCGCCTCGGCCGCTGGGAGATCGATGTCCTCTTCCGCGGTCCCAAGATCGCGATCGAGGTCGACGGATTGGCCTTCCACACCGATACCGAAGCCTTCCAACGGGATCGGGTCAAGCAGAACGAACTCGCGCTGATGGGCTACCAGGTGCTGCGGTTCACCTGGCTGGATCTCACGGAGTACCCGGAGCGGGTGATCGCCGAGATCGAGTTCGCGATCAGCCGCCGTGCAGACGCCGCAGCCAGCTCCCGAACGGGTGCCGCACACTGACCGACCCCATCCTGACCTTGCCACGCACGATGACGTGCAGCTGATCGGGCTGAGGGAGGTTGCGCACCTTGACCGTGGCGCTGCCGGCGATGGCGTCGACACCGTTGAGGTCCGCGGTGGCCCCGGCCGGCACGATGAGCTCCGTGGAACTCAGGTAGTCGTCGATGTTCACCTCGACGACCGGCCCGGGCAGCACCGCGGAGGTGAAGTCCAGGGTGGTGCTGCACATCCGGGTGTTCAGGTTGAGCACCGGCGCCACCGTCCACGGCCCGCGCCGAACGATCGAGGTCATCCAGCCGCCCAGCGCCTCCGGCTGTGCGCTGCTACGGGCGACCGGCGCCTGCGCGGCATGCAGGTCCATATCCGGCAGGTCCACCAGCACCGCACGCAACTCGCCGCGCGTACGGGCGGCCAAAGCGGCATCGGTGCGCTCGGCGAACTCGTCGAGCGTGATCATGCCGTCGGCGACCGCGCGCTCAAGCAGTCCGCTCACGTGTGCGCGGTCGGCATTGGAGACTCGGAGGTTGTCGTTCTGGCCGAAGTCCATATCTCCGAGAGTAGCGATCAGTCGAATTCGACGAACAGGTGCCGGATCCCGGTGTGCCGATTGCTACGGGTCCACTCGACCGGCCTGACCAGCCGCGCGCCCTGGAACCGGGGCAACAGTTCCCCGAACAGCACCCGCAGCTCGAGGCGTGCCAGGTTGGCGCCCAGGCAGTAGTGCACGCCATGGCCGAACCCCAAGTGTGCATTGGGCTTACGCGCGATATCGAAGACATCAGGATCCTGGAACACCGCCGGGTCCCGATTCGCCGAACCCTCCCAGATCTGCACCTTCTGCCCCGCCTCGATGGCGCAGCCACCCAAGGTGACCGAACGCGTGGCGGTGCGTCGTTTCGACGGTGACGGTGTCGTCCAGCGCACCATCTCCTCGATCGCCGAGGGCAGCAGTTGCGGGTCGGCCTGCAGGCGGAGCATCTGGTCGGGGTGCTCGATGAGCGCCAGTAGGCCCCCGGCCACCGAGTTGCGGGTGGTCTCCGCCCCGGCGCTGAACAGCAGACTGAAGAACAGGTACAACTCCAGGTCGGAGAGCTCGGCAGCTTCGTCATCGCGGAAGGCGTTGGCCACCAACGACAACATGTCATCGCTCGGCGCGGCGCGTTTGGCCGCGATCAGCTGTTGACCGTATTCGTACATCCGCGTTCCGGCCTCTTCGGGCGAAAGCTGCCCGACGGCCGCCGAGCGGGCGCCGCCGAAGTCGAACTGCGGTTCGATCGCCTCGAACAGCCAATGTCGTTCGGTTTCAGGGACTCCCAGCAGGATGCAGATCATCTGCATCGGCAACTCCGCGGCCACCTCGACGAGAAAGTCCAGCGCGACGCCGGGCTCGACGGCGTCCAGCAGGGTCCGGGCCCGGCCACGCAGATCATCGGTCACCCGGGCGATCATCCGGGGTGTCAGCCCCGAGCTGACCAGCCTGCGGATCTGGGCATGCCGCGGGTCGTCCATCATGTTGAGCACCTGGCCCGCGACGGACAGATCCTGCAGCAGGGTGCCGCCGAACGGCCGGGTTCCGCCGGTCACCGACGAGTACGTCTCCGGATCCCGCAGCACGGCAAGCGTTTCGGCGTAGGTCGCCACCGACCAGAAGCCCTCCCCGTCCGGGGTGTGCTCGGTGGGCTCATGCCAGTAGACCGGGGCCTCACGGCGGTGCACCTCGAACAGATCGTGCGGAAAACCGCCGGCGAAGTTGTCGAGGTCGGTGAGGTCGGCCAACGTCACAAGATGGCACCCGAGGTGTACTTGGCTGCCTCCGGGTAGCGGCCGACCAGATCGTCGACCGCGGAGACCACATCGTCGACCTGCGCGCCGGCGGCACCGGTGAACGCTTCCTTGTCCGCCAGCGCGGCATCCAGAGCCACCCGGTCCAGCGGCAGCCGCGGATCGGCCGCGAGCCGATCCAGCAGGTCGGGCTCCTGGCCCTTTTCCCGCATGGCCAGCGCCACCGCGACCGCATGCTCCTTGATGACCTCGTGCGCGGACTCCCGGCCCACCCCGGCGCGCACAGCCGCGATGAGGATGCGGGTGGTCGCCAAAAACGGCAGGTAGCGATCGAGTTCCCGCTGGATCACCGCGGGGTAGGCGCCGAACTCGTCGAGCACGGTCAGGAAGGTCTCGATCTGGCCGTCGACGGCGAAGAACGCGTCGGGCAGCGCGACGCGACGCACCACCGAGCAGAACACATCACCCTCGTTCCACTGGGCACCGGCCAGTTCGGCCGCCATCGACGCGTAGCCACGCAACACCACCTGCAGTCCGTTGACCCGCTCACAGGACCGGGTGTTCATCTTGTGCGGCATGGCCGAGGAACCGACCTGGCCCGGAGCGAACCCCTCGGTGACCAGTTCGTGCCCGGCCATCAGCCGGATGGTGTGCGCAAACGAGGACGGACCGGCGCCGAGTTGCACCAGAGCGGATATCGCGTCGTGGTCCAGCGAACGCGGGTAGACCTGCCCGACACTGGTGAAAACATCTGTGAATCCCAGGAATTGGGCGACACGCCGTTCCAGTTCGGCGAGCCGGGCGGTGTCACCGTCGAACAGGTCCAGCATGTCCTGGGCGGTGCCCATCGGGCCCTTGATTCCGCGCAGCGGGTACCGATCGATCAGCTCGCGCAGCCGGGTCAGCGCCAGCAGCATCTCCTCGGCGGCCGAGGCGAACCGCTTGCCCAGTGTGGTGGCCTGCGCGGCGACGTTGTGACTGCGCCCGGCCATCACCACGTCGCGGTACACGATCGAGCGTTCGGCCAGCCGCGCCACCACCGCCACACCGTGGGCGAAGACCAGTTCCAGTGAGCGGCGGATCTGCAGCTGCTCGACATTCTCGGTGAGGTCGCGGCTGGTCATGCCCTTGTGCACGTGCTCGTGGCCGGCCAGCGCGTTGAACTCCTCGATGCGGGCCTTCACGTCGTGGCGGGTGACCCGCTCGCGCGCGGCGATCGAGCCCAGGTCGACGTTCTCCAGCACCCGCTCGTAGTCCTGCACGACACCGTCGGGCACCGGGACGCCGAGCTCGGACTGAGCCCGCAACACCGCCAGCCACAGTCGGCGCTCGGCGATGATCTTCGCCTCGGGCGACCAGATGGCCGTCATCTCCTCGCTGGCGTAGCGGTTGGCCAGAACATTCGGGATCGTCACGAACACACAGCTTACGAGCCGGCTACGGGGAGTCGCTCAGGTGCGTCGGATCGATGATGCCCTTACCGCGGATACCGAGCTGGCGGTTGATCAGAGTGGTGACGCCGAACAGCACGATCCCGATCATGATCAGGATCCCGGCCAGCACGTACTGCTGCGTCGGGCGCCCGGAGAACGGCAGCACCAGATACGCCGAGGCGATGAACCCGATGACGGGCAGCACCGTCGGCGTCCGGAAGTGCCCGCCCTCGGCCTGGACGTCGCGGCGCAGCACCAGCACCGCCACGTTCACCATCGCGAACACCGCGAGCAGCAGCAGCGACGTGGTGCCGCCGAGTACCGCGATGGCGCTGCTGTTGGCGACCGCGGAGACGTAGAAGATCAGGCCGAACGCAATGACGGTGGTGAAGACGATGGCCACCCACGGGCTGTGCCGCTTGGGGTGGATGGTCCCCAGCACCGGCGGCAACACGTGCTGGCGGGCCATGCCGTAGATCAGCCGGCTGGCCATCAACATGTTGATCAGCGCGGTGTTGGCCACCGCGAACATGGAGATGAAGGGCAGGATCGCTTCGATCGGCAACCCGGGCGCACCCGCTTTGACGACCTCGATCAGCGGGGTCTCGGTGTCCGCCAGGACACCGACCGGCACCAGCGCCACCGCGACGATGGCGACGATGACGTAGACGACGCCGGCGATTCCCAGCCCGGTCAGTAGCACCTTGGGAAAAATCCGCACCGGGTCCTTGGTCTCCTCGGCCATGTTGACCGAGTCCTCGAATCCGACCATCGCGAAGAATGCCAGTGAGGTGGCGGTGGTGACGGCCAGGAAGGTGCCCTTGTCGGCCGGGGTGTCGAAGGCGACGACGCGGGCGAAGTCCACGTCGGCGCCGCCGCCGGTGAACGCCCAGACACCCACCAGGATCACCATGGCCAGGCCGGTGATCTCGACGATGGTCAGCACCACGTTGAGTTTGACGCTCTCGCCGACGCCCCGGAAGTTCACCAATGCGATCAGCGCCATGAACAACAGCGCCAGCACCACCACACCGACCTTGCCCCAGTCGATGTCGAAGGCGGTGAAGAAGTTCGCCGCGAAGAATCGCGAAGCCGTTGAGGCGGAGGTGATTCCGGAGCACATCACCACGAACGCCACCAGGAACGTGACGAACTGGATGCCGAAGGCCTTGTGCGCGTATAGCGCTGCGCCGGCAGCCTGCGGATACTTGGTGACCAGCTCCAGATAACTGAACGCGGTGATCGTGGCGATCAGGAAGGCCACCAGGAAGGGAAGCCACGCCGCGCCACCGACTTCCTTGGCGACCTGCCCGGTGAGGGCGTACACACCCGTGCCGAGGATGTCGCCCACCACGAACAGCAGCAGTAGCCCTGGCCCCATCACCCGCCGAAGTTGTGGCTCCTCCGTGGTTTCAGACTGCGTCATCGGCGCCCCTTTGCTCACCTCAGACGTGCAAGGCCCGTTCGTCGACGGGTGCGAGCACATCGATCACATCGATCAGAGTCGCGCGGGCATTGGCCCGCGGCCCCTCCCCCTCATCCACCAATGAGGCAACCACAGCTCCGTCCACCGCGCACACCAGGGCGGTGACGAGTTCGGATCGCACGGCGCGACCCGACCGTTCGACCACCTCGAGGACGGCGTCGGTGCGTTGCCGCAGAATCCGCCGCTGGATGTCGCGGAGCCCGGGTTGCCGCGCACAGGCGATATAGCGCTCGTAGCGGGAGATCAGTTGTTCGGACACGCGTGCACCCGGATCATCACCGACCAGCAGATCAACCAGCAGGTCGGCGGTCGACTCGGCGCCGCGACGCCGGCGCGACAATGCGGCGACCTGTAGCTCCAGCTGCTCGGCCTCGCGCGCGCCCACATGCTCGACGGCCTTGGCGATCAGATCGTCGAGTGAGGAGAAGTAGTACGTCGTCGACGCCAGCGGCAGGCCGGCACGCCTGGCCACCGCGCGATGGCGGACCGCGTCGATCCCGCCCTCGCACAGCAGATCGGCGGCGGCGCTCACCAGAGCGCCCCGCCGACGTTCTCCCTTGGGAGTCACCGCCGCTGTCACGCCTTGCATGCTGCCAGCAAAATCCCAGTTGTATGGCGGTTTTCGGCAATCACAACAAGTTGGCAGACAGCGCCACAGCGGCCGGTGGCATGATGGCGCGAATGTCAGCCCAGAACCGTCGGACCGTGCTGCGGATGGGTCTCGGCGCCGCCCTCGGTGCCGTCGCCGCCGGCGCGGGGGTCCTGCCCCGGGCCGCCGCCGGACCCGCCGCCACCTACCAGTCGGGTTCCTTCGTCTCCGCCGCGCGCGGCGGGGTGCGCACCAACTGGGCGATCGCCAGGCCGCCGGGACAGACCGCACCGCTGCGTCCGGTCATCGCGCTGCACGGCAAGGGCAGCGACGCCGCGACGGTCATGGCCGGCGGTGTCGAGCAAGGTCTCGCAGAAGCCGTTTCAGCGGGCCTCCCGCCGTTTGCTGTGGTGGCCGTCGACGGCGGCGGCGGCTACTGGCACCGGCGCGAGTCGGGGGACGATGCCGGCGCGATGGTGCTGGATGAGTTGGTTCCGATGCTGGCCGGCCAGGGCCTGGACACCTCGCGGGTGGGATTCATCGGTTGGTCGATGGGCGGCTACGGCGCTTTGCTGCTCGGATCCCGACTGGGCCCGGCCCGCACCGCGGCGATCTGCGCGGTGAGCCCCGCGTTGTGGACATCACCCGGCGCGGCGGCACCCGGAGCGTTCGACGGCGCCCCGGACTACGAGGCCAACAGCGTGTGGGGGCTACCGGCGCTGGACTCGATCCCGATCCGCATCGACTGCGGGAACGGTGATCCGTTCGCCGCCGCGACACGTGCGTTCATCGCCCAGCTCGGCACTCCGCCGGCCGGCGGATTCTCCCCGGGTGGGCACGACGGCGAGTTCTGGAGTTCCCAGCTTCCCGCCGAGATCTCTTGGCTGGCACCGATACTCGTTGCCTGAGCGATCAGATCGAGATGCGCCCCTCGGCCGCCGCCAGCCCGATGTCGGTGCGGAAATGGCTGCCCGGCAGTCGAACTGACTTGATCGCCGCGTATGCCGCGGCACGGGCGGCGTCGAGATCTTCGCCGGTCCCGACCACCGAGAGCACCCGCCCACCGGTGGACACCACCGCACCGTCCTCGCGCCGGGCGGTGCCCGCGTGCAGAACGGCGTCGCCCTCGGAGCCGGTGATGACGTCACCGACCCGCGGCCGGCCCGGATAGTTCTCGGCGGCGACGACGACGGTGACCGCGGCCCCGTCCTGCCACCGCAGTTCCTCGAAAGACGCCAGGGTGCCGGTGGCCGCCGCATGGAGCAGCCCGCCGAGGGGGGAATCCAGCAGGGCGAGCACCGCCTGGGTCTCCGGGTCACCGAACCGACAGTTGAACTCCACCACCGACGGGCCCGAAGAGGTGATCGCCAGCCCCGCGTAGAGCAGGCCGGAGAACGAACTCCCTCGTGAGACCATCTCGGCAGCAACGGGTTTGACAATCTCATCGACGATCTGACCAAGCACCTGAGTGGGCAGCCACGGCAGCGGGGTGTAGGCGCCCATCCCGCCGGTGTTCGGACCGGAGTCGTTGTCACCAACCCGCTTGAAGTCCTGCGCGGGCAACAGCGGCACCACGGTCTCACCGTCGACGACGCAGAACAGCGACACCTCGGGGCCGTCCAGGAACGACTCCAGCAACACCGGGTGCCCGGAGTCCAGCAGGCCGGCCGCGTGCACACGCGCCGCGTCACGGTCCGTGGTGACCACGACGCCCTTGCCTGCGGCCAACCCGTCGTCCTTGACCACCCAGGCGGCCTGCCCGGCCGGCGGGCCGAACCGGTTCAACGCGGCATCGAGGTTGGCGGGGTTGTCCACGATCTCGCTGGTCGCGGTCCGCACACCGGCGGCGGCCATCACGTCCTTGGCGAAGGCCTTGGAGCCCTCGATGCGGGCGGCGTCCTTGGACGGCCCGAAGCAGGCGATACCGGCGGCGCGCACCGCGTCGGCCACACCGAGCACCAGCGGCACCTCGGGCCCCACCACCACCAGGTCGGACTCGAGACGCTGGGCAAGGGCGACGACCGCGGGGCCCGAGCTGATGTCGACGTCGTACTGGTCGGCGACGGCGGCGGTGCCGGCATTACCGGGCGCCACCGCGAGCTGTTCGACCTGCGGATCGCGCCGCAGCGCGAGCAGCAGGGCATGTTCACGGGCTCCGGATCCGATGACGAGGACGCGCACGGACAACAACCCTAATCGCCCCGGCATCCACCCGCCGCCAGACCCACGGCCATACACCTAACATTTCAGTGTATGGTCGGTGCAGCGAGTGCGGTATGTCACATCAGGAGGACCCTCGATGACCACCATGAATGCCTGCCCCTTCGGTCAGGGATACGACTTCACCGACCCGGAGGTGCTGCTCCAGGGCATTCCGGTGACCGAGTTCGCGCACCTGCGCAAGACCGCCCCGGTCTGGTGGAACGAGCAGGGCGAGTCGATCTTCGACGATGGTGGCTACTGGGTGGTGACCCGTCACGAGGACATCAAGGCCATCTCGCGTGACGGCGAGCTGTGGTCCACCAACGCCAAGGGCGCGGTGATGCGGCTGCCCGACGGGGTGACCGCCGACCAACTCGATCTCACCAAGGCCCTGCTGATCAACCACGACGCCCCCGAACACACCCGGCTGCGCAAGCTGGTGTCCCGCCTGTTCACCCCGCGGTCGGTGGCCGCACTTGAGGAGAAGCTGGCCGTCGCCTCGCGCGAGATCGTGGCCGCCGCCGCGGAACGAAACTCCGGCAATTTTGTCGACGACGTGGCGATGCCGCTGCCGCTGCTGGCCATCGCCGACCTGATCGGCGTTCCCGAAGCAGACCGGGAGAAGATCTTCCACTGGTCCAACAGCATCATGAACACCGACGATCCCGACTTCGACAGCGACCCGACGGTGGCCAATGCCGAGCTCATGGGTTACGCGTACACCATGGCCGAGCAGCGCCGGAAGTGCCCGGCCGACGACATCGTCACCCGGCTCGTGCAGGCCGATATGGGAGACGAAGCCGGGATCACCGAGGTCGAGTTCGCCTTCTTCGTCATCCTGCTCGCCGTCGCCGGTAACGAGACCACCCGCAACGCCATGACCCACGGCATGAACGCCTTCTTCGAAAACCCGGACCAGTGGGAACTTTTCAAGCGCGAACGGCCCGATACCGCGATCGAGGAGATCATCCGCTGGGCCACCCCGGTGCACTGTTTCCAGCGCACCGCGACGGCCGATACCGAGCTCGGCGGCGTCGCCGTCCGCAAGGGTCAGCGCGTCGGGCTGTTCTACAGCTCGGCCAACTACGACGAGGACGTCTTCGAGAACCCGTTCCAGTTCGACATCCTGCGCAACCCGAACCCGCACCTGGCGTTCGGCGGCAATGGCGCACACTTCTGCATCGGCGCCAACCTGGCCCGCATGGAGATCAAGCTGATGTTCCACGAGATCGCGAACCAGATTCCCGACATCTCGAAACTGGCCGAGCCGCAACGTCTCCGGTCCGGCTGGATCAACGGGGTCAAGGACCTGCAGGTCTCCTACCACTAGCTCGCTACAATTCCGGCGTGCGAACCCACGGGTGGTCCGGAGCCGCGCCGGAGAGTGACGAGGAAGCCGTCGCCCGGATTCTTGCTGCGGCGGGCAAGGCGATCGACGAGCGCGGGGCGGACTTCTCCATCGCCGATGTCGCCCGCACGCTGGGCGTCACCCGCCAGACGGTGTACCGCTACTTCCCCAGTACCGAGGCGCTGCTGATGCAGGCCGGTGTCGTCGCGGCCACCGACTTCCTGGAGCGGCTGTCCATCCACCTGCAGGGCATCACCGATCCCGCCGACGCGGCGACCGAGGCCATCGCGACCGCGCTGGAGTGGCTGCCCAAGGACAAACACATCGGGCTGCTGCTGGCGCCCGGGCGCACGCCGGCCTTCACCGAATCTGTGACCTCCGATATCGCACTGCGGTTCGCACAGTCGGTGGTGCGACAGTTCGACGTCGACTGGGCGGCAGCTGGTTTCGCCGATCACGACCTCGACGAACTCGCCGAACACCTGCTGCGCATCATCCAGTCGTTCGTGATCGACCCCGGACGTCCACCCCGCACCGGCGCCGCACTGCGCGCTTACCTGCGGCGCTGGGTCGCCCCGGCGCTGCGCTCCTCGTGATTTGTGGAGTTTTCGTCGGAATGATTCCGACGAAAACTCCACAAACCGTCAGACGACGGTGAGCGGCAGCGACCGACGCTCCTCGAACACCCACGAAGCGCCGCCGCTGAACTCACACACCTCGACCTCGGGCAGCTTCTTGGCCGCCGTGTCGGTCTCGATGACGCGGACGGTCCACTCGGACTCGGTGCCCGACACCTCGGCCCGCAGATGCGGATCGACGGCCCCGACGATGGCCTGCAGCGGGGCGTCCACCACCGGGGAGACCAGCGAGATCCAGGATCCGTCCTCGTAGGCCGGCGAGCGGCGCACGTGCACGAAGTCCGGGTCCACATCGGCCGACACATAGGCCGCCGGGTTGAGCAACGGGTGCAGCTCCAGCACCCGCAACGCACCCTTGGCATCGGCGCTCAGCGTGAGCGCCTTGTGGATCCGCTCGGCGGCGACGCCGGCGATGCCGATCAGCTGCTTGGTGCGGATCGAGCGGGCCAGTGCCGCATCGTCCTTGGCGCGCTTCTCCACGGCGATGGTGAACGATTTGACGAGCAGGTGCATCTGGATGCAGACCTCGTCGGCGATCCGCACCAGTGCCGAATGGGAGAACGCACCGAAGTCGACATCGGCGAGCAGATCCCCCGAATAGTCGGACATGCCTTCGTCGTCCGGGTCGATCGGATCGAGCTCGATGGAGTGCGCGTGGGTGGCACCGACGACGTCCATCGCGGGGATGAACGGCACTTCCGGGTAGGACTCGTCGATGATGACGGTCCACCGGCAGTGCGGGTGCTGATCCGACGGCGTCCTGGGCGGCCGGTGGATGGGCCGGACCTGGGCCTTGCGGTTGGTCGCCAGCGCGGTGGCATCGAAGGTGGGGTCCTCGATGTCGTGGCACATGCCCTTGACGTAGTCCTCGCCCATCGGCTCGACGTCGAGCAGCGCACCGCAGTGATCCAGGTAGAACTCGCCGTGCCAACGGTCATGGACGATGTAGCGGAAGTCCATGAACTGCGGCGGCGCGCCGATGTCGAGCTGCAGACCCTTGAAGAGGGTGAAGATGTCGACGCCCTCGTACTTGAGCGCCTTCTGCATCCGCCGGGTGTAGAGCGGGCTGGACGCCGCCCATTCCTCGATGGCGATCTGCAGCATCTCCTCGCGGCCGAACGATGAGATGCACCAGGCCATTCCGGACCGGTCGATCAACTGACCGATCAGCAGCAGTTCGGGAACCAACGTCGCCAGCTCGTCACGGGTGAGCGAGGCGTATCTACTCATCATCGAGGGACTTCCCGGAGTGCATCTTCACCGCGGCATTGACATTGCCCTTGCGATCCTCGCCGGAGCCCTTCTCGGCGGCCTTCTTGCGGTTGCGCACCACCTTGCTGACCGCACCGTCCAGTTTGGAGCCCAACGGGAAGCCCAGGTAATGGGTCAGGAACACCGAGACCTCCTTGAGCTCCTCGGCGGTGATCTCCCCGTTGTGCAGTGCGGCGTTGACCTGGATCTCGGCCAGATCCGAATTGCCGACCGCGGTCACCGCGGCGAGCGTCAGCAGACGCTTGTCCCGCATCGACAGTCCCGGCCGGGTCCAGATGGTGCCGAAGAGATGCTCGACGGTCAGATCGAAGTACGGGTCGCCCTGGATATCGGGCATCTCCCAGCCGTAGACCTCGTTCATCTTCTGCAGGCCCTGCTTGCGACGATCGGTCATACTCACTACTCCTTGGTGTGCGGTACTCCGAGACCGTCGGCCAGGCGCTGCAAAGCCACCTCGGCCAACGGAAGATCCACTCCCACAGCCTCACCCAGACCGAGGGCCAGCGCCAGGTCCTTTTCGCCGAGACCGCGGGTGTGGGTGAACATGTCGAACAACCAGTGCTCAGGTGCCAGCGGTGACATGTCGTCGCGCAGGATGATCGCGCCGGGCCCACCGCTCTGTGCATCGCTGTGCCGGACCACCCGGCCCAGCTTCTGCAGATCGATCCCGGCGGCCTGGGCCAGGAACTGAGCCTCGTTGGCGGCGGCGAACCCGATGAACGTCAGCATGTTGCGGGCCAGCTTCATCCGGGTGCCCGCACCCGGTTCGCCGGCGCGCACCACCAGCGAAGCCCACTTCTTGAACACCGGCTTGACCGTGTTGTAGACCTCTTCGTCGGCGCCGACCATGACCGCCAGCTCACCCTTGTCGGCGGCACCGGCTCCCCCGCTGACCGGCGCGTCCACGATGTGAATGCCTTTGGGCCGCAACAGCTCGGCCAGCTCGGGCGCGGTCGCGGGCTCGATGGTGGAGTGGATGGCGATGACCGTGCCCGCCGCGGCGTGCTCGCCGAGCTGGGTCACCACGTCGCGCACCTGGGCATCGTTGAGCACCGTGACGCTGATGACGTCGGCCGCCGCGACTCCAGCGACATCGTCTGCCAGTTGCGCACCCAACTCGGCCAGCGGCGTCATCGCCTCGGTGCGGACGTCGAAGACGATCAGCCCGCCCGGCCAGTCGGCCAGCCGCTTGGCCATCGGGGCACCCTGGTTGCCCAGACCGATGTACCCCAGCTTCGGCTCGCTCATGACCGGATGATCTGTCCGCCGTCGACGTTGTAGATCTGGCCGGTGATCCACTTGGCCTGATCCGACAACAGGAACAGGCACATGCCGACGAGATCCTCCGGCTGGCCCATCCGGGACAGCGGGATTCCCTTCACGATATCGGCGACCATCTCCTGCGGTGTGGTGGTGCGGTTGGCCTCGGTGTCGATCGGCCCGGGCGCGATCGCATTGATGCGGATGTTCTGCCCGCCGAGTTCCCGGGACAGCTGCTGGGTCAGCCCGTTGATACCGACCTTGGCCAGACCGTAGAAGTTGGCGTACATCCAGGCCGCCGTGGAGGACTGGTTGATGATCGCTCCGCCACCGCGCTTGGCCATCTTCTTGTAGACCGCGCGGGTGCACCACAGCGCGCCGTCGAGGTTGACGCTCATGAACTTGCGGTAGTACTCCGGGTCGACGGTGACCAGGAAGTCCAGCTTCATGCCGCCGAAGATGGCCGCGTTGTTGACCAGGTAGTCGATACCGCCGAACTCCGAAAGCGTCTGTGCCGCCATCTCCCTGGCCGACTCCGGGTCGGACACGTCGACCCGCACGGCCAGCGCGTTGCCGCCCTCGCCCTTGATAGCGTCGGCGACCTTCTGGGCGCCTTCGAGGTTGATATCGGCCACCACCACGGCCGCACCCTCGCGTGCCAGCGCCTCGGCGTAAACCTGACCGATGCCGCCGCCGGCACCGGTGATGATGCCGACCTTGTCCTTGAATTCCGGGTACTGCGCCATGATTTCCTCTCGCCGAGCCGGCGGGCCGGCAGCTGTTTGTGTGAGTGTGTGTGTCTAGGTCGCGATGGTCGCGATGAGTTTGGTTTCCAGGTATTCCTCGAAGCCGGCCACACCCATCTCGCGGCCGACCCCGGATTGCTTGTAGCCGCCGAACGGCGCGTCCGCGGAGTACCAGACACCGCCGTTGACGTTGACGGTGCCCACCCGGAGCCGTGACGCCACGGCCTGGGCGCGGTCGTCGTCGCCGAACACCGTGCCCGACAGACCGTACGGGGAATCGTTGGCGATGCGCACCGCGTCGTCGTCACCGTCGTGGGCGATCACCGTCAACACCGGGCCGAAGATCTCCTCACGCGACACCTTGGCCGAGTTGTCCAGTCCGGCAATCACGGTCGGTTCGATATAGAAACCACGATCGGTGTCCGCAGGCCTGCCGCCACCGCAGGCGAAGCGGCCGCCCTCGGCGATCGCGGAGTCCAGGTAGCCCTGGATGCGATCGCGCTGGCGCGCCGAGATCACCGGGCCGCACACGGTGCGCTTGCTGTTGGGGTCCCCCGGCTTGATACCGCCGAGCGTTGCCGCCGCAGCCTCGACCGCCTCGTCGTACTTGGCCCTCGGAACGACCAGCCGGGTGGTGATCGCACAGCCCTGCCCGGCGTGCATGGCGACGGTAAAGGCCGCCATGGCGCAGGCGCCGCCCAGGTCGGCGTCGTCGAGCACGATGAAGGCCGACTTGCCGCCGAGCTCCAGGAACACCTTTTTGATGGTCACTGCCGAGTCCGTCATCACGGCCCGGCCGGTGTTGGTCGATCCGGTGAACGACACCATGTCCACCCGCGGGTCTTTGGACAACAGTGCACCGACGCCGTGATCATCGGAGGTGACGATGTTGATCACGCCGGCCGGAAAATCGGTCTGCTCGGCGATGATCTCGCCGAGCACGGCGGCCATCCACGGGGTGTCCGGGGCGGGCTTGAGGATCAGCGTGTTGCCGGCGGCCAGCGCCGGACCCACCTTGGCCAGGTTGATCTGGTGCGGGAAGTTCCACGGGGTGATGGCGCCGACGACGCCGACGGCTTCCCGCGCGACCACGCGATTGGTCGGAATGCCCTGCGGTGTCGCATATCCCAGATCGGAGCGCCACGCGTAGTTCTCGGCGGTGTCGGCGGAGAACGCCAGATCGTCGATCGGCCCCTCCAATTGGGCTCCCGAGGTCAGCATCCGCGGAGCTCCCACCTCGCTGATCGTCAGCTCCCGCAGGTCCTCCAGGTTGGCCTGCATCGCTTCGCGGAGCTGGCGCAGGCAGCGCACCCTCAGTTCGGTGTTGGTGGACCAATCGGTGTCGTCGAAGGCGGTGCGGGCGGCGCCGATGGCCGCGCTCATGTCCGCTTCGTCGGCGTTGGCCGCAACACCCAGCACCTCTTCGGTGGCGGGGTTGACCGTCTCGAACGTTCCCCCGCTTCCGGCGACGAGCTTGCCGTCTATGAACAACCGGCTCTCGCGATCCGCCAGAATCGACATCCCACTCCTAGGTTTTGGTGACCCATATTCTCTGGACAAGTGTCCGACAACAATCCACCGCACCATAACCTCACGCGCGCGGCGGTGGCAAGACCGATCGTGTGCACCACGCACTCCGAGGAGTCATCAACCCAGCTGTACTGGCAATTTCGCAGGATCGCTTGCCCATCGCCGACCCTTTCCGATAACTTGGACATGTGTCCAGCGATTCGGTGGTTGCCGTCACAGCCCAGACAGACGGCGAGCCAGTGGGAACGCCGCGCAACCGACGCCAGGAAGAAACCTTCCGCAAGGTGCTCGCAGCCGGTGTCGAGATGCTGCGCGAGTCGTCCTACGCCGACCTCACGGTGCGCGCCGTCGCCGCCCGCGCCAAGGTCGCGCCGGCCACCGCGTACACCTACTTCTCGTCGAAGAACCATCTGATCGCCGAGGTCTATCTCGACCTGGTCAAGCAGGTCCCGTACTTCACCGACGTCAACGACTCGATGACGACCCGCGTCGACAAGGCGGTACGCGCCCTGACCCTGGTCGTCGCCGACGAACCCGAAGTCGCCGCCGCCTGCACCACCGCCCTGCTGGGCGGGGGCAGCGACCCGGCCGTGCGCACCGTCCGCGACCGCATCGGTGCCGAGATCCACAAGCGCATCCGTTCGGCGGTCGGCCCCGATGCCGACCCGCGGATCGTCTCAGCCCTGGAGATGACGTTCTTCGGTGCGCTGGTCAACGCCGGCAGCGGCGCGTTCACCTACCACCAGATCGCCGACCGGCTCACGTATGTGGTCGGCCTGCTCCTCGGAGAGGACAAAACAGCATGAGCCTCGGAGAGAACCGTTGAGCCAGAACGCCGTTCCCCCCATACTGGACCCGTACGACTACGACTTCCACGAGGACCCGTACCCGTACTACAAGCGCCTGCGCGACGAAGCCCCGCTCTATCACAACGAGGAGCGCAACTTCTGGGCGCTGTCGCGGCACAAGGACGTGGTGGCCGGCTTCCGGAACAGCGTCACCTTGTCCAACAAGCACGGTGTGGCGCTGGATCCGATCTCCCGCAACGACGAAGCCCACCGTGTCATGTCGTTCTTGGCTCTCGACGATCCCGGCCATCTGCGCCTGCGCACGCTGGTATCCAAGGGCTTCACCCCGCGGCGCATCCGCGAGCTCGAAGGACGCGTCACCGAGATCGCCCACCAGCATCTGGATGCGGCGCTGCAGAGCACCTCGTTCGACTACGTCGACGAGTTCGCGGGCAAGCTGCCGATGGATGTCATCTCCGAACTGATGGGGGTGCCGGACGAGGACCGGGTCCGGATCCGCGCCCTCGCCGACGGCGTGATGCACCGCGAGGACGGCGTCGCCGACGTGCCCACCTCGGCCATCGAGGCCTCCGGCGAACTGCTGGTCTACTACGCCGACATGGTCAAGCAACGCCGCAAGAACACCTCCGATGATCTGACCTCGGCGCTGGTGGAGGCCGAGATCGACGGGGACAAGCTCACCGACGACGAGATCATGGCGTTCCTGTTCCTGATGGTCGTCGCGGGCAACGAGACCACCACCAAACTCCTTGCCAATGCCGCATATTGGGGCGCCAAGAACCCTGATCAGCTGGCCCCGGTGTTCGACAACCACGACCTGGTGACACCGTGGGTCGAAGAGACGCTGCGTTATGACGCCTCCAGCCAGATCCTGGCGCGCGCGGTCGTCGAAGACCTCACGTTCTATGACACCGTCGTCCCCGCGGATGACGTGCTGGTGCTGCTGATCGGCTCCGCCAACCGCGACGAGCGGGTCTTCGAGAATCCCGACGAGTACCGCATCGACCGCGAGATCGGGCCGAAGCTGGTGAGTTTCGGCAGCGGCGCCCATTTCTGCCTCGGCGCGCATCTCGCGCGCATGGAGGCCAGGGTGGCACTGACCGAGTTGTTCAAGCGAATCCGCGGATATGAGGTCGACGAGGCCAATGCCGTCCGCGTCCATTCCAGCAGCGTCCGCGGTTTCGCTCATCTCCCCATCACAGTCCAGCTCCGCTGAAAGGCCCGCTGCATGCCCCGTTTTGATCCCCTCCCCGACCGTCGTCCCGCCCTGGTCGCCGGCGCTTCCTCCGGTATCGGGGAGGCGACCGCGACCAGACTCGCCCGCAACGGTTTCCCGGTCGCCCTCGGCGCCCGCCGAGTGGAGAAGCTCGATGAGATCGTCGCCAAGATCCGCGCCGACGGCGGCGAGGCCATCGCCGTGCACCTCGATGTCACCGACCCGGATTCGGTGAAGGCGGCCGTCGAACAGACCACCGCCGAACTCGGCGATATCGAGGTTCTGGTGGCCGGCGCCGGCGACACCTACTTCGGCAAGCTGGACTCGATCAGCACCGAGCAATTCGATTCGCAGATCCAGATCCATCTGGTCGGCGCCAACCGGGTGGCCGGCGCGGTGCTGCCCGGCATGATCGAGCGCCGTCGCGGCGACCTGATCTTCGTGGGATCCGATGTCTCGCTGCGCCAGCGCCCGCACATGGGCGCCTACGGTGCGGCCAAGGCCGCCCTGGTGGCGATGGTCAACAACTACCAGATGGAACTGGAGGGCACCGGCGTGCGCGCGTCGATCGTGCATCCGGGACCGACCAAGACCTCCATGGGCTGGAGCCTGCCCGCCGAACTGATCGGTCCTGCGCTCGAGGACTGGGCCAAGTGGGGACAGGCGCGCCACGACTACTTCCTGCGCGCGGACGATCTCGCGCCGTGCCATCGCGTTCGTCGCCGAGACGCCACGCGGCGGCTTCATCGCGAACATGGAACTCCAGCCCGAGGCTCCGCTGTCCGACGTCAAGGACCGCCAGAAGCTCGCCCTCGGCGAAGAAGGAATGCCGTCATGACACTGAAGGAAGTGGAACGCGTCTCGGGTGGCGAGGCCGAAGAGCACGGTCACCTGGAGGAATTCCGTACCGACCCCATCGGCCTGATGTGGCGCGTCCGCAACGAATGCGGGGACGCCGGCTGGTTCCAGCTCGCCGACAAGCAGGTCGTGCTGCTGTCCGGCGCCGAGGCCAACGAGTTCTTCTTCCGCTCCAGCGACAGCGAGCTGAACCAGGCCGAGGCCTACCCCTTCATGACCCCGATCTTCGGCGAGGGCGTGGTGTTCGACGCCGATCCCGAGCGCCGCGCGGAGATGCTGCACAACACCGCGCTGCGCGGTGAGCAGATGAAGGGCCATGCCGCGACCATCGAGAACGAGGTCAAGAAGGTCATCGCCGATTGGGGCGACGAAGGCGAGATCGAGCTGCTCGACTTCTTCTCGGAGCTGACGATCTACACCTCGACGGCCTGCCTCATCGGGCTGAAGTTCCGCGAGCAGCTCGACAGCCGCTTCGCCCAGTACTACCACCAGCTGGAGCGCGGCACCGACCCGCTCTGCTACGTCGACCCGTATTTGGACATCGAGAGCTTCCGCATCCGCGACGAGTCGCGGGTCAAACTCGTTGCGCTGGTGCAGGAAATCATGGATGGCCGGATCGCCAACCCGCCCACGGACAAGAGCGACCGCGACCTGCTCGATGTGCTGGTCTCGATCAAGGATGACGAAGGCAACCCGCGCTTCACCGCCAACGAGGTCACCGGCATGTTCATCTCGCTGATGTTCGCCGGCCACCACACCAGTTCGGGCACCTCGTCGTGGACGCTGATCGAACTGCTGCGCCATCCCGACTTCTACGCGCAGGTCCAGACCGAACTCGACGAGCTCTACGCCGACGGCCAGGAGGTGAGTTTCCATGCCCTGCGCCAGATCCCGAAGATCGACAACGCACTCAAGGAGACGCTTCGCCTGCATCCGCCGCTGATCATCCTGATGCGGGTCGCCCAGGACGAGTTCGAGGTCGCCGGCCATCCGATCCACAAGGGCCAGATGGTGGCCGCCTCGCCGGCGATCTCCAACCGGATTCCCGAGGACTTCCCGGACCCGGATGCCTTCGATCCCAGCCGCTACGAGAAGCCCCGCCAGGAAGATCTGATCAACCGGTGGACCTGGATCCCGTTCGGCGCGGGCAAGCACCGCTGCGTCGGTGCCGCGTTCGCGCAGATGCAGATCAAGGCGATCTTCTCGGTGCTGCTGCGCGAGTACGAGTTCGAGCTGTCGCAGCCGCCGGAGAGCTACCAGAACGACCACTCCAAGATGGTCGTGCAGCTGGCACAACCGGCCAAGGTGCGCTACCGCAAGCGCGCTTCCGGCGGGCAGGAGCGCAGCGACCCGGGGATCGCTGAGGCCTGAGGTGGGCTGCTACCGAATAGAACTCGACGAGGACCTGTGCCAGGGCCACGCCATGTGCGAGCTGGAGGCCCCGGATGTGTTCAAGGTGCCCAAGCGTGGCGTCGTCGAGATCCTCGACCCCGAACCTTCGGACGAGCTCCGCGATGCCGTGGAGCTGGCCGTCGACATGTGTCCCACCAGAGCTCTATCCCTCGTAGAAAAGGACTGAGCCAATGGCGTCACGCGAACAACTTGAAGACTGGGTCGCCCGCTGGCTCAAGGCCAACCAGGACGCCGAGGCGGCCGGCGACTGGAAACCGTTGGCGGACTTCTACACCGAGGACGCCACCTACGGCTGGAACATCGGCCCCAAGGAAGACGTCATGTGTGTCAACCGCGACGAGATCCGCGATGTGGCGCTCGGCCTGGAGATGGAAGGCCTGGAGAACTGGGTGTACGAGTACCAGAAAACCCTCATCGACGAGAAGCAGAACGAGATCGTCGGCTTCTGGAAGCAGATCGCCAACAAGACCGACGGCAGCAGCGACGAGATCTACGGTATCGGCGGCAGCTGGTTCCGGCTGAACGACCAACTGCTGATCGAGTGGCAGCGGGATTTCTTCGACTTCGGCCACGTCCAGAAGGCCTTCCTGAAGCTCATCGAGTCCGGTGACCTCACGCCCACCATGCAAAAGCGCATCGAGCGTTCGATGGCCGGCGAGAAACTCCCGGGCTACTACCCGCTGGGTCAGGCACCCGTCCCGATCTGGTGAAAAACCCGGCCAAGCAGTTGCTTGGGGGTGGCTGTGACGCACGTAACTAATGGCTCTAGTCTGGGGGCATCGAAGCTCTAGTGGAAGGCACATGCGGATGAAGACCAAAGGCGCTCTCATCAGGGAGTTCAACCAGCCCTGGGCGATCGAGGAGATCGAGATCGGCGACCCCGTGAAGGACGAGGTCAAGATCCAGATGGAAGCCTCGGGAATGTGCCACTCGGATCACCACCTGGTGACCGGGGACATTCCGATGGCCGGCTTCCCGGTGCTCGGCGGCCACGAGGGCGCCGGGATCATCACCGAGGTCGGCCCCGGGGTCGAAGGCCTCGAGCCCGGCGACCACGTGGTGCTCTCCTTCATCCCGTCGTGCGGTGCGTGCCCGTCGTGTCAGGCGGGCCTGCGTAACCTCTGCGACCTGGGGGCGATGCTGCTGCAGGGCACCGCCGTCTCGGACAACACCCACCGTATCCACACCGCCGACGGCGCCCCCGTGATCCCGATGACGCTGCTGGGAACCTTCAGCCCGTACATGGTGGTGCACAAGAGCTCCGTGGTGAAGATCGATCCGTCCATCCCGTTCGAGGTCGCCTGCCTCGTCGGCTGCGGCGTCACCACCGGCTATGGCTCCGCAGTGCGCAGCGCCAATGTCCGCCCGGGCGACGACGTGGTCATCGCCGGTATCGGCGGCGTCGGCATGGGCGCCCTGCAGGGCGCATTGAACGCCGGCGCCCGCAACATCTTCGCCGTCGACCCGGTCGAGTGGAAGCGCGATCAGGCCCTGAAGTTCGGCGCCACCCACGCCTACCCGGACATCTTCGCCGCGATGGCGGGCGTTGCCGAGGTCACCGCCGGCCGGATGGCCTCCAAGACCATCATCACCACCGGTGAGCTGCACGGTGAGGAGATCGACAACTACCTCAACATCACCGCCAAGGGCGGCACGTGCGTGGTGACCGCGGTCGCCAACATGGCCAAGTCCGATGTGACGCTGAACCTGTCGATGCTGACCCTGCTGCAGAAGAACCTGCAGGGCACCATCTTCGGCGGCGGTAACCCCCATCACGACATCCCGCAGCTGCTGTCGATGTACAAGGCCGGGCGTCTCAACCTCGACGACATGGTCACCCGCCAGTACAAGCTGGAGCAGATCAACGACGGCTACAAGGACATGCTGGAGGGCCGCAACATCCGTGGCGTGATCCGCTACACGGACGCGGACCGGTAGCCGCACGTGACCGACACAGCGCTCGCACCCGTCGTCGCAGCGTCACGGAACTCGTGGCGCTGCGTGCAATCCGGTGACCGGGAGGGCTGGCTGGCGCTGATGTCGGAGGACATCGTCGTCGAGGACCCGATCGGCGAGGCCGTCACCAATCCGGACGGCACCGGGGTGCGGGGCAAGGAGGCGCTGGCCGCGTTCTACGACGCGAACATCGGCCCCAACACCCTGACGGTCACCTGCGAGGAGACGTTCCCGTCGAGCTCGCCGACCGAGATCGCCTACATCCTGGTGCTGCGCACCGAGTTTCCGAATGGCTTCACCGCCACCGTGCGCGGCGTGTTCACCTACCGGGTCGATGACGCCGGGCTGATCACGAACCTGCGCGGCTACTGGAACATGGACGCGATGACGTTCGCCGAGGGAGAGAACGCCGATTAGTGGATTGCTCGCCGGCCGCGCCGCGGTCGTGGTCGGCGGCACCCGCGGTATCGGGCTCGCGGTCGCCGAACTGCTCGCCGCCCAGGGCGCGCGGGTGGTCGTCAACGGACGCGACCCGGATGCGGTGCACGAAGCCGCACAACACGTTTCGGGTATCGGCTATGCCGGATCCCCGGCCGACCCACAGGTCGCCGATGCGCTGGTCGACGCCTGCGTGGCCGAATTCGGCAGCATCGACATCCTGATCAACTGCGCGGGGACCGCCGAACCGGCCGGCTCCTCGATCCTGAATGTGACCAGTGCCGAGTTCCATGACCTGCTCGACGCCCACCTGCTCACCGCGTTCGAGGTCGCCAGGGCGGCCGCTCCGCACATGGTGCGGCAGCGTTCCGGGGCGATCGTCAACACCAGCTCGTTCGCCTTCCTCGGCGACTACGGAGGCACCGGCTACCCGGCGGGCAAGGGCGGCGTCAACGGCCTCACCCTGGCCGTCGCTGCCGAACTCAAGGCCCACAACGTGCGGGCCAACGTGGTCTGCCCCGGTGCCAGCACCCGGCTGTCGACCGGCGCCGATTACGAACAGCACGTCACCGAACTCAACCGCCGTGGGCTCCTCGACGACGCCAGCCTGGCTGGTGCGCTGGACGCCGGGCCGCCCGAGTACGTCGCCCCCACCTATGCGTATCTGGCCAGCGATCTGGCCGAGGACGTCACCGGCCGGATCTTCATCGCCGCGGGCGGGTTCGTCGGCGAGTTCGCGCGCCCGGCACCGGGTTTCATCGGCTACCGCGACCACCACGACACCGCGCCGTACACCGTCGAGGAAGTGCACGGGCTGATCGGTGCGCGGTAGCCTGCTCAGCTGACCCGCAACTCGCGCCGGGCCGCCTCCCGGGCGAGCAGCCGATCGCGCTGTTCCTCGAACCGGCCCACATTGACGGCCAGGCCCTCCAGGAAGGTCGCCAACTGCTCGCGGCGGGCCTCGCCCTCGGCGCTGAAATCCGTGCGATCGAAGATCCGCCACTTGCGCAGCACCGGCACGACCACCTCGTCCAGGTGCTGGCGCAGGTCATAGATTCCGTGCTTGGCCATGATCACCCCGTTACGCCGAAAATCGGGCATCCCCTGCCCGGGCATCCGGAAATTCTCCACGACGGCGGCGATCGCATCCAGTGTCTGGTCGGGCGAAAGATCAAGGGCCGCATCGCAGATGTTGCGGTAGAAGATCATGTGCAGGTTCTCATCAGCCGCGATCCGGCCCAGTAGCCGGTCGGCGATCGGGTCGTCGCAGACCTTTCCGGTGTTGCGGTGGCTCACCCGGGTGGCCAATTCCTGGAACGTCACATAGGCGACCGACATCAGGAAGTCCGAATCATATTTGGACAGTTCTTCTTTGGTCGCCGCGAAACCGTTCGTCACATGCTCCATCCGGGCCCGCTCCAGCGCACCCAGATCCACGGCGCGGGTGACCACCAGGTAGTCGCGGATGGCGATACCGTGCCGGTTCTCCTCGGCTGTCCAACGGTTCACCCACGCACCCCAGGGACCATCCTGGGAGAAACTGCCGGCCGCCTGGCGGTGGTAGGACGGCAGGTTGTCCTCGGTCAGCAGATTGGTGATCATCGCCGCGCGCGCCACCTCCCCGAGCGAGGACTGCCCGGGTTCCCAGTCCGCGCCGCCGGTGGCCGCGAAATTGCGGCCCTCCTGCCACGGCACGTAGTCGTGTGGGTACCAGTCCTTGGTGGTGGACAGATGCCGGTTGACGTTCTCCTCGGCAATCGACTCGAGCTCGTGCAACAGCACAGCATCTGTCATCGGTTTCTGCATGAGCCAAACATCCCGTCGGAATCGTCCAAGTCGCCGCTGAGGGCTACGGATCACCGAGTTGTGGCTCCAGCACGTCGGTTTCTGCGGAGTGCGCCGAGGTGGCGATCAGGATCAGCATAAATGGCGCGGCCGTGAATTGGCTGAGCGACCCGCCTATGCTCGACCACATGGCGACCGTATTCACCTTGATCATCAACGGCGATATCCCTGGTCGATTCGTCTACGAGGACGACGAGATCGTCGCGTTCCTGACGATCGAGCCGATGACTCAGGGCCACACGCTGGTGGTGCCGCGCGCCGAGGTGGACAACTGGCAGGACCTCGACCCCGCCCTGTTCGGCCGGGTGATGGCCGTCGCGCAGCGGATCGGCAAGGCGGTGTGCGCGGCCTTCGACGCCGAGCGCGCCGGGGTGATCATCGCCGGCCTGGAGGTGCCGCACCTGCACGTGCATGTGTTCCCGGCCCGCAACCTCAGCGATTTCGGGTTCGCCGGCGTCGACCGTGATCCGTCACCGGAGTCGCTCGACGAGGCGCAGGCCAAGATCAAGGCCGCACTCGCTCAGCTGGACTGAGCCGTTGCGTCCACGATTCTGGGCAGGCTGACCCGGAACCGGCAGCCCTGCCCCGGCGCGGTGTCCACCGATACCGCACCGCCGTGCGCGTCGACCAGCGAGTCGACGATCGACAGGCCCAACCCGAACCCTCCGCTGGCACGGGTCCGCGAGGAGTCCGCGCGGTAGAAGCGCTCGAAAACCCGCTGCGCGTCCTCGGCATTCATGCCGGGTCCTTCATCGCACACCTCCAGCACCGCGTTGTCCTCGTCGGTGCCCACCCGGACCGTGATACCGGCCGACGTCGGGGTGTGTTGCACCGCATTGGACATCAGATTGCTGAACACCTGGCGCAGCCGGGCCTCGTCCCCCAGCACCTCGGGGGTGCCCGGGCCGTCGAACACCTCCATCCGGATCTTGCGCTCCGGCGCCACCGTCTGCGCATCGTGCACCGCGTCGCTGGCCAGGGCCAGCAGATCCACCCGGCGCTGGTCGAGCGGACGCTGTTCATCCAGGCGGGCCAGCAGCAGCAGATCCTCGACGAGCAGGCCCATCCGGCCGGCCTCACTCTCGATGCGCCCCATCAGCATGTCGGTATCGCGGGCCGCACCCTGGCGGTACAGCTCGGCGTAGCCGCGGATGGTGGTCAGTGGGGTCCGCAGATCATGGCTGGCATCGCCGACGAAACGCCGCATGCGTTCCTCCGATTCGCGTGCCATTTCCGCCGACTGCGCCGAGGACGCCATCGCGCGCTGTATCTGCGCCAGCATCCCATTCAGCGCCAGCGACAGCCGTCCCACCTCGGTGCGCGGATCACGTTGCGGGACACGGCGATCCAACTCACCGGCGGCTATCGCGGCGGCGGTCTGCTCCACCTCGGCGAGTGGGCGCAGGCTGCGCCGCACCACCGCGTAGCCGACCACGCCGAGCACCAACAGCACAGCCGCCCCGATGGCGAACTGCGACCAGATCAGGGCCCGCATGGTGGATTCGACCTCGGTCAGATCGATGGCGACGGTGGTCAGCTCACCGTCGGGGCCGCGCACCGTGACCGCGCGCCACTCCACCTCCGAGGCGTCATCGGAGCCGACGGTCACCGGGTTCGGGCCGACGTCGTTGTTCGCCGGCAGCACCGGGTCGGACGCACCGTTCTTGACGGCCAACCGGACGCTGCCGTCGGCGTCGGTGCCGCGGACGTAGAAGTTCGACGGCGGATAGGCCGGGCTCGGGTCTGGCGTGTGCGTGGGCGTCATCATCGGCGCCCGCGCCCAGCCACCCGATGCCTCCAGCAGCGTCTGGTCGATGCGCTGAATCTCGGTGTGCCGCATCAGCGACGTGACCGCCACGCCGGACGCCAGCAGGCCCAGTCCCACCAGGACCAGGGTGGCCGCGACCAAACCGACCCGGAGCGGAACCCCGCGGAATCGTCCCCCGTCGCTACGCTCGCCCGGACGGTTTCCCCCGTCGCTGCGCTCGCCGGCGTGACCCTTGGTCATCCCCCGCGACTAGCGCGGTTCACGCAGGACGTAGCCCACGCCGCGCAGCGTGTGCAGCAGTCGTCTGTCGCCGGTGTCGATCTTGCGGCGCAGATAGGAGACGTAGGACTCGACGACGTTGACGTCACCGCCGAAGTCGTAGCGCCACACGTGGTCGAGGATCTTCGGCTTGCTCAGCACGGTGCCCGCGTTGATGACGAAGTAGCGCAGCAGGGTGAACTCGGTGGGCGACAGCGACACCGGTTCGCCGGCCTTCCACACCTCGTGGGTCTCCTCGTCGAGTTCGATATCGGCGAAGGACAGCCGGGCATTGCGGGGTTCTTCGACGCCGCGGCCGACGCGGCGCAGGATGACCCGCAGCCGCGCCACCACCTCTTCGAGGCTGAACGGCTTGGTGACATAGTCGTCACCGCCGAGGGTGAGACCGGTGATCTTGTCCTGCAGATTGTCGCGGGCGGTGAGGAACAGCGCCGGGGCGTCGATACCGTCGGCGCGCATCCGGCGCAGCACCCCGAACCCGTCCATGCCGGGCATCATCACGTCCAGGATCACCGCGTCGGGCCGGATCTCGCGGGCCTTGTCCAGCGCATCGGTGCCGCTGGAGGCGGTGTGCACCTCGAAACCCTGGAACTTCAGACTCACCGACAGCAGTTCGACGATATTGGTCTCGTCGTCGACGACGAGCACCCGCGCCTCGGGGATGCCGTCCGCTGATTCCGATATTGCCGCCATCGCCATTCCTCCACAGTCCTCCCTCTGGATGAAGCCAAGCTGCGTAGTAGTTGTGAACTTGCTGAGAATGCGGTTGGGCGTCGCCCTAGACTGACGACATGAACCTGGCCAACTCGATCGTGCAGGTTGCTACGGCCCCGGTCCGGGTCGGCCTCGCCGTCGCCGACCTGGGTCTCAACATCGCAGGTGGCACCCTCAAGGTGGTCCAGCGGTCGCTCACCGACGCGAGCCCGTCCGGCGGCACCACCGGCTTTGCGGCGATGCTCGGCATCGACGATGCCGTCGACCGGGCGAACCGGCTGGCCCGGCTGATGGACGACGACGCCCCGCTGGGCCGGGCACTGGCCCCGGAGGGCCCACTCAACCAATTGCTCCGCCCGGGCGGCCTCGTCGACCAGCTCACCGCCCCCGGCGGACTGCTGGACCGGCTCAACGCCCAGAGCGGACCGGTCGCCCGCGCCCTCGCCCCGGACGGCCTGATCGACCAGGTGACCGCCGAGGGCGGGCTGGTGGATCGGCTGACCGTCGAGGGTGGGGTCGTGTCGCGGGTGATCGCACCCGGCGGGCTGGCCGACCGGCTGCTGGCCGACGAGGGTCTGGTGGAACGCGCGCTGCGTGAGGACGGCGTCGCCGAGCAATTGCTCTCCCAGAACGGCCCGGTGGGACGCGCCCTTGCCAAGGGCGGCCTCGTCGACCAGGTCACCGCCGAGGGCGGCCTGATCGACCGGCTCACCACCGACAGCGGCGCGCTGTCCCGGGTGATCGCCCCGGGCGGGCTGGCCGATCAGCTGCTCGCCGACGACGGGCTGATCGAACGGATCCTGCGCGAGGACGGCGTGGCCGACACCCTGCTGTCCGAGGGCGGACTGCTGGACACCCTGACCGATCCGGACGGCCCACTGCTCAAGCTGGCCGATGTCGCCGACACCCTGAACCGGCTCGCACCCGGGCTGGAGGCACTCGCCCCCACGATCGACGCGCTGCACGAGGCCGTCATCACGCTGAGCCAGGTGGTCAACCCGCTGAGCAATATCGCCGGGCGCATCCCGCTGCCGCGGCAACGCAGCCGACGCGGCAGCAGCAGCGGCCCGCGTGCCGTGGTCTCCGAACGGATCATCGACGAGGAACGCTAAGCTGTCCGGCGTAACAACGCCTCCTTAGCTCAGTGGTAGAGCATTCGCCTTGTAAGCGAAATGTCATCGGTTCAATCCCGATAGGAGGCTCCACACGGCCACCGACTTGTCGGTGGCTGCCCGTAATTTCAGATCATGAGAATCTGCCTCGGCTGCGGCGCAACGCTTTCCAAGCGCAGCCAGAAAATCTACTGCGAGCAATGTCTGTCAGGCGGCGGCGCGCCGTAGCGCAAGTACGAAACTGTGGCTGGAGTCCGGAGAGGCCAAAGTCCGCGGTGAGCGTGGCAACTACATTCGGCTCCACATCGCCGCCGAGCAGTCAGGTTGCTGCGCAATATGCGGCCGAGAGCCTCTGTGGGCCGGCCTCCCGCTGACATTGGTCCTCGACCACATCGACGGCAACCCGGACAACAACCGCCGCGACAACCTGCGCCTGGTCTGCCCGAACTGCGATTCCCAGCTGCCGACCTACAAGAGCCGCAACCGCGGGAGCGGACGCGCCTTTCGCCGTCAGCGCTATGCCGACGGCAAGTCCTTCTAGCGGTCCTCCATGGTGATGGTGAACGTCATCCGATCACCCCGGTACAGCGAGCGCCGCTGCTCGATCGGGACACCGTGCCGGTCATAGGACACCCGGTTCAGCAGGAACATCGGGGTACGGGCGTCGACGGTCAGCAGGGCCGACTCCCGGGCATCCGGCAGCGCGGTGTCGATGGTGTCGACGGTGCGCCCGAATGCCACTCCCCTGCTGCGCATCTCGGCGTAGAGCGAGGTCCGGTAGTCGAAGCTCTCGCGTAGGTTCGGGTAGCGATGCGCGGGTAGCTTCGAGGTTTCCAGCCCGACCCGCACCCCGTCGGTGGTGAAGACACGCTCCAACTGCAAGATCGGTGCACCCACCTCGATGTGCAGCACCCCGGCCAGCGCCGCATCGGCATCGAAGGTGGTCCAGCCGACCAGGAATCGGTCCACACTGTGCCCCTCGTCGCGGGCGGCCTCGGTGTAGGACCCCATGCCCAGCGGCTGCAGCAGCTTGGGCGCGGCGACCACGGTGGTGCGCCCACGCCGTTCGACGCGGCCGGCCAGTAACAGTTCGCGCACCGCTTGGCGCACCGTCTCGCGGGCCACGTCGAACATGTCGGCGATTTCGCGCTCGGCCGGGAACGGGTCGCCCACCTGCAGCCCGTCCAGCAGCCGATCGAGCTGCGCGCGCACGACCTGATGCTTCAGCACCCGCGGCTGTGCACTGCTCATCACCCCTCTGACCATAGCAAACGCTGGCATAGACCATGGTCTAGACCAATACGTCGGGTGGTGTTCACCGACCGTTCGCGGTCGATACACGCCGTGGTATAGACCAGCTGCCAGGGTGTCGACCATGCAACCGATCGAACTCGCCGTGCTCGACATGGCAGGCACCACCGTGACCGATGACGGACTGGTGCTGCGCGCCTTCGACGAAGCGGCCACCGCCGTCGGGGTCCCCGACTCCGGCGAGGAACGCGAGGCCGCGCGCACCTATGTCCGCGACACCATGGGCCAGTCCAAGATCGAGGTGTTCCGGCACCTCTTCGGCACCGAGGACCGCGCCCAGCAGGCCAACGCGACCTTCGAACAGGTCTATACCGACAGCATCGACGGCGGCGTCGCGCCGGTGCCCGGCGCCACCGAGGCACTCGCACGGCTGCGCGAGGCCGGCGTGAAGGTCGCACTCACCACCGGCTTCAGCGCGGGCACCCAGCAGCGCATCATCGACGCGCTCGACTGGGCGGATGTCGCCGACCTGGTGCTCGCCCCCGGCGACGGCGGGCGCGGGCGCCCGTACCCCGACCTGATCCTGAACTCCCTGTTGCGCACCGGTATCGACGATGTCGCCAAGGTCGCCGTGCTCGGCGACACCTCCAGCGACATCCTGTCCGGCCTGCGCGCCGGGGCCTCGGTCGTCGCAGGCACCCTGACCGGCGCGCACGGCGCCGACGCCCTGAACGCCGCCGGTGCCACCCACGTGGTGGCCTCGGTCGCAGATTTCCCCGCACTCTTCCTGCCACAGCACTGAAAGGAACTCTCAGACATGAAGATCCGTATCGCGGCGGCCGTCGCCGCAGCCGCCGCCCTGGCCCTGTCCGGCTGTTCGGGCACCGACTCCGGCTCCGAAGCCGTCAACGCGCAGGGCTTCCCGGAGACCATCACGCTGGGCGCCGTCCCGGCCGAGAACTCCTCGGACCTCAAGGCCAGCTATGAACCGCTGATCAAGCTGCTGGAGAAGGAGACCGGTTCCAAGATCGAGTTCGTGCAGGCCTCCGACTACGCCGGTGTCGTCGAGGGCATGATCGCCGACAACGTCGACCTCGCCTTCTTCGGCCCCTTCGCCTATGTGGTGGCCAAGGTCAACGGTGCCAAGATCACCCCACTCGGCGCGGTGATCGGCGAGGAGGGCGAGCAGCCCGGCTACCAATCCTACGGACTGACCCGCTCCGATGTCGCGGATATCAACGGCCTCAAGGACTTCGCCGGCAAGAAGGTCTGCTTCGTCGATCCCAGCTCGACGTCGGGTTACCTGTACCCGACGGCCGGACTCATCGAGGAAGGCGTCATCGAGTCCGGTTCGGAGGCCGATGTGTCGGCCGCCATGTCGCCGGTTTTCGCCGGCGGCCACGACGCCTCGGCGCTGTCCATCGCCAACGGTGACTGCGATGCCGGTTTCGCCTTCGACACCATGGTCGACCAGACCATGATCGAGAAGGGCGACCTGCAGCCCGGCCAGCTGAAGACGGTGTGGAAGTCGGAGATGATCGCGGGCTCGGTGTTCGCGGCCAACGACTCGCTGGGCACCGAGGCGATCGAGAAGCTCACCGCCCTTTTCACCGAGAAGGTCAACGTGGAAAGCCTTGAGGCCGAGGGCTTCTGCAAGGGCGACGAATGCCGCATCACCGACGAACGGGCCTGGGGTGTCGTCCCGGCCTCCGACGCCGACTACGACGGTGTGCGCCACGTCTGTGACGTCACCGGCTCCGAGAAGTGCAAGGGCTGACATGGCACTCCCGGCCGGCCCCGGCCATCCCGTCGCGGGCGACGACCTGGTCGTCGTCGCCCGCGACGTCACCAAGCGTTTCGGCGACACCCTGGCGCTCAACAACGTCTCCATCGAGGTGCGGCGCAGCGAACTGTTGGTGCTGCTCGGGCTCTCCGGTTCCGGGAAATCGACTCTGCTGCGGTGCTTCAACGGGCTGCACCCGGTCACATCCGGCCGGATCGACGTCGGCGGCACGCGGGTCGACCAGGCCTCGTCGGCCCAGCTGCGCGCGCTGCGCACCCGGGTCGGGTTCGTCTTCCAACATTTCAACCTGGTCGGCCGACTCAGCTGCCTGGAGAACGTGCTCATCGGCGGTCTGGGTCAGCTCACGTTCCCCCGCTACGGCGCCCTGACCTACCCGAAGCACATGCGGGCGGCCGCCGTGGCGCACCTCGACCGGGTCGGGCTGGCCGACTTCGCCGAACGTCGCGCCGACACCCTGTCCGGCGGGCAGCAGCAGCGCATCGCCATCGCGCGCACGCTCATGCAGCGCCCCGCGCTGTTGCTGGCCGATGAGCCGGTCGCCTCACTCGACCCCGAGAATGCCGGTGTCGTCATGGATCTGCTGTTCCAGATCTGTGTCGAAGAGAAGCTCACCGTGGTCTGCACCCTGCACCAGGTCGACCTCGCCCTGGGCTGGGCGCACCGGCTGGTGGGTCTGCGCAACGGCGAGAAGGTGCTCGACCGGCCCGCCGTCGGTATGACCCGCGACGAGGTGATGGCGATCTACCAGCGGGTCGACCCGGCAGTCGATCCGTCCGTGAAGCAGCGGACGTGACCACACCCGTCGCGGACCGCCCCAGCACCCCCGATCGCGCCAGGCGGCCGCGCCCGGACCTGCTGCACCTGGTCGCGGTGGCTGCGCTGGTCGCCACCCTGCTGTCGGCCTGGTCGATCGACTTCTTCCCGTCCGAGCTCATCGACGGATTCGACGACATCGTGCGACTGCTGGAGCGCATGCTGCCGCCACGCCTCGACGACCCCGGGCGCATCGGCGTGCTGGCCGTCGAGACCCTGTTGATGGCGGTGCTGGGCACCGTCCTCGCCGCGATCGTCTCGGTTCCGTTGGCGTTCATGGCCGCCCGCAACACCACGCCACACCCGGCCGTCTACGCCGCGGCCAGGGCGATCATCACGTGCTGCCGGGCCATGCCGGATCTGCTGTTCGCGGTGCTGTTCGTGCGCGCGCTCGGCATCGGAGTTCTCCCGGGCATCCTCGCGTTGGCGCTGCACTCCATCGGCATGCTGGCCAAGCTGTTCGCCGACGCCATCGAACAAACCGATCCCGGGCCCCGTGAGGCGGTCCGCAGCACCGGCGTCGGCTACGTCCGTGAGATGCTCAATGCCGTCATCCCCCAGGTCATCCCGTCCTGGATCGGCACGTTCGTCTACCGCATCGACATCAATCTGCGGATGTCGGTGGTGCTCGGTTTCGTGGGCGCCGGCGGTATCGGCTTCGCCCTGCAGGACGCCCTGCGCGGCCTGATCTATCCGCGGGCGCTCGGCATCGTCTGCGTCATCCTGGTGATCATCGTCGCGATGGAACTGCTGTCCATCGTGATCCGGCGAATGCTGTTGGCGCCGGCACAGTCCGACCCACGGCGTGACCGGGCCATGCGATTCGCATTCTCCGGTCTGCTCGTCGGCACGGTCATCGCGTCCTTCGTGGTGCTGCGGATCAATCCGCTGTCGTTGTTCACCTGGATCATTCCGTCGGCCGAGGTGTTCACCCGGATGATCCCACCCAACTTCAGTGCGCTGGGCTGGGACCTGTTCGACGCGGCCGCGCAGACCGTCGCGATCGGCGTGGTGTCCACCGCGATCGGCGTGGTGCTGTCCATACCGGTGGGAATCCTGGCCGCCCGCAACGTCTCTCCCCACTCAACCGTGTACTGGCTGGCCCGCGGCTGGATCCTGGCGGTACGCGCGGTACCCGAACTGATCCTGGCCGTGGTGTTCGTCGCCGCGCTGGGCCTGGGGCCCATCGCGGGGACCTGCGCCCTGGCCATCGGATCGGTGGGGTTCCTGGCCAAGCTCGTCGCCGACGCGGTCGAGGAGATCGATCCCGGACCGATGGAGGCTGTCCGCTCGGTGGGCGGCGGATGGTGGAAGACGTTGTTCTCCGCGGTCATTCCGCAGTCGATGCCCGCGCTCGTCGGATCGAGTCTGTACCTGTTCGACGTCAACATCCGCACCTCCACGGTGCTGGGCATCGTGGGCGCCGGTGGGGTGGGCTTCCTGCTCTTCGAGTCGATCCGGACGCTGAACTTCGATGTGGCCGGCGCGATCGTGATCATCATCTTCGTCATCGTGTACTCGATCGAAAGGCTGTCCGGATGGATACGTTCGCGCCTGGTGTGACCACCGCCGCGGTGTGGACGGGCGGATCCGGCATCTCGCTCGAAAAGGTCGACATCCCGCCGTTGCGGGACGGCGAGACCCTGGTCCGGGTACGGCTGGCCACCATCTGCGGCAGCGACCTGCACACCGTGACCGGGCGGCGCCCCGCGCCGTGCCCGTCGGTGCTCGGGCACGAGGCCGTCGGTGACGTCATCGCCGTCGGACCCGGCGCCAGCGCCGAACGCGGACAACGCATCGTCTGGTCGGTGACGGTGAGCTGCGGCGAATGCTGCCGGTGCCGAGCCGGTCGCACGGCCAAGTGCACGGCGGTGCGCAAGACCGGCCACGAATCGTTCCACGGGGACTGGCCGCTGTCGGGCTCCTACGCCGAGCACATCGTGCTGCCCCGCGGCACCACCGTCGCGGTGGTGCCGGCCCGGATGCCCGACGCCGTCGCCGCACCGGCGGCCTGCGCAACGGCCACGGTGATGGCGACGCTGGAGGCGGCCGGGCCGCTGTCGGGAAAGCGGGTACTGATCTGCGGTGCCGGGATGCTCGGACTGACCGCCGTCGCGGCCTGCCTGGACGCCGGCGCACAGGTCCAGGTGATCGACAATCACCCCGACCGGCGCGCACTGGCCACCGAATTCGGGGCGATGCCCAGCGACGGCGCACCCGTCGACGTGGCCATCGATTACACCGGCTCCACCGATGCGGTGGGTGGCGCGCTGGCCCGGCTCGATATCGGCGGGGTGCTGGTGCTGGCCGGGTCGGTGCTGCCCGGGCCCACCCTTGCCGTGGATCCGGAGACACTCGTCCGACGCTGGCTGACCATCACCGGTGTACACAACTACGAGCCCCGGCACCTGTATGACGCGGTGCGATTCCTGGACCGCACCCTCGACCGGCATCCGTGGCACCGGCTGGTGACCGACCCGGTGCCGCTGGCCGACCTGGCGGCCGCGCTGCGCCCGCCGCCGACACGGACGCTGCGCACCGCGGTGGCGCCCTGACAGCTGTGTAGCTTCGGGGCAGACGCCCAGCAGGAGGTTCACCATGTCCGACGCCGGTTTCTGGATCGCGTGGGGTCTGCCGACCCAGGGTCGCGAACCGCAGGCCCTCGACACGCTGAAGAAGTCGCGGGCCTTCCTGGCCGAACTCGCCGAGACCGGCCGCATCGAACGGTACGACGCGGTGATCCTGCGGCCGCAGACCAGCGAACTCGGCGGCTTCTTCCTGGTGCAGGGCAGCACCCAGCAGATCGACCAGCTGCGGCGCGACGCCGACTTCGAACGCTGGGTCAATCAGGTGCAGATCGTCGCCGACCGGGTCGGCATTGTCGACGCCTGGGTCAACGACGGCCTCGACGAAGCCACCGACCTGTACACCGACGCCCTGCGCGAGGCCGGTCTCATCGACTGAAGGACCAGATCACGTGCAACGCCTGTGACCCGTGGGGTATTTGCCTCTTCCACTATCGGCCGCGCTGAGGTTTGATGGGCAGTACTTGTTGGGCCGGGGGCGGACAGCACGGAGGCACCTTCATGGGCTCAGCGGCATATTCTGGGCGGGGCGGTGGGCTGGCAATAGGGCGGGTCGGGGGCCTGGCCGTGGCACTCGGCGTCGGCACCGCGATCGCCACCGGCCACGGAATCGCCGCGGCCGCTCCCGGCGACTCGTCGGCCGGGTCCTCAGCCAAGGACTCCACCACCAATTCCGCCGGATCCGAGTCCACATCCGGTTCCGGCGACAAGACCGAAACCGGCGGCACCCAGACGGATACGAAGCCGGACGGCGCATCGCAGACCGGGACCATCACGGATCCTGGGAAACCGGACAAGCCGAGCACCGTGAAGCCGCGGCCCAGCCTGCGCACGGCCGACAAGAAGCCGTTCTCGGCGAGGCGGGCCGGCCGGCCGGCGGCGTCCAGCGCGGCCCCCGAGACGAAGGCAACCGCAACGGCGGCCACCGCAGCGGTGACCACGACAGCACCCTTGGCTGCCGAACCCGTCCGGGCCGAAGACCCCACCGACACTCTCCAGAGCGCGGACAAGGTGGCCGTCTTCGCCTCGGCCGCGGCCCTGGCATCGGCGACCGCAACGCAGGTCGAGCGCCGGGTCACACCGATCGCGGCGGCGCCGCCGCACCCGTTGACGCCGGTCGTCAAGGTGGTGGCCAAGGTGCTGGACTGGGCGGCCGGAGCGGTGCCCGGATCGCCGGCAAGCCCCACATTGGCCTGGACACTGCTGGCCTTCGCCCGCCGCGAGGTCGACAATCTGCTGACCCGGATGAACCCGTCGAGCGCGGCATCCACCGGAGGCGTTGCCACCGACACCATCTCGCGGGCGCTGGCCGCGGTGAACCCACGACCCACGTTCCCCCGTCCGGGCTACCAATTCAGCCAGTCCACCAGTTTCGTGGACTGGGTGACCGGGAACTGGGCACCGAACGACACCTTCACCCGGTACGGCATCTGGGGCACCGATATCGGGACCATGTGGGACAACGGAATTCCCGATGACCCGGCCACCCCCATCAACGAGAACCAGGTCCTCATCGCCTTCGGTGACACCTTCGGCGGACCGAACATGACCGGCACCTGGCGGTTGAACACCCTTTTCCGCAGCCCGGACCTCGACCTGTCGAACGGAATGGCCGTCCCGGACGGCCAGTGGCTCAACGGCAACATGTTCGGCGGATCGCCGCTGTGGGAGGAGCACTACGCCCGCCAGATCATCCTGCCGGAGCGGCTGCCGCGTGGGCTGCCGACCGGGGTGACGCTCATCCCGACCGCGGGCATCTCGGTGCCCACCCCGGGCACCCAGTTCGGGGTCACCCAGTACCTCAGTTTCATGTCGGTCAAACAGTGGGGCGCGGCCGGTTCCTGGTCGACGAACTACTCGGCGATCGCCTATTCGGAGGACAACGGCGAGAACTGGTACATCGCGCCGCAGAGTGTGCGGACGAACTCACCGATCGGCGGCAACAAGAACTTCCAGCAGGCCGCGTTCGTGCGCCCCGGTGACGGTTTCGTGTACTCCTACGGCACGCCCAACGGGCGGCAGGGCCAGGCCTACCTCTCCCGGGTCGCCGAGGCCGACATCCTCAACGTCACCAAGTACGAGTACTACAGCAAGGGCAGCAAGGGCGGGTTCTTCGGGTGGGGCGCCTACAAGGCGGGCTGGTATCGCAACGACCCGTCGAAGGCCTCACCGATCTTCGGCAAGGAGAGCGGCGCGTGTGGCGTCGGGAAGGCCGGCAACCAGGTCAGCGAGATGTCGGTGCAGTACAACAAGACTCTCGGCAAATACGTGGCGATGCACGGCGATCAGTTCAACAACATCATCCTGCGCACCTCCGATACTCCCGAAGGCGCCTGGTCGGGCCCGACCGTCGTGATGGGTCAGCAGGGCGGCGGTATCTACGCCCCGATGATGCACCCGTGGTCGCCGTCCACCCTGGGCACCGGTGACGACCTGTACTTCAACCTGTCGGTCTGGAACGACTACAACGTCTGGCTGGTCAAGACCGATCTCAGCAAGCTGTAGCCGTGCGCGGCGTCGTCATCGTTCTGCTCGGCGTGGCATTCGCGTCGGCCGCTCCCGCCCACGCCGAACCGGCTGTGCCACAGCTGGACTCGGTGTGCGCACCAGATCTGGTTGCGGCCGCCACACTGCCACCGGGCACGTCGGCACCGCTGGTCTGTGCGGGCGGACGCTGGCAGGCAACGGCGGCGCCTGCCGATCCCAGCGACCGCTGGGTCAGCTTCGGTCCGGCCATCGCACTGCACGGTGAAGGTCTGCGCAACCCCAACCTGCTACCCGGCACCTGGACCGCGACACCACTGGACCCGGACACCCGCTGCGCGGCGACTCAGCAGACGGTCATCAGCGCGGGCGTCGTCGGCCCCCCGATGGTCACCGAAGGCGCTCCGGGCCAACAGCTTTCATTGGACGTGGCGCCCAGACTGTTCGATATCACCATGTCCGGGCACTGCCTGTGGGTCCGCCACACCTAGACTCCCAGGTGTGCGCGAGGTTCTGGGCGACCTGATGACCACCTGGCGGGCCGGCGGCACCGCCGGCCTGGCCACCGTCGTGCGCACCATCAAGTCCGCGCCCAGACCGGCCGGGGCCGCACTGGTGGTCGCACCCGACGGCAGCGTGGCCGGGTCGGTATCCGGCGGTTGTGTCGAGGGCGCGGTCTACGAACTGGCCACCGAGGTGGTGGACACCGGCACACCGGCGTTGCAGCGCTACGGCTTCAGCGATGATGACGCCTTCGCGGTCGGACTGACATGTGGCGGCATCCTGGACGTGTTCGTGGAACCGGTGTCGCAGCAGACCTTTCCACAGCTCGCCCGGGTCGCCGAAGCCATCGACGCGCACCGCCCGATCGCGGTCGCCACGATCATCGCCCACCCCGATACCGCCTGGCTGGGCCGCCGACTCATCGTCGAACCGGATGTCGCCACCGGTGCGCTCGGGTCCGCGCGCGCCGATGCCGCGGTCGCCGACGATGCCCGCGGCCTGCTGCTGGCCGGCCGCACCGCGGTGCTGTCCTACGGGCCCGACGGCGAGCGGGTGGACGAGACGGCCGAGACCGGCATGGCGGTGTTCGTCGCGAGCTACGCCCCGCGGCCGCGCATGCTGATCTTCGGCGCCATCGATTTCGCGGCCGCCCTGGCCCAGCAGGGCACCTTCCTCGGCTATCGGGTGACGGTCTGCGATGCCCGGCCGGTCTTCGCCACCGCGGCCCGCTTCCCGGCCGCCGATGAGGTGGTCGTCGACTGGCCCGACCGCTACCTGCGCGGTCAGCAGGAGCTCGGCGCCGTCGACGCCCGTACCGCGATCTGCGTGCTCACCCACGACCCCAAGTTCGACGTGCCCGCCCTCGAGGTGGCACTGCGCCTGCCGCAGGATCGGCTATGTCGGGGCCATGGGATCGCGGCGCACCCACCTCGACCGCCTCGCCCGGCTGCGCGAGGCGGGGCTCACCGAACCCGATCTGGCGCGACTGTCCAGCCCGATCGGGCTGGACCTGGGGGCGCGCACACCCCAGGAGACGGCCGTGTCGATCGTGGCCGAGATCATCGCCAGCCGGTGGGGCGGCGGTGGCCGCCCACTGACCGCGGTGGACGGCCGAATCCACCACGAACCGGCCTGACTACCAGCGCCAACGTGCGGTAACGCCACTCTCTTCTTTTGGAACGCTCCTTCTCGGGGTAGGCTAACGCCGCTCGCAGAATGCGTGTGACTCAGCCCACTTACACGCGCAAGTAGTCGATGAACAGGAGCCCCCGTGACGGGAACCGTCGCCGCCCGCTACGCCGGCACCCGGGTGCCGCGCATCGAAGATGCCCGCCTGCTCACCGGCAGGGGCACCTTCGTCGACGACGTGCAGCGGCCCGGCATGCTGCACGCCTGCTTCGTGCGTAGCCCCTTCGCGCACGCCACCATCAACGGCATCGACACCGCGGCCGCGCTCGCGCTGCCCGGTGTACACGCCGTGTTCACCGCCGCCGATATCAACCCCGGCGTGCACGAGGCCTGGCACGCCGTCGCCGGTAAGGATGTCCCCGACACCCCGCGCCCGCCGCTGGCCGAAGGTGAGGTGAAATTCGTCGGCGACCCGGTGGCCATCGTGATCGCCGAGAGCCGCCGCCTGGCCGAGGATGCCGTCGATCTCGTCGACGTCGACTACACCCAGCTGCCCGCCGTCGCCGACTTCCGCACGGCAATCGGGTCGGATGTCGTCGTGCACGAGGCCTACCCCGACAACGTCGCGGGCGGCATGGGCGGCATGCCGCCGGACGAAGAACTGTTCGCCTCGGCAGCCCATGTGGTGCAGGAGCGGATCTACCAGCAGATGTATGTGCCGGTACCGATGGAGACCCGCGGCATCGTCGTCGAGTGGACGGCCGGCACCTCCGAGCTCACCATCTGGGGGTCGACACAGACACCGCACGAACTGCGCGCCTTCGCCGCCCGGCTGCTGGGCATCCCCGCCCACGGCGTGCGGGTCATCGTCCGCGACACCGGCGGCGGCTTCGGGCAGAAGGTCGTCCCGATGCGCGAGGACATGAGCATCATGCTCGCCGCGCGCCGGGTGCCTGCGCCGCTGAAGTGGATCGAGGACCGCCGCGAGAACCTGATGTCGGCCGGGCAGTCCCGGCACGTCGACGGCACCGTCCGGATGGCCTTCGATGCCGACGGCAAGATCCTGGCCGCCGACATCGACTTCGTCCAGGACATCGGTTCCTACCCCACACCGTACCCGGTGCTCACCACCGCCGCGATCGGCATGTTCTTCCCCGGCCCCTACCGGGTACCCAAGGCGAGCTTCAACTACAAAACGGTGTTCTCCAACACCCCCGGCCTGCACGCCTACCGCGGCCCCTGGCAGTACGAAACCCTCACCCGGGAAATGCTTCTCGACATCGCGGCGCGAAAGATCGGGATGGACCCCGCGGAGCTGCGGCGGATCAACATCCTGCGCGGCGACGAGATGCCGTTCTTCAATCCCAACGGGATGCCGTATGACAACTGTGCACCCGCGGACACCTTCGAGCAGGCGGTCAAGATCCTCGACCTCGAGGGCTTCCGCAAGGAACAGGCCGAAGCGCTGGCTCAGGGCCGCTATATCGGGCTCGGATTCTCGGCCTATATCGAGCCCACCGGCGCGGCGACCGGAAACCTCGCCACCGAGGGTGCCACCATCCGGATGGAATCGACGGGCAAGATCAACGTCTACGTCAACGGCGGCTCCAGCGGTAACAGCATCGAGACCACCGTCGTCCAACTCACCGCAGACGTGTTGGGCGCCAATATCAACGACGTGGCCACCATCCAGGGTGACACCGCGGTGACACCGTACGGCGCGGGCACCCAGGGCAGTCGCAGCGCACCGATGACCGCGGGCGCGGTCAACGAAGCGGGCACCGTCCTGCGCGGACAGATCGTCGCGATCGCGGCCCAGATGCTCGGTGCCGAGGCCGACGACATCGAGCTCGCCGATTCACGGGCCGTCCTCATCGGTGACCGCGACAAGAGCGTCAGCTTCGCCGATATCGCCTACCGGTCCCACTACGACCCCGCTGCGCTGGCCGGCGTCTCCCCCACCCTGGAGGCGACCGCACGATTCAATTCGCAGGCGATGATCCACTGGGCCAACGCAACCCACGCCTGCACCTGCGAGGTCGACATCGTGACCGGCCAGGTCACGCTGACCCGCTATATCGTCAGCGAGGACGTCGGGCCGATGATCAACCCGAACGTGGTCGAAGGCCAGGTGGCCGGCGGCACCGTGCAGGGCATCGGCGGCGCGCTGCTCGAGCAGCTGGCCTACGACGACGCAGGCAACCCGATCGCCTCCACCTTCGTGGACTACCTGCTGCCCACCGCCACCGAAGTTCCGGCCATCGAGTTCGGCCACATCGAGATCCCGGGACCCGGTGTCGGCGGCTACAAGGGTGCCGGTGAGGGCGGCGCCATCGGATCGCCGCCGGCGGTCATCAACGCCATCAACGACGCGCTGGCCCCGCTGGGCGTGACCGTCACCCAGATGCCCGCCACCCCGGCCAAGATCATCGAACTCATCGAAGAGGGAGCCGGCTCCGCAGGGCTGGAGCCCAGCGACCGGGAAATCACTCAAGGAAAGGCCCGCTGAAACGTGGAGCTCAACAACGAATTCCGGGTCGCAGTACCCGCGGCCACAGTCTGGGACGTGTTCACCGATGTCGAACGGGTGGCCCCGTGCCTGCCCGGCGCCACCCTGCTGAGCGTCGACGGCGACGACTTCACCGGTGCGGTGAAGGTCAAGGTCGGACCGATCACCGTGTCCTACAAGGGTGTTGCCACCTATCAGGAGAAGGACAGCGCCGCCCAGCGGATCGTGCTCAAGGCCGAAGGCAAGGAAACCCGGGGCAACGGCACCGCTGCCGCCACCGTGACCGCCCAACTCAAGGACGAGGGCGACTCGACGACGGTGGTGATCTGCACCGATCTCGCGATCTCCGGAAAGGCCGCCCAGTTCGGCCGCGGCGTTCTCGCCGATGTCTCGGGCAATCTGATCGCGCAGTTCGCCCGTAGCCTGGAGGCCGAACTGCTCGGTGGCGAACCGGCTTCCACGGCCGCGCCGTCCACCGAGGCGGCCACGGCCGCCGCGCAGCCCTCCGACTCCGTCGACCTGCTGAAGGTGGTCGCCGTGCCGGTCGCCAAGCGCTACGGGCCCGCCCTGGCCGCCGCCGCGGCCGCCGGCGCCATCGGATTCCTGGTGGGCCGGCGCAAGCGGACCGCAGCGCCCACGGCGTCTGCCGAACTGCAGGCCTTGCTGACGCGGTTGCTCGCATGAAACCCGCACCGTTCGCCTATCACCGGGCCGAGTCGGTGAAGGAGGCAGCGGACGTGCTCGCCGAGTTCGGCGACGAGGCCAAGGTGCTCGCGGGCGGGCAGAGCCTGATTCCCCTCCTGGCGATGCGACTGACGCATTTCGAGAACCTGGTCGACATCTCCCGGGTACCCGAACTGCAGGGCATCGATCTGGTCGACGATCAGGTGGTCATCGGGGCCGGCACCGCGCATGCGCTGGTGGGCATGGACGACGAGGTGGCCGATTCGGTGCCGCTGCTGTCACTGTCCACCCCACACATCGGGCACTTCCAGATCCGCAACCGGGGCACACTCGGTGGCGCGATCGCCCACGCCGACCCGGCGGCCGAGTTCGCCGCGGTGGCGCTGACGCTGGACGCCACCATCGATGCGGCGTCGTCACGCGGTGACCGTCAGATCGCGGCAGCCGATTTCTTCACCGGCCTGTGGGAGAACTCGCTGGCCGCCGACGAACTGCTGCGCGCGGTGCGATTCCCGGTGTGGTCCGGACGAACCGGTTTTGCCGTGCACGAGTTCGCGCGCAGGCACGGCGACTTCGCGATCGCGGGTGCGACGGTAGCCGTCGAACTCGATACCGAGAACCGGGTGAAGCGTTGCGCGGTGGGCCTGCTCGGGCTGGGTTCCACGCCCGAACGGGGCACCCCGGCCGAGCGGGCGATCACCGGCAGGGCCGTCTCCGACATCACCGCGGCGGAATTCGGCCGGCTGGCGTTGTCCGAACTCGAAGACATCCCGGCCGATCAGCAAGGGTCGGCATCCTACCGCACCCGGGTGGGAGCGGCGATGGTCGCCCGAGCCTGGACCGACGCAACCACGGAGGCACTCGATGCATGAACTACCCGTCGCGGTGTCGGTGAACGGTCGCCAGTACCGGGACACCGTCGAACCGCGCGTGACGCTGGCCGATCACCTCCGGGAGAACTGCGGGCTGACCGGCACCCACCTGGGATGCGAGCACGGCGCCTGCGGTGCGTGCACGGTGCTGCTGGACGGTCAGGCCGTGCGGTCCTGCCTGGTGCTGGCCGTGCAGGCCGACGGCCGGGAGGTGACCACCGTGGAGGGCATCGCATCCGCAGACGGTGAGCTCTCACCGGTACAGGCCGCCATGCGGGAATGCCACGGCCTGCAGTGCGGCTTCTGCACGCCCGGTTTCGTCACCTCCATCACCGCACTGCTGGCCGACAACCCGTCCCCCACCGATGCCGAGATCCGGGAGGGCCTGTCCGGCAACTTCTGTCGGTGCACCGGCTATCAGGGCATCGTCAACGCGGTGAAACGCGCCGCCGAGCACATCGACGAGGGCGCCACTCCGTAACGCAGCCGCTTCACCTGCCGATATTCACCACAGTGTGCGTGTGCGTACTGTGCGTTGGTGACGGGACAGGAGAACCGATGAGTTTCAAGAGCGTCATGGGCGCGGCCATCGTGGCCGTCGGCGCCGCCACCGCGCTCGCGGCACCGGCCGCGGCCGACGAACCGACCGAGACCGATCAGCAGTTCCTGGCCGCCCTCACCGAGCACGGTGTGCAGGTCGGCACCGACTCCAAGGCGATCGACATGGCCCAGTCGATGTGCCGCAAGCTGGGCAACGGCGGCGACAAGGGCATCGAGAAGGCCCTGTACTACATCAAGGACAACACCGACCTGTCCAACGACGAGATCACCACCTTCGCCGGTATCGCCGCGCAGGCGTACTGCGCCGAGAAGCTGCAGAAGCAGTCCGGCTAGCGCTCGACGACCCCGCGCAGCCCGTCCGCGCCGAAGACCGGCTCCAGCATCGCCGACAGATCGGGTCCGCGCCGCAGACCGTGACCGCCGTCGATGTTGATGACCTGGCCGGTGATCCAGCCCGAGGCATCGCTGAGCAGGAACACCGCGGCATTCGCGATGTCTTCCACCTCGCCGTGCCGCGGCAGCGGGGTCTGGGCCGCATAGTCACCGCTGAGTTCCGGCATGGACAGGATCGGGGCGACCATATCGGTGGCGATCAGGCCCGGCCGGATCGAGTTGACCCGCACCCAGGACGGCCCGAGTTCGTCGGCGGCCAGCATCATCAGGTGATCCAGCGCGGCCTTGGTGACCCCGTAGGCACCGAACCAGCGGTGGGTGTTGCTCGCGGCGATCGACGAGATCCCGACGAAGGACCCACCGCCGCCGCGCACCAGTTCGCGCGCCGAATGCTTGAGCACGTACATGCTGCCGTTGACGTTCAGGTCGACCGCGCGGCGCCAGCCCTCGGAATCGACCTGCGTCAGCGGGCCGATGGTCTCGGTGCCGCCCGCACAGTGCACCACTCCGTTCAGCCGGCCCGTCCACGCCGTCGCCGCGTCGACCGCGCGGGCCACCTCGTCCTCGTTGGTGACATCGGCGGGTTCGAAGCGCACCTCGCCATCCCCGGGACCCGCGCTGATCTCGTCCACCGCCGCGGACAGCTTGTCGGCGTTGCGCCCGACCAGCATGGCGTTACCGCCGCTGGCGACCACCTCCGCCGCCACACCCTTGCCGATACCGCTTCCACCGCCGGTCACCAGGACCGTCTGCCCTGCCAAAGTAATTTGCACAGCTACACATTTACACGGGTGCCGACGGCGATGGCCGGGACTTCGCCTAGAATTACGTGATGCCCGCCAAAACAGATAGCGCCGAGATCGGCGACGTCGAGCCCGTGGCCGACGACACCGCCAGCATGGCTCGCCGTGTGGTGGCCGCCTACGCCACCGACGCCGACGAATGTCGCACCTTCCTCGCCATGCTCGGTATCGGACCGGCAAAGCTCGAGGCCTAGGTGTCGATGGGAGTCGATACCGACGACTCCGCCCCAGAAGGGGGCCAAGCCGATTTCGTCGTGGTCGCCAATCGGCTGCCGATCGACCAGGTGGTGCTACCCGATGGCACCACCACCTGGAAGCGCAGCCCCGGTGGCCTGGTCACCGCCCTGGAACCGATCCTCCGCAAGCAACGCGGGGCCTGGATCGGCTGGCCCGGTGTCGCCGACGGCGACGAGGAACCCATCGTCGCGGACGACCTGCAGCTCTACCCGGTGCGGCTGTCCGCCGATGACGTCGCGTTGTACTACGAGGGTTTCTCCAACGCCACGCTGTGGCCGCTGTACCACGACGTCATCGTCAAACCGACCTACCACCGGCAGTGGTGGGAGCGCTACGTCGAGGTGAACCGGCGGTTCGCCGAGGCCACCTCGCGGGCCGCGGCCCCGGGCGCCACCATCTGGATCCAGGACTACCAGCTCCAGCTGGTACCGAAGATGCTGCGCATGCTGCGCCCCGACCTGACCATCGGGTTCTTCCTGCACATCCCGTTCCCACCGGTCGAGCTGTTCATGCAGATGCCCTGGCGCACCGAGATCATCGAGGGCCTGCTCGGTGCCGATCTGGTCGGTTTCCACCTGGCCGGTGGCGCCCAGAACTTCCTGATCCTGGCGCGGCGGCTGATCGGCGCCAACACCTCGCGCGCCTCGATCGGCGTGCGCTCCCGTTTCGGCGAGGTCCAGATCGGGTTCCGCACCGTCAAGGTCGGCGCGTTCCCCATCTCCATCGACTCCGCCGATCTGGACCGCAAGGCCCGGGACAAGGCTGTCCGGCAGCGGGCCCGCCAGATCCGCGCCGAGCTGGGCAACCCGCGCAAGATCCTGCTCGGGGTCGACCGGCTGGACTACACGAAGGGCATCGACGTCCGCCTCACCGCGTTCTCCGAACTGCTGGAACAGAACCGCGCCGACCGCAGCGACACCGTGCTGATCCAGCTGGCCACACCCAGCCGGGAACGCGTCGAGAGCTATATCGAGATGCGCGAGGGCATCGAGCGTCAGGTCGGCCATATCAACGGCGAGTACGGCGAGGTCGGGCATGCGGTGGTGCATTACATCCACCGGCCGCTACCCCGGGACGAGCTGATCGCGTTCTTCGTGGCGGCCGACGTGATGCTGGTGACACCGCTGCGCGACGGGATGAACCTGGTCGCCAAGGAATACGTGGCCTGCCGCAGCGATCTCGGCGGGGCGCTGGTGCTGTCCGAATTCACCGGCGCCGCAGCCGAACTCCGCCAGGCCTACCTGTGCAACCCGCACCACACCGACGGTGTTCGCGATGCGATCGAGCAAGCGCTGAATCAGACCGTCGAGGACGGGAAGCGCCGGATGCGCGCGTTGCGCCGGCAGGTGCTCGCACACGACGTGGACCGCTGGGCGCGGTCGTTCCTGGACGCGCTGGCCACCGCTAAATCGGTGTGATGTAGCTGATCAACCACTTGCCGTCGATCTTCTGGTAGTCGACGCGCAGGCGGCTGCCGTCATAGATCGGCTGGTCGCGGTTCTCTTTCTCCGAGACCGTTCGGTTGATGTAGACCATCACCGCTGCCGAATTGCGCTGCGCCTCCATCACCCCGACGCCGACCACATTGGCTTGGCTCACCAGTTCGCGCTGGCGAGCCTGCGGAATGATGTCGGATCTGGCCCGGTCCTCAAACTCTTTGCGGTACGCGGGCGTAAGCAGCCTGTACGCATCGGTGAGGTTGCCCTCCACAGTCTTGTAGTCGTAAGTGAAGACCATCGGAATCTGCTGTTGCGCAAGCGGTCCGAGTTCCTCGCGCGCTGCCTGTTCACCGCGCGTCTCCACCCGCTGCCAGTACAGGGCGCCTGTGATTGCTGCCAGGCTCACCAAAGCAACGGCAACCAGACCCACGATGCCGCTGATGATCCAACGCATCAGTTTCCACCGTTGGGGTAGTTGAGGTCGTGGGCCGTCATCCGCCCGTCATCACCCTCCATCACAATGATCCGCAGCCGATAGGGCTGAGAGGGCTTGTTGTTGCCGTTGATGTCGCTAGCGGTAACCCGTGCCGACACCAACACCGCTGCGGTATTGCTGATGTCGTCGATGCTTTCGATCGCCGCTCCATTGATCACCGTCTCCGAACTGCCACCGGTGTCACGGAAGATCGCCTTGAGGTTCTCGACGTTGTTGGTCTGACTGAACATGTCGCGTAACGGCCCACTGGTGCTTTCGTAGAAGCGGTCGACACTCTCGTCGATGGTGTCCTGCTTGAAACTGAACATGTTCACCACGGTTTGCGTGGCAGTGTCGACGAACCGCTGGTCACGGGCTTGCAGCGCTTCCGCGTCTTGTCGCTGCACACCGAGCACCGCCACCGCGGTGCTCAGACCGACGACCATGACGAACCCGAACACCGATGCGACGATAGCGACCATGCGGTGGTTCGGTCGACGCCGTGGCAGACGCCGCACCTCACGCGTTTTCGGAGCAGATTCAGCCGCGGCCGGATCAGCCGTCGCAATGCGCACGACGGCCTGAGCCGGCACATCGCTGGTTGGCCCGGCGGGGCGGGAGGCGCGGCGGCGGACAGATTTTCCCGTGGGTGCCATCAGGTCATCTCCGGATAAAGCATCAAGTCCACCCAGTTCTCCTGCGGCCGCATGTCGGTAACACCAGGCGCGTAGACCCCGGTGCCGCCGGCCGGGTCGACGAAGACGCCGGTGTGCTGGTCATACATTCCGTATGCGGCCGCGCTGGCCTGTGGCGCGTTCGGTGGTGCAGGTGGTGGCGCGGATGCCGGGGGCGGCGGATCGTAGGGCCCTGCGAACACGTCGGCCGGCGGGTTGGTGGCCCAACCCGGCGGTACCGCCGGCGGAGGCCACGCATCCGGGTACGGAGCCGGCGGGATCCATGCCGTCAGCGGGGGTGGCGGTGGGCCATCGTTTGGCGGAGGAATGTACGGCCATGGTTGGTGCGGCGCAGGTCCTGGACCGGGTTGAACCCCGGGCGGCACCAGCCCGGGCGGGACAGGATATCCCGGGTCCGGGTCATTCTCCGGCGGTATGTAGGGAAACTTATTTGGCGGCAGTAGATTTCGCCCGTCCGCAGGTGTGTCGATCGGCACCGGCGGTCCACGCCATGGACTGTTGCCGACGGGGACGTAGCCGCGCGGGTCCCGACACAGCTGGATTGTCGGAGCACGCTTGCCGGGGTATTCCTGACACGGGTAATTTCTCGCGCCACGCACCACCATCGGATCGTTCTGTGCCACTTTGCAGTACATGTCCGTGGGCAAATCACGCAATGTCGTGTCACCGGGCGTGCGAATCTCGGTCGGAGGGAGGAATCCCGTATTGCACGGCGGCGGATCGTTGATCGAGATCTTGAAATCCTGCTTACCCCCCTCGTCAGCGGGGAGCTGTCCGCCGATTGTGAGCAGCGAGGCCTGCAGGGCAGGAAAAATGACAAGCGCCTGTTCGATCGACTTGCGGTAGATGACGCCGACTCGGCCGAAGTTGGCCAGGTTGGCCGCCAGCACCGGGAACGACGGGCGAATGCCTGAGAAGGTGTCGCTGGCTACCGCAGCCGCGTCCGGGGCGATCTGGAGCAGCGACCGAAGTTGCGGATCCGCGTCCCTTACTTCGCTGGTGAAGCGCGCCAATCCGTCGGCCAACGACCGGATGTCCTCGCCGCTTCGAATCTGCGCCTCCAGGAACGGACCAGCTTGGTCTATCAGCGAGGAGGTCTGCGGCCAGCTCTCGTTGGCCTTGTCGACCAGTACCCGCACCGACTGGAGCAACCGCGCCAGTTCGGGGCCAGAGCCGTTGAAGGCTTTGAACGATTCCCTCAGGAGGTCTTCGAGCCGGGCGTTGTCGACACTGCTCACCAGCCGGTCTGCCTCGCGCAGCAGCTCAGCGACCTCTTGTGGAATCGCGGTTCGCTCCTCCGGGATGACGGCACCGTTCTGGAGCGTCGTCGGCGAGGGATCGGCGGTGGGAACGAAATCCACGTACTGTTCTCCGATCGCGGAGACGCTCTTGACGGTTGCCGTGGAGTTCGCCGGGATTTTGACGTCGCTGTTGATCCGCATCTGCGCGGCCACACCGTCGTCGGTCAAACGCACCCACTCGACGCGCCCGGCTTGTACGCCGCGGAAGGTGACGTTCGCATTCTCGTAAAGTCCGCCGCCGGCAACGAAATTTGCGGTGACGTCATACGTACCCAGGCCGAGCCGGTCAGGAACACGGATGTACAGCAGAGCGATTGCGCCGACCGAGAAGACGGTCACGACCGCGAAGACCCACAACTGGATTTGCGTTGTTCGAGTGAACATTATTCCGGCGGCACCTCCTGACCCGACGCGGTTCCCGCCGGGATCTTGAACGGATCAGCTGCCTGCCCCGACAGATTCGCCATCTCTCCAGTCAAGAATTCCGGCGGATTCACGACTTCGGCAATGCGCTTCATATTCGGATCGAAGAACGACGTCGTGAAGATGGTCTCGCCGAGTCGTCGGATCGTGAGATCGAATGTCGCAAACACGTTGAAGTAGTCGCCGCGGGCGACTCGGTGCAGATTCTTACCCGGGAACGGGAAAGTAGCCAGGCTGTCGAGGCTGGACACGAAATCCGAGCGGTTGTCGTTGAGCGGTTTGATGACCGCATACACGTCGATGAGGTCCTCGGCGAAATCGTCCTTGGTTTCGGCCAAGACCCGCGCAGAGACGGTGCCCAGCCTTTGCAGCGCGGCAAAAGCATCCACGATCTGGGCTCGATTGTCGTTGAGCACACGTAGCGCTGCCGGCAACGTGTCCAGCGTGCGGCCCAAACTGTCTTTGTTGCGCGCAAGGATTCCGGCGAAGCGGTTCAAGCCCTCGGCGGTTGCGATGATGTCTTCTGTCTGTCGATTCAAGGATGTGGCCAGGTCGGCGAGCCGCGGGATCAACCCGGCGAACTGTCCCTCACGACCGGCCACTCCAGTGTAGAGCTCGTGCGTGATGTCCTGCAGCGCACCGAGATTGCCCTTGTTAACGACCACCCCAAGAGCGGATAGCACTTCCTCTGTCGTGGGATAGCGGCTGCCTTGGCTCAGCGGAATCTGGGCACCATCCCGCAGCTCGCCAACAGGCGGTTCGGCAAGCGGCGGGGCCAGTTCGATGTGCTGCGATCCCAACAGTGACGTCTGTGCAACCTTCACGGTCGTGTTGGCCGGCAATTTGACATTGGAATCCAGGGAGAGTTCGACTGCCGCATAGAAGGTGCCGTCCGGTTTTTGGACGGCCTCGATGCCCGACACGCTTCCGACGGTGACGTCGTCGACCATCACCGGTGAGTTCTGCGGCAGCGTGGCCACGTCGGGCACTTCCACAGTGATAGCGAACGCACCTTTGCCATGACCCGCGGTGCCCGGCATGTTCATCGAGTTCAATCCGCCGAACTGGCAGCCCGCAAGCAGAGCCACGCCGGAGCCCAAGACCAGGGTGCGGCGGGCGGCGCGACCAGCCCTGACTCGCGAGGACACGCGCGTCATGACCCACCTCCTGGCTGTTGTGGAAGGCCCGGCTGCAGACCCGGGACGGCCGCCTCGGCGGGAAGCGGACCGGGCGCAGGCGCAGCGGCCGGCGCAGGACCCGGTGGTGGACCAGCCGGCGGAATCACCGGGCCGAGTGTGTACGGCTGTGCAGGAGGCGGCGGACCCGGAGCTGGATTCTGCGGCAGAAGCAACGCACTGGGATCGCCCGGATTGCCGGCACGAGGCGGGAACCGTCCCTCAGCCGGTATCCATTCCAGGTACGGGATGTAGGTCTGTGCCTTCGCCTCAGTCGCAGGAGTGTCGTAAATGACCTGGCCCTTGTACGCGGTGATCGTATTGACGCCGTGGGCCATGATCGGCGGATAGTTCACCGCCAGGCGTTTGAGCACCGGAGCCATCCGCTGACGACAGATCTCGTTCCGCTTGTCGTAGTCGGGCATCCCTGCGGCTTCGAAACTTCCGCAAATGAACTGCACGGGGTTGGCGAACTCAGGTAGGCCCAACAGCCCGTTGGCCGTGCCCTGGGCGGGGTTGTAGATGTTGTAGAAGTTTGCCATCGCGTTCGGCAAGACATGCAAGATCTGCTCGACGTCGTCGGTCTGGGTCGTGAGAATGCTGGTCAGGTCGGTCAACCTGTTGACGCTGCCGATCAGCGTCTCGTTGTGCTCGCCGAGAAAACCCCGAACGTCGGACAGAGCTTGGTTGAGACTGCCCACCGTGTCGTCCAACCCCACGGAGCTGTCGGCCAAGACCTGTGACACCGACGCCAGGTGCCCACTGAATTGAACGATTTGCTCATTGCTCCTGGACAGAGCGTCGACCAGAATGTGAAGATTTTTCACAGTGTCGAACAGGTCGGTGCTGGAGTCGCCCAGTCGCCCGGCAGTCTGTGACAGCTCCCGCAACGCTTGCCGGAAGGAATCGCCGTTGCCGTCGAAGGTGTCGGCGGCCTGATTCACGAACTGGGTGAGTGGCCCCTGGACCTGGCCGGCCGACGGTCCGAGAGTTTGACTCAGCCTTGTCAGCTCGGTCTTGACATCGTCCCACTCCACTGGCACGGCAGTGCGACCCAACTCGATGCTATCGCCATCCGTCATCGCCGGACCTTGTCGATAGGCGGGCGTGATCTGAATGAACCTTGCAGACACGAGGTTAGGCGCCAGCATCACGGCACGGGCGTCGGCGGGCAGCTTGACGTCATGCTGGATCCGCATGGTGATTTTCACGGCATCGGCTTGCGGTGAGATCGATTCGATCAAACCCACCGGCACACCGACGATGCGAACTTCGTCGCCGGGATACAAGCCCGCCGCCGAACTGAAGTATCCGACCACGGTGTAGTTGGAGACCCGTGGCCAAACCACAAACGTCCCGCCGATCAGACCGACCAGCAGCGCGCCTATGACGCCAAAACGCATCCATCGTCTCATGGTGTCTTAGGCCTTATGATCAATCGCTCGTTGATGAATCCACGCAACACGTCAGCCAGGCTGTCCGGGATCTTGCCCGGTTGGAAGTAGGCATCCAGCAGAAGAGCAGTTTGAGTGTTGTTCGGTATCGCATTGGGCAGGTTGACCATGAAACCCGAAGCGGATCCGACCGACTCGCCGAGCGCAGTGGCATATGGCGGTAGCCGCTTCAACGCCTCACTGATGTGCTCACGACGTTCGAGCAGATTGTCCAACACCGCATTCAACTTCTTCAACGCCGGGCCGAATTCCCGGCGATTGTCGGCCACAAATCCCGAAAGCTGCTCGGAGACATCATCGATACCCGCGATCAGCGTGCTGAGTGCGATCCGCCGCTCGTCGAGCGCGGCGAACAGTTGGTTCCCGTCGGTGACAAGTGTGTTCACCTGGCCTGCCCTGTCCGCGAGCATCCCGATCACCGATTTCGCACGGGCCAATAGCTGACCCAACGCTTCGTCGTTGGCGTTGATACTGCTCGACAGCGTGGCCACCCCATCGAGCGTGCGGCGTAGTTCGGGCGTCGCGTCGCGAAATGAATCCGTCAGTACCGTCAATGCCTGAGTCAGCTGGTCTTTGTCGAGCGCAGCGGAACTCTGACCGAGATCCTGCAGTGCCGAATTCAAGGTGTACGGAACTGTGGTGCGGCTCAGGGGAATAGACGTCACTGATCCACCGCCCTGCGGCACGATACCCAGCGACCTCGCCCCCAGAACTGTATCCGTCCGGATCGACACCAGCGTCTGATCACCCAATCTGTGCTTCCGGTTCACGGTGAACGTCACACGCGCGGCATCGCCGGCGAGCCCGACATCGGTCACACTGCCGACGGTAATACCGGAGATGTTGACGTCATTACCCGGCGAGATACCGCTGGCATCGGCAAAGAAGGCCTCATACGATTTCCCCTGCGGATAAAACGGCAGCGAGCTGTAGCCGAACGCGACGAACAAGACGCACACCACTACGACGATGCCGAAGAAGCCCGCCCGTAACGTTTTATCCATTGTCAGAGCACCTGCCTTTAGAAAGGTCGGGCACGCCACCGATCGGCAGGTAGATGTCGCTGCCCGCCGGCCCGTTGAATTTGAGCGTCGTGGCGCATATGTAGTAGTTGAAGTAGGAGCCGTAGGCGCCGAGTGAGTTGAGCCGCAGGTAGTTCTCTGCCAGCGGTTCGATGACCTGGTTGACCTCGGCCTTGCGATTGTCGAACTCAGTCGCCAGCGGGCGGAGGTTCTCGAGGACACCCTGCAGCGGTCGTCGCGAAGCAGCCAGCATCTCCGTCAGATCTGTCGCCGTTGAGGCCAGCGGCGGTATCGCCCCCGCGATCGGGTCACGACCCGCCGCAAGCCCGCTGACGAGCTTCTGCAGTTGGTCCACGCTGGAATCGAACTCGGCACTTTTCGCGTCGATGGTTCCCAACACCTCGTTGAGGTTGTTGATCACCTCGGAGATCACCTGGTAGCGATCGCCCAGTGTCTGACTGAAGGTCCCGGACTCCGAGAGCAACCGAGACAGGGCACCACCCTCGCCCTGCAGCAACTCGAGGATGGCGCCGCTTATCTGATTGATCTGCTCCCCGTTCAGCCCCTTGACCACCGGGCGCAGACCACCGAGCAGCGCGTCGAGATCCAAAGCCGGCTGGGTCTGCTCCATGCCGATCATCCCACCCACGGGCAGCTTCCTCAGCTCGCCCGGACCGGAGGTGATTTCCATGAAGCGGTCACCGACCAGGTTTTCGTAGCGGATCACGGCCCGCGTGGAGGTGTACAGCTGGTAGTTCTTGTCCAGGTCGAACACGACGTCGACGGTGTTGTCCGGCGTTGAGCGTCACGGCGTCGACAGTTCCCACCGGCACGCCGGAGATCCGGACATCAGTGCCCGCCGTCCAAGCGGGACGCGTCGGTGAAGGTCGCCGTGATAACGGATTGCTCGACGCGAACCGGAACTGGCCGAACACCACGACCAGGCCGGCGGCCACCAGCACCATCGCCAGCGTGAACACGATGACGTTGATGAGGGTTCTGCGTTGCCCCATCAGAAGTCATCCCGTTCTGCGAAGGCACCGTTGAACAGGAACTGGAACGTCGACGGGGCGTCGACCTGAACCTCCGTGAACGGCTCGTATGGAATGAGCGCGTTGTCGGTGACCAGGAACGGCGACTTGTGGTACCAGGAGCCGCCGTACTGCTTGGTGGGAAGGTGCGGAAGGCCGCGGCAGTTGGGCCCGCCCGACGCATTCACCATCGGCAGGCTCTCCGGATAGGTGTAGGACGGCGCACCCAGCAGGAAGCTGGAACTGACCATCGAACAGACCGGGCCGGATACCGCCGATGACGGGAGCGAAGGTGTCCAGGGCCTTCGACGTGCCCTGCAGCGTGCAACCGATCACCGGCGAGTAGTCGCCGGCCACCTTGAGCACCGCGCGCAGCCGCTGGATCGCGGCGATGTAGTCGTCGGCCCCCGGTTCCAGCGTGGTGGCCCCCTCGTTGGCCAAACCGGTGGCCGCCAGCAGCGCGGCGTTGAGGTTGTCCTGCTCATCGACGATCGTCTGGGCCAGCCGGGGTGCGTTGTCGAGGATGGTGGCCAGATCGGGTCCGGCGTCACCGTAGATATCGGCCACGATGGCGGTCTTGCGGAAGTCTTCGGCCACCGTGGGGAGTTTCGGATTGAGCTGGGCCAGATAGCTGTTCAGGCCTGCCATGGCGGCACCGGCATTGTCACCGTTGCCGCGCAGGCCTTCGCCCAGTGCGGTCATCGTGGCGTTCAGGTTGATCGGGTCGATCTTGTGCAGCACATCGGTGAGGGTCTGGAACAGTGTGTTGACCTCGAGCTGCACGTCGGCGGCCGCGATGCTGGTGCCGGCCCGCAACGGGGTGTCGCGGGGGTCCTCGGGAGGGAGGAACTCCACCGACTTCGCGCCGAAAACCGTGGTGCCGCCGATCTTCACGATGGCGTTGGACGGGATGAAGCGCATCTGGTTGCGGTCGATGGACAGCGTCAGCTCCGCCTGGTCCCCGGCGTAGGCGATCGCGCTGACCTTGCCGACCTGGATACCGCGGTACTTGACCTTGGCGTCCCGCTCCATCACCAGGCCGGCCCGCTGCGAGGTCACGGTGACGGTGTCGGTGGGGGTGAACGCCGCGGTGAAGAACAGATAGGTGAACAGCACGGCGAGGACGAGCAGCGTCGCCAGGATCGCGGCGGCGATCCTGACATGACTGCGTTTGGCGGTTCCGTCGGACATCCGTGGCCTACCCGGAGAGATTGAAGTTGCCGGACGCGCCGTACACGGCGAGTGAGATGAACAGGGTGATGGTGACGACGACGATCAGCGAGGTACGCACGGCCTGACCGACCGCGATGCCGACGCCGACCGGGCCACCGGAGGCGTTGTAGCCGTAGTAGGTGTGCACCAGCATGACCGAGATCGCCATCACGATGGCCTGCAGGAACGACCACAACAGGTCAGTCGGGATCAGGAACGTGTTGAAGTAGTGATCGTAGAGACCAGCGCTCTGTCCGTTGATGATAGACGGTGGTGAATGCGCGCAGCGAAGAACGCCGCCAAGCACGGACAACGAGAATACAACGGCACGATTGCCACCAGCCCAGCGACGATCCGAGTTGACACCATGTAGGACACCGAATGCACGGCCATGGATTCGACGGCGTCGATCTCCTCGGCCACCCGCATGGCGCCCAGCTGGGCAGTGGTGCCGGCGCCGATGGTGGCGGCGAGCGCGATGCCCGCGATGATCGGCGCCACTATGCGCACATTCAGGTAAGCACTCAGGAATCCGGTGAGCGCTTCGATGCCGATGTTGCCCAAAGATTGGTAACCCTGCACGGCGATGACGCCGCCCGAAGCCAAAGTGAGGAAGGCCGCCACCCCGACCGTTCCGCCGATGATGATGAGAGCACCGGTGCCCAGCGTCATCTCGGCGACCAGCCGGATGGTTTCCTTGCGGTACCGCCGCAACGCGTTCGGGATGTATCGGATCGATTCGCCGTAGAACAGCGCCTGCTCGCCGAATGAGTCGACGGCAACCGGGGCACGCCGTCCGAAGCACCTCCGCAACCGAAGCGTCGCGTCGTAACTTCCCAGCTGACTCATCAGTCGAGAACCCGGACGCCGATGGCTGTCATCAGCACATTGATCACGAAGAGACAGATGAAGGCATAGATGACGGTTTCGTTGACGGCTTCGCCAACGCCCTTGGGCCCGCCTTTCACGGTGAGCCCGCGGTAACAACCCACGAGTCCCGCCATCAGACCGAACAGCACAGCCTTGACTTCCGAGATGATCAGCTCGCCCAAACCGGTGAGAATGGTCAGGCCACTGATGAAAGCCCCCGGGTTGACTCCCTGGAGGAACACCGAAAACACGTATCCCGCCGGTCAGGCCGATCGCGCATGACAAAGCCGTTGAGCAACATCGCCACGACGGTCGAGGCCAGCACGCGAGGCACCACGAGTCGCTGGATCGGATCGATGCCCAGCACGCGCATCGCGTCGATCTCTTCACGGATGGTGCGGGCGCCGAGATCGGCACAGATCGCGGTGGCACCGGCACCGGCGACCACCAGCACGGTCACCACCGGTCCGAGCTGGGTGATGGTGCCGAAGGCGGTGCCCGCGCCGGAAAGGTCAGCCGCGCCGATCTCGCGAAGCAGGATGTTGAGCGTGAAGGCGACCAGCACCGTGAACGGAATGGACACCAGGAGCGTCGGGACCAACGACACCCGCGCGATCATCCACGTCTGATCCAGAAATTCGCGGAACTGGAAGGGCCGGCGAAACATCTTGACGAAGGTGTCGATGGTCATTTCCACGAACCCACCCACGGCCCGCGCCGGAGCCGCAAGCTGTTCGATCAACCTCGACTCCATTCTCGAACGGGGTTGGCTTCCCACACTGGCGAAGAACCCGACAATAGCCGGAATCTGTCCGCTCTGGCGGTCTTTCCACCCGTGATGTGCACGCTGCGCTTAGTGAGCGGGCTCATAGTAACTAGAACACGTTCACAGTGTCAAAGAACCGCAATCTTCGTGGAAATTCGCCATTTTTGCTGGTCACAGCCGGTGTGATCGACATCATTCTAGAACGTGTTCTATCAGCTCCAGAGTGGGTGGATATGAAATTCTCGAAACTCAAGAACCCATTAGTTCAGTAGCCGAGAATCCTATTTCCGGATCCCTCTCAGCAAAGAAGTCCCCCAGCGTCGCGCTGAGCGCCGCCGGGTCCCAGGCATCGCCGCGCGCGTCGAAACGCTGCGCAGCCACCGGCGCGGCCACCAGGGTCACCGTCGGGCCGTAGACGATGAACAGCTGGCCGTTCACCCGGTCCGAAGCCGGGGATGCCAGATAGTTCACCAGTGTGACGACGTGTTCGGGCGACAGCGCGTCGACCTGGCCCTCGCCGAGGTCGGGCGCGTCGCCGAACACATCTGCGGTCATCGCCGTACGTGCGCGCGGCGCGATCGCATTGGCGCGCACGCCATACCGGCTCAGGCCACGCGCCGCCGACAGCGTCAGTGCGGTGATACCGGCCTTGGCCGCGCCGTAGTTGGCCTGCCCCACCGGCCCTGCGATGCCGGCTTCCGATGATGTGTTGATGATCCGGCCGTACACCGTGCCTTTTCCGCCGTCGCCTCCCGCCTTGGCCTTGGCCTTCCAGTAGGACGCGGCATTGCGGGTCAGCAGGAAATGACCACGGAGGTGCACGGCGATCACCGCGTCCCAGTCATCGTCGGACATGTTGAACAGCATCCGGTCCCGGGTGATACCGGCGTTGTTGACCACGATGCCCAGGCCCCCCAGCCGATCCGCGGTCTCCACCAGTTCATCCGCCGTGCTACGGGCGCTGATATCGCCGGCGACCGCCACACCCTTGGACCCGGCGGACTCGATCTCGGCGAGCACATCGGAGGAGTCCAGTGCGCCGGCCATGTCGTTGACCACGACGGTCGCGCCGGCGCGGGCCAGCCCGATCGCCTCGGCGCGGCCGAGGCCTGCGGCCGCGCCGGTGACGACGGCGACCTTGCCGGACAGATCGATCGGATTTTCGTTCGTTGCGGTGTCTGGAGCCACTGTACGAATACCTCTAGTCTCTTCAGTCTTTTCGGATCAGGGCTGCCCGTGGGCATTCGGCGATGGACTGCTCGGCCAGGTCCTCCTGGTCGGCGGGCACCGGGTCGGCCTTCACCACCGCGTAGTCATCGTCATCGAGATCAAACAGGTCGGGGGCGATACCGAGACACACCGCATTGCCTTCGCAGCGGTCACGATCGACTTCTACGTGCATGACAACCTCCTCGCACTCCGGGTCAGGGTGGGCTGTCCCTGTGCTGTCCGACAATACCGCCCTGGACCGCAAGACTAGAACGTGTTACAACGAGACTGATGGACGGGTACCACCATGTGCTCGCCGGTGCACCGGCAACGAACCCCGAACAGTGAGGACGTCCCCATGCGGATCGGTTATACCGCCGAGCAGGAGGAGTTGCGCCGCGAACTGCGGTCGTACTTCCAGAAACTGATGACTCCGGAGCGGGCCGAAGCGCTGGGGGCCAGCGATGGCGAGATGGGCCGCGGCAATGTCTACCGTGAAACCGTCGAGCAGATGGGCAAGGACGGCTGGCTGACACTGTCCTGGCCCAAGGAGTACGGCGGCCAGGCGCGCCCACCGATGGACGGCCTGATCTTCAACGACGAGGCCTCGATCGCCAACGTGCCGGTGCCGTTCCTCACCATCAATTCGGTCGCGCCGACCATCATGCATTTCGGCACCGAGGAGCAGAAGCAGTTCTTCCTGCCCAAGATCGCGGCGGGCAAGTTGCACTTCTCCATCGGCTATTCCGAGCCGGGCGCGGGCACCGACCTTGCCTCGCTGCGCACCACCGCCGTGCGCAGCGGTGACGAATACGTCGTCAACGGCCAGAAGATGTGGACCAGCCTGATCGCCTACGCCGATTACGTGTGGCTGGCGGTGCGCACCAACCCGGAAGCCAAGAAGCACCGCGGCATCTCGATGCTGATCGTGCCCACGAACGCCGAGGGTTTCTCCTGGACCCCGGTGCACACCATGTCCGGTGTCGACACCAGTGCCACCTACTACCAGGATGTCCGGGTGCCGACCAGCGCCCTGGTCGGCGAGGAGAACGCCGGCTGGAAGCTGGTCACCAACCAGCTCAACCACGAGCGGGTCGCGCTGGTGTCGGCGCAGCCGATCTTCGTCGCGCTCAACGGTGTTCGCGAATGGGCACAGAACACCAAGGACGTGCACGGCAAGCGGCTGATCGACTCCGAATGGGTTCAGCTCAACCTTGCCCGGGTGCACGCCAAGGCCGAGGTGCTCAAGCTCATCAACTGGGAACTCGCGTCCGCCTCGGATGACAACGCGCCGTCTCCGGCCGATGCGTCCGCGGCCAAGGTGTTCGGGACCGAACTCGCGACCGAGGCCTACCGCCTGCTCATGGAGGTGCTCGGCACCTCGGCGACGCTGCGGACCGGGTCGCCCGGTGCACTGCTGCGCGGGCGGGTCGAGCGCATGCACCGCTCCTGCCTGATCCTGACCTTCGGCGGCGGCACCAACGAGATCCAGCGCGACATCATCGGCATGGTCGCACTCGGCCTGCCCCGAGTGAACCGTTAAGGAACAGACATGGACTTCACCCCTACCGAAGCCTCCGTCGATCTCGGCGGCCTGGTGCGCACCATCACCGAATCGGTGGTCACCCCCGAGCACCAGCGGGTGCTCGACGGGCTCGACGAACGCTTCGACCGCGATCTGTGGGCCAAGCTGATCGAGGCCGACATCTTGTCCACCGCGGCTCCGGAGTCCCTGGGCGGCGGCGGGTTCGGCGTGCTGGAGCAGGCGGCCGTGCTGACCGCGCTGGGACGGCAACTGTCGGCGGTCCCCTACCTGGAATCGGCAGTACTCGCCGCCGGCGCGCTGGAGAGGTTCGCATCCCAAGCCCTGCAGCGGGATTGGGCGGTGCCCGCCGTCAACGGCAGCAAGATCCTCACGGTGGCGCTGGACGGTGAGATGGGCCAAGGCCCGGTCCAGGCTGCATCCGTTGACGGCACCGTGGGTCCTGGGTTCCGGCTGACCGGCTCACGGACCCAGGTGGCCTACGGCCCGGTGGCCGACGCCTTCCTGGTTCCCGCCGAGACCGAGGCGGGTACCAAGGTTTTCCTGGTGACCGCCGATGACCCCGCCGTCACGCTGAGCACGCTGGACACCACCGGTCACGGTGCCATCGGCCACCTTGAACTCGGCGGCACGAGCGTCGACGCCGGTCGCGTCATCGGAGACGCCGAGGTGCTCGCCTGGCTCACCGTGCGAGCAGCGCTGGGCCGCACCGCATTCCAGCTCGGCGTGCTGGAACGCGCCCTGGAACTCACCGCGGTGTACGCCCGCGAACGTGAGCAGTTCGATCGCCCGATCGGCAGCTTCCAGGCCGTGTCGGCACGGCTGGCCGACGGCTATATCGACGTCAAGGCACTGCGCTCGACACTCACCCAGGCAGCCTGGCGGTTGTCCGAGGATCTGCCTGCCGATATCGACGTGGCCGGCGCAGCGTTCTGGGCCGCCGATGCCGGCCACCGGGTCGCCCATACCGCGGTACACGTGCACGGCGGGGTCGGAATCGATATGGATCACCCCATCCACCGGTACTTCCTGGCCGCCAAACAGACCGAGTTCGCGGTCGGCGGGGCGACCGGGCAGTTGCTGCGGATCGGCCGTGAGCTGGCCGACACGCCCGTCTAGCCAGTGACCGGAAACCTCGGTCCCACCGTCACCGAACTACTGGCACCACTGGTCGACGTCACTGATCGTGGCGTGTACGAAGGAGATTCGTTCAGCAGCTGGCGTGACCACATCGCGTCCGGCTCCCAGCTGGCGGCGACGCTGGGGGCCCGGCTGGACCCTTCCCGCCCCCCGCATATCGGCGCGCTGCTCGGCAACACGTCGTTCTTCTCGACGCTGTTGGTGGCGGCCGGCCTGCAGGGCCTGGTCCCGGTGGGACTGAACCCGACCCGTCGCGGCGCGGCACTGGCCTCCGATATCGCCCGAGCAGACTGCCAGCTGGTGCTCACCGACGATCCGAGCGTGGTTCCGGCCGGGGTCGACTTCATCGACGTCGAATCACCCTCGTGGGCCGGCGAGCTCGCCGGGTATGCGGGCGCACCGGTGGTCTTCGCCGACCTTTCCGGCGAGGACCTGTTCATGCTGATCTTCACCTCCGGGACCAGCGGTGAGCCCAAGGCGGTGCGGGTGACCCATGACAAGGTCGCCTTCCCCGGACGGATGCTGGCCGAGCGGTTCGGGCTGGGACCCGAGGACACCTGCTATCTGGCCATGCCGCTGTTCCACTCCAACGCGATCATGGCCGGCTGGTCGGTGGCGGTGGCCGCCGGCGCTTCGATTGCCCTGCGCCGCAGATTCTCCGCATCACAGTTCATTCCGGATGTGCGCCGTTACGGTGCCACCTACGCCAACTATGTCGGCAAGCCACTGTCCTACATCCTGGCAACTCCCGAACAATCCGATGACGCCGACAATCCGTTGAAGTTCCTGTACGGCAACGAGGGTGCGCCCCGCGATCTGCCCCGTTTCGCCACCCGTTTCGGCGTCCGGGTAATCGACGGATTCGGTTCCACCGAAGGCGGTGTGGCGATCGCGCGCACCCCCGACACCCCGGACGGCTCGCTGGGACCGCTGACCGACGAGGTGGCGATCCTCGATGTGGAGACCGGGCAGCCGTGCGCACCGGGGGTGATCGGCGAGTTGGTGAATCCGACCGGTGCCGGTTGGTTTCGCGGCTACTACAACTCCCCCGACGCCGAGGCCGACCGGATGGCCGGCGGCGTCTATCACACCGGGGATCTGGCCTACCGCGACGAAGCCGGCTACATCTACTTCGCCGGACGGCTCGGCGATTGGATGCGGGTGGACGGCGAGAACCTGGGCACCGCACCGATCGAGCGGATCCTGTTGCGGCATATCGACATCGTCGAGGCCGCCGTGTACCCGATCCCGGACCCGGCGGTCGGCGACCGGGTGATGGCCGCGGTGGTGCTCGCGCGCGGCGCCGCCTTCGATGCCGACGCGTTCGGCGCGTTCCTGGGCGAGCAGCCCGATCTCGGGCCGAAGCAATGGCCGTCGTTCGTCCGGGTGGCCGCCGAACTGCCCCGCACCGAGACCTTCAAGGTGCTCAAACGCGAGCTGTCCGCGCAGGCAACCGACTGCGCCGATCCGGTGTATCCGGAGCGAACGCGAGGTAGATCGCGAGGAATCCACTGCTCATCAGCATCGTCGCCGCGTCGGGCGGGCCTTGTCCGGCGGCCATCACCCTCCGCCGTGCGGACGCCGCGTCGCGGTCGTCACCGGTGGCGGCTCGGGCATCGGCCGGGGCATCGCCGCCGGCCTGGCGGCCTTCGGCGCCACGGTGGCGATCTGGGAACGCGACGAGACCAGCGCCGCCGCGGCGGCGACCGAGATCGGCGGGCTTGCCCTGGTGGCCGATGTCCGGGATGCCGCGCAGGTGGATGCGGCGCTGGCGCGCACCGTCGAGCAACTCGGGCCGCCCCGGATCCTGGTCAACAACGCCGGCGGCACCTTCGGCTCACCGCTGCTGGAGACTTCCGAGAACGGTTGGGATGCGTTGTACCGGGCCAATCTCCGGCAGGTGTTCCTGTGTACACAGCGGGTCGCCCGGGTCATGGTCGAGGCAGCCGACGGCGGCAGCATCATCAACATCACCTCGATCGAGGGGGTCCGCGCCGCACCCGGTTACGCGGCATATGCCGCGGCGAAGGCCGGTGTCATCAACTACACCAGGACCGCCGCGCTCGAACTGGCCGAATACGGCATTCGGGTCAACGGTCTGGCTCCGGATTTCACCGTGACCGAGGGGCTCGTGGCGATGGCCGGGCCGCAACGCCTGCGGGATGCGGGACGGATGGTCCCGATGGGGCGTGCGGGTCACGTCGACGAGATGGCCGGTGCCGCGGTGTTCCTGGCCTCGGATCTATCCGGTTACGTGACCGGCCAGACGATTCATGTCGACGGCGGGACGCAGGCCGCCGGTGGCTGGTACCGGCACCCGCAGTCCGGTCAGTACGTTCTCGGGCCCGGGTAGGAACATCCTGACGGGATTTGCTGTCAGGATCGAGACATTCCGGACGTCATTTTTGAGTACTTCTACCTACCATGTGGTAGCGCCGAGTGGACTACGCTTCCGCACAGAGTGTGCACGGCAAGTGTTTGCCATGAATAGGACTTTCACCACGAGGAGAAGTTGATGAGGACATCTGCGGTTACCGGTGTCGCGGCCTTGGCCGCCGCGCTCGGATTGATCCTGTCCGGTTGCGGATCGGACACCAAGACCACCGAGGGATCCGCCAAGGCGAGCAGCTCGGCCTCGGAGACCTCGCAACGCGAATCCGATTCGGAGACAACCACCCCCAAGGTCGCACCGCGCGAAGAGGTCACCGAGGGATCCGGGCCGAACGAGACGATCGCCAGCTACATCCAGGAGGCCGGCATCCAGGAGACCCCGGTCCAGCGTGGCGATCCGGGGTCGCCGACCATCGACCTGCCCTTCCCCGACGGGTGGGAGGATGCCGGTTCCGATACGCCCGAATGGGCCTATGGCGCAATCGTCTACACCGGCCCTGAGGCCGCCGAGTACACGCCGAGCATCGTCGCGATCGTCTCCAAGCTGACCGGCAACGTCGATCCGCAGCGGATCATCGATCTGGCCGGTGGCGAGTTGCAGAACCTGCCGGACTACGAGGGCTGGAACGAGGGCGCGGTCAGCACCCTCGGTGAGTATCCGGCCTTCCAGCTCGGGGGCACCTGGATCCAGGACGGTCTGACCAAGATCGTGGCGCAGAAGACGGTGGTGATCCCGGGCGCCGACGGACTCTATGTCCTGCAGCTCAATGCGGACGGCACCGAGGATCAGGCCGATATCGTCGGCACGGCAACCGATATCATCGACTCCGAGACGGTCATCACGCCCTGATCCTGCCCATGCAGGAACAACCCGAGCCACAGCTGTGGACGATGCCGGCGCACCGCAGCTTCCACGCGGGCGCCGGCATCGCTGTGCGGGGACACCGTGTGCGGAAGCAGCCCGCCGACAGTCCGGGTGCAGAGCGGGGCTCCACCGCTCCACAACGATCCGTTCGGCCACCCGGTGATCATCGGATGACGCAGCGGGTTCCGCTATAGACCGTCGGCATGCATTTCATACAGTGCACGCACAGGCCGGCGGTGGCGGTCTCGTCCCGGAACCGGTTGACCAGCCCGGGATCCCGCAACAGCGCACGGGCCATCGCCACGAACCCGAAACCCTCCGCCAAGGCGCCGTGCACGGTGTCCAGCTCGTTGATACCGCCCAGCAGGATCAGCGGCATGTCCAGCGCCTCGCGGAACTGGCGGGCCAGCGGCAGGAAGAAGGCCTCCTCGAACGGGTACTCGCGGAACAGTCGCCTGCCGATGACCCGTAGCCCCAGCCCCACCGGCGCCGGTTGGGAGGCGATGAACTCGGCCATGGGTACCGGTCCGCGGAAGTAATACATCGGGTTGAGCAGCGAACTGCCCCCGGTGAGTTGCAGCGCGTCGAGGTGTCCGTCGGACTGCAGAAGCCGGGCGGTCGGCACGCTGTCGGTGAGCCAGAAGCCCCCGCGCACACCGTCGTCCATGTTGAATTTGGCTGTCACGGCGACAGATCCGCCCGCACAGGCCCGGACCCGCTCGGCCACCCGACGGGCCAACTCGGCGCGCCGGGCGGTGTCCCCGCCGAAATCGTCGGTGCGGCGATTGAGGTTCGGGCTGAAGAACGAACTGAGGAGGTAGCCGTGACCCATGTGGATCTCGATGGCATCGAACCCGGCCTCGACCGCATGGCGGGCCGCGGCGCCGAACTCCTCGACCACGGCCTCGAGCTGGGCCGCGGTGGCGGCCTTGACCCGGCCCATCGCGGGAGCGCTGAACCGGGCGCTCGGTGCCAGCGACGGGGTGCGGTTGGACAGCGTATTGGCGACCAGCCCGGCGTGCCCGATCTGAGCACATGCCAGAGCACCTTCGGCGTGCACCACGTCGGTCAGTCGACGCAGGGCCGGCACCTGGTCGGCATCCAGCACGATGGTGTCGCGGTGCACCCGGCCTCCCGGTGAGATCGCCAGATAGGCAACGGTGGTCATCGCCGCGCCTCCGCGCGCCACACCGGCGTGGAACTCGATCAGCGCGTCGCTGACCTGGCCACGGGCCATCACACCCTCGAAGGTCGCGGCTTTGATGAACCTGTTTTTCAGCGACAGCGGACCCAGGGTCCCCGGCGCGAATGCTTTCGATACCATTGGCATCGAAATATAGCAGGAGGACCACATGCGCATCGCGATCACCGGGGGCACCGGCTACCTGGGCGCCCACACCGTCCGCCGCCTGCTGGAAGCCGGACATCAGATCCGGCTGCTCGTCGCCCCGGGTTGCGCCGACGCCCCGGTGATCCCACGCCTCACTGCGCTCGGCGACGTGGACGTCCTGCACGGCGACATCCGGACGGCCGGCACCGTCGCACGCCTACTTCAGGGGTGCGATGCCGTCATCCATGCCGCCGGGGTGGTCGGCACCGACCGCCGGCGCGAAGCCCTGATGTGGGACATCAACGCCCACGCCGCCGAGGCGGTGCTGACGCATGCTGTGGCGGCCGGGCTGGATCCGGTCGTCTCGGTGAGCAGCTACAGCGCACTCTTCCCACCACCGGATGGCGTGATCACCGCCGACACGCCCACCGCACCGGGACGCAGCCCGTACGCCCAGACCAAGGCCTACGCCGACCGGGTCGCGCGACGGCTGCAGGAGCGCGGCGCACCGGTGGTCGTCACCTACCCGTCCAGCGTCGTCGGCCGCGCCTTCTGGACCGCTGCCGGGGTGACCGAACGCGGCTGGGACCCGATGGTGCGCGCCGGCGCCGCACCGCGCATGCCTGGCGGCATGCAGATGATCGACGTGCGCGATGTCGCCGACGTGCACGCCGCGCTGATGTGCGCCGGGCGCGGACCCCGGCGCTATGTATGCGGCGGCGTCATGCTGACGTTCGACGCGATGGTCGACGCGCTCGAGCGGGGATCGGGCCGCCGCATCCGGCGAATACCGCTTTCCCCCAGACTTTTTCGAGGCATCGGCTGGATCGCCGATCAATGCAGCCGGGTGGTGCCGCTCGGAGACGGCCTCAGCCACGAGGCGGCGACGCTGCTGACCGCGGCCACCCCGACCGATGACGCGCGTACGCTCACCGATCTCGGCCTGTCCGGCTGGCGGCCGCCACAGCGCGCGATCATCGACTCATTTCCGGCGGCTCAGCACCTAGCGCGGTGCACAGCATCTGCACCACACGGTCCTGCAGCACCGGCGCGTCATCGTCGACGGCGACGGTGGTGACGAACAACGCCGCCCCCGCGGCCATGGCCAGTGCCGCCCGCGCGTCCACCTCGGCGCCGTAGCCCTGCGCGGCGAACAGCTCGATCGCCGGACCGCTGAACCCGTCCCACAGCGCCCTACGCATCTCATCGTCCTCCCGCAGCGCCAGCAACAGACCGGGCACCGCCTCCCTGACGTCGGGGCGACCGAACAACAGGTGACTGCCGCGCACCACCCATTCGATCCACCCCGCCAGGTCGGTGCCCGAGAATGGCGACATATCGGGGGTCTCGCCAAGAATCGCGTGCAGCACCAGTTCGGCCTTGGAGGACCAGCGCCGATTCAGGCTCGCACGCCCGACCCCGGCGCGGGTGGCCACCAACCGCACGCTCAGATCGTCCCAACCGACCTCGACCAGCAGTTCCCGCGTCACGGCCAGCACGCGCTCATCGATGGAGGCGTCCCGTGGCCGTCCCGTCATGCCCCAGATTCAACCGCATCGGCCTTGGCTGGAACCGCCGGTACCAGGTATGTTGGGCGCCACCAGCAAGTTACTCACCAGTAGGGAGAGTTTGCCATGCCCGCTCCGTCCGCCACCGACTTCGCCCGCCTCCGGGCGTTGTGCGCCATCGAGGACATCGACGCCCGCCAATCCCGGCATATCTACGAGGTGTTCACCGGCAGGGAACTCACCACCATTCCGGTCGGCACCACCGAGGATGTCTCCGCCGCGTTCGCGAAGGCCCGTGCGGCACAGGTTGGCTGGGCCGCCCGCCCGGCCCGCGAGCGCGCCGCCATCATGGAACGATTCCGCAGCCTGGTCATCGAGCACCGCGACTTCCTGATGGACGTGGCGCAGGCCGAGACCGGCAAGGCGCGGGCAGCCGCCCAGGAGGAGATCCTCGACATCATGCTCAACGCGCGCTACTACGCGCGTGAGGCGAATAGGCTGCTGGCCCCCAAGCGTGTTCAGGGCCTGTTGCCCGGCCTGGTCAAGACCGTCGTCAACCACTGGCCCAAGGGTGTCATCGGTGTCATCTCGCCGTGGAACTATCCGATGGCGCTGTCGATCTCGGACTCCATACCGGCCCTGCTGGCCGGCAACGCGGTGGTGGTCAAACCCGACAGCCAAACCCCGTACTGCACGCTGGCCAATGCCGAACTACTCTATGCCGCAGGCGTTCCCCGCGAGGTGTTCGCGGTGGTACCGGGCCCTGGCTCGGTGGTGGGCACCGCCATCGTGGAGCACTGTGACTACCTGATGTTCACCGGGTCCACAGCCACCGGCCGCACCCTGGCCGAGCAGTGCGGACGTCGTCTCATCGGTTTCTCCGCCGAACTGGGCGGCAAGAACCCGATGATCGTCACCAAGGACGCGAACATCGACGTGGCCGCCAAGGCCGCCACCCGGGCCTGTTTCTCCAACGCCGGACAGCTCTGTATCTCCATCGAACGTATCTATGTCGACCGCGAGGTCGCCGACGAGTTCACCGCCAAGTTCGGCGACCGGGTCCGCAACATGCGTCTGTCCACGGCCTACGACTTCACCGCCGATATGGGCAGCCTGATGTCCGAGGACCAGGTCAAGACCATGTCGAACCATGTCGATGACGCAAAGGTCAAGGGCGCCAAAGTGATTGCCGGCGGCAATGCCCGGCCCGACCTCGGCCCGCTGTTCTACGAGCCCACCGTGCTGACCGAGGTGACCGACGAGATGGAATGCGGGCGCAACGAGACCTTCGGTCCGCTGGTCTCGATCTATCCGGTGGCCGACGTCGAGGAGGCCATCGAGCGGGCCAACGACACCGAATACGGGCTGAATGCCAGTGTCTGGGCGGGCAGCAAGGCCGAGGGCGAGGCGATCGCCGCGCGGCTGCAGGCCGGTACCGTCAACGTCGACGAGGGGTACGCCCTGGCGTTCGGCAGCACCGCCGCCCCGATGGGCGGGATGAAGGCTTCCGGCGTCGGCCGCAGGCACGGCGCGGACGGAATACTCAAGTACACCGAATCCCAGACCGTCTCCACCGCGCGGGTGATCAACCTCGATGCCCCGCTGGGGATCTCGCAGACGCTGTGGCAGAAGGCGCTGAACCCGATGATCCAGCTGGTGCAGAAGCTGCCCGGGCGCTAGCTTTCGGCGATCCCGTCGAGACGCTTGGTGGCCTCCTCGAATCCGCTGACCAGTTCACCGATGATGTCGGCGACGGGGCGGATCTCGTTCATCCGGCCCACGATCTGACCGACCGGCATCGCGACGGCGGTCGGATCCGACGATTCGTTCATCCGCTGATGCGCCTCGCTGACGAGGATGTTCTGCAGGGGCATCGGCAGCGGGTCGGGTGCGCCCTCGGCATCCCAGGCGTCGGTCCAGCGGCTCTTGAGCAGCCGGGCCGGCTTGCCGGTGTAGATCTTGCGGCGCACCGTGTCGCTGGAAGTGGCATCGAGCATGGCCTGCTGGATGGTCGACACCCCGGAGGCCTGCCGTACGCCGAGGTCGTACTCGGCCGAGGTCAGGAACGCCGAGCCCATCCAGACGCCCTGCGCCCCCAGCGCCAGCGCCGCGGCCACCTGGCGCCCGGTACCGATACCGCCGGCCGCGAGCACCGGCGCCTTGCCGTCGAGCGCGTCGACAATCTCGGGCCACAACACCATCGACCCGATCTCACCGGTGTGCCCGCCGGCCTCATGGCCCTGGGCGACGACGATGTCCACGCCGTTCTCGGCATGGCGCAGAGCGTGTTTGGCGCTACCGGCCAGTGCGGCCACCGGCACGCCGGCGGCGTGCGCCTGCTCGATGACGTCCTTGGGCGGCGAGCCGAGTGCGTTGGCGATCAGCTTGATCGGATGCCGCAGCGCCACATCGACGTGGCTGCGGGCCACCGAATGCAGCCAGCCCAGCACGCCCTCGGAGCTTTTCCTCGTCCTCGGGCAACGGGGGCACACCGAGATCGGCGAGTGTCTTGGCCACGAAATCGCGGTGGGTCTGCGGGATCAGCTTGTTGATGTCCACGCTGGTGCCCTCGGTGGGCACCTTGGCCGGCATCACGATGTCCACGCCGTAGGGCTTGCCGTCGGTATTGGCGTCCATCCACTGCAGGACGTTCTCCAGATCGTCGGCATCGTTGAACCGCACGCAGCCCAGCACGCCGAGACCGCCGGCCTTGCTGACCGCGGCGGCCACCTTCTCCGACGGAGTGAAGACGAAGATCGGGTATTCGATCCCGAACCGCTCACACAGTTCGGTTCTCAGTGATGTCGTGCTCCGCTCGCCCGGCTGGCGTGTCCATGCTTTGAATGAACTTCGTCGGCCGGGTCGTTCCTCGGTGGTGTCCTTGGCCCACCGGTAGTCCGGCTTGCCCGCGGGTGAGCGCTTCACCTCGTCGACCAACCAAAGACTGCGCGGCACTTTGTATCCCGCGATCTCGCTGCGCACGAACGCATCCAGGTCGGCCAGCGTCGGACGGGTACCCTCGCGCGCCTGTACGACGGCGGCGACGTGCTGGCCGAACCGTTCGTCGGGCACGCCGACCACGAGCGCGTCGAACACGTCGGGATGACCCTTGAGCGCGGCCTCGACCTCCTCGGGGTAGATCTTCTCGCCGCCGCTGTTGATGGACACCGAACCTCGTCCCAGCATCGTCACGCTGCCGTCGGCTTCGACCTCGGCGTAATCGCCCGGAATCGCGTACCGCACACCGTTGTACGTGCGGAACGTCTCGGCGGTCTTCTTCTCGTCCTTGAAGTAGCCGACCGGGATGTGGCCGCTCTTGGCAATGATGCCGCGCACGCCCGAGCCCGGCACGACCTCGTTGCCGTCCTCGTCGAGCACCTTGGTGTTCTTGTCGATGGTGACCCGCGGACCGCCGGTGTGCGACTGCCCCTTGGCCACGATGCTGGTCCCGCCGAAGCCGGTCTCCGACGATCCGATGGAGTCGGTGATGACACGGTTGGGCAGCAGCTCGAGGAACTTCTCCTTCAGGCTGGTGGAGAACAGCGCCGCCGTGCTGGCCAGCAGGAACAGCGACGACAGGTCGTATGTGTTGCCCTCGTCCTGGTGCGCGATCAGGGCGTCGAGCAGCGGGCGCGCCATCGCGTCGCCGGTGAAGAAGAGCAGATTGACCTTGTGGTCGTGGATCAGACGCCACACCTGATCGGCGTCGAACTCCGGTGTCAGCACCACGGTCTGACCGGAGAACAGTGCCATCCAGGTGGCCGACTGGGTGGCGCCGTGGATCATCGGCGGGATGGGCAGGCGCACCATCGGCGCGTTGGCCGCGGCCTGCTTGGACAGGTCGTACTCGTCGGCGATGGGCTCGCCGGTGGCGAAGTCGGTGCCACCGAACAGCACCCGGTAGATGTCCTCGTGGCGCCACATCACGCCCTTGGGGAAGCCGGTGGTGCCGCCGGTGTAGAGCAGGTAGATGTCATCTTCGCTGCGCGGGCCGAAATCGCGTTCCGGCGAGCCCTGGGCCAGTGCGGCCTCGAACTCGACTCCGCCGTAGCGCCGGTAGTCGTCGTCGGACCCGTCCTCGACGACCAGCACGGTCTTGACGTTCGGCGTCTCGGGCAGCACGTTGGCGACCCGGTCCGCGTAGCGGCGCTCGTGGATGAGCGCGACCATGTCGGAGTTGTCGAAGAGGTACTTGAGTTCGCCTTCGACATAGCGGAAGTTGACGTTGACCAGGATCGCCCCGGCCTTGACGATGCCGAGCATCCCGATCACGATCTCGATCCGGTTGCGGCAGTACAGGCCGACCTTGTCGTCCTTCTTGACACCCTGGTCCTGAAGGTAGTGGGCCAGGCGATTGGCCTTGTCCTCCAGCTGGGCGTAGGTCAGTTGTTCGTCACCACATATCAGGGCGACGCGGTCCGGGACGGCGTCGATGGAGTGCTCGGCGAGATCGGCGATGTTCAGGGCCATGTCCCTAAACTAGAACGTGTTACATTTCGAGACAAGTCCGGGTCACGAACGCAAGGAGGCGGACGCCCATGAGCGAAGCAAACGGAACCCCCGACGCCCTCATCGAGCAGCGCGGACACACGCTGATCGTGACCTTGAACCGGCCGGAGGCGCGCAACGCGCTGTCCACCGAGATGCTCTCGATAATGGTCGAGGCCTGGGATCGGGTGGACAGCGATCCGGAGATCCGGACCTGCATCCTGACCGGCGCCGGCGGTTACTTCTGCGCGGGCATGGATCTCAAGGGCGCCACCAAGAAGCCGCCGGGCGACTCCTTCAAGGACGGTAGCTACGACCCGTCACGCATCGACGGTCTGCTGAAGGGCCGTCGTCTGACCAAGCCGCTCATCGCCGCGGTCGAAGGGCCTGCCATTGCGGGCGGTACCGAAATCCTGCAGGGCACCGATATCCGGGTCGCCGGCGAGAGCGCGAAGTTCGGCATCTCCGAGGCCAAGTGGAGCCTGTACCCGATGGGCGGCTCCGCGGTGCGCCTGGTGCGCCAGATTCCGTACACCATCGCCTGCGACATGCTGTTGACCGGCCGGCACATCACCGCGGCCCAGGCCCTGGAGTACGGGCTGATCGGTCACGTGGTGCCCGACGGCACCGCGCTGGACAAGGCGTGCGAGATCGCCGAGATCATCAACAACAACGGTCCGCTGGCCGTGCAGGCGATCCTCAAGACCATCCGCGAGACCGAGGGCATGCACGAGCTCGACGCCTTCAAACCCGATACCGCCAACGGCATCCCGGTGTTCCTCAGCGATGACGCCAAGGAAGGCCCACGGGCGTTCGCCGAGAAGCGGCCACCCAACTTCCAGATGAAGTAGGGCCCCGATGCGTACGTGGTTTCAGTCAGGACGGCCCGCGGCCTCGCCCGGCTGAACACAGGTCGCTCGCGGCGCCGATTCCGCTACCCGGTCTCAGCCGAAACCCAGTCGCCTGGCGCGCGGCTGAAGCCAGGGAGATTTCGGTGTCCGGTGGACCGCCCTGCGGCAGCACCGTGGGCTCAGCCGTATTGGCGCCGGTACTCCGCCGGCGGCTCCCGGTGCAGAGGGACCGCACCGGTCTGGATCAGGGATTGGGCATCGAGGAACTGACTGCCGATCGCCTGGGCGGACCAGCGTTATCATCTCGGCTCAGGAGCATGGAGAAGGACGGGGTCCTCCAGTTCCCTATTAACTCTCGTCAACGACGGTCACCAAACACCTCTTTGACAACCGGGTTACGGACCGGCCAAAGCACGGTGGACGGGATTATCCGGCCACCAACCGGCTCCTTGCAGGCTCTGTCTTTGTGGTCAGCGGCTATGGCTGGTGCGGGCGGGGCGTGGCAACACGGGCCAAGGGTCATGGGGCCCACGGATCGTATGTGAGGTGAGCCCCCTTTCGGGCCCTGGAGGCGGTTATGGACGGATTTCAGGTCATGCTGATCGCCCAGGCAGCGCCCCTGGGAGATTTTTCGCACCCTGACAGGAGACATGAACGTCAACTGGGCAGAACATTTCATGGTCATGAAAAGACGGGGCCATGGTCTCAACCGGGCCACTTTGATGTGGAACTGGATCTCATGGGCCCGCCGATGCATCCCAGGACAGACGTCCCGTCAGGAGTTCGCTGGAGGAATTCCGTCTCAAGAACGGTCGCAGGGTCTATCTGCTCGGCGAGGGGAGACCCTTGTCAACTTGCTGCCGCAGAAGGACACCTCCAGCGTCATGGACATGAGCTTCGCTAACCAGGCCCTGTCCGGTGAATTTATGGCCAAGAACCATGCGGCATTGACGAAAAAGGTCTATCCGGTCCCCGCGGAGATCGATGAGGAGATTGCACAACTGAAGCTTAAATCCATGGGGATCGAGATCGATACGCTGACAGAAGAGCAGGAACGATACCTGTCGTCATGGGAGATGGGGACATGATGGGAAGTGACTAAAGTAAGCTAAAGTGACTAAAGTTTCGAGTGTGGAGTTGTGAGCGATATTTTGCTTTTCGATTGACAGCCCCAGTTTCAGGTTTCCGGTTCCCAATTTGAAGTTTCGCCCTTCGAACGCCCGACCTGTCAGCAATTTTCTTGCTTTTTGTGAAAAACGGACGGCTGGTCGAACCCGAATAAAAAAAAAGCCCCCGTTTACGCAGGGGGCTTTTATTGCCATAGGGTTATCCTTTAGGAATACACCCACATTTCGTCCAGATCGATGCCGTCCCTTTCGTACTGGGCGTCTCTCAACTCATTGGCCTTCTGGATCTCTTCCTCGGTCCACGGATCGATGATCAGGGAATCGGCCACCAGTTCCCACAGATATTTGGTCTCGATATCGAGGCCGAATTCCTTGGTCAGGGATTTCATGATCTGGTCACGGCAGTTGCGGACACGGGGCAATGACCATCTTGGCCCCGGTATCCATGATCTTGCTTGGCCTTGACCCGGCCGTAGTAGATACGTTCCGCCTCATAGGCATGGCCCAGGCCCCCCGGCCCCCACCGCCGCAACAGAAGTTGTTCATCCGGTTGGGATGCATCTCCACGTAATTTTTCACAACACTGCTGGGTGACCCATCGCGGCTCCTCGAAAAATGCCTGGCCAAAGGTCTTCATGCTTTTTCGACCGTAGTTGCAGGGATCATGTACCGTGGTCAGCTCCTCATGGATGGATTTATCGACCTTGATCCTTCCGGTCTCGATGTATTCTTTTCAGCAGCTCATGCACTGAAACCACTCTTGTATTTCTCAAAAACCCTCCGAAACCACGTTTGCAGACTAAGCCTAGTCGCATAGTAGGCGTGGCCCCACTCGGGTAGGAGCAGCGTCTTGCACTCCAGTTCCCCCAGATGCTTTACAATCCTGCCGGTAATCTCCCTCATGGACTCATCATCGTCGGAAAAAGTAAGCCCCAGTTGACCCTTCCCAGTTCGTCGAGGTGGTGGTCCAGCTCTCCTGGCAGCGTAGAAGATGCGCCACCAGAACTTCATGTCGTCCGGTTCGCCAAAAAGGTTCTTGAATTGACGGTCACCAGTATATTGGCGCCCTTCTGATCCACCGGGGTGAAACCGGGAATCCCTTCGTCCTCAGACATCTCTTTTGACAGGTCGGCCAGCAGAAAGAGGAGATCGTCTTCTTTGGGAATTCTGTTGTTCCCCCTTTCCAAACACATAACAACGCCCTTGTGGATCGGTCCGGGGACCTTGTCCCGCTCTCTGAGGGTCCTTGCCCGGCGCATCATCTTGAGGACTTCCACGCCCTGGGGAGAAAGTGGCATGTCTTCGCACGAGCCGCACAGGGTGCATATCCATGGGAAGCGCGAATCGATCAGCTCCTCGGTCTGTGCCCAAAGCCGCCATGCGAACGGCCTTCCTCGGGTCCATGCCGTCCACGCCCGTTACGGTTGCCGTACTGCGAACTCGAAGCTCGAACCTGATAGAAATTGTCGACGCGCCACTCCAAACCGATCGATTTCCTCGCGCACATCAAGCGAAGCCCCAGATTCTTAAGGCTTTTCCGCATCGACAGGACGACTTGTTACCCTTGGTCGATGCGCTCGCTTTCTTCGCCTCTTCGAAGTCTCGGCTCCGTTCTTGTTCCGTTGCACTCGTCTTCTCGTTCGCTTGTTCGGGAGGCGGAACGAAAGGAACTTCCACCGGTAGCGGTGGTGACAAAACCGTGAACTTCCGAAAGCCGCAGGCGATGCGGCGGGCGGTAGCGAGAAAGTGAGTGAACCTAAGGCGACGATCTCTTTCGCCGACTCGTGGGAAGAAAGTTGGTTTTGTCTTCCGGCCATCGTCGATCTCGATGGCGACGGGAAAAACGAAGTCCTCGCGCCGCGCGGCGAGACGCTCAAGATCTGGAACGCCGACGGAACCTTGCTCCGAAAGCATTTGAAGCGGCTCTGGCCGAATCTGGTCGAGCGCAGTTGCGGATCTCCGTCCTGACCTGGACGGACTCGAATACGCCGTGGCCTCGCGTGAGGAAATTCACGCTGGCTGCCGGCGAACCGCTCGGACGGATTCCCCTTCGCCTTTCGAGACGAACCCGCGCTCGCGGCGGCGTGGATACTGATGGCGATGGATCGCTCGAACTCGTGAGTGTGACGACGAGCGATCTCGAAGAGAACGATCAGGTCGACATCCTCATCGCCGTTCATTCTGATGGAAGCGTCGTGAACGGATTTCCTCCGAATACGACGGGCGCGGCGGGAAGCAATACGTAACCGGAACGCTGGCCAT
>JAXHOA010000121.1:0-33732 GCA_034520035.1 Mycobacterium sp. | reverse complement strand
GTAACCTGCTTCGTTCCGGTTACGTATTGCTCCGGCCAGGCGATCAGGTGCTGCTGTTCCCGTTCGCCGCCGGCGCGGCAGCCACCTACGGTGGCGCACCGTGGGACCCAAAGTGGCGGGGCTGCCGAACCTGTCGGTGGTGCAGATACCGCACGCGCCGGTGCAGCAGCTGGCCCAGACCGTCGATCGACGGGTCTCGGCGCAGGTGATGGTGATGGAAGGCCAGGTGACGATGACCGTGGGCGATGTCGACGTCACCTTCACGCCCGAGCCAATGGAGTGACACCGTCGTACGTCGCATACGTCCCCGAGAAGCGACTCGCAGTGGCCCTGCTGGCAAACAAGAACTATCTAATAGCCGTACGGGTCCACACGGCTTACAACATTCTCAACCCTGTTGACGCCGAGATGAATTGAGTGCGCGCCCGCACACACCGCATCTTTCGGACGGGCTGACCTACGTCGTGGCTGGCCCACGGAGGCGAGCGGCCGCGTCCGGGTTGAGGATGTACAACCCGGCCACCGTGTGATCATCACGAAAGGTGATGCGTGCAACGAAATCGCCGGCCTCGAAGGCCAGCGGAGTGTCGGTAGTAGTGAAGATCCCGGCGCGCACGGCGGTGATGTCTCCGTGCCCTTCGTACGCTCCAGCCATCCCCACGATCTGAGCCCACGCCTCGGCAAGGCCTTCATCGGTGAGCCCGTCGCGCATGGTCGCATCGAAGCGGGCGCTGATATCTGCCCATCGGGCGTGCGCCATGTCACCGAGGATCGTCTCGGTCAGGTCATGAGCTTCAGGCAGAGCCGTGGTGTTCATCATTTCTCCAGTTCGTGGATCGATCGGTTTGCCATAGCGCTGGAAGACGGCCTGCCGCGATACACCGAGGACCTCGCCGATGTCCTGCCATGTTCGGCCCGATTCTCGCGCCCGCTGCACGGCGGCGGCCAGCAATTCCTCAGCCCGTCCCTGAATCTCCTGTGCCGCAAGCACTCCCTTGAGCGGGTCGTCCTCGGCACGCAGGATCGGCGCGGCAAGCAACTGCCCCAGCTGTCGGTGAAGTTCCTGTGCGATCGCGGTAAACGGGGCCGGCACACGTCAAGGTTAAGATGACGTGGATGCTTTTGTCAAGCAATTCTTGACACGGCCGGCTCGCCCCAGATCAACGACGACACCGGGTCCAGGCGGCTGTGTCAATCGTTTTGTCGGCGTAGGTCTTTGAGCATTGCCATCCCCAGCGGGCCGTGGCCTTGGCCGTCCTCACGGAAGCCCTTGCGTTCGTAGAGCCGTCGTGCGGGATTGCGGACGTGGACGTTGGTGCACATCGTGTCGCACAGTGGCGCGAGCTCTGCGAACAGAGCATCCAGCAGCACTCCCCCGATGCCGACGCCGCGTTGTCCCGGCGCGACCGCGATGCACAGCTCCGGCAACGGCACGCCGGCAGTATCCGTGCGCAGCGGTGGATTGCTGTGATAGGTCCACACTGCCCCAGCGGGCGATCCTTGACGGTCCTCGGCGATGATCGCCACGGTTCCTGGCGCGGGCAACATCTCCAGCACGTCGTCATCGTCCGGGTCAGGCAGGGACCGGTCCTCGATCACGCAGGCGTGCCGCGCCATCTCGACCATGAACCCGCGGTCACCAGGCATGGCTGCACGCAACGTCACCGACATGCCATCACCCCGAATGCTGAGTACGCTGCCCGTGCCGAGTCGCCGAGTACGGCGGCGGATGGGCGCGCATATGCACACGGACGTCCGCGTCTGCGCCCTCGACCTCCAATTCGACGAACCCCAGGCGCCGGTATAGACGGTGGGCATCGCTGTTGACCTTCAACACGCTCAGGCGCACACCGCGATCGGCGGTGAACGCGTCGTCCAGCACGTCACGCAGAATGCGGCTGCCGATCCCTCGGCGCTGAAAGCTCGCTGCAACCTCGATCAGACCCACATACACATCGCCTTGCTGGTGTGCGAGGCTCAGCCGTCCCGCATCGACTCCGTCAACAACAATCACCTGGGTGGCAGCGATATCGAGTGTGCGGCTCAGATACGCGCGCTGATCCTCGTCGTCCCAGCCCCACACCTGATTCACGTACGGACCCAGCGTCGTCTTGTGCAGCTCGAAGATGAACTCGAAGTCCTCGACATCGGCCGCACGGAACGTAATCGTGGTCATCGCAGCCGCCGCACATCCAGCGCGGTCTCCGCCGCACCATCTCCCAGTCTCTGCACGAAATATGCTCCCGCTGTTCCATTCTCAGCGACAGCCTCCACAAACGTCGTTCCGCGGTAGAGCAGTCCTGCACCGTCATCGGTGGCGTAGGAGGCCGGCAGCACCCGATCTTCGACGAGGGTATGCAGCATTGGACGGCGTTGCCTCTCGGAGGCGTGGTGCACACCATTGCCGTACGGCAGGAAACCCAACCCATTGCTGATCGGTTGAAGCGCGGGTCCAAACGAGTCAGTCGTGCCCCCGGCGTGCCAGCAGATCGATCCTGCCGATATCCCGGTCAGCACGACGCCGGACTGCCATGCCGCTCGCAGTGCGACGTCAAGTCTGTGCAAGCGCCACAACGCGAGCAAGTTGGCCGCACTGCCCCCGAACACCCACACCACATCCTGCTCCAACAGGTGTGCCGCGGCATTGGGGAATGTCGGCATCGGGAACAGCGCGATGTGCGAAGGAATGAAGCCGCGTACCTGAGCGGCCTCGGTCAAGTAATGCAGCACTGCCTTGTCATCACCCACCGCGGTGGCCAGAAAGCAGATGCGCGGCGCGCGACCGACGACCCCGGACAAGTCGACCGCGAAGTCAGTCAATGCCGTGAACTCGAACCGGGTCCGCCGTCCAGCCCCGATTCCCCCGCTGGTGGCGAGGATGGTCGGCGCATCTGCGGGCATCCAACGACGGTAGGCGCACACATGAAGGTGCACAACCGATTACTGAGGCGCCACGGCGGTGTCGGCGACCGCGCCTGAGGCCATCTGATTTTGACCATGGATACGAGAGTCGTTTGATCGCGAATGTCGATGGCAGTTCCGGCGGCTGCGCTCCCTGAATGCCCACGAGTTCGGGAGTCACTGGCAGCTTCAGCTGAGTTAACCGTTTGCCTTGGTACTCAATGTTGAGTAGAGTGGCCGCGTGCCTGCTGCGACAGTTGCCCCGTTCCTGCCGTGCGTCTCGGCCGAGTCGACCATCGACTTCTTGAGCGCGTTGGGATTCGAAGTGCACTACCTCCAGACCGAGCCCTATCTGTCCCTGGCCGTTCGTCTCGGCGATATCGGACTTCAGTACATCCACGTGCCAGAGGGCGTGGCTTTCGCGACGGAACCGGGGGGCTGCCTCGTGACGGTCGACGATGTCGCCGACTACCACGCAGCATTCACCGGCTCACTGCGCGCCCGCTACGGTCGGGTACTCGCCGACGCTCGGCCCCGAATATCGCGTCTCCGGGCGGGGCAGGAGCGTTTCCAGGTGATCGACCCCACAGGGAACTGTCTATTGTTCGTCAACCGGGATGAACCGCTGGATCTGGACTACGGGGGGTCACCGAGCCTGAGCGGATTGGCCAAGGAGATCGACAACGCACGGATCCTGCGGGACTTCAAACTCGACGACCAGATGTCCGCCGATGCGCTCGACGAGGCGCTGCGTCGCTTTCGTGACACCGCCGAAACACGAGATGTGGCTCGGGCGTTGGCCTGCCGCGCCGAACTCGCAGTAGCGTTGGGAGACCGCGTCCAGGCCACACGCATCGCCGACGAGATCGACCGATTGCAGTTGAGCGACGACGACCTGATCGCATTGCGCAGCGACCTCGAGAGCGCCAACGCACTGCTGGGTTGGCTCGGCGGCTGATGTCGACGGTACGGCTCCTGGTGCTCGGAGTGGTTCGCCTGCAGGGCAATACGCACGGCTATGCCGTGCATCGTCAACTCTCATCGTGGCGAGTAGACACCTGGACTAACGTGAAGCCGCCGTCGATCTACCACACCGTCAAGGTGCTCGCACGCGAGGGCAAGCTGCATTCAGAGGGGCCTGAGGACAGCCCCGCCGGCCCTAACAGGGTGCTGTACTCGATCACCCCCGCAGGCGAGTCCGAGTTCTTTGCCCAGCTCGAAGCGGCTCTGATCGACCCTGATCCAGAGATATTCGGGGCGGGCGTCGCCTTCATGCGATCCCTGACCCGGCAGCGCGTTCAAGCGTTGCTGGAACAGCGGGTGGCCACAGTGGACGCCATCGGTGTAGACCTCGAAGCGCTCAAGCCGCTCTGGCCGGACCCTAGCGAGCCGCCACACGCCCAACACCTGCTCGATCTGTGGCGCGGCACGTTCGAGGCGAGCAACAAGTGGACCCGAATCATGCTCAGCCATATCAAGTCCGGGTCGTTTCGCTTCGCCGACGACCAACTGTGACCACGCACTTCAGAAGGAGTCTCACTTATGACAAACCCCGACCGCACCATCAAGCCACCCCGCTGGCTGAAACCACTGAATCGTGTCTTTCTGCTGCTCCGTCGCGTCGGTGCCATGAAGGACATGCACGTGCTCACCGTGGCAGGGCGGCGCACCGGCAAACTGCGTAGCACTCCCCTGACAGTCGTCCAGCTCGATGACATTCGGTACCTTCTGGAGGGATTCCCGGGTGCGGACTGGGCCCGCAATGTCCGCGCAGCGGACGGTAGGGCCCAACTCGCGGCGAACGGCACGACCGAGAATGTCCGCCTGGTCGAACTCGACGCCGAAGCTGCAGTGCCGGTACTAAGGCAATGGCCAGAACACGCCGCGGATGGATCAAAGATTATGAAGGACGCCGGCATTGTGGACGATGTGACCGCCGACGCGTTCGCCACCCTGGCCGGCCGCTGTGCGGTGTTCCGGATCGAAAGCACTTAGTCTAGACGTAGTCGCAGCACCGTGCTGAACCGACTGGGGCGAAGTGGATTCAGCGATAATGTGACCATCGTCTTGCGGGAAAGAGCGGTCGAGAATGGAAGTGTCCGCGGCGGGGCAGGCTGCCCGCGAGGTCGCCCCTGGCCTTTGAGCCAGACGTGTAGCAATCTGACGGTAAAGAGCAGATGAGCTGCGCATCCGCACCCTAAGTCGCGGGTTGGCTGGGTCTGATCGTTGGTCTTGGCGCGGGTGTGCGCTAGGCGGAAGGAGTCGGAGCCGGTTTCGATGATGTTGCCGCCAAAGGTGAGTCGGTCCACGATGGCTGCGCACAACCGTGGGTCGGTGAACATCGCACACTGTCCATCCACGGCATACGCTCCCCGCGCTCCACTGTTGTGGTGTCAGCGAGGCCAAGAAATCGGCAAACTCTAACCGCTCCTGGCGTGCCAGGGCGCGCACTGTCGACATGCACCCAGTGTCGCCCGTCCGCGGTGCCGCCGCGGAAGTCGGTGCAGCAGCCGGCCCAGACTGTCGATCGACGGGTCTCGGCGCAGGTGATGGTGATGGAAGGCCAGGTGACGATGACCGTGGGCGAGGTCGACGTCACCTTCACGCCCGAGCCATTGGAGTGAGTGTCTGAGTCCGAGGTCGAAGCACGTTACGTTGACCCCAACAAGACTTGTCGGCGCGAAGCTAAGCCTGGTCCGGCGTCGGACTCGCGTAGTCCCAAGACAACGTTCTCAGGGGTGTCATGCGGATGTAGGCGGTGCCCGCTCTCGCTTGGGTAGGCCATTCGGACTCTGGCACGCCGCGCGCCCGGGCGCCTGCTCTCGCGAGCTCGAGTGCTTCGCTTGGTTCGCGAACGATGCGGGCGTGACCTTGGAATAGCACTCCTCGGATATCTGTCATGCTCGAGCCGTCTTCGAGCATGACACTCACGTTCTGGTTGCTTTCGACGTTGGCAACTTTGCGTGTCCCGTCTCGCACACCCATGATGATGTCGCGGCCAAGGCGAAAATATCCCAGGGGTACCGAGTGCGGGAATCCGTCGTTGTCGATGGTGCTCAGTATTGCCCAGGACGGGCGGCTGTCAAGATACGCCTCAATTTGTTCGTCACTCATTTTTCCTGGCATGAGAAAGGGTATCAAGCGCGAAATCAACGCTGAGCGTGGCGGTTCGGCAACACTCACCTTGACCAAATGATCAATAGGCTGCCGGCCCGGACTCGCCACCGGGACTTGTCCCAAGCAGGATCCTCGATGCGAACTCCAAGGGTCCGCACACGATGCTCCCGAGGGTCGGAGTCGAGCACGGCAGATTCACCGCGTACCTGTCTCACGGACAGCTACCCAGACCGAGCATCGAGCCGAAGTGGTCATCTAAGCTCCCGCTCGATCAATCTACGGCTGACGAAGCGTGCGCCAAGCCGCGGACCACGCTAGAAGCTGCCGCAACGGCAACGTCAACCCTTGACAAATCCGCGGCCGCAACTGCCGTCTGTAAGCAACCAACCAGGGTCGACCATCTGGATGGGACCAGTGCTGCAGCCACACTCGACACGCACCACGCCCGGTTCAACTGATCAAGTGATCTGATTTTAGATCACCCCTTCTAAACATCGACGGATCCGCTTACGGTCGGGGTATGTCGCTATCCCCGGCTCCGCAAGAGTCCTTCACCCGATCGGCGCGCAAGGCCCAGATCGTGGCCACTGCGATCGACGTGATCGCCGAGGTCGGGTTCGCCCACGCGTCGATCCGCAAGATCGCCGACCGGGTGGGTATCGCGATGAGCGCGGTGCTCTACCACTTCGGCACCAAGGACAATCTCGTCGACGCGATCGTCGAGCACATGTACCGCACAATGATCACCCAGCTCGCCCCCGCAATCCACGCCGAGCACACCGCCGCCGGCAAGCTGCACGCCTATATCCGTTCCAGCATCAACTATTTCGGCACGCATCGCGTCGCTCTAAAGGCACTGGCCTCACTGGGCACGACCTACGTTCCCTCCGACGGGCGCCGTTTCGAAGAGCTCGGCCTGCACCCCGACATCGCCGAGCAGCTCGCGGTACTGGACCCCACCCCGATCCTGGCCGCCGGCCAACGCGACGGTGAGTTCGAGGACTTCCCGCTCCTGTCCACTGCGATCGCACTGCGCGGAGCCGTCAACGGTGTCGCCGAGAAGGTGCTGCGTGAACCTGGCTACGACGCAGGCAGTTACGCCGAGGACCTGATCGAGATCTTCGGTCGCATCGTGGGCGGGTCGCGATGAGCACCATGGCGATTGCTGCCGTCGGCAGCCGCGGTGACGTCGCCCCGTTGGCCGGTCTCGGCGCCGCACTCCGGCAGGCTGGCCACCGGGTCGTCATCGCTGCCTACACTCCGTTCGCCGACCTGATCACCGGCGCCGGCTGCGAGTTCCGGGAATTGCCTGCCGATTTCACACCCGGCGCCGACCACACCGATGCCACCTCCAAAGAGGTATTCGCCGCGATGTTCGCCCCGTCCGGGCAGCGCGACACCGGGCAGCTCATTCTGGACGCCCTCGGCGAGGTACCGGCCGACATCCTGTTGTTACCCCCGCTGGCCGAACTGGCCGGACATCCCCTGGCCGAAGCACGCGGCATACCTTCGGTCGGGGTCCGTATGCAACCGCTGTCGCCGACTGCGGCCTATGCCCCGAGCGTGCTGGGTGCCCGGTCGCTCGGCGGCTTCGGAAACCGGATGGCCGCCGAGGCCGCGGCGTGGACCATCGATCGTCTCTACGGCGGGGTCGTCGCGCACTTTCGGCGCGAGCTCGGACTTCCAAAAGCCTCTGCCCGTGGGCTTCGGCGTCGACGCACGGGCGCGGACTGGCCAGTCCTGCACGGCTACTCACCCAACATCGTGTCTCGCCCCGCGGACTGGCGGTATGGCTTGCAGGTCACCGGGTACTGGTGGCCACCAACGCCTCTCCAATGGCAGCCCCCACAGATCCTCACCGACTTCCTGGACGCAGGCTCGGCGCCGGTGTTCATCGGGCTGGGCAGCACCGTCGTCACCACGGAAAGGGCCCAGCAGCTCGCCGACACCATCGCCTCAGGGCTGCAGCAGGCCGGCGTGCGCGGCATCGTCCAGTCCGGGTGGGCCGGACTCGACGTCACCAGCGACAAAGTCCTCACCATCGGTGACACACCGCACGAGTGGCTGTTCCCACAGATGGCTGCCGTCGCACACCATTGTGGCGCCGGCACCACCGCTGCGGCCCTGCGTGCCGGCATCCCCACCATCCCGCTGCCCGGGCCCGCTGGTGATCAACCCTTCTGGGCACAACGCCTGCACACGCTCGGCGCCGCCACCTCACCCCTGCCCCAGCGCCGGCTGACCGCGCAGCGCCTCGCTGACACCATCCGGACCACTATCGAGTCCCCTGGGGTGCGGCAGAACACGCGTAGTCTCGCGGACCTCCTCGCTGTCGAGGACGGCACCACCGCGGCCGTCACCACCATTGAGCAACTCCTAGGCTCATCCCCTCACTGAGAGGAATCACCAATGGCTGCAGACGAACTCATGGGCAATGCGCTGGCGGCCGGGGCGATCGTCCTGGCCGGCGGAGCCATCGGCGCCGGCGTCGGGGACGGCATAGCCGGCGCCCAACTGATCGCCGGGGTCGCCCGCCAACCCTAAGCACTGTCGCGCCTCTACACGCCCTTCTTCATCAACGTGGCGTTCATGGCCCTGTTCGTGTTCGCCATACCCGGACTCTGACCGGCCACCCCACAGCCGGATAGCCGCCGGAACACCGGCATTCATAAGGCCTCCACGAAAGGCACCCTCCATGGCCGAGCATCCTTGGACCAAGCCCAGTGCTGGCATCCCGGCTTCACAGGTCGTACCGAACCCCTGGCTGCTGGCGGCCGTCGAGAAAGCCGGGACCGCGGCGATCAACCGTCTACCGCTACGGCTGCGCCCCCACGTACTGCGCGCAACTCGCCAAACCCGACCGTCCCGAAAGGCCGCCGACGGTATCCCGCTCTCCGAACAGACGATTGAGGGAGTGGACATCACCTGGCTCGGCCAAAATCACCGTCGCGACGCAATTCTCTATGTGCACGGCGGGGCGTTCCTGGCCGGACCGGTCTCCCTGCACTGGAAACTGCTCGCCACCATCCACCAACACACAGGGCTGGCTGCCGGAATGCTGCTCTACCGCAGACCACCGCAGAACCCGCACCCCGCAGCACTCAATGACACGCTCACCGCCATCCGCGCATTGCACGTCAACGGTCAACTTGTCGAGCAGCGTTGGTTTCTCGCGGGTGACAGTGCCGGCGGCACCCTCGCCCTGGCCGCAGCACAGCGTCTCCGCGACACCGGTGGCCCCCTACCTGCAGGTCTGATGCTCACCGCGCCCATGGTCGACATGGAACTGGCCCACCCCGACACCATCGCGGCCACCGAGGCAGCCGGCCTCACACGCGATGAGAGATTTTGGTGGGCGTTCAGGCTCTATGCCGATGGTCAGCCGTTCAACGACCCAACGCTGTCACCGATCAACGCGTCCGTCGCCGGGCTCCCACCAGTGCACCTCAATGTCGGCACCGAGGACTTCTTCCTCCACGATATCCGCCGATTCCGAGATGCCCTGCAAGAAAAGGATGTTCCCGTCACCTACATCGAGCAGGAACGCGCCGATCACGTCTATGCGCTACGCGGCAACACTCCCCAAGCCCGTTGGGTCGTTGACGACCAAATCCGTTGGCTAAATGCTATCTTGCCGCCAACGTTGGGGTGAATAGGCAGTGATCAGCGATCCGGCGCCTGCACCCAGGTGGCATCACGCTAGGTAGTCGGCGCCGCCGACATAGCTCGTCTCGGCGGCATCGGGCTGCAGTGCTGCTCGGGTAATCACGGTGGCGAACTCTTCGACGGTGGGTAGCGGGGCGTGGTCGCGGCGGGCCTCGACGGCGGCGGGATCTTTGCGGTGCAGCAGCCGCACGATGATGGTGCCGTCGATCATGTCCCCGGACACCACCTTGAGTTCGATTCCACGTTCTGTCAGCACGGGTTTGGCGGCCAGCAGCGCGTCTTCGCCGGCGCGTTTGCTCGCCGCGATGGGTTCGTAGCCCTCGGGTACCGGCTTGCCAGGGTAGAAGTGCGCTTGATGGCTGGTGACGAACACAATCCGAGACCCGGGCGGCATGAGCGGCAGTGCCAGCGTGACAAGGCGCAGTTGCGCATCACAATTCAGCTGCATCGCATAGCTCGGATCGGCCCCGCGCTCCAGACCACCAGAGGCGTTGAGCACCAATATATCCAGCGAACCGAACTGCTCCCTGATATCCGCCAGCAACGTCTGCACCCGCGCTTCATCGCAGACATCGGCACCGGCAGACGACGCCTGACCCCCGGCCGCACGAATCCCGTCGACCACCGTGTTCGCCCGTTGAGCCTTTTCGCGGTAGTTGACCACGACATGCACATCAGCCGCACCGAGGAACCGGGCCACCTGCACACCAATGCCACGCGAGGCACCGGTGACCAACGCGACCCGCGGCACCGACCGCCCCTCAGGACCGTCCCGCCCGTCGGCCCCAGACCTGGTTTCACCGGCTTCCCCACCTAGACCAATCATCACCAACCCCCTCGCCGCCGCCGCGACCACATTTCTTAGACTCAGCTTAATTTAACCTTATTTTTCTTATTTTGGTGCTAGCGTCAACGTCATCGCTCAGTTCGACACGCGGGGAGGCGTGCACGATATGACGGAAGACTCAGTGGTCCTCGGCGCCGGTATGGCCGGGCTTCTGGCCGCCGCAGCACTTGCCGACGCCGGTCACCGGGTCGCGATCATCGAACGTGACCGGCTGCCCGACAGGGCCTCTGTGCGGCGCGGCATACCGCAGGGCCCGCATCTGCACAGCCTGCTTGCCAAAGGCTGGCAGATCATGGAGGAACTCGTCCCAGGCCTGATCGGCGACGTGGTTGCCGTCGGTGCACACGTCCTCGATGACGCGCGCCTCGGCGCGCGAATGCACATCCAGAACGGCGCGTACGCGTTCAACCGCACCGACCCGCTGTCCGATCCCGCCGCACTGGCCACCTACCAGGTGACACGTCCTCAGCTGGAGTACTCACTGCACCAACGCGTCGCAGCCCTACCGAACGTCACCATCACTGACGGTCACGACGTCGGCGAACTCGTCGCCGGCCAACCGGACCGCATCACCGGCGTCACCATCACTGACCGACAGACCGGGGCCACCCGGACACTCGGCGCCGACCTGGTCATCGATGCCACCGGCCGCGCCACCCGCACACTGTTGCTTCTGGAGCAGTTGGGCTACGCGCGGCCTCCGCAACGCGCGTTCACCGTGCACGGCGTCTATTACAGCCAGCAGATCACCATCCCCGAGCAGGACAACTTCCCCGAACGCCTCATCCTGGTCCTGCCGGCCAGCGGCGCAGGCCGCGGCGGCCTGGTCGCCGGGGAAAACGACACCTGGACCCTGACCGTCGCCGCACACGCAGACGAGCACCCGAGACCCCCAAAGACGGTTGCAGACATGATCGCCCTCGCCGAACGGTTCGTACCACCCCACATCTATCCGGCACTGCAACATGCACAACCGTGCTCCGATGTCGCGGTCTACCGCTACCCCGGAGGAACCTGGCACCGCTACGATCACAGCCCCCGGCTTCCGGAGGGGCTATTCGTCATCGGGGACGCGCTGTGCTGCCTGGATCCGATTTACGGTCAGGGGATCACCATGGCCGCCCGCCAGGCGCACGCACTGCGCGCCCATATACGCGCACATGGGGCCAGCAACGTGCCGGGACTCTACCGATCCCTGACCGAGGTCATCGCCCCGGTATGGGCCACCAACCAACCCCCGAGCCAGGACCGCGACCGCAGCCTCAAAGAGAAGGCACGGCAACGCGCCATCGTGTGGGCACGCCGCAAAATACTCGAAGCCGCCACCACCGACATCGTCGTCACCGAACGCCTGGTCCGAGTCGGCCACATGATCGACGCGCCACAACAACTCCTCGGTCCTACCCTGCTCGCCCGTGTGGCAGCCCACCACCTACGCCGGGCGAGCCCCTTCACCTGCCGTGGCTCGTGAACTATTTCACCGAAGCCTGGCGCGGAGTACGGGCACTGCGGGTCCGGTGAGGCTGTCGAAGGCGACGGTGCGCCCGCATGCGGCCAACATCAATGCTTCACCGGGCCCGACCAGCGCGTCACCGGTGCCCCACGATCGTCCCGTGTCCTCATCAATGAGTGCGATGTCGCGCAGCCTACCGCGCGGGAAGAATCCGAGTTGGGTTCGGCCAGTGAGGAAATCGAGCACCAACGCGATGTGCTCAGGGTCTGGGCCGTGCGCAATGGCGAGCGGGATCCGTATGTCAGCACCATGGACCAACACGTCAGTGAGGCCAGACCGCGGCCCGGTGACCGGCGGGCTGAGCCGATGCTCAGCTTTGTTGCGAAGTGTGTTCGCGATGTCGGCCGCAGGAGCTTCGGCGCGACGGCGCGCAAGCGCATCGATCCCACGATCCATGCTGCCGTGACGTATGCCGCTGGCCAGGAAGCCCCAGAATCCGTCTTCGAAATCACTGACCAGATGCGCCGCAACAGTTTTGACATCCCATCCCGCGCACAGGCTCGGTGTGGCCAACTGCACGGCGTTCAGACTGTCGATCACCGCCGCAATGCCGCGTCGCTCACCGGCAATCGCATCGAACACACGCTCACGTTGCGTTGAGCTCATCCACACCTCAGCAAGCCTATCTGTGGCCCTCTCAGTTTGAATCCGAGGCGTGGCTGCATTTCATGCCCGGCACTACCATGGCCAGATGGCCAGTGGCGCGAAATGTTCTGCCTCGCTGCCGGGTGCAGCAGTTTCATTCCTTGCACGGTCCTGACCTATCCGGGGATACGTGGCGGCGGACGGTGGTTGCTGCTGACCGGGACGGCGACCTGGTTGGGTGCGCGTCGGTCACTGTCAATGCACCTCATCCGCAACGCTTTCCGTGCGCGACCGAAGTCGCGCCACCGTATCGACGCCGCGGCCTCGGCGCCACGCTGCTGGTAGCTGCCCGCCGGCTACGTCCCTATGACGCTGCACTGTCTGCCAAGATCCGAGCCTGCGATCAGCCGGCCCAGCGGTTCCTCGCTCGCGTCGCAGGTTCCAGATATCAGCAGTGCCTGGCCGCAGTCATCGATCCTCGCCACCGCAGCGTGCAGGAGTGGTCCGCGACCCGGCCCATACCGGGCTGCACCGACCTCACAGAACTCGGCGTGGCTCAATTGGTAGACCTGTTTGCCCGCCAGTACTTGTGGGTGCATGAGGCGTGGTCACCGGTGGGCGACCGAGAGTTGTCGACCAGAATCGCCTCCGAAGAAGTCGGCGCGTGCGACCGTGAGGTGAGTTCGGTCCGATGGGTTGACGGGCGCATCGCGGCAGTCGCATTCGCCTTCCCTTCTGATGACGGATTCGAGGTGGTCGCAGAAACCGTCGAAGTCCACTAACCCCCACCGAGCCGTTGCTCGCCCCAGCCCCGAAGCCTCGCGCGGGACACAGGAGAGCATCCATCGAGATCACGGTTCCAGTCTGGAGTCGGTCGCATCCGCGTCGCACGCCGTCCGACCAGCAGCCATGCCAACGCACCAACCACGGGTAGCAGCATGACTGCCGCGACCCACGCCGCTTTCTCACCGGACGGCAAGTGCTGGCCATCCAGGGCTATTGCCTCGCCGATCGCCCACACCCACAGCAGCGCCGCAACGCTGACCACAACTACGCCCATGACAATGCGGCTCCTTTACGGGCTAGACGGCACCGGCCTCGCGGCGACGAGCACATCGACAGGTATCGGTCGGCAGTCAGGTAACCGACCAGAATTGCTCGGTAGTCCAGTTGGAGAGGTTCGCACTCGGCACTGTTGCTCTCGTTGAACGCTCCCAGCATGAGCGGCCCAGCATTGTTCACACAAGCAACACATTGTTGAGGATTTGTTTAGAGTTCACTTCATGGACGTGGAGCGCCTGCGCCTGCTGCGCAACTTCGCCGAACACGGCACCGTACACGCCACTGCCGAGGCGATGTCTTTGACGCCCTCGGCGGTATCCCAGCAGCTCAAGCGGCTTCAGCGCGAGGCCGGCGTGGAGTTGCTCGAACCCCACGGCCGGCGGGTGCGTCTCACCGAAGCGGGCCACGCGCTCGTGGCACGCGCCGATGAGATCCTCGCCGGACTCGACCGCGCACACGCCGAGATGGAGTCGTTCCGAACCACCCCGCGCGGAGCAGTCCGAGTGGCCATCGTGCCCTCGGCGGCAGCAATGCTCCTGCCGGGCCTCATCACGGAGGCATCCGACATCGGCGTCGAGGTGATCGCGCACGATATCGACCACTCCGCGGACCGAACACCAGAGCTTCTCGTCGACCACGATGTCGTGGTCATCGACCGCGACGAACGCGACACCACTGCATGGGGAACCAGATACAGGACGACGTTCTTGCTGCGCGAACCCCTAGATCTGCTTCTTCGGCCCGATCACCATCTGGCCGCCAACGAGTCCATCGCCTTGCATGAGCTTGCGCACTGCCCGTGGATCAGCGTGCAGATCGGGCGTATGGCTGACGACGTCATGCGTTCACTGGCCACTATCTCCGGGGTGCAGCCGCGGATCATTCAACGCATCAATGACTTTCGCGTCGTCGAAGAACTTGTGCTCTCCGGTGTCGGCATTGCGCTGCTTCCCCGCTACGCACCCACGGTCCGCGAACTCATCCGCAAACCCATCGACGGCATCAACGTGGCACGACGTATCGACGCGATCACCCGCACCGGCACCGCCCAACGCCCCGCAATCGCCGCCGTCATCGACATCCTGACCCAGGTCGCGAACAGCATCGTCACACCGGCATGACTCCGATGACAACGGCGCCGAAGATAGCTTTCAGCCCGTAGGCGGAATCGGGTCGGTTGCCGTAGGAATTCTCCTCACCAATAGCGGATCGCGGGCCCCAGCCGGGGTCAGTGACACGCGCACCGACTCACACCTGCCACGAGCCGAGGCGGGGACTGCCCCCAGTTTGGTTGACTCCTTGATGTGCCCCGCGTTCAGTGGTGTCGCCATCCGCCCGACCTCCCACGTCGCAACCGAGATGGGAGCCTCCTGTGCCACTGACGATCGACGGGCATCGTCGGCTCATCGAGTGGCGCACATCACCTCTAGGATTCAGAGGGTCGACGTGGACGCCACAGGGCTAACGGCCTATGTCTGCTCTAGCCTGCTTTGGCCTTTGGAGAGCCAGCGTTCAGGAGTCATGCGAATCAACACATTCGATTCACCCTGGATCGATTCGGCGTAGCCGAGCGCTTGCGCCCGTGGCAGATACCGCAGGGCCATACCCAGCACATCGTCATAGGTGGCGTCGTTGAACACCGCGGGACCCTCGACCGCGACATACCGGTACGGCTGCTCCGCCACCTGCACAATGATCGTGAAGCGGCCGGCGGCACGGACCATCCTCGCCTTGACCGAGTCAGACGACGTCAATACCGCCACCTCCCCACCAGGGCTGTAGGCGTACCAGACCGGTACGATCAGTGGTCCTCGTCCCGGCTGTTCCACCGCAAGGACCGCGACGTGGGGTTCGGCGAGGAAGGCATTTCGTTCGTCCTCGGTCATGGTCGACGGCATTCGCGCTCCTCCTCAAGATCGGTCACCCGAGCAACCTACGGAGGGGTCCGACATTCGATGGGTGGGCGCCGGGGGCCTGCTAGTGGCCCGGTGGGTAGGTTGGTGCAAATCGCCTCCGCCCGGCCAAACCTGGTGGATCGGGTCCGGTACCGCATCGCCTATCCGGTCGCTTGGTTCCTGGTGGCTCTCGCCCCGCCGGAGGCCTCGGCCCCACGCTGCTGTTCATCGCAATGGGACTGCAGGGCCTGGCCGCGGGTGTGGAGAACTGCTCAAAGTGGGCTCGAACCTGCCGAGACTTAGGGACTCCGGTATTCGACGTCCCCGATGCGAAGGACAGACTGATATGGCGCGTGTTCGGCGTCCTCGATGCGATGGACAGCGCGATGTGGTGCTTGCCGGCCCCGGGGCCTAGCCCAGATCGCGACGAAGGAGTAACCGTCTTGGCCACCAGGCTGAGACGTGCCCCGGTATTCGAAGTCCACAGTCTCGCCCTCGAACACCTCCCGATACCCACCCGTCATGTATTCGCCGGCTTCAAGCTTCGGAAGACTGTCACCCCATAGGTCACTGAAGTGAACAAAACAGCCACCCGGAGTGTCGGGGCAATCGATTACCCCCCACCCCTCCTCCCGATGCCACACTCGCACCGTCCCGGCTGACTGCACACAGACACATTAACCCTCAAGAGACTCGGCGCGCGTCGCACGCCGGTCGATTTGTGTCCTTATCTACTAACTGCTGAATTACCGCTGGCGCCCTTGCGAATGCCGAGATCGGCGATGATCGGGACCGATTCGCCGACGCCCGAGTCTTGAAGGCCTACGCAGGATCCGCACGCGTCACCAGAAAGCGAAAGCGGCCAGGAAGTGGGCAAGATTCCCGCAGCATCGAGCGGAGTTCTGCCCGGGCCTCCGGGCTAGCGATCCCGAGTGCGAATCGGTCGCAGGTATCGAACAAACAATTCCACCAGCAGGGGATCCAAAGCGCCTAGCCCAGGTCGTAGAGAATGAGCACGTGGGGGATATCAAACGCGGGCGCGTTGCCCGCAATGTGAAGCTCGCGAGCCTGCCTGTCGGTATCGCGGGTCGCGCGGCGCTCGGCGTGGGAAAACGGCTCACCGGTATGTCAAGAGACGAGGTGAACGCCGAACTCGTCGACAAAGCTGCCCAGCAGTTGTTCACCGTCTTGGGCGAGCTCAAGGGTGGTGCGATGAAGGTCGGCCAGGCCCTATCAGTGGTAGAGGCTGCCGTGCCTGAACGCTATGGCAAGCCCTACCGTGAGGCGCTGACGAAACTGCAGAAGGATGCCCCACCTCTGCCTGCGAACAAGGTGCACCGTGTCCTCACTGCACAGCTTGGCACCAAGTGGCGTGATCGATTTAGCTCGTTCGACGACATACCAATCGCCGCGGCGAGTATCGGCCAGGTACACAAAGCGGTCTGGGCTGACGGACGCGAAGTGGCGGTCAAGATCCAGTACCCCGGCGCCGACGAAGCGCTACGCGCAGACCTGAAAACAATGAGACGCCTCGTGTCGGTCTTCAAACAGATCTCGCCAGGAGCCGACATCCAGGGTGTGGTCGATGAGCTGATCGACCGCATCGAATCGGAGTTGGACTATCGATTGGAGGCCGACAACCAACGCGCGTTCGCCGCTGCCTACAAGGACCACCCACATTTCGTCGTTCCCGCAGTCGTGGCAGGCGCACCGAAAGTGATCATCACCGAATGGATGGACGGAGTCCCGCTGTCACACATCATCAGCGAAGGCGCCGCCGAGCAGCGAGACCTCATGGGAACCAGACTTTTTCAACTCGCCTACGACTCCCCCCAACGTGTGGAGATGGTCCACGGCGACCCCCATCCCGGGAACTTCATGTTGCTGCCCGATGGCAAGATGGGCGTCATCGACTTCGGCGCGGTGGCCCCGATGCCAGGTGGTCTACCCAGTGAGATCGGACGCTCCGTGCGCTACGCCCTGGAGAAGGACCACGACAACCTCCTGACCACCCTCAAAGAAATCGGATTCCTCCAACAGGACGCCGTGGTCTCCGACGCTGAGCTCGAGGACATGATGCGCCAGCACGTCGATCCCCTGCTAGTCGACGAATTTCATTACACCCGGACATGGCTGCAAGAAGTGGCGGCCCGCAGCATCGGACTCTCGATGGATCCGATCAAAACCGTGCGACAGATGGACATCCCCGCCCGACTCGCGATCCCGATGCGCGTCATCTCATCCACCGTCGCCATTGCCTGCCAACTCGGCGCACACGTTCCCGTGAAATCGCTCTACCCCGAGTCCATTCCAGGCTTCCGCACCTAGGCAACACCCATGATGGTCAACGAGTGAGGTCGACCGAGGACTTCGGCGCATTGAAAAATGTTCGCAAGGCAGATTCGTCACCGTCGATGCCGACGAGCGGGGCGACGTCATCCAGTGACAACAAGCCCGCCGCGAGTCCAAGAACAAGCTGCCCCTCGGCAGTCAGCACGGCGTCGAGCTGACGTCCGTCAGGACGCTCGACACTGATGCCGCTACTGGTGGCGCGCAGCTGAACCATCACGCCGTCCACCGTGATTCCCACAGTGACAGACTGATCCACTGGCATGCGCCCAGAAAACAAGGCGGGAAGTGCCACCAAGAGTCCATCTGGACGGAATTCATCGCCTTCAGGTCCGCGGATCATCAACGGCGTCGACCAGCGGACCAGCGCGTTGATGGGCTCGCGCAACTGCGCACCCCACGGGGTAAGGGCGTAGGTGATCGCGTTGGCGCCATCGGACAAGCGCCGCTCAACCACGTCAGCGGCCTCCAAGTCTCGGAGCCGATCAGTCAGCAGATTCGTCGCGATACCCGACAACCCCTCCCTCAGCTCGCCGAACCGCGCAGGACCAATCAACAACTCGCGGACAATCAACAAATTCCACCGGTCGCCCACCACATCCAGAGCCCGGGCAAGTCCGCAGTACTGACCGTAGTCTCGACTCATCACACACCCACTTGCTAATTTAAACCATACTTGCTTATATCATCCTACACTCGTCGAGGGGATGGACATGACAGCTGGAGAACGACCCACTTGGGTCGATGACACGTTGTTCCCGTTCGATAGTCGATTCATCGACGTCGACGGGCACACCCTCCACTACGTGGATGAAGGATCGGGCCCCACGCTGCTGTTCCTGCACGGCAACCCGACCTGGTCATTCGACTACAGCAAGACCATCGCATCCTTGCGGAACGAATTTCGCTGCATCGCAGTGGATTACCCGGGATTCGGACTCTCGGTGGCCGCGCCGGGATACCGACACCTGCCCACCGAACACGCCCAGACAATAGACAAATTCGTTGACACACTCGGCCTCAACGGCGTTACGCTGGTGGCCCATGACTGGGGCGGCCCGATCGGATTAGCAACGGTGCAACAACGCCCGCAGACTTTTGATCGGCTGGTGCTGACCAACACCTGGGCATGGCCTGTTGGCGCCCCGCTCATACAGGTCATGTCCCATGTGATGGGCAGCCCGATAGGACGGTTACTGATCCGCCAGCTCAACCTGTTCGTCAACGTCATGATCCCCATCGGACACCGGCTGACCAAGCCCACCACCGAGCAGATTGCCCACTATCAAAAGGCCCTCGACAGCCCTGCACGGCGGGAAGCCTCGGCGGTGTTTCCCCGCGAAATCACCGCCAGCCGGGCCTTTCTCGCTGAGATCGAAGCCGCACTACCCGACATTGCTGCACTGCCGACGCTGATCATCTGGGGCGACGCCGACTTCGCCTTCGGGAACACCGAACTGCGACGGTGGGAGCAGACTTTCACCGATCACCAGACCGTCGTCATCAAAGGTGCCGGCCACTTCGTCCCTTCCGACGCCCCCGAACAGTTCGCGGCAGCAGTCCGCGACTGGTATCCGCTGTCGGGGTCTTAGTGGCCCCCGACCCGCCCGCTCAGCAGCGCACAACGAGTTGCACACATCGGGCGCGTCTTCCACAAACTCGCCCTACGAGACCGCGCCGCGGTGATCGTCTATGCCTACGAACACCCAATTTGTGCGCCCGTGACGTCCGGCACGCTGAACGCGGAATCCATGTTGCTCGATAACGATCACAGCCGATGCGCTACTCTCCAATGAACACCACAGTTTCGTCCAACGACTTGCGTGCAGTCCCAGGGTTGTTGGCCGGGAAGTCCTCCACCGGAAAGCCGATGGCCAGTCCACAGAGGATCTCGTAGTGTCCAGGGATCTCAAGGACCTCACGCACGACGTGCGGGAACCCGGCGGTCAGCATCTGCACACATGACCCCAGACCGCGGGCGGTGAGCCCCAACAAGAACGTCTGCAAGAACATGCCGGTCCCGAGACTATCGACGTGCTGCAATCCGCGGTTCATGCATACAATGCCGGCCAGCGGCGCATTGTAGAACCGATAGTTGAACTCCACTGCCTTGCGCCGGCCCTCGGCGTCATCACGGGCAATCCCTAGACTGCCGTATAGCTGCTCGCCCAGTTCATCTCTCCTGGAGTCGAACTCGGCCGGCAACGGCACAATGTCGGGTTGACCGGCACGGGCTGCGGTCAGCAGCGCATCCACCAGTCGCTCGCGGACAGCACCAGATGCCACGGCTGAGAGTTCGAGTTCGAGGGTGCTCGCCTCGCCGCATCCAGCGCACCAAGGACATCAGCGCGCGGAACCTCGCGGTCCGCGTGAAACAGCCGGATAGATCGACGAGCACGCACCACTTACTCCAGTTCAGCCACGCAGACTCCCTGTTTCAGCCGGCTACCCGAGCGGATTGGAGGGCTGGACGCCCCCGACAAGGACCCTAACTGTCCTCCGCGCTGCGAACTCGGTTGTAGTTCCGGATCCGCTCGAACCAGACAATTCCTCGCGTCATTGGTGTTTTGGTGACGGGTGGCCCTGTTCGATAATGGCGTGATGACCGAAGCCGTGGGAAACCGTCCCCAATACGAGGTCTTCGCCGACGAGTACCTGGAGCACGCTCAAGCTGGCCTCTTCAACGCACACTACGATCGCCCCGCCTGCCTGGGGCTGCTCGGCGACGTCGAAGGCACGACGATCCTGGACGCGGCGTGTGGACCAGGGCTCTACGCCGGCGAGCTGACCGCCCGCCGGGCGCGGGTGATCGGTTTCGACCAGAGCCCTCGCATGGTCGAACTGTCCCAACAACGCGTCCCCACAGGCATGTTTAGAACCCACGACCTCGCCGAACCCCTTGACTGGCTCGACGACCACACCGTCGACCACGTGCTCTTCGCGCTGGCCTGGGAGTACGTCGACGACAGGATCGCCGCATTGCGCGAGTTCGCGCGCGTCCTTCGCCCCGGCGGGGCGCTCGTGCTGTCGCGGTTACATCCCACCGGGGACTGGCTTCGACACGGCGGCAATTACTTCCAACCGCGCGTCATCGACGAAACGTGGAGCCGTGGCTGGCAGGTGCGGTACTGGCTGACACCACTGGAGCAGACCTGCGATGAGCTCCACCAGGCCGGGTTCCTCATCGAGCGACTCGTCGAACCACGCCCCGCCCCGGCCGCGGCCGACATTGACCAGGACAAGTACGACCGCCTGCACCGCGAACCCGCCGGATTTCTTGCCATTCGCGCGGTACCGGATCCCCGCTTCACCACACACTCATGACCCCCAACCACATCCCGGGCGGAGAGGATCAACACGGCGCGAGCGGCGCGAGGTTGCCAAAGGGGTTGCGCGCGCTCGTCTTCGATGTCGGCGAGACGCTCGTGGATGAATCGCGTATGTGGACCGCGTACGCGCAGCACGCCGGAGTTACACCATTTACGTTGATGGGTGTCATAGGTGCATTGATCGAGCGAGGCGAAGACCACCGATCGGCATGGCCCATCCTTGGCGTCGACCCTCCCTCAACGCGTCCGGACATCACCAACGCTGACCTCTACCCTGATGCGCTGGACTGCCTGCGCGCCGCCCGAACCGCTGGATTCATCGTCGGGATCGCCGGCAACCAACCGCACGGCGTTGCCAACAGACTCGAAACCCTCGGGGTCGGGTCCGACTTCGTTGCCTCATCAGCAGACTGGGGTGTTGCTAAACCCTCACCGCAGTTCTTCGAGAAGGTGATCAGCGCCGCGCAGCTCTCGCCGCACGAGATCATGTACGTCGGCGACCGCCTCGACAACGACATTCTTCCCGCCCACGGCGCCAACCTGCGAACAGCACTGGTTCGCCGAGGCCCCTGGGGCTACCTGCACGCCAACCGGCCCGAGTCCAAAGTGGCTGATCTGCAGCTTGACTCGCTGAACGAGTTGACGGCCGCTATCACGGGCGATGCTCTGGACCTCTACACGGCGGACAACTTCACGACCGTGTCGAACGCCAGTCTTTCCCGGCCCGGATGGGCGGACGAGGCTATCGCAGTCGTCGACGCGGATCCCGAATGGCAATCGCAAGGGCAGCGCTTACGCGACACTCTCCAGGCACTTCTCGCGCCGTGGCTGACGGCTCGCATCGAGCACGTCGGCTCAACAGCGGTCCCCGGCCTCCCGGCCAAACCCATCATCGACCTGCAAGCCGCTGTGGCCGAGCTAGCCGAAGCAGATTCGATGGCAGCGGTTCTCGGCCCGCACGACTGGCACCACGTTGCACCGCACCTCGACCAACGGCCCTGGCGTCGGCTGTTCGTCAAGGTCGCCGGCGGCCGGCGCATCGCGCACCTGCACATCATGACCGCTGGCACCCCGCGTTGGCACCAGCAGATTGCGTTTCGCGATGCTCTGCGCGCGGACTCAGCCCTAGCAGCGGACTACGCCGCACTCAAACGTGCTCTTGCTCAACGCCACAGCGACGATCGCGAGTCCTACAGCGCGGCCAAGGAATCACTCATTCAGGCAGTTTTGAACCCAGAAATCGACTAGGTATAGCACAATTCGAGGGAGATCGCGCCAACCGGGCACCGGATAGCTGGGTTTCGCCACCACTGGCGACTTGTGCCGGGCGCCGCCCGATCACCAAAGTCCGAGCGGCAAAAAATGTCTCATCTGACTGTCCAATTGGAAAAATTGTATGAGCATTTGGAATGAGATTCTAAGATAATATCGAGAAGCCACCGCGGCGGTTTGTCGAGATGCAGCGAAGATTGACAGGACTTGCATGGGTACCTTGACAAGACTCGGGTCTGCTGCACGATCAGGTGACAGTTTCGGTCACGCGGCCTGACTGGCCGGTGTGGTCATGATGGCTTCGTATTCGATCGGGGTCAACCGACCGAGCGCGGCTTGGCGGCGACGCCGATGGTAGGTCCGTTCGATCCAGGTGACGATTGCGATCCTCAGCTCTTCCCGTGTGCTCCAGCGACGGCGGTTCAGGACGTTCTTCTGCAGCAGGCTAAAGAAGCTCTCCATGGCCGCATTGTCGCCAGCCGCTCGGACGCGGCCCATGGAGCCGACCATGCCGTGGCGACCCAAGGCGTGGACGAACTTTCGGCTTCGAAATTGCGACCCGCTGTCCGTGTGAAGGATGCAGCCGGCGACCGCGCCGCGACGACCTACTGCATTGCTCAACGCAGTGGTCGCCAGGCGTGACTTCATCCGGGAGTCGATCGAGTATCCGACGATACGGTTGGAGAACACATCCTTGATCGCACAAAGATAGAGCTTGCCTTCACCGGTGCAATGTTCAGTGATATCACTGAGCCACAACTGATTTAGCCCATCAGCGGTGAAGTCTCGCTCGACAAGATCATCGTGCACCGGTGGACCCACTTTGCCGTTCTTGCCGCGCTTCTTACCGAACACGCTCCACAGTCGATTCTGCGAGCAGATCCGCCAGGCGGTGCGCTCGGCCATCGGCTCACCGGCGTCGCGCGCCTCCTCGACCAGATAGCGATACCCGAACTCCGGGTCGTCTTGGTGGGCGTCGAATAGCGCGTTGGAGCGGTAGGCCTCGATGATCTCTGCGGTGGTGACGGGATTAGCCAGCCAACGGTAGTAGGGCTGGCGGGCGAGCTGCAGTACCCGGCACGTCACCGCGACGGGAATCCCGTCGGCGGCGAGCTCACTTACGAGCGGGTAGACCCTTTTCCCGGCAGATTGGCCTGAGACAAATAGGCAGTCGCCCGACGCAGAACCTCATTTTCCTGCTCCAGCAGCTTGATCCGCCGCCGCGCATCCCGTAGCTCAGCAGACTCGCCGGTGCTCTTGCCCGGCTTTGTACCGTCGTCGATATCGGCCTGGCGCATCCACTTGTGCAGCGTCATCGGGTGGACACCGAAATCGGTCGCGATCTGCTCGATCGTCACGCCATCATCGCGGCTGCGGGCCACACGGACGACGTCGTCGCGGAACTCACGAGGGTAAGGCCTGGGCACACTGACATCCTTCCAGCCCACCCATTCCGGGCAAGCCAACTCAGATGTCACCTATTCGTGCAGCAGACCCCCTGTGGGTGGTGCAGCTGTGGGTCCAATCGATCCTGCGCGACCGCGAGGCGCAACCGACTCCGGAAGCGGGCCCATCGCCCGTCTCTGATTTCATTGACGGCATCCCCGACTTCCTCACCGCGATGCGCGCGATTACCGCCGACGAACCGTGCTGGAACTTTGGCCCCAAGCCGCGACTGGCGGGCTGGTGGATCCGCCGGCAGGCCCATGAGCACGCGATTCACCGCCTCGATCTGGAAGCAGCGTTCGGGACCATGCCCACCTTCGCTGCAGCCTTCGCAGCAGATGGCGTCGACGAGGTGATATCGATGTTCTACCCACGCCAGGTGCACCTGCAGCGGACCGCGCCGGTCTCCAAAGCGATCCGGATCCTCGCCGCAGACACCGGCGATCAGTGGACGCTCGGCGAGGGCGACCCGGTCGCGTCGGTCACCGCCGACGCCCAGACGCTGTATCTCGCCATTTGGAAACGCGGAGATCTCGCCGGTGCACGAATCGACGGTGACAGTGGCGCAGTCCGCCGGGCACTGAGCCTGGAGCTGACCCCGTAGTCACCGCTCAACTCCATCTGATTTCGATGACGCCGCGCTATGGCGATGGTCCGCGCGAGTCGCGTGCTTCTATCGCGACGGCCAGGGAGTGTTCAGCGGGCCGGCGCGTGTCCCCCAAGCCCACCATCAAGTTGATCGCCAGGTAGGCCATGACGTCTTGCGCCCCTTCGGGGTCGGCAAGAGCGCCAGGCAACGCGCAAGAGCCATTCAATCGGGCGAATCCCACCACGCCAGCACTCGTGCGCCAACTAATGTGAGCCACTTCGACGGCTGGCCCGCCGGTACATCGACTTCAAACCACACATGACCGGGGTGCCGGGCGCCCTGCAGCCATGTGCCGTCCGGCTGCCGGGCTGCACGGATGCGTTCGATCGCCTCTGCCATGCGCGGGTCCGGTTGAGTCCCATCAACCAGGCCAGCCTGACGAAAGTAGTCAGCGGCGTTGAGGATGTTGTAGGACCAGCGAAACGGGTACGCGAACTCATGTACCCATGCGGCAACCGGCTCGTTCGTGGAAAGCCGGCGGAAAAGACTGCGCTGCAACAGGTACTCCTGTCCGAAGCGTCGCGCGGCGTGGGTCTCGTCGGTGCCACCGGTCATTGCGTGGAAGGCAAGCAGGCCCTTCAGCGAATTGAGCGTGGAGTGGAAGGACGCTCGTGTAGAACCTTCGACCCAGTCGCAGTTCCAGCCGCCCTCCGACATCTGATGTTCGAGGAACCAGTCGACGATGCCTGTGATGTCCGCGCCAAGCCAGACACCGTTGGCGACCGTCCACGCGTTGATGCAGCAGTCGACCTCACCGCTCCAGTACGGCAAATCCTCGTACTCCCAGCGACTGTTCTCCGCGAGCAACTCGACCGTGTGCCGCTCACGAAGGACACTGGCATCAAGACCCCACTCCCGCAAAGAGTTCAGTGTCCACGTCGTCGCCGTCCAGGGCCGACCGGCACCTTCTGCCGCTCCGGGACCGCCGACGTCGAAGTCGGCAGGCAAGAACGCGCCGCCTGCCCATTGGCCGTCCCGGTCCTGGCAGTCGAGGAGCCTCGCGCAGAAGCCCTCGGTCGCGGTCCGCGCCCGCGTTGCTTTCCAGATCTCAGGCGGTTCGCCCACGAGATCGCGCTCAACTTGCCAGCGCAACGCCGGATCGGAATCCAACAGCCACGCGATCACAGACCCGTCCCCCATGCGCCGAAATTACACGATTCCCGACCGCGACCCCATGGCTGCGCGACCGTCCCTCCATCAGGCTCGGATTGTTCACCGCTCACCCGAACTCCATGTCCTTGATCGTGGCTGCCAGGGCCTCGAAAGGAAACGGGGTGCCGACGTTGCCTTCGTGTAATTGCCAGTAGAAGTCGTTGGCCACGGTGGCGGTCGGCGCGAGGCGACGGATCATGCTCACCAGTGAGCCCGGAACTCCAGGGGTGTCGCCGGTGCGTGCGCACACCCGAACCCAGTCGTTGCGTGCCTGCGCATCGGGAAACGTGACGACCTCGCCGAGTATTGCGTTGGTCAAGGCGGCAGCGCAGTAAGCGACATCGTGGTCGGTGTGGGTCACCAACATGTTTCGCTCGTCGCTGTCGAGCTGGAACCCAGCGGCGGCCAGCAGCCCGAAGTCGCTCACGATCACGTCGTCGCAGGTGGTCAGGACATTGTCGAGATGCGCGTCGAAGTGGACGACGCCCCGGCTCCGCAAGTGGGCGGCGGCCGCGAAAAGATGCTTCGCCGCCTTTGTCACCACTGCATTGATTCCCTCAGTGTTGGTGGCCAACTGGTGAGGCAGCCAGCTGCTGAGCGTGATCGGTACGTGCTCGATGAAAAGTGCGGCGACCATGGTGCTCGCCGCAAGCGCACGCAGACGGTGCTCAATCTCCGGCGAGTCTTGCCAGAATGTGACCGCACGTGTGATGTCTTGCTCAGCAATCTCATACGGCGCAGGATCTTTGACGATTCGCCAGTGATAGAACATGGGGAAGCTCGGGTTATCGCCGTGCGTCACCCAGTCGTCAGCCATTTCGTGGGCAGCGACTTCTCGCCACGCATTGAAGCCGGTCGAGCCCTCTCCGACGCCATAGTGGTACCAGTGCGGGAGATTGAACAAGTTGCGGGTATCGCCGGGCCCAGCGTCGACCTCACGATCGGAGAGTCTGATCGTTTTGACGAATACCGGGCGGCCGGCGATGGCGACTGTTTGAGCCGCTCCCCCGATGCCAGCCCGCGCCGGGACGCAATCCAGCAGCGCCCTGATCTCCCTGTCAGTCAGTGAGGTCAGCCTCGCCGTCACCATCTCGCGGTCAGCTATTCGTTGCTGTGAGTCCACGACTCAACTCTCGGCCGGAGTTCACGCGCTGTGCGCGCCTATCGCTCACCCTCGGCGATGCGGGCAATCTTCGCAACCGCTCGCCGTCCTCGACCAGCGCAACGTGCCAGGCGCAGCCGACCGGTTCAGGTAACGGGACCTTGCGGTGGGACACGATGACCTCTGGCGTTCGTCAGGTCATGGGCGGCTCGGTATTGCTGTCGTAGTACTCGACGATGCAGAACTCATGGCCCTCTGGATCTTGCATGACCATCACGGCTCCTTCGTCGTAGTCGTGACGCACGCCGGACCATGTGCCGCCCAGGCTTTCTACCTGGCGGTGACCAGCGTCGATAGAGTCCACCTGAATGTCGAGGTGGATGCGAGTCTTACCAGCTTTGGGTTCGGGAACGCGCTGGAAGGTCAAGCGGGGCTGGTTGTCGCGGCGAGAGCCTACGGTGGCCCACCCGCTGTCGTGCCCGTGTTCTTGGGTTTCGGCGATGTCGAGCATCCTGCTCCAAAACGAGGCCATCCGTGCAGGGTCGGCGCAGTCGATCGTGATGCCAACCAACCGATTCGTCATCCCTAAAGCACCTACCATCCAGTCGAGAACTCAATGACGCTGGTGCTCTCTATGTGGCGGCATCGTCGAGCCCTCCATGGCTGCAACACCACACCTTGCCCCACCGCGATCTCGGGCTGGACCTAGCACGATACTCCCGCCATTCGAGGTCCACTGACCATCCCGATCCGTTTCGCTCGGCAGCGATGTGCCGACCGTTGCGTGTGGGGCGACGCCTCGAGGCAGCGTTAAGCGCTGCGCGCAGCACTTTGCGCGACGGGTCACCAACCGACTTGACCTCGGGTGGCAGGTCCGCAGCGTCTACCGGAAGGATGTGAGGGTCGATCAAGATGAACCGTCTTCCGCAGTGCGCTACCCGGCCCGTGTTTGCAGCCAGGACATTGCGCACCCAGTCAGATTCCGCACCGTAGTTGAGAACCACGCAGATGACACCGTCGCGGACGAATGCCATCACCGGTGTCCGGTAGACCCGGCCAGACCGGCGGCCTCGGTGCTCAATGACTGCCATGTAGGGGACTCGTGGCGCCCAGAGTCTCTGCACCGGATTGGTGACAAACTTGTTGACCCGCGCAATTATTCGCATAGCCCGGGGACCGAGAAGTGACGCGATTCCCGCCGCAGCAGCAGAAATTGATCCGGCCAGTCGATGTGCCATGGCTCCCCCGTTCCCGCAACGGACGCTACCAGCAACTCGCCAATGATCTTCTGCAGTTGCTCACCGGGTTTCGGGTGCGCGATCTGTTCATTACCGCACGTCCGCTGCATGCTGCATGTGTTCGGTCATGGATCGGTAGCCTTCCCACACGCTCGGGTAGTGGGGCTGCCAGTGGGTCGCAGCACGCAAGCGGGCGTTACTGACGCGCAGGGATCTGGTCAGTGAGGTTGACCGGTCGCCGAGCAGGAGCGCCAATCGTCCAGGTGCGGTGAGGGATACACCACGGCCGACGGCGGCGGCGATGGCCTGGGCGTGCTGGGCTCGGGTGACCGGGTGGTCATCGACGACGTTGTAGGTGCCCGGCGCGCAGGACAGCGCGGCAACGACTGCGCTGGCTGCGTCAGTGAGGTGGATCGAGGACACGTAGCTGTCGGCGCGGCCGGCCCGGAAGGCGATGTGCCGGCGCGCCCAGGCCATGATCTGCTCGCTGTGCGCTGCGCCGGGCCCGTAAAACAGTCCGAACCGCAGCACCACAGCCTCAGCGCCGGATGCACTCATCCGGTGCGCGTTGGCTTCGGCGGCGTGGTTGCCGGCGGCGATGGGGTATCGCTCGGTCGGCCATTGCTCGTCGATGATCTGGTCGGCGCCGTCGCGGTAGATCATCACCACCGACTCCTGCACCACACGGGTGACGCCAGTGGATAGTGCGGCATCGACGACGGCCGCCGAGCCTTCGGTGCGGACGCGCTCGCATTCGGTCCATGCCGATTTCAGCATGAACCGCGATGGTTGCGGCAGTGCTGAGGCGAGGTTCACGACGACGTCATGGCCGGCGATGTGTGTAGCGAGTTCAGCGCGGTCGAAGATTGTCGCCTGCACCGCGGTAGCCCCTTGGCCGTTTAGGGCTGTGGCCTTGTCTGCGTTTCGGGCTAGCGCTGTCACCTGATTGCCGGCCGCGAGCATCGCCGGCACGGCATAGGTGCCGATCGCGCCGGTGCCGCCGGTGACGAAGATACGCATGCTAAGTCCCTTCTCTCACCGGCTAAGGGGAGCTGAACACGATCGGGACGGTGAGCGGCCCCCGCACGGCGGTGGTGTCTCGCCAGAGGACCTCGCCGGCTAGTGCGGGGTCCCGGGCCAGAAGTTCACGCAGTGCGGCACCGATTTCGAGTCGCGCCAGCGCTGAACCGAGGCAGTAGTGCACGCCGTATCCGAAGGACAGCGGTGCGGGACCTGTCTGTGCCAGGTCGAACTCGTCGGGGTTCTCGTAGACTTTCGGGTCGCGGTTGGCGGCCGCGAGGACCACAAGAGCCGTCTGACCGACGCTGATCTCGCACCCGCCGAGGATGTGATTCTCGGTGGCGGTGCGCGCGGCGGCCTGCACGGGGCCGTCCAGTCGCAGCAGTTCACCGATGAGCGCGGGGTCAGTCGGGTCGATACGGTCGACCAGGCGTGTGCCGTACGCGCTGGGTGCCAGCAGCCGGACCAGGCCGGAGCCGAGCAGATTGGCGGTGGTCTCATGGCCGGCGACGGCGATCAGTATCGCGGTCATCGCGATGTCTTCTAGCTCTAATGCTCGGTCGGCGGCGATGTAGCTGAGCAGATCGTCACCGGGATGGGCCCGGCGGTCGGCGGCCAGCGGTAAGAACCCCGCCAGCAGGGCCGCCGATGCGCCGGCGCCCGCGCGGACTTCCTGCGGGTCGGCCAAGCTGCCGAGCATGCGAATGATGATCGGCGACAGCTCACGCAACGCCGCGGCGCTTTCGGTGTCGAGGTTCAGCCATTCGCCGACGACTGCGATCGGTAACGGCAAGGCGATCTGGGCCATGAAGTCCAGCGGTTCCGATGTCGTCGGCTGCTGGATCACCGCCGCGGCGATCGCTTCAATGCCGCCGGTGAGCCCCGACATGAACGTCGGGGTGAAGACGTCTCGCACAGATCCGCGCAGCCGCTGATGGGCAGTGCCGTCGGAGAAGAGCATCGAGCGTCCGACGAACTCGGCGCTGACCGGGTCGAACCCGGCAACGCGGTGGCGCGGCGCAGCGGATCACTCGTCCACCCGCTGCTGCCCAGCACTTTGCGCGCAGCCTCGTAGCCCAGGACTAGCCAGGCCTGGGCGGTGTCGTCCCAGACGACGTCACCCTCGATCCGCCGACGTTCATAGAATGCGTGCGGGTCCGCGGGGTTCCACGGCAAGTGTGGGGTCGAAGTCGCAGTTTCAGTGTTGGTCATGATCGTCCATTCCGAAGGGCAGGCTACGGTCGCGCACCCAGGCGATGTGCTGCTTGCCCAGGTCGGTGATCGGCTCGGCGACCCCATCCATATCGTCGAGCATGGAGCGAGCCGCCATCGTGGCGCCCAGGGCACCAAAAATCGCATTCATCGACAGGTTGAGCCGGGAGAACAACACGAAGTCCGGCGGGACCGACATGCGGCGCACAGCGTGATCGCTGGGCCTCAGGTCGATGATCGCCCGCACGGCCCGTTCCGAGGATTCCCGGCTGTAGGTGGCTGGCTGGTCGGCCAGCAACTCGTGAAGCACAGCAGCCCACCACTGGTAGGCCTCCTGTGCGGTCAGCGTGGAGTCCTCGGCGAAGAACCCCGATTCCGACATCACCTGACGAAGCTCATCGATGTGGCCTTCCACGGCGGCACGGGCCATCCTGACGATCTGCCGGCGCTGAGGCTCGGCGAGGATCTTCACGCACCCGAAGTCCACGAAACCGACAGTGCCGTCAGTGCCGAATCGGCAATTGCCCGGATGCGGGTCCGCGTGGAAAAGAGTCCCGTGCCGATACGAACCGGTCACCATCCGCGAAATGACCTCAGCCCACGTGTTCTTCAAGTCTTGATCAGCCTGTTGTGCTGCGGCCCAATCTAATCCGTCCAGATACGTCATGGTCAGCACCCGGTCGGCCGATGCTTCGGCGATGACGTCAGGGATACGGATGAACGGATGACCCCGATACAGCTCGCTGAAAGCGGCGATATTGGTGGCCTCGTGGCGGTAGTCCAGTTCTTCGGTAATCCGCGCTGAGAGCTCCTGGGTCGCTTGTCGCAGTTCGGGTATCGCGCCGGCGACGGTCGTCCCGACGAACCGGAAGATCGTCGTCAGCAGCTCGGTATTGGCCAGGTCCTCCCGAATCGCTTCCGCCACCCCGGGATACTGAATCTTCACCGCGACCGGACGCCCGTCGGGCAGCACCGCACGATGCACCTGCCCGATCGATGCAGCGGCTATCGGCTCGTCGCTGAACTCGGCGAAGACCTCCTCTACCGTGCGCCCGAGGTCAGCTTCGAGGACCTCACGTGCCAGGAGCGGGTCCATCGGCGGGGCATCGGCCTGCAGCTGAGTCAGGGCGCGCTGATACGGCGACAGTGCGTCCATGCCCACCGCGCTGGGATCGATCATGGAGACCATCTGCCCGGCCTTCATCAGCACGCCCTTGGAATGCCCGAGCAGCTCTGTGTACCGCTCGGCAGTTCGTTCGTGGAACCGCGCCACCGCGCCTTCGTCGCCGGATCGCTCCTGTAACGCGGCGACCATCCGTCCGCCGGCGGCGCGTGCGGTGAAGCCCGCCAACGGCATCGCGCGGCGAATCCTCCCCCGAGGCACGCGATTCGCGTCTGCCATATCCATCCCCCGTCACCCTGCTAAAGTAAGCACTTGTTGATGCTAAGTGAACACTTTGGAGAGGTCAATGGCAACGGCGACGACGCGGGAACGGCTGGTAACCGAGGCGATGCGGCTGTTCAGCGAACAGGGCTACCGAGCGACCAGCGTCGCCCAGATCGAATCCGCCGCAGGACTCGCGGCGGGATCTGGCGCGCTCTATCACCACTTCAAATCCAAGGAATCACTGCTCGAAGCGGGCATCGACCGACAACTGGATCGCCGACACGCCATGCGCGACATCCGATCGCTGTTCGCCGGGCTGGGCGAACTCCGAACAGAACTCACGATGCTCGGCAGATACCTGCTCACCGTCATCGACGAAGAAAGCCAACTCCTCCAGATCGCCGCCCGCACAACGACCAACCGGTCCTCCCGCCTCGACGACGCGTACGCCGCGCTCATCGACGGGCTCTACACCGAACTCGCCGACTGGATCGGCGGCTGGGCCGCCGAACTCAGCCCCTCCGAATGTCGAACCATCGCCGTCATCGCCGTCAACTCCCTGCTGGGCAAACGCGCCACCGCACTGCTGTTCCATGCCGATGCCGTCACCGTGCCCGATGACCGCTATCTCGCCGAGTGGACAACCCAACTCGCACAACGGATCACTGCCGAGAACGGGAGTCCTTAGCTGGCGCGCCCGCCCACCGCACTAGTGACTGTTCCCATGTGAAAGCACTCACCATCCGCGCTTTCCGCGACCCAATGCAGCTGGAGCCGACCATGTCCAACAGAGACGGCCACGATGGACGAAAGGTTTGGACAGTGACACGCGCTGAGATCGTCACGGTTATTGGTGGTGGCCTGGCGGGACTGACTGCGGCGATCTCATGCGCTGAGCAAGGCGCGAGCGTAGCGCTGCACGAAGCCCACAGTACGGTCGGCGGCCGCGCCCGCAGCACCCCCGGCCCCTACATCGCCAACGACGGCACCCACGCGTTCTACGACGGAGCGCCCTGGAAGTGGTTGTCCGCACGCGATCTGGTACAGCCCGCGCAACGCCTCGGCCCGCACCAGCTATCCCGTGTCCGCTTCCGCCACCGCGGCCGATTGCGCAGAACGCCGCCACCGAGCTTTGTCGCGATGGTGACACTCGGACGACACCACCGCGCACCCGTCGACCACAGTTTCCGAGAGTGGGCCAGCAAGCGTTTCAGCGAAACAGCCTGCCGCGCAGCCGAAGGCGTGGTGGGACCGGCAATCTACGACGCCGATCCAGGCCGACTGTCGGCAGCCTTCGTATTCGAACGACTGCTCCGAGTGACCACCCCGAGGTTCCCGCCCACTACCCGCTATCCACGCGGAGGCTGGGCTGTGGTGATCGACCGCATGGAACGCCACGCCCGCACCATGGGCGTGCGCATCGAAACAGACTCTCGTATCACGGATCTGCCCGAGCAAGGCGCCGTGATCGTCGCGACAACACTCGACGCAGCCCGCTCACTCCTCAAAGACGACACCCTTCGCTGGGAAGGCGGACGAGCCGCACTTTTGGACATCGGGTTGCAGCACTCCCGCCGCGACCCATTCGCAGTGTTCGACTGCGACGAGGGCGCCATGATCGAACGATTCACGAGCCAGGACCCCACACTGGCCCCCGCCGGACACGCGCTACTTCAAGGCGAGATTCCGCTGCGACGCGGAGAATCGAAAGTCGACGGTCTACTGCGGCTTGAAGCACTATTCGATCTGGCATTCCCGGATTGGCGGTCACGCATCACCTGGCGCCGCGAACAGATCGCCAACAACCGCACCGGGGCCCTCGACCTTCCCGGACAAACCTGGCGCGATCGGCCCGCCATAGATCGCGGCGGCAACCGTTACCTCATCGGCGACTCCGTCGCCGCCCCCGGCCTCCTCGCTGAGGTCTCCATCAACAGCGCCATCACCGCCAGCAAGCTCGCTTGCCGAAACACCTGAAGCCCTACATGGG
>JAXHOA010000102.1:0-2438 GCA_034520035.1 Mycobacterium sp. | reverse complement strand
CCAGCGCATCCCGGCGTCGAGCTGACGCCAGATCGTCACCGACGTAGGGTTCCTTCAAGTCTGTTCGGCTGATGGGATGGGTGATATGAGTCTGGCGCGCGAACAACTGCCCATCCCCGACACCAAGCACGTCGGGCTCACCACCTATGACGCCAAGGATCCCAACACCAAGTACCCGCCCATCCGGGAACTCCGGCCGCCCGCCGGCGCGCCGAATGTGCTGATCGTGTTGATCGACGATGTCGGCTTCGGCGCGTCCTCGGCGTTCGGGGGTCCGTGCCGTACCCCGGTGGCCGAACGACTCGCCGCGGGCGGGGTGAAGCTCAACCGTTTTCACACCACCGCGCTGTGTTCGCCGACGCGCCAGGCGTTGCTGACCGGACGTAACCACCACTCGGTGGGCATGGGCGCGATCACCGAGATGGCGACGTCGGCGCCGGGTAACAACAGCATCCGGCCCAAGGACAAGGCGCCGATCGCCGAGACCCTGAAACTCAACGGGTATTCGACGGCGCAGTTCGGCAAGTGTCATGAGGTGCCGGGCTGGGAGGTGACGCCCGTGGGCCCGTTCCACCAGTGGCCGACCGGTTCGGGATTCGAGTACTTCTACGGCTTCGTCGGCGGCGAGGCCAACCAGTACTACCCGGGGCTCTACGAGGGCACCACCGCGGTCGAGCCGCCACGCTCACCGCAGGAGGGCTACTCGCTGACCGAGGATCTCGCCGACCACGCGATCACCTGGGTGCGGCAGCAGAAGGCGCTGCTGCCCGACAAACCGTTCTTCATGTACTTCGCGCCCGGCGCCACCCACGCCCCGCACCAGGTGTCCGAGGAATGGTCGGACAAGTACAAGGGCAAGTTCGACGATGGCTGGGATGTGTTGCGCGAGAACGATCATCGCCGAGCAGAAGAAGCTCGGCGTCGTTCCTGCGGATGCCGAACTCACCGCCAGGCACGACGAGATCCCCGCCTGGGACGAGATGCCCGAAGAACTTGAAACCGGTGCTGCGCACGGCAGATGGAGGTCTACGCCGGCTTCCTGGAGCACACCGACCACGAGATCGGCCGCCTCGTCGACGCCATCTCCGAACTCGGATTCCTCGACGACACCCTGATCTACTACATCATCGGCGACAACGGCGCCTCGGCCGAGGGCACGCTCAACGGCTGCTTCAACGAGATGACGACCCTCAACGGAATGCCGGGTATCGAGACGCCGGAGTTCCTGCTGTCCAAGATCGATGACTTCGGCACACCGGACGCCTACAACCACTACGCGGTGGGTTGGGCGCACGGGCTGTGCACGCCGTACCAGTGGACCAAGCAGGTGGCCTCGCACTGGGGTGGTACCCGTAACGGCACCATCGTGCACTGGCCCAACGGTGTCACCGACAGGGGCAAGGTCCGTTCGCAGTTCCACCATGTGATCGATGTGGCACCGACGATCCTGGAGGCGGCCGGGCTGCCGGCGCCGACACTGGTCAACGGGATCGCGCAGGCACCGCTGGAGGGGGTCAGCATGCTCGGCACGCCTGCAACGACGCCGCGGCGGCCGAGACCCACGAGGTCCAGTACTTCGAGATGATGGGCAACCGCGGCATCTACTTCCAGGGCTGGACGGCGGTGACCAAGCACCGCACACCGTGGAAGGCCGATACCCCGCCGCCGTTCGACGACGACGTCTGGGAGCTCTATGCACCCGACGACTGGACGCAGGCCCGCGATCTTGCCGCCGAGAATCCGCAGAAACTGGCCGAGTTGCAAAGGCTCTGGCTCATCGAGGCGGTCAAGTACAACGTGGTCCCGCTCGACGACCGCGGTTTCGAACGTATCAACCCGGATATCGCGGGACGCCCGCAGCTGATCCGCGGCAACACCCAGTTGCTCTTCGACCGGATGCGGGTCAGTGAATGGTGTGTCCTGACTCTGAAGAACAAGTCGTACTCGGTGACCGCGAATATCGTGGTGCCCGGGTCCGGGGCCAACGGTGTCATCATCACCCAGGGCGGCAGCGTCGGCGGGTGGTCGCTGTATGCGCACGAGGGCAGAATCAAGTACTGCTTCAACTTCTTCGGGATCGAGCACTACATCACGGCCGCCGACGAGCCCATCCCGGCCGGTAGACACCAGGTGCGGATGGAGTTCGCCTACGACGGCGGCGGTTTGGCCAAGGGTGGTGACGTGACGCTGTACTACGACGGGACAGCGGTCGGCACTGGTCGCGTCGAGCGGACCATCCCGATGGGATATTCGGCCGACGAGGCCTGCGATGTGGGCTCGGACACCGGATCACCGGCCTCGCCGGATTACGGTCCGACCGGGAATCGTTTCACCGGCCAGATCGACTGGGTGCAGCTCGATATCGGCGAGGACAACCATGACCACCTCATCACCGCGGAGCAGCGATTCAACCTCGCGATGGCGCGCCAGTAGGCCTC